>NZ_AP042437.1:837500-2250000 GCF_055381335.1 Thermosyntropha tengcongensis
AGGCCTTGCTGTTCGTTTTATGTATATAATATAGAGAGGATCTTTGAAAACTGCAGATAGCGTAGGGAGATTTCACCGAAGGGTGAATCGCGCGTAGGAATAGGTCAAGATAGTAAGGGCGTACGGTGGATGCCTAGGCGCCAGGAGGCGAAGAAGGACGTGGCAAGCTGCGAAAAGCCACGGGTAGCTGCAAGCGAGCGTAGATCCGTGGATGTCCGAATGGGGGAACCCGGCAGAGGAGAACCTCTGTCACCCATGCCTGAACACATAGGGCATGAGGGGCGAAACCCGGTGAACTGAAACATCTTAGTAACCGGAGGAGAAGAAATCAAGAGAGATTCCCCAAGTAGCGGCGAGCGAACGGGGAGGAGCCCAAACCTGTTAAGTGTAGAAGCCTGCAAGCGTTGCTTAACAGGGGTTGAGGGATGTCGCGGGTATAGGTTGCAGACTATACGTAACTGCGGAGCGAATAGGGGAACGCAGCTGGAAAGCTGGGCCACAGGGAGTGAAAGCCTCGTACCCGAAATTTGCGCAGCAGTTAGGCGGCAATCCCGAGTACCACTGGACACGTGGAATCTGGTGGGAAGCAGGGGGGACCACCCTCCAAGGCTAAATACTACCTGGCGACCGATAGTGGAGAGTACCGTGAGGGAAAGGTGAAAAGCACCCCGGGAGGGGAGTGAAATAGAACCTGAAACCGTATGCCTACAAGCGGTAGGAGCACGATTGAGAGCGTGTGACTGCGTACCTTTTGCAGAATGGGCCAGCGAGTTACGGTAGCAAGCGAGGTTAAGCCTGAGAAGGGCGGAGCCGAAGCGAAAGCGAGTCTGAAGAGGGCGCTAAGTTTGTTGCCGTAGACCCGAAACCGGGTGATCTATCCATGGCCAGGGTGAAGCGATGGTAGCACATCGTGGAGGCCCGAACCAGAGTACGTTGAAAAGTACGTGGATGAGCTGTGGATAGGGGTGAAATGCCAATCGAACTCGGATATAGCTGGTTCTCCCCGAAATAGCTTTAGGGCTAGCGTCAGTTAGGAGCCTTATGGGGGTAGAGCACTGGTTAGGCTAGGGGCCTTACCGGGTTACCGAACCTTCCCAAACTGCGAATACCATAAGGTGGTGACTGGCAGTCAGTCCATGGGTGATAAGGTTCATGGACGAGAGGGAAAGAGCCCAGACCGTCAGCTAAGGTCCCGAAATCTATGCTAAGTGGGAAAGGAGGTAGTGCTACGAAGACAGCCAGGATGTTGGCTTAGAAGCAGCCATCATTTAAAGAGTGCGTAACAGCTCACTGGTCAAGTGGCACTGCGCCGAAAATATAACGGGGCTAAGCATAGTACCGAAGCTACGGAATTACCGTGGAAGGTAATTGGTAGGGGAGCATTCCTGTAGGGCAGAAGCCATACCGAAAGGAGTGGTGGACTTACAGGAAGAGAGAATGCTGGCATGAGTAAGCGAGAAGGCAGGTGAGAATCCTGCCCGCCGGAAGCCTAAGGATTCCTGGGGAAGGCTCGTCCGCCCAGGGTAAGCCGGGACCTAACCCGAGGCCTAAGGGCGTAGGGGATGGATAACTGGTTGAGATTCCAGTGCCACCCGAGCTTCGTTTGAGCGAAGGGGTGACGCAGGAGGATAGGTGAAGCGCACGGATGGAAGAGTGCGTCCAAGCACGTAGGGAGTGAGGTAGGCAAATCCGCCTCACGGGATCCTGAGGTGTGAAGGGGAGGGAAAGGAAGTACCGAAGTCACTGAATCCAGACTGCCGAGAAAAGCCTCTAGCGAGAAGCAGGGTGCCCGTACCGCAAACCGACACAGGTAGGCGAGGAGAGAATCCTAAGGCGCGCGAGAGAACCCTCGTTAAGGAACTCGGCAAAATGACCCCGTAACTTCGGGAGAAGGGGTGCTCTGGTAGCGTGAGCTAGCAGACGTTAGCGAGCGTGAGAGAGCCGCAGAGAATAGGCCCAGGCGACTGTTTACCAAAAACACAGGTCTCTGCGAAATCGAAAGATGAAGTATAGAGGCTGACGCCTGCCCGGTGCTGGAAGGTTAAGGGGAAGGGTTAGCTCGAGAGGGCGAAGCTCTGAACCGAAGCCCCAGTGAACGGCGGCCGTAACTATAACGGTCCTAAGGTAGCGAAATTCCTTGTCTGGTAAGTTCAGACCCGCACGAAAGGCGTAACGATCTGGGCACTGTCTCGACGAGGGGCTCGGTGAAATTGTAGTATCGGTGAAGATGCCGATTACCTGCGATAGGACAGAAAGACCCCGTGGAGCTTTACTGCAGCTTGACATTGGATCTTGGTAGTCCATGTACAGGATAGGTGGGAGGCAGAGAAAGCAGGTCGCCAGGTCTGCTGGAGCCGCTGGTGGGATACCACTCTTGGATTACTGGGGTTCTAACCTGGCACCATAAGCTGGTGCAGGGACAGTGTCAGGTGGGCAGTTTGACTGGGGCGGTCGCCTCCTAAAGGGTAACGGAGGCGCCCAAAGGTTCCCTCAGCGCGGATGGAAATCGCGCGTAGAGTGTAAAGGCAGAAGGGAGCTTGACTGCGAGAGAGACATTTCGAGCAGGGACGAAAGTCGGGCTTAGTGATCCGGCAGTACCGAGTGGAAGGGCCGTCGCTCATCGGATAAAAGCTACCCCGGGGATAACAGGCTTATCTCCCCCAAGAGTTCACATCGACGGGGAGGTTTGGCACCTCGATGTCGGCTCATCACATCCTGGGGCTGGAGAAGGTCCCAAGGGTTGGGCTGTTCGCCCATTAAAGTGGTACGTGAGCTGGGTTCAGAACGTCGTGAGACAGTTCGGTCCCTATCCATCGCAGGCGCAGGAGAATTGAGGGGAGCTGTCCCTAGTACGAGAGGACCGGGATGGACAGACCGCTGGTGTACCAGTTGTCTCGCCAGGGGCACAGCTGGGTAGCTATGTCTGGAATGGATAAGCGCTGAAAGCATCTAAGCGCGAAGCCAACCCCAAGATGAGTTCTCCCACTCCGGTAAGGAGGTAAGATCCCATCGAGTCTAGGTGGTAGATAGGCCGGGGGTGTAAGTACAGCGATGTATTAAGCCGACCGGTACTAATAGATCGAGGTCTTGACCTAGGAGCCTTGAGGTGAAGGAAGCGCTATCTGCAGTTTTGAGGGATTCAGGGAAGAAGAATTCCTGGTGACGATAGCGGAGGGGAAACACCCGTACCCATCCCGAACACGGAAGTTAAGCCCTCCAGCGCCGATGGTACTGCAGCTGAAGCTGTGGGAGAGTAGGTCGTTGCCAGGATTTATTTTTTTCTGAAACAGTCTGAAACAGGGGACGGTTCTCTGTTTCACTTTAGTGAAACAGAGAACCGTCCCCTGTTTCAGTTTCATTACAAATATAATATTACCGTAATTTTTATTATATTTGTGATGTTATGACGTGATATTTATTATAAATGTAATATTTAATAATTTATATTATATTTTTGTAATTTTTTTATACAAAAAAACAAAATTTGTGATAAAATATTAACATAAATAAAAATTTATAAAATTACCATTTATAAATAGATTTATAATGGGGGGATAAGATGTCATACTGGGATGAGTATAAGGCAAAACTTACTACGGCAGAGGAGGTTGCTGCCAAAGTTCAGTCAGGACAGACTATTAAATTAGGTTATTTTAATGGCAAGCCGGTAACCTTAATTAAGGCTTTGGCGGAAAGACATGAAGAATTACGTGATGTTTTGCTTATGTGCTGTGTTACCATGCCTCCTATTCCGGAAGTTATAAGTTATCCAGAGAGCTTTCTTTACCAGGATTGGCACTGGAGTGCTGCTACCAGAGCTTTGAGAAATTATTATGATAATATTACATATGCACCTATGTTATATCATACATGTGTTGATTGCATACAGAATGGTGAAGTCAATCAGGGAAGAAAGGTAGATTGGTGCTGGCAGCAGGTAGGACCGATGGATGAAAACGGATTTTTTAATTTTGGTCCTAATTGTTCTGAATCACTAACCAGCTTTTTGAACACCAAATATAGATGCGTAGAGGTAAATAAGAATATGCCGCGTTGTTTAGGTGGAAGCCAGGAAGCTATTCATATATCCCAGATCGATTTTATTGTGGAAGCTCCAGAAGATCAGAAATTGGCAGCTCTGCCTCAGGTACCGCCTCCTACTGAGGTAGAAAAAAAGATGGCAGAACATTTAGTTCAGTATATACATGACGGATGTTGCTTGCAGTTAGGAATAGGGGGACTTCCCAATGCCATTGGGAAAATTTTAAAGGATGCTGGAGTAAAGGATATAGGGATACATACGGAAATGTTTGTGGATGCTTTTATGGATATGATTGAGGCAGGTGTAGCTACTGGAGCGAAGAAAAAATTCGATAAGTTTAAAGCTGTTTATACTTTTGCTTTAGGTACTCAGAAACTTTATGATTTTATGCATGAAAATACAGCTCTGGCAACCTACAGCGTGGATTATGTGAATGATCCTCGTGTGGTAGCAATGCATGATAATTTTATATCAATAAATCAGGCTGTTCAGGTAGATTTGTTAACTCAGGTTAATGCAGAGAGTTCTGGATTCAGGCAGATTTCAGGCAACGGAGGAATGACTGATTTTGTTTTAGGCGCTCAGTGGTCCAAGGGAGGAAAAAGTTTTATATGCCTTCCTTCTACCTATACAGACAAAGATGGTAACCTGGTGTCCCGTATAGTACCGACATTTGAACCAGGAACCTCGGTAACTATTTCCAGACATTTGGTTGATTATATAGCTACTGAATATGGGGTAAAGAAAATGCGGGCACAGAATCAATGGGTAAGGACAGAAAACATTATTGAACTTGCCCATCCGAAATTCCGGGATGATTTAATAAAGGCAGCTCATAAAGCAGGTATCTGGAGGAGAACAAATAAAATTGATTAAATAAATTTCAGCAGATTATTAAGGGTCGCCATAATATGGCGACTTTTTTATTTTATAAAAATATAATTGTTAATTACGTTTAGCATAAAATATCATTTTTTGTTTTAATTTATAAGATATTATGTAAAATTAATTATTAAATTTAATAAAATATTATGATAAAATATAAAATACAACTAAAATACATTTAAGTAATATTTAATGCAAAAAAGTTTATACTAGGGGGGAATAAAATGGCATATTGGGAGGAATATAAGAGAAAACTTACTACGGCTGAAGAAGTTGCAAAAATGGTTAAATCAGGAGAGGGGATTAAGTTAGGTTATTTTAATGGCAAACCGGTGCAGCTTGTAAAAGCACTGGCGGAAAGACATGAAGAATTGAGAGATGTATTGGTAGCTGGTGCCGTGACTGTACCACCAATCCCGGAAGTTGTACAGTATCCTGAAAGTTTTGTTTATCAGGACTGGCACTGGAGTGCTTTAACCAGAAGATTGGCTGAATATTATCCAGCTGTTGTTTATGCACCCTTACTTTATCATGTTTCAACTATATTTGTTAAGGCTGGTGAAGTTAATAACCTTAAGGGAACAGATCATCACTGGCATCAGGTAGCTCCTATGGATGAGAGAGGATATTTTAATTTTGGACCTAACTGTTCAGAGGCTCTGGAATGTTTTTTGAATTCAAGGGTAAGGGTTGTTGAAGTAAATAAAAATATGCCGGTATGCTATGGAGGTATTAAAGAAGCAGTACATATATCCCAGGTAGATTATATAGTTGAAGCGCCTGATGATCAGGAAATATTTGCTGCTCCAGTATTGCCACAGCCCACGGAAGCTGATATGCAGATAGCTAAAAATCTTTTGGAATATATTCATGATGGTGACTGTATACAATTAGGTATTGGAGCGATGCCCAACGCAGTTGGACAATTGATTGCTGATTCAGATTTAAAGGATATAGGAATTCATACCGAAATGTTTGTGGATGCTTTTATAGATATGATTGAAAAAGGAATTGCTACTGGTTTAAGAAAGAATATAGACAAAGGGAAAGCTGTATATACATTTGCTCTGGGGACGAAAAGGTTGTATGAATTTTTGGACAGGAATCCAGGCTTAGCCATTTATAGTGTGGATTATACCAATGATCCCAGGATTATTGCCCTTAATGATAATTTTGTATCCATCAATCAGGCTGTACAGGTTGATTTGTTAACTCAGGTTAATGCAGAAAGTGATGGTTTTAAACAGATATCAGGTAATGGGGGAATGACAGACTTTACTCTGGGTGCTCAGTGGTCTAAAGGCGGCAGAAGTTTTATATGTTTGCCTTCAACTTATACTGATAAAGATGCCAATCTGGTATCAAGAATTGTACCTGTATTTAAGCCAGGAACTTCGGTAACGATCACCAGACATATGGTAGACTATATTGTAACTGAATATGGAGTAAAGAAAATGCGGGCGCAGAATCAATGGGTAAGAACAGAAAACATCATTGAACTTGCCCACCCGAAATTCCGGGATGATTTAATAAAGGCAGCTCATGAGGCAGGTATCTGGAGAAGGACGAATAAAATTGATTAAATGAAAATCAACAATTATAAAATGAAGGTCGCCATAGAGAAAGGCGACCTTTTTGCATGTTTTAGTTATTCCCGTTATTTTCGTGGTTTTGATAACCTTTTTCTTGAGCCAGCATATCAAGATAAATAGTTTCCATATTGGTTATAAATAGGTCCACTTTAGTTCCAGTCTGACGCTCATCATAAGTTTTAAGATATCCTTTGCATTTTTCACATATATATATCTGATATGCGTCATCATTTTCTACATTTATGTAGCGAATAGTGTGCGGTTCGTTGTTACCACAGTGAACACATTTTAAGTAGGCAGTTTCCCATTCCATAAAACAGCGGTCACAAAACATAAAACGGCGTCCATCTTCGGCTCTGAGCCTGCTTATGTTGGATTTAGCTCCACATACAGGGCATATGCTTGGAAACTCCCAGGTGCTATATTCTTTTTCTAATAATTCCTGACTGTAGGGGGCAGCTAAAATTCGTAAAAACGGCCTTAATGTGTGGTCAAGAATGAATAAGAGCAGTTCGGCTGAAATATCAAGTTTTTTGGTTAAATCATTTAAAAATTCATTTTCGTTTAAGATAAGATGATTAATTACTTGATCTATATCCAGGATTTCGATATTTTTTTCAATATTTTTGATTTTTTCAGCTGTATCAGGACGTGCTGAACTCAAAAAAGCCAAAAATTTCAGCAGTAAATCCTTATATTTATCAGCAGGGATGTCTATTTTTTTTATTTGTACCAAAGGTTTTTTGTATTCAGTAAGTATTTTAATCAAATCTGCTTTAGGAAAGGAGATAGTTTTTTTTAAAAGTATTTCCTGTTCATTTTGCCAGCTTTCTAGATTTTGAAAAAAGTCTATATAGCCTGGCGGAAGTTCGACTGGTATTTGGCGCTGCATCATTTTACAGTTTCCTCCTTGTTCCGGTTTTTATTGTGAGAAAAAGGGGAGTTTGTACTCCCCGTAAATTATATGATTTTCTTTCTCAAATTTTATTCAGCTTTTTTTTCACCATAAGTTTCTTCATACCATATAGCATGGTGATGTTTAGCCCAATCTGCTCTTACGGTACCTTTCCACATACCCCAGAAAGATTCACCGGAGCCAGGATGGAAAGAACCTAAATATCCGTGCATACATACCATACAGGTTGAGAGGATCATAGCTATATCATGAACAGGATAAGCTATCCTTACCAGACCGGGAGAAAAAGCTGATGGGAACCACATTATATATCCGCTGAGCACCAGCAGTATTACACAGGTAGGGGTGATAATGGAGTTCCCTTTTTCTCCTCCGTTGAATTTGGTCTGGGGCGGCATTTTTACCTCAAATCCCAAAAACTCTAACGGGAATTTCATGACAAATATTATGTCATTTTTGCCAAAACGCAGGATGTCTTTTATCCAGTTAACCATGACTTTGAAGTTAAATACTACAAATATTATTATGAATAAAGTCATGAATACTGCTGATATTCTATGCACCAGACCGGCTCCCCGGTAGCCGCCGAATATGGCAGCCAGCCAGTCTACCCCGTCTAAAAACAGTACCAGCCCGGTGAAAAGGCAGAGTAAAAAGGTTACAGTATGTCCCCAGTGGGTTAAGCGAGATACAAAGTTAAACCTTTCCACTCTCTCCACATCTTCACGATATTCGGTTAAAAGCTGCATTATTCATGCCCCCCTTCATCCTTATGCTTGTTGGCTAAAATGCGGGTAGTTACGAAACTTACAGCTGAACCAGCCAGAGCCAATGGTATTAGCCAGCCAAAATAAGGCTGTACAATATTCTGCCAGAAGCCAACACTTTCAGCCACCTGCGGATTGACAGGCAGACCAAACTTGTCAGGAGTATCTGTTAAGATATATATTTTGTTAAGCCCTCCCAGCTCTGTTTTCCCATAGATAGTGGCATTGGGATAGCCATTGGCTCTTAAATATTTAACCCTTTCTTCTGCATACTGCAGGAGTTCGTCACGATCTCCAAACATTAAAGCTCCGGGGGCGCAGGTAGCTGCGCAGGCTGGTGTAAGACCTGCTTCTACCCGATCTGCGCATAAGGTGCATTTAGCGACTATGTCTTCACGTTTGCGATATTTAGGTATATGGAAGGGGCAGGCATAACTGCAGTATTGACAGCCTATGCATTTATCCGGATCATGGATGGTTGCTCCCCATTCGGTTTTAGTATAAGCTCCCCGGGGGCATACTTTCATACATGCCGGGTCTGAACAGTGCATACATTGATATTTAAGGAATTTCCACTGTACGCCGTCTACCGGGTCTTCATATTCCATCATGCGGACTATAGTATAGGTGTCACCATTAGTATCTTCATGGGTCTGGTAATTGCCTTTGAAAGGTTCGATTACTGCCGGCAGCTGGTTCCAGTTTTTGCAGGCTACCTGACAAGCGCGGCAGGCAGTACATTTGCTTGTATCATAAAGGTTAGTCATGTTTGCCATACCTAAGCCCTCCTTATATCGCACAGCCATGCCTTGTATTCAGGACACATAGTATTAGCATCACCTATATGTGGAGTCAAGCGGTTAGCCGGATCACCTTTGGCATAGCCGTTAAATCCATAATGCCAAACAAGCCCAATATGGTGAACTTTTTTGCCTGCTACATTTAACGGTTTAATACGTTTGGTTACGCAGGCAATAGCCTTAACATCGCCGCGGGCAGTAGATATGATGACTTCATCACCGTTTCTTATACCTTTTGCTTTGGCCAGTTCTTCACTTATTTCTACAAACATATTGGGCATAAGCTCTGCCAGCCAGGGCAGATTGCGGGTTAAAGCTCCAGCCTGCCAGTGTTCAACTACGCGGTAGGTAGTTGCAACAATAGGATATTTATCGGCACTGCCTTGTTTATCCGGTTCCCAAACCTTGGCTGCCGGGTTTAAAGGCTGACTGTTGAGCATATTGGCTACCGGGCTTTCCCATGGCTCATAATGTTCAGGGAAAGGACCGTCTTTCATGCTGCTTTTTGCAGCAAACAGACAACCTTTACCTTCCGGACGCATGATGAATGGATCTTTAAAAGCCGGATTGTCGGGGCCGACTGTTTTTATGAAGTCGGGAACATCTACACCTGTCCATTCACCTTTAGTGCCATCCCACCATACCAAGCGTCTATTTTCATCTCCCGGCCATGGGGTTATGCCGTCCGGCTGTACGGAGCAGCGGTTGTAAACTATCCTGCGGTTCATAGGCCAAGCCCATCCCCACTTGGGATATAAACCGAGGCCGGAGGGATCTTCTTTTTCTCTCATTTGTGGTTTGTAGAGGAATTTGCCGTCTTTCAAAGTAGCTGCTCCACAATATACCCAGTTACCACAGGCGGTGCTGCCATCATCGGCCAGTTTGGCAAATCCTTCTACCGGCGTGCCGTCTTTTACATTATAACCGCAGATTTCTTTGGCTACTTTAAAGATGTCGGGCTCATCATGGCCGTTTTCGCTGTCATAATTCCAGGTCATGTTTACTATAGGCTCATCTTCCGGACGTTTGCTGCCGGCGTAGAGTTTCTTTAACCTCTTGCCAAGCTCATTGTAGATCCAGAGGTCAGCCTTGGATTCTCCTACCGGCTCTACAGCTTTCCACCGGAACTGTACCCATCTTCCGGTCTGGGATGCAGTTCCTTCTTTTTCATAAACCGCAGCGGCCGGGAGGAAGAATACTTCTGTCGCAATATCTTTGGGAGTGTATTTGGGAACATTCGGGTTATTTACCGGGCGATCCCAGGCTTTATAGGTCCAGAATTCGGCAGTTTCTGTCAGCCACAGGTCAATAGCTACCATCCATTTAAGTTTGGTTAAGGCTTCCTGTTCTTTGTTGGCATTAGGTCCGCCTACTACCGGATTGGAGCCGTTTATAATGAGGCCTTCGATTTCACCATTGTACATGGCTTCAAACAAAGCTATGTGAGAATAGTTCTTCTTGTCATCCCGTTTGGGCAGATAGTGATAAGCAAAATCGTTTTCCGGAGTGGCCGCATCGCCATACCATGCCTTCAAAAGGCTTACAATCCACTTGGAGGTATGAACTCTCCAGCCGGAATAAGGAATACCCGCTTTTACCAGTTCACGGAATTCTTCCAGGCTGTTAAATTTTAGCTTGGCTGCCCCGGGAGTAGTTTTGCGAATATAGGAGAGCAAGTCTTTGTAATCTTCAGAATTAGTCGGTGAATCAATGTAAGCAGGGAGTATATGGAATAATAATGCCATATCAGTTGCACCCTGTACATTGTTTTCCCCGCGCAGAGCGTTTATTCCGCCACCCGGACGGCCAATATTCCCTAAAAGTAATTGTAATATAGTAAATGCCCTTACATTCTGGCTTCCTACGGTATGCTGGGTTATGCCCATAGCATAACAAATAGTACCGGTTTTATCAGGAGCACCGGTTGCACAGAAGGTTTCCAGAACCTGCATATATTTATTTTTGGGTGCACCGGTTATTTTACATACCGTATCGATGTCGTAGCGGGAATAATGTTTCTTCAAGAGCTGGAATACACAGCGCGGATGACTTAAAGTTTCATCTTTTATGATTTTGCCATTGGCATCGTACTGGTAGTCCCAGGTGGTGAAGTCGTATTTGCGGTTAGCAGGGTCATAACCAGAGAATAAGCCATCATTAAAGTCAAAATCTTCTCTTATCAGGAAAGAAGCATTGGTGTAATTTACTACGTAATCTTTGTGATAAAGTTCGTTATCCAGGATGTATTTTATCATTCCGCCGATAAATGCAATGTCAGTACCCGGACGGATGGGGCAGTAAATATCAGCAACCGCAGAAGTTCTGGTAAAGCGAGGATCAACATGAATCAGTTTAGTTCCCCGTTCTTCTTTACCTTTCATTATCCATTTCATACCGATAGGATGGTTTTCCGCAATGTTGCTGCCCATGACCAGAACTACATCTGAATTCTTGAGGTCAATCATATGGTTGGTCATTACTCCACGACCAAATGCAGGTGACATACCAGCCACCGTGGAGGAGTGTCAGATACGGGCCTGGGTTTCCAGATATACTACCCCCAGGGAGCGCATGAGTTTTGATAAAAGATAAGCTTCTTCATTGTCTAATCCTGAACCGCCAATGGAAGCTATCTTTTCAGTGCGGTTGACTATGATGCCGTTTTCCTTGTGGATAAAGCTGTTATCCCTGGTTTCTTTAATTCTCTGAGCAATAGTATCCAGCATCCAATCCCAGTCTTTTTCTTCCCACTTTTCACTGTAAGGAGCGCGGTATAAGGGTTTTTTGACCCGTTTGGGGTTAATGATTTGTTCACCTGTGTGCGGATCATAGATTTCCCTCAGGTTGAACATAGCTGCACCCTTGGGGCAGGCACAACCCTGGTTGATAGGATTGTCAGGATCTCCCTGTACGCTTAATAATTTGGTTTCACTGCCTTCTTTGTTCTCCGCATAAACTACCAGACCGCAGCCGGAAGCGCAAAATGGGCATACGGTTGGAACTGGTGTGACATCTTTGATGCGGAGTTCTTTTACTGCAGCTTTGGCTTTTTTGGTGTCAAATCCAAGATCAGCAATAGCCAAAGTTGCTGCAGTGGCTCCGGTTACCTTTAAGAACTGCCTTCTGGTAACCTGCATCCATCACCCTCTCCTTTCCCCACATAATTAATATTAAAACAAAATTAATTTTAGCAAATTAATTTTGCTAAAAATACTTATTTCAGAAAATACATATATCGAAAAAGTTCTACAGGCGCCTTAAAAATCCTTTTTGCAAGCATAAAAACCACGATATATATAAAAAAATTATGTTTATAATTAAAAAAAGTAATAACTAATTTTGTGCTACCGCTTTTCCGCTTTCGCTTAGGTTATATCCCCCCATAAAAGTTAGTTTTTGCACAAATTCTTCATCTTTTATAATGTCGAGTATAAACTTAAGGTATTTTTCATCCATGAGGTCAGGTAAAAAACAAAGATCATAATTTTCTTCCGCAATAGGGATAAAATCCAATCCCATTATTTTGGCTGCTGCATAAATACCTAAGCCTGCGTCACAGGCATCTCCCTTTACTGCAGCAGCTACGGCCAGATGAGTATATTCTTCATGCTGGTAGCCGTTTATAACTTCCGGGTTTATATTTTGCTTTTGCAGAAGATAGTCCAGCAATATTCTGGTTCCTGAACCTTTTTGCCTGTTTACGAAACGAATTTCGGGATTGGCTAAATCAGAAAGTCCTTTAATATTTAATGGATTACCTTTTTTTACAATTATGCCCTGTTCGCGTTTGGCCAGGTGAATAAGCAGCCATTTCTGTCTCGAAAGGTATTTATTAAGGTAACTTGTATTATATGCACCAGTTTGAGGATCTAAAAGATGTATTCCGGAAAAATGGGTTTCCCCCCGCATGAGGGACATTATTCCTCCCATGCTTCCTGCATGGTTGGATACCAGTCTAACATTATGTTTTTTCTGCAGCAGGTCCCGCAGTATATCCAGAGCTATATCATGGCTGCCGGTAGATATTAAAGTGTTGTCTATAACGGAAAGAGGGGTTTTGAGTATTACATTACAGGTATTTCCTGCTTCTATGCCTTCACTTCCGCGCGGTATATGTAAAATGCCGTCTGATTTAACCAAACTGGTAGTTATGCCTGCTCCTTTATTGAGAGGGTAAGCGATATACTGATTTTTTATATTAGCTACATTAACATGTATAAAATCATCTACTCCCATAGGAGAAGAAAGTTTACGGGATATTTTGCAGGTTATAAAGTGTTCTTCTGGCAAGGCGCGTTTCTGTTTTTTATATATTACCGGTTTAGCAAAGATATTGAATATTAAATGGGCAGAAACTGGATAACCGGGAACGCCTATTACCGGCTTATTGTCAATTATTCCCAGTATGGCAGGTTTGCCCGGACGGACAGCTATGCCGTGTACCAAAAGTTTACCAAGTTTGTTTACTATTTCGGCAGTATAATCTTCCTTGCCAGCAGAGGAGCCAGAACATATAACTATCATGTCTGCCTGGTTTTTGATATTTTCTACTGCTTCCAAAAGTTTGTTTTTATCATCAGGTACTATATTGCAGCGTATGTAATCTGCTCCCCATTTTTTACATAATCCTCCCAGTACATGGCTGTTGGATTCTATTACTTCTCCGGGGGCCATATTATAGCTGCCGTAATTGACAAGTTCAGTTCCGGTAGGGATTATGGCTATTACAGGTTTTTTAACCACTTTTACTTTATTTACTGCTGCTGTTAGGAGAGAGCCGATTTCTTCCGGGCCTATTTCGGTAAAAGCAGGGCAGATCATATCATAAGCGGTTATGTCTTCTCCGATAGAGCGTATATGCTGCCAGGGGACAGCTGGTTTTATTATCTGAGCCTGTCCGTTGACAAAGTTGACTTCTTCAATCATTATTACCGCATCGAAGTTTGGAGGTACGTAATCCCCCGTATCTACTTCAATATAATCCTGGCCTGGCTTTAAAAGAACCGGATTATTTTCATTTGCTCCGAATGTGGAGGAAGCCTTTACCGCTATTCCATCCATAGCTGCTGCAGGATAATGAGGTGAAGAAAGGCGGGCAAAAACAGCCTGGCTTAAAATACGTCCCTGGGCTTCTGTAGTGTCTATTTCTTCTTCCTCAACAGTAAAATAGGAACAATTTTCGAGTTCCTGCATGAATTTTTCCAAAGCTTTATCCAAAGGAGTGTTGTCAATGTATACTTTTCTTGCCATGTCTCTTTCTCACCTTTGTTTTTTTTCTACATTTTAGCCTATTTATATAATAATGTTTAGTATTTTGTCTCTTAATTCTTGCTTAATTGTTTATAATTATGTTTAGCAACTTGATTTGAGGTGTTTAATATGCCGGAATTTTTTAAGGTAATAAAATATGAGGAAGCGTTAAACTGCATCAGAGATAATCTTCCCCTGCCTTTCAAAAATATGATTAATATTAATAAAGCCTGGAATAAGGTATTGGCTCAAGATATTATTTGTCCGGAAGATATGCCGCCTTTTGACCGTTCAACAGTGGACGGCTATGCGGTAATTGCAGAAGATACTTTTGGGGCAACAGAAAGTATGCCTGCTTTTTTGCAGTATACAGGTGAAATCAAGATGGGAGAAGTAGCTGACTTTAGGCTGAAAAAAGGCACATGTGTATGGGTACCTACGGGAGGCATGCTCCCGTTAAATGCAGATGCGGTGGTTATGGTGGAATATACAGAAAAACTGGGAGAAGATACTGTTTTGGTAAACAGGCCGGTGGCTCCTTTAGAGAATATTATTAAAAAAGGAGAAGATGCGAGGATAGGGCAAAAGATTTTTGCTGAGGGAAAGGTTTTAAGACCTCAGGATATAGGATTTTTAGCTTCTCTGGGCATATCGGAAGTGGAAGTTTTTATGCCTTACCATATAGGGATTATTTCAACTGGGGATGAAATAATTCCTGTTGAAGAAAGACCTGAAGGAGCCAGGATAAGGGATGTTAACAGCTACAGTTTGGCAGCTGCTGTTCTGGGCTGCGGGTGTGAAGCTCAAAATTATCCTATAATAAAGGATAATTTTGATGCGCTCAAAGCTTGTCTTAACAGTGCTTTGCTGGAAAATGATATGGTTTTAATTTCCGGTGGAAGTTCAGTCGGGGTTATGGATGTTACTTTGCAGGTGCTCAAAAGTTTTCCCGATTGTCAGCTTTTATTTCATGGATTGGCTGTAAAGCCGGGTAAGCCGACTATGGCAGCCAAAATAGGGGAAAAGCTGGTAATCGGGCTTCCGGGACATCCGGTTTCTGCGTTGACTATTTTTTATGTCCTGGTAAAACCTGTGTTAAGTTACAGTCCAGCTGTGAAAAGAGAAGCGGTTTTGCAGGTTAATCTTGCTTCACAGGCAGGAAGGGATGATTTTATCCCGGTGGTGCTTAAAGATGATGAGGAGATAGTTAAAGCCTGGCCTGTTTTAGGCAAGTCAGGCATGATGAGTATTCTGGCTGTGGCTGATGGCTATATACATATCCCGTATGAAAAACAAGGTTTTTTAAAAGGAGAAAAGATAGAGGTAGTCATGTTTTGAAAAATTAAGGCAAAGCTTAAAAAAGCTTTGCCTTTTTTGCTATTTTTGCAGCGAGTTTATAACCTGCTTAAAAATATTTTGACGCATCTCTTCTATTGCTGTGAAGTCCATAGCAGGTATATAGAAACTTTCAAGTTCATCATGATATTTTTTGGCCGTATTTATAAAACGGACTGCATCTTTAATTCCTGTATCTACTCTTTCTTGAGCGGAATGTATAAGTTTGGCATAGGAGTCGATTAAAGATTTGCTGGCAAACTGGTCGAAATCTAACAGGCGTTTATATTTGCTGCTTAAAACCAGGGAGGAATAATCAAATATATGGCCTGAAATATTAAGCAGGGCTCGATTGCTTGCAGGAAGCAGTATTAAATCTATTTCTTCAGGATAGAAGGGATTATGATATATCTCGGCTGCTATATCCTGCATTTCTATTATACCAAGTGTGTAGGCAAAAAGTTTTTCAATACCGCTTCCCGGGCTTCCTCTGACGGCAAAAATGGAAGTGTCTTCATTTATCAAACTGTTTATTTTGGTTACCAGGCCTTCCGGAGTAATGGCTCCTGGAAACAGATGCCTGGCTTTTCCCTTTTTTTCAGCTGTATTGCTTAAAAAATCCCCGGACAGGGCGATAATATTGCGTTTTACTGCATTGCTGTCGGCTGCTTCTTCAAAGTAAGATTTCCATTCTTCATAGGCAATGCTGGCTTCTTTTAAGCGCATATAGGCACGGGAGAAACACAGGGATATATCTTTACCCAGTTTTTCGATTTCCTCGCGGTGAGAAGCTATTTTATCTAAATCCCAGAACTGTCCCAGGTTTATAATTTCATCCACTGCGCCTGGAAATTTGGGATCTACTATATGAGGTGCCGTTCCATCCAGAAAGCAGAACTGGTGATTCCCTATTACCACTCCATCCAATGAATTATTATCAGAAGAACACCAGTGGTATTCTATATCAAAACCCTGGTTAAAAAAATCTTCCCCCATTTTTTTCATGAATGTTGATTTACCTACTCCCGGGCCTCCTTTGAGGACAAATTTTCTCGTGACTTGGGGGGATACCATATAATCATAGAAAGAGTAAAAACCGCGACAGGTGTTGCCACCCGGGAATACGTGCCGTATATTAGCCAAATATATGCACCTCCATAATGATCTCTTTTTTGTAATTTATATGTTATCTTCCAGAGCTTTACTCCTTTAATGCATATAGAAAAATTATCCATTAAGTTTGGAATAATTTATCCTGGTTAGGCATCGCAAAATAAAAAGTTTGTCAGATAATTTATATAAAATTCCTTGCGGGAAGCTATTGGGTTAATCTTTGGAGTCTATGACCTTCTCAAAGTAAATAGAAACCTCTGGAATAAAAAGCCAGCCAATTATTGTAATTGTTCGCACGTTGGAATATAATGGATTCATGGACTTCCTGGATGGAGGTGTTTATAATGGATTATTTATCAGCGAAGGAAGCAGCTGAGAAGTGGAATATTTCAAGGCGGAGAGTTCAGATACTTTGTGAAGAAGGCAGAATACCGGGAGCCTTCAAGCTTAGTGATGTTTGGATCATACCCAAAGATGCGGAAAAACCTGCAGACAGACGTAGAGCCAGGAAAAAAACAGCGAATGGAGAGTTTGATAAATTATTGCCGGAGGATTGATTATATGAGACCACCCAAGGTTCTGGATAATAAAAAATATAGGGTTATAGATGAGTTAAAGGCAGAATTGCGTAAAGGGACAAAACTATCAATCATATCAGCTTACTTTACCATCTATGCTTATGAAGAACTTAAAAAGGAACTTAGCAAGATAGATAGTATGAGGTTCATTTTTACCGAACCTACTTTTATACGTAATGACCAGGAACTTTACAGGGAATATTACATAGTGCGCAACCCTGAAAAAAAGATATCTGGAAATGAATTTGAAATAAAGCTGAGGAACGAAATGAAACAGGCGGCCATAGCCAGGGAATGTGCTCAGTGGCTGGAAAAGAAAGCAGAGATAAAATCGTTGAGACGGCCGAATCCTGCTCAGCCAAGACTGATTTATATAGAAAATCCTGAAGATAGTATCTCAATAAATGGCACTGTGGATTTTACTACTGATGGTCTAGGTATCACTTCATCGAATAGATTGGACAGCAATGTGTGCCTGTATGGTAAAGAGTACACAATTGGCTTTTTACAGGCCTTTAATGAATTATGGGAGGATGATACTGCTGTTCAGGATGTCAAAGAAAAAGTTCTTGAGCAGATGCGAATTCTTTATAAAGAAAATACTCCTGAGTTTATCTACTTTGTTACTCTTTATAATATATTCTATGATTATCTTGACGAGCTAACCGAAGATAATATTGTTAAAAGCCGTACAGGCTTTAAGAATACCCTGATATGGAATAAACTTTATAAATTTCAGAAAGACGCTGTTATGGGAGCTATTGATAAGCTTGAGAAGTATAATGGCTGTATTATAGCTGACAGTGTAGGGCTTGGAAAAACTTTTACTGCACTGGCTATAATTAAATATTATGAACTCAGAAACGATAGGGTTCTTGTGCTGGTGCCCAAGAAACTTCGTGAAAACTGGACCATTTACACCCAGAATGATAAACGCAATATTTTTGCTGCGGACAGGTTTAATTACGATGTTCTAAACCACACTGACCTTAGCAGGACAAGCGGCTATTCTGGTGAGATTAACCTTGCTACTTTAAACTGGTCAAACTATGATCTTGTCGTAATAGATGAAAGCCACAACTTTAGGAATAATCCGCCGGTCAAAGGGCGTGTAACCCGTTATCAGCGCTTGATGAATGACATTTTAAAATCCGGGGTTAAAACAAAGGTACTTATGCTGTCAGCAACCCCTGTAAACAACCGGATGAATGATATAAAGAACCAGATCGCTTTTATAACTGAGGGCAGGGATGATGCTTTTAAGGATGTGGGGCTGGATAGTATTGAGTTTATCCTTAGAAAAGCACAAACCGTGTTCAACAGATGGTCTGAACTACCTGAAGATGAAAGAACAACTGAAACATTTGTCAACATGATGGATACAGATTATTTTAAACTCCTGGATACGGTGACTATTGCCCGTTCCAGAAAGCATATAGAAAAATATTATAACCTGGAGGAAATAGGAAAGTTTCCCACCAGACTACCCCCTGAGAACAGATATCCGGCAATTGACACCAAAGGTGAGTTTCAGCCTATTGGAGATATCAATAGACTTATAAAAAAACTTACCCTGTGTATCTATTCACCTTTGGCCTATGTGCTTCCTGAAAAAAGAGCTGCTTATGAAGAAAAATACGATATGGTAGTAGGTTCAAACAAAAGTGTCTTCAGGCAGATAGACAGGGAGAAAAGTTTAGTTGAACTTATGCGTGTAAATATTTTAAAAAGATTGGAAAGCTCCATCAATTCCTTTGCAATAACTGTTGAGAATATCCTTCACAAAATAGATAAGGCTCTCGAAGCCATAGAACAAAGGCAATTTGACTATGATGCGGAATTGGATATCAATGATATTGATATAGACGACCCCGAGCTTGAAAGCCTCATGTTCGGCAATAATGTAAAGGTATTGCTTCAGGATATGGACCTTATTAAATGGAAACAAGACCTGCTGGCAGATAAGGACAAGCTGGAAACCATTTTATCGGAAGCCAGGATTGTTACGCCAGAAAGAGACGCCAAGCTAATTGAACTTAGAACCCTTATAGAAAACAAAATACAAAATCCAATAAACCCTGGGAATAAAAAGGTTATCGTATTTACTGCATTTGCTGATACAGCCAGATATTTATATGAGAATCTGGCCGATTATTTTGCTAAAAAAGGTATCTATTCTGCTATTGTAACAGGAAGTGGTGATAATCATTCTAATTTGCCCATACCAAAAGAATTGAGAAAATCGATTAAGATGTCAGATATAAATACTGTATTGACCTTGTTCTCTCCTGTCTCAAAGGAGTGTTATAAGATATATCCTGAAGTTGATAAGTATATAGATATACTTATTGCTACGGATTGTGTATCTGAAGGCCAGAACCTTCAAGACTGCGATTATGTTATAAATTATGACATTCACTGGAATCCAGTCAGAATTATACAAAGGTTCGGACGTATTGACCGTATAGGTTCAAAAAACCAGTATGTCAAATTAGTAAACTTTTGGGCTACCAGGGACCTGGACGAATACATAAACCTCCAGCAGCGGGTCAGAGGCAGGATGGTTTTATTGGATGTGTCTGCTACAGGTGAGGAGAATATTATAGAGATAGATTCCAGCAAAGAAATGAGAGACCTTGAATACCGTAAGAAGCAGCTTGAGAGGCTGCGGAAAGAGGTTGTGGACTTAGAAGATATATCGGGAGGTATATCGATAACAGACCTGACCTTTAATGATTTTAAGATTGAGCTTATGGAATACATGAAAACTAATAGAGAGCTTTTAGATGAGGCGCCAAATGGGATGTATGCTGTTGCAAAGATAGACGAAAGCGTAAAAGATATTATAAAGCCGGGTGTAATTTTTACCCTTAGGCAAGTTAAAGGGAAACAGCAGAGCAGAGAGCAGAACCCTCTATTTCCCTACTATATGGTTTATATCGCAGATGATGGGGAGGTAAAGCTATCTTTCCTCCATGCCAAAAAGATACTGGATTATTATAAAAAACTGTGTTCGGGTAAAAATGAAGTGTTTAAAGAGCTGGTAGAGGAGTTTAATAAAGAGACCAATGATGGCCGGAAAATGAAACATTATTCGGATTTGTTGGAAGCTTCTATTGAAAACATTATAGGCAAGAAGCAGGAGATTGGAGTGGCCAGCCTTTTTAGCAAAGGCGGCACCATCATGCCGAAAAGAGTCTTTGATGGTGTTGAGGATTTTGAACTGATTACATTTTTGGTCATAAAGGGCCAGGGGGAGTAGCTGTGGATGATTATAGTTTTTTAAACATCCCTGATAGCTGCTTTATTGGCAGTACTATATATAAAAAGCTCTTTTATGAAAATGTTAATTTGTCTTCCAGTGATAGGTATTTGTTTACAGATATCATAAACAAAATAATATGGCTCTATTGCCTTAAACCTGAAACAGTAAACATACCGGCCTATAAAGATGAAGTGCGGGAATATCCGGAGATTGAAGTTATAGAAGTTATTGTAAATAAAGATTATGGGATTAACAGAATAGCCGAGATAATTATGAGGGCTATCCCCTACCCTATGCTGCTGATTTTTAAGCTGGAGGATAAAAGACGGTTTTTCGTTGCCCACCAGAGGACAAGCCTGAGTGACAGCAGTAAGAATACCATTGAGGAATTTATCTCTACCGATTGGTTGGGTAATGATAATGCTTTATTCGACAGGCTTAGTATAAAACAAATGAGGTTTACAAATTTCTATACACTTTATAGTGATATCGTAGATACTATCAGTATTTATAACCTATCAGCCATTGTGCCGGCAGATGACACTATAACAGGTGCTGAGGCAAGAGAACTCCTGGCAAAGATAGAAGATATAGAAAGAAAAATTGCAAGTTTGCGGTCCAAACTCAAGAAAGAAACCCAGTTTAACCGCAAAATGGAGCTGAATATTGAGATAAAGAGACTGGAACAGAGCAAAAATAAATTGCTTGGAGGAGATAAGAAATGATAGAAACAACTCTTACGGGCAAAACCCCTGACCTGGCCGAAGAAAACATTAAAAAATTAAAACAGATTTTTCCTGAAGTGGTAACAGAGGGCAAGATTGACTTTGATAAATTGAGACAGTTATTGGGTGAATATGTGGAAGATAGCAATGAACGCTACAACTTTACCTGGAACGGCAAAGGACGAGCTTTGCGTTTATCCCAAACCCCTTCTCTGGGAACCTTGAGACCCTGCAAAGAGGAGAGCAAAAACTGGGATACAACCCGGAACCTTTATATAGAAGGCGATAACCTGGAAGTGTTAAAACTTTTGCAGAAAAGCTATTATGGGAAGATAAAAATGATATACATAGACCCTCCCTATAACACAGGGAAAGACTTTATCTATAAGGACGATTTTCATGATAGCATTGAAAACTACAAAAGAATTACAGGACAAACGGATGGCAATGGCAGGCCAATAAGTACCAATCCGGAAACCAGTGGCCGTTATCACACCGACTGGCTTAATATGATGTACCCAAGACTTAGGCTTGCAAGGAATTTGTTGTCCGACGATGGTGTTATTTTTATTAGTATTGATGATAATGAGGTACATAATCTAAGGAAGATTTGTGATGAAATTTTTGGGGAAGATAACTTCATTGGACAAATAACAGTAGTAAGTAATCCAAGAGGGCGTGATTATGGTGGTATTGCACGGATGCACGATTATCTATTAGCTTATAGTAAATCTTCTGCTACACTGATTAACTTAATAAACGATGATAATAAAAGTAATGAGTTTAAGATGTTTGATGAATATGGAGGATTCGAATTAAGAGAACTACGTAATAGAAATGTCAAATTTAATAAAGAGAATCGACCTAATTTGTATTATCCTTTTTATGTTAATCCTTTATCTCCAGACAAAAACGGACTCCATCAAATTTCCCTGGAGAAAAAAGCAGGATGGATTGAAATATATCCACGTGAATCACAGGGTGTAAATGTTGTATGGAGATGGGGCAAGCAGAAAGCCCAAGAAAACTTAAATATAAACATTATGGCAAAACCTATGAGAGATGGCAGTTTTATGATAGTTGAAAAATATCGAGAATCAAAAGTGATGTCTCGTTCTGTATGGTGGGATAAAGATACCAATACTGAAAAGGGAACTCTATTAGTCAAAGAACTAATGGATGGTAAAATTTTCGATTACCCAAAGCCAGTAGAAATGTTAATGAGATTGTGCGAAATGGGAACTGACCCCGATAATAATGACTTGGTTATGGACTTCTTCTCCGGCTCCGCCACCACCGCCCATGCTGTAATGCAGCTTAATGCCGAAGACGGCGGCAACCGCAGGTTTATTATGGTTCAACTTCCGGAGCCAACAGATGAAAATAGTGAGGCCTACAAAGCCGGCTATAAGAATATCAGCGAGATAGGCAAAGAGCGCATCCGCCGTGCTGGTGAAAAAATCAAAGAAGAATATAAAGATAAAGAGAATATAGAAAAACTTGATATCGGCTTTAAGGTGTTCAAGCTTGATACATCCAATATCCGAAAATGGCAGCCGGACTATGATAATTTAGAGCAGTCTTTATTGGATTATGTAGACAACTTTGTGGAAGACAGGACAGAACTTGATGTTGTTTATGAAATAATGCTTAAATACGGCCTTGACCTGACTTATCCAGTTGATGAGTTTACAATTAGCGGCAAGAAGGTTTATTCTATTGGTTTTGGTATGCTTATGATCTGCCTTGATGATGAGATTACAACAGAGGTTGCCAGGGGTATTTTAAAAGAAGTAGAAAAATTATCACCTGAAAGCAGCAGGGTTGTATTTAAGGATAATGGATTTAAGTCAGATAGTGACAAGACAAATATCAAGCAAATACTGAAATCCGGCGGAATCGAAGAGTTTATTACCATATAGGGAGGTATGGTCTAAAATGAAGCTAAAATTTGATAAAAATTTAGAATACCAGCAGCAGGCCATAGCTTCCGTTGTAGATTTGTTCAGGGGCCAAACGCCCAAACATACTAATTTTACCGTGTCAGCCTATAATGGACAAATAGGTTTGTTTGGCACAGAGAATGGTATTGGTAACCGGCTTGAACTGGATAAAGAAGAGATACTTAGGAATTTGCGGGAAGTCCAGCTTAGGAATGGCCTGCCACCAACAGAGTCTCTAAAAACGGGTGAATATGACTTTGATATAGAGATGGAGACGGGTACAGGTAAGACCTATGTTTACTTAAGGACAATCTTTGAACTAAATAAAAACTATGGGTTTTCCAAGTTCATCATTGTTGTCCCCAGTATTGCAATTAAAGAGGGTGTGTATAAGACTTTGCAGATTACAGAGGAACATTTTAAGGAACTATATGATAATGTAATTTATCACTATTTCATATATGATAGCAGCAAACTGGAACAGGTGAGAAGTTTTGCGGTGAGCGATAATATTGAGATTATGATTATAAATATTGACGCTTTCAGGAAAAGTTTTACAGATCCAGCCAAGGAAACTAAGGCTAATATTATTCATAGAACAAATGACAGGTTAAACGGCATGAAGCCTATTGAGCTTATTCAGGAGACCAGGCCAATTGTTATTATAGACGAGCCGCAATCGGTAGATACGACTCCTAAAGCCAAAGAGGCAATTAAATCACTGAATCCTTTATTTATACTACGTTACTCGGCAACGCATGTGGAAAGGCATAATCTGGTTTATAAGCTGGATGCGGTAGACAGCTATAATTTAGGTCTGGTTAAACAGATAGAAGTTGCTGGGTTTACAACTAAAGACTACCATAATAAAGCATATTTGAAGCTTTTATCTGTAGACAATAAAAAATCGCCTATAACAGCCAAAATAGAGATGGATGTAAAAGATAGAAAAGGTGTGGTTAAACGGAAGGCGGTAACGGTCAAACGTGGAGATGACCTTTATGAAAAATCAGGAGGACGTGATGTTTATGAGGGATACATTGTCAGCGAGATTTATTGTGAAGAGGGGAATGAATACGTTGCTTTTACAAGTAAGCCGGATATTCTGCGTATAGGTAAACCTTTAGGAGATGTGGACGACCTAGCCATAAAAGAACAGATGATTAGAAAGACTATAGAGGAGCATTTAAACAAAGAACTGGTATTAAATAAGCTGGGAATAAAAGTCCTGAGTCTGTTTTTTATAGACCGTGTGGCAAATTATCGCTACTATGATGAAAATGGGAATCCGCAAAAAGGTATCTATGCAAGGCTCTTTGAAAAGCATTATAAAGAACTCATAAGGCAGCCTAAGTATAATACGCTGTTTAAAGATGTTGATTTAGATACCGCTGCCGAAGAAGCCCACAATGGCTATTTTTCAGCGGATAAAAAGGGTGTCCTGAAAGATACCAGCGGTTATACGCAGGATGATGAGGATACTTATAATTTGATTATGAAAGACAAGGAACGTCTTTTATCCTTTGATACTAAACTTAGATTTATCTTCTCACACTCAGCGTTACGTGAAGGCTGGGATAATCCCAATGTGTTTCAGATATGTACCCTGAATGAAACGCAGAGTGAGGTCAAAAAGCGCCAGGAGATTGGTCGTGGCCTGCGTCTTTGTGTTAATCAAAAAGGAGAACGTCAGTACGGTTCTTTTATAAACACACTGACGATTATCGCCAATGAAAGCTATGAGGAATTTGCAGCTGCCCTCCAGAAAGAATACGAAACTGAGAGCGGCATACGATTTGGCGTTATTGAAAATCATTTGTTTGCCAACATACCGGTAAGGTATGAGGATGGAAGCATAAAGTATTTAGGGCATAAAGCTTCTGAGGACATATTTAAAGCATTTTTAGGTAATGGCTATATTGATGAAACAGGTAAAGTGCAGGACAAGCTGATAATTGATATAAAAGATAACAGGCTGAATATACCGAAAGAATATGAACATGTAAAAGCAGATATTATGGCTGTTGTCAGAAAAGTGTGCAGCGGACTTAATATCAAGAACAATAGTGATAAAAAAACTATTAAGCTTAATAAGCAGGTCTATCTTGACCCTGAGTTTAAAGAACTATGGGATAGGATAAAATACAAGACTACCTATTCTGTGGACTTTGATAGTGAAAAGCTGATTGATGAATGTTGCAGGGAGATGCAGAGAAGTCTGTCTGTAAGTTCTCCAAAGCTTATATATACGAAAGCAGGGCTTGATATTGGTGCTGGTGGGATTGTTGCGGAAGAATCAGATAGATATGCTGTTGTTCTGGATAACCAGCAGGAATTTCTACCCGATATCATTGCCTATCTTCAGAATGAAACCAATTTAACAAGAAAAACTATTGTGGAGATACTAAGAAGAAGCAAAACTCTCCATCTTTTTAAGAAGAACCCTCAAAAGTATATGGAGCAGGTAGCGCAGATTATCACTTCTAAAATGAGGTTGATGATAGTTGATGGCATTAAATACACAAAAATTGGTAACGACGAATATTACGCACAAGAACTCTTTGAAAGTGAGGAACTTATCGGCTATTTGTCCAGAAACATGATGGAAAGTAAAAAGTCAGTATACGAATATGTAGTATATGACAGTGCCAACGAAGAGAAATTTGCCAGAAGTTTTGAAAACAACAGCAAAGTTAAGCTGTATGCAAAACTTCCCGGCTGGTTTACCATACCAACTCCATTAGGCAGCTATAATCCTGACTGGGCTGTACTAATCGATGCAGACGGTAAAGATAAGCTGTACTTTGTACTGGAAACCAAAGCTGATACTATGTTTGATGCCCTGAGGCCAGCAGAAAGAGCTAAAATTGAATGCGGAAAGAAGCACTTTGAGGCTTTAGGTACTGGAGTAGGATTTGAGGATATAGATAGTTTCGAAGAATTTATAGAAGATAAAATAGCGGTAAAGCAGGTCTTTTAATATGCGTTGCAATACTTGATGAAAACAATAAGCATAAAAGAATTATTAGATGAATTGTGGGTTTTGTCTTTATAAAAATACCCCTTAGCAGTCAATTTTGCTAAGGGGTATTTTTGCCCTGGCCCCTTTATTTTTGCAGCACCGGTATGCAGTAGCTGCATTGTCTGCTTCCTGACATTTTTTAATGATTTGTTCTTTGAGTTCGTCGCTGTACTGCTTTTTACCGCTTATTAATATCTAACGTTTGCTTAAAGATTATTAATGCAATGCATATAGAAAAATTATCCATAAAATTTATCATAATTTACCATGTTCAGGTGTTGTAAAATAAAAAAGCCTGATATGCTAAAATATTTTTGCAACTATTGATGAAAGGAAAATAGTCTATGAAGTGGCTTAAGTATTTGGCTGGATTAAGCTTAATACTTTTTTATATTTCAGGTTTTAATGACCAGGCCTGGGCTTTGGAAAAGATACTCCGGGTAGCAGGGGATAAACAATATCCCCCCTATGAATTTGTGGACAGCAACAATAACTACCGGGGGTTTAATGTGGATGTTATTACGGCAATTGCTCTGGAACAAGGTTTTACTGTGGAATTTTATCCTATGGAATGGTATGAGGCGCAGAAAGCTCTGTTAGAAGGCAGGGTTGATGTTATCCAGGGTATGACTTATTCAAAAGAGCGGGCAGAAAAATTTGATTTTGCCGATCCTATTTTAGTTAACAGACAGGCTATATTTGTTCCCCGCAGTGTCATGACTATAAGTTCGCTTTCTGATCTTGCTGGCCATAAAGTAGCGGTGCAGAAAGGAGATATCGCGGCTTATGCAGTAGGTAAGATCAAAGGAGTAGATGTATTAAGTTTTACTACCCAGGAAGAGGCAATACATGCTTTGATAAGGAGAGAAGCAGATGCCTTTGTGGGCAATGAGCTTACTGGATGGTATATTATGGAAAAATGGCGCTGCTTGCAGAATTTTAAAGAGGTGGGAGAACCTTTTTTTGAGACTGATTACTGTCCGGTAGTGAGAAAAGGGGATAAAGAAACTTTAAACATGCTCAATCAGGGGTTGAAACGCATAAAGGCAAAAGGAACCTATGACAGGATATATCGCAAATGGTTCGGCAAATCCTTTATAGATGCCGAGCGCAATTTCAGGATTACTTTGGCAGCAGGCATAATATCTTTTTTTCTTTTTTTGATGGGATTATATATAAATCAGAGTTTAAGAAAAAAAATTGAAGAGAGGACGGAAGAAATTAAGGCCTATGCGGACATGCAGGAAGCTATCCTGCGCAATACCCCGGCAGGCATCATCACTATAGATTATAACGGGGTAGTAACTACCGCTAATCCTTCCGCTTTACGCATACTAAAAAGGGATATAGTGGGGCAGGAATTTAAAAATACTGTTTTGTTTTCCTTTTTTAAACCTGAAGATATGAAAGGTGTTTTCAGCTTTCACAATAAGATCCAGAAAACTGTCAATTTTGCAGGCAAGGTTTTAAATATTTCTATCGACCCGGTAGTGGAAGAGAAAAATGATGTCAGCTGCCTTTTGGTCACTATTGACGATGTTACGGCAGAGCGGGAATTAGCCAGGAAAAATATGCAGGAAGCCCGCATAAAGACTTTATCCACTTTAGCAGCTGGAATTGCCCACGAGATAAGAAATCCTTTGACTTCCATAAAAACTTATGTTGATTTATTGCCCTCCAAGTTACATAATGAAAATTTTCGGGATAAGCTTGTAAAGGTTATTCCGCAGGAAATAAGCCGTATTGAACAGCTTATAAACGAGCTTATAGATTATGCTAAGCCTCGTAACCCCAAGCCTTGTCTGTGTAATGTGGAAGAAGTTTTAAGTCCAGTAGTTGAGCTTATAAAGGCAAGATGTGAAGAAAAAGGGATAATTTTTCAGGTTAAATTAAAAGGGCAGGTTTACTGCGATCCGGACCATTTGAAACAAATAGTTCTCAATCTGCTTTTAAACAGCTTTAATGCGACTTCTAAAGGAGGGAGGATTGCTTTAGTTTCTTTGGAGAATGATGGCTTTACCAGAATAATTGTGAAAGACACGGGTTACGGCATACCTGAAGAGTATCTGGAGCAGGTTTTTGATCCGTTTTTTTCGCTTAAAGGAGGGACTGGCTTAGGTTTGGCACTGGTTAAACAGATGGTTGATGAAAATGGCGGCCTGGTTAAGGTTACCAGTTATCAGGGCAAGGGAGTGAGGTTTGAGGTATGGCTGCCGACCAATCCGGATACAGGAGGTGAAAAAGATGCTACCTAAAATCCTGATTATAGATGATGAGGTAAATATATGTGAAGCCTTAAGTTTTGCTCTGGAAGAAAAATATGAAGTAAAAATAGCTCTAAACAGCAGGGAAGCTTTTAAAATACTTAGGAGCCAGGAGATTGATGCAATAATTTTGGATATGCGTTTGGGGGAAGAAGATGGGCTTGATATATTAAAGGCCATAAAACACGATTATCCTTTAATAGAGGTTATAATACTTACTGCTTACGGGTCTATAAAAAATTCGGTAGAAGCTGTAAAGATGGGAGCTTTTTACTATATAACCAAACCTGTGGATTTGAATGAAATGGAAATATATCTTGCCCGGGCAGTGCAAAAAACCAGGACTAACCGGGATATGCAGAAAAAGGATAATCAGGTCCTGGCCGCTGCTTCCCTTAATTTTGTAGGCCAAAGTCCTCCTATACGCAAGGTATTGGATTTGGTAAATAAAGTGAAAGATATCGATTCTACTGTACTGATAACCGGGGAAAGCGGTACCGGAAAGGAACTGGTGGCCAGAGCTATTCATACTTTAGGGGTGCGAAGGGACAAACCCTTTCAGGTAGTAAACTGTGCCGCTTTGCCTTCCAATCTAATAGAAAGCGAGCTTTTCGGCTATGAGAAAGGTGCTTTTACTGGAGCTACCAGCCGCTATGAAGGCAAGTTTCTTTTAGCCAATCATGGAACTTTGTTTTTAGATGAGATCGGAGAAATGGAATTAAGCCTGCAGGCTAAACTTTTACGCGTTCTGCAGGATAAAGTAGTTACTCCTTTAGGTTCCCGGGAACAGCATAAGGTAGATGTCAGAATAGTGGCAGCCACCAATAAAGATTTGAAAGAAGAAGTTAAGAAGGGTAATTTTCGGCAGGATTTATATTACAGGCTTAATGTTATAGAGATTAAGCTTCCTCCTTTAAGGGAAAGAAAAGAAGATATTCCTTTGCTGGTTAATTATTTTCTTAAACAGTTTGCTGAACGGTTAGGGCAGGAGGTAAAACATATAAGTCCGGCTGCCATGATTGTTTTAGAGCACTATAATTATCCAGGTAATGTAAGAGAACTGGAGAATATACTGGAAAGAGCATGTGCGGTAAGTGAAGGTAATGTAATTGAAATATCTGATCTTCCTGGATATATTTTTGAAGGAGTGGAAACCGGGGAAAAAGGTTTAGATGTCCGCGATGATGAAGTGATAACTATCAGATATGGAGAACCTTTAGATGAAGTAGAAAAAAAAGTTATCATGCTTAATCTGTCCAAATTAAACAAACCGCGCAAAGAAATTGCCAGGGTTCTGGGGATAAGTGAGAGGACTTTGCGCAATAAACTTAAGGCCTATTGTATAAATGATAATGATTTAATAGATTAGATAAAGAGGACATTTTTACAGGCAGGCGGCAGATTTTGCCGCCTCTTTTTATATAAAGCGGCATATTTTGCCGCTTATTTTTTCTTTTATTTTGAAAAAGCCGATATATCGGCTTTTTGTTTTTTGGCACGTATTTTGCTCTTTAAAAAGGGCGAAATAAAAATTAACTTAAGGAGGTTGTTGTATGAGAAGAAAAGGTTTAGTACTGCTCGTCTTGATGGCTATGCTTTTCAGCCTGGCCGCTGGATGTGGAGGAGGAAAGAGTGCGGAAAAAGGCGATATAGTTATCGCCAGTGCCAACCCGATGACGGGAGATTCTGCTCAATTTGGAGACATGAAGGTAAAAGCTATAAAGTTAGCTATTGAAGAAGTAAATGCAGCGGGTGGTATTGATGGACGCAAGGTAAAACTGCAGGTAGAAGATGATATCGGGAATCCCAAGGAAGCTCCCAATGTTGCTCAGAAGATAGCTTCCAATCCTGATGTAGTCGCAGTTATAGGGCACTGGAACAGTTCCTGTACCCTGGCGGCCAGAGAAATTTACGAAGCTGCTGGCATTCCTGTTATAACCGACTCGGTTAACAAACAGATTACAGATGGAAAAACTCCGCATGTATTTCGTATCTCTCTTACCGATACCCGCCAGGCTCATCAGCTGGCAGAATATGCTTATAACAAACTGGGAGTAAGGAAAGTAGCAGTTATTTATACTGCCAATGACTTTGGAATGGGCTTAAACAACGACTTTACCCAGAAGTTTAAAGAATTGGGCGGAACTATAACTGCTTCAGAAACTTATTTTGAAGGACAGACTAAAGACTTTAAAGCTCAGCTTACCAAGATAAAACAGACTAATCCTGAACTTCTCTTTATGGCTGGCTACTATACTGAATGTGCCTTGATTGCCAAACAGATGAAGGAAATCGGGCTTAATATTCCGATTCTGGGAACCGAAGGCATAAGCTCCGAACAGCTTATTAAATTAGGTGGAGATGCCGTAGAAGGCATAAGATTTACTGGCTTCTTCCATCCGGAGGTTGAATTCCCGGGAACCAAAGAATTTGTAACCAAGTTTAAGGAAAAATATGGTGTTGAACCTGATACTTATGCAGCTCTGGCTTATGATTCAGCCAAGATGATTCTGGAAGCTATCAAGACTAATGGAGCAACCCGTGAAGGCGTATATAAATATCTCAAAGAAGTAAAAGACTTCCCCGGTGTAGCAGGTCCTATAACCTTTGATGCCAGCGGAGAAAACAGTCGCTCCATAATCATACTCACTGTTAAAAACGGCAAGTTTGTACCTGATGAACTGCAGCCGTAATTTTTAAAAATGATAATGGGGGCGGAAAGGGAAAAGATTCCGCCCTCAACTAACTTAAGCAGTATTACCAGAAGGAGGGATAGCAGTGTTTGGGGAACAGTTTGTGAACGGATTGGCTTTAGGAAGTGTTTATGCTCTCACCGCCATAGGTTTTACTATGGTTTACGGTATTATAAGCCTTATCAACTTTGCCCATGGCGACATATTTATGCTGGGTGCCTTTTTTGCCTTAACCAGTATAACCCTGTTTGATGCTCCACTTATTGTGGCTTTTTTGATAGGTATGGCAGGGGCTTCGATAGTGGGGATGCTGCTTTCAAGACTTGCTTACAAACCGCTTTTTGATGCCCCACGTATCAATCTCTTCCTGGCTGCAGTGGGAGCTGCCATTTTATTCGAAAATTTTGCCATGCTGGTTTGGGGACCGCAGACTAATACATTTCCCCAGATGATAAAAATGGATATCTATTCTGTTATGGGGCTAAAATTTACTACCTTACAGGTGATTATTCTGGTATGTACGATTATTTTTATGATACTTCTGCATCTGCTGGTTAACAAGACAAAAGTTGGGATTGCTATGCGCTGTACAGCCCAGGACATGAATACAGCGAGGCTGATGGGAATTAATACTGACCGTATGGTTTACACTACTTTTGCCATAGGATCCAGCCTGGGTGCTGCAGCGGGGATACTGGTAGGTATGTATTATCAGGCAGTTTATCCGATGATGGGATTTATGACCGGCCTTAAAGCATTCGTAGCAGCAGTTTTGGGAGGCATAGGCTCTATTCCCGGGGCTATGCTGGGCGGACTGGTTTTAGGAATAGCAGAAAGTTTGGGGGCCGCCTACATTTCTTCTGGTTTCAGGGATGGAATTGCTTTTATTATCCTCATACTGATACTGCTTATTAAGCCTTCAGGAATACTGGGCAAGAGTATTCAGGAGAAGGTTTAAGGGGGTGTTGAGATTATGTTTTTTAAAGTTTTGCTTAATTTGGCCCTGGCAGCACTTGGATTATATATAGTAGTAAAGCTGCTTTCGGTAGTATTTGACGAGATCACTTACAGGGTTACTTTACTTAAAGGTAAAAACCGTTTTTATCTGCTTATAGCTTTGCTGGTATTTATGGTGGCTCTGCCGTGGCTGAGTGCCGGAAATCCTTATCTTTTACGCACCATCATTATAGTGGGCATCTACATCATACTGGCTTTAAGTCTAAACCTGATAATAGGTTTTGCCGGACAGCTGTCTATGGGACATGCTGCTTTTTATGCCATAGGTGCCTATACGACTGCTTTGCTGACGGTATCTTTAGGATTGAATTTCTGGATTGCCTTTATCATGAGTTTCATAGTAGCAGGGCTTTTCGGATTTCTTTTAGGGGTCCCCATTTTAAGGCTTAAAGGGGATTATCTGGCTATCGCCACCATAGGTTTTGGAGAAATTGTGCGTTTAGTTTTGATAAATGGGGGAGATATAACCCGCGGGCCGGCCGGAATACCCGGAATACCGTCTCCCAGTATTTTCGGATTTACTATCAATGATAATATAGGCTGGTATTACTTCATTTATATAATGGTAGTTTTAACTGTTATCTTTTCCTATAATCTCCTGTATTCCAGGTTGGGAAGAGGGCTTATTGCCATACGCGATGATGAAATAGCGGCGGAAGCTATGGGAGTAAAGCCTTCTTATCTTAAGATTTTAGTTTTCACCTTCGGGGCTGCTTTAGCCGGAATGGCAGGTTCTATGTTTGCCAGCTATATTCATTATGTAAACCCGGACAGTTTTACTTATCTGGAATCAGTGACCATACTTATGATGGTAGTTTTAGGCGGTATAGGAAGTATCCCTGGAGTTATAGTAGGGGCTGTTGTACTGGCGATACTGCCTGAAATGCTGCGTACGGTTGATTTGTACCGGTTTGCTATATATGGGCTTCTGCTCATTATCATGATGATTGCAAGGCCGGAAGGAATGATAAGTATGGCCAGTCTGAGAGGAGGGAAAAAACCATCATGGCAATTTTGGAAGCCAAGAAGGTTACTAAGGCCTTCGGAGGATTAAAAGCAGTTTCTAATGTTGACCTGGTAGTTGAAGAAGGGCAGATTGTAAGCTTGATCGGGCCTAACGGAGCCGGTAAGACTACTTTCTTTAACCTTATTACTGGCCTGTATGAAGCTACAGAAGGAAGCATCACCTTTATGGGTAAGCCTTTAAAAGGGTATAAACCTTATGAGATAACAAAGCTGGGAATTGCACGTACTTTTCAGAATATAAGGCTTTTTTCCTCTATGACAGTGCTGGATAATGTAAAGGTAGGCCAGTACTGCCGCACTAAAACTGGTTTGTGGGGAGCCATAGCCAAGCTGCCTGCTGCCCGCAGCGAAGAAAAAGAAGTGGAAAAGAAGTGCATGGAGAAGCTAGAGTTTCTGGGTATAGAAAAATATGCTAATGAGATTGCGGTAAATCTTCCTTACGGAGATCAGCGCAAAGTGGAAATTGCCAGAGCTTTGGCTACTGAGCCCAAACTTCTCCTGTTAGATGAACCGGCAGCAGGAATGAATTCTACGGAAAAAGAAAACATGGTAAAGCTCATAAAAGAAATAAGCAAAAATGGATATACAGTTTTCTTGATTGAGCATGATATGAAAATGGTTATGAAGATTTCGGACAAAGTGGCAGTTCTGGATCATGGAGAAAAGATAGCCGAAGGCCTTCCTGCAGAGATTCAAAAGAATGAACGGGTTATTGCCGCATATCTGGGCCAGCAGGGGAGGGAAGCTCATGCTTGAAGTTCATGGACTTAATGCTTACTATGGAGCCATTCATGCCCTTAAGGGAATAAGCTTCACGGTCAATGAAGGAGAAATAGTTACCCTTATCGGCAGTAACGGAGCTGGAAAAAGTACTACCCTGAATACTATTTCCGGCTTGGTTAAAAATCGTAAAGGCAGTATCAAGTTTCAGGGAGAGGAAATAATAAAATGCCGTACGGATGAAATAGTAAAAAAGGGTATTGTGCAGGTGCCGGAAGGAAGAAGGATTTTCTCCAAGCTTACGGTGGAAGAAAATTTGAAGATGGGAGCCTACCTTCGCAATGACAGTGACGGAATAAAAAGAGATATGGAAAAAGTGTTTGATATGTTTCCACGCCTGGCAGAACGTAAAAAACAGCTGGGAGGAACTTTATCCGGAGGCGAACAGCAGATGCTGGCTCTGGCCAGGGCTCTTTTAAGCAGGCCAAAGCTGCTTATGCTGGATGAGCCTTCTATGGGATTAGCCCCCATAATAGTAGAACAAATATTTGCTTTTATAAAAGAAATGAATGAAAAGGACGGGCTTACCATTCTTCTGGTAGAACAGAATGCCAACATGGCACTCAGCATAGCTCACAGGGGATATGTTTTGGAAACCGGAAATATTGTTTTGAGCGATACTGCTGAGAATCTGCGCCATAATGATGAAGTAAGAAAAGCTTATCTGGGAGAAGGTTAAAAATTAGGCCCTTTAAAACAGGGCCTAATTTTTTTGTTTTTTGGGAATTCCGGCTGAAAAGAGCTGAACCTCTACCTGTTTTCTTATATTGCTTAAGAATTCAGCATAGAGTTCTTTTTGTTCTTCTAGCTCTTCCGCAGTCAATCCTACAGTTTTCTTTTTGCGGGCCAGTTCGTTTATGCGGTTTATTTTTTCTTCCGTGATTCCTGCTGGTTTGTTATTATCTGACATATTTGCCTCCTTAAACGTGCTTTTTATATGCAAAAGTTTATTATAAAAAAAGAATTTTATCCACAAAAAAGCAGCAGTTTTAGGTTATAATGTTTTCTATAATTTGCGATGTCTGTTTTATATAAGGAGGAAAAATGGCAGTCTGGCAGATAAAAGGTTTTGACCGGTATAAGGCAGAAAAGCTTAAGGATAGATTGGGAATATCATGGCCAATGGCTGTTTTGCTTATCCAGAGGGGTTTGGATTCAGAAGAAAAGGTACAAAAGTTTTTGTTCGGGGGACGAAAAGATTTGGTTTCCCCTTATGTAATGAAGGGTATTGATGCGGCAGTAACCAGGATAAAAGAGGCACAGGTGCGAAAAGAGAAAGTTGTGGTATACGGGGATTATGATGTAGACGGTATATGCAGCACGGTAATAATGCTTAAGTGTTTGAAAAAGCTGGGTATAGAGGCAGATTATTATATCCCGGACCGGTTTACTGAAGGATACGGCATAAATGAAGAAGCCGTGATTAAACTGGCTGAGAAAGGGTATAATCTGCTCATAAGTGTTGACTGTGGAATAGCTTCGGTTAAAGAAGCCAGGCTGGCAGCTGAAATGGGCCTGGATGTGATAATAACTGACCATCATACTCCTTCTTCTGAGCTCCCTGAGGCCAGAGCGGTTATAAATCCCAAACTTGATGAAAAAGAGGATATTTTCCATCTGGCAGGGGCAGGAGTAGTGTTTAAGCTGGCAGAGGCTTTAATTGGGGATGAGGTTTACCAGTTTGTAGAGCTGGCTGCTCTGGCTACGGTTGCTGATATTATGCCTCTTATTGGTGATAATCGGATTATAGTGAAAGAAGGTTTAAAGAGGATTTATACTACTGAAAATAAAGGGCTTAAGGCACTTTTAGAAAAAACCGGGCTTATAGGAAGAGAAGAAATTGCTCCCTGGCATTTAGGCTTTATTATAGCCCCCCGGATTAATTCAGCCGGCCGGCTTTATAAGGCTGACCTGGCAGTAGAGCTTTTTTTGAGTGATGATGAGGAAAGATGCCGGGAAATTGCGGAGAGGCTTTGTCAGTTAAATAATGAACGAAAGAGCCTGGAAGACAGTATTTACCGGGAGGCTATTTTAAAGGTAGAAAATGAGGTCAATCTGGAAAAAGAAAAAATCATTGTGGTGGCAGGTGATAAGTGGCATCACGGGGTTCTGGGTATTGTAGCTTCCCGCATATGTGAAAAGTATAACCGGCCTGTGATTTTAATATCTTTTGAGGAAGGCAGGGGACGGGGTTCAGGGAGAAGCATAGGAGATATAAACCTTTACGAAGCCCTGGATTTCTGCAGTTCGGAACTGGTCCATTTTGGCGGGCACAAAATGGCAGCAGGTCTTACGATAGAAAAAGATAAGCTTTATGTTTTTAAAGAGAGATTATGTGCCTGGGCTGATGCCAATATTGCGGAAACTTCTCTTAAACCTGTTTTCCGGATAGACTATGAGCTTAAACCGGAAGAGATAAATGAAAAACTGCTGAATGAAATAAATATGTTAAAGCCTTACGGAGAAGGAAATGAGATTCCGTATTTCCTTTTGCGCAAAATGGAAGTAGTTTCTCCTTATCTGGTAGGAAAAGAACGGGAACATGTAAAGATGAGCCTTAATCCAGGCAGCCTTTCGGCAGTTGCTTTTAAAAAGCCTGATTTTTTGGATTTACCGCTGGATAAGTGTTATCATGATGTAGTTTTTAATCTGGATTATAATGAATTCAGGGGAGAAAGGAATATTCAGCTGGAGATTAAGGAGATGAAGCCGTCTTTTATACCCGATGATCCAGATTTGCTGCCGGAAAGGTTTAGAAGCCGGATAGCCTGGCTTAACAGAATCCTGGCTCAGTTGAAGGAAGAAAAGCCGGTTATTTTGCTTTACCCGACTTACAGGGTTTTAAAAAAACACGCCCTGCAAATCAGGTTGTTTTTCAGGCCGGAAGTTTTATGCGAAGTTCATGGCAAACTTGCTCCGGAAGAACGGAATAAAAGGATACAACAACTTTTAAAAGGGGAAAATAAGGTATTTTTGTTGACACAGGCTTTTTATGATTATATATGTAAGAAAAGGTTTATAAAAGATTGGCCTTATACTATAAGAGTAATGGGAGAAAAAGCGGAAGGAGCAGAATATCCTAAGCAGGACAAGCTTTGGGGACGAGTTTTTTCCAGTATAAGATGGAAAGATAGATGGCAGTACCAGGGGAAAAAAAAGGTATTAATGTATACTAATAAAAGGAGTACCCTTAAGTTTTGGCAGGAAGAAATTCCAGAGGTACTGGTAGAAGCGGGAGAAGAGGATATACGAAAACGCGATTATGTACGGCAGCTTTTTGATAGTTTGAAAGAAGGTGTACTGTTAACTGATGGGGGAAGCGGCAGATTTATTGAAGATCTGGATGAACTGGTTTTTGCTGATGTTCCTTTGAGCTTGTATGAGGCAGCGCTGGTTATGGACCAGATCGCTGCTGCAGGAGATATAAATCCCGTGTTTTTATTTGACGAAGAAAAATTAAAAGAACATGACATATTTTTAAACCGGCATTATCCTGATGTAGATATGGTAAAATTAGTATTAAACTATTTGTTCAAACAGCCAGCCAATCCGTTTTGTGTGGAACTGGAAAAGCTTGCGGAAGGGTTGAATGAACTGGTAGATGGGGATTTGAAAACACATGATATAGCTGCTGTCTTGCATATTCTTAATGATCTGGGCTTGTGTCAAATAAGAAAAAAAGGTAGTATTATGGAAATAAAGCTTTTTAAACCTTCAGGTTCTGCTGTCAATATTGCTGATTCTCCCTATTATCTGGAAGGTTTGGCGGAGAAAAGAGCTTTTAATGTGTGGAAAAACAGGGTGATTGAGTTTTGGCGTGGTGATAATGATGATAGGAACAGAAATGATAGGACCTGAAAAAATAATCGAAAAAGTTAAGTCATATGATCCGGATGCGGATATTGAACTGATTGAGAAGGCCTATAACTGTGCCTATGCAGCTCATGCCGGACAGAAAAGGATTTCCGGAGAGCCGTATATCATTCATCCCCTGGAGGTTGCTCTTATTCTGGCAGACCTGGAACTGGATGTGGAAACTATTGCGGCAGCTCTTCTGCATGATGTGATAGAGGATACCCATTTGACTTATTTAAATATTGTAGATGAATTCGGCGAGGAGATTGCCCTGCTGGTGGATGGGGTAACCAAGCTTAGCCGTATAGATTTTAAATCAAAAGAAGATGCGCAGGCGGAAAATCTGCGCAAGATGTTTATAGCGATGGCTAAAGATATCCGGGTTATTTTAATAAAGCTGGCTGACCGGCTTCATAACATGCGTACCTTGCACTATCACCAGAATGAAGAGAAGCAGAAAGAGATTGCCCGGGAAACTCTGGAAATTTTTGCTCCTCTGGCACACCGGCTGGGGATTTTCAAGATTAAATGGGAACTGGAAGATCTGGCTTTTTATTACCTGGATAAAGAAATGTACTATGAAATAGCCAAAAGGCTTAAGCAGAAGCGAAAGGAAAGAGAAGAATATGTACATGAACTTATCGCCCAGATAAAACAGAGATTGGATGAAATGGGAATTGAAGCTGATATTGCTGGAAGGCCCAAAAATATTTACAGCATATACAAAAAAATGGTAAAGCAGAATAAGGATATTGATGAAATATATGACAAAATAGCTATCCGCGTGATAGTCAATGATGTAAGGGACTGCTACGGGGCTTTAGGGATAATCCATACCATGTGGAAGCCGCTGCCGGGGAGATTTAAAGACTATATTGCAACTCCCAAGCCTAATATGTATCAATCACTCCATACTACACTTATCGGCAAAGGCGGCGAACCTTTTGAAGTGCAGATAAGGACCTGGGATATGCACAGGACAGCTGAATATGGAATAGCTGCCCACTGGAGGTATAAAGAGGGAGATAACCCTAAAGATAGGAAATTTGATGAAAAACTGTCCTGGTTAAGACAGCTTCTGGAATGGCAGCAGGATGTGAAAGATACCCGGGAATTTATGGAGTCTCTCAAGATAGACCTTTTTGACGATACGGTGTTTGTTTTTACTCCTAAAGGAGCTGTTATTGAGCTTCCTAAAGGAGCCTGCCCGGTAGATTTTGCCTACCGGGTGCATACAGAGGTAGGCCATCAGTGTATAGGGGCTAAAGTTAACGGCAGGATAGTTCCTCTTGATTATCCTTTGGGAAATGGAGATATAGTGGAGATTATCACTTCCAAACATTCTCCCGGACCCACTTATGACTGGCTTAATTTTGTGAAGACTTCAACAGCCAAAAGCCGCATAAAACAGTGGTTTAACCGGGAGAAAAAGCAGAGCAATATAATAAAAGGAAGGGATATTTTAGAGCGGGAGCTTAAGAAGAAGCATCTTGATCCTAAAGAGTTGATGAAGGAAGCCAAACTTACGGAAGTTGCCAGGAAATTTAATTTTAACAGTGCGGATGATTTGCTGGCTGCAGTAGGAGATGGGGCTATAACTCCCAATCAGGTTATAAATCGGCAGAAAGAGCTATTTTTCCCGGCTACCCAGGTAGAAGACATAATAGAACTTGCCGGTGTGCATCAGAAAACGGCAGCTAAGAGCAGGGAAGCAGCTGCTTTGCGCATAAAAGGGGTGGATGATGTAGCTATAAGGCTTGCCCGCTGCTGTAATCCGCTTCCTGGCGATAAAGTGCTTGGCTATATAACCAGGGGGCGCGGGGTTTCCGTACACCGGCAGGATTGTCCTAATCTGCAGAATTATTTAAAGAATGAGCCTGACCGTATAATTGAGGTAGAGTGGTCAGATGACAAGGGTATGTTTAATGTAGAGATTGAGGTTAAGGCTTATGATCGGGATCGCTTAACTACTGATGTAATGACTGTGATTGCTGATATGAAGATCCATATCAATTCTGTTTATTCACGGGTTACCAAAAATGATGAGGCTTTGATTAACCTTAAACTGGAAATAAAGGATATAAACCGCCTGTATGCAGCTATGCAAAGGATTAAAAAAGTTAAGGATGTTCTGGAAGTAAGAAGGGTTTTACCAGGAGAAGTAAGAGGTGATTAAGGTTTGCGAGCAGTAGTACAGAGAACTAATCACAGTATGGTTACAGTAGAAGGAGAAGTAAAAGGGGAAATTGCAAAGGGGTTAACTGTTCTTTTGGGCATTAAAAAAGGGGATACGGAAAAAGATGCGGAATATATGATGGATAAAATAGCTAATTTACGCATATTTGAAGATGAGGATGGCAAAATGAATCTTTCGCTGCTGGATATAAAAGGGGAGATTCTTTTAGTAAGCCAGTTTACCCTCTATGGTGATGCCAGAAAAGGGAGAAGGCCAAGCTTCAGCGAGGCTGAGCTTCCTGATAAAGCAGAAGAGCTGTTTTCTCGTTGTGTGCAAATTTTGCGTGATATGGGAATAAAAGTGGAAACCGGGGTTTTTGGCGCTCATATGCAGGTGCATATAGAGAATGATGGCCCCTGTACCATACTTTTGGATAGTGAACGAATATTTTAGAACAGGAGGAATAAACAGGTGATACTTAAAGGTTTGGAAATTAATACAGTAGGAGTTAACTGTTATATCGTAGGATGTGAAGAGACCAGAGAAGTGGCAGTTATCGATCCAGGCGGCAACCCGCGTTCTATTTTAAGTTTTCTGGAACAGGAAGGGCTTAAAGCAGTTTATATAATAAATACCCATGGCCATGTGGATCATATTGGCGGCAACCGGGGAGTTAAAGATGCTACAGGGGCAGAGATACTTATTCATGAGGCAGATGCCAAGATGCTTACCAATGCGGTAGCCAATTTCTCCTTTTTGTTTGGGGGCAAGGTAACCAGCCCTCCTGCGGATCGCCTCCTTAAGGAAGGGGATATAATAAAGATAGGTAATACAGTGGAACTGGAAGTAATCCACACTCCGGGACATAGTCCCGGCAGCATATGCCTCAAGACTGGAGATATTATTTTTGTGGGGGATACTCTTTTCCAGGGTTCTGTGGGCAGGACAGATTTTCCGGGAGGTTCTCACAAACAGCTTATCACCAATATAAAAGAAAAACTGCTGTGCTATGATGATGATGTGATATGTTATCCGGGACATGGGCCAGCCACCACTATTGGTTTTGAAAGGCAGTACAATCCTTTTTTATAAAAAACTCTTTACAAATAAAAGGTTATCTGGCATAATTTAATGTAATTATAACAGGTGAATAACTTGTTAAATACGATGAAGAAGTAAAGTAGGTTTGTGGAATTATCCAGAGAGGAGATGCCATAGGCTGGAAGCATCTCTATAAGGAAGCAAACTGAAGTTCACTTCGGAGTACCCGGCTGAAACGGATGCAAGTAGGTCGTGGCGGAGCTCTCGCCGTTAAAAGAGAGGGGATATCGGATAATACCTGTATCCTTGTTAAAGAGCGGGCCTAACGGCAAGATGGGTGGTACCGCGGGAAGTAAAGCTTCTCGTCCCAGAGGGATGAAAAGCTTTTTTTATTATCAGGGTTATTATCCCGTATCCTTATAATGAGCGGGCTTTTATGCCAAAGAGGGTGGTACCGCGGGAGAAAAACCTCTCGTCCCTTAAAAGGGATGGGAGGTTTTATTTTTAAATATAATTTGAATCTAATTAAAAGGGGGAGTATTTATGCAGAGCTTGTCAGCCAAATACGGAAAAGAGATGCTGGTTCTAAGAACTAATAAGAAAGATGATACGGTTATTGAAGTGAAAGGGTGTGTGATTGGCGGGAAACAGATAACGGTGGCAGCAGGTCCCTGTGCGGTAGAAAATGAAGAAATGCTGAAAGAGACTGCTTTCAAAGTAAGGGGATCAGGAGCGCTTATTCTGCGGGCAGGTGCCTATAAACCGCGGACTTCACCATACAGTTTCCAGGGTCTGGGGGAAAATGGGCTTAAGATTCTGGCTAAAATTGGAGAAGAAATGAATATGCCGGTGGTTACCGAGGTTATGGACAGTGAAGATATAGGTCTGGTAGCTGAATATGCAGATATTTTGCAGGTAGGGGCACGTAATATGCATAATTTTTCCCTTTTGCGCAAGCTGGGGAAGGTGAATAAGCCAGTAGTTTTAAAGCGGGGCCTGTCAGCTACTATTGAAGAATGGCTGCTGGCGGCTGAATATATCCTGGCTGGCGGCAACCATAAGGTTATTTTGTGTGAAAGAGGTATCAGAACTCCTGAACCATGGACCCGCAATACCCTGGATTTGTCTGCAGTAGCCCTGGTAAAAGAGATTTCTCATCTGCCGGTTCTGGTTGATCCCAGCCACGCTACCGGTAAAAGGAGTTTAGTGATCCCTATGGCGAAAGCAGCTATAGCAGCAGGGGCAGATGGGATTATGGTGGAAGTGCATCCAGAGCCGGAAAAAGCCCTGTCAGATGGGGAACAGTCTTTAACTCCCCGTGAATTCAGCCGTCTTATGCGGGAAGTAGAAGGGATAGCCAAAGCAGCAGGAAGGAGGTTGAGGTAATTTGACATATGCGGTTTTAGGACCTAAAGGGACTTTCAGCGAAGATGCCGCACTTATTTACTGGCCGGAAGCCAGGGAGATAAGGGTAGCTCCTACTATAAAGATGCTTTTTGCAGAACTTTTAAAGGGAGAAGTTGATGATATCCTGGTACCGGTGGATAATTCTTATGCAGGTTCTATCGATGCTACTATGCAGGCTTTGAATGATTATGAAGTAAGTATACATGGGGAGATTGTCCTGGCTATTGAACAGTGTCTCCTGGCCAGGAATAACTATAAGCTGGAAGAACTGGAGCTTCTGGTATCGCACCCGGCAGCTCTCATGCAGTGCAGTACATTTATAGAGGAAAACATGCCCGGCATAAGAACGGAAATAACGGGAAGTACAGCTGAGGCGGTGCAAATCGTGAGGGGAGAAAGCCGCAGGGCGGCTGCTATAGGAAGCAGCTACGCAGCCAGGATCTATGGGATGCGCATATTATGCAGAGGAATAGAAAATACCTATAATCAGACGCGTTTTATCCATGTGAGGCGAAAGGAAGAAGTCAAATATGAAGGAGAAAAAGGAAGCCTGATTTTTAGCCTTGATGATAAACCGGGTGCTTTATACCATGCTTTGGAGGTTTTTGCCAGGAGGGGGATAAATCTTTGCAAGATTGAGTCCAGAAGGAGCGGAAGGTTAAAGGACAGCTTCTCTTTCTACATAGAATTTGATAACCTTTCTAAAGAGGTAGAAGTACCTGAAGTTTTACAGGAACTGGCGGCATGCAGCCGGGAAATAAAATTTTTAGGAATGTACAGCAGGGATAGGAGGCATAAAAGTGCTTATTTACATGGAGTTGATGCCAGCAAGTTTATATGACTATATGCATGAACTTGTACGCATGGGCTATCCGGATGCTGATATTATCCGGGAATTCGACGAGAAAGCAGAAACGGTAATAAGGGTACGGATGGAGGAAGAAAAGGAAGGGATATTTTTTACAGGAAAAGTAGAAGAAAAGGGAAAAGATACTGTTTTCAGCCATTTTTACCAGTTAAAAGGCAAAGATGTTCGTAATGAAATGCATAAAGTGGCGCGTATTTTTATTTTTAAGCTTTTGTTTAAACATCTCAACCAAAAGGTCAATGCTTATGGAATACTTACCGGGGTAAGACCAGTAAAGCTGGTACACAGGCTTTTGGACCTTAATTATGACCGGGAAAAAATTAAGGCTATACTGGAGAGTGAATATTTGCTTGATAGTGACAAGGCTGAACTCCTGGTCCAGGTAGCCTGTAATAATCGGCCTTATCTCCTTACCAGAGAAGAAGCCTATCATCTGGTAAGTTTATATATCGGCATACCTTTTTGTCCCAGCCGCTGTTATTATTGTTCTTTTCCCGGGGCAGTACTCAAGGATTACGAGAGTGAAATCCCCCCGTTTATGCAGGCCTTAAGGCACGAGGTGGAAGAAATAGGAGAATTTTTAAAATCGAAAAATATTAAGGTGCAGACAGTGTATATAGGTGGAGGCACCCCTACAGTACTTTCTGAAAAGGATTTAGGGGCTTTATTTGGGCTGTTGTTTACAAGTTTTGTATTAAGGCCTGATGCAGAAATTACTGTAGAGGCGGGCAGGCCTGATACCCTTACCAGGTCTAAGCTGAAGCTTCTAAAAGAGGCAGGGGTAAACCGGGTCTGTATTAATCCTCAGTCTATGTGTGATTTAACCTTGAAGGAGATAGGAAGAAACCATGATGTGAAAGGGGTGATAGAAGCTTATAAATGGGTAAGGGAAACGGGAATTGAAAATATAAATATGGATGTAATTGTAGGTTTGCCGGGTGAAGATTTAAAACAAAATATGCACACAGCAAGGGAGATTTTATATTTAGGGCCAGAAAATGTGACGGTCCACACTTTAGCCGTGAAGAAAGGGGCTAAAATGGCAGAAGGGGGGAAAAAAGGCACTGACCAGGAAAGAATACAGGAAGTAAGCCGGGGAGTGGCTTATTTTTTGGAGACTCTCACGAATGCAGGATATGTTCCCTATTATCTGTACCGGCAGAAATATATGCAGGCCAGCATGGAAAACACCGGGTTTTCAAAGCCGGGTAAGTTCTGTCTATACAATATCCAGATGATAGAGGAAAGGCAGACTATTATAGGTTTAGGAGGAGGAGCAGCCAGCAAATTCGTAAATCCTGATGATCTGACCTTGAGTTCTCTTTATAACCCTAAAAATCCCAAGGCCTACTGCGATTCAGTTTTTACCTTGATAGATCGCAAAGTTGACAAGCTAAAATGCTTAAATTAGAATTATCAAGGAATAACTTAATCTGGAGGATAAAGAATGCAGATAAAAGTTCCCCGGGGGACTTATGATATTTTACCCCCTAAATCTTCAAAATGGCATTATTTAGAGAAAATATTGCGAGAAACTGCAGAAGTTTTCGGTTATCGGGAAATCAGGACCCCTATTTTTGAACATACGGAGCTTTTTGAAAGAGGAGTGGGCGAAAGTACAGATATCGTAAGTAAAGAGATGTATACTTTTGCTGACAAATCAGAACGCAGCCTAACTTTAAGGCCAGAAGGAACAGCCTCCTGTGCACGGGCATTAATTGAACACAGTGCTTACAGCGGGCTTCTACCGGTTAAATGGTATTATATGGGTCCGATGTTTCGCTATGATCGTCCGGAAACCGGGAGGTACAGGCAGTTCCACCAGTTTGGGGTAGAAGCTTTTGGAAGCAACAGCCCTTATATAGATGCAGAAGTAATTATTTTGCTGGTAGAAATTTTGCGTAAACTTGGCCTTAAAGAATATGAGCTGCATCTAAATTCCGTAGGATGCCCGTTATGCCGAAAAGAATACAGGGAAAAGCTTATTTCCCACATTAAGCCTGTTAAAGATCTTTTATGTCCTGACTGCCTGGGCCGTTATGAAAAGAATCCCCTGCGGGTTTTAGACTGCAAAAACGAAGCATGTCATGAGGCTATAAAAGGCTATCCTACTCTTTATGACAGTTTGTGTGATGAATGCCGGGAGCATTATGCAGATGTGCGGAAGGCATTAAGTGATAACAATATATCATATATACATGATGACAATCTGGTAAGGGGCCTGGATTATTATACCAATACTGCCTTCGAGGTACATATACCGGGCATCGGAGCACAGAGCGCAGTTGGTGGAGGCGGCAGATATAACGGTTTGGTGAAAGCATGTGGAGGTCCTGATATTGTCGGAGTAGGGTTTGCTTTAGGAATGGAAAGGCTTCTTATGGCCCTGGAAGATAATGAAGAGGAAAAGACGGGCATAGTTGATGTTTTTGTCGCGGTTATGGACAGGCAGTATGAAGATATAGGGGTTAAAATACTTACAGATCTGCGCAGAGCAGATGTAAAGGCAGATAAAGATTATACCGGAAAAAGTCCCAAGGCGCAGATGAAACATGCTGACAAAATGGGAGCCAAAATGGTAATTTTGCTGGGAGAAGATGAAGTTAAAAACAGTTTTGTAACAGTGAGGGATATGAACACCAAGGAGCAGTTCAGAGTAGGCCATGGGGAGCTGGTAGATTTTATAAAAAAACATATAAAAGCTTAGTTAGGAGGAAAAGGGTTAATGAAGAGAACTCATAGTGCTACTGAACTTGATATTGAGCATATAGGTCAGGAAGTTGTGTTAAATGGCTGGGTTGACACCAGAAGGGATCACGGAGGACTTATTTTTATAGATTTACGGGACCGCTCCGGCATAATTCAGATTGTTTTCAGCCCCGAAGTCAATGAGGAAGCTTTTCATCTGGCAGAGAAAGTAAGGAATGAATATGTGATTGCGGTAAGGGGCAAGGTGTGCAGAAGGCCGGAAGCTACTGAAAATCCCAACTTAAAAACAGGAAAGATCGAAATCTATGTAGAGAAAATGGAAGTTTTAAGCCCCGCTAAAACACCGCCGTTTTATATTGAAAATGGTATAGATGTAGATGAAAATTTAAGGCTTAAATACCGCTATCTGGATTTAAGAAGGCCCGAAATGCGCGATAATTTAATATTAAGGCATAGAGTAATCAAGACTATCCGTGATTATCTGGATAGCAAGGGTTTTATCGAAATAGAAACCCCCATACTTACGAAAAGTACTCCGGAAGGGGCCAGGGATTATCTGGTGCCGAGCCGGGTACACCCGGGAGAATTTTTTGCTCTGCCCCAGTCGCCGCAGATTTTCAAACAGCTTTTGATGGTGGCTGGCATGGAGAAGTACTTCCAGATAGCAAGATGTTTCCGGGATGAGGATTTAAGAGCCGACCGTCAGCCTGAATTTACCCAGCTGGATATGGAGATGTCTTTTATAGATGAAGAAGATGTTTTTAATATCGTAGAAGAAATGATGGTAAGGATTTTCGAGGATGGTATAGGGAGAAAGCTGGCTACTCCTTTTAAAAGGATAAGCTATGATGAAGCTATGAAGAAGTATGGGTCTGACCGTCCTGATCTTCGCTGCTCCTGGGAAATTGTAGATATAACAGAACTGGTTAAAAATGTCGAGTTTAAGGTGTTTTCTTCTGCTATTGAAGCTGGAGGGGTAGTAAGGGCTTTAAATGCCAGGACATGCGGAAGTTTTTCCCGCAAGGAGATTGATGATTTAACCAGGATAGCCCTTGAAAATGGAGCTAAAGGTTTAGCCTGGATAGTCGTAACCGAAAATGAGTTAAAATCACCGATAACCAAGTTTTTCACTGAAGAGCAGATGGCAAATATTTTAAAAGCCCTGGATGCCAGACCGGGAGATTTGCTGCTCTTTAGTGCTGATACGCATGAAGTTGTATGCCGGGTATTGGGAACTTTGCGTCTGGAACTGGCCAACAGGCTTAATCTTATAGATGAGGATGAACTTAACTTTGTTTGGGTAATAGACTTCCCGCTTCTTGAATATGATGAAGAAGAAAAAAGGTATGTAGCTGTACATCATCCTTTTACTTCACCCCGGCTTGAAGATCTGGATATTTTGGAACAAAGCCCGGAAAAAGTAAAAGCACGGGCTTATGATTTGATACTTAACGGAACAGAAATTGGCGGAGGGAGCATAAGAATTCACCGGCGCGATGTACAGGAAAGGATGTTTGCCCTTTTAGGTTTGGAGCAGGAGGAAGTAAGGGAAAAGTTCGGTTTTATGCTGGATGCTTTTGAATATGGAACTCCTCCGCATGGAGGAATAGCTTTTGGCATTGACCGCTTGGTGATGATTATGGCTAAGAGGAATAGTATAAGAGATGTTATAGCTTTTCCTAAGACGCAGAGTGCTTCTTGTCCATTAACTAATGCTCCTTCTCCGGTTACGCCGAAGCAGTTAAGAGAATTGCACATAAAAATACGAGAAAATTAGAAATTTTCTGATAAAATACCTTATAATTACAGAAGGGGTTTATTGAAGAAAGTCGCATTATGTGATATTATGTAGCTAACAAAAGTACATTAGACAGCATCCCTGCTGTGTGCGTGAAAAGTCGTAAGTTTTTGCCAACACAATGACAAAGGGAGCCTGGACTCTGTATATGGCATGGAAGCCTCCCGCGCGGGGGAACCATAAAGTATACAGGAGGGCACCCACCTGGTATCTGGGGTTTAAACTACGACTTATCACGGCTCGGTGGGGTTTTTTATTTTATTTGATGTGAGGTATAAAAAGGTATGCAAGGGTATTTTGCGCGTACTGAACTCTTGATTGGTAAGGAAAATATGGAAAAGATAAAAAATGCCTCGGTAGCTGTAATTGGACTGGGAGGCGTAGGATCTTATGCGGCGGAAGCAGTAGCGAGGGCAGGAGTAGGCAATATAACCCTGGTAGACTATGACATAGTGGTGGAGAGTAATATAAACCGGCAGCTTCCTGCTTTAACATCTACTTTGGGAAAACTTAAAGTGGAAGTAATGGGCAATAGAATAAAAGACATAAATCCAGAAGTCAATTTGCGGATTATGCCTGTACCATATAATGCAGATACGAGCAGTGATATATTAAAAAAGCCTGTAGATTATGTTATTGATGCTATTGATTCTCTGCGGGATAAGATTCATCTTATCAAAACCTGTTTGATGCTGAACATACCGATTATAAGTTCCATGGGGACTGCCAACAGGTTAGATCCACAGTTTTTAAAAATTGCCGATATAAGCAAAACCTGTATTTGTCCCATGGCCAGAAGGGTAAGAAGAGAACTCAGAAAGGAAGGGATTTTTAAGGGATTACCTGTGGTATATTCCGAGGAAGAACCGGTCAAGAATGGTTATAACGGTGAAACCAGGTTAGGCAGCATAAGTTATGTCCCTTCCGTAGCCGGTCTTTTTTTAGCCAGTTATGTAATAAACAGTCTGGTTAAAAAATAAAAAAGGGGGGATGTGCAGACAGTGGCCATAGAAGATGATTTTTTTTACCAGATATATAGAGTGTTATTTGCCCATTTTGGCCCTAGGGGATGGTGGCCAGGGGAAACTAAATGGGAGATAATGGTAGGAGCTGTTTTGACCCAGGCAGTAGCCTGGAAGAATGTTGAAAAGGCGATTTTAAATTTAAAAAAGGCAGGAATTTTGGAATTAGAGGAAATGTACCGAACCGAGGAAGAAAAGATAGCCCAGCTTATAAAGCCTGCCCTGTATCACAGGCAAAAGGCCAAAAAGCTTAAAGTTCTAGCCTGTTATGTAAAGGAAAGGTATAGGGGAAACTTAGATATGATGTTTAAGGAGGAGGTAAACAAACTAAGGAAAGAACTGCTTTCTTTATGGGGGATAGGGAAGGAAACGGCTGACTCCATCCTGCTTTATGCAGGCGAAAAGCCGGTATTTGTCGTAGATGCTTACACTATACGAATATTTTCACGTCTGGGAGTAGTGGATGAAGCGATAGGTTACGACAGGATGCAAGATTTAATGCATGGATTTTTAACGCCTGATGTGGGGCTTTATAATGAGTATCATGCCTTATTGGTAGCTTTGGGAGCGAATTATTGCAAAAAAAATAATCCGATTTGCAATCTTTGCCCTGTAAATAATTTTTGCAATTATTTAAAAATCCAGAAGGAAAATAAATAAGGAGGTCGAATATTTTGATTTACTGGGATCAGGAAAAGGAATGCATGCCTGTAGAACAGCTGAGGGATTTGCAGTTAAGAAGGCTTAAAGAAACAGTTTACCGGGTTTATGCTTTTGTGCCGGCTTATCAGAGAAAGATGGATGAAGCAGGCATTAAGCCTGATGATATAAAAACCCTGGATGATTTAAAAAAGCTTCCTTTTACAACTAAACAGGATTTAAGGGATAATTATCCTTTTGGCTTATTTGCTGTTCCCATGAGCGAAGTGGTAAGAATACATTCGTCGTCAGGTACTACTGGAAAACCGACGGTGGTAGGCTATACCAAAAAAGATATAGATATCTGGGCAGAGCTTATGGCCAGGGCTCTGGTAAGTGCAGGAGCTACCAGGCATTCTGTTATACAGAATGCATATGGATATGGGCTTTTTACAGGCGGACTGGGAGTACACTATGGGGCAGAAAGAATAGGAGCTTCGGTTATTCCCAGTTCAGGAGGGAATACCAAGAGGCAGATCATGCTTATGCAGGATTTCGGAACTACTATTTTAACCTGTACTCCTTCGTATGCTCTGTTTATGTACGAAGTCATGCAGGAAATGGGAGTAGATCCCGCTGATTTAAAACTGAAGGCCGGGATATTTGGAGCTGAACCATGGTCGGAGAATATGAGGCGGGAGATTGAAAACAATCTTAAAATAGATGCTTATGACATATATGGGCTAAGTGAGATAATAGGCCCTGGAGTAGCCATAGAGTGTGCTTACAAAAATGGTTTACATATTGCTGAAGACCATTTTATTGCTGAAATTATTGATCCGGAAACGGGAGAAGTTTTGGAGGAAGGTGAACAGGGAGAACTGGTTATAACAGCCATTACCAAGGAAGCCTTACCTATTATACGTTACAGGACGCGCGATTTGACCACCCTCGACCGCAGTCCCTGTCCCTGTGGACGGACCCATGTGCGCATGAAAAAGGTTCTGGGCCGTTCCGATGACATGGTTATAATAAGGGGAGTAAATGTCTTTCCGTCTATGGTGGAAAGTGTGCTTCTAAATATTCCAGGGGTAGAGCCGCATTATCTGCTGGTGGTTGACAGAAAAGGCAACCTGGATGAACTGGAAGTACAGGTAGAAGTTTCCGAAAAGGTTTTCAGTGATGAAGTGAGAAAATTGGAAGAACTGGGTGCCCACATAAAAAGGGAACTGGAAAGTGCTCTGGGTATAGGTGTAAAAGTAAGGTTGGTGGAACCCAAGTCTATAGAGCGCAGTGAAGGGAAAGCTAAAAGGGTTATCGACAAACGCAAATTTTAAAGAGGAGGGATGCTAAATGGCAAAACAGATATCAGTATTTCTTGAAAACAAAGCAGGAAGGCTTGCACATGTAACCAGGGTTTTAGGTGATGCAGGCATAAATATCCGGGCTCTTTCTATAGCCGATACTTCTGATTTTGGCATATTAAGGCTTATAGTGTCTGATCCTGATAAAGCATATAAAGTTTTAAAAGAAGCAGGTTTTACAGTAAGCGAAACCGAAGTGATTGCTGTACAGGTACCTGATGCTCCGGGTGGATTAGCTTCGGTTCTGGAGCAGATGTCAGAAGAGAACCTTAACATTGAATATCTGTATGCCTTTTTGGGTACTTCGGAAAATGATGCTCTGGTGATCTTTAAGGTAGAAGATATTGAAAAGGCGCGCAAGGCTTTTATAGAAAGAGGCATAAAATTTTTGGATGAAAAAAGGCTTTACCAGCTTTAGTTTAATTTGATTTTACCCGGGCAGGAGGTTACAAGCTTCCTGCCCGTTAACAAACAAGTAATTATACCAATTTTTAGCTCATATAATTCTTCTAGATATCATTTCCTCATTCATGGCAAATCATCTTTTACCTGTCACAGTTTTAATCTTGCTTCATTTGATTCCCAGCTTGTTTCTTGCCTGGCTGTATCATTTCTCCACAGCATTTCCCACGGCTTTTTTGCAGCAATTTTCGGAAAATTATAACAAAGGAGGTGAAAAGATGAAGCAAGCGCTGAGTTTGGGCATTCTGGTTGCCGTATTATTTGCAATATTCGTATATTTCCAGGAGGCTATAGGAGCCAGTGCATTTTATATTGCCGTCCTTTCCATGGCCATGTTTGCAGTAATTGGACCTTTTGGTGACTATTTTAAAACCGGGATTGCCATGTTGGTAGGAGTGATTGTGGCCATGGCCGGTATCGTAGTTTTGGCCGGAAAATTCCCGCTGCCTCCTGACAACATAGCCTATATTGCATTGGTATCGGGAATTGCCATATTTGTACTTGTTTTGCTGTCGGCAACCGGATTGCGCATTGATGCCATGTTTATTGGCTGGGCAGGGTACAATGCTGCTGTTTTCCCGGTTTACATGGCTGATGCTTCCAGGTTAGCCCATGAAGCACTGCCTGCTGCTGTAGGAGTAAGCGTATCTCTGCTCGTAGGCCTGGTACTGTCGCTTGTGGTTATTAAGATTGCTATGGCAGTTAATAAATAATGTATGGAAGGAGGGAAGAGGATTGTATAAACATAGGAAGCGGTATACGGGTTTGGCTGTGCTGCTTGCTTTGTGCCTGGTATTTATGCCTGGTCAGGTAGCTCTAGGCCAAACACCTGACAAGATAGTAGATAATGAACTGGTTGTAACTCAGCTTGGGGATAATGGACAAATCCAGGATATAAAAGTTTTAAACCATATCCGCGTTTTTGGCAAAGGCCAGTATGTGATAGAAGACAGTGCAGGATATAAGGTTTCAGGCTTGCGCAACCTGTACAGCAAGGAAGCAGTAAGCGAGCAAAACGGCAAAATAAAAGTTAATGCTGCTGTATCTGGAGATAAGCCGTATGAAGATATTTACTATCTGGCTTCGGTAAATAAGGAAGAAATATCCAGGGTAAAAATACCGGTAAGTGTTGAAATCGAATACTATCTGGATGGGAAAAAGGTTAAACCTTCTGAAATTGCAGGCAAAAGCGGACACTTGAAGATTGTATGCACTTTTGAAAATAAGACGGGGGAAAAGAAGGTATTAGAATTTACTGATTCTAAAGGCAACCTGGTACAGAAAGAGGCTGAAATCTATACGCCTTATGTAGTTTCTCTTTCTGGTTGGGAATTCAGCAACAAGAAGTTTGCCAATGTGCAGGCACCGGGCAAAGCCGGGGAATCTCCGGGAGGAGTAGTAGTAAACATTAAGGACAACACGGTTGTAAGCTGGACAGTTCCCCTTATTCCACCAAAATACCCGGCCAAACAGTATATTGTTCTGGAAGCTGACGGCAAGGATATCGAACTTCCCAGCTTCAAGATTGCTGTTATACCAGTACTGCCAACTACTTCCGAAGTAGATTCGCTTTCCAAGGTTCAGGAAAGCTTTTCCAAGCTCTACGATGGATTTGACAAGATCCAGACCGGGGTAGGAGCTGAAGACAAGGAAGCTACCCTGCTTTATGGACTTACTGCGGTAGAACAAGGGCTGAATCAGATAAGCAACGGATTAGGCACGCTTATCGGCAAAGTTAAGATGCTGCGGTTTGGAATTTCCAATCCTAATTTTGATGCCAAGAGCTATGATACCTTTAAAGGAACTGATGCTAAAGGGAATACTCCGGGAGTAAAAGATGCTATAGGCCTTATGAAGAAAACGATCGATGAAAAATTTATTCCTGCTCTCGGAGCTCAGAAGATGGTATTAACTGTTCTGCAGGGAGTTATAGGTACGCCTGCTGACCAGGGACAAACTCCTTCGCTTTCTACCAGCCTGTATAATGATGTTAATTATTTAAAGAATGCTGTAGCAGGAACTCCTGCCGAAAAGGTAATAACCGAGGCTATTGAGCCGAAACTGATGGCCATAAATCATAATGTCGGGGTTTTCCGCGATGGAGGCCAGATGATAACTTCCAGCGGCACGATAGATTTTCCGGCCAGTGTAAGTGCACTGGAACTGGGAGCTAATATGTTATCAAACAGCCTGGGTAAGGTAGATGCCGGGCTTGGCCTCATGGTAACTGGTCTGGGTAATGTGGACAAAAACGGCAATCCTGTCAAATCAGTAGATGCCAGCGGCAATCCCAATACCCTGCTTTATGCTCTGGCTGCTATGCAGGCAGGTATTGAGGAAAAAGCCCTGCCGGGTATGGAAAAAATTAAGGAAGGGACCGGCAAGATTGGCAGTGGTGCCGGACAGGCCAAAGAAGCTATCGCTGAAGGGATGAAAACTTTTGCTTCTGTCGGAGCTATTGCCCAGGCTTTAGCTGAAAAAGCCAAACAGGCGGATACTTTCCTGGGTAAGCCGGAAGGTGCGGAAGGCAGCGTAGCTTATGTATTCCAGACTCCGGAGGTAAGCAAGCAGGCTAATGCGGTTAAGTATGGAGCAGGAGCTGCCGTAGTAGCTTTAATCATACTGCTGGCAGCTGGGCGTCCGCCCAAACAGGCTTTCCAGGCTGGAGTTCAGGAAAATGCTTAAATTTTAAGGACTAAAAATATAAAATATAAGGTTTAATTTAATATTTAAAAAATTTAAGAGGGGGTTCTTGCTTCATGAAAAAAAGATGGATTTTCCTGGTGGCTGTAATGATGTTGTTTGCCTTTACCGCCGGTGCGGTAGCTGGATCTACTTCCCAGGTAATTCAGGCTACCCTGGCCAATGATATAAAGTTTATGCTCAATGGTAAGAGCTGGACACCTCAAATTGACGGCAAAAATTTAAGTCCTATAGTTTATCAGGGACGTACTTATCTGCCGGCTCGTCCCCTGGCAGAAGCTCTGGGAGTAAAGATAGGCTGGGATGCTAATACCAAGACGGTTATTATTGGAGAAGCTCCGGCAGTTGTGGAACAGCCGAAGCCTGAGCAGCCCAAACCTGAACAGCCCAAGGAAGAGCCAAAGCCTGAGCAGCCCAAAGAAGAACCTAAACCGGCTGCTATTGCCAGTGCTGATGATGCAGCCAAAGCAGTGGTAAAGGCTTTTGGACCGGTAAATGCCAAGATAAGCATTTCTGGTTTGGTAGCTGGCATGGTAAAAGTTGGGGCAGAAGCAACCGCATCTATTGCAGCTGACGGCAAGGCAACTGCCAACATCAAGGGTGATGCTGGCCCCCTGGGCAAGAGTGATGTGAATGCTGCTTTATGTCCGTACTCCGAACTTATTTATGGCCCGGAAGCAGAAGCTCTGAAGGTAGTTGCTGGCGGTTCTTTTGCTGATAAAGGCGATGTATATGTTATCACTGTAACTGGCGCTACCCCAGCTTCCCTCCTTAATATGCTCAACAAGGTAAACGACAAGGCTACCTGGTCAGATGTAAAAGGTACTGCTGAAATCACCATTGACAAAAAGACTAACCGGGTTACCAAGATTGTTATAAAGAATGGTACTGCCAAGGTTAAAACTATGTTAGGAGAAAAAGAAACAACCTATGAAGCTACTTTCACCTACAGCTACTAAAATAAGGCTTATAATATAATTAGCTAAAAAAGGGGTTAAGGGTATATAATACTCTTAACCCCTTTTATTGTTAAAAAGATGAGGTGACAGGCCTTGTATGAGTATGTGGGGAATATTCATATACATTCGGTTTATTCAGATGGGACGGGAAATATAAAAGAGATTGCCTGCCTGGCAGAAAAGGCAGGGCTTGATTTTGTAGTTATAACTGATCATGAAAATCTGCGGGGTTTAAGGAATAACGAAGAAGGCTACTACGGACGGGTATTGGTTTTGATAGGCATGGAGATTAATGATGCCTGCTGTCATTATCTGGCTTTAAACATTAAAAGGGAGGTAGCAAATGATACTTCCAATCCGCAGAAGATAATAGATGAGGTAAATGAACAGGGTGGAATAGGGATTATTGCCCATCCTTTTGAGAAGGGGTCTCCTTATTATGAAAACGGCATAGTTTTTAACTGGAATAACTGGCAGGTTTCCGGTTTCCAGGGTATAGAAATATGGAACTGGGTTTCCGGCTGGAAAGATAATATAGATAGCTTTGTAAAGGGGATTTTTCTGCTTCTTTGCCCCCGGTTCTGCATAACCGGTCCCAGTCGCGAAGCACTGCGCAAGCTTGATTTTTTTCAGCTAAAGGGAGAAAAAGTAGCTGCTTTTGGCGGTTCTGATGCCCATAATATAAAATTTAAACTTGGCTTTATTCCGATAACGGTAGGTTCTTATCTTAAAGCTTTTCGCTCTGTCAATATGCATATTTTGCTTATGGAAAAGCTGGGAAAAGATTGGGCAAGAGACAAACTGGCAGTATATGAAGCACTGCGCAGCGGAAGAAGCTGGGTTGCCGATGATTATAGAAGGGACAGCCGGGGATTTCGCTTTCTTTTAAAGTATGGAAACCAGAGCTGGACGGCTGGCGATGAAGTAGAATACCGAAATGGAATGCATATGGAAGTTATTACTCCTTATTACGGACGGGTAAGGCTTATTCATAATGGAAAAACGGCCGCTGTGAGCAAGGGGAAAAGGCATATTTTTGAGGACATAGGTAAAGGAGTATATAGAATAGAAGCTGACTACCGGTTTTTAGGCCGTTATTATCCCTGGATATATTCTAATTCTATATTTTTGTTATAGGTATAAAACAAACTGCAAGTGATAATAAAAAGCCTGACTGCTGAACTTTAGGGTCAGGTTTTTTATTTGCCTTAAAACTTTAAAAAGCAGTAATATAGTCAAAAATTTTTTAACAATTACAATGGTAATTTTTACCTGAAAAAACGGGTTTTGAAGGGAGGAAAGCCGAAAGACAGGTTCTTTTCTGTCGAATTTAATAAAATAAGCTTAAATTTTTTTTATTTTTAAAAAAAGGATATTTACAGGTTAAAGTAGAATAAAGTGGAGTAAAGTGGAGAGAAGTGGAACAAAATCCCTTAAAAATTAAACAGGAGAGCATATATGTTTCTGGGTGAGTATCAACATTCCCTGGATGCTAAAGGAAGGATTACTATACCAGCCAAGTTCAGGGAGAACCTGGGCGAAAAATTTATAGCCACCAAGGGGCTGGATAATTGCATATTTCTTTATCCTTTAGCAGAATGGAACCAGATAGAAGAAAAACTGCGCGCGCTTCCGCTTACCAGAGCGGATGTAAGAGCTTTTGTGCGCTTTTTTTTCGCTGGTGCTTCTGAACTGGAACTTGATAAACAGGGGAGAACTGTTTTGCCTCCTAATTTAAGGGATTATGCCCGAATTGAAAAAGATATTGTCATAATAGGGGTAGGAACAAGAATCGAGATTTGGTCAGTTGACAGCTGGGTAAACTATGCTAAAGAAGCGGAAACTTCATATGAAGAAATAGCAGAAAAAATGGTAGATTTGGGTATCTAGGAGTGTTGATATGCATAAGCCAGTATTGCTGGAAGAGACTATAAATAACCTGGTGACAGATAGAAAAGGAATTTATGTTGACGGGACTTTAGGTGGTGGAGGACATCTAAAAAGGCTTATGGAAGAATTAATGCCGGAAGCCAGGGTTTTTGCTTTTGATAAGGACAGGGATGTTTTAGAGGAAACCAGAAAGAAGCTGAATTATGATAATATAACCTTTATTCATTCTGATTTCCGATTTATGGAAGAGGAAATTTCTTTATATGGAATAGATAAAGTTGATGGCATAATGCTTGATCTGGGAGTTTCATCTTTTCAACTGGATGATCCGGTTCGTGGATTCAGCTTTCATGAGGATGCCCGGCTGGATATGAGAATGAACCGGGCAGAACCTTTGACTGCCTGGGATGTTGTAAATGGTTATGAAGAAGAAGAAATAGCCAGGATTATCTATGAATACGGAGAAGAAAAGTTTGCCCGTTCTATTGCCAGAGCTATTGTCAGGCAAAGGGAAATAAAAAGTATAGATACTACCCTGGAACTGGTTGAAGTGATAAAAAAAGCAGTTCCTGCTTCTTATAAACGGGAAAAGCATCCTGCCCGCAGGACTTTTCAGGCTTTGCGCATAGCAGTAAATGGAGAATTAGAGGCTTTGCGCGAGGTTTTGCCCAAGGCGGTAAACTTGTTGAAACCGGGGGGAAGGCTTTGTGTAATAACATTCCATTCCCTGGAAGACAGGATTGTCAAAAATTTTATGCAGGAAAAAGCGCGGGAATGCCTGTGCCCGCCGGGAATGCCGGTATGTGTGTGCCATCATAAACCAGAGTTGAAAATTGTAAGCCGCAAACCGGTGGTTCCAGATGACGAGGAATGCAGAATTAACCCGCGGGCGCGCAGTGCCAAACTTCGGGTAGCGGAAAAGTTGTAGTTCTATAAAACAGGAGGGGAGAATAAAATTGATACAGGCAGGCTATAAGTATGATTATTATTCGGATTATTCTATAGCGTCAGAAGGGGCTGATTACAGCAAGACTTTCAGTTCTTCCAGGGCAGACCTGGTAAGAGCCCAGAAGAAAAAGATGCTCTGCAAGGTAATTGGGGTTTTTTTCATATATGCAGTTATTCTGGTATATTTATGTGTGAAAAGTGCGGTACTTGGCTATCAGATTGTAGATTTGGAAAAAGAAATACATAATATTGAAAATGAAAATTTAAGGATTCAATATTTGACAGAAAACAGCTGTTCTTTAGAGATGGTGGAGAAAATAGCGATAAACGAACTGCATATGGTAAAGCCGGAACAGGAAATAGATGTAGCAGTTTTACCAGCAGAAGTTAAGGTGGCACCCCTTAAGCGGATGGCTGCGGGTGAACAGACTGGTGAAGATAAGAATGGAAAGGAAAAACCTCTTTACAGGTTATATTCTAACCTGGCTTTTCTGGCTGATAAAAACAGGTAAATAAAGTAGGAGTGGTATGATAGTGAGATCTACCAGCTTAGCAGTAAGAAAGCGTATAGCTACGCTTTTTTTCTTGTTTACATTAGGATTTCTTTTGCTTACCTTGAGAATATTCTGGGTTCAGTTTGTAAGAGGGGCTGAGCTTTCCGAGAAGGCTATGCAGAACAGGATGCGGGATATACCGGTAGAGGCCAAGCGGGGGATTATTTATGACCGCAATGGGCATGAACTGGCTATATCGGTAAGTGTAGATTCGATTTATGCCATTCCTGCTGAGGTTAAAGCTTCAAAAAAAGAAAGGGAGATTGCAGAAAAACTGGCTAAAATATTAAATATGGATGAGGAAAAAGTTTATAGAAAAATAACCAATAATACTTCTTTTGAGTGGGTAAAAAGACAGGTAGATCCTCAAATAACCAAAAAGCTTCGTGAACTTGATTTGCCGGGAATCGGTTTTACCGAGGAGAGCAGAAGGTTTTATCCCAAAGGCAGCCTGGCCAGCCATGTTTTGGGGATATCAGGTATTGATAATACGGGTTTAGAGGGAATTGACTATTATTACAATGATCTGGTAGGAGGCACAAAGGGAAGAATAATTATAGAACATGATGCTGCCAACCGGCCTATACCAGAAGCTACTCATAAATATATTCCGCCTCAGGATGGAGCGAACCTCATATTAACCATTGATGAGACTGTACAGTATATTGTGGAAAGGGAACTGGATAAGGTTTTTAAAGAACGTAAAGCGAAAGCTGCTGCTGCTATAGTTATGGATCCTAATACGGGGGAAATACTGGCTATGGCCTCCAGGCCTACCTTTGATCCCAATAATTACAATGATTACCCTGCTTCTAACCGGCGCAATTTTGCCATAAATGATGTTTATGAACCGGGATCGACCATGAAGATTATTACGGCGGCCATGGCTTTAGAGGAAAAACTGGTTTCCACCGAAAGGAAGTTTTTCTGTCCGGGCTATGTTAAAGTAGGCAAGGAAACTATAGGATGTTCCAATCGTAAAGCCCACGGAAGCCAGACTTTTAAGGAAGTAGTGGCTAATTCATGCAATGTTGGTTTTGTAGAAGTAGGATTAGAAATTGGCATAGATAGGTATTATAAATATATAAATAATTTTGGTTTTGGCAAGCCTACCGGTATTGACCTGCCGGGGGAAGCCAAGGGAATACTGGTGCCCAGGGAAAGGGCTATGCAGATTGATCTGGCTACCATGTCTATAGGTCAGGCTAATGCAGTTACCCCTCTGCAGCTTATTACAGCTGTATCAGCAGTAGCCAATGGGGGTAATTTAATGCAGCCCCATTTGGTTAAAAGTGTTATAGATAAAGATGGAAAAGTGATAAAAAGGATAGAACCCAGGGTGATAAGAAAGGTTATTTCTCCTGAAACGGCCAGGGAACTTTGCTTAATACTGGAAGGAGTAGTCGAAAACGGAACCGGTAAGAATGCTTATATAGAAGGCTACCGGGTGGCAGGCAAGACGGGAACTGCCCAGAAGATATCCCCTGCAGGAGGCTATTTACCCAATGAATATGTAGCTTCATTTATTGGTTTTGCTCCTGCTGATAATCCAAGATTGGCCTGTATTGTGGTAGTTGATGCTCCGCAGGGTTATCCTTATTATGGTGGATGGGTGGCAGCTCCTGTTTTCAGGGAAATAATGAAGGATGCACTGCGTTATTTGGAGGTTCCTTTATATAAAGCGGAAGCCAAAAATGAGGTTAAGGTTGAAAAAGTGGTAGTTCCTGATGTCGTAAATTTACCGCTCTCAGAAGCTATCGGAATTATGAATTCTAGAGGCCTTAATGTTAAAGTCATAGGAACAGGCAATCTGGTATGGAAGCAGGCACCCAGGTCACAGACCAAAGTTGACAGGGGAAGTCAGGTTATTATTTATCTTTCCCAGGTTAAGCCTAATCAGGCAGAAGGTGAAATTACGGTACCTGATTTAGAAGGGAAGTCTATGCGGGAAGTAGCGAAGATTCTTTCAGATTTAGGGCTTCACCTTATACCAGAAGGTTATGGGTTAGCCTATGAGCAGTCTCCAGAACCCGGAAAAATAGTTACGGTTGGCTCGAGTATCAAAGTAAAGTTTCAGCCTATTGGTGAATAAATAGGCGGAAAGGAGAGAAAAGATGCAGCTTAAAGATATTTTACGGGGAATAGAATATCGAATAATAAATGGAAGTGACTGTATTGATATAACTGGTGTTTATTATGATTCGAGAAAAGTTAAACCAGGTTCATTATTTGTATGTGTCAGAGGTTTTAAAACTGACGGGCATAACTATATAAAGGATGCTGTTTCGAAGGGAGCTGTAGCAGTACTGGCTGAAGAAGAGCAAAAGGTACCTGACGGGGTAACCTATATTGTTACCGGTAATACACGTACGGCTATGGCTAAAGTTGCTTCCAACTTCTATGGATGTCCCTCTGCTTTTATGCGGGTTATAGGAGTTACCGGTACCAATGGAAAAACTACTACCACTCATCTTATACAAAATATCCTTACCCAGGCTTCTTTTAAAGCTGGTATTTTAGGCACTCTTTATGCTCGTATTGATGATTATAAACAGGAGATGGGGCATACTACCCCTGAAGCACTGGAAATTGAAGAATTTATGAGCCTTTGCCGGCAAAAAGGGGCAGAATATGTGGTTATGGAAGTTTCTTCCCATGCTTTAGATTTGGATAGGGTTAAGGAAATAGATTATAATGTAGCTGTTTTTACCAATTTAACGCAGGATCATCTTGATTATCATCAGAATATGGAAAATTATAAAAATGCCAAACTTAAACTATTTTCCATGCTATCTGAAAAAGGAAACAATTTTGCAGTTATAAATAATGATGACAGGTATGCCGAAGATTTTATAAAAGCTACGGGAACAGAAGTAATAACTTACGGCGTAGAGAATGATGCTGATGTAAAAGGGTATGACCTTAACATAACTGCCAAAGGTACCAGTTTTATGGTTAAATATAAAGATGTAGATTTTAAAGTTGAGATGCAGTTAATAGGTTTATTTAGTGTTTATAATGCTCTGGCCTCTATCGCTTTTGCTCTCCGGGAGGGTATAAAACCGGAGATAATACAGGAGGCTTTGGCCAGGACAACAAGTGTAGCAGGCAGATTTGAACAGGTAAAGTGCGGGCAGAATTTTACCGTGGTAGTAGATTATGCTCATACTCCGGACGGTTTGGAAAATGTTTTAAAAACCGCAAAAAAACTTACCCAAAATCGATTGATAACGGTTTTTGGATGTGGAGGAGACCGGGATAAGACCAAGAGGCCTTTAATGGGGGAAATTGCTGCCAGATACAGCGATTTTTGTGTAGTAACTTCCGATAATCCCCGCAGTGAAGATCCGAAGGCTATAATTGACGACATTATCCCTGGGCTTTTAAGGGTAGAAGGGTCGCGTTATGCTGTAGTTGTGGATAGAAGGGAAGCTATAAGACATGCTATTTATATGGCTAAACCGGGGGATATGGTGGTTATTGCCGGCAAAGGACATGAGACTTATCAATTGATTGGAGATAAGGTTTTAGAATTTGATGACCGTAAGGTAGCAAAAGAATTTTTAGAGGAGATAATAAAACATGAAAATGGACATTGATTTTGTGTGTAAAAGTGTAGATGGGAAAATTGTATATGGGGAAAAGAAAGGTTTCGTATCCTGTGTGTGTACTGATTCGCGCAGCATAGCTCCGGGTAGTTTGTTTGTTGCTTTAAGGGGAGAACGTTTTGACGGTCATGATTTTGTTCTGGAAGCTTTTGAAAAAGGGGCTTATGCTGCAATTGTAGAGAAGGGCTGGAATGAGAAAAAAATACTGCCGGGTAAAGTAGTTATAAAAGTTGCCGATACCCTTAAGGCATTACAAATACTGGCCAAAAGCTATCGAAAAAGGTTTAATATTCCAGTGGTTGCGGTTACCGGAAGTGTAGGCAAGACTACTACCAAGGAGATAATTGCCTCTCTTTTAAAAAGCAGATTTAATACTTTAAAAACGGAAGGCAATTTTAATAATGATATTGGGGTACCTTTAACCCTTTTTAGACTGGAAGAATATCATGAGGCAGCAGTAGTTGAACTGGCTATGCGGGCCAGGGGAGAGATTGACCGCTTGGCTTATATAGTGCAGCCTTATTGTGCAGTTATTACCAATGTAGAACCGGTTCACCTGGAAACCCTTGGAAGCATGGAAAATATAGCCAGGGCTAAGTGTGAGGTATTAAAGCATGTTAACTCCGATGGTTTTGCCTTGATAAATGGAGATAATGAGATACTTAAAAGAACTGCTGAGGATTATTCTTGTAGAAAGTATACCTTTGGCTATAATAAAGATTGTGATTTTAGAATTAAAAAGGTAGAAAATAAAAATAATGGTATAAATATAGAAGCGGATATTTTTGAAAAGTCGTGTAATATGTTTTTCCCTGTTCCTACCTCGAAAATGGCGTACAATGTGGTAGCCGGGGTGGCGGTTGCTTATCTTTTAGGAGTGGATATAAATGAAATGGTGTCTTTTTTGGCTGATTACCAGCCTGAAACCAACCGGCTTAATGTTATAACCTTGAGCAGTGGAGGAAAGGTAATTAATGATACCTATAATGCCAACCCTTTATCTATGGAAGCAGCGTTAGAAACAGGCAGGAATTTGAGGGAAAAAGGACGTTTGATAGCTGTTCTGGGCGACATGTATGAGCTGGGAAGCTATGAAATTGATGGGCATCTTAAGGTGGGAGAAAAGGCATTTGAAAATGATGTCGATATTCTGGTTACGGTTGGGAAATTAGGCAAGTACATAGCTGAAGGTGCGTTAAGAGCCGGGATGCCTGCTGATCGTATATATAGTTTCCAGAATAAGGAAGAAGCGCTTTCTTTTTTATGTTACAGCTTAAATGCTGATGATACAGTTTTGTTTAAAGCTTCCCGGGGTATGAAGATGGAAGTACTGGTACAGGGATATTTAGAATTTGTGGAGAATAAAGGTGAATAATTTTGATGTAGTGATTTTAGTACGGAGGGTGTTTTATGTCCGGATATGTAACAAGTTCATTAATGGCAGGAATTATAGCTTTTATTGTGGTTTTGGTGCTGGCTCCTTTTATGATACCTTTTCTTACTCGCTTAAAAGCAGGGCAGAGTATAAGGGAAGAAGGGCCTAAAAGCCATTATGTCAAAGCAGGTACCCCTACCATGGGGGGGATAATGATGATTACTGCTGTTATGGTTGCTGTTTTTTTTATGGCAGGAAGAAGCACGGAAGCCTGGGGAGCTATGCTGGTTATGCTGGCTTTTGGAGGCATCGGATTTTTTGATGATTACATAAAAGTGGTGTTAAAACGTTCGTTAGGGTTAAAAGCCAGGGAAAAGCTCGTTTTACAATTATTGGTGGGGATTATTTTTGGGCTTTTTTTGCTTTTATATTTTGACCGGGGAACAGAAATCATAATTCCCCGGGTAGGGCTTATTGATCTGGGTTATCTCTATATACCATTTCTGGTATTAGTTTTAATGGGCACTTCCAATGCGGTAAATCTTACCGATGGGCTGGATGGACTGGCTGCCGGGGTTACTTTTTTTGTGGCATTGGCTTTGGCTATAGTAAGCATTATGACCTCTCATTATGAACTGCTCATTTTTTGTTTGGCCCTGGCTGGATCCTGTGCAGGTTTTCTGGTTTTTAACCGTCATCCAGCGCGCATTTTTATGGGTGATACTGGTTCCATGGCTCTGGGAGGAGCTGTGGCCGCTGTAGCAGCTTTTACCAGGATGGAGATAGTGCTTATTATTATGGGTGGAGTTTATGTAATAGAAGCCTTGAGTGTTATCATACAGGTAATCTCTTTTAAAACCACGGGAAAAAGGGTTTTTCTTATGAGCCCTATTCATCATCATTTTGAGTTAAAGGGGTGGCCGGAAAAGAAAGTTGTTCGCTTTTTCTGGCTGCTGTCATTTCTGTTTGCCGTGCTGGGGATTTTAGCTCTTAAAGGGGCAGGCAATTATTATATAGGTTAGTTTTAGAAATATTATTTTGGAAATGGGAGAATATAAATTATGATAGGAGAATTAAAAGGAAAAAAAGTTTTGGTATTAGGGATGGCGAGAAGTGGGCTAGCGGCAGCTGATGTATTGCTCAAAAGAGGGGCGATAGTTACTGCAGCTGATGAAGGCAAGTCCGATAAAGTAATGGAAGCATCCAGAATGCTTAGGGATAAAGGCGTACAGGTATTTACTGGCAGCTATCCTTTGATTAAGAAAGATAGTTTTGATTTGCTGGTAGTAAGCCCTGGCATACCTCTTTCCATAGAGCCGGTTCAGGCGGCCTTTAGAGAAGGAATACCTGTTATTGGGGAACTTGAACTTGCCTATATGATAAAATCACCGGATGTGCAGATATATGCGGTAACCGGCACTAATGGCAAGACAACAACTACTGCACTGCTTAAGTCTATTTTGGAAAAAGATGGGCAAAATGCCTGGGCAGCAGGCAATATTGGCATACCTCTTACCAAAATTGTTGATGAAATAAGGCAGGGAGTGATTGCTACCGAGGTTTCCAGTTTTCAGCTGGAAACTACAGTAACTTTCCGGCCTCATATATGCGGAATATTAAATATAACCCCTGACCATCTGGACAGACATAAAACGCTTGATGCTTATATTGAAGCTAAAGCTAGGATTTTTGCCTATCAGGACGAAAAAGACTTTACGGTTTTAAATTATGATGATGATCTGGTAAAGAGCCTGGCTGCTAAGAGCAGAGGGCAGGTAGTGTTTTTTTCTGTGCATAATAACCTAAAAGAAGGGTTATTTGTAAAAGAAAGGAATATAGTAGCCAGATTTGAGGGAGAAGAAAAAATAATATGTTCTACCGGAGATATTTTGCTAAGAGGAGAGCATAATTTGGAAAATGTTTTATGTGCCTCTGCGATGGCTTTTCTGGCCGGGGTGCGTCCAGAAGTAATAAAAGAAGCTTTGCGCACTTTTAAAGGGGTAAGGCACCGGATGGAAGAAGTAGAATATATAGATGGGGTTCTTTATGTTAATGATTCAAAGGCTACCAATCCTGAATCAGCCATAAAGGCATTACAGGCCTATGATAGCCCGGTAATACTTATTGCGGGAGGGCGCAATAAGGGAGCTAAATTTGATGAATTAGCCAGAATAATAAAGGATAAGGTAAAAAGCCTTATACTTTTAGGGGAAGCTAAAGAAGAGATAAAAAGGGCAGTTATTAAAGAAGGATTTTATAATATATATGAAGTTGAGGATTTAAAAGAGGCTGTTTTTAAAAGCAGGGAATTAGCAGGCGGAGGTGATGTAGTTTTATTATCACCTGCCTGTGCCAGCTGGGATATGTTTGAAAGCTATGAACACCGCGGTGACTGTTTTTGTACGGTAGTAAGGGAGTTAATAACAAAATGTTAATATAGATTAATAATTTGGTGTTTTATACAACTGGTCTGCAGGGGGGGTTTAATGAGGCTGAAAAAGGGACCGCCTGATTTTGTGCTTTTTCTAACTGTTTTAGGTTTATTAGGCATAGGACTTATAATGGTTTTTAGTGCCAGTTCGGTTACCGCCAATGTAAGATACGGGGATGCTTATTATTTTTTTAAGAGGCAGTTAATGTGGGCAGGTGCTGGTTTGGCAATAATGATAATAATAATGAGGATGAGCCTGGAAAAGATTAAGGCTTTATCTTATCCAGCAGCTCTTTTAGCTATATTGTGCCTGATTCTAGTGCTTACTCCTTTGGGCATAACCGCCAAAGGATCCAGCCGCTGGCTGGGGGTAGGTTTTCTTTCTTTTACGCCTTCCGAACTGGCCAAATTGGGAATGGTCATGTTTATGGCCAGAAACCTGGATGCTAATCTTGAACATATAAAATCTTTTAAGATAGGTGTTCTGCCTTATCTGGTAATATTAGCGATAGTTTGTGGGCTTATTATGTTGCAGCCTGATTTAGGGACTTCATTTGCCATAGCTGGTACGGTATTTTTTATGTTGCTGGCAGCAGGAGCCAGATGGTCCCATCTGGCAGGAATAGGGATGGTGGGGATGGTAGCAGTGGCTGGCGCTATTGCAGTTGCCCCTTATCGGATGGAAAGATTTATTGCTTTTCTTAACCCCTGGAAATATGCCAGTGATGAAGGATTCCAAACTATACAATCATTATATGCTTTAGGGTCAGGCGGTTTGTTCGGTATGGGATTGGGACGCAGCCGGCAAAAGTTTTTTTATCTGCCGGAACAGCATACCGATTTTATTTTTGCTATTCTGGGAGAAGAACTGGGTTTTATAGGCGCTTTTCTGGTTATTTCCCTTTTTGTTCTTCTAGCCTGGAGGGGTTTTAAAATTGCCATAAATGCTCCTGACAATTTTAGCAGTTTGCTGGCAGCTGGCATAACGACGATGATAGTTTTTCAAGCAGCTATAAATATAGGTGTAGTTTGTGGAGCCTTACCAGTTACGGGTATAACTTTGCCTTTTATAAGTTATGGAGGTTCCTCACTGCTTTTCACTATGATGGGGGTAGGTATTCTGCTTAATATATCAAGATACAGTTCAATAAGATAGGAGGAAAAATGAGGTTATGAGGCTTATATTGAGCGGTGGCGGTACAGGAGGGCATATTTACCCTGCTCTGGCTATCGCTGATGAAGTAAAGAGAGTGTTTCCAAAGGCAGAAATACTTTATGTAGGCACGGAAAAAGGCATGGAGAAAGATATTGTCAGCAAAGCAGGTTATCCTTTTCGTGCTGTTGATATATCAGGGATAGATCGTTCTTCTATGCTAAAGGCTTCCAGGTCTTTAATCAAGTTCCCCAAAAGTTTTTTTCAGGCATTCAGCATAATAAAAGAGTTCAAACCTGATGTAGTACTCGGAACCGGGGGATATGTTTCTTTCCCTGTAGTTCTGGCGGGTACTTTTTTTAATTGTAAGACTATGATACATGAACAAAATGTATTTCCGGGTTTAGCCAACCGCAACTTAGCTTCCCGGGTAGATTATGTTTTTCTTACTTTTGAAGAAACCAAAAAATATTTAAGAGGCAGAAACGTTAAAGTGACCGGTCTTCCTGTGCGGCAGGAGATAATGGAAGTGAAGAGGGAAAAAGCTCTTCATGATCTAGAGCTTGAGGACAAGTTTACTCTGGTTGCTTTTGGCGGCAGCCGGGGAGCGATGAGCATAAATAATGCCATGCTGGAAGTGGTACAGAGATATAAAGATGATGAAAATATCCAGATAATCTGGATTACCGGGCATACAGGCTATGAAGAAATAAAAGAAAAACTTAAGCAAAATATTGATGATAAAATGAAATTAACCCTCCGGTTATTCCCATATATGTATAACATTGAGGAGGCTTTGGCGGTAGCGCATCTGGCTGTTTGCCGGGCTGGAGCCAGTACTTTATGTGAATTAGCTATTTTGGGTCTTCCTGCCATACTAATACCATATCCTTATGCAGCAGAAGGACATCAGGAAAAAAATGCGCGCTCTCTTAAAGAAAAAAAAGCTGCCGAGATGGTTATTGATGAATATTTAGATGGAGATACTCTTTATAACAAAATTGAATATTTGAGATGTAATCCGCATCTTTTAGCGGAAATGCGATCTAATTTGCTTAAAGAGGCTAAACCACATGCCCTAAAAGATATTGTCGAGACTATTCTTAACGGCTAATTTTAAGGTTATTATCATTTTTGTAACCACTTTTATTAATTATGCATAGTATAGAGTGTAATTTACAAGGAGAAGGAGATGAAAGAATGGCCACGATACCGGAAAAATGGATTCATATGGTTGGTATAGCTGGTGCAGGAATGAGTGGCATAGCTCAAATATTATTTGAACAGGGATTTAAGGTTACCGGATCCGATCTGCAGATGAATGGTATTGCCCAAAGATTGAGAGAAATGGGAATAGAGATTTTTCAGGGGCATTCTTCCTCTAACCTGAAGGAGGGGGTTGATCTTTTAGTAGTTTCTTCTGCTATACCTGAAGATAATCCAGAGGTAGGTTTAGCTTTTAAAAGAAATATTCCGGTTTTAAAACGGGGCCAGATGCTGGCTAATATGATTAATGCCAAAAAAGGTATAGCAGTAGCTGGCGCCCATGGCAAAACTACAACTACTTCTATGATTTACTGGGTTTTGCAGGGATGCGGCATAGATCCTACTTTTATAGTGGGAGGGGAGCTTAAGGATGGACATATAAATGCACACCTGGGCAACAGTGATTATTTTGTAGCCGAAGCGGATGAGAGTGATGCTTCTTTTTTAGATATTTTTCCTTATATTGCAGTTGTTACAAATATTGAAGACGATCATTTAGACTTTTACGGCTCAGTTGACAACATAAAAAAGGCATTTGTGCAGTTTATCAATCAGGTAAGGCCTGATGGATTTGCGGTTCTTTATGGGGAAGATAAATATATATCCGATATTAGGTCTGACATTTCGGTTAAAACTATAACTTATGGAGAAAACGCAGATAATGACTACTATATAAAAGATTGGGAACCTAAAGAAATAGGCTCAGTATTTAAGGTTTACAGAAGAGATGTGTATTTAGGTCAGGTAGAATTATCGGTTCCCGGAAAGCATAATGCGCTGAATGCAGCAGCGTCTATAGCAGTGGCTTTAGAGTTAGGCCTGGATTTTACAAAAGTGCGAGAAGTGATTAAAGAATTTAAGGGAGCCAAAAGGCGTTTTCAGATTAAGGGTGAAAAGTTTGGCATTATGGTAGTAGACGATTATGCTCACCATCCTACTGAAATAAAGGCAACTCTAGCAGCAGCTCTGGGATTAAAACGTGAGAGGGTGATAGCTGTATTTCAGCCTCATCGCTATTCACGTACCCATGCGTTATGGCGAGAACTGGGTGAATCTTTTTCTGAATGCGATTTAGCTATTTTTACAGAAGTATATGCAGCATCTGAAAAACCTATTCCAGGAGTTGATGGAAAACTGGTATATGAAGCTGCTTTAGGAGCAGGTTGTAATGCGGTATACCTGGATTCGTTTAAAAAGATAAAAAAATACCTGTTAGAAAATACCAGGGCAGGGGATCTGGTAATTACTATAGGGGCGGGAGATGTTTGGAGAATAGGCGAGGAATTTTTAAGCGAACTTGAAAGCCTCGCGTTTAAGGGGATATCCTAGGCGGAGGTGTTTTTTTGAACAAGTTAATAATAAATGGTAATAGAGCGCTTAAGGGTCAGGTTAAAGTAAGCGGGTCGAAAAATTCTACCCTTCCTATAATGGCGGCCAGCATAATGGCCAATGAAGAAGTAATACTAACTGGAGTACCTGATCTGGAAGATATAAATGTTATGGCTGAAGCCTTGAAGGTTCTGGGAGCTTATGTGAAAAGGGAAAAAGATGTCTTGATTATTAATAGCCAGAGCATATCGAGATGTGAACTTCCGGAAAGTATTTCCCGGAAAATGAGAGCTTCTAATCTGGTTATGGGAGCTTTGCTGGGACGCTTTAAAGAAGCCAGGGTAGCTCATCCTGGAGGATGTGCGATTGGTACCAGACCTATGGATCTTCATGTAAAGGGATTTACCAGTTTAGGTTATGAAATAAATGAAGAAGCAGGATTTATGGAAGGGAAAGCTAACAATATAGGAGGAAACGAAATTTTACTTGATTTTCCAAGTGTAGGAGCTACTGAAAATATTATGATGGTAGCCAGTATGACGCCTGGAATAACTATAATTCGTAATGCGGCACGGGAACCGGAAATAGTTGATTTGCAAAACTTTCTTAACTGTATGGGAGCCAGAATAAGGGGAGCTGGATTGGATACTATAAGAATTGAAGGAGTAAGCTATTTAGGGGGAGTACAGCATACCGTAATTCCTGACCGAATAGAAGCAGGAACTTTTATGGTGGCTGCAGCTATAACCCGAGGTGAAATATGCATAGAGAATGTGATAATAGAGCATGTTCAGCCTATTGTAGCTAAGTTAAGGGAAATAGGGGCTGAAATATTCCCCTGCAATATGGGGCTGCGAATAACCGGGAGCAGGAATTTACGAGCTACAGATATAAAAACTATGCCTTATCCAGGATTCCCTACTGATATGCAGCCGCAGATAATGGCGCTGTTGTCGACGGTAAAGGGCACCAGTGTTATAGTAGAAACTATTTTTGAAAACCGGTTTATGCATGTGCAGGAATTAAGAAGGATGGGAGCAGATATAAAAGTGGAAGGCAGGGTAGCTATAGTTAAAGGTAAAAAAAGCCTGCAGGGAGCTTTGGTGGAAGCAACTGACCTTAGGGCAGGAGCAGCTTTAGTTTTGGCAGCTTTGGCTGCTGAGGGAGAGTCACAAATTGAACAGATTCATCATATTGACCGGGGTTATGAAAATTTACATTTAAAATTGAAAAATTTAGGAGCAGATATAGAAAGAATAGAAAAATAAGGCTTTGAGCTTATCTCAAGCTTTTTTTTTGTATTAATAATTGTAATGATTTTATAACAAATATTTGCTATAATCGTTTCAGTTAGCGTTATAGGAGAGATTACAAGCTTATGCGCAAGATTATTACTGCTTGCCTGTTAAGCATAATAACCCTTGTATGTTTTTATCTTTTTTTGCATAGTTCTTTTTTTAATGTAGAAAAGATATATGTGACGGGAAATAAGGAAGTTTCAGAAGGGGAAATTTTGGATATAGCAGATATATCTCCCGGGACTAATATATTTGAGGTGAATAACCGCATATGTTCCAAAGCTCTTGAATTACATCCCATGATTAAAAAAGCGCAGGTTATAAGGCATCTTCCCCGCAGTATTGAAATAAGGGTACAGGAGCGAACCATATGGGCAGTAATGCCTTATTATGATGTTATACTTTGTTTAGATGGGGAAGGTGTATGTATAGACCGCAGGCCTAATTTTCCTAAGGGAGATTATCCGATCATAACTATGGAAAAAATGCCTTCTAAAGTAAATCTGGGACAGGCAGTTGAACCTGCAGGAATGAAGATGATGTATGAAGTCTGGGAATCCTTTAAGCCGGAGGTAAAAAAAAGATTGTCAGATTTTCACTATATGAACAGCAAGAAAGAAATAGTTATATATACTTCACTGGGAACTGAAATAAAGTTTGGCTCTAATGATAGGCTAGAAGAAAAGGTTAAACTGCTGGAACAGGTGCTTAAATTGGAAGAAGAATTCAGCCGCAAGGGGACAGAGGTCATAGAATATGTAGATTTGCGTTTCAAAGGACAGCCAGTAATAAAAACCAAGGATTAAAAGCAGGTGATAGTTATGGAAAATGGCAATAAAGCAACCTGGATTTCAATAGCTTCGGTATGTTTGGTATTAGGTATCATGCTGGCTATACAATTTAAGACTACCCAGAGCTACCAGCAGTCTTTGCTTCCTTCCCGAATCAATGAGTTATCGCAGAGGCTTACTGCAGTAACTGAAGAACGTGATGCCCTGGCGGAAGAAGTTTTAGAATTAAGGAAAAAACTAAAGAACAGCCGCGATTATAATAAGGCTATGGCTGATCTGCAGGAAGAGCTGCAGAGGGTCAGTATGGCGGCCTGCATGCTTCCCGTTGAAGGGCCGGGGGTAATAGTTACCCTTGATGACAGCAAGCGGGTTCTTCAGCCAGGTGAGAATCCTAATGATTTATTGATCCATGATACTGATTTGCTGATGGTAGTTAATGAGTTAAAAGCTTCAGGAGCAGAAGCGATATCTATAAATGGAGAAAGAATAACGGCCATGACAGAAATAAGATGTGCCGGAACTATGATTCTGGTGAACTGGAATAAAATCTCCCCTCCTTTTGAAATAAGGGCCATAGGCAATCCTGATATGCTGGAAAGCGGGCTTATGATAAGAGGAGGAGTGGTAGAGATGCTTAAAGTGTGGGGGGTACAGGTAAATGTACAAAAAGTTAGCAAAGTAAGTGTCCCTGCCTATAATGGCAAACTAAAGTTCGAATACAGTACTCCTGTAGAATATAAAGAAAAGGCGGAATAGAAGAGATGTGGTTACTAGCTGTTTTTTGCTTACTGCTGGGAATTATCATAGGATTTCAAATGCCGCTTTTGCCGGTAGTTTATGCTAAATATATGTCTATCGCGGTGCTGGCAGCTCTGGACTCGGTTTTTGGCGGTATCAGAGCTTATATGGAGGATACTTTTGATAATCTGATTTTCATAAGCGGTTTTGTCGTTAATGCTTTATTGGCTGCTGGACTTGCGTATTTGGGAGATAAGCTGGGAGTGGAGCTATATCTGGCTGCTGTTGTCGTTTTTGGCGTGCGCTTATTCCAGAATCTAGGAATTATCCGTCGATATCTCCTGAAAAAATACTAAATAAAATTATATGTAATAAAAAGGAAAATCCGCCTTTTTGTGGTATTTGTAATTAAGAGTACTAAGAAGGGGCGGATAGTTATTAAGAGGAGAGGTTTGGCGGTAGGTTTAGATATAGGTACCAGTACTATAAAAGCAGCTGTGGGAGAGTTTGTTTCCGGACAGGAAATTAATATTCTGGGAGTAAGCCATGTTTTTTCTTCCGGATTGCGTAAAGGAAACATAATAGATATCGAAAATACGGCCAAGGCTATAGCAGGCTGCCTTGGCGAACTGGAGAGGCTTACAGGGGTAGAAATTGGCAGCGCGGTGGTAGGTTTTTCTGGTGCAGATATATTTTCTATGAATAACAGAGCAGTCATAGCTGTTGGTAATCCAGGAGGAGAAATACTTCCTGAAGATAAGGAAAGGGTTTTGAAATCTGCTCAAAATATACCTCTGCCCCCTGACAAAATAATATTACAAAAAGTAGAGAGACAATATATAGTTGATGGATATGAAGGGGTTAGAGACCCGGTAGGCATGGTGGGGAGCCGGCTGGAAGCCGAGGTAGCAGTTATTATAGCTAAGGCTGCTGCTGTACAAAATTTGTATCGAAGTGCGGAACGTATAAATTTGCAGATAGAAAGGTGTTTCTATAATTCTTTACTGGCAGCAGAAGCTGTGCTTTTGCCTGCTGAAAAAGAAATAGGGGTAGTTCTTGTTGACATAGGAGCGGGAACTATTGAAATAAGCTTTTTTGAAAAAGGAAGCCTCAGCCATACTGCTGTTTTGCCTATAGGAGGGGAATATATAACCAGGGATATAGCAATTGTGCTGAAAACTTCTTTAGGGGAAGCTTTGCGCATAAAAGAACAATATGGAGTGGCTAGTCCTTTTTTAGTAAAAGAAGGGATAACGATAAAAATAAAGAATATACAAGGTAGTGAGACTAGAGAAGTTTCAGCTCGTACAGTTGCTGAAATAATTCAGGCCAGGGTTTTGGAAATGATGGAACTGATACGGGCACAGCTTACTGATTTTGGATGCCTTTCCAAAATGCCGGGAGGGATTGTCGTGGTAGGTGGCGAGGCGATGCTTCCCGGAATAGTCCATGTTATGGAGGAATATTTTGGGGTACCAGTCCGTATAGGGGTCCCGAATAGTATAAGAGGGATTACCCATGATTTCGCCCTCCCCCAGAATGCTGCGGTTATTGGAGCTGTGGTATGTGGGGCAAAGGGTATGGCATGGACACCTGTAAATAACAATCATCAAGGATTTTATAAGCTTTTTGACAAGCTGGGTTATTTTTTCAAAGATTTATTTAGTTGAGGGCAGAGGAGGTATTTAAATGCCATTAGAATTTGATGTTGAGATGCAGCAGTTTGCTAATATCAAGGTAATAGGTGTTGGTGGGGGAGGTAATAATGCTATAAACCGCATGATAGAAGCCGGTTTAAGAGGAGTAGAATTTATTGCGGTTAACACTGATGCCCAGGCATTATTTCTTTCCAAGGCCGATAAAAAAATTCAAATAGGAGAAAAGCTAACCAAGGGATTAGGAGCAGGAGCTAATCCTGAAATAGGCATGAAAGCTGCTGAAGAGAGTGCCGATGAGATAAAACGTGCGCTGCAGGGAGCAGATATGGTTTTTGTAACTGCCGGCATGGGCGGAGGAACAGGTACCGGAGGGGCTCCGGTTATTGCCAGGATTGCCCGGGAATTGGGAGCTTTGACCGTAGGAGTAGTAACCAAGCCTTTTACTTTTGAGGGAAGAAAGCGGAGTGCTCAGGCAGAAAAAGGTATTCAAGCTTTGCGGGAAGAGGTGGACAGCCTCATAACTATACCGAATGATAGGCTGCTGCAGGTAGTTGACAAACATACTGCTTTTAATGATGCTTTTAAGATTGCCGATGATATTTTACGGCAAGGAGTCCAGGGGATATCGGACCTGATTGCTGTACCAGGCATTATAAACTGTGATTTTGCTGATGTACAGACGATTATGAAAAATACCGGTTCTGCTTTGATGGGAATAGGCAGGGCTTCCGGTGAAAACAGGGCAGCTGAAGCAGCCAGGATGGCTATCTCCAGTCCTCTGCTGGAAACTTCTATTGATGGTGCAAAAGGTGTTCTATTTAATATAACAGGAGGTAATGACCTTACATTATATGAAATCAACGAAGCGGCTGAAATTATCCATGCAGCTGCTGATGTAGAAGCTAACATTATTTTTGGAGCCAATATAGATGAGAGTTTGCAGGACGAAGTAAGGGTAACGGTTATTGCTACGGGATTTAATGCTTCAAGAGCGCAAAATATAAATACTATATCTGCAGATATAAACAAGGAAAGACCAAAACTCATAGATACGTCTTCTTTTCTTTTAGATAAGGATAAAGATTTAGAAATTCCTCCTTTTTTAAGAAGAAAATAGAACTTCTGGCTCGTTACAAAATTTGCCACAATTAAGTGTTTATAAGCGGGATTTGCCAAAATCCCGCTTGCTTATTTTCTGCAATACAACAAATTATGCACCGTCTATCTGGTATAATTTGGTATGAATACTGGTGCTGATATGGACATATTGATTAAGTAGTGCTGTTTAAAGGACTAGGTGTAAGGTGATTTATTTAGATGGAATGTGTTTATTTGGATGTAACTTTTTTAGTTAATTTTATAATGGACTTTTTTCTGCTCTGGGCAACAGCCAAATTAGCACGTTTTAAGATAGTTTACAGTCGTATTTTTATAAGTGCTGCTATAGGCGGGATTTATTCTCTGGGTTATTTATTCCCTAATTTGTCCCTTTTTTACAGCATCTATATAAAAATACTTTTTTCTGCTGTACTGCTGGTTATAGGCTTAAATCCACAAGGTCTGGCGGAATTTAAGAAGGCTTTTTTGTATTTTTATGGTATAAGCTTTGTGGCTGCGGGAGCTACTATAGCTTTTTCCTATTTGGGAGTTAAGAATGCCTATATAGGTTCTTTTTCTTATTTATATTTATTAAGCGGCATATTTTGCATTGTATTAATAGGAAGGTATGGAAGTATTTATTTAGGCAAAAAAATTATTCCTGATTTGCTAAGTTTTCCGGTAAAAATAAAACTGGGAGAAGATTATTGTTCAGGGAAAGGTTTTCTCGATACCGGTAATAATCTGCGTGATCCCTTGACTAATAAGCCAGTCCTGGTGGCAGAATATGATTTTTTAAAAAATCATTTACCGCAGGATTTTTGCCGGATTATAGAAGAAAACAGTGATGAGAATGCAATATTTGCAATGCTTGTACAATCAAGCCTAGCTAACCGTTTGCGTTTAATACCTTTTACCTCTATAGGCAAAAAGAAAGGTCTTTTAGTAGGTATAAGGGTGGATGAAATTATAATCGATACCGGAGATGATGTTCTGATTTGTAAAGATGCAGTGGTAGGTATTTATAAAGATCGTTTAAATCTTAAGGGAGATTATAAAATGCTTATACCTGCGGAAATACTGCAGGCAGCATAAAGGAGGTATTTTATGCATATTTTCTTCCTTCGTAAATGGAAAGCCTATCTTATCAATCTTTATTTAAGGCAAAAAATCCTTCGCAGTATACACTACATAGGTTCCAGTGAAATACTGCCACCGCCGCTTAGTGAAGAAGAAGAAAATATGATTATAAGCAAGCTGGAAGTGGGAGATGCTAAGGCAAGGTCTATTTTAATAGAGCATAATCTTCGCCTGGTAGTCTATATTGCCAAAAAATTTGAAAATACGGGAGTAGGGATAGAAGATCTTATATCTATTGGCACTATTGGACTTATAAAGGCAGTGAATACTTTTGAGCCCAAGAAAAACATAAAATTGGCAACTTATGCTTCGCGCTGCATTGAAAATGAAATTTTAATGTATTTGCGCAGGAATAAGAATAAAGGGGAAGTATCTTTAGATGAACCTTTGAATACGGATTGGGATGGGAATGAACTTCTGCTCTCTGACGTGCTGGGAACGGAAAGTGATATGATATATAAACGTCTGGAGGGAGAAGTAGAAAAAAATATTTTATGGCAGGCAGTGAAAAAATTGAGTGCCCGGGAACAGACTATTATTGTACTTCGCTTTGGACTTGATGGCGGGGAAGAGAAAACCCAGAAAGAAGTAGCAGATATATTAGGCATCTCCCAGTCTTATATTTCAAGGCTGGAAAAACGCATATTAAAAAGGTTAAAAAAAGAAATGCGCAAAATTGAAAATTAGTAGATTTTATAACTCAGATGTTTGGCATCTGAGTTTTTTGTTTGTCAGAATAATGTTGCCCCTCTTGGAGAATAATTTAAAAAAGTGAATAAAGATGAAGGGGTGGAATATTGCTGAACAAGGTTGAAATCTGTGGTGTCAATACATCGAAGCTGCCGGTTTTAAAAAACGAAGAAATGAAAAGCCTCTTCAAAGCTATGCAGGAAGGAGATAAGGAAGCTAGAGATAAACTTATCCAGGGAAATTTAAGATTAGTTTTAAGTGTAATTCAGAGATTCAGCAATCGTGGGGAATATGTGGATGATCTTTTTCAAGTAGGCTGTATAGGACTGATAAAAGCAATAGATAATTTTGACTTGAATCAAAATGTAAGATTTTCAACTTATGCTGTACCTATGATTATAGGAGAAATAAGACGGTATTTACGGGATAATAATGCTGTAAGGGTTTCCCGGTCTCTAAGGGATATAGCTTATAAAGCTTTGCAGGTAAGGGAAAAATTGGTTTGTGACAATTCATCCGAGCCTACTATTGCCCAAATAGCAGAAGAACTGCAGGTTCCAAGAGAAGAGATAGTTTTTGCGCTGGATGCTATTCAGGAACCTGTTTCCTTATTTGAGCCTATTTATAATGATGGAGGAGATCCTATATTAGTTATGGACCAGATCAGTGATGATAAAAATACTGATGACATATGGCTGGAAGAAATAGCTATCAAAGAAGCTATGAAAAAACTTAATGAAAGAGAAAGGCACATAATAGCATTAAGGTTTTTTGGCGGAAAAACGCAAATGGAAGTGGCAGAAGAAATAGGTATATCACAGGCTCAGGTTTCCAGGTTAGAAAAAGCCGCCTTAAAGCAGCTTAGAAAGAATATGTGATTTTGCTTTATAAAAAGGGGGTTAAATAATGTATAAAAATTTAATAGTAATTATATTGATTGCTGTTATTTTAGCTTTGCTTATACCATTGACTGCCGATATTTTTAGTATAGAAAAAGCATTTACGCCTGATAATTTGGTGAGAATGGATATAGTTGCCAGGTGATAGTTAACCGTCAGCCATCAAAAAAGAGGGCTGGCGGTTAATTTTTGAGGTAATATATTTATTATAGAAGCACTTGCTAAAAAACAGGAGGTTAGTGGTGGAAGAGAATAACAAGGTAAAGCTGGTATGGGAAGGGAAAAGAAAGCCAGATATAAAGGGAGCAGGAGAAGGTAAGCTGGTTGATGTGGAATATGTGTATCCCTATTTTGCAACCCCGGAAAATGGTTATATAAATGAAGAGGGGTTTAATCTTCTTGTACATGGCGATAATATAAAGGTTATCCAGAAACTGCTGCAGGCAGGCTATCAGGGAAAATTGGACCTTATCTATATAGATCCCCCTTATTTGAGTGAAAGCAATTATTACTCAAAAGTAGAAATAAGAAATCAAAAGGAAAAGATTTTTTTGCCCCGCCAGGTTTTTAAAGACATGTGGGGCAATAATATGGATAGTTATCTTCAGCATATGTATACAGCTCTGGTTTTGATGAGAGAGCTTTTATCAGATAGAGGCAGCATATTTGTGCATCTGGATTGGCATGCCCATCATTACATAAGGGTTATTCTGGATGAAGTGTTTGGCATGAGAAACTTTGTTAACGAAATAGTTTGGTGTTATGGGGGAGGAAGTGGAACCAAAAAATACTTTCACCGCAAACATGATACTATTTTGTGGTATGCCAAAGGAAAAGACTATATTTTTAATCCTCAATATCGCTCTTATACTGAAAAAACCTTGCAGAGAGGATTGACCAGGATAAAAGGGGATAAGTATAAGCTTAATGAAAAAGGGGCTATTATGCAGGACTGGTGGACAGATATCAATAAAATTTTAAGCCCTACAGCGCAGGAAAATCTGAAGTTTCCTACCCAGAAGCCACTTGAGCTGATGAAAAGATTGGTAAAAGCTGCTTCTTTACCGGATAGCCTGGTAGGAGATTTTTATGCTGGTTCCGGGAGCACCTTACATGCCTGTGAAGAATTAGGCAGAAGGTGGATAGGATGTGATGCAGGCAGTATAGCGATACAAACCTGTATGTACAGGATGATTAAGGGAAAATTCAGCCCTTTTAAAGTACAAAAATTAAGTGAGATGAAGGAAGATAAAAGCGATAATGTTCTGAAGGTAAAAGAACCGGTTATATTAGAAAGAAATGAAGATTTATTAAAAATAAAAGTTGAACTGGAAGATTATTTGCCAGCTCTTGCGAACAGGGAAAAGGGTTTGGAAAAATTTTGTTTAAACAACTTGATATATTTTTGGGAAATAGACCCTTGTTATGACGGGAGGGTTTTTTGTTCCCGCTATCAGATATATCGTGATAAAGCAGTTTTTGACGAGAATATAAGCCTTGCCTGCTGTATAGAAGTACCGTCTTATACTTCTAAAATAGCGATAAGGATTTATGATGTTTTTGGCGATAGTGCAACAGCCATAAAAGAAATGCCATAGGCGAAAGGTTTTCGCCTATGGCAGCAGTTAACCCTTAAGCCGGTTCTGTTCTATAAGGTTAGATAAATCCCTTTCTTTATCATCGCCTAACAGCCACATTTCTTCAAAAGCATTTTCGTCTCTCAAATCTTCACCGGTTAAAGTTATTTTTTTAGATTTGGCATAATGATTAGAATAATTTGTTCTATCCATAATTCCTTCCTCAATTAACTTTTATCTTCGATATTTATGGTCTTTTTTGCCCATTTCATGTCCCAGCATGAAAATTCCGGTGATGGCGGCAGCATGCAGTGCCCACCATCCTGATTCCAGAAAACTGAAACTTCCCGGATCTACTTTATCCCGGTGAAGTATTTTTTTTACAACAGAATTTTTATAATCCATCAGATCTAAAAGCAAAATTATTCCTCCTTTCTTATAGGTTTAAGTATTAATATTTTGTCCCTCTCAAATGATTTAAGTAGAGCAATTTATGCCATAAGAGGAAGGAAATAAAGTCCATGAATAGAAATATTTTTAAAATTATAAGAATTAATGAGGTATGAAGATGGATAAATTGGAAAAAGCTATTTTGTGCAGCCTGCATACAGTAAAAGGAGTGGGGAATGCCTCATTATGGAGGATAAAAAAAGAATTTGGCAGTTTTAAGGCTTTCTGGCATGCTGATTATAAAACTCTGGCTGATTCTTTTCTGAACGGGGAAGTGGTAAACAGGATTATTAAGCTGAGAGAAAAGGATCCGTTGCAATATTCTGCATATCTTGCTTCCCAGGGTATAAACATATTAACAGTAGAAGAAGAAGGTTATCCTTTTATGTTAAGCAATACTACAAATCCCCCTTATCTTCTGTACTGCCGGGGGCAAACGAAGGTCTTGCAAAAATTTTGTATAGCCGTGGTAGGAGCCAGGAGTGCTACACCATACGGGAAAAAAGTAGCTCGCAGCTTGTCCAGGGAATTGAGCCAGAATGGAGTAGTAGTGGTAAGCGGGATGGCCAGGGGGATTGATACCGAAGCCCATCTGGGTGCTCTGGAAGAAACCGGAGAAACAGTTGCTGTTCTGGGGAGCGGGGTTGATGTGATTTATCCGCGGGAAAACAGTGAGCTTTTTAAGAGGATAATTGAGTATGGTGCGGTAATCAGTGAATTTCCCTTACATACCCCTCCTGAACCAGCAAATTTCCCCAGGCGCAACCGGATTATTTCTGGATTAAGTTATGGGGTGCTGGTGGTAGAAGCAGGAGCCAAAAGTGGTGCTCTTATTACTGCAGATTTTGCCCTTGAACAGGGACGTGATGTGTTTGCTGTTCCAGGACCTGTAACGGCCAAAACTAGTGAAGGGTGTAATAATCTTATAAAACAGGGAGCTAAATTAATTACCTGTGTTGAGGATATTTTAGAAGAATATTCTTCAATTTATGATGTGAAAGCTGGTTCAAGTTTAAGCAAAGATGATTTTTTACTACTGGACAGTGATGAGAATTTGATAATACAATGTATGGGATATGAGCCTTGTCATATAGATGAACTGCTGGCTATGAGCGGGATGGATATAGGAAGATTGAGTCAGGTTTTGTTGCAGATGGAATTTAAAGGTTTAATAAAAGCTATGCCCGGTAATTACTATTTAAAGAACTAATTTAGTTAAGAAGAGGTGGGTTTTTTGGCAGGCAATACTTTACTTATCGTAGAATCAGCAGCTAAAGCTAAAACTTTAAGCAAATTTTTGGGAAAAAATTATAAAGTAAGGGCTTCCATAGGACATGTCAAAGATTTGCCGAAAAGCAAGCTGGGTATAGATATAGAAAATGATTTTGAACCTCAGTATATTACTATACGGGGAAAAGGGAATATATTAAAGGAGATAAAGGAAGAGGCGCAAAAGGCTTCCCGTATATTTCTGGCTACTGACCCGGACCGGGAAGGGGAAGCCATAGCCTGGCATTTGCAAAATGTAATGAATATACCGGAAAATGAAAACTGCCGTATAGAATTTCATGAAATAACCAAAGAGGCAGTAAAAAAAGCTATTGCCAATCCGAGACCAGTTGATATGAATCGGGTTAATGCCCAGCAGGCCAGACGGGTTTTGGACAGATTGGTAGGCTACAGTTTGAGTCCTTTTTTGTGGAACAAGGTGAAAAAGGGGCTTAGTGCAGGAAGGGTGCAGTCGGTAGCTGTAAGGCTTATATGTGAAAGAGAAGAGGAAATACGTAATTTTGTGCCGGAAGAATACTGGACTATTGATGCTGTGGTAGCCAATAAAGAGGGAAAGGATTTTCAGGCCAAACTTGTAAGTTATAAGGGAGAAAAAATCAATATAAAAAATGAAGATGAAAAAGATCAAATTATAAAACAGCTGAAAAATTCGCTGCTGGTAGTGCAAAAAATTGAAAAAAAAGAAAGGCGCAAAAAGCCTAATCCCCCGTTTACTACCAGTACCTTGCAGCAGGAAGCTTCCAAGCGGCTTAATTTTTATGCTAACAGGACTATGCGGGTGGCGCAGGAACTTTATGAAGGATTGGAGATAGGGAAAGAAGGTACCGTGGGGCTTATTACTTACCTTAGAACTGATTCTACCCGGGTGGCGGAAGTGGCACAAAAAGAAGCACGCGAATTTATAGCCTCTGAATATGGGGAAGAGTATGTACCGGAAGTTCCCAATGAGTATAAAACAAAAAAAACCGCCCAGGATGCTCATGAGGCTATAAGACCTACTTCTGTAAAACGTACCCCGGAAAGCTTAAAACCTTATCTGACACGAGATCAGTATAAGCTGTATAAGCTGATATGGGAAAGATTTGTAGCCAGCCAGATGGCACCCAGTGTCTATGATACGGTATCTGTTGATATAGAAGCAGGTGATTACAGTTTGCGGGCTACTTCTTCCCAGCTTAAATTTATGGGTTATAAAAAGGTTTACAATGATAATGAAGAAGAAGAGGTGAAAAATCCAATCCCTGATCTGGAAGAAGGAGAAGAACTTAAAATGGTAAGCTTACATCCAGAACAGCATTTTACCCAGCCGCCGCCCAGATTTACGGAAGCCAGCCTGGTAAAGCTTTTGGAGGAAAAAAATATTGGCCGTCCTTCTACTTACGCGCCTATAATTGAAACTATTCTTAAGAGGAATTATGTCGAAAGACAAAATAAACAGTTTGTGCCAACAGAGCTGGGGTTTATTGTGGTTGAACTTTTAAAAGAAAATTTTTCCCATATAATTGAAGTTGAATTTACTGCCCGCATGGAAGAAGAGCTGGATTTGATTGAGGAAGGCAAATTAGATTGGAAACAGGTAGTAAAGGATTTTTATATCCCTTTCAAAGAAGAATTGGAAAGGGCCAATATGTCTATTGAAAAAGTAGAGATAAAAGATGAAGAAGCTGGCAAAGAATGTCCAGTATGTGGAAAACCAATGGTTATAAAGTATGGACGTTTTGGGAAATTTATGGCTTGTTCTGGATTCCCTGAATGTCGCCATACAGAATCGATAAATGAAGATACCGGTATAAAATGTCCTCTGTGTGGAGGAAATATATTGTTATTAAAAACCAAGAAAGGGCGAAAATTTTATGGATGCAGCAATTACCCGCAGTGTGAATTCCGCTCCTGGGATAAGCCGACCGGTGAAAGATGTCCGGTATGCGGCGATGTTTTGGTAGAAAAAACAGTCAAAGGCAATGGGAACAAAATAGTATGTCAGGGAGAAAAATGCGAATATGAAAGAGAAGTGAGGGATTAGTTTGCAGCCTTATGTCAATGTAATAGGTGCAGGATTGGCGGGAAGTGAAGCAGCTTTTCGCATTGCTTTGTCAGGTATCAAGGTAAAGCTTTGGGAAATGAGGCCTAAAAAGATGACACCTGTGCATAGAACGGGTGACTTTGCGGAACTGGTGTGTAGCAATTCCTTAAAGTCGGAAGATGAAACTACTGCCCAGGGAATGCTTAAAAGAGAGATGAGGATGTTAGGTTCTCTTATTTTAAACTGTGCAGATGAAGCCAGGGTTCCTGCCGGTTCTGCCCTGGCAGTAGATAGAAACCTCTTTTCGAGGCTGGTTACGGAAAAACTAAAAAGTCACCCTAATATTGAAGTTATTTGTGAAGAAATTACTGTTCTGCCTGATGATGCGGTGACTGTTGTAGCGACCGGGCCTTTGACATCAGATAGCCTGGCCCTTTTTTTGCAAAAAATGACGGGAAAAGAAAACCTGTATTTTTATGATGCAGTAGCTCCCAGTGTTGCCCTGGAGAGCCTTGATTTGACCAAGGTCTTTAAGGCTTCCCGTTATGGCAAGGGAACTGATGACTACTATAACTGCCCGCTTAACCAGGAAGAGTATGAAAGATTTTATAATGAATTAGTAAATGCTGATATAAAAGAAGGACATGAGATAGATAAAAGCCTTTTTTTCAGCGGCTGTATGCCGATTGAAGTTATGGCCAGGCGGGGGAAGGATACTCTGCGTTTTGGCCCCATGCGGCCAGTAGGCCTTAAGGATCCGAGGACAGGCGAGAATGCTTATGCAGTGGTCCAGTTAAGACAGGAAGATAAAGAAGGGAAAGTGTGGGGACTGGTAGGTTTTCAGACCAGGCTCAAGTGGGGAGAGCAGGACAGAATATTCAGGCTTATTCCCGGCCTTAAAAATGCTGAATTCGTCCGCTATGGAGTTATGCATCGCAATACTTATATAAACAGCCCTTCTCTTCTCAATCCAACTTTGCAGTACAGGGAAAATGGCTGTCTGCTGTTTGCTGGACAGATAACTGGAGTAGAAGGCTATATGGAATCAGCAGCTACCGGCATAATTGCTGGCATTAATGCAGTAAGGATTATTAGAGGGGAACATCTTTTTGTGCCTCCTAAAGTTACTATGCTGGGGGCTCTTTTGGATTTTATAACTTCTTCTCCATCTGAAAATTTCCAACCCATAAATGCCAATTTTGGTATATTGCCTCCCTTAAAAAATCACATAAAAGATAAAAATTTGCGTAATAAAGCATACCTGGAACGTTCATTAAACGAACTAGAAAAATATTCAGAATTGTTTTTTAAACAGTTGTAATTTTACCTGGCTTATGTTAGCATTTTTAATAATAAGAAAAAATTATTAATATACATTAAGGAAATTAATGATGTCGGTTTATGAAGAAATTTTGCATTTTATAGATTATCTTTATATCGAAAAAAATGCTTCCCCGGCTACCATCACCAATTATAAAGGGGACTTGGAGCAGTTTGTCGATTTTATAACTACCCGCTACGGCATAGAAAAAGAAGAAGTAGAACTCTATTTTTTGAACCATAAGGTAGTAAGAGAATATCTTGTCTATTTGCAGGAAAAAGGGATAAAAAAATCCTCAGTAGCCAGAAAATTGGCCTCTTTGCGTTCATTTGCCAGGTATTTGTACAACAAGGGTATACTGGATGATAATCCATTGTTTTTGGTTTCTACCCCCCGGCAGGAAAGAAGGCTTCCCAAGTTTTTATTCCCAGCTGAGGTAGAAGCTTTGCTTAATGCCCCTGACACCAAAACTCCTCTGGGCCAAAGGGACAAAGCTATTCTGGAAACCCTGTATGCTTCTGGACTCCGGGTAAGTGAACTGGTAAGCCTTAATGTGAACGATTTTTCCCCATATGACGATTTTATAAAAGTTAGGGGTAAAGGGGATAAGGAACGTTTGGTCCCTTTAGGCAGCAAGGCCAGGGAGGCGCTTTATATTTATCTACAGGATGGGCGGCTGAAACTTTTAAGATCTAAAAAAGCCGACGAAACTGCCCTGTTTTTGAACTGGAGGGGAAAGCGGCTTTCAGATCGCAGTGTACGCAATATCATAGATAAATACATGCGTGAAGTTGCTGCTAATTTAAGGATAAGCCCTCACGTTATGCGCCATTCGTTTGCTACTCACCTGCTGAATAATGGTGCCGATCTGCGTTCGGTACAGGAAATGCTGGGACATGTTAAACTTTCTACTACCCAGATATACACTCATTTAACCAGGGAAAATATAAAGAAAATATATGATGATACACATCCTCGGAGGTAAAAAAATGTTTACAGCAACAACTATCGTGGCAGTCAAAAAAGATAACCAGACAGCTATAGCGGGAGATGGCCAGGTTACTTTTGGGCAGAATATGGTGATGAAGCATACAGCTACCAAGGTCAGAAGGCTTTATGACGGCCGGGTGGTGGCAGGTTTTGCCGGATCGGTAGCTGATGCTTTTACTTTGTTTGGCAAATTTGAAGAAAAACTTAAGGCAGCGGGAGGAAATTTGACCAGAGCAGCTGTTGAACTGGCTAAAGAATGGCGTTCGGATAAAATCTTGCGCCGCCTGGAGGCTCTTCTTATTGTGGCTGATAAAGAAAAGATTTTTATTATTTCAGGGAATGGAGAACTGATTGAACCGGATGAGGGTATAGCGGCTATTGGTTCGGGAGGTGCTTATGCTCTAGCAGCTGCCAAGGCGCTGTACAAGTTTACCGATATGCCTGCCCGGGATATTGCCTGCCAGGCACTCAAAATTGCCTCGGAGATATGTGTGTATACCAACGACCACATCACACTGGAGGTTATAGAATAAGGAGGCAGAATGTATGCACTCGCTTACACCACGACAGATAGTGGAAGAATTGGACAAGCACATAGTCGGACAGAAAAATGCCAAAAGAGCGGTGGCTATTGCACTCAGAAACAGGTATCGCAGAAAGATGGTACCGGAGGAGCTGAGGGAAGAAATATATCCCAAAAATATAATTATGATCGGCTCGACAGGGGTAGGCAAGACTGAAATAGCAAGAAGGCTGGCCAAGCTGGTTAAAGCTCCTTTTATCAAGGTAGAGGCAAGTAAGTTTACTGAGGTAGGCTATGTAGGCCGGGATGTAGATTCTATGGTGCGGGATCTGGTGGAGACGGCAGTACGCATGGTCAAGCAGGAAAAGCTGGAGGAGGTGGAAGATAGAGCAAGACAGCTGGCATATGAACGGATAGTAGATTATATTATGCCTTTGCCCAGGAAAAAGAGCAGATCGCCTAAAAACCCGTTTGATTTTTTGTTTAATCAGACAGGGGAAGAAAATGCCGGGGATGATGATTTTGAGCGGAGAAGAAAGGAGATTGAGGCGCAGAGGGAAATAATCAGGCAAAAGCTTTTGCGTTATGAACTGGAAGATGAGATTATCGAGATAGAAGTTGAGGAGAAAGCTGCTCCTTTTCTGGAAATATTTTCGGGATCGGGCGTAGAAGAAATGGGGGTTAACCTGCAGGATGTTTTAGGGAATTTTATGCCTAAAAACAAGAAGAAGCGCAAGGTTACCGTAAAAGAGGCCAAGGAAATTTTGACCCATGAAGAGGCCCAGCAGCTTATCGACATGGATGAAGTACACAGGGAAGCGATAAAAAGGGTAGAGGAAGATGGTATAATATTTCTGGATGAGATTGACAAAATTGCCGGTAAAGGGAATACGGTAGGGCCTGATGTATCACGGGAAGGCGTACAGCGTGATATTTTGCCTATTGTGGAAGGAAGTACGGTAATGACTAAATACGGCCCGGTTAAAACAGACCATATATTATTTATTGCTGCGGGAGCTTTTCATGTCAGCAAACCTTCTGACCTCATTCCTGAACTGCAGGGCAGATTTCCCATTCGGGTGGAATTAGAAAGCCTGACCAAAGAAGATCTTAAACGCATCCTGGTAGAACCTAATAATGCTTTAATAAAGCAGTATACAGAGCTTTTAAAAACAGAAAATGTAAAGGTAACCTTTACGGAAGAGGCTATTGATTACATTGCAGAAATGGCTTATGAAGTTAATGCTAAAACAGAAAATATTGGGGCACGCAGACTGCATACAGTTATGGAAAAGGTTTTGGAAGATTTGCTGTTTGATGCCCCTGATATGAGCGGACAGGAGCTTATTATTGATGCTGGTTATGTAGCAGAAAGGCTCAAGAAGATTGTGGAAGATGAAGATCTCAGCAGATATGTATTATAGGGGGTTGGGCATGTGGAAAAAACATTGTTAGAAAAATCCAGAAATATCGGAAAGATGCTGCAGAAAATCGGGGGGAATCCGGTAGACTTTTTTGAAATTGCCAAGGTTTTATCGGAAAACTTGAACTGCAGTGTTTTTGTGGTAGGACGCAGGGGGCAGATTGCAGGTTATGCTTTTACGGAAGGAGCAACCTGCAGTGGTATTGAAGAGCTTTTAAGCCATGCGGAAAGATTCCCGGAGAGTTTTAACCAGGAGCTTTTGAATATTGTGGAAACAGCTACCAATGTGCGCATGTCAGAAGGGCGCAGGTGCATATTTAATCCGGAGAATGTGGATTGTGACTGTTCAACCCGGATATGGTCAATTACTCCTGTTTTTGGTGGAGGCAAGAGAATTGGAACCCTTATCATGATGAGGGAAAACCAGGAATTTACGGACGAAGAAATTGTGCTTGCTGAATATGGAGCTATTGTTGTAGCTAATGAAGTTATGCGCATGCGGGCAGAGCGGATTGAAGAAGAGGCGCGCAAAAAAGCGGCGGTGCAGATTGCGCTGGCTACCCTTTCTTATTCAGAACGGGAAGCCATTGAACATATTATTGCTGAGCTGAACGGTAAGGAAGGGCTGCTGGTGGCCAGCCGGATTGCAGATAAAGTAGGGATAACCCGGTCAGTTATAGTAAGCGCTTTGAGAAAATTTGAGAGTGCCGGGGTGATAGATTCCCGTTCCCTGGGGATGAAAGGGACTTATATTAAAGTTCTTAATGATTACCTTTTTGATGAACTTAATAAAAAGTAGTTCAAATTCAATTGATATGTAATATAATACTTAAAGTAAAGGCTAACCTGAGGTAGAAAAATATGGTTAGCCTTTTTGCTTGGTTTTTTATAAAAAAAAGCAGGAATTATGGCGGAAGAAATAGAATAAATGACATAATTTTGCGAATTTTATTCGGGGTGATAGCTTGCTTAACAGAATTTTTGATTCACCTTCCATTAAACTTCTGCAGCGTACTATGGATGTGGCAGAAATCAAGCAGAAAGTAATAGCGGATAATATTGCCAATGTAGATACACCAGGTTTTAAGAAAAGGGAAGTTGTTTTTGAAGAAAAGCTTAAGGAAATTTTGCAGAATGATAAAAAGGAGGAAATGCCCCTGAAGATTACTGATGCCAGACATATCCAAATAGCCGGGGATATAAGTGTTGATACCTTGCAACCGGAAATCAGGCAGCTTAACACGCAAACTTTCAGGAATGACGGCAATAATGTCGATATTGATGTAGAAATGGCAGAAATGAGTAAAAACAAGATAATGTATGATGCTCTGGCTCAGAGCATCACCAATGAACTGAGGCTTTTGCGCATAGCAATAAGCGGAAGGAGGCAAGGCTAAGTGGGTTTTCTTGACAGTATAAATATAAGTGCTTCCGGTCTTACTGCCCAGCGTTTGCGTATGGATACTATAGCCAGCAATATGGCCAATGTAGATACTACACGTACGGAAAAGGGAGGACCTTATAGAAGACAGGTGGTAGTTCTGGAAGCCAGGACCCCCAATGTAAGCAAGGCCAGTTTTCGTACCATTCTGGATGAAAAAAGAAGTAAAATTGGTATGGGGGTCAGGGTTAAGGAAATTCGAGAGGTAAGTGAAAATGAAGCCCCTTTTCGAAGGGTTTATGATCCGTCCCATCCGGATGCTGATGAAAATGGATATGTTAGTTATCCCAATGTTAATATAGTAGAGGAAATGGTAAACATGATTTCAGCTACCAGGTCATATGAAGCTAATGCCAGGGTGATAGAAGCTGCCAAGAGTATGGCTTTAAGAGCTTTGGACATCGGAAGATAGGGGATAGGAGGATAAAAAGTGAAACCTGTCAGTTTGGAATTGAATTTATTGAATAATATAGGATCAAAGTCTGTAAGAGAAACTAAAGAATATGAAAATAAAACAAGTTTTGCTGATCTTTTAAATGAGGCATTAAGACAGGTGGACAGTTTGCAGAAAAGTGCTTCGGAAAGTGCAGTAAGGCTTTTAACCGGGGAAGAGGAATATCTACATAATGTAATGATAGCTTATGAAAAAGCAAGTTTGGCTCTGCAGCTTACTGTAGAAATAAGAGATAAAATAATTGAAGCCTATCATGAGTTAATGCGTATGCAAATGTAAGTTTGGGGAGTTAGGAGATGCAGACTATTTGGGATAGGATAAAAAAAAATAGGGGCTAATATTGGAGAGTTGTGGTCTAAGCTCACTTTAAACCAGAAGGTTTTATTGGGAGGAGCTTCGCTTCTTATTTTGATTTCACTGCTCGCTCTGCTTCTGGGCAGTGGAGATGATAATAAATTTGATGTTCTCTATACCGGTTTGGCAGAAAAAGATGCAGCCGAGATTGTAGCTAAACTTGACGAATATAAAGTGCCTTATAAACTGGAAGATCAGGGGAGCACTATACTGGTGCCTGCGGATCAAAAGTATAAATTGCGCCTGAATCTGGCAGCTGAAAATCTTCCGCGCAGCGAGTCCGGGTTTGAACTTTTCCAGGAGAGCAGTTTTGGGGAAACCCAGACTGATAAAAAGGTAAAGTATCAGCGAGCACTGCAGGGAGAATTAGCCCGTACCATTCAAAGCCTGGATAAGATAAAGGCAGCCAAGGTAAATCTGGCTCTTCCTGAACCTTCTCTATTTTCTGAAAACGAAGAACTTCCCAAGGCTTCAGTAGTTATCAGGACTGAAGACGATAATCCTTTAACACCGAAAGAAGTAAGAAGTATAGTAAACCTGGTGGCCAACAGTGTAGAAAGGTTAACACCAGAAAATGTAGTGATAGTAGATCAGAACGGCAATCTGGTTTCTGATGGTGTAAATATGGAATATGCTGATACTACAGATGTAGTAAAAATGCAGCTGGCAATGAAGCGGCAGTATGAAAAGGAAAAAGAAAATGCCATACAGAGTATGCTGGATAAAACTCTGGGTAAAGACAATGCAGTGGTAAGGGTTAATGCTGAGCTTAATTTTGATGAAAAAGAACAGGTAGATGAAAAATACAGCCATGACCCGGAAGGGCCATTTGTGCGCAGTGAGAAGATAGTGCAAAAATCAGGCACTGGGGGACAAACAGCAGTAGCTGGAGAGCCGGGGACAGATACTAACATTCCCCAGTATGCCCAGACTGAAACTGGAAGCGGTGTTACAAGTTATGATGAAAGTGAAAAGACCCGGAATTATGAGATAAATAAAACAGAAACGGTTACCAGGTTTTCCAGAGGGGATGTCAAATACGAAAATTTAACGGTTTCTGTTTTGGTGAATAATGCTATTGTCGATAAAGTAAACCTGGGTGAAACTGAAGAAGAGAGAATTGAAAAAATAAGGAATATAGTAGCTACTGCCTGTGGGCTTAAAGAAGACCTGCAGGATAAGAACATAAATCTAGAAAACAGCATATCAGTAGCCTTTATAGATTTTTATACTGAACCTGAACCGGAGGTAGAAAAACCTTCTTTGCTGGAAAGTTTGCTAAAAGGGCCTTACCTTCCTCTGGTAATGGGCATATCGGGTTTGCTTATTGTAATCCTGGCCTGGATGCTTATGCGCAGGGGTAAAGAGGAAGAATCGCTGGTAGAAGAACCGGCAGGTTTTGAAGCGGTAGTAGAAGAAGAAATTAAGTTAGAGGAACTGCTGGATAAAAACCTTACTCCGGAAGAAAAAGAAAGACAGAAGATCAGGCATGAAATTGAAAAACTCATCGATGAAAGTCCGGAGGATGCAGTACAGGTCATCAGGGCCTGGTTGGCTGAAGATGCGAGGTGATAGGAAAAATGCCGAAAAAGGGTATGAGCGGCAAACAAAAGGCAGCCAATTTGCTTATTTTTTTGGGGCCGGAAAAGTCAGCCAAAATTTTTAAGCATATGACGGAAGAAGAAGTAGAGCAGCTTACCCTGGAGATTGCCAGTGTAAGGCAGGTAACACCGGAAAAAATGGATGAAATATATCGCGAATTTTATGAAATGTGTCTGGCCAGCCAGTATATAGGCCAGGGAGGCATAGCTTATGCCAAGGAAGTTCTGGAAAAGGCCTATGGACCGGAAAAAACCATGGAGATAATAAGCCGCATATCAGCTTCTCTGCAGGTTAGACCCTTTGATTTTGTTCGCAAAACTGAGCCTTCTCAGCTGTTGAATTTTATTCAGTCTGAGCATCCTCAGACTATTGCTTTAATTCTGGCTTATTTAGATCCCGAGAAAGCTGCCAGTGTTTTATCAGCACTTCCTCCTGAACAGCAGGCAGATGTAGCAAAAAGGATTGCCCTTATGGATACTACCTCACCGGAAGTTATAAAAGAAGTGGAAAGGGTTCTGGAACGCAAGCTTTCTTCAATTGCTCCTCAGGAGATGACCAGTGCGGGAGGGGTAAAAGCGGTAGTGGAAATTATAAACCGGGTAGATCGAGGAACCGAAAAGACGATTATGGAAGCTCTGGAAGTGCAGGATCCCGAACTGGCAGAAGAGATAAAGAAACTTATGTTTGTATTCGAAGATATTGTTATGCTTGACAATCGTTCCGTACAGAGGGTACTGCGCGAAGTTGAAAGCCAGGATCTGGCTCTGGCCCTTAAGGGAGCGAGCAGTGAAGTGGCTCAGAAGATATTCTCCAACATGTCTTCCCGTGCTGCGGAAATGCTGAAAGAAGATATAGAATTTATGGGACCAGTAAGGCTGCGTGATGTAGAGGAAGCACAGCAGCGGATAGTCAATGTAATAAGAAGGCTGGAGGAAGCTGGAGAAATAGTGATTGCACGGGGTGGAGGAGATGAAATAATTGTCTAGGATAATAAAAAATTCTCAGATAACCTCAAATCCTCGCCTTATTAAAGCAGCCTTCCTTCCTGACTTGGAAAGCTTAAATGATAAAGAGGCCCAAACGGCAACCTCTTTTTCTGAAATAGAACAGGAAAAATTAAGTGTTGAACAGCTCAAGGATGAAAGTGAAAAGATAATCAAAGAGACAGAGGCGATGGTGGTTGAGCTCCTTAACAAGGCTAAGGAGGAAGCCAAACTCATTATTGCGGAAGCTGAAGAAGAGGCAGACAATATAAGAGCTCGCGTTTATGAAGAAGCTCAGGAGATAAGAAAACAGGCAGAAAAGGAAGGATATGAAGAAGGATTAAAAAGAGCTGAGGAGGAAATGAGGGAGCATCTGGCAGAAGCAGAGAGACAGAGCTGTCAGATGGTGGAAGAGGCCAGACAGCTAAAGCTTGCCATACTGCATTCAGTGGAAAAAGATATTGTGAGGCTGGCCATGGCTATTGCCCGTAAAATTATCGTGGCTGAACTTAAGTCCAATCCGGAAAGTATTCTGGAGGTAGTAAGGGAAGCTATAAGCTTTATAGATCAGCCGGAAAATGTAACTCTTAGAGTAAATCCGCAGGATTTTGAAATATTAAATTTGTTAAGGGAAAAAGGTGATTTAAACGATATAGAAAATGAGGTTTCCCGCCTGGAATTAAAATCAGATGTTCGCATAAATCCTGGAGGAGCAGTTATTGAAAGTGATAAAGGTATTGTTGATGCTCAGCTGGAAACCAGGATATTAAGTATAGAAGAAGCCCTGGAGCATGAATTTACCGGAGAATGATATTATGCTTGATTTTAAGGTCGACAATTATCTGAAAATTATTGAGAATACACAGGCTTACAAGCTCAAAGGCAGGGTATCACAGGCGATAGGATTGACCCTGGAAGCTTACGGGCCTAAAGTTAAACTGGGCGAATTATGCTATATAAGGACCAGAAGTTCCCGGGAAGCAATGCTGCCTGCGGAAGTGGTAGGCTTTAAGGGAAATAAGATAATCCTCATGCCTCTGGGAAGCATGGAAGGGGTAAGTTCCGGAAGTGAACTGATTGCTACTGGAAGAACCCTGGAGGTAGGGGTTGGCTTTGATCTTGTTGGAAGGGTCTTGAATGGGCTGGGAGAACCTATTGATGGCAAGGGAAGTATAAAGAAGGAAGCTTTTTATCCGGTTATGAACAAGGCACCGGATCCGCTAAGCCGCCGCAGGATTACTGAAGTCCTTCCTGTAGGGGTAAAAGCTATCGATGGTTTAATAACTATAGGCAAAGGACAAAGGATAGGGATTATGGCCGGCAGCGGAGTAGGCAAAAGTACCTTGCTGGGAATGATAGCCCGCAATACTGCTGCTGATATAAATGTTATAGCTTTAATTGGCGAACGTGGACGTGAAGTGCGGGATTTTTTGGAAAGAGATCTGGGGGAAGACGGGCTTAAAAAGTCGGTAGTGGTGGTAGCAACTTCTGATCAGCCAGCTTTGGTAAGATTAAAAGGCGCTTTTGTGGCTACCAGTATTGCTGAGTATTTCCGAGATCAGGGCAAAGATGTCCTTTTGCTTATGGATTCCCTTACCCGCTTTGCGATGGCGCAGCGTGAAGTAGGATTGGCAGTAGGAGAGCCTCCTGCTACCAGAGGATATACTCCTTCCGTTTTTGCCCAGCTTCCCATGCTGCTGGAGAGGGCAGGAAATTCCGAGAAGGGGACTATAACCGGCATGTATACGGTTCTGGTAGAAGGGGATGACATGAATGAACCGATAACTGACGCGGTAAGAGGGATAGTGGACGGTCATATAGTTTTAAGCCGCAAGCTGGCTGCCATGAATATGTATCCAGCTATAGACATAAATAACAGTATAAGCCGGGTTATGATCGATATTGTTTCCAAAGAGCACCTGGAATTGGCCAACCGGTACCGCAGCATACTTGCTGTTTATGAAGAAGCAAGGGATCTTATAGAGATTGGGGCTTACCGGAAAGGGGCTAATCCTAAAATAGATGAAGCTATAAGACTGATTGAAGGATGCTGGGATTTTGCCCGGCAGGATATTTATGAAGAGGCAGTTTTTGAACAGATTCTTGATGAACTCAGGAAAACAGTTGAAGGATAGTGATTCATAGAGGTGAAGCCTTTTGTTTTTAGATTACAGACTAAACTTGATATAAGCAAAAGAGAAGAGGAAATGGCAAAAGCCAGAGTAAAAACGAAAGAAAAAGAGGTAGAAGAGATAGAAAGTGAACTTATAAACCTCTACTGTAATCTGGAAAAAGCCGAAAATATGGCCAGAAAATTTTGGCAGGAAAGCAATATATATTTTGCCAGGCTGATAAGTGATTATCTGCCGGTTTTAAAAGAGGATATTGAAAAATGCCGGCAAAGGTTAAGCATGGCACAGGAGGAATTGGAGAGGTTAAGACAGGAACTGATGAGAAAAAGGAGAGAGGTAAAAACCCTGGAAAAGCTAAGGGAAAAAGCGTGGGAGGAATATTTGTATGAGACAAATCTTGAAGAGCAGAAGTTTATAGATGAAGTGGCCGGCAACAGATATTTTCGCAGGCAAAAAGAGAAAGATGAGTAATACTTGTTATCACCAGGAGTGAGGCTATGGCAAAGAAAATAAAGACAATAGCAGTTGTCATTTTAATTCTGGTTATAATTGCAGGTGCCGGGTATGGGTTGGTATTTTTTGATATAGTGAAGGTGCCCTCTTCTTTAAAGAAGGTGCCGGTTCTGGGCAAGTATGTTGCAGTCGAAAAGAAGACAGCCAAGAGTGAGCTTGAACTGCTCAGGGAAGAAAATAACAGGCTTAAAGAAGTGATAAAGAAAAAAGATGAAGAAATTAAGCTGGTGCAGAGCGATTATAACAAGCTCAAGAAGGAGCTGGAAAAAGAAAAAGAAGCCAGCCTGCAGATGAATGAGGAGATTCTGAAATTGAATGATGAGCTAAAAAAAGCAGATAATGCCAGGGAAAGTAAGGAAGCGGTTTACAAGGATATGGCCAATTATTTTGCGGCCATGAAGGTAAAAGAAGCTGCAGATATAATGAGCAGGCTGGAGGACAAAGATATAATAGGCATTTTAACCCAGATGGATGATGAGACTGCTGCTCAGATAATGCAAAATATGGACAGGAAAAGAGCAGCAGATATTACCAAAAAGATGCTGGTGGTAAGCCCGTAACCCTTCAGGGGTTAATGATAAAAAAATTATTCCTGGAGCAAGGGGGATATATGAATTACGGAAAGGAGGTGAGAAGGTGATTGAGGGACTTAAAATACCGTGCCGGGGAGATATGAAAGCCTGCATTAAGCCTGCCTGCTCTGCCGAGAAGCCAAGCAACGCTAAGGATAAAGGATTTGCCAGGATTTTGGAAGAAAATGTAGTTTCTGATGGTCGTTCTGGTAGTGGGGATAGGCAGCTAAGGCTGGCAGATGAGAAAGCTGTTTTAGCCAGTCAGGATGAAACTATTGAAGCAGAAGAAGTTATAAGCCTTTCCGGTACCGAGGCAGATTTTTTATGGAAGCAGATTATTGACAGTATTCTGAATCAGCAACTGCTTGCAATACCGCAGGATATTCTAGCCAGAATAGAAACATATGTTACTGAAAAAATGCCGGCTTTTACTGCTGTTTCTGAGGAAGAAAACCTCTCCCTGCGTGAGCTGGCAGTTAGATTGGAAAGCCAGCTTGCAGCAATGGCAGAAGAAGCAGTTCTGGATGCCAAAACGGCTGCCCAATTAAAAGATGCTGTTCTGGAAAAAGTGCAGGATTTATTAAATGGCCAGGAAAAAAACGATAAGGTTTTGCCGTCTAAACTGGAATTGCTGGAAGATAAACCAGGTTTATTGGCTGACAGCAGGGATATGAAGACTGCAGATGAAAAAAATATTCAGGAAAAAACTGTTATTTTATTTCCCGATAAAGAAAGCTCCCCTAAAAAGGATGTCAGGGAACTGATCCAGTTTGAGCAGATGAAAATGGCTGGCAAAAAGATGGAAAAAGATGATAAAAGTCAGATTAAGCTTGATGAATCTTTAACTGACAAGAAAGATATTCCTTTTGCCAGCGAAAATAATCGGCCAATGCTGGATGCTAAAAGGACGGTATTCCTTTTGAATACTCAAAAGCAGGTGCCTGTAAATCCTAAAGAAGTAGTGGACCAGATTGTCAAAAAGGCGGAGCTGCTGGTAAAACAGGGTCTGTCAGAAATGAAGATAGAACTGAAGCCTGAATTTCTAGGTAAAATGACAATTAAGATTGTGGTGGAAGAAGGAGCAGTAACTGCCAAGTTTCTGGCAGAAAACCTGCGGGTAAAGCAGATGCTGGAAAGCAATATGGCTAATCTTAAACAGTCGCTGGAAAATCAAGGGCTTAAAGTAGAAAAGACCGAAGTTAATGTACAGCTCAATAATGGCGGCATGTTCGATGGCTCCGAAAACAGCCGGCAATTTTTATGGCAAAAGCCAGAATTCTCAGCAGCTGTCGTTAGACGTGATTTAGCCGATACTGGACAGGTTTTATCTGGTAATGAAAATGCGTATATTCCAGGGGAAAAGGAAGTTTATGAAAAAGGCATATTAGGAAGCACCATTAGCTGGCTGATTTAATGAAAGGGAGGTGAAAAATTTGGCATCTGTAAGTAATTATACTTTTGTACCCTGGAGTGGAAAGGCACAGCAAACCGGCAAGACAGAGGAAGCAAAAAATAAAAATATTTTAGGCAAAGATGATTTTTTGAAACTTATGCTTACCCAGCTTAGATATCAAAATCCGCTGGAACCGGTAAATGACAAGGAATTTATAGCCCAGATGGCTACTTTCAGCGAACTGGAACAGATGAAAAATTTGAACACCAGTTTTGAAAAGATAGGCAGCCAGCTGGAAAGCTATTATAAATGGCAGCAGATGAGTTCTGCGATAGGAAGAAAGGTAGCTTATAAGGAAGATGAGAAGGGACAGGAAGTCAAGATAGGAGTTATTGATTCCCTGTTTATAAAAGATGGGAAATTTTATTACCACATAGGTGGCAAACTGGTAGAGCCGGAAAAGATACTGGAATTCGGAAAGTATGAGGATGAGGCCATTCCCATACTCAATGAAATCCTTGAAAAAATGTCTGGATTTAAAGGCAGCAGCTTAGAAGAAGGTGAGGCTAATGGAGAATAAAATATTTTTTACCGGACATCCTGTAGCCCCTTTGACTCCAAAAAAGAATGGGGGTTTAGCTCCTAAACCGGAAGTTAAAGGGAGCAGTTTCAGCCAGATACTGGAGAAAAAGCTTAACGAACCCCTGAAGTTTTCCAGCCATGCGCAGCAGCGTCTGCAATCGCGTAATATAAAATTAAGTCCCGATGATCTGAAAAAGCTGGAGGATGCTGTGGCCAAGGCCAGGAGCAAAGGAGCCAGGGATTCGCTGATCCTGATTAATGATCTGGCTTTGGTTGTCAGTGTGAAGAATAACACTGTTATCACCGCGGTAAATGGGGAAAACCTGAAAGAAAATGTTTTTACCAATATTGACAGTGCAGTAATAATCTAGGGCTGGACCTCTTTAGAGGAAGCCCCGGGATGTGGAATGACCGAAGCATCCCATGTAAGTTTAAAACATTATATTTTTTATCAAAAAGGGTAGAAGCTCTAAAGGAGGTCATATAATCAATGATGCGCTCAATGTATGCTGGTGTTTCTGGCCTTAAGAATCACCAGACCCGTATGGATGTAATAGGCAACAATATTGCCAATGTTAATACTACCGGCTACAAGAAAAGCCGGGTAGTTTTCAAGGATACCCTGTATCAGACTATACGCGGAGCTTCCCGGCCTACGGATGCCCGTGGAGGAACTAATCCCATGGGGGTAGGGCTGGGGATGACTCTTAGCAGTATTGACCAGATTCATACCCCAGCTCCAGCTGCTACCACCAACAAGATCACTGATATGGCAGTAGATGGAAACGGTTACTTTATTCTGGATAATGGCGGACAGTTGTTTTATACCAGGGCCGGCAATTTTGACTTTGACAAGATGGGCAATCTGGTTAATACTTCCAACGGCTACCGGGTACACGGCTGGATGGCGGATAAAACCCAGTTTACTCCCACCGGCAACTGGGTGATCGATACTGTCAAAGCTACCCAGCCTATAGATATATCTTCTTTTAAGACGATAGAGCCGAATGCGACGACAGAAGTAAGGTTTTCTGGGAATTTAAATTCCAATATACCTACGGTAACTGGAAGTCCGCCAGTATTTACTTCAGACAATACGGTTATTACTTCCAAGGAGATTTATGATTCCCTGGGAAATAAGCATACTATTTATTTTAGATTTTATAAAGTGGGGGTAACTGGAACCCCTCCCAATGTAGTTAGTGACTGGAACTGTGATGTATCTTTTGATCCAGCATTTCCCAATCCAGCTGCAGGCAACAGTATAGGTGGCGGTACGCAGACCGTGCAGATTACCGGGGTTATTAAGTTTGATCAGAATGGTAATATTATTACAACTCCCAATCCTCCGGTACAGAATTTAACCGCGGTCATGACTAATGGAGCCAATAATATTAATTTTAAAGTTGATTTCAGCCAGCTTACCCAGTGGGAGAGCAAGTCGACTGCCTGGGCAGAGCATCAGAATGGATACAGCATGGGCAACCTGGTAAGTTTTACCATAGGTATAGATGGCACCATTTCCGGGGTTTATGACAACGGAGAAACCCGCAACCTGGCCAGGGTAGCCCTGGCTAACTTCCAGAACCCGGCAGGGCTTTTGCAGGCAGGAAGCAATCTTTTCCAGGTTTCCAACAACTCTGGTGATCCCCTGGTGGGAGCCCCTGGAGACCAGGGAATGGGAGGCATTCTTCCGGGCAGCCTGGAGATGTCCAATGTGGATCTTTCCGAGGAATTTACGGAGATGATAGTAACCCAGAGAGGATTTCAGGCTAATTCCCGCATCATAACTACCTCTGATGAAATGCTGCAGGAACTGGTAAACCTTAAGCGCTAACCTGGGGACAGCTTGAAGGGGGATATTCCCCCTTTGAGCCACCTGTTATGAGGTGATTTGATGATTTATCTTACCCGCCTTAATGGCGGCAAAATTGCAGTTAATATTGATTTGATAGAATTTATGGAAGAAACCCCGGATACTGTTATAACCCTGACTACCGGACGCAAATTTGTGGTAAAAGAAACCATGGAAGAGATAAGAAAAGAGATTATAAAATTTAAAAAAGAGGTTTTTTTGAATCTCAAGGAATAAACAAGGGGTGAAAATTGTTGGCAGACGAAAAAAATGCAGAAGTTAAAGAAAAGTCCGGTTTTGATTTTAAGATAGTTCTGGTAGGACTTGTTATATTTCTGGTGGCTATGGGAGCATCTTATTTTATGCTGAAAAGCTTGATGGCGCCTTTTATGCCGGAAGAACAGAAAAAGGAGACTAAAGAAAAATCAGCAGGAACTGTGGTATCTATTGGAGAATTTACTACTAACCTTAATGATCCGAGCGGTTCCCGCTTTGTAAAAGTCGAGATATATGTAGAAATGGCAGGAGAAAAGAAAAAAGAGGAAGAATTAAAAGAATATATGCCGATAATGAAGGATACGATTCTTAATATCCTGTCTTCCAAAACACCTGCTGATATGGATGTAAGGTACAGGGAGGAATTGAAGACCGAGATGAAGAATAAGCTTAATAAAAGATTAGGCCAGGAAATGATCAAAGAAGTATATTTTACGAGTTTTATCATGCAGTAAGTGTTTTTAAAGAAGGGGATAATGGCATGAGCGAAATCCTGTCCCAGAGTGAAATAGATCAGCTTTTAGCTGCTTTGACCAGTGGAGCGGTAAATGCTGATGAGTTAAAAAAAGAAGAAAGCAAGAAGAAAGTGCGGGTTTATGATTTCAGACGTCCCAACAAGTTTTCCAAGGATCAGATACATACCCTGCAGGTTATTTATGAAAACTATGCCCGCTCTTTGAGCACTTTTTTGTCCGCACAGCTGAGGGCTCCTGTGCAGATCGAACTGCTTTCGGTTGAACAGACTACCTATGATGAATTTATGAGGTCTATACCCAATCCTACCATACTTAACATTTTTTCTCTATATCCCCTGGAAGGCAGTTCGATTATGGAGATAAACCAGAAGCTTGGTTTTGCTTTTTTGGACCGGCTTCTGGGAGGGCCAGGTACAGTTCCTGAAAAAACCAGGCCTTTAACGGAAATAGAGCAAACAGTAATGGAAAGATTGGCTCAGAAGATGCTTGATTACCTGCAGGAGCCGTGGAGCAGTATAATTGAAATGGATCCTGCTATTGAGAGAATCGAAACCAATCCCCAGTTTACCCAGCTGGTTTCCCCCAGCGAAATAGTAATGGTAGTGTCCCTGGAAACCAAGATGGCGGATGTTTTAGGACTTATAAATATATGTATACCTTTTCTGGTGTTAGAGCCGGTAGTTGATAAATTAAGCGTCCATTATTACTATGCTTCTTCAGGTCAGAAATTTTCTCCGGAAAATACGGCTCTTATAAAGAACAAGCTGGAACGTACCCAGGTGGCAGTCAGGGTTGTTTTAGGAAGGGCAACTATTACGGTAAAGGATCTTTTAGAACTTGCTCCCGGCGATGTAATACCACTGGAACGAAGCATAAATGATGATCTGGAAGTGATGATCGGGCAGCGTGCCAAGTTTTTGGGCAAACCGGGAAGCTACAACAATCGTTATGCAGTCCAGATTTCCCAGGTGGTAAAGGAGGGAAATGATGATGAATAATGACGGGGTTTTGTCCCAGGAGGAAATAGATGCTCTGTTGAGCGGAAACTTAAATAGGGAGAGGCAGGATACCAGTTCCCAGCTCAGCAGTTTTGAAAAAGATGCCTTAGGTGAAATCGGGAATATAACTATGGGAACGGCAGCTACTACCCTTTCTACGCTGCTTAGAAAGAGAGTTTCCATAACCACACCCAATGTTATGATTACTTCGCGGGAAAAACTGCAGTCTGATTATCCTCTGCCTTATGTAGTGGCAGAAGTGAGATATACTGAAGGTTTAAGCGGTACCAATATACTAACTATAAAGCAGGAAGATGCTGCAGTTATTGCAGATTTGATGATGGGAGGAACAGGACAGGTAGCGGATCACAGCCTTGATGAACTGCGGCTTAGCGCAGTAGGGGAAGCGATGAATCAGATGATGGGGTCTGCAACTACCAGCCTGTCATCTATGTTCAACACCAGGATTGATATAGCACCTCCCAAACTTATGGTTATGGATTTTGGCAAGGAAAATTTAGAACTTTCGACTGATTATAAAGAGGTAGTAGCTATTAAATTTAAAATGGAAATAGAAGAGCTGGTGGACAGTGAAATTATCCAGATTATTCCTTTGGAAGCAGCTAAAAATATGGTTAATATGTTAATGGGAGGAACAGTTGAAGAGTCTACCGCTGCTGCTGTTTTAGAATTGGAAGAACCAGTTTCTTCCTTAACCCAGGATCAGATGCTTAAGGGAAGCTATATTGCACCTGAACCAATAGCAGCAAACTTGTCTTCACCGCCGCCTCCGCCACCGCGCCAGGAAGTTTGGAATGAACCTTTATATGCAGCAGGAGATATCCCTTCCGGGGTAAAAAGAGGGGAGGGGGTTGTGGTACAACCAGCGCAGTTTGCTCCTCTGCGGGAAAACTATACCAGCCAGATGCCTAACAATATAAGCCTGATTATGGATGTACCTTTGGAAGTTACTGTGGAACTCGGAAAAACCAAAAAGACTATCCGGGAAATATTAGAGCTGGGGCAGGGCTCTATAATCCAGCTGGATAAGATGGCGGGAGAACCGGTAGATCTTTTGGTAAATGGTAAGCTTGTTGCCAAAGGTGAGGTAGTAGTTATAGACGAAAATTATGGAATCAGAATTACAACTATAATAAGTCCGATGGACAGGATGAATAAATTACAATAATAAATGGGGAGGAAAATCATGGGTAAAAGAATTTTAATAGTTGATGATGCAGCATTTATGAGGATGATGATTAAGGATATCTTAACCAAAAATGGCTATGAAGTAGTTGGAGAAGCCGAAAATGGACAGGTAGCAGTAGAAAAATACCAGGAATTAAAACCCGATCTGGTTACCATGGATATAACCATGCCGGAAATGGACGGCATAGCTGCAGTGAAGGCTATAAAAGCTATTGATCCTAATGCCAAGATAATTATGTGCAGTGCGATGGGGCAGCAGTCTATGGTTATTGATGCCATTCAGGCAGGAGCAAGAGATTTTATAGTTAAGCCGTTCCAGCCTGAAAGAGTACTGGAAGCGGTAAGCAAAGCTATTGACTAATTTGATGCCTGGATGTGAATAAAATGTTATCCCCCAAATATAAGAAGTATTTTGTTTTAATAGGAGTTCTGGTTTTGGTTTGTGTTCTGGCAGCTGATGTTCTGGCTGCTGATATGGAAAAACTGAACCAGGAACTGGATAAGCAAGATCAAATGCAGGTTAAAAGCCCGAGTTTGTTTTTAAGTTTTTTAAAACTGATTGTAGCTTTAGGGCTTATTATTGGGGCTGCCTGGGCAGTTTTGCAGCTTTTTAACCGCCAGATGAATTTAAGAACCCAGGGTACCTGGATTAATGTAGTTGACCAGGTGGTTCTGGGGCAAAACAGAGGAATTATACTCTGTGAAATAGGCGAAAAGCTTTATGCTTTGGGCGTAACTGACCACAACATAAATCTGCTTTTTGAGGTGAATAATCAAAAGCTTCTCGAAGAAGTTAGCCAGATGGACTACCAGATTCAGCTGGCCAATAATGCTAATAATATTTATCAGCAGATTAAATCTATAATAGATGGTCTGGCTAACAGGAGGCGAAAAGATAAGGCAGCAACCAGTAATTTTTCCAGTTTAATGGGAGAACAGATAAGAAAAATGCAGGAATTGAGCAAGCAATATGCCCAGAATGATGTAGAAGATGTTTACAGAAGAAGTGATAACCATGAATAAATTATTGAAATATAAAGTAGTTTGGACAGTTTCCCTTTTAACGCTGGGAGGAGTTTTATTTTTTGCTTTTCCTGCTTCAGCACAGCCTTTAACCATTCCAGAGGTTAATCTGCAGATCGGCGGGGGGACTGATAATCCGCAGAACTTATCTACTGTTTTGCAAATAATAATATTGATTACGGTACTGTCTCTAGCTCCCGCCATAGCAGTTTTGCTGACTTCTTTTACCAGGATAATAGTAGTTTTGTCTTTTGTCCGTACATCGCTTGCTACGCAGCAGATGCCGCCCAATCAGGTGTTAATTGGCCTTGCGCTTTTTTTGACTTTTTTTGTTATGGCTCCTACTTTCAGGGAAGTAAACGAACAGGCTTTAAATCCTTACTTACAGGGGAGAATAAATCAGGAAGAAGCCTTCAAGAAAGGGATGGAGCCTCTGCGGGAATTTATGCTTAAACAGACCAGGGAAAAAGACCTGGCTCTTTTTGTAAAAATGTCCGGCATGAAAAGGCCGCGCAATTTTGATGATATACCCAATTATGTGCTTATACCCGCTTTTGTTATAAGTGAGCTAAAGACAGCTTTTCAGATAGGTTTTATAATATTCGTCCCTTTTCTGGTAATTGATATGGTGGTGGCGAGTGCCTTGATGTCCATGGGTATGATGATGCTGCCTCCTATGATGATTTCCCTTCCGTTTAAGATATTGCTTTTTGTGCTGGTAGACGGCTGGAACCTGGTTATTCAGTCTCTTATCATGAGTTTTAAATAAGGAGGCTTGCTGGTGTACGAAGATATTGTCTTAGGCATAGCTCATCAAGCAGTTATGACAGTACTTTTGGTTTCAGCTCCTGTACTGGGAGCAGCTCTTTTAACCGGCCTTATTATAAGTATACTGCAGGCTACTACCCAGATGCAGGAAATGACATTGGTTTTTGTTCCCAAAATAATAGTGGTGCTGCTGGTAATTGTTTTATTTGGACCCTGGATGCTCAATATTTTGACCAGCTTTGCCCATAATCTTTGGGCAGCTATACCCCAGTTTATTTCTCTTTAATGGGCAGGAGTTATTATGGCTTTTTCTTTAGAAAGCTTTTTGTTGATACTGGCAAGGCTGTCTGGTTTGTTTCTGATAGCCCCCATTTTCAGCAGCCGCCAGATACCAGGTAGGGTAAAGATTTTGCTGCTGGTAGTATTATCGGCTACCATGGCTTATTTTATACCTGTAAAATATGCTTTTACTATTCCTAACGGGGCTTATTTTGTTGCTGCCTTGATAGTGGAAATGGCAGTCGGTTTTACTGTAGGCTTTGTAGCCTATGTAGTTTTTGCCGCCATTCAGCTGGCGGGGCAGATTATGGATATGCAGATGGGATTTGGAATTGTCAATGTGGTAGATCCTCAGACAGGCACCCAAATCCCCTTAATGGGAAACTTGACCCAGATGCTGGCTTTGTTGATATATCTTGGCATTAATGGACATCATTATCTGTTACAGGCGATAGCCCAAAGCTATAAGGTAATTCCTGTACTTGGCTTTCACTTTAATAGAGGTTTGTGGGATCTGCTGCTGGAAATAAGTGTTTATATGTTCGTTATCGGAGTGAAGATTGCTTTGCCTTTTCTGGCTGCCCTGCTTACCGCAGATGTGGCTATGGGGTTTATAGCTCGGACGGTACCGCAGATGAATGTTTTTATTGTTGGTTTGCCTTTGAAAATACTTTTGGGATTATTTACCCTTTTGGTTTTGCTTCCTCTCTATATATGGGTTTATGGGATACTTTTTGCCAGGTTTTTTGAATATCTGGATAATGTTATTATGGCCATGGGGTTATAGTTATGAAGTCAGAAGAGTTATTGCTTATAAACCTTCAGCTTTTTGCTGATGGAGATACCGGAGAAAAGACAGAACAGGCTACTCCCAGGCGGCGGGAAGAAGCCCGCAAAAAAGGCCAGGTTTTTAAAAGCAATGATTTAAACTCTGCTGTGGTACTGGTAGTAGGTACTGTAGCAGTATTTTTAACCTTTCCTTATATGCTGGAAAGTTTTAAAGCTTTTGCGACTGTTTTTATATTGGAGAGAGGCTTAAAAGAGTTTTCCAATCCTTATGCCCATCAGCTTTTGGTAGAGACTCTGTGGGCTACCGGAAAAATGATATGGCCTGTTTTCCTGGCTACTTTTTTGGCTGCCCTTTTGATTACTTATTTGCAGGTTGGTTTTGTAATGAGCGGTGAGCCGCTTATTCCAAAGCTGGAAAGATTAAATCCAGTAGAAGGCTTTAAGCGCATTTTTTCCAAGCGGGCTCTGGTAGAGCTTGTAAAATCTATTTTAAAAGTTGTGGTTACCGGATATATAGTATATGCAGTTATAAAAAAAGATTTTTTTATATTTGCCCACATGATAGATATGGAGCTTGTGGCCTGTATAAAAGCCATGAGCAGCATAATTTTTGAAATTGCTCTCAAAGTGGGGATAGTTTTTATAATCATTGGAGTACTGGATTACCTGTATCAGTGGTATGAATATGAAAAATCCCTTAAGATGAGCAAATATGATATAAAACAGGAATACAAGGAAACCGAAGGAGATCCCCAGATAAAGTCCAGACAGCGGCAGATTCAGCGTGAAGCAGCTATGCGAAGAATGATGGCAGAAGTGCCCAAAGCAGATGTAGTTATAACTAACCCTACCCATTTTGCAGTTGTTTTAAAGTATGAGGCAGAGAAGATGGATGCTCCTGTGGTGGTAGCTAAAGGTCAGGATTTTATAGCTTTAAAAATAAAAGAGGTGGCCAGACAGCATGATATCATAGTCGTGGAAAATCCTCCCCTGGCCCGTACTCTCTATTATACTGTGGATATAGGGGAACAGATTCCGGAAGAAATGTATCAGGCAGTAGCGGAAATATTAGCTTTCGTATATAAACAGAAGAAGGTTGTATAGCATAGCATTTTGGAGGATTTGTCCTTATGGAAGCAAGAGCAGGTTGGATGACTGTTTTACAGGAACGAAGCGATGTAGTGATAGCAGTACTGGTAGTAGGCATTGTTTTAATGATGCTTATTCCCATGAAGCCAGCTTTGCTTGATATATTGCTTACTTTTAACATATCTTTTGCCCTTATAATACTTATGGTTTCTATGTTTAATACTGATCCTCTCGAATTTTCTGTTTTTCCTTCCCTGCTTTTGATTATGACTTTATTCCGTTTAGCCCTTAATGTTTCTTCAACACGCTTGATTTTGCTCAATGCGGAAGCCGGGCAGGTTATCTATACCTTCGGTTCTTTCGTGGTAGGCGGAAATATGGTAGTAGGCATGGTTATTTTCCTTATACTGGTAGTGATTCAGTTTATTGTTATAACCAGGGGAGCTGAGAGGGTAGCGGAAGTAGCAGCTCGTTTTACTCTCGATGCTATGCCGGGAAAACAGATGGCTATTGATGCTGACCTTAATGCCGGGCTTATTGATGAACAGGGAGCCAAAGAAAGGAGACAGAAGATACAGAAAGAAGCTGATTTTTATGGTGCCATGGATGGTGCCAGCAAGTTTGTAAAGGGGGATGCCATTGCCGGTATAATAATAACCCTTATCAATATCATAGGTGGACTTATTATTGGTTTGGCTCAAAAAGGTTTTACTTTCGATAAAGCTATTCAGACCTATACTATACTTACAGTAGGGGATGGCCTGGTAACTCAGATACCAGCTCTCTTAATATCAACTGCTACCGGTATTGTAGTTACCAGAAGCGCTTCTAAATTCAGCCTGGGGAAAGAAGTGACTTCCCAGCTTTTCAGCCATCCCAAAGCGCTGGGGGTAGCAGCAGTAATATTGGCAGTTCTGGGGACTATAGGCTTGCCCAAAGTGCCTATGTATTCCCTGGCTCTTCTGTTCGGGTTGCTGTTTTTTGCTTTCAGGGCTTCTACGGCAGAAGTAGCTGAAGAAACGGAAAAAGAAGAGGTCAGGGAGGCTGAGGAAATCAAGCGTCCCGAAAATGTCATGGAACTTCTGCAGGTAGAAAAAATGGAACTGGAACTTGGCTATGGCTTAATACCTCTGGTAGATGCTGACCAGGGAGGAGATCTCCTGGAACGTATAGTCATGATAAGAAGACAGTGTGCTCTGGAACTTGGGTTTATTGTGCCTCCCATACGCATAAGGGATAATATGCAGCTCAAACCTAATGCTTATGTAATAAAAATTAAAGGCATGGAAATTTCTTCTGGAGAATTGGTGCTGGACAGTTATCTGGCTATAGGGGCTGATATAGAAAATGATGCTGAACTTCCCGGTATAGATACTGTGGAACCGGCATTTAAGCTGCCGGCGAAATGGATTGCCTCTGAACACAAAGATTTGGCAGAGATGAGAGGCTATACAGTAGTAGACCCTCCTTCCGTCCTGGCTACTCATCTTACTTCAGTTATCAAGGCTTATGCCCATGAGCTTTTGGGAAGGCAGGAAGTTCAGAATATGATAGATTTTGTAAAAGGACAGAACCCGGCAGTGGTAGAAGAACTTATACCTGATCTTATGAGTATAGGCGAAGTGCAGAAAGTGCTGGCCAATTTGCTTAAAGAGCAGGTTTCTATAAGGGATATGGTAACTATACTGGAAACCCTGGCAGATTATGCAAGACTGAGCCGGGATACGGATGTGTTAACTGAATATGTGCGGCAGGCTTTAAGAAGGCAAATAACCAGGCAGTATGCGGACCAAAATGGCGTTATAAAAGTTCTTACCCTTGATCCAGCTCTGGAAGATAAAATAAGGGAATCACTGCAGCAGAGTGAGTTCGGCTCTTATCTGGCTTTGGAACCTGAACTGGCCCAGATGCTTATAGAGAAATTAAACCTGTATTATCAGGATATGATGAGGCGGGGAATAAATCCCGTCCTGTTATGCCCTCCTGTCTTGAGGATTTATTTTAAACGTATGTTAGAAAGGTTTATAAGTAATTTTACGGTTCTTTCCTATAATGAGATTGATAATAGTGTTAATATAGAAGTGGTGGGGATGGTGGCAGTATGAAGATAAAAAAGTTTTTGGCCAAAGACTATCAGACGGCTCTTAAGATGGCTAAGGCAGAAATGGGACCTGATGCTATAATACTGCACACAGAAAAGGTAAAGAAGAAAGGTATTTTAGGCTTATTTTCCCCACCCCAGGTCCAAATTACGGTAGCGGTTGATGAAACTATAAAAGTAAGGACCGATAAAATAAGAGATAGTGTATCAATGCATAAAGAACCTGAAAAGAGGTGGGTTTTTGCTGCAGGAATGGAGGAAAACCAGGGACAAAATGAAAGCCTGTTGAAAGAGCTAAACATCATGAAATCGATGATGGAAGAGATACGCAATAAAATGTATGAGGTTGAGCTGGTAAAAGGGATGCCGGAAGAATTACAGAGGTTTTTTAATATGCTCCTTGATAATAATATCGACAAAGATATTGCCATCAATATCATAAACAAGGTTGAAAACAGGTTGCCGCGGGAAAAAATACATGACAAAATGTGGATAAGAGATTTGGTACTTGATGCTCTGGAAGAGTATGTAAAAGAGATAAGACCTATCGAAATAGATATTTGCCGCAAAGGAACAGTAATTATGCTGGTTGGCCCTACGGGAGTAGGAAAGACTACTACTATTGCCAAGCTGGCTGCTAATCTTACTTTCATGGACCGCAAAGAGGTAGCTCTTATAACCCTGGATACCTACAGGGTAGCAGCTGCTGAACAGCTGCGCACCTTTGCGGAAATTATTGGTATTCCCATAAGTGTAGTCTTTGATCAGGTGGAACTAAAAGAAGCGGTAGAAAAATATCGGGAAAAAGATGTGATTTTTATAGATACAGCTGGCCGCAGTCCGTACAATGATGAACAGATGGCAGAATTAAAGGAATATATTGAAGCTGCTTCTCCTGATGAGATTATCCTGGTATTAAGTGTTACCACTCAGAGCAGCGAACTTATAAATATATACAACCGTTTCAGCCTTTTTGATATAGATAAGGTAATATTTACCAAGGTTGATGAAGCAAGAAGCTACGGGCAAATTTTAAATACCATCTATGAAATAAGAAAACCTATTGCCTATATAACTAATGGCCAAAATGTACCTGATGATATAAAGGTTCCCGATTCTCTTTATTTAGCCAGAATGCTTCTGGGGAAGGATGAAGCATTATGAAGAGTCAAGCCGACAGGTTAAGAGAATTAGCCTTAACTGTGAGACAGCAGATCGAAAACGAAATATATACCAGTATAAAACATACCCGGGTGGTTGCAGTAAGCAGCGGCAAAGGGGGAACCGGCAAGAGCACTTTGGCTTTAAACCTGGCTATTGCCCTTTCCCGGCAGGGGAAAAAGGTTATCCTGTTAGATGCGGATATGGGTCTGGCTAATATAGATATTATGCTGGGTATTGTCCCTACCTATAATATTTACCATTTTGTCCAGGGAAAGAAATCGCTTAGAGAGATAATATTATCCCATCCCACAGGTATTGATATTATACCAGGAGGTTCTGGGATTACGGAACTGGCTAATTTGAACCGGGACCAGCTAAAAAGGATACTGATTGAACTTGGAGCTCTGGATGGGGAATATGATCTCATGATCATTGATACAGGAGCCGGGATATCCGATAATGTGTTATCGTTTTTGCTGGCTGCGGATGATGTGCTTATGATAACCACCCCGGAACCTACTTCCATTACTGATGCTTATGGAGTTGTGAAAGGCTTAAGCCAGCACAATTTTTCAGGTTCTTTATTTTTAGTAGTCAACAGGGTGGAAGCCTTAAGTGAAGGCTTATTGGTTGCTGAGAAATTTCAAATGGTTTGCAGTAAGTTTTTGAATTTAGATATAAGGTTTTTGGGGTATGTGGTAAATGATCCTATGATTAAGGAGGCTATAAAGAGACAGACTTGTTTTTTGAGTGCTTTTCCACAGAGTTTAGCTGCCCAGAATATTTATGATATTTCCTATAAACTGGTAGGCAGCGGCGTGAGTTTAGACAAAGGGGAGATGCCTAAAAGCGGTATAAGGGGCTTCTTTAGGAAGCTTATAAATTTCAGTAAATTACAGGGGGAATAAATTTTTTATGGAGGAGATACGGCTTAACCAGCTGGTAGAAATAGAGTATCAGGATGAGGATGAAGTAGAGTATCTATCCAGCAGGGTGGAAGAGATTGATGGAGATTATCTGCACCTGGCAGTTCCGATACGTAGAGGACAGCTGGTGCCTATGCATATTGGGCAGAAAATAAAAGTATGTTTTACCAGAGAAGATAATTCTTATGCTTTTACTACCAATATAATAGCCCGCAGGAGGGAACCGATACCGGTCCTTATTGTCAATAAGCCGGAAAAGATTGTGAAGATTCAGAGAAGAGCCTATGTAAGGATACCAGCCTCTATTCCTATAAATTACCGGCTGGTTCCCCAGGGGCAAAGTTTTGAATCCGGAATGACGGTTGATATAAGTGGGGGTGGAACTCTTTTTTTATCCAAGTCTAAATTAGAACCCGGACAGATACTGGAAGTGGAGATTTGTCTTCCCAACCGGCCCAAGGTGGTGTGTCAGGCGGAAGTCAAAAGATTTATTCCACCTGAAACAGGAGGGGCCAACACTTACAAAATTGCGGTGGAATTTAAAGATATAACAGAAAACCAGAGAGATCAAATTTTTAATTTTATTTTTGAAAAACAGCGGGAGTGGATTAAAAAGGGCCTCTTAAATGAGAAGAGGAGGTAAAAAGCTTGAAAAAAATCAGGGTGTTGGTGGTAGATGATTCTGCTTTCATGCGCAAGGTAATTTCTGACATAATTAACAGCGAACCAGATATGGAAGTCATTGACAAAGCAAGGGATGGCAATGAAGCAGTAGCCAAGGTAAAAGAGCTTAAACCGGATGTAGTAACTATGGATGTGGAAATGCCCAATTTAGATGGGCTTTCGGCTTTGGAAAAGATCATGAAGGAAGCTCCCACCCCGGTAGTCATGCTGAGCAGTGTAACTAAAAGTGGAGCCGAGCAGACTTTGAAAGCTTTGCAGTTAGGAGCAGTAGATTTTGTTACTAAGCCGTCCGGGCAAATATCCCTGGATATTAATAAAGTAAGAGAAGATATTGTCAGAAAAATAAAAATTGCGGCAGGTACTAAGAAAAATCTGGCGAATTTGAATAATATAATACAGGTAAAAGAAAAAAAAGATTCTGTATCTAAAGACAAGTTTACGGACTATAACAAAACCTTAAATAAGCTGGTAATAATCGGAACTTCTACCGGTGGTCCCAAAGCTTTGCACCAGGTTATTCCCAAGCTTCCCGCTGGTATTGACGCAGGTATTTTGGTAGTACAGCATATGCCTCCTGGTTTTACAAGGTCTTTGGCAGAGAGATTAGATTCTGTGTCAGAAATAAAGGTAAAAGAAGCAGAGGATGGCGAGAAAATTGTACCTGGATGTGCTTATATAGCACCGGGGGACCATCATTTGTGTGTAAAGGTGCGAAGTACAGCAGGAGGGAAGGAGCTTTTGATAGCGACTGATAGGACTATCCCCCCGGTTGGGGGCTTAAGGCCAGCTGTTGATGTAACTCTGGAATCAGTAGCCAGGAATTACTGGGGGCATATAGTAGCTGTTATTATGACCGGTATGGGACATGACGGGGCAGCAGGACTGCCGCTTATAAAAGAAAAGGGAGGCAAAATAATTGCCGAACATGAATCGACCTGCATCGTCTACGGAATGCCCAAGGCAGCTGTAGAGACCGGAAAAGTTGATAAAATCGTACCACTTTATGATATAAGTGATGAGATAGTCAAAATGCTCTAAAAAGGTTTTAAGTATTTTAAAGGGGTGGTAAATGTGAATATGGATATGTCCCAATATTTGGATGTTTTTCTGGAAGAGAGCAAAGAACATCTGGAGAATCTAAATCAAAAACTTTTGCAGTTAGAAAAAAATCGCAATGATATAGGGGCTTTAAACGAAATTTTTCGTGCTGCTCATACCCTGAAAGGCATGTCTTCTACCATGGGTTTTGAAGATCTGGCTGACCTTACCCATCATATGGAGAATGTTCTGTCAGATTTAAAAGAGGGGAAAATGGAAGTTGGCTCAGATATAGTAGATGTTCTTTTTAAATGCCTGGATCGTATCCAGTTAATTGTGGAACAGATTGAATCTACAGGTTCCGGAGTAATGGATAACAGTGATCTAATTGCGGTTCTGGAAAATGTCAAAAGCGGTTCTTATGAAGCAGCAGTAGAAAAAGAGATAATAAAGGCAGCTGATTTTTCAGAAAAGGCTGCTGAGCCTGAGGGGAGCGATAAAAGCAGTAAGTTTGCTTTTAATGACTATGATATAACCGTCCTGCGCGAAGCCAGCAGCAAAGGCATGAAGATATATTATATAAAGATAGCAGTTGATCCCGGCTGTCTTATGAAATCAGTGCGGGCTTTTATGGTTTTTAAGGCTTTGGAAGAAGAAGGGGAAGTAATAAAGTCTATTCCTGCTGCCCAGGAACTGGAAGAAGGAAAGTTTGATGAGGGTTTTGAGGTTTTTGTGATAACTTCTGCAGATAAAGAGAAATTAGTTAACAACTTAAATATTATATCCGAAGTTAAGATAGCCGAGATTGAGAAAATAGATATAGAAACCGTGTCTTCTTCAGCAGGTGACAGCAAAGCAGAGGTTAAGATGCATGATACCTCAGAACCAGAAGGTGAAACAGGGGATAGACTATCTGCGGAAAGTGTGGATAAGAAAAAACAGCAGCATAAGGTAAGGCAGACGGTGCGCGTAGATATTGAGCGTTTGGATAATTTGATGAATTTAGTTGGCGAGCTGGTAATGCATAAAGGCCGTCTGGAACAAATCGGGGCTGATGCGAAAATAGTGGAACTAAATGAGACTATTGAACAGATTGATCGCGTAACTGCTGATCTGCAGTCTGTAGTAATGAAGGTACGCATGGTTCCTATTGAACAGGTGTTCAACCGCTTTCCGCGCATGGTAAGGGATCTGGCTAAGGAATTAGACAAGGAAGTAGATTTTCTCATGGAAGGAAAAGAAACAGAACTTGACCGTACGGTAATCGATGAAATAGGTGATCCCCTGGTACACCTCCTGCGCAATGCAGTAGATCATGGCTTAGAACCAGCTGAGGAAAGAATAAAGAAAGGCAAGCCGGCGACAGGTACAGTAATGCTCAGAGCCAGGCATGAAGGGAACAATGTCTATATAGAGGTTGAGGATGATGGAGCAGGGATTGATATTGAAAAAGTAAAAAGAAAAGCAGTAGAAAAAGGGCTTATAACTGAAAAAGAAGCTGAAAAGATGGAGAGGGATGAAGCCATAGAACTTCTGTTTTATCCAGGCTTCAGTACTGCTAAAACGGTAACTGATATTTCAGGCCGTGGTGTAGGATTAGATGTAGTTAAAACCAAAATTGAATCCCTAAATGGGGAGATAGCGGTTGAAACTAAGCCAGATAAAGGCACCAAGTTTAAGATCAAGCTGCCTCTGACCCTGGCTATAATACAGGCACTGATGGTAGCTGTACGTGATGAAATATATGCGATACCTTTAAGTTCAGTTGACGAGACTACCATGATAACTAAGGATGATATTAAAGTTATTCAGGGACAGGAAGTAATGATGCTCAGGGGAAATATCCTTCCCATATTCCGTTTGGCTGAACTTCTGGAGACTCCTGGAGAAGCTGAAAATGAGGAAGAAATGTATGTAGTAGTAGTACGCAAGGCCGATCGTCAGATAGGATTGGTTGTTGATACATTGATTGGACAGCAGGAAATAGTGATAAAGTCTCTGGGCAAGCTTTTATCAGGTATACCAGGGATAGCAGGTGCTATTGTGGCGGGAGATGGCAATGTAAGGCTGATTCTGGATGTAGCCACATTATTTTAGTGAGGTGAAATCATGGATATGCATGCTAATTTAGATTTAAAAAATACTTATGGAGAAAATGAGGAAATTCAGGTAGTTGCTTTTAAACTGGGAAAGGAAGAGTATGCGGTAGATGTTTTAAGTGTGCAGGAAATCAACCGGCTGCTTAATATTACCCGTGTACCAAGGGTAGCCAAATATATTGAAGGGGTAGTAAATTTAAGAGGGAATATTATTCCTATAATAAATTTACATACCCGCTTTAATATTGAACCGGTAGGGGATGAAGAAGATAAGAGGATTATTGTGTTCCAGTTTGATGATACTAAAGCTGGTATAATTGTAGATGAAGTATCGGAAGTGTTAAGGCTTAATAAGCAGTATATTGAAGAAACCTCAAGGGTTTACAGTTCCATAAATACTGAACATATTAAAGGAATAGCAAAGGTAGACAACCGGCTTTTAATACTGCTTGATATAGCCAGGATTCTGGAAGCTTAGATTTTTAGGTGGTGAAATATGAATGGTAGATGATTTTAGCAAATTATCTGGACTGCAGCTGGATGCTTTAAAAGAGATTGGCAATATCGGAGCCGGAAATGCAGCTACGGCTTTGGCTCAGATGGTGAATTCCAAAATAGATATGAGTGTTCCCCAAGCCAGGATAATGCTTTTTTCTGAAGTTTCAGAACTGGTAGGAGGAGCTGACAAACATGTGGTGGGTATTTACCTGCGGGTAGAAGGATCAGCACCGGCCAGTATCCTGTTTGTTATACCAGTTGAACAGGCCTGTTTGCTGGTTGACATGCTTATGTATAAACCTCTGGGCACTACCACCATGGAAAACTTTGGGGATATGGAAATGTCGGCTATGATGGAATTAGGTAATATAATTTCGGCAACTTATCTGAATGCTTTGGCAGCTTTTACCGGATTAAAGCTTTTGCCATCAGTTCCTGCTTTGGGAATAGATATGGCAGGAGCCGTTATGGATGCTATTTTGGCTCAGTTTGGCGAAGTGGCTGATCATGTTTTGGTGCTGGAAACTGATTTTAAAAGGGAATCTGTAGACTTGATAGGCCATTTCATTCTGCTTCCTGAGCCTGGAGCACTTGATACCATACTAAAATCGCTTGGGGTGAGCATGTGATGAGCAAGATTATCCAGGTAGGGATGGCAGATTTAAAATTAGCCAAAGCTCCAGATAAACTTATGACTGCAGGTTTGGGCTCCTGTATAGGCATATGTGTACGGGATAAAAATAAGCAGCTGGGCGCTTTAGCTCACATTATGCTGCCTTTGAGTAGCCAGGCCAGAAATGCAGACAACAGGGCCAAATTTGCGGATACCGCCATAGAGCTGCTGGTAGAAGAGATGAAAAAAAATGGGGCTGACATTTCCAGGCTGGAAGCCAAGTTTGCCGGAGGAGCCCAGATGTTCAAGTTTTCCGGGGAAAGTGACATTATGAAAATAGGGCAGCGCAATGCAGCAGCAGTAGAAGAATATCTCCAAAAATATGGAATAAAGATACTGGCCAAGGATGTAGGGGGCAACTATGGGCGAACTATAACTTATGATCCAGCTACGGGAGATTTGCTGGTCAGGACTATTGGACATGGGGAGAGAATAATTTAGATGAACCCCGCTTATTTTAATGAACTTTGGATTCGCTATAAAGAACATGGTGATCTGGCAGCCAGGGAAGAAATTATTTTGCATTATGCCAGTCTGGTAAAATATGTAGCTAATCGCCTGGCGGTAAATTTATCTTCTCTGGTGGAAATAGATGAACTTTATTCTTATGGCATAGAAGGTTTGATTGATGCAGTTGAGAAGTTTGACCATAAGCGCAATATTAAATTTGAGACTTATGCGATTACCCGCATAAGGGGAGCCATGATTGATGGGTTAAGGTCTATGGACTGGGTTCCTGTTTCTATAAGACAAAAAAGCAAGGAATTAGAAAAGGTATACAGCAGGCTGGAAGCTAAACTGGGCCGGGCAGCTACGGATGAGGAAGTAGCAGAAGAAATGGGAATAGACCTGGAAAAGCTTAATAAAATGTTAAAAGAAGTGGCAGTTACTACGATAATATCACTAGATGATTTTTTAACAGGAGAAGAAGGGGACGAAAAGAAAAAACGGATTTCTGATATTATTGAAGATGCAGACAGCATAAATGCTCTAGAAATTCTTGAACTGACGGAAACCAAGGAGATACTGGCCAGAGCTATAGCCCGGTTGCCGGAAAAGGAAAAGCTGGTTATATACCTTTATTACTATGAAGGATTGACTTTAAAAGAGATAGGGGCAGTTTTAAATCTTTCTGAATCCCGCATATCACAGCTGCATACCAAAGCTATATTGAGGCTGAGAGGGAGTTTAAGCAAGAAAAAGCAGCAGATAATATAATGAGGGTGGGGATGGTGTATGTCAGAAAACCTGGAAAAAAATATGAATGAAGAAATAGACAGGGATGGCGAGGCGGAAATATTTATAACTAAAGACAAACTGCAGGCTTTTTTGCAGATATCCCCACCGCTGGGAAATGGAAAGCCCTGCACTCTGGAAAAAGTAAAAGAACTGCTGGCAGGAAAAAATGTAGTTTATGGCATTATTGAAGAAAATATAGAGAAGGCTTTACAGCCTGAAAACTGGGGAAAGAGGATTTTGATAGCCCAGGGGGAAGCTGCGCGCGACGGCAGTAATGCCAGGATTGTTTACCATTTTCCTCTGCCTGCAGAGAGAGTGGGGCCTAAAATTGACGAAAAAGGGCGAGCTGATTATTATGATTTAGGGCTTATACATAATGTTAAAATGGGAGATTTTCTGGCAGAAAAGATTCCCGCCACTGATGGGATAGCGGGAAGGGATATAACCGGTAAGGAAATTCCAGCCAGGAGAGGAAAAGATATACCCCTCCCCCGCGGGAAAAATACTATTGCTGATGAGGAGAACCTCCGCCTGTTTGCCGCTATAGACGGGAATGTAACTATTGTGGATAATAAGATTACTGTTTCGCCGGTTTTTCAGGTTAATGGCGATATAGACTATTCCACCGGAAATATAGATTTTGTAGGCAGTGTGGTTGTAAACGGCAATGTAAATACAGGTTTTAAAGTGCATGCTGCCGGGGATATTGAGATTAAGGGTTTTATAGAAGGAGCGGAAATTGTGGCTGGCGGCAATGTGGTAGTAAAAGGAGGTATTACTACTGGCCAGCGCGGCTTTGTGAAGGCAGGCGGAAATGTATATGCCAGGTTTATTGAGAATTCCAGGGTAGAAGCGGAAAATGACATAATAGTTAGAGAAGCTATAATACAATCATCGGTAAAGGCAGGAGGCAGTGTACGGGTAACAGACAAAAGGGCATCTATAATTGGAGGAATAGTGCAGGCCTGCAGGGAAGTGGAGGCCAAGTATATAGGTTCTCAACTGGCTACGCAGACGGTAATAGAAGTAGGGGTTAACCCTAAATACAGGCAGGAATACCAGCAGCTTTTCAAAAGTTTGCCGCAGAAAAGGAATACCTTTGAAAATATAAGCCACAACCTGCAGATTATCCAAAAATCGAATATATCACCTGATAAACTGGATCCCAAACGGAGAATTATGCTTATGAGATTATTGGAAGAATTTAAAACCTTGAAAAAAGAAATAGCGGAGATAGAAGAAAGGCTTGCCTTTTTGAGTGAAGAAATGCAGAAGGTGGCGGAAGCAAAAGTAAAGGTGTGGGAGATTGTATATCCTGGTGTTCGTATTACTTTGGGGCAGTCCATATATATAGTTGACAATCCGATAAAATACTCTGCTTTTGTTCTGGAGGAAGGGGAAGTGAGGTTGGCTCCGCTTAGTTAGGGAGAGGAGATGAGAGTATGACAATAAGGAGTATAGATATGCAGGTCCTGGTGCAGAAAATAGGTGAGGTGGCCAGGATAAAACAGGCGGAGCAGTCAGCATCCAATAACCGGCAGCAGGATTTTATAAACGGAATAACTCAGGATACGGTAAAGTACAGTAAAACGGTAAATCAAACGCTGCCTGGGGAAAAGAAGATTGTGAATGATAATGAGGAAAAGGATAGAAGAAGGAAGAGAAAAGAAGAAAAAAAAGAAGAGGATAAAAAAGATGATAAAAAAGATTGTAGATTAACTGAGAAAGGAAGCAATATAGATATCAAGATATAAGGTGGTGGCGGTTATCGTTATCTGGGTGCTTTCATTGGCTATAGTCCTGTTAGTTTTGGCTTTTATAAGTTTAAGCAGGCAAAAAAATTTTATGGAGAAGTATGCTAAAGATTTGGAAAACACTCTTAATGATGCCAGAAGGGTAAAGGAAGACCTGGATTTTCTTTTGGATAATGCGGTGAAAATATCGGAAAAGATAAATAGTGAACTGGAAGAAAAAATAAGATATAAAGAAGAGTTTATTAGTAAGCAAGAGAAAATAGAAAGTGGATATGAGATTGAAAGAAAGGAAGTTATAGATAATAAAGCTGAACGGATAAGAGTTTATCAAGCAGCACAATATTTAGGCATGGATAGCAGGAGGCTGCTTGGAATACTTAAGGAAATGGGATATGAAGTCACTAGTCAACTTAATATGATAGATGCTGGAGTATTGAACGAAATAAAAGAATTTATGGCTGGAAAGGGTACGCTGGATGGCAGAGGCGCGGAAGAAACAGGTAATAGGTATGATTTGCCAGATAAAAAAGATGATATATTAAATGAGTTAAAAAATGCTCATCCTTATATAGCTGTTCGCGTATTGCATGAGCGAGGTTATACTATAAAGGAAATAGCAAAATTTTTAGGCCGGGGACAGGGGGAAGTGCAGATTTTATTAAATTTAGCTTATAAAAATAAGGCTATCTAACAGGTGAAGTTTGATTTTAAGCTTCACCTGTTTGTTTTAATAATGATTTTAAAGGGTATATTATTAGTATAAAAAAGCTAAAATAAGAGGCTTTTATATTGCAAATAACGGAAGGCTTGTGGTATATTATCTTTTGGTATTACACACGCCGATGACTTCCTGAATGGTGCTTTCGCGTAGGAAGTCTTCAGGAAGGATGATTTGTGCGGAGGATAAAAACAAAAAGAGAGGAGGTGCGGTCGGTGTCAGTAATCAGCATGAAACAGCTCCTGGAGGCAGGAGTTCACTTTGGACACCAGACGCGCAGATGGAACCCTAAAATGGCTCCATATATTTATATGGAGAGAAATGGAATTTATATTATTGACCTTCAGCAGACGGTTAAGAAGTTTGATGAAGCTTATGAATTTATTAAGAGCGTAGTTGCTGAAGGCAAAGCAATCCTTTTTGTTGGTACCAAGAAGCAGGCTCAGGAAAGTGTAAAAGAAGAAGCTGAACGCTGTGGCATGTACTATGTTAATCAGCGCTGGCTGGGTGGTATGCTTACCAACTTTAAGACTATCCAAAAAAGGGTTCAGCGTCTTAGAGAACTGGAAAGAATGGAAGAAGAAGGCGCATTTGAAGTTCTGACCAAAAAAGAAGTTGCCAAACTGTTAAAGGAAAGGGAAAGATTAGAAAGATTTTTGGGCGGTATTAAAAATATGGACAAACTTCCGGGAGCTCTTTTTGTTGTTGATCCGCGGAAGGAAAAAATTGCTGTGGCTGAAGCTCGTAAACTTGGGATTCCTGTAGTTGCGATAGTTGATACTAACTGTGATCCAGATGAAGTGGACTATGTAATCCCTGGCAATGATGACGCTATCAGGGCGGTTAAGCTTATTACTTCTAAAATCGCGGATGCTGTTCTGGAAGCTAAACAGGGAGAACAAGTTACGGCTTAGTTTTTTAAGGTTTTAAGGGGTGAGTAGGTTTTGTCTTATGCACCCCTTTTCTTACGATTAAATTTTATTTTACTGGGAGGTAAATAATAGTGGAAATAACAGCGGCAATGGTGAAAGAACTGCGGGAAAGAACAGGCGCAGGCATGATGGATTGTAAAAAGGCCTTAATTGCGACTAATGGAGATATAGAGAAGGCTATTGATGAGCTTAGAACCAAAGGTTTAGCTAAAGCGGCTAAAAAAGCAGGCCGTATTGCCAGTGAAGGAATAGTAGCTTCTTATATTCATGGCGGAGGCAGAATAGGAGTTTTAGTAGAAGTAAACTGTGAAACGGATTTTGTGGCCAAAACCGATGAATTCAAGAGTCTGGTACATGACATTGCTATGCAGATTGCTGCTTCCAGTCCTGAATATGTAAGACGCGAAGAGGTTCCGGAAGAAGTAATAAACCATGAGAAAGAGATTTTGAAAGCTCAAGCCCTCGAAGAAGGCAAACCGGAAAAGGTTATCGAAAAAATGATTGAAGGACGTTTAGAAAAGTTCTTCAAAGAAAAATGCCTTTTGGAGCAGCCTTTTATAAAAGATCCTGACAAAACAGTTCAGGAACTGGTACATGAACATATTGCTAAGATTGGAGAAAATATCAACATAAGAAGATTTGTGCGCTATGAGGTAGGAGAAGGTATACAGAAGGAAGAAACCAACTTTGCAGCAGAAGTGATGGCACAGATTAAGGGTGAATAAGTAAACCATATATGATAATAAATATAAGTAGATTAAAAACGCTTGGGAGGTAATCTCTTGCAAAAGCCTAAATATAAAAGAGTAGTCTTGAAATTAAGTGGTGAGGCTCTGGCTGGGGATCAAGGATATGGAATAAGCCATGAGATAATAAATTCCATTGCTGAACAGGTAGTTGAGGTAGTACGTTTAGGTGTCCAGGTAGCTATTGTAGTTGGTGGAGGCAACATTTGGCGCGGAGTAGCTGGCAGTGCCCGGGGAATGGATAGAGCCACGGCTGATTATATGGGAATGCTGGCTACGGTTATAAATTCCTTGGCCCTGCAGGATGCTCTGGAAAAACTGGGTATGGAAACCCGGGTTATGTCAGCTATTGAAATGAAAGAAATTGCTGAGCCTTATATAAGGCGTAGAGCTATTCGCCATCTGGAAAAAGGGCGGGTAGTCATATTTGCGGCAGGGACTGGCAATCCTTATTTTTCCACGGATACAGCAGCTGCTTTGCGTTCAGCTGAAATAGAAGCTGAAGTAATATTAATGGCTAAAAAAGTTGATGGCGTATATGATTCTGATCCTCTTAAAAATCCGAATGCCAAAAAGTTTACGGACTTAGAGTATATAGAAGTTTTGAATAAAGGCTTAGGGGTTATGGATTCTACTGCCACTTCACTGTGTATGGATAACAAGATTCCTATAATCGTATTTGATTTGACCAAGAACGGGAATATCCTAAGGGCAGTGATGGGTGAAGAGATAGGTACGTATGTTGGGAGGTAAGGTTATGGTAAAAGATATTATTAATGATGCTGAGCAAAGGATGAAAAAAGCTATTGAACATTTAAAGCAGGATTTGGCTTCCCTGCGTGCAGGAAGGGCTAATCCAGCTATGCTTGATAAAGTTATGGTAAATTATTATGGTGCACCTACTCCCATAAATCAATTGGCCAATATTACAGTACCTGAAGCCAGGCTTCTTGTGGTTCAGCCGTGGGACAAAAGTGTTATTCCCGAAATAGAAAAAGCTATTATGAAATCTGATTTAGGGGTTACTCCTACCAATGATGGTAATGTAGTTAGAATAGCTATTCCCCAGCTTACTGAGGAAAGAAGAAAAGAGTTAGTCAAAGTGGCTAAAAAAAGAGCAGAAGATGCCAAGGTTGCGGTACGTAATATAAGACGTGAGGCTAATGATGAAATAAAGGCCAAGGAAAAAGAAAAAGCTATTTCGGAAGACGAGGCTAAAAAAGCAGCAGATGATATCCAGAAGCTTACCGATAAGTATATTAAAGATATTGATACTATATTCCAGGCCAAAGAAAAAGATATAATGGAAGTTTAAATAAGAAGTAGTTTGCTTAAAATATAAACAAGGTTATAATTATAATAAACCCCCAGTGTAATGGGGGTTTTATAATTTGAAATGAGGGAAGATGGGTAATGGTAGTGCCGAAAGAGGAAAAAACTTTAAATATGGAAAATAAATTACCCCGACATATTGCTATAATTATGGATGGAAACGGGCGCTGGGCTAAAAAAAGGCTGATGCCGCGTACTATGGGGCATCGTGCAGGCATGGGGGCTCTAAAAAGGGTAGTAAAGGCATGTGTTAAGTTAAATATACCGGTATTAACGGTTTTTGCTTTTTCTACTGAAAACTGGAAAAGGCCTCCGGAAGAAGTTAATTATTTAATGAAATTACTGGTGGAATTTGTAAATAAAGAATTGGCTGAATTACATGAGCAAAATATTCGTATTAATGTTTTAGGAGATTATTTGCCGCTTCCTGCTGAGTGCAGGATATCGATAGAAAAGGCAGTAAATTTGACCAAAAACAACAGCGGCATGACTTTAAATATTGCCCTAAACTATGGTGCCCGCTTTGAGATAATAAAAGCTGTAAAAGAAATAGGTGCGCTTATTAAAGAAGGAAGGCTTTCCCCAGAGGATATTGATGAAGATTTATTTTCTGATTTTCTATTCACCAGGGGGATGCCGGATCCTGATTTGGTTATACGTACAGCAGGTGAAATGCGGGTAAGCAATTTTTTATTATGGCAGATTGCTTATTCCGAGATATGGATAACCGATAAGTTGTGGCCAGATTTTTCAGAAGAAGACCTGCTAAAAGCTATAGATGACTATGGAAAAAGGGAAAGAAGATTTGGAGGACTAAATACAAAGGAAACAGGTGAAGAAAATGCTTAAAGAAAGGGTAATAAGTGCTATAATAGGCATTCCGCTGATAATAGGGGTTCTTTATTTAGGAGGTATATGGTGGGAATCTTTCTTCCTGCTGCTTGGAATTATTGGACTTTGGGAAATATACCGGATGATGAAAAGGAAAGGACTTACTCCTTTATGGATTCCAGGTTATCTTTGTATGTTAGTTTTATTCTGGCAGAGCAGGATGGATTATAATGAATTAATATTTTTGGTTACCCTGGTTTTAGCAATAACTATCATATGGAGTGTGACAAATTTCTCCCGTATTAATTTTGATGCTGCTGCTTTAAGTTTTTTTGCTGCTGCATATGTCGGGATTTTACTTAGCTATTCTTTGAAAATACAGTCTTTTGAACAAAGTTTTGTTATTATGCTCCTAACTTTTATCTTGACCTGGTGCAGTGATATTGGAGGATATATTTTTGGGAAAAAATGGGGAAAACATAAGATGACTCCTGTATTAAGCCCCAGGAAAACATGGGAGGGAGCTTTGGGGGGAATAGTATTATGTGTTTTAGCCTCTTTATTGTTTTTTAAATTTGTTCCCTATCATAAATTTTCTTACGGTTATATTTTTCTATTGGGGTTTTTATCCAGCATCATGGCTCAGTTTGGTGACCTTTTTGCCTCCAGCATAAAAAGATATTTTGACGTAAAAGATGCAGGTTATATCATTCCTGGACATGGCGGGGTGCTGGATCGATTTGATAGTTTTATGCTGGTTTTACCGGTAGTTTATTATTTTTTTACTTTTTTGGGTCTGAGCTGAAAGCGAGGGGATAAGTTTGGAACCTGAACTTTTAAGGTATCTGAAGATCCTTACCAAATTGGCTATTTTTGTAATGGGGCTGGTAGCCTTTTATTTGCTGTTTGTTTATATTTTCCCGGTAGTGGGGAGACTTCTTTCTTATATTCCAGCTTTGTTTATGCCCTTTATAATTGCAGTTGTAATGGCAGTAATAATTGAACCTGTGGTAAATATTTTTGAGACGAAGTTCAGGTTTAAAAGGAGCATTGCGGTAATAATGAGCCTGCTGCTGGTAGTAGGTGGTACTATATATATAATTTCTTTATTAATTGCTAAAATAGTAAGGGAAATTTCAGGTATGCTTCCTGAGCTTACCGGATATTCTGATCAGATAACCAATAATGTAGTTAATGCTGTAAGTGATATACGGCTCTGGTATTTGCGCTTGAATATCCCTCCCGAATTACAAAGTTCTATCCAGCAAAATCTGCAAAACAGTTTAAAGGTACTGGAAAACTTAATGGGGCAAAGTGCTAATTTTTTGGTAAAAATACTTACTATGCTGCCTGACTTTTTTATTTTTTTAATAATCGCTATGGTGGCTACTTATTTTATTATCAAGGACAGAGCGCTTATACGGATATTCTTTTTCAAGTTTATTCCAGGCAGAGCCCATTCCAAAACCAGAAGTGTGGTAGCCCAGCTTTTTACTGCTTTGACTGGCTTTTTAAAGGCTTACAGTATTTTGATATCTATAACTGCCATTATTACTATGATAGGGCTTAAAATTTTAGGGGTAAAGTATATAATTACAATAGGAATAATCGTGGGACTTTTAGATATTTTGCCGGTATTGGGACCAGGCGCTTTCTTTGTACCATGGATAATATGGCTTTTTATTACTGGAAGCAATAAATTGGCCATAGGTGCTTTGCTGTTATATATAGTTATTTCGGCAGTAAGGCAATTTTTGGAACCGAAAATTGTAGGAGACAATATAGGATTGCATCCTCTGGCCACTTTATTTTCCCTTTATGTAGGGCTGAAATTAGGTGGAGTGGGGGGCATGATTTTGGGACCTGTTTTAATGGTGGTGCTGATTGCCAGTTATAAAGCAGGGGTTTTTGATAATATTAAATGGAGGCCGACTTCATGAAAAGCGAAAAGGCAATAAACTTGGCTATCCTGGGATCTACTGGCTCTATCGGCAGGCAGGCTTTGGAGGTAGTTGATAAATATCCTGAAAGATTTAAAGTAGTGGCCCTGGCTGCCAAAAACGAGCTTTTGCAACTGGAGGAACAGATTGTAAAGTATAAACCGAAGGCAGTTGCCGTCGATGATAATTATGTTTATCAAGAGTTAAAAGCTTTCTGCCCTTCTAAAAAAGTAGAATTAAAATATGGAATAGAAGGCATGTGTGAGCTGGCAAGTTTAGAAGAAGTTGATTTTGTCCTGGTGGCAGTAAGCGGAGCAGTAGGCATAAGACCAACCCTGGCTGCTGTAGATGCCGGCAAACGTATCGGGCTTGCCAATAAAGAAACCCTGGTAGTAGCTGGAGACATCGTAATGCAGAAAGCTTCGGAAAAAGGAGTAAAGATTATACCGGTGGACAGTGAGCATTCGGCTATTTTTCAATGCCTGAAAGGGGAAGAGAACAATTTAAAAAAGATTTGGCTCACTGCTTCAGGAGGACCTTTTCGGGATTTCAGCCAGGAAGATTTGCAAAAGGTAACTGTTGATATGGCTTTAAAACATCCGAACTGGAAAATGGGGCCCAAGATTACAGTGGATTCAGCTACCCTTATGAATAAAGGGCTGGAGGTTATAGAAGCTCATCACCTTTTCCGCCTGGATTATGATAAAATTGAAGTATTAGTTCATAAAGAAAGTATAATCCATTCTATGGTAGAACTAATAGATGGCTCTTTCATTGCTCATCTGGGAGTTCCTGATATGCGTATACCTATTCAGTATGCTTTGACTTATCCGGAAAGGCTTGTTTCCTGTGCGGATCCTCTAGACTTTTTTGAGGTTAAAGCACTGCATTTTGAAAGGCCTGATCGGATAAGGTTCCCGGCTCTGGATTTGGCTTATCAGGCGGGAATAACTGGGGGAAGTATGCCGACGGTTTTGAATGCAGCCAATGAAGTTGCAGTATCATCATTTCTTATGGGGAAAATAGGATTTCTCTTAATACCTGTCATAGTAGAAAAGGTTATGCAAAAACATAACCCTCTTTTAAGCCCCAGCCTGGAAGAGATTTTTATGATTGATGAATGGGCGCGTAAGGAAGCTGAATATCTGGTTTTTAAGGAGGCTGCAAGGTGACAGTTATAACTACATTAATTATTATTGCGGTTCTTATTTTGGTACATGAATGGGGACATTTTATAGTTGCCCGTCGTATTGGAATACCGGTATATGAATTTAGTTTGGGATTTGGTTATAAACTTTTTTCTTTTAAAAAAGAAGGGGTAGAGTATTCATTAAGGCTTATACCTTTAGGAGGATTTGTGCGTATGGCTGGAGAAGAGCCGGGTGATCACAGCGACCCTAACGGATTCAGCAACCGGACTCCTCTGGAAAAGATGGGGGTAGCTTTTGCCGGGCCTTTTATGAATTTTATTTTAGCTGTCCTTATATTTGTATATATTTATACTTTTATCGGTATACCACATGCTTCAGATGAACCGGTGCTGGGTAAAGTAATAGCTGGAAAACCGGCCTATAAAGCAGGTTTAAAAGAAAATGACCGCATAATTGAAGTAAACGGGGAGAGGATTAAAACCTGGGAAGAATTTACTGAAAAAGTAGCTTCGACACCAGAAGGAAGTTATGTGTATTTATTGGTAAAGAGGCAGAATGAATTTATAAATGTAAAAGTAAAGCCAATAAGGAATGAAGCTAATGGGACTCCTATTATAGGGGTTATGAATAAAATGACTTATACCAGGCAGAATATTATAGATTCTATTGCTATCGGTTTAAAACAGACCTATCAGCTCACCGTTCTTTTGCTTTCCGGTTTGTGGCTTATGATTACAGGGGGAGCTTCGGCTGCCGATCTGGCAGGTCCCGTAGGTATTACCAAATTGGTAGGGGAGGCAGCTCAGGTAGGAACTGTATTTCTTCTGAGTTTTACCGCATTTTTAAGCATAAATTTAGGCATATTAAATCTGCTGCCTATACCAGCTCTGGATGGAAGCCGGATTGTTTTTGCCCTGCTTGAGCTTATAAGGAAAAAACCGATTGAACCGGATAAAGAAGGGTTTATTCACTGGCTGGGTTTTATTTTCCTTATGCTTTTGATAATAATTGTAACTTATAATGATATAGTAAAGCTTATAAGAGGATGATGACATGCGGCGCATATCCCGGGAAATAAAGATAGGAAAGGTAAAGGTCGGTGGAGGTAATCCAATTGTAGTGCAGTCTATGACTAATACCGATACCAGGAATGTTGAAGCTACGGTTGACCAGATACATGCTCTGGAAAAGGCAGGCTGTGAAATTGTAAGAGTGGCAGTAGTGGATGAAGAGGCAGCAGAGGCTATTGCCAGGATAAAAAAGAGAATTTCCATTCCCCTGGTAGCTGACATTCATTTTAACTATAAGCTGGCACTTAAAAGTGTTGAGGCAGGCGCAGATGGTTTACGTATTAATCCCGGAAATATAGGTGATGTAAAAAGGGTGCGCGAGGTAGTTAAAGCCTGCAGGGAAAAAGGGGTTCCAATAAGGGTAGGTGTTAATGCAGGCTCCCTGGAAAAGGGCATCCTGGAGAAATATGGCAAACCCACTGCGCAGGCTATGGTAGAAAGTGCCGTGAATAGTATAAAAATTTTAGAAGATATGGATTTTAGAGATATAAAAATATCTATTAAGGCTTCCAGTGTAAATTTGACAGTGGAAGCTTATCGTATGCTTGCAGGTATGGTTGATTATCCCCTGCACCTGGGGATAACGGAAGCTGGGACCAAGGATAGAGGGCTTATAAAATCTGCTCTGGGAATTGGCATATTGCTTAATGAAGGTATTGGTGACACAATAAGGGTTTCTTTAACTTCAGATCCGGTAGATGAAGTTTGGGCAGCTTATGAAATACTGCGTGCTTTGGAGCTTAGAAGCCGGGGAGCGGAACTAGTCTCCTGCCCTACCTGCGGCAGGTGTGAAATTGATTTGCTAAAGATTGCAAAAGAGATAGATTACAGGCTGCGCAGCATAGACAAGCCTTTAAAGGTAGCAGTTATGGGTTGTGTAGTAAACGGCCCGGGGGAAGCAAGAGAAGCAGATATAGGAATTGCTGGAGGGAAAGGTTTTGGTTTGCTTTTTAAAAAAGGCGAAATAATAAAAAAAGTAAGTGAGGAAAAAATGGTAGAAGAGTTGATGGATCATATCCAGGAAATGCTTAAAGATGGTGATTGAAAACTACCAGGTCAGAGGAGGTATAAAAATTGAAGTATTCAGAGCTTTTTTGTCCAACATTACGAGAAATTCCAAGTGAGGCGGAAGTTATAAGCCACCAGTTACTTTTAAGGGCAGGTTTTATTCGCAAGACCACAGCTGGTGTATATACATATATGCCTTTGGCTAACCGGGTTTTAAGGAAAATTATGAATATTATAAGAGAAGAGATGGACAGGGCAGGGGCTCAGGAGTTACTTATGCCTATTATTCAACCTCGTGAACTCTGGGAACAGTCAGGACGGTGGGCGGTTTATGGCGAGGAAATGTTCAGATTAAAAGACAGACATAGTCGTGATTTTGCTCTGGGGCCTACTCATGAAGAGCTTATCACCAGCCTGGTAAATGCTGATGTACATTCTTATCGCGATTTACCGCTTATGTTGTATCAGATTCAAAATAAATACCGTGATGAAATTCGCCCTCGCTTTGGGTTAATGAGGGGCCGGGAATTTATCATGAAAGATTTATATTCTTTTGATGCTGATTATGAAGGCCTTGATATTTCCTATAATAAAATGTATGAGGCTTATAAGCGGGTTTTTGACCGTTTAAATCTTAAATATAGGGTAGTGGAAGCGGATAGTGGAGCTATTGGTGGGAATGAAAGCCATGAATTTGTAGTTTTGGCTGATACCGGAGAATCAGAAATAGTATATTGTGATAACTGTGATTATGCAGCTAATGTAGAAAAAGCAGTTTGCGTGGAAAGTGGAGAAGCTGATACTGATCCCATGCTGGAACTTACTAAGGTAGCAACTCCGGGACAAAAGACTATTGAAGAAGTGGCCAGGTTTTTAGGTCTTCCGGAGAGCAGACATGTAAAAACTTTAATGTACGAAGCAGATGGTGAAATTATTGCAGTAGTAATAAGAGGCGACCGAGAATTAAATGAGACTAAACTGAAGAATTTTCTTAATTGTACCCATCTTTTTATGGCAGATGAAAGTGAAGTGCGAAAGATTTGTAGTGCTGGTTTTGGATCTTTAGGACCTGTGGGTCTTGAATGTAAAGTATATGCAGATTTGGAAGTTGCCCGTATGCGCAATTTTGTATGTGGAGCTAATGAAGATGGTTTTCATTTTGTAAATGTGAATATCGGCAGAGATTTTGTTCCAGAAGCATTTGCTGATCTGCGCAATGCGGTCAAGGGAGATAAATGTCCGGTTTGTGGAAAAGAACTTGATGTTTTACGGGGAATTGAGGTAGGACACATATTTAAACTGGGGACCAAATATTCAGAAGCAATGGGAGCTACTTTCTTGGACCAGGATGGAAAGGAAAAACCTTTTATAATGGGGTGTTATGGCATAGGGGTTTCACGAACCATGGCGGCAGCGGTAGAGCAGAATCATGATGAAGATGGGATCATATGGCCGATTCCTATTGCACCTTACCATGTCATAATTGTTCCTGTAAATGTGAAAAATGATGAACTGCGCAAGGCAGCAGAAGAAATATATCAGAATTTGCTGGAGGCAGGGATAGAAGTTATACTTGATGATCGTGATGAAAGAGCGGGGGTAAAGTTTAAGGATGCTGATTTAATCGGTATTCCGGTGAGGATAACGGTAGGTCCAAAATCTTTGCAGGAAAATAAGGTGGAAATAAAGAAAAGGTGGGAAAAAGAAGCTAAACTGGTACCGCTTGCGGATGTTTTATGTGAGATAAAGGAAATTTTACATGTTTAGCGGGAAGTGAAGGCAGATGTCTATTTACGAAATTATTTTTAAACTTACTCTGGCCTGTATTTTAGGTGGGGTAATAGGGTTGGAGAGGGAAAGTTTAAACCGCCCGGCTGGACTCAGGACCTATACACTGGTCTGTGTAGGTTCAGCTCTGGCTATGATCGTTTCCCTGGATATGTATTTTGCTTATTATCATACGGTAAATGCTGATCCGGGAAGGATTGCAGCTCAGGTAGTAAGCGGGATAGGTTTTCTGGGCGCCGGGACTATAATGAGAGAAGGAGCTACTGTTCGGGGATTAACTACCGCAGCTGGACTATGGGTAGTAGCATGTATCGGGCTGGCCGTAGGGGCAGGGCTTTATGTGCCGGCCATTGCTACTACTTTGCTTATTTTATTTGTTTTAATATATTTCATAAAATTTGAACGGAAGTTTACAGGCCTCCGTGAATATAAAGGCCTGGTTTTGGTAGTTGAAGACCGACCAGGACAGGTAGGTATAATAGGTTCTATATTAGGAGAAATGGGAGTTTCTATAAAGAATATTCAACTGAATCGTATGGAAAAAGATGATGAACTGGAGATTGAGCTTCTGGTGAGCTTACCAGGTAATGTTACTATCGGCGAAGTAATGGAAGAGCTTTCCGGGGCTAGAGGTATAAAGAGTGTGGACAGACTTAATTAGGGTTTATTATTTGTCATGCCTGCTTTTATGATGCTAAAAGGGGGAGGGATTAATGAACAAAAGATTTGATAAATTTCTGGCGGAAAATCTTGGTATGGATTACTCAACGCTGTGGGAAGGAGCGGTTGTTTCCCGCATAGAGGTTTATCATAAAAACCGGCTCTGGCGTTTGTATGTAAACATAAATAAGCCGGTAACTGCTGATATAATAAATGAAACCGCCAGAAGGCTTAATAGCAAGGTATTCCCCTTTTTAGATAATATACAGATAATACCTCATTTAGAATGTTTTGAAGATAATATAAAGAAGATTTTGCAGGACAAAAAGGATGAACTTATAAAGGCTTTTTTTGCTGGTTTTAATTTTTATGACCGAATTAACTGGCAGATAGAAGAAGGCAGGATTAATCTTATAGTTAAAGAGCGGGAAATTTATGATTATATAATAAAGAATCAGATTTTGAACAAGCTGTCAGACTGGTTCTGGCAACATTATTTTCTGCGCCTTCTGGTGAGGGCAGTGTTTGATAATAGCAAGCAAAATGTTTTGCCATTGCCAGATAAGATATTTACGGTTGACGAAATAGACATCATGGATATCAAATGTTCACCTTCTCCAAAGGAAACTTTTTTACAAAAGAAGGAAAACAAAAATATAAGGAGAGTAAAAAAGAAAAATAATAGCCTTGATACTGATGATGTGATGAAGGTATGTGAGCTGGAAGAAGGCTTGAAAAGTGCAGTAGTAAAGGGCAAGGTCTGGAATAAAGAAGTTACTTCCCTCCGTGATGGCCGCTATGTTGTTACTTACTGGCTTACCGATTATACTGATACTATTTTGATTAAATATTTTGTTGATAGTTTAGAAGAAGACGAGATAGAAACCGGGGATTGGATAAAAGCAGGCGGCAGTGTACGTTATGATAATTTTGCCCGCGAACTGGTGCTTTTTATGGAAGTTTACCAGAAAGTGGAGCCGGTACGGAGAATGGACAGCTGTCCAGAAAAGAGGATTGAACTGCATGCTCATACCAAAATGAGTTCCATGGACGGTTTAACAGAAGCTTCTGATCTGGTAAAAAGGGCAGCCGAATGGGGGCATCCTGCAATTGCGATTACTGATCATGGATGTGTACAGGCTTATCCAGAAGCATGGCATGCTGCTGAAAAGCATAAAATCAAGATTATTTATGGTGTAGAAGGCTATATGGTAGAAAGCGACAAAAAGGAGAAGTCGTATCATGTAGTACTTCTGGCCTGTAATCGCACAGGTATCAAAAATATATATAAACTGGTTAGCAAATCTTATCTGGATAATTTTTACCGCAAACCTAAAATACTGCGTTCGGATCTTGTAGAACACCGGGAAGGCATACTGGTAGGAAGTGCCTGCGAAGCGGGAGAACTTTTTACGGCTGTCCGCAGTGGAGCAAGTGAAGAAGAAGTTTTAAAGATAGCTTCCTTTTATGATTATTTTGAGATTCAGCCCCTTAAAAATAATGAATTTATGATAAGAAATGGCTGGATTGAAAATGAGGAAAGGTTGAAAGAGATTAACCGCTTCATTTATGAATTGGGAAATAGACTGGGAAAACCGGTAGTAGCTACGGGTGATGTTCATTTCCTGGATCCTGAAGATGAGATTTTCCGGCGTGTTATTCAGGCAGGACAGGGGTATGCCGATGCGGAGGCGCAAGCTCCTCTATATTTTAAAACTACGGAGGAAATGCTGCAAGAATTCAGCTATCTAGGAGAAGAGGCAGCCAAAGAAGTAGTTATTTATAATACACATAAGATTATGGAAATGATAGAAGATGTAAAACCAGTTTTGGAAGGCTTCTATCCTCCAAAAATTGAAGGTGCCGAACAGGAAATCATGAATTTGACCTGGAATAAGGCTAGAGATATGTATGGTGAAAATATGCCTTCCATTGTCGAAGAAAGGATAAAAAGAGAGCTGGATTCCATCATTACTCATGGCTTCAGTGTACTTTACCTGATTGCTCATAAGTTAGTTAAAAAATCAAATGAGGATGGATATCTGGTAGGTTCCAGAGGTTCAGTAGGATCGTCTCTGGTAGCTTATTTTTGCGGAATAACCGAAGTTAATCCCCTGCCGCCGCATTATCTTTGCCCTAACTGCAAATATAGCCATTTTGTTGAAGATGGTTCGGTAGGATGCGGAGCTGATTTGGAAGATAAAATGTGCCCCCATTGTGGGGAAGAACTGGGTAAAAATGGATTTGATATACCTTTTGAAACCTTTTTAGGTTTTGAAGGGGATAAAGTTCCGGATATTGACCTTAACTTTTCGGGTGATTACCAGAGCAGAGCTCATCAATATGTGGAAGAAATTTTTGGCAAGGAAAATGTTTTTAGAGCAGGTACTATTTCAACTATTGCGGAAAAGACTGCTTACGGGTTTGTAAAAAAATATGCCGAAGATAGTGGGATATTTTTAAAGAATTCGGAAATACTTCGTTTAGCCCGGGGGATAACCGGAGTTAAAAGAACGACCGGGCAGCATCCGGGAGGAATGATTGTTGTTCCACATGATAAAAGCATTTTTGAATTTACTCCTATACAGTATCCAGCTGACAACCAGGAAGCAGGGGTTATAACAACTCATTTTGACTATCACGCTATCGATGCCCAGCTGGTAAAGCTTGATATACTGGGACATGACGACCCTACCGTTATCCGTGAACTGGAAGAGTTAACAGGGGTTAATGCCCGCAGCATAAGCCTCAGCGAAAAAGAGACTATGCGGATATTTTCCAGCGTGGATCCCCTGGGAATAAAACCGGAAGATATAGGGTCATCAGTCGGAACTTTTGGTATACCGGAGTTTGGCACCCGTTTTGTACGGCAGATGCTGGAAGCAACCAGACCAACCAGTTTTTCAGAACTGGTCAGGATAAGCGGACTTTCCCATGGTACTGATGTTTGGCTTAATAATGCGCAGGATCTTATTCAGGACGGGATAGCAACCTTAAGTGAAGTAATATGTACCCGTGATGACATTATGGTTTTTCTTATCTATAAAGGTCTGGAGAAGAAGAGGGCCTTTAAGATAATGGAGCAGGTGCGTAAAGGAAAAGGATTAAATCCAGAAGACGAAGAACTGATGAGGAAACATGGGGTGCCGGATTGGTATATAGAGTCGTGCAAAAAGATAAAATATATGTTTCCCAAGGCCCATGCGGTGGCTTATGTAACAATGGCTTTCCGCATAGCTTATTTTAAAGTTTATTATCCTAAAGAATTTTATGCCAGCTTTTTCAGCATCCGGGCAGAAGATTTTGAAGCTGATACGATTCTTAAAGGCTATGATGCGGTAAGAAGAAGGATTGAAGAAATTGATAAAATGGGGAATGCTGCTTCACAAAAAGATAAGAAATTGGTGCCTGTGCTGGAGCTGGCTATGGAAGCCTATGCTAGAGGGATAAAATTTTATCCGGTGGATATATATGAATCTGATGCTTCCAAATTTAAAGTTTATAAAGATGGTCTTATACTTCCTTTTTCTGCTCTTCCCAATGTAGGAGAAGCTGCAGCACAGGGGGTTCTGGAAGCGAGAAAGGAAGGGAAATTTATATCTATTGAAGATTTTCAGTCCAGGACCAAACTTAATAAGACAGCTATGGAAATTTTAAAACAACATGGATGTTTCAAAGGTCTGCCGGAAAGCAGCCAGATGACGCTTTTTGCTTAAAAACTTATTATTTGTATTTACTTGAATAAATTTGCGCTGATGTGTTATACTTTAAATAAGCGAAGTAATATTCTTTAAAGAAAAGGTGGGTTCGTGCCCACTTTTTCTATTGTAAATATTCATTTTTTCAGGGGGTAGTTTAATGCCAAAAATTACTGTACAGGAAATTGAAGCCCTGATTGAACCTGTACTGAATGATATCAACATGGAGTTAGTTGATATACAGTATCGGAAAGAAAATAAGGAGCAGATACTAAGAATTTTTATTGATACGCCTCAAGGGGTAGACATTGATGCATGTACCCGGGCTACTCGTGCGGTCAAAGATATTATTGATGAAAAAGATATTTTTTATGATCATTTGGAAGTTTCCTCACCAGGCTTGGACAGGGTAATTAAGAAAGATAAAAAACCGGAAAGGTTTGTGGGTAAAAAAGTAAAGATCAAGATGAAAAAAGATTATGAACCGTTTAAGAATATTACCGGCATATTACAAGGGGTAAATGGGGAAAAAATAGAATTGCTGGTGGATGGACAACTGGTAGAAATTCCCTGGGAAATGACATCGACGGTGAGACTATATCCAGATATTTGATGAGGAGGAAAAACAATGTCCAGTGATTTAATTCAGGCATTGCATGAGATAGAAAGGGAGCGCGGAATTCCAAAATCTGCCCTTATCGATGCTATCAAGACAGCGTTAAATACTGCTTACAAAAAAAATTTCGGCACGGCCCAAAATGTAAGTGTACAGTTTAATGAAGAAACAGGTGAAGTTAAGGTTTTTTCCCAGAAAACTATTGTAGAAACCGTTAAGGATCCGCGTTTGGAAATATCGGTAGAAGAAGCTAAAGAGCTTTATCCTAATTGCAAGCTGGGAGATATGGTTTATGTCGAAGCTACCCCCTCAAATTTCGGGCGGATTGCAGCACAAACGGCTAAACAGGTAGTAATACAGAAGCTGAGAGAAGCAGAACGCAGCATAATCTATGAGGAATTTTTAGAAAGAGAAGGAGAAATTGTAACTGGAATTATTGAACGCATAGAGAATAAAACCTTGTTTATAGGATTAGGCAGAACAGAAGGGATAATGCTGCCCCCTGACCAGATGCCGACCGAGAGGTATGAGCTGGGACAGCGGGTAAAGGCTTATATTTATGAAGTTAAAAACAGCCCTAAAGGACCTAATATATTTGTTTCCAGAACTCATCCTTATTTTTTACGCCGTCTTTTCGAGCTTGAGGTGCCGGAAATTTATGATGGTATAGTAGAGATTAAATCTATTGCGCGTGAAGCAGGCTTTAGATCCAAAATAGCGGTTTATTCGCTTGATGATAAGGTGGATGCAGTAGGATCATGTGTAGGGCCTAAAGGGTTGAGGGTACAAAATGTAGTAAATGAGCTGAATGGGGAGAAGATTGATATTATCAAATACGATCCCGATCCTGAAAAATATATTGCTAATGCTTTAAGTCCGGCCCGGGTAATTGCAGTTTCGGTGAATAAAGCTGAAAAATGGGCACGGGTTATAGTGCCGGATAATCAGCTTTCGTTAGCTATTGGCAAAGAGGGACAAAATGCAAGATTAGCTGCCAAGTTAACCAGTTTTAAAATTGATATCAAGAGCGAAAGTCAAGTAAATGAGGAGTTTGAGGGGAACGATGGCGAGAACTAGAAAAATTCCGCAGAGAATGTGTGTAGGTTGCCGTGAAATGAAAAACAAGAGAGATTTGATAAGAGTAGTAAGGACCCCTGACGGTCAGATTGAGATAGACAATACAGGTAAAAAGTCAGGGAGAGGAGCTTATGTTTGCCCAAACCTGGATTGTTTGAACCAGGCTATCAAAGGCAAAAGGCTACAGAAGGCTCTAGAACATGATATTCCGGATGAAGTTTTTGCATCACTGCAAAAAAAGATTGTTGAAATAGAGTTATAGTTTTTAAGGTGTGTGATACATTGCAAAAAGTTTATAATATAATAGGTTTAGCACAAAGGGCAGGTAAGGTATCATCAGGTGTAATGGCAGCCAGGTCCAGTATAACCAGGCGTAAGGCTTGTTTGCTGGTAATGAGTAATGATATAGCTGCCAATAATAAGGAAGCATTGGTTTCTTTATGTGAAAAAAAAGGTATTCCTTTTGTTTTCTTAGGCAACAAGTATGAGCTAGGAAACTGTGTTGGAAAAGCTTATCGGGTAGCTCTAACTATAAATGATAGAAAAATAGCCGAGGAGATTTTAAAAGTGGCCAAAGGGATGGGAGACGAAGCAAATAGTATGGGGGTGTTTGAATGGCCAAAATAAGAGTACATGAGCTGGCAAAAGAATTAGGTTTTTCAAGTAAGGAAATGGTTAATATATTACAGGATATGGGTATTGATGTCAAAAATCATATGAGTACTATGGAAGATTCCCAGGTGGTTTGGGTTAAAAAACAGCTAAGGCCGACTGAAAATAAAACGGGAGTGCAGGAAAAACAAAGCGCAAACGTTTCTGGAGAAGAAAAAACGAAACCTGATGATAGGCCTGAACAACCTCACACATCTTATGAAAAAGGTAAAAAAGATGTTTTCCCCTCTGCTTCGGCCCCAAATGTCCCCTTTAGCTCTAAGAAAGATAACCGGGAAAGAAGTACTGTCTCTTCTCAGAATATAAAACAAAAGCGTGACGGCAAAGGAAGTAGCATGAAAGATAGGAACAAGAAACCTGAAAAAAGATTTGAAGATAGAGATTTTATAAAATCTGACAGTCCGGAGATAATTGATTATACCGATAAAATAGTTGATGAGGAAAAACTGGGTGGAAAAATAGTTAAGATAAAACCTACCAAATTCAAAAAAGATGAAACCAGGATAGAATCCCATAAGGATTATGGCCGCCCTCAGAAAAAATCAAAACATAAAAAGAAAAAAGAGGATAATGTAAAAGCTACCCCGGAAGTTATAACTATTGAGGATAATATAACTGTACGGGAGCTGGCAGAAAAATTAAATAAAACTCCTGCCGAAATTGTAAAGAAGCTTATGGAATTAGGTACTATGGCTTCTATCAATCAGGTTATTGATTTTGATACGGCTGAAATTGTAGCCAGTCTATATGAAGTAAAAGTGCAAAGGGAGATACCAGAAGAAGAAAAACTTCTGCAGGAAATAGTCGATGATGAGAGCCAGCTTAAACCCAGGCCTCCTGTAGTAACGGTTATGGGGCATGTTGACCATGGAAAGACTTCTCTTTTAGATAAAATACGAAAATCTAATGTTGCTTTAGGGGAAGCAGGAGGTATTACCCAGCATATAGGTGCTTATCAGGTTAACATAAACGATAATAAAATTACTTTTATTGATACTCCAGGACACGAAGCATTTACCGCTATGCGGGCAAGAGGAGCTAATGTTACTGATATAGTTGTTCTGGTAGTGGCTGCTGATGACGGGGTAATGCCCCAGACGGTAGAGGCGATAAACCATATCCGGGCAGCTGATGTTCCTTTTATTGTAGCTGTAAATAAGATTGATAAGCCGGAAGCCAATCCGGAAAGGGTCATGCAGCAGCTTACAGAATATAATATAGTGCCTGAAGAGTGGGGCGGAGATACTATATTTGTTCCGGTTTCCGCCAAAACCGGACAGGGGATAGACAATCTCCTGGAGATGATACTGCTGGTAGCGGAAATGCAGGAATTGAAAGCAAATCCTGACCGTCCGGCAGAAGGTGTGGTTATAGAAAGCAAACTTGATAAAGGGCGTGGGCCGGTGGCTACCGTACTGGTGCAGAAAGGTACTTTAAATGTGGGAGATTGCCTGGTGTGCGGCAGCAACATGTGTAAGGTAAGGGCTATGATGGATGATAAAGGCCGCCGGGTAGAAAAAGCTTTGCCTTCTATGCCGGTTGAAGTTATGGGCTGGTCAGATGTACCGGAAGCTGGAGGCAAAGTCATCGCCTGTGATGAAAAGATTGCCAAACAGCTGGTAGAACTCAGGCTTAATGAAAAGAAACTGGAAGAACAGAAAAAAAGCAGCCGTGTATCTTTGGATGAATTTTTCAAACATATGCAGGATGCTGAGGTAAAAGAACTGAATGTTATTATTAAAGGTGATGTACAGGGTTCTATTGAAGCTTTGTCTCAGTCTTTGCAGCGTTTATCCACTGAGGAAGTAAAGGTTAATGTCATACATGCTGCAGTAGGAGCTATTTCGGAAACTGATGTTATGCTGGCCTCTGCTTCTAATGCTATAATAATAGGTTTTAATGTAAGGCCTGAAAGTAAGGCTCGCAAGCATGCGGAAGAAGAAGGGATAGATGTTCGCCTTTACCGGGTAATATATGAAGTAATTGATGATGTCAAGAAAGCTATGGCTGGTCTTTTAGAACCGGAATACCGGGAAAAATATCTGGGACGTGCTGAAGTCAGAGCAACTTTCAGAGTTCCTAATGTAGGGATTGTTGCTGGCTGTTATGTGGTAGAAGGCAAGATACAGAGAAATGCTAATGTCAGGGTTTTAAGGGATGGAGTAGTAATTTATGAAGGAACTATTTCCTCTTTAAAAAGATTTAAGGATGATGTAAGAGAAGTTGCCGAAAACTATGAATGCGGTATAGGTATAAAAGATTTCAATGATGTAAAAGTAAATGATATTATTGAAGCCTATACCCTGGAAGCAGTACCGAGACAGCTTTAGTTTAAAGTAAGAGGGCAGTTATTGCCCTCATGCTTTATTCTTTTATAATTAGGAGGATTTTTATGGGCAGACGCAGACAGGAACGATTGGCTGAGGAGATCAAACGTACCATTTCTATGATAATAAAGGAACTTAAAGACCCGCGTATTGATTTTACGGGTATATCAGTTACCAGGGTTGATTTGACCAATGATTTGAGCCATGCCCGGGTAAATATAAGTATTCTGGGTGATGAGACCAAGCAGGAAGAAACTATGAAAATTATTCAGAAAGCTAAAGGTTTTATAAGGAGCAGGCTGGCAGAAGAAATCCAGCTTAGACATGCCCCTGAGCTGGATCTTCGTTTGGATAAATCTATTGAACACGGAATAAGGATAGCTTCTATTCTGGAAGAACTGAGCAAAGAGGAGAAGAGGCAGGATTAATCTATGCTGAAAAAGTGTACGGTTAAAGAAATAAGCGATCAGCTTCTTCAGGAAGATAACTATTTTATAATTGGTCATATTATTCCTGATGGCGACTGTATAGGTTCTATGCTTGCTCTTTATCTGGGACTAAAGTCGCTGGGAAAAAAAGTAGAAATGGTACTTGAGGATGCAGTTCCTGATTTATATCTTTTTTTAGATGGGACATGTTTGATAAAATCTTCTGCCGTTCCGGAATCTTCAGAGTATAACTTAATATTTTTGGATTGTTCCGACTTAAAGCGGGCGGGGGAAGAGGTTATCAAAAATTTTACTGTGCCTGAATATACGTTTAATATTGACCATCATGCCACCAATGATTTTTTTGCCCATTATAATTATGTTGATGCAGATGCTTCCTCTACTGCCGAAATAATTTATAATATACTGTCCTGTATGCAGGTTAATATAGACTCCCGAATAGCAGAAGCATTATACACAGGTATGCTGATGGATACCGGGAGTTTTCAATACAGCAATACTAAAAGCAGCACTCTGCAAATTGCTGCCAGGCTTTTGGATAAAGGGGTTGATTTGGATAAACTGCGCATTAATCTTTTTGAATCTAAAGATAAAAGAGAAATTTTGCTTTTAGGCAAGGCTTTGCAGAGTATAAATTTTAGCGCAGACGGTAAGATAGCCTGGATGACACTGTCTTATACAGATGTAGAAAGCATAGGGGCTTTAGGGTTGCATCCGGAAGGAATAATAAACTATACCCGTATGATAAAAGGGGTAGAAGTAGGTATTTTGTTCCGGGAAGTAAGTCCGGGCATGATAAAAATAGGATTCAGATCTAAAGGAGAAGTTGATGTAGCTTTTTTGGCTTCTAAAATAGGGGGAGGCGGCCATAAAAAGGCAGCTGGAGCTTCCCGGGAGGGAACCCTGGAAGAGGTAAAAAGCCAGGTTTTAGCTATGGTAGAAGAAGTGGTGAAATAATGGAAGGATTTTTAAATGTAAATAAAAGTTCAGGCATGACTTCCTTTGATGTTATACGCTATTTAAAAAAAGTGCTTCCTTCTGCTACCAAAATGGGGCATCTGGGAACCCTTGACCCTATGGCTAAAGGAGTTTTACCGATTGCTTTAGGTAAGGCTACTAAACTGATAACTTACCTGGAAGATGAAGATAAAGCCTATATAGCAGAAATGGTTTTAGGCGGCTTTTCTGACACTCAGGATGCCTGGGGGCGCATAACTTATACAGGAAAGACGTGTTTTAAGGAAGATGATCTTTATTCAATCCTGGAAAGGTACACCGGATTTATCGAACAGATTCCACCTATGTATTCAGCAGTCCACTATAATGGAAAAAGGCTTTATGAGCTGGCACGGGAAGGGATAGTAGTTGAGCGAAAAAGCCGCCGGGTTTTTATTAAGGAATTGAAGCTTTTAGATATTGATAAACAAAGGGATTTGCCTGTTATAAAGCTTTATGTAGAATGTTCAAGAGGTACTTATATAAGGACTTTATGTCATGATATAGGGTTTGAACTGGGAACAGGGGCTTATATGGCTGATTTGGTCAGGGTAAGGTCAGGAGTTTTCAGGTTAGAAGATGCTTGCAGTTTAGAAGATATTACTGATATAGATAGACTGGAAACTCTTATTTTGCCTCTTGACTATCCTCTGCAAAATATGGAAGCCTATTATCTTACTTCCGAAAAAGAAATAAGAGCTGTTCAGAACGGCAATCGCATACCCTGTAGAAGCTTTAGGCCGGGAACAGATAGGGTAAAATTATATAAGGATAATCAGCTGCTGGCTATTGCCAATTTGCAGAAAGTTGATGATAAATATTTCTTACAGCCCGAAAAAGTTATCTAAAATAAAAAAACAAGGGGTTTGCATATGGAAATAGTAAGAGAAGTAGAGAATCTGCCTGTATATGATAAGCCTGTATATTTAGCCTTGGGCAATTTTGATGGGGTTCATGTAGGGCATCAAAAGTTAATAGGAGACATGATTAAAAAAGCTCACCGTGAGGGAGGACTGGCGGCTGCGTTTATTTTTGATCCGCATCCGTCTAAAATAATCAATCCGCTTAAAGCTCCCAAACTATTAATAAGTTCACGAAAAAAAGCTGAATTTTTGAGCAGCATGGGTTTGGATCTCCTGATATACAACTCATTTACTGAAGAAATTTCTAAATGGCAGCCACAGGAGTTTGTGGAGAAGGTTATTGTTAATCGTATAAAAGCCAGAGAAGTTTTTGTAGGATTTAATTATTCTTTTGGTTACCGGGGAGCAGGAAATCCTGATTTATTAAAAGACCTGGGGGATTTATATGGATTTAAGGTTAATATTATTCCCCCAGTAGAAGTGGAAGGTGAAATAGCTTCCAGCAGTTTAGTCAGGGAGCTGCTGGCCAGAGGTGATGTAAAAAAGGCGAGGAAAATTCTGGGCTATTATCCCTTTATTGAAGGCAAAGTAGTAGAAGGAGAAAAAAGAGGGAGAAAGATTGGGTTTCCTACTGCTAATTTAGAGGTAGATGAGGATATAATGATACCTGGTAAGGGAGTTTATGCAGCTATTGCTGACATAGACGGCCAAAAATATAAATGCATGGTTAATATAGGAAGTAAACCTACTTTTCATGAACATTTCCCGGTTTCTATTGAAGCTCATATATTAGATTTTAGCGGATTTATATATGGACAGTTATTAAATATATCTTTTTTGGAAAAACTCCGGGATGAGAAGAAGTTTAAAGGTATGGAAGAACTAATTGAACAGCTTAAATTAGACCGCGAACAGGCAAGTAAGATAGTAGCTTTTTAAGCAACACGCATAACATTTACTTTTTGCCTGGTCTGTGCTAAAATTTATTTTGTTGTTTGAAGGATTATTTTTAAATTGTAAAGAGCGGCAAGGGTTAGCCTTGTATAAAATAATATTGTAGTCAAGCCGTAGTAATAGTAGAGAACCATTTACTAGGAAATGCGAGTTCTCCGACGCTTTTCTTGGTATTTGGCGATTAGTTAAGAGGAGGAGGTGAAAAGGAGTGGCTTTAACACCGGAAAGAAAGCAGGAAATTATTAAGGAATTCCAGATTCATGAAAATGATACTGGATCACCTGAGGTACAGATAGCTATTCTTACCGAAAGGATTAATTATTTGAATGAACATCTAAAGGTTAATAAAAAAGATTTTCATTCCAGACGGGGACTTTTAAAGATGGTAGGTAAACGCCGTGCCCTGCTGGATTATTTGAAAGAAAACGACTTTGAGCGCTATCGCAATATTGTCAACAAGCTTGGACTACGTAGATAAAGAGCGGAAATGCCGCTCTTTAACTTTATGAAAAGCTATTTTAAACTTCTTAAGAAAGGAGGAATTTTATCTGGTAAGGTATTTTGAAACAGAGGTAGGAGGAAGAAAGCTGGTAGCTGAGATTGGCAAAGTAGCTAAACAGGCCAATGGTGCTGTTGTTATGCGCTATGGCGAAACGGTAGTCCTGGTTACAGCTACTGCTTCAAAAGAACCACGTGAGGGTATAGATTTCTTCCCCTTGACCGTTGATTACGAAGAGAGGCTTTATGCAGTAGGAAAAATTCCGGGAGGTTTTATAAAACGCGAAGGAAAACCTACGGAACTGGCTACTTTGAGTGCCAGACTTATTGACAGGCCTATAAGACCGCTTTTTCCAAAAGGATATCGCAATGATGTACACATAGTAGCTACTGTTTTGTCAGTAGAAAAAGATAATGCACCTGATGTTACTGCTATAACTGGTGCTTCTATTGCGCTGTCCATATCTGATATACCTTTTAACGGGCCTATTGCAGGTGTAGTAGTAGGCCGGGTTGACGGGAAGTTTGTAATTAATCCTACTGTAGAACAGATGGAAAAAAGCGATATGCACATGACAGTTGCAGGCAGTAAAGATGCAATAATGATGGTAGAAGGCGGAATGAACCAGATTCCTGAAGACCAGGTAATCGATGCGATTTTCTTTGCTCATGAAGAAATAAAGAAATTGGTAGAGTTCCAGGAAAAAATCATAGAAGAAATTAAGCCGGAAAAATCAATACCTAAATTACAGGAAACCGATCCGGAAATTGAAGCTGCTGTACGTGAGTTTGCTACTGCTAAACTGGAAGCTGCTGTAAAGAATCCAGATAAAAAGGCTAGAGAAAGCAAAGTAGAAGAAGTGAACAAGCTTACCCTGGAGCATTTTGCCGAAATATATCCGGAACAGGAAAAGGTAATAAGCGAGATTCTGGAAAGGGTTTTAAAGGAAATTGTACGCAAAATGATTTTGGAAGAAGGCGAACGGGTTGATGGGCGTAAGCTTGATGAGATAAGGCCTGTAAGCTGTGAAGTAGGATATCTTCCGCGTCCTCACGGTTCAGGGCTTTTTACCAGGGGACAAACTCAGGTACTTTCTGTTACTACTTTGGGCTCCATAGGAGAGGAACAGATTTTAGACGGACTGGGAATTGAAGAATCTAAACGGTATATCCATCACTATAATTTCCCACCTTACAGTGTAGGCGAAACCAGGCCTATGCGGGGACCGGGAAGAAGAGAAATAGGACATGGCGCTTTGGCTGAAAGGGCACTTCTTCCTGTAATACCTAGTGAAGAAGAGTTCCCTTATACCATTCGTGTAGTTTCAGATGTTCTGGAATCTAATGGCTCTACTTCTATGGGCAGTGTATGCGGAAGTACGCTTTCCCTTATGCATGCAGGTGTACCTATAAAAGCCCCAGTTTCTGGTATTGCTATGGGTTTAGTCAAAGAAGGGGACAAGTTTGCTATATTGAGTGATATTCAGGGAATAGAAGATGCTCTGGGGGACATGGATTTTAAAGTTGCCGGAACTGAAAAAGGTGTAACAGCTATCCAGATGGATATCAAGATACTTGGAGTTAACAGGGAAATAATTGAAAAGGCCCTGGCTCAGGCTAGAGAAGGCCGCATGTATATTCTGAGTAAAATGCTGGAAGCTATTGATAAGCCTAATGAAAAGCTTTCTCCCTATGCTCCGCGTATGATAAGGATGAAGATTGATCCTGATAAGATACGTGATGTTATTGGACCTGGTGGTAAAACGATTCATCGCATAATCGCAGAAACTGGCTGCAAGATAGATATTGAAGATGATGGAACCTTATTTATACTGGCTACCGATGAGGAATCAGGGCAAAAGGCCAAGTTTTATATTGAAGCTATAACGGCTGATGTTGAAGTGGGTAAGACTTATCTGGGTACTGTTAAGAGGATTATGGACTTTGGAGCTTTTGTGGAAATAATACCAGGGGTTTTAGGTACTCAGGGCAAAGAAGGGTTAGTGCATATTTCGCAGCTGGCGGAAGAAAGAGTAAATAAAGTTACCGATGTTGTAAATATTGGCGATCAGATTTTGGTAAAAGTTACGGATATAGATAAGCAGGGAAGGATAAATCTGTCCCGCAAGGCAGTTTTGAAAAATGTAAAAAAATAGTAAAGCTTTAGGGCTTTACCAATTAATTTTCCAAGTAAACCGAGCTACCTCGGTTTATTTGTGTTTTCTGGGTTTTTTAGAGATGGCCTCTTGTTAAGTTTTGTTTGAATACTGATGGTTTTTATTGAATATAAATTTATGAGTAAGTATGAGGGGTGGTCCATATTTTATAGAAAAAGATTTTATGTTTGGCAGTTTAATAGGAGAACTATAATTCTGTTTGCTTTTTTGATAAGTCTGCCTCTTATAAGCAGCTGGGTAGATAGAGTGGAAAGGCATTTTTGGGGGGTAAAACCGGGGGTAGAGGTAGCGGGAAAAGATGTAGGAAGACTTTTGCCGGAAGAACTGCAGGAAGTAATCGAAGAATTGGCGGTTAGATATCAAAGAGTTCCGGTAGAGCCAACTGTTGATAAGGTTACCGGAGAAATTATACCGGAAGAGGATGGTATTATTGTTGACATAGAAGGTACAGTAAATGAGGTTTTAAAAGCTAATGAAAATGATAAGGTAAGTTTAAAAATAATAAAGATTAAACCTCGTTATTCTGCTGATGATCTTAGAAGGGCTAATACGATACTGGGCAGTTACTATACTTTTATTTCTGGCAGTTATGCTCGTTTTAACAACATATCTTTGGCCAGTAAAGCTATAAATAATACTGTGGTTTGGCCAGGGGAAATTTTTTCTTTCAATAATGCGGTAGGGCCCAGGACTCCAGAGCGTGGTTATATGCCGGCACCAGTTATAATGATGGGAGCGATGGATCTTGATTATGGAGGGGGGGTATGTCAGGTATCAAGCACGCTGTATAATGCAGTATTGAGGGCTGGTTTAAAAATTATAGAAAGGCATATGCACAGCAAACGCATACATTATGTGCCTGAAGGAATGGATGCTACCGTAGATTATGGCTCTTTAGATTTGAAATTTGAAAATGATACACCTGGTCCGATAATTATCAAATCGGCAGTACGAGGTGGAAAATTGATAGTAGAGATTTGGGGGGAGGCTAGCTAAATGAGGATTTATTTTATTACTAAAAAAAATTTGCTTTTAATGGGAACGGTTTTTATATTGTTAGTTTCTTTTTTAACCTTTTCTTTAATTTATTACAGCCAGAATACGGTAGCTGTACGTATGGCTGAACCTATATATCAGGGCAATACCGGAAAAAAGGTAGTTGCTATCACCGTTAATGTTGATTGGGGAGAAGAATATATACCTGAAATGCTTAAGATATTGGCTAAAGAAGATGTAAAAGTAACTTTTTTCGTTACTGGCAGATGGGCAGAGAAAAACAGAGATCTTTTAAAAAAGATGAGTGAAGCAGGACATAGTATCCAAAATCATGGCTATGAACATGTTCATTTTAATTCTCTTTCAGTTGAACAGTCAGTAGAGCAGATAAAAAAAGCCGAAAAGATTATTGAGGAGGTTACAGGTAAAAAAACCAGGTTTTTTGCCTCTCCTTATGGAGAACAGAATCATAAGATATTGACTGCGGTTTCTAATATAGGCTATGAGCTTATAATGTGGAGTGTTGATACTATAGATTGGCAAAGGCCCAGTCCGGAAACTATTGTCAAGAGAGTAGTAAATAAAGCGCATAATGATGCGATAATTCTTATGCATCCGACTGAGCCTACCATTAAGGCTTTGCCTGAACTGATTGCCAGGCTTAAGGGCGAAGGTTATAAAATGGTAACTATTGAGGAGATATTAGTAAAGGAAAAAGGCGATAAGTAGATGAGAAGGATGGCTTATAATCTGATGAAAAAAGGCCTTTTCTGGTTTATAGTCAGCTTAATTTTATTTGTATATGTAGCAAAGGCAGGGGCAAGGCCTGCTGTCTATTCAGATTATTATTGCCTTATAGACAGTGAAAGCGGACAGATTATAGTTTCTAAAAATGCTGATAAAATGCGTCCTATGGCCAGCACTACTAAAATGATGACTGCCATATTAGTAGAGGAATATTGTAATCTGGACGAAATGGCTGTAGTAAGTTATAATGCAGCCAGAACACCTGAGTTTACTATTGGACTTAGACAAGGACAAAAAATTGAAGTGGGAGAACTTTTAAAGCCGCTATTAATTCGTTCTTCCAATGATGCAGCGGTAGTGCTGGCTGAACATGTGGCAGGAGAAGAAAGATTATTTGCTCACCTTATGACTAAAAAAGCATTTTTATTAGGAGCTTTTCATACTCACTTTGTTAACTCTTCAGGACTCCCAGCTTCTAATCATTTTAGTACTGCTTATGATTTAGCACTTATAGGACGTTACCTTTTATCCAAAAAAGTAAGCAGTGAACTGGTGGCTACTAAAGTTGCTAAATTTAAACACCCAGGTTATCGAGAGCCTATAAGTATCACTAATACTAATGGTCTATTGGGAGCTTATGAAGGGGTTAATGGTATAAAAACGGGTACTACTGATGCGGCAGGAAAATGTCTGGTGGCTTCTGCAAAAAGAAATGGAAGAGGTTTAATTGCGGTAGTCTTAAAATCAGGAGACCGTACCGGTGATTGCAGAAGATTGTTGGAATATGGCTATAATAATACGCGAAAAGTAAAAATAATAGATCAAGCAACTCCTTTTAAACAGCTTAAAGTAGCAGATGGTGCCCAAACTTATGTTGATGTATATCCTAAAAATGAGATATCTTTATGGATAGGGGATAATACACCTTATATTGAAAAAAAAGTAGAACTTAAATATAATCTTACTGCTCCGGTAATAATGGGGGAAAAAATTGGGAGACTTACCGTATATGCAGATGGGAAGCCGGTGACCAGCGTAGATTTGATATGTGGAGAAACAGTAAAGAAGAGAAGTAATCTTGTAGAAAAATTATACCGGGAATGGTTAAATTAATAAAATAGTTTTAAATTGGAGGTATTAAATTGATTAACTATTGGATTCTACCTAATCAGGCAAGACTGGTAGTTGAAGAGATACCTTATGTCAAATCAGCGGCGATTGGCGTGTATATAAAAGTAGGCTCAAGGCATGAAAAAGAAAATATGGCAGGAGCCAGCCATTTTATAGAACATATGCTTTTTAAAGGGACAGAAAAGAGAAGTGCCCGGGATATTGCTGAAAGCTTTGAGCTTATCGGCGGCCAGCTTAATGCTTATACTTCTAAAGAGTATACCTGTGTTTATGCCCGTACCCTGGATGAAAACCTGCATGAAGCGATGGATATTATATTTGACATGATTTTTAATTCCCGTTTTGCCAGCAAAGATTTTAATACTGAAAAAGGGGTAGTCATAGAAGAGATAAATATGTATGAAGATACTCCGGATGAGCTTATACATGATCTTTTTACTAAAGGTTTATGGCAGAACCATGCGATGGGAAGGCCTATACTGGGAAATTTGGAAACAGTTTCAAATTTTTCCCGGGATGAAATATATGATTTTTATAAACAGCATTATATTCCTGCTAATATGGTGATATCTGTTGCTGGCAATGTTAAAGCTGATAAAGTTAAAGAAAAGGTGGAGCTTTATTTAAGTGCCTTTGCTGGCCAAAATTCTCTTTTAATGGATAATAAGGACAAGCCTTATGAAACAGTGCCTTTTATTAACCTTTTGCCCAAGGATACCGAGCAAATTCAAATATGCCTGGGGGTTCCAGGTATTTCATATTTTGCAAAAGAAAGGTATACCCAGCATGTGATGAACAGTATTTTGGGCGGAGGCATGAGTTCGCGTCTTTTTCAGACTATGCGTGAAGAATTAGGTTTAGCTTATTCGGTTTATTCGTATCCTTCCAATTATTCAGATACGGGTGCTTATTCCATATATATAGGCACGGGAGCTAACAAGATAAAACAATTTTTTGCTGCTCTGCATAAAGAATTGAATCGTTTTATAAATGAAGGGGTTAGTGAAGAAGAAGTTTATCGTACCAAACAGCTTCTTAAGGCTAATATGTATCTGGGGCAGGAAAGTGTAACCAACCGGAGCAGTCGGATGGGTAAATCGGTTATGATGTATGGAGAAGTAGTTCCCGTAGAGAAAGTAATGGAGGAAGTCTTGAAGGTAACTCCTGAAATGGTGAAGGAGCTGGCATATAAGCTGTGGAGGCCGGGAGTTATTTCTTTAGCTGCGATTGGGCCTGAAAAGGTGCTTGATGAAGTAAGGCACGAATATGAAAAATGGTTTAAAAAGGAGTAGCATTATGAAAATATATGTAAAGAGACTGCACAGCCATGATCTTCCCTTACCGCAGTATATGACTCCTGGTGCTTCCGGATTAGATATTTATGCTGCTGTAGATGATGAAGTAATTATACCACCAGGTAAGATATGTTTGGTCCCTACAGGACTTTCCATAGCTATTCCGGAGGGTTATGAGGCACAAATAAGGCCGAGGAGCGGACTGGCTTTAAAACACGGCATCACTCTTCTAAATACTCCCGGAACTATTGATGCTGATTACCGGGGAGAAATAAAAGTTATTGTTATAAATCTGGGGGACAAAGAGTATATTTTAAAAAGAGGAGAACGTATAGCGCAGATGGTTTTTTCCCGGGTGGAAAAGGTAGAACTGGAAGAAACGGATGATCTGGAAATAACTGAGAGAGGAAGCGGAGGTTTTGGCCATACCGGAGTATAAGGGAGGTATTTGATGAAACTTAATGACCTGGTGGGTAAAGAGATGATAAATATCTATGATGGCATGCGCATGGGGACGGTAGGCGAATCAGACATGCTGATTGATGATCAGACGGGAAAGATAATATCTATAATTTTGCCTAATCGGGGAAATATGTTTAACTTCTGGGCTGACAGGCAGAAGCTGGTTATACCATGGGAGGCAGTAAAGAAAATAGGACGGGAAGTGATTGTGGTTGATCTGGACCACACGCATATGAGGCTTAAGAATAACTCTATTTAGGATTAATTAAATACATAAAAACGGGGATGTTTTTAAAAAACATCCTTTTTTTTGGTTTAAAAACAGAGAAGGTACGAATACTAATAAAAACTGATTTTTCGATTTATGTCGGAATAAATATCTTTGATGAACTTTATAGCTAATAATAATGGGGTTTATTTAAAGAAATCCTAAATATGAGGCTGGTTAGATGTTATAATTTTTATTAAAATTTATTTGTTGTGGTGTATAAAAATAAAAATATTTGGAGGGCTGAATTATGCATAAAAAGTTGTTTATACCTGGACCTGTATCAGTAAAACCTGATGTACTTGAAAAAATGGCAACTCCCATGATAGGGCATCGCAGTAAGGATGCTTCTGCATTACAGAGAAGAATAAGTGATAAACTTAGAAAACTGTTTTATACCGAAGAGGAAATACTCCTTTCTACCACTTCGGGAAGCGGTCTTATGGAAGGGGCTATCCGTTCCTGTACCGCCAAAAGGGCTGCAGTTTTTTCGGTAGGAGCCTTTGGAAAAAGATGGTATGAAATGGCGGTAAGCAACAATGTTCCTGCTGATCTTTTTGAAGTTGAATGGGGACAGGCTACTACCCCAGAGATGGTAGATGAAGCACTGTCTACGGGTAAATATGATTTGGTAACTATTACTCACAACGAGACTTCCACCGGTATAATGAATCCCATAGAAGAAATATCCAAAGTTATAAAGAAATATCCCGATGTAGTATGGTGTGTTGATGCAGTAAGTTCTGCAGGTGGCAGCAAAATAGAGGTAGACAAATTAGGTATTGATATATGCATAACTTCTACGCAAAAGGCCTTAGGACTGCCGCCGGGACTTGCTATCTGCACTTTTTCCAAAAAAGCAGTGGAAAGGGCTAAACAGGTACCCCACCGTGGCTATTATTTGGACCTGTTATCTTTGTATGACTACATTCAGAAAAAAGATTATCAATATCCTTCAACCCCGTCACTTTCTCACATGTTTGCCCTTGATTATCAATTAGACAAGATTTTAGAAGAAGGCCTGGATAACCGGTTTGCCCGTCATATTGAAATGGCTGAATATGTAAGAGCATGGGCTAAAAAGCATTTTGCTCTTTTTGCTGATGAACGTTATCTTTCTAACACCCTTACCACTATCAGCAATACCAGGAATATCGATATAGCTGAATTAAATAAGGAACTGGGCAAGAGAGGTTTCCAGATTTCCAACGGTTATGGCAAGATGAAAGACAAGACTTTCCGCATAGCTCATATGGCTGATTATACTTTGGATGATATTAAGGAAGTTTTAGGCCATATTGAAGATATATTAAAATTATAATCCTGTGAGGCGAGTCAAAATATCATAGATAGAAACGGGAGGAACAGTAATGGTCAGAATACTGGTTACTGATGGAATGGAGCAAACTGCAGTAGAATCTTTGCGTAAAGCAGGTTTTGAAGTGGTGGAACAGCACTATGCGCCGGAAGAACTGGGAGAGGCTCTTAAAAATTTTGATATAGTAGTTGTCCGTTCTGCCACCAAAATAAGGAAAGAACATATAGACAAGGCTTTAGAAACAGGAAGGCTTAAGCTCATTATCCGCGGCGGAGTTGGTGTAGATAATATAGATGTAGCTTATGCTATGGAAAACGGCATTCAGGTTTTAAATACTCCTAATGCCAGCAGTGCATCGGTAGCTGAACTTACTATTGCTCACATGCTGGCAGTAGCAAGATTTTTGCATCTTTCCAATGTAACTATGCGCCAGGGTAAGTGGGATAAGAAAAACTACAATGGTATAGAAATTAATGGAAAAACCTTGGGATTGGTAGGATTTGGACGCATTGCCAGGGAAGTAGCCAAGAGAGCCAAGGCTTTAGGCATGAGAGTAATTTATACTGATATTAGAGGAAAATTAGACGATGCTGGCGAATATGAATATCGTGATTTTGAAGATCTTCTGCGGGAGAGTGACTTTGTTTCCCTCCACTGTCCGTACAGCTGTGAATATGGCCCGGTTATCGGCAAAAAGCAGCTGGAAATGATGAAAGACGGCGCTTATCTTGTGAATTTGGCCAGAGGCGGCGTAGTAGATGAAGATGCCCTTTTGGAAGCGTTAGAATCTGGTAAGCTGGCGGGAGCTTGTATTGATGTTTTTGAAGAGGAGCCTACCCATAATGAAAAACTGGTAAACCATCCCAAAGTATCAGTTTCACCTCATATCGGAGCTTCTACGATTGAGGCTCAACAGCGTATTGGAGCAGAAATTGTAGATATAATAATGAATTATCAATTTTAATCTGGTTTAGGAGGAGTAATTATGGCAATTGTGCGTCCTTTTAAGGCCATAAGGCCTGTAAAAGAGCTGGCAAGCAAGGTAGCAGCCTTGCCTTATGATGTTATGGATAGTGATGAAGCTAGAGAAATGGTGAAAGGAAACCCTTATTCCTTTTTACATGTTGACAAGGCGGAAGTCGATTTAGATCCGAGTATAGATATATATGATAAGCGGGTTTATGAAAAAGCCAGGGAAAACCTGTACCGCATGATAGAGGAAGGGGTTTTTATTCAGGATGAAAAGCCTTGCTTCTATATTTATCAGCAGGTAATGGATGGCAGGGTACAGACTGGCCTGGTTGCCTGTACTTCCATCGATGATTATATGAACGATATCATTAAAAAACATGAACATACCAGGGCGGAAAAGGAACAGGACCGCATAAATCATGTAGATTATTGTGATGCTAATACCGGGCCTATCTTTTTGACCTACCGGGTTAAGCCGGAAATAGACGAAATAGTTAAGGGCTGGACCGTAAAAGAGCCGTTATATGATTTTGTTTCTGAAGACGGTGTGGCTCACAGGGTATGGATTATTGATGATGAAGAGACTATAAATAAACTGGCTAATATGTTTAAAAATGTAGACTATTTATATATTGCCGATGGGCATCACCGCTGTGCTTCTGCCGTTAAAGTAGGGCAGATGAGGCGTAAGGCTAATCCCAATTATACAGGAGAAGAAGAGTTTAATTATTTCCTTTCCGTTATTTTCCCGGATATAGATTTGTATATAATGGACTATAACCGGGTGGTAAAAGATTTGAACGGCTATTCAGTAGATGAGTTTTTGAATAAAGTTGGTGAAAAATTTATAGTGGAAGAAGCCCCTAAAGCTCCCTATAAACCGGAAGCCAAGCATACTTTTGGCATGTATCTGGAAGGAAAATGGTATAAACTTACTGCTAAAGAAGGTACTTTCAATCCGCAGGATCCGGTTGACCGCCTGGATGTTTCTATTTTGCAGAATAACCTTTTGGCGCCTATTCTAGGGATTGCTGATCCCAGAACTGATAAGAGGATAGATTTTGTAGGTGGAATAAGAGGCTTGAAAGAATTAGAAAGAAGAGTAAATAGTGGGGAAATGAAAGTAGCCTTTTCTATGTATCCTACCACTATCGATGATTTGATGGATATTGCCGATGCTGGCAAAGTAATGCCTCCCAAATCCACCTGGTTTGAACCCAAACTTAGAAGTGGCATATTTATTCATAAGTTATCTTAATGTATAATTTAGATAAAGATATATTTTAAGCCAAGATATGTATTATATCTTGGCTTAAATTTTATATATCTGAGGATATTTTTACCAGAAAAACGGATAAGAAAGCGGGAAAGATAAAAGAAAAAAGGAGTGCTGGTTTATTATGAAACATGGAGGTTCTTTCCCGCCCTGGAGCAGAATAGATGATCTGGCTAAGATGGCCAGGGAAGCAGGAGTAGATTTTGATCAATTTATTGCCTGTTTGAAAGAAGGGGAAAATACTGAAAGTATGGCTGCCAGGTTCAAGGTGACCCCCAAGACTATAGAGCTTCTCAAAGAACATTTTTTTAAATATGGTGTAAATTCAACCATGGGAGGAGATTAATTTATTTTGTACACTGTGTACAAAATTAGCTGTGACTATCTTGCAAATTGCAATTATTTATTATAAGATATTTAAAATTTAAAAAAGGGGAGTTAAGAAATGGATGATAAGTTTGCCAAAGAGGGGCTTACTTTTGATGATGTACTTTTGATTCCTGGGTATTCAGAAGTAATGCCCAGTGAAGTTGATGTTTCCACCTGGCTTACCAGAAATATAAGGCTGGAAATCCCCATAATGAGTGCGGGAATGGATACGGTTACCGAGAGCAAAATGGCTATTGCCATGGCGCGCGAAGGTGGAATAGGGATTATACACAAGAATATGTCTATTGAAGAGCAGGCTAGAATGGTAGACCGGGTTAAGCGGTCTGAACATGGTGTGATTACTGATCCTTTCTATTTATCGCCTGATGATAAAATAAAAGATGCCTTAGCTATTATGGAACATTATCATATTTCGGGAGTACCTATTACGGAAGGGCGCAAGCTGGTAGGCATCATAACTAACCGGGATATAAGATTTGAGACTGATTTCGACAAACCTATCCGCGATGTTATGACCAGTGAAGGCTTGATTACAGCTCCAGTAGGGACCAGTATGGAAAAGGCACGGGAGATAATGCGGAAATATAAGATTGAAAAGCTGCCCCTGGTAGATGAAGACTTTAACCTTATGGGTCTTATTACCATAAAAGATATTGAAAAAGCTAACAAGTATCCTAATGCTGCCAAAGATAAGAAAGGAAGGCTTCTTGCCGGGGCAGCTGTAGGTACAGCTAAAGATACCCTGGAAAGGGTAGAAGCTCTGGTAAGGGCTGGAGTTGATGTTATTGTGGTTGATACCGCCCACGGACATTCGCTGGGTGTAATCAATATGGTCAAAAAGATAAAACAGAAATTTCCTGAAGTTGACCTTATAGCCGGGAATGTGGCTACGGCAGAAGCTACAGAAGAACTTATCAAAGCAGGTGCTGATGCGGTTAAGGTAGGAATTGGACCTGGATCTATCTGTACTACCAGGGTAGTAGCAGGTATAGGTGTGCCGCAAATCACGGCTGTGTATGAATGCAGTCAGGCAGCCAAAAAGTATAATATTCCCGTTATAGCTGATGGAGGTATAAAATATTCAGGTGATATAGCTAAAGCGATTGCTGCTGGGGCTGATTCGGTAATGCTTGGTAATCTTTTGGCTGGTACTGATGAAGCTCCGGGAGAAACTGTTATATGGCAGGGAAGGAGCTACAAAGTTTATAGAGGTATGGGCTCACTGGGAGCCATGACTCAGGGCAGCAGTGATCGCTACTTCCAGGAAGATGCCAAAAAACTTGTGCCCGAAGGGATAGAAGGCCGGGTTCCCTATCGGGGAAGTGTAGCAGATACTATTTTCCAGCTAGTTGGAGGCTTAAGAGCTGGCATGGGTTACTGTGGAGCAAGAAATATAAAGGAAATGCAGACCAAAACCAGGTTTATAAAAATAACCAATGCCGGACTTATTGAAAGCCACCCGCATGATGTCGATATTACTAAAGAGGCGCCTAATTACAGGGGGTAGTATGCTTGAAGTAATCCTGAAACTTGTTTTTGCTACTGTTTTTCCATTTTTGCTGGGGTTATTCCTGTATAACGGACGTACGGCGCGTATTTTCGCTTTTGTATGTCTGGGTTCTACCTTGATAACTATAACCTCAGTATATTTTTTTCAGGTTTCCGGTTTTCCCTGGTATGCTGATCCGGGCAGGTTATCGGCGCAAATAGTTAGTGCTCTGGGTTTTATTGGGGCAGGTTTTATTTGGCTGGGAGAAGATAAAAAGATAAGGGGCCTAAATAAAGCGGCTGCTTTGTGGATAGTAGCTATAATAGGTATAGTGATTGGGATGCGGTAAGTTATTAACAAATTTTTCATTATGGTTTAAAATAATATTATGCTTGTATACCTGTTTAGTAAACGCTGAATCCAGGTTTAAAAATCTGGAGCGGGGGAACCACTTTCTTGGGGTGAATCGAATTTATATTCGAGGGGCTACCCTTAAGGCCCTAACCCGTCAGCTAACTTCGTAAGCGTTTTAAGGGAGGGAACAGGTTAAAAAACCCTCCAGAGTTATGCTTGGTATTTTATATTAAGGAACATACTCAGCATAATCTATCATTAAGGAGGGGAATAGTGCATGATTTATAATCTGGCAGAGGAAAGAAGGGACATTGCGCTTAAGAGGGCTTATGAACTTAAACAGAGTATAAGTGATTATTTGGAAAAGGAGCCTTTTATTGAAACTGGATTTAGAGTTGTAGAGCGCACTGAAGCCAATAAGAAAAAGATTTTGGAATATTTTAATGCTGAAGAGAAGGATTGGGATAACTGGATCTGGCACATGAAGCACAGGATATGCAGGCCAGAAGAATTGATACATTTTTTGCCGCTGGGAGAAAAAAGGTATGAGGAACTGGTAGAGCTATCTAAACATTTTCGCTGGGCTATTTCGCCTTATTACTTGAGCTTAATCGATTTTGAACAATTTGAAGATTCGCCTATATATAAACAGGCTGTACCGGTAATTGATGAGTTGCTGGATGAAAATGGCTGTGATGATCCGATGGGAGAAAGCTATACTAATCCAGCACTGCTTATTACCAGGCGTTATCCGGATCGGCTTATAATAAATGTTACTAACCAGTGCGCCATGTACTGCAGGCATTGTCAGAGAAGGCGCAATTTTGGTGAAAAAGATGAACATGCCACCAAAAAACAGATAAAAGAGGCTTTAAACTATATAAGAAAAAATAGAGAAATAAGGGATGTTCTTATTACCGGGGGAGATGCTCTGCTTTTAAGTGATTTTATGTTGGACTGGATTTTAACTGAGCTTGATTCTATACCCCATGTAGAAATAAAACGTATAGGAACCAGGGTGCCTGTGACTTTACCACAGAGAATTACTCCCGAGCTTTGCAGTATTCTGGAAAAACATCCTCCTATTTATATAAATACCCAGTTTAATTCGCCCCTGGAAGTTACTCCGGAAGCCAAAAAAGCATGTGATATGCTTATAAAAGCCGGGGTAGTACTGGGAAACCAGGCTGTTCTTTTAAGAGGGGTAAATGATGATGAACATATTATGAAAAAACTAAATCAGGAATTATTAAAGATAAGAGTAAGGCCTTATTATATTTTCCATGCCAAACAGGTGAGAGGGACTTCCCATTTTATCACGAAAGTTGAGACAGGGATAAAAATTATGGAAAAACTTAGAGGCTATACTTCAGGTCTGGCAGTACCTACTTATATAATAAATGCTCCGGGAGGATATGGTAAAACGCCTATGCTTCCCGAATATTTAATATCAATGGGAGAAGAGGAAATAACTATACGCACCTGGGAAAACCGGGTTATAAAATATAGCAATAAAACTTACAATACAAAATAAAGGGGGTTTCCCCTTTATTTTGTAGTTAAAACAAAGAGGGGATAAACCCCTCTTTGATAATAAGTCAGGTGCGAGTTAAAACTGACGGTTAGCTAAACTCCTTTCGGCTATTTCAATAGCCTTTTTGACCATGTTACCACAGTCCCTGGAGCTTACTGCCCCCCAGCCTTCAGTAGCCACGATGTGGTCCACTCCGAGCTCGCGGGCAATCTCGTACTTTAACTGTTCAGACATAATACCTTTTCGTCTGGACATATTATAATACCTCCTTGATGATTAACTCGCACCTGTTATTATTTTGAGTAAAATGATAATTTAATATAGCTAGATTATAATTTATAATTTGTAAACTATTTCGCCTGTTAGCGTATTTTGTAATAAAATAATATATTATAAGGGAGGTTGAAGGTATATATGAGATATGAGGGGAATATATTCAGACCGCCAAGTGAGGCTAACAGCTATATTTTGCAGGTTACCATAGGTTGCACCCATAACCGTTGTACTTTTTGTGCTATGTACAAAGATAAAAAATTCAGGGTACGTTCCCTGGATGAGATAAAGACGGATATCCGTATGGCCAAACTTTATTATGGGGATGTAGAAAAAGTTTTTCTGGCTGACGGCGATGCTCTGGCTATGCCTACCGATCAGCTGCTCGAGGTACTGGAAACATTGTACAAGACTTTCCCCAGTTTGAGGCATGTAGGGATATATGCGGGTCCTGACAGTATATTATCTAAAGATATAACTGAGCTTACGGCTTTAAAAGCGGCTGGTCTCTCTATAGCTTATTTAGGGGTAGAAACTGGAGATCCTGAACTGTTAAAGGATATTCGTAAAGGGGTAACTTATGATGAAATGGTAGAAGCAGGAAGACGTGTGAGGAGAGCCGGGATAAAGCTTTCGGTCACTGTACTTTTAGGGCTGGCAGGAAGAACTCCTAAAGCCGTAGAACATGCTAAAAATACTGCTAAAATATTGAATGATATAAATCCTGATTATATAGGGGCTTTAACCTTAATGATAGTTCCCAATACAGAACTGTTTCGCCGTCAGCAGAGAGGGGAATTTGAACTGCCAGGGCCTTTTGAAATTTTGGAAGAAATGTATATAATGATACAGCATCTGGAATGTCAGGGAACTGAATTTAGAAGCAATCATGCTTCCAACTATCTGCCAATAAAAGGGAGGCTCCCTGATGATAAAGAAAAGATGCTTACTTTAATTAAGACTATTATTGAGAAAAATGACCGCAGGTATCTAAGGCCGGATTACCTGAGGGCTTTATAAGCTGTCCATTTGTTATGTTATAATTAATAAAAATCGTATGAAGGGTGAATGTTTTGCAGCTATTTGGACGAAAAGATAAGGAACTCTTTTTGCTGTTAAGTGAAAGTGCCAGGGTAGTAGTAAGAGGTGGAGAGATTTTAAGGGAAGTAGTTTATGATTACCGGGATTTAGAATTAAAATTGGCCAAACTTACCGCTCTGGAACATGAAGGTGATCGTATTATTGAAGAATTGGTAAGAAGGCTCAATACTTCCTTTATTCTTCCTTTTGACCGGGAGGATGCTTTTGCTCTGGTACAGTCGTTGGCTGTTGTTTTAGACTACATAACAGGAATTATCGACCGCATGATATTATATAAAGCTGGAGAACCTGATGAAAGGGTAAAAGAGATGGTAGATGTATTGCTGGAAGCAATTAAGCTGCAGGAAAAGGCTTTTAATCTTTTGCATGGAGTAGAGCAGAACAAAAAAGAGATAATTGAATGTTGTGAAAAGATAACTGGCCTTGAAAGAAAGCAGGATAACCTGTATAGAAATGGATTAGCTGTGTTGTTTGAAAATGAAAACGATGCCATGCAGATAATAAAGTGGCGTGAAATTTATGAACATATTGAGATGGCACAGGATTATGTGCAGGATGTGGCAGAACTTTTAAGTGGCATAGTAGTTAAATATTCATAAAATCAAAATATAAAGCCTTGCATATAAAAAGAACATGCAAGGCTTTTATATTTCTTCATTAGAGCCATTTTTTGAGGCGGAAGGAAAACAGCATTCCTAGTGATAAAGCTATCATACCAATTAATATATACCATACAGTAAGCGGGTTTGCCTGGCCAGGCAGGTCTACATTCATGCCATAAAATCCGGTTATAACCGTAAGCGGCATCATAATTACTGATATAATAGTCAATACTGTTATAATTTCACTGGTTCTGCCGTTGATTATTGAATAATAGGTCTCCAGGGAGCTGTTTACCAGTTCGCGATACGCATTGGCTGCATCGATTATGCTGTCCAGATGGTCTACCAGGTCCAGGTAATATGGTATATTTTCCTCTTTTACAAAAAATGAATAACGGCCATTTATGTTGCTGAAAATCCTGCGCTGGGGGATTAAAACTTTCCTGAGCAGAATGATGGTCCTTCTTAGAGCCAGTATTTCTTCTGTTATTTGCCTTCCGCGCAGTATAAATATATCGTCTTCTAATTCATCTATACGTTCTCCCAGTCGTTCGATGATGGGAAAATAGTCGTCTACTATGTTGTCGACGATGGAGTAGAGAAGATATTCAGGACCGCGATTCATTAAAGTAGGTTCTTTAAGCGATATACGTGCCGCTTTACCCACTGCGGAAAGGGCAATAGGATGAATGGTTACAATATAGTTAGGCCCCATGAATACATCAAGTTCGATGCTGGTTATCTCATCTTCTTCCAGAACATCTTCTGAATACCTAAGAGCATGAAACACAAAAAAGTGATAGTTGTCATAGCGGTCAAGCTTGGCACGGGGACTGCTCTGCAGGCAATCTTCCAGTGCCAGAGGGTGAAATCCAAAAATATTTCCTATATAATGAAGTTCGTTGGGAGTACAGTCATAGATATCTATCCATAAAAGGCTGTTGGGGGAAGCTAAAAGCAAATCGAGCTGGCTTAAGTCTACATCGTGGTACATTTTGTTTTCTACATAGTTGTACCAGTAGGTTTTGATCATGCTAAAATCCCTCCTTATTTAAGAGGGTCAGCCATTAACCTGGTGGTATAATGCAACCCTCCTTGTTTTTGTATTGATCGGTTATTTAAATACCGCGATCGGTAATCAGGTATAGGGTCCATTTTACCACCACCTTTTTTATCATTTCTCAACACCTTATTATATACTATATGGTTATTTTTCGTCAAAAGGGAGAAAGTAATTCTGGTTTAAGGATAAAATTTATAAAATTTGGGTAATTTAGGAATTAGGAGGGGTTATATGCGTAAATTATTGATTTTTTTAGTTTTTCTGATTTTACTAAACAATTTAAGTGGCTGCGCTTTGGTGCTTCCGCGGGCGGAAGAGCCTGAACCTTCTATAGTGTATGATATAAATGGTCAGCCTGTGGAAGGGATAGCAACGCAAAACAGGATAAACCTAAACTTTAACCAGATTCCGCCTTATTTTATACAGGCAGTTATAGCGGTGGAAGATAAAAACTTTTATAAACATCATGGAGTAGATTTGACAGGAGTTATAAGGGCGGTTTGGCTTAATTTAAAGGCGAGAAAAATTGTGGCAGGAGGAAGTACTATAACTCAACAAACTGCCAAAAATCTTTATTTAACCAATGAAAGGACTTTAGCCAGAAAAATCAAGGAACTTTACTATACTTTTCAATTGGAGCGCAAATACAGCAAAGATGAAATTCTAACTATGTACTGCAACAATGTATATTTTGGGCATGGTGCTTATGGGCTGGAAGCAGCAGCGCGCACTTTTTTTGCCAAACATGCTTCTGAGCTTACTCTGGCGGAAGCAGCTCTTTTGGCTGGGCTTCCCCAGTGGCCCTCCTATTATGATCCTTATCAAAATCCAGAAGCTGCTAAAAAAAGGCAGGAAACTGTTTTGCAGAGAATGCAGGAGGAAGGATATATAACTGAAGAAGAAAAAAATGCTGCTTTAAGCGAAAAACTGGTATTTCAAAAATCTCCCTATATAAGCGGAGAAGCTTCTTATTTTGTGGCTCTGGTAGAAAAGTATATAAGCCAAAAATATGGAGAAAGGGCGATGGCCACAGGCGGTTTGAGGATATATACTACTCTGGATCTTGATTTGCAGAGGGCAGCTAACCGGGCTTACCAGAATGTCATGAGATATAGAACACCTGAATTACAGGCAGCTCTGGTGGCCATAGATCCGCAAAATGGACAAATAAGAGCCTTGATAGGGGGAAGAGATTTTACCACCTCACCTTACAACCGCGTTTTTGCTAAAAGGCAGCCGGGTTCTACTTTTAAGCCTTTTATGTATTCATTAGCTATTGAATCAGGGTTTACGGCGGCTGATATGGTAATGTGTGACAGGGTACAGTTTAAGATGGGGGATGGGACCTTTTACGTTCCGAAAGACTATGGGAAAATACCTTATCATAACCGGGAATTTACTTTAAAAGAGGCGGTCATGAAGTCGGATAATGTAGTAGCTGTAAAGGTTAATGATATGCTGAATCCTAAAGTTACGGCAAGGTATTGCGAAAGGTTTGGGTTTAAGAATATCAGACCGGTTTTGTCTTTACCCTTAGGATCAAATGAGGTTACTCCTTTGGAAATGGCTGCCGGGTATTCTGTTTTTGCCAGCGGAGGTTTTTATCATGAACCTGTTTACATTTTGCGTATAGAAGATAAAAGGGGAAGGATTCTGGAAGAAAACAGAAGCCGGGGAAAAAGAGTTATATCGGCGGAAAATGCTTATATAATTACCAATCTGCTTAAAGGAGTATTGGAGCCTGGAGGGACTGGAGCCCACTTAAAGGCTATAGCTGGCAGCAATGCAGCCGGGAAAACTGGAACTACTGATGAATACAGGGATGCCTGGTTTGTCGGTTATACTCCCAAAATCTGTTGTGCTGTTTGGGTAGGATATGATGACGGCAGGAGCGTGGGTTTGCCAGGAGGCAGTATAGCAGGACCTATATGGGCTAATTTTATAAGACAGGCTTCTTTTAAGCTGGGCAGGAATGATTTCAAAAAACCAGCTGATACAGAGATTGTAAATATGTGTTTGGATACCGGGCTTATTGCTACTGAATTTTGCCCGCGCACATCTTTTACCGCTTTTGTAAGAGGGACAGCTCCTTCTGAGGTTTGTTATATGCATATGTATAATGAAGAAACAGAAGAGACCGAGGAGAATAAAGAAGCTCCTTCTGAGGAGGAAAACAACCAGCCTGAGGAAAATGAACCTGCTGAGCAGGGTGACAACAACAATCTACCTCCGGAAAATATATAGTTAAGGAAAATATAAATTTTAAATAATAGCAAACATGTCTAGCTTATATGTGGCCTGGATGCTAAAATTTTATTATATGTGACATATTAAAAGCTGTACGGGGAGAGAAAAATGCAGAAGGAAGAATTATGGGAAGGGATGAAAGACGCGTTTCCTATTGTATTAGGTTATGTACCATTAGGTTTTGCTTTTGGAATACTGGCAAGTGAGGCAGGCATGTCAGTTATCCAGGCTACAGCTATGTCTATTTTATGTTTTACAGGAGCTGGACAGTATATAGCTATTGGAGTAATGAAAGCAGGAGGAGCAGTTGCTACTGCAGTAATTGCTAATATTTTGGTCAATATGCGCTACTTTTTGTTTGCCACTTCTCTGGTGCCTTTTTTAAAAGATAATGTGCCTAACAAATGGGCTACCCTTCTTTCCTACGGGCTTACAGATGAAACTTATGCCGTAGCTTTTAACCATTATAAACAAAAAGCGCCTACGGTTTCTTATATGGCAGGGTTGAACCTAACTTCCCATTTAGGCTGGATAACAAGCACTTTTATAGGTGCCTTATCAGGTTCTCTTATTGCCAATACAGATAAAATAGGCCTGGGCTTTGCTTTACCTGCTATGTATACCTGCCTTTTAGTTCTGGTCATAAGCAAAAAGACTGAGCTTATAGTGGCCCTTATGGCTGCAGCTTTGTGCTTATGTATAGGATATATCTGGCCTGTTTCCATGCACAATCTGTTTAACATAATAATAGCAACCATAGTTGCTGCCACTATAGGGGTGATTATAAATGGGAAACACTGAAATATGGATAATGATTATTGGAGTATCGATAGTGAGCATACTGCCCAGGATTTTGCCGGTGGCTTTTTTCTCAAGATTTGAGTTTCCCGAAGTTTTAAAAGAGTGGCTTTCCTATATAGCCCCTGCTGTTCTGGGGGCTTTGACGGTGCTGAGTGTAATGGCACCTAAAGGGTTTATTGATTTAAGCCTGCACAATTACTATGTTTGGGCTTTTATTCCTACCATTATAGTGGCTGTAAAAACCAAAAGCCTTTTTTTTACTTTGCTTACAGGTATTTTAACGATGGCAGTTATTTATAATTTTTTTATGTTTTAAAAAGGATATGGGGGGATTCAGATGGCTGCCAAGGTTACTATTCTGGTCGAAAATACTGCACCGGTACCTGAGTTGATAGGGGAATATGGCTTTGCTGCCCTGGTAGAATATGAAGGGGTTAAATATCTTTTTGATACCGGATCTAATAATGCTTTAATGAAAAATGCACAGCTCCTGGGGGTTGATTTGAGAGAGATAGCTGGTGTAATAATAAGTCACGGCCATTTTGACCATACAGGTGCTCTGCTTCCGGTAATTGAATCAATTCCTAATAAAAAGGTATATGCACACAGGGATATTTTCCTGCAACGTCCTCTTGTGCTGGGGCCGGGGATTTTTAGAGAAATAGGATGTAAAGTTAGCCAGGATGAGCTTATAAAGAAAGGGGCAGAATTGTATTTTATTAATGAATTTACCAGAATAAATCCAGGGGTTTATTTAACAGGTGAAATACCCAGAGAAAATGATTTTGAAGATGTGGGCGGCAGTTTTAAGGTTAAAGCTGGTGATGAACTGGTAGATGATAAATTATTGGATGATATGGCTTTAGTTATAGATGACGAAGATGGTCTTATAATAATAAGCGGTTGTGCCCATGCAGGAATGATTAACACTATCGACTATGTGATGCAAAAAACCGGTAAATCCAAAATAAAAGCTTATATAGGCGGAACTCATCTTATGAGCGCTTCCAGGGAGAGAATAGATAAAACGATAGCCAGGTTAGAAAATTATGATATTGAGAAAATCATAGTTTGCCACTGTACAGGTTTTTATGCGGCATCTATTTTACATACCAGGCTGGGTTATAAATTAATAAAGGGAGAAACGGGCATGATATTTACATTCTAATGTAATGGTTTTGGGGGTGTTTATATTTGGAGAATAGTAAATATAAAATAAAAACCAAAGATTTAAGAAAAAAATGTAATCCGGGTATTTTTAAATTTAAGAGTACTGCTGAACTAAAGCCTCTTTCGGGAATTATTGCTCAGGAAAGGGCTTTAAAAGCAGTATCCTTAGGAATAGATATTGACCATCCAGGCTATAATGTTTATCTGTCTGGAGCGGTAGGCTGTGGCAAGATGACTCTGGCCAGACAGGTTCTGAAAAACAAGGCTAAAAAAGAGCCAGTGCCTTCTGACTGGTGCTATGTATATAATTTTAAAAATCCTGACATGCCAAAGGCCTTGGAACTTCCTGCCGGACAGGGCAAGATTTTTCAAAAGGCAGTTGCTGAAAATATTGAGAAGATTATAGATAGTATGATTAAGGCCTTAAACAGTGAAGAATTTGAAAATAAAAAAAATCAGATATTAAACAGCTTCATGGAAGAAACCAACCGCCGCTACCTTAAATTGGAGGAAGAAGCCAGGACTTACGGTTTTACGATAGCCAGGAATGAAGGTGGAGTAACTACCATCCCCCTTAAAGATGGCCAGATAATGAGCCAGGAAGATTTTATGCGTCTTTCTGATGAAGAAAGAGACGAGATAATGAAGAAGGGAGCGATGGTACAGGAAAAATTAAATGAAGCTTTGCGGCAGTACCGGGAACTGGAGAAGAATGTACGTGAACAGATAAAAAATTTGGAAGATGAAACGGCCAGGGAAGTTATTCAACCTTATTTTAAGAAGCTGATAGAAAAGTACCAAAATTTTTCCGGGGTTGTAGCATACTTAAAAGATATGCAGGAAGATCTTCTGGAAAATAAAGATAGTTTTATAAAACATGATGATTCTCCTTTGGGCTTTTTTACTCATGTGAGCAGGAGGAGCTTGCTGAGGAGATATCAGGTCAATCTTATAGTTGATAATTCCCATCTTAAACATGCTCCGGTGATTTTTGAAAAAAACCCGACTTATGCGAATCTTTTTGGACAGATTGAGTATGAAGGCGAATTTGGGATATTGTCTACTGATTTTTCCAAGATAAAGGCAGGAGCTGTACATAAGGCTAATGGAGGGTATCTGGTATTAAATGTAGACGATATTTTGAACAATTTTTATATCTGGGATAAGCTGAAAAAGGTTATAAAAAACCAGGAAATAACTATTGAAAGCATTGGCAAGATGATAGGTATAACGAATACGGAAACCCTGCAGCCGGAACCTATTCCCTGCCGGGTAAAAGTTGTTCTCATAGGGGAACCTATATACTATTATCTCCTTTACAACTATGATAATGATTTTCAGAAGCTTTTTAAAATCAGGGCTGACTTTGATACAGAAATGGAGCGCAGCCGCAAACATATGTATGATTATGCCCGTTTTGTTTGTTCAGTATGTGAGAGCAAAGGTTTGCGGCATTTCACGCCGGAAGCTGTAGCGCAGCTGGTTGAATATGGAAGCAGGCTGGTGGAACACCAGAATAAACTCACTACTTTGTTTAATAAACTGGAAGAGATAATATATGAAGCTGACTGCCTGGCCAGATATGATAATTGCGAACTGGTTACCGGGGAACATGTGAAAAAGGCTATCGAAGAAAAAAGAAACCGTTCTTCTATTTTGGAAGATAAGATTCAGGAGTATATAAAAGAAGGTACTCTGCTTATTGATACTAGAAGCTGGAGAGTGGGAGAAATTAACGGCCTTGCGGTTTATGAACTGGGAGATTACAGTTTTGGCAAACCGGTAAGGATTACTGCCAAAACTTTTATGGGGGAGAAAGGATTAGTAAATATAGAAAGAGAAATACATTTAAGTGGAAGCATTCACAGCAAGGGGGTACTTATTTTAAGCGGTTTTCTGGGAGCCAAGTATGCCCAGGATAAGCCGTTATCCCTTTCGGCAAGCTTAACTTTTGAACAGAGTTATTCAGGTATTGAAGGGGATAGCGCTTCCAGTGCCGAATTATATGCCCTGCTGTCAAGTTTGGCTGAAGTTCCTATTTATCAGGGAATTGCAGTTACCGGTTCGGTAAATCAAAATGGAGAAATACAGCCGGTAGGGGGGGTAAATCAGAAAATAGAAGGGTTTTTTAAGGTTTGCAAAGAGCAGGGATTGAATGGAAAACAGGGGGTTATTATTCCCAAACAAAATATAGCTCAGCTTATGCTGGATGAAGAAGTTATAGAGGCAGTAAAGGCTAAAAAATTTAATATATGGGCAGTGGAACATATCGATGAAGGACTGGAAATATTAACAGGCATGCCGGCTGGCAAAAAGGATAAGAACGGGAAATATCCTCCTGGTACTGTACATTATTTGGTGGATAATAAATTAAGATCCTGGAGCCGCAAGCAGAATAGGGTTCCTAAAACAGAAAATAAAGGGAAAAAAAGGGTTCACAGGAGGAGTGAATGGTGAATGCGCGGGGATTTATATATCTTCTGATAACTCTGGTTCTGGCTTTTCTTTTGAGCAGCAGCGGATGCAGTGCTGATTTTTCCAAATGGGAAATGAAAAAAAAATCTAAACCGGAGCTTATTAAGGTACAGATAGTTTTTACCGATAATCAGTCCTTAACTGGTTATATAAAAAGCCTGGGGATTGAAGAAGATGCCAAGGTATATGTAGGGGGGGCTTCGGTAAATTATCTTTATGATAAGAACGGCAATATTATAGGTTCCTATAATTACCAGCGGGTACTCTATATAAAGATTTTGCCGGAAAAAGAGTGACATAAATAGACGGTTTTTGTATATAAGATAAAGTAAGATATTAATAAAATGGGATATTTTTTAGGAGAGGGGAGAAAAGGGGTGCAGGGATTTCTTGACTGGTTTGAAAGGTTTTTGCGCATATTTGATGTAAGATTAAGGCTTATTGCTGCTTTTACGCTGGTTTTGGCAGGAGTAACCGGCTTGATGGGGATTTATGCTACTTATATTATGGGTGAAAAAATGATGGCTGCTGCCGAAGAAAAACTAAAGTCAGATTTGGCTTTAGCCCACGAACTGATTGACCAGAGATATCCCGGAGACTGGGAAATAATTGATGGCAAACTTTACAAAGGAAATGTACTTATGGAAGAAAATTATGAACTGGTTGACCAGATTGGCAGGGTTACCGGTAATACGGTGACTGTTTTCAGAGGTGACACCAGGGTAGCTACCAATGTCATGCGGGATAACCAGCGTATGATTAATACGAAAGCGGCTGATTATGTTGTTGATACGGTTCTCAAACAGGGAAAGCCTTATCTGGGAGAGGCAGATGTAGTAGGAATAAAGCATTTCACTGCCTATGAGCCGTTAAAAGACAAAGATGGCAATATAATAGGCATGTTCTATGTTGGTATCCCGGCGGAAACTTATGATAATATGGTAGCCAGATTCAGGTTAAATATGATTGGCTACTCGGCTTTTGGGATAGCCATAGGCTTAATAGCTGCTTTTCTTATCTCTTATACTGTTTATATGCCTTTAAGGCGCATAGGTGAAGCGGTGGCCAGAACCAGTGAAGGAGATCTTACGCACCGGATACCGGTAAGGGCCAATGATGCGCCTGGCAGGCTGGCAGCCAGGGTAAATGTAATGATAGACAGAATAAGTGAGTTAATTGGCAAGACGAAAGAATTGAGCACTACGGTAAAAGAATCTAGTGAAAGGCTGCTTGAAAATTCCCGGATGAGTTCTTCACTTATGGAAAAAATGGTGGCCAAGGCTGAGGAAATGAGCAGCAATGCTGCTGAGCAGGCCAGGCTTACTGAAAAATCCAGGATGGCCATAACTGAAATGTCAGGTGCCATAGAACAGCTGGCAGCCAATGCAGGAGAAGTTTCTTCCTCAGCCATGACAGCTAATGCTAAGGCAGAAGAGGGAGGAAACAGGATAAGGGAAGCTATAAACCAGATAAATGCCATAAAGGATGCAGTTGATCATACCGCAGAAATAGTGGAAGGCTTGGGAAGAAAATCTCAGGAAATAGGGCAGATTGTAGACCTGATTACCAGCATAGCTGACCAGACTAATCTTTTAGCCTTGAATGCGGCGATTGAAGCTGCACGGGCTGGAGATGCCGGAAGAGGCTTTGCAGTAGTTGCGGAAGAGGTGCGCAAACTGGCAGAGGAATCAGGAGAGGCAGCCAAGAAGATAGCTCAATTGATCAGAGAAATCCAGAATGAGGCGCAAAATGCAGTAGCATCTATGCAGAAAGGAACCCAGGAAGTAAATAACGGAACCGGGATAATTGCCAAAGCAGGAGAATTTTTCGGACAGATAATAAGTGCGGTTTCCGTGGTAAATGAACAGATACAGGAGATATCTGCAGCCAGTGAAGAAATGGCAGCCAGTGCCGAAACAGCTATAGTAGCCGTTGAGGAAACCACCAGAACAGCAAATAATAATGCTCAGGCTGCCCTGGAAATAAACAGAATAGCCGAGGAGCAGATGGCGGGGGTCGAGGAGATAAATGCAGCCATAGAGCGGCTTGATGATATAGTAGCTTCTTTAGAAGAAGCTATGGCTTATTTTAAAATTTAGCTATAATACTCATAAAAGGAGAGGCAGCATTTTATGCGGGGAGGGAATGTGCAATGAATCAGGTGCAGGCCAGATGTATTATGTGCGGTAAAACTTATAATGTAGCGGAAGATCACAAAGATTATCCTAAACTTGTACAGGCCAAAGATGCAGTTTTTGTGTGCGACCTCTGCAATTATAAGGTGCGGTATGATAGCGAGGAAGAACAAAAACCTAAGAAACCTATGTAGAAGGTGCTAAAATTTATGGAAAAAATCTGCATAAAGGATGGAGAAAAAGAGATTAAGGCATATATTAATATATTTCCTGCTGCCTCTCATATGGTAGTGGTATGCCACGGCTTTCGAGGAAGCAAGGAAAATGGCGGCAGGATTTTTGATTTTGCTGACAGCTTACAGGAAGCTGGTTTTGCCGTTTTGGCTTTTGATTTTACAGGAAGTGGTGAAAGTCCGGGGGATTTTGCCAAAGTTACTTTAACCAGGCAGGCAGAAGATTTAAAAACAGTTATAAATTATGTAAAGAAAAATTTATCTCTTCCGATAATTCTTTTGGGTCGAAGCTTCGGAGGGACTACGGTTCTGGCAGGAGGAACAGGAGAACCGGATGTAAAAGGCTTTATTCTATGGTCAGCACCTGTTTTTCTCCACCTGACTTTTGCCGGACTTATACCTCAAAAGCAGTATAAACTTTTAAGGTCGGGGTATGAAATAGAAATAGCTGATGAAAGCGGGATTTTTAAATTAGGCCCGGATTTGATAAGAGATTTTAGCAATCATGATATGGATAAATATATCGAGAATATTGGCAGAAGACCAACTTTGATCATTCATGGGGAAGAAGATAAAGTTGTTCCTCTAAAAAATGCTTTTTATCTTACCGGTAAAATACCTGTCTGTACCTTGAAGGTTTTTCAAGGAGCCGATCACAAGTTTATTAATGATTATAAAAAACGAGAATATTATACTATAAATTGGCTTAGACAAAACTTCCAGATATAAAGCAGGGATAGTTTATGTCCAGTTTTTATACCATTAAATCAGAGAAAGTTAGTGAGCTGGTTATCAAAAAGTCGCGTTTTATTGCCTGGGCAATTCCAGTTAACCACATAGAAGAAGTTGGCGATTTATTGGCAAAAGCTCGCCAATTATGGCCAGGTGCCAATCATTATTGCTATGCTTATATACTAAGAAACCCTCCTCAGGAGAAATACAGTGATGATGGTGAACCCTCCGGAACGGCGGGATTGCCTATATTAAATATAATCAAGTATCATAATCTTACTAATGTGCTGGTGGTGGTAGCACGATATTTTGGCGGAATCCTTTTAGGAGCTTCTGGTTTAGTAAGAGCTTATTCATCGGCTGCTTTAGATGTTTTGGAAAAAGCAGAAAAACAGCTTTTTGTATTATGTCAGAGGCTAGGGATTGAAACGGATTATGTTTGCTGGGGCAAAATAGAATATTTATGTAATCAAGAAAATGTATTTATTGATAAGGTTGTATTTGATGTTTCGGTTAAGGCGGATTTTTTGGTTCCGCTGGATAAAACAGAAAAATTTAAGAAAAACCTGGTGTCAATTTCCAAAGGAAAGGCAATAATAAATGTCTATGAAACTGAATACTGTGCAATTGGATAAAACGGCTCCTTCATAAGGGAGCTTTTTTATTTAAAGAGGAGAAAAAAGCCTACTGCCAGAAAATAACTCAATGTAATCATTCCCAAAGAACCTGCCAGGGTCTGTAAAATTTCTTTTTTAGTAAAATTTTGAAACATAAGTTCGCCACCTCCGCAAATTAAAGAACTAATGTTCTTGAATAGAAGTATAATATCAAACAAAAGTTCTGTCAATGTTTTTATTATAATATTATTTATTCTTGTTCCAAAATATTCCATGTATTTGTAAATGGCGAACTAAGATGGGAATTTTAGAACGGGTTCTGATTTTGTGGAGATTGAGGCTGCAGGCAGGATGAAAAAATAAAACCTCTGCAGAGTACCAGTACTTTTTGCAGTACCTGCAGAGGTAAAGTCAGCCATATAAAAATGGTACGCCTGAGAGGAATCGAACCTCCCCACCCGGCTCCGGAGGCCGGCGCTCTATCCACTGAGCTACAGGCGTACATCGCGATATAAGTATAACAAAAAAAAGAGCAGAAGTCAAAATAAGAGAAGGCAAGATTTTTAAAAAAACTTTTTGATTATCATGATATTGATTCATTTTTGGTAATCGAGGATGCGCTATGGCGATATTTACGTGTGAATATGGATGTAAAAAGTCCCAGCAAGTTTATTCCAGATGAAACTATATACACATAGTGTAATGCTTTCGCATAAGCGAGATTATACGATGTCGATAGTCTAAAATGATTTAGCAAAAATATGAATATACTTACTGATATTGCTATTCCTAAAGAAAAAGAAAAATTGCGGACGGTAGATATAAAACCTCCTGTGTAGCCTGATTTCTCAGGGGGGACTGAACCTAATATGGAACTGTTGTTGGGGGAGCCGAAGCTTCCCATCCCTATGCCGAGCATTATGAGACCTGTTATAGTCAAGGGGAGGTCAAGATTTAAGGTGGAGCAGGCAAAAACGGCATGGGCAGCAGCTAACATCAAAAAAGAGATAGATGTTAGAGGCATAGCTCCTATACGATCAGAAAGATTGCCCGCTATGGGAGCAATGAGAGCCATGATTACAGGAGGAATAGTCATTAAAAATCCAGAGTGAGCCGGGGATAAGGAAAGTATGTTTTCAAAATAAAAAGGCAGCAGAAAAACGACAAAAGTTTGGGTAGTGTAGGCCAAAAGTGCCATTATATTACCAGCGACAAAGTTTTTATTATTAAATAGTTCGAAGTCAAGCAGAGGGTTAGGTATTTTTCTTTCGAGAAAAATAAATAAAGAAAATAACAGCAGGCTGCTTACTAAAAATATGCCGTTTATTTTCCCACCTGCTGACAGGGAAAGCATGAAGAGAATAAGAGACAAGCTGAGGATTATGGTACCAGTTATATCTTGCCTTTGACCAGGGTTATTTATTTGAGGTGCCTTAAAAAATTTTTGTGCCAGGTAGAAACCTGTAAAGCCTATAGGAACATTGATAAGAAATATCACGGGCCAGGGGAAATTGGCCACCAGAAGACCTCCCAGACTGGGGCCCGTCATATTACCTATTCCTACCATGCTGGCAGTAAATCCTAGTGCTTTGCCTCGCTCATTAGGTGGAAAAGTAGTAGATACTATGGCCATACCAGTTGCCATCATCATACTTGCACCGATAGCTTGAATTATACGGGTACCGATCAGAAGATAAAGGCTGCGGGCCAGACTGCAGAGCAGAGATCCTGAAGCAAAAATTAAAAAACCGCAGGCATATATTTTATGCCTCCCTACTTGATCGCTAAGCTTCCCAAAAAATAGAAGAGTAGCTGTTATTACCAGCATATAGGAGGTTACCAGCCATTGTATCTGAGATAATGATACAGAAAGGCTTTTAGCAATGGTAGGATTGGCAATATTTAAAATACTTCCATCCAGGGTAGACATAAAAATTCCAATATTTACTATAAACAGTACCTGCCATTTATATTTAAGGCGCATTTTTTCTCTCCCCGAATATATGTGATTTCCCATAATATTAAGATTAACAGAAAAAAAGCAATTCTAAAACCTATATGTATGAATAATCATGTATAAAAATAATAGTTTTTAAAGAAGGAGAAAAAATATGCAGGAGGTAGCATCTCTTCTGCTTTTGGCGGTTTCCGCGGAAGCTATATGGGAAACCCTGCTGATGGTTAAATCAAATGGAGGAATAAATAAGGAAAGGTTAGGAGCCATAATTACAGGTGTTATACTTGCAGTAGCGGCTCAGGTAGATTTTTTCAGGATTATGGGTGTACCCCTTATGATACCTTATCTGGGGATGGTTTTTACCGGCATAATAATATCAAGAGGAGCTAATTTTATTCATGATATCATTAAAATAACAGAAGCCGTCAAGATAAAAAACAAAGCTCAAATTTAAAGGAGTCCTTTGTTTATATGCGGACTCCTTTAAATTTTGCTCTTCAGGAACGGTCTTCATTGCGGAGAATATGGATAAGTATATCCCCCAGGAATTTCATGCTTTCTTCTGCCTCTTTCAGGCTGTTTTGTTCGGTACCTACTTCAAATAGTAGAGCAGTGGGGTATAAGTCTTGATTGTAATCTCCTTTCCCTATAAATATCCCGCGCAGGAAGCCAGGATATATTTTATCAGCTGCTGCTTTTACCCGGCGAGCATAATCCAGATTCACCTGCATGTTGGGGTTAGACCTTCCTATAACTATCATTACCCGGGCGACCTGGGTGTCTTTAATATTGGCCTGATAGGCGGAAAGGGGGGCTGAATCCCGGTGTATGTCTAAAAGGGCATCCGGACCTTTTTTAACCAGATCAATGGCAGTACGCCGGGAACGATGATAAGCATTGATATCATGCGGATCATGGGCATTTAAACTGTGATACACCTTTATCCCTGGTTTTTCCAAACGTTCTTTTAATGCTTTTCCCACCTTGAATATATCTCCATCTGCTCTTTTGCTGGAGGTACCAGAGGTGGGAATGTATGATTCATCACTATGGGTATGATAGATGGCTACTGAAATATCAGAAAAATCGGGTTTAAGAAGTTTATCAGGAAGAAAAAGGGAAGCAGCAGGAATATCTCTTGTATCGGCAGAGATTTGGTTTTTTACCACAGCAACTGCTTCTTTACCTTTTACCGAGGTTACTACATAGTGGATATTTTGTTCATTAATGTATTCATCATTTTTGTATATTTTGATACCTGTTTGTAGTACTATATTACCCTCTGTATCCCGGATGGTGTAATAATCAGTGCTGGATGCAAATTTAGGCACAGATAAGTTTTTGTTCTGGTTTAAGTTTAAAAGATAGGCAGCTGTCAGTATAACAAATAGAATAGCAAAAAATCCTGTAATATAATATTTTTTTTTCCTATCCATAAAAAAACCGTCCTTTGCCTTTATAGTCAATAATTATTATGGACAAAGAGACGGTTTTTATGCAGTTTTTATTGATGATTAGATTTTAATCTATGTCCCAGCTGGCCAGATATTCTTTTTGTTCTTCGGTTAATTCGTCAATTTCCACATTTTCAGACTGAAGTTTCAAGCGGGCAACTTTCTGGTCAATTTCCGCTGGAACATTGTAAACATGGTTCCCCAGTTTGTCACGGTTTTGAATTACATAAACCAGGGATAGAGCTTGCAGTGAAAAACTTAAATCCATAACTTCAGCTGGGTGCCCATCGCCGGCAGCCAGATTTACCAGGCGTCCTTCTGCCAAAAGATAAAGTTTTCGGCCATCAGGCATAACAAATTCTTCGATGTTGTTTCTAACCTTACGCACACTGGTAGCCAGGCTGTATAAATCTTTTTTACTTATTTCTACATCGAAATGGCCGGCATTGGCAAGAAGAGCACCATCTTTCATTACCTCAAAATGTTCTTTGCGGATTACATTTATATTTCCGGTTACAGTTATAAATATATCGCCTATTTTGGCAGCTTCTCGCATGGGCATAACCTGGAATCCGTCCATAATAGCTTCATTGGCTTTTATAGGATCTATTTCGGTAATTATAACTTTAGCTCCCATACCTAAAGCCCGCATGGAAACTCCTTTTCCACACCAGCCGTAGCCTACCACTACTACATTTTTACCGGCTACTACCAGGTTGGTGGTGCGATTGATACCGTCCCATACCGACTGTCCCGTGCCATAGCGGTTGTCGAAAAGATATTTCATATAGGCATCATTTACTGCCATCATGGGGAAAAGCAGGGTATTTTCTTTGTCCATAGCCTTAAGCCTTATTATTCCAGTAGTAGTTTCTTCACAGCCTCCAATAATAGTTTTTGCTTGTTCCCGGCGGTCGCGGTGCAGAATAGTAACCATATCAGCTCCGTCATCGATAATAGCATCCGGCATAGTATCCAGGGTGTATTCCAGATATCTGTGATATTCTTCCGGTGTTTCACCATGTACAGCATAGACGGTTATGCCGGAATCGACCAGTGCCGCAACCACATCATCCTGAGTAGAAAGGGGATTGCTGGCACAAGCAACTACCTCTGCTCCAGCTGCCTGTAAAGTCTGAAGGAGATAGCCGGTTTTAGCTTCCAGATGAAGGCAGCAGGCTACTCTTTTGCCGCTCAGGGGCTTTTCTTTAACGAATTCTTCCCGCAGGATATTGAGTACCGGCATACGATGGCTTACCCATTCCAGTTTTTTATAGCCTTCCGGAGCCAGGTCAGGGTTTTTAATTATAGACGGCCTTATTTCTTTAGTCTTCAAGATGGCGTTCATCAATAAACCTCCCAAGCTTTTTTAAATATTATTTTTAAAGGTTTGCTTTGCTTATAAAACATTATAAGCAAAAAGCCTTACAATAGAAATAATAATCTGGTATATTATTAAAAAATATATTGTGAACGAGGGGATTAAGGTGAAGGTACTTATGTTCAGCTGGGAATATCCTCCTCACATGGTGGGAGGCCTTGGACAGCATGTCTTTGATTTGAGCCGTTTTTTGGTGAGGCAGGGGGTTGAAGTTTATGTGATAACTCCTTCTGCACCGGATTGTCCAGCTTATCAAAAGGAGAACGGGGTACATATTTACCGGGTTGGAAGACCAGCTGCTGAGGGGGAACATTTTAAATCCTGGATTTTTTCTTTTAACAGTGAAGCTATCAGGGCGGCAGTATGTATAAATGACCAAATAGGCGGTTTTGATATTGTACATGCCCACGATTGGCTGGTAGCTTATGCTGGAAGATCGGTAAGCAAGATTTTTTCCCTCCCTCTGGTAACTACCATTCATGCTACCGAGCATGGAAGAAATCTGGGCCTGCACAATCGCATGCAGCTTGAAATCAATGAAATTGAAAAAAATCTTGCTCTAGAGGCGGATCAGGTAATTTGCTGCAGCAGATATATGCAAAATGAAGTAAGCACTCTTTTTGGAGTTAAAAAAGAATCCATTCACGTCATACCTAATGGGGTAGATCCCGAACTTTTTCAGAAACTTCCCTCCGTATCAGAGTACAGTTATGTAGGTGAAAACGAAAAGGCGGTAGTTTTTTTAGGAAGACTGGTACCGGAAAAAGGGGTTAGAGAGCTTATTCATGCTTTTGACAGAGTGGCTAAAGAAGTGCCTGATGCCAGGTTGTATATAGGTGGAAGAGGACCGCAGAGAGAATTTCTGGAAGAAGAAGTTAGAAGATTGCAGCTGCAGGAAAAAGTTGTATTTACTGGTTTTATCGGCATTGAAGACCGGAATTTGATTTATAAAAAGGCAAGTTTGGCCGTATTTCCAAGCCTTTATGAACCTTTTGGCATTGTAGCTTTGGAAGCTATGGTTACCAATACTCCGGTAATCGTGGGAAATGTGGGCGGTTTGGCTGAGATAGTTGAGGATGGGGTCACCGGCTTAAAGGTTAATGCCTGGGAAATAGAGAAGCTGGCAGACGCCATGGTAAGGCTTCTTACTGATGATTTTTTGGCGGAAAAGCTCAAACGTAATGCCAGTCAGAAGGTAAAAAATGTTTACAGCTGGGAAGCCATCGCCAGATCTACGATTGGTGTATACAGTGAAGTTTTAAAAGTAAAACAGAAGATTATCTGCTAATTTTTCTGGCAAGGGAAGTGCAAAAAGTGGATGCGCGAATAATGCTGGTATTACACAGTCATATTCCTTATGTTAAAAGACAGGGCAGATGGCCTTTTGGTGAGGTATGGCTTTTTGAGGCGATGGCTGAAACTTATATCCCTCTCTTAAGAAGTTTTCTTCGCCTTTATGAAGAAGGGGTAGGAGCACCGGTCACTATAAGCTTAAGCCCTACTTTAATGGAACAACTTAATTCCAGATATATAAAAAATGAATTTATAAATTATCTGAAAGCATGTGAAGCTAGAGCTTTGGAGGATGAAAGATACTTTGTTTCCTGCGGGGAAAAGAAATTAGCCCAAACAGCGTCTATTTACCACCGGTTTTATAAGGATATACGAAGAGATTTTATTACTGATTTTAACTGTGACATTTTAGGAATAATTAAGGAAATGCAGGATAAAGGGTGTATAGAAGTTTTAGCCACTGCAGCTACCCATGCCTATTTGCCTGTACTGGATCCCCAAAGTGCTGAAGCCCAGATTTTCTATGGCAAGAAAATCTATGAGAAGTTTTTTGGTGTTGAACCTAAAGGGTTTTGGCTTCCAGAGTGTGGATACCGTCAGGGATTAGAAGATATGCTGATTAAATATGGTTTTAAATATTTTTTTGTCGACAGTCATGCCATAGAGGGAGGCAAGCCTTTAGGGATATTTAGCGGAGATATTCTGGAAGAAGAGATGAAGATTGAAACTTTTGCGATAACGGGTTTAAGCACCTATCGTCCTTATAAACTTAAGGATCGGGATATTACAGTTTTTGGACGCAATGCTCTGGTAAGCTACCAGGTATGGTCAGCAGAATTCGGATATCCCGGGGATGAAAATTATCGTGAATTCCATAAGCATTTTCCGAGATCAGGTTTAAAATACTGGCGGGTTACTGATAGATTAAAGCCTCTGGACAAAAAAGAAGTATATGATGCTTATAAGGCAGAAAAAAAAGCTAAAGAACATGCCCAGCATTTTGTAGGGGTTTTAAAGCGGACTATAAATGAAGCCCAGAAAATAGGCTTTAACAGACCGCTTATTGTGGGTTGTTACGATACGGAGCTTTTTGGACACTGGTGGTGGGAAGGGGTTTACTGGCTGGAAGAAGTAATACGAGGCTTATACTTAAACAAACTTAATATGGTTTTACCGTGTCATATGGAAGCTCCCCGCTATGAGGCAGAGATTTTCGATTCTTCCTGGGGAATGGGCGGTAAACATTATGTATGGCAGAATAAAGAAACTGAATGGATGTGGCAGATTATTGCCAAAGCCAACCAGGAATATGAAGCAGTTGCCCATGTGGAAATTAAAAGTGAATTGGGTGAAAGGGTTAAAAAACAGGCTTTAAAAGAATTAATGCTTATTCAAAGCAGTGACTGGTTTTTCATGGTTACCAACAACCTGACTAAAGATTATGCTTTAAAAAGGTTTTTCGAGCATTACACAAAGTTTTTGCGGATAGTAGATGCGATCAAAAACAAAAAAATAGATACCGGATTTGCTGAATGGTTTGCCAAGGTAGAGTATGAAGATGATTTGTTTAATTCTTTATAGTAGGGCGGAGGTCGTTTTATGAAAGGCTATGTAGCATTTTGCCCCCATTTTCACCAGCCTCATTTTCAATTGTATAGAACGCGGGAAGAAGCATATAAGAACTCTTATCTGCCCTGGCTTAACCTTTTGGAAGCTTTTGCAGATAAAGAAGGGTTTTTTATAAATCTGCATTTTTCGGGTCCTTTTCTGTACTGGGTAAAAAGGGAAAAGCCTGAATTTGTTTTGAAGATAAAAGAACTGGTGCAAAAGGGAAAAGCAGGCATCATCGGCGGCTTGGCCGATGAGCCTTTTGTACAGCTTTCTTCACGCCGGGATGATTTTTTTTATCAGATAAAAAAATATGAAGAACTTACCCGTGAGCTCTTTGATATAGAGGCTGATGAGTGGCAGGGAATACATATTGTGGAACGGGAAGGCGGGGAATTTTTGCTCCAGGAATTGAGTTATGCAGCAAGAAAGCTGGGAGCCTTTCCTCTTTATTACCTGGATGCTGAAACTTTTTATAATTCCTATTTTGCCTATCCAGGTTCCGAAAGTGACTATTGCTTAAAACATTTTGGATTTAAGGATCCTTATTCCAGGACTACTGTAAGCCATATCCCCCAGGAGATGCTTTTTTTTGCTCTGCGTGATGAGATTGGAGGCCAGGAATATTTTGCTCTCCCTGTACACAGCAAGTATCGATATCACCTTTTAAAAAGGGGGGCTTTTACGCATGAAGATAAAACCGTTACCAGGCCGGCGCATTATTATTTTTATATAAAAGATGCTCTGGAAAGAGCCAGAGAACTTAGTAAAAAATGGGGAAAGGTGATAGAACCGGTTCTGGTGATATTTGAAGATGCCGAAAAGTTTGGCCAGTGGAGCAAAGACCCCGTGGGAGATGCTGAATGGCTCAAAGAGTTTTTCCATTTGGTTTTGCAGGATGAAGAACTTGCTTTTACAGGTATTAAAGACTATGTTTTATCACAAGGATTTTTGGATACTTATCCGGTAAGAAGCAGCCACAGTTATACGGAATGGGAAAACTGGACGGCTAAAAGAGGAATAAGGGGAGTAGTCTTTGGTGATGAAAGATTAAGATTAGTTTTGAATCGTTTGCGCGATTTGGAAGAAAAACAGTTAAAATTTGAAGATTATGTTATCGAGTTTTTTAGCGGTAAAAACCTGGTTTTACCTGAGAGTATGCGATATATGCTTAAAAATGCCGTATTAAATTCAGCAGAAAGATACGAAATAGTTAAATGTATCTTAGAACAGTATTTTTCCCCTGATCTGGCACATAGCTATGAACTTATAAACCGGGTACGGCATGTAGTTTATCAGGAAGACCCTAAATGGGCCAGCCGTCATCCGAGCTATGGTTCATCACCTTATTATGACATGCAGGGATTGACGTATTTATTAATGGCAGAAAGGCTTCTGCAATATATTACCCATAATTTGCCTTTAATGCAGGATGCAGGATATTTAGAGATAAAAGATTGGGATTATGATGGCATAGACGAAATAGTAGTAAGGAATGAGGCACAGGTTTTAGTTATTGATCCCGCTGGAGGATGTATAAGTTTTCATCAGGTTATAGATGATGAGGCAATTGATAAGGCGGAGATAATCAGGGGAATATTGGAACGTGATATAGATAGTGTAGTTCCCTATAATGACATATACAGAACAAGTATTCCTTTAGTTTTTACAGAAACCGAAAGCAGTTTGGCCTGTATGTTCTATCGTGAAGGTGGCAGGAAAGAAGTATGTCGGCACAGTATGCGCTGTGATATATGGCTGGAGAGCGAGGGAAAATCCAGGATTGTAGGGAATTTTGCCCATGCCTGCTATACAATTTCGGAGATTGAAAAAGGGGAACAGGGAGTAAAAATAAAGCTGGTTGCAGAGGAGAAAATAGTGCTGGAGGATGGAGATGAATATAACATAGCTTTAAGTAAGGAGTTCCTGGTAAGTAAAGGTGAAGTAAAATGCGTTATAAATGCTTTCTGTAATCCAGAAAATAAAAAAATAAAGATTTTTTTAATACCTGAGATTGTAACTTCAGCTTCTCCTTCTGATGAAATAGAATTTAAGCCTCACGCCTGGCTCAAGATTGTCCCCCAGGGAGAAGAAGAGATTTTATACCATATAGAAGAAAAACAGCTGCGGGAAGGAGATAATATAAGTCTGATAGATGAAAGCTTTGTTTTCAAAAGGCCAAGATGTATAAGTTATTATTGCCAGATAAAGAGTGCAAAAGGGGAAAGTTTTGTTAACAGGGTAAATTACGGATTTTCAGAAGTTGAAAACATGGAAAAGGTAGTCTTAAGCCCAGCAGTAAAAAATTATTATGAAGGATATGTAAATGATGAGCAGAGCAGGTTAGGTTATCATACTTCAGGCTTAGCGATAAGGCCTAAAATATCCTTTAAGAACGGAGAAGCCTGTTTAAAGGTTGAGATATCCTGGCAGTTTGATGTACACCTGCAATCTGACGAAAGAGAAAAAGTAGTAGAATTGCTAGCCTACCAAAAATAATCGAGATAGGAGAGGGGATTATATGATTTTAAAGGAATTTTTTAACTATTATTTTTCGGTAGTAGATGAAGATGTAAAAAAGGTTTATGCTAGCCTTTTGCCAGGAGAGGAAAACCTGGCAGAAGCTTATGCAGAAATGTTCAGCCGACATGATGAAGAAGCCTTAAAGTTTTTGCTGGATTTTTACTCGGTTTCTTTTAACCTTTGCCGGGAAAATCCTCGTCAAGCTATTCTTTTCAATGTTCATAACAATGTATGTTTTGACTTTTTCCTTGGCTATGTGTGGGATACTTTAACAGAAGAGGAAAAGAAAAAGGTGTTTTCCGCATGTAATGCTTCATCCTATGAGGAAGTAAAACAGAAGCTTAAAGATGACGTAGCTTTGCGCAACTGGTTTAGAAAAGAAATTGGATCTAATTTAAATCAGAATGAGCTTTTTACTTTAAATGAAGTTATTGCTCTGCAAAACTTTTCTTCCGGAGGAGAAAGCTCATTTTTGCAGTATGTTTATCCCCGCATTAAGGGAAAAACGGGGAAGGTTTTGGATGGCGGATGTGGAGCAGGTTTTGCTACTCTGGTAATGAGCCAGTATATGGAGGTATATTCTCTGGATGCCTGTCAGGCAAGGCTTAAAAGGGCCAATGCCCTGGCAGAGATGATGAAAAGGGGAGAAAGAGAAGTTTTTCCCCAAATAATAAGCCTTATTCAGAAAGAACTGGGAGGCATTGATGTCGAATATGAATTCCCGAATGCCGAAAAACTGCTGAGTGAAAAACCCAAAGCTGTGCACTTTACCTGGGGAAGCCTTGATAATCTACCTTATGAGCCATTATTTTTCGATTTTATTAATTGCCTGGATGTTCTGGAACATACTTATGACCCGGTGGCTATAGTTAAAGAATTTGCCCGTGTATTAAAACCGGGAGGACAAGTTTTTATAACGGCTCCTACCCGTTATGGAGAATTGGAACAGCATATCCATGAAAGCATAGAAGGGACTTTGTTCCCGGCCATGCTTCATATGCACCATTTTGACCGGGAAATCCTTAATGACATTTTTTCAAGGCATGGTTTTAAAGAAGTGGAGGTAATTCCCTTCGATTATATAACTTATGAAGAATTTTTAAATATTGCAGAAAAATCCCCGGACAGAGAGCTGGCTGAAGAACTCAAACAAAAATCTTTTGACAAAGTAGCCTTGCAGCTTTTTGCCGTATATGAAAAAATCTGATGATTATTTTAATGATAAAAAGCCCTTAGCATTTATAGCTAAGGGCTTTTTTAAAATTTGTATAAAATTTATATATAAAGTAAGGGGGTGAGGAAAGGCGTTTTAGCGATAAATTTATAGTTATGCATAGCTGTGCAGACCGCTCATAAGGTAATTGACACCAAAAAAGGTAAAGAGAACGATTACAAAACCTGCAATTACTACCAGGGCAGCATCCCGCTGTTTAAATTTTCTCTGCCTGTACATATGTATATAGATGGCATATATTATCCAGGTTATAAGTGCCCATGTTTCTTTGGGATCCCAGCTCCAGTAACTGCCCCAGGCTTGTTCTGCCCAGATAGCTCCCAGTATGATAGAAAGGGACAGCATGGTAAAACTGAACAGTATTATTTTGTATACTGTATGGCGGTTGATGGGAGGCAGGGAAAACTTAATCTCAATTAATGCCAGAGCTGCTGCCAGTGCAAAACCACCATAAGCCAGTGCCGCAGTCAGAACATGCGATGCCAGCCAGGGGCTTTTGAGGGCAGGCATTAATGGAGACAAATTATTGATTTGGTCAGGCATTAGTAAGAAAATTGACAGCAAAAGAAGAGTTGCTATCAGCATTAATGGCCCGCCAGATGTTTTGTTTTTGCTTTTCAATTCATATATCAAATACATCAGTACCATAAGACTCGTAAAACATAATAGAAACTCATAGCCGTTAGATAAAGGGAGCCTTACGCCTATTGCTGCACGTTTTATGAGAGTTAAAATGTTTACCGCAAGACCCGCTGTTGAAATAATAAAAGCCAGGCGGGATGCTTTAATATTTTTTAAAGCCAGGAAGTAACATAAGCAGGCTGTAGCATAGGATATTAAGGAAATAAGTAGCCATGTTTTTTCTTGTACGAACATTTTTTATCTTACCTCTTTCGTTGCTTGTAATAACTATTGTTTAGAAATTATTATTGACCAGTGTAAATATGGCTGGTTATTTTTTTATAACCGGATTGCATAAAAATACTACGATTATTCCCAATATAAGCAGTAATGCTCCCATCATAGCGAAAGGCAAGCCAGGATCTGACTTTATTTTTAGCACAGTAAAAGGTTGCACTTCTTTAAATACTACATAATAATTTTTGCTAACCTGAACTTTCTCGCCAAATGAAGCAACTCCCACTCCGAGCATTTTATCTTTTTCATAAACAGAATAAATTATCCTGGGATTATCAGGTCTGAGTGTTTTAGTATTGATACCATATCTAGGGTCAAAATTAGGTACATACCGGTATGCCTTTATCCTTCTGTCTGTTTCAGGTACAAGTATAAAATCCCCTTCCTTTAAGGATTCAGTACGACTTTTTCCTTTTGTATTTATTATTTCAGCTTTGATCAGATGCCCAAAGCTTTGCTGGTAAGCTTTTATTCCTGCATATTTCAAAGGGTGATTTACAGAAATCTGGTATCGATTTATTTCTTTGTCATTTTCTAAAATGCTTATGTATGAGTTATATTGGGATGGTGAACCATCAGGATAGTAAACAATTTCGAATTTATCAAGCCTTATGGCGAAAGTTTTTTTGGCCTGAACCAGGTTTGACACCTCAATTTTTTCCCCTTCTGTAATAGGAACTAAGATTGATTTTCCTCCATATGCATTTATTGCCCCACCTATAAGGATTATTACTATTCCTGCATGAAGAAGCAGTATGCCCAGATGATACAGAAGGTAAACTTTATTTTTCTCCCGGATTTTGGGATATATTTTGGTGTATAGAAAAACACGGTTTACTGTACATAAAACCATGTTTATAAATAAAAACAGCAGCAGAATTTTAAAAAGTGAAGAATGAAAAAAAGTGTCTGGTCTTAAAGAAGAACCAGCGGCAGAAACAAGGATAATAAGACCTAAAAGCCCCAGGCCAGTTTTCATCGAAGAGATATAGTAATAAAATTTCCTCATCCGTTTATTTTCTCCTCTGCTGAAGGTAATGCAGTGTAGTACTTTTAATTATTCGGCGTTGTTTTTATTTAAAAAGGCCGCTGTTAATCAGAAGATCATATAATTTTACGGCAACAAAAAGATTAAGTCGGTCTTCTATTTTTTCCAGCTTCATGTTAGTAAGTTCTTCAATTTTTTTCATTCGGTATCTTAAAGTATTGGAATGAATATACATTTTTTTGGCTGTTTCATTGCTGTCAAAATTGGTATCGAATAAATTTTTAAGTGTTAACAGCAGTTCGCCTTTGGAAGTGCTGTCATAATCCAGAAGCTTTCCCAGAACTGACCTGCAAAATTGTTTTGCAAGCTCTGAATCCTCATAATTGAGGATAGTAAACAGGCCAAGATCTAAAAAATGCTTAACAAAATGCCTTTTACCGGTTAATTTGGAAATATTAAGGGCTATAAGAGCTTCTTGATAGCTTTTGTGTACTTCTGATAAAGGATATTTTCTGCCTATACCAAAAGATGCGGAGATATTGAAACGATTTGCTATATCTCTTTGATGTCTTCTTATGTTATTCAAGTGTCTGTCCCAGCCTTGATCCGCTTCCAAGGTTTGGGCATCGAAATGGGTAGGACACAGAAAAACGATATACCTGTTGTTCCATATTGAGCAGATAATGTCAAGATTGCTATGTTTTAGCCATTCTTTTGCATGTTCATGCAATATATATAATTTTGTTTCGGCAATTGGTTCCGGTTCCAGAACAGCTACATAATACAACTTGTTTAGATCTATCATCCAGTTGTATTGTTTGGCAATATCTTTGATATTACAGGCATTGCGAATCAGAATATCTTCTATCAGCTGGTGGGTTAAATGGTTTCGTGTTTTCTCTTTTTCCTTGGTCAGGTAAATATAAACCTTTATGGCTACTGACACATCATCAAAGTATTCTTCCCATTTTTCGGCACAGACAGGATTTTCAATGTTCATTACTATGATACAGGCATCTTTTTCTGTAAATCCCGTATAATAATAAAGCTTTTGCAGGTTTTGATTATAATAAAAATAATTTTGTTTGCAGGAAGCTATAGTTATGTAAGGTATATCTGTAAAAAGATCATCAGGGGAAACAATTTTTACCTCAGAACTGTGGGAATAAATTTTTCCGTAATGGTCGGTTATGATAACTGGCTTATCGGTAATTGATTGAAGATAATTAGTAATCTCTGCTAAATCCTTGTTTTCGAGGACTACTTCAACCCAAAAATCTTTTCCTTTCCTGTCGGGGATTCCCGTCATTATTAACTTCACCTGCCAATCCTGCTGGTTATACCCCGGTTATTTTGTTCTTCTGACTGCAGTAGATAACATTTTGATAAAGTTCGTACTTTCTCTACTAGTGTTTTCATAAAATTCGTACTTTCTCTATATTAACCATAATAAATGAAAAAAAGTTGTAGTGGGCGACAAAATCTGCATGTTCTTTTTTGTACAAAGTCACAAAGGATTTACAGGGTCGAAAAAAGTAAACTATTTTAAACTTTCCTCATGGATAGTTTTGGCATGGTTGAGATTTAAAAATGGGAGGGAGGTGATATAAGATGAATGACATGGAAAATAAAGGGGGAAAAAATGGTGGCAGTAAAAAATCAAAAACTTTGCTGGTTATTATAGCAGCCATATTGGTAATAGGACTGGGAGGTGGTTTTACATTAATTCATGTAAGTAAAAATCCATCTTTTTGTGGAACCTGTCATATTATTAAGCCTTATTATGAAAGCTGGTCAAGTGGAAGTCTTTTAGCTGCCAAGCATAAAACCCAGGGGGTTGAGTGTCTTGATTGCCACCAGAAAAGCTATCTGGAAAAGGCCAAGGAAGGGATGAATTATATCACAGGAAATTACTCAACTCCTTTAAAACAGATTAATTTTCCCGCTGAACTTTGTCTTAAGTGTCACGAACAAGATTTTGATAAAGTAAAACTGGCTACTAATTTTGAACAATCAAACCCCCATGATTCGCATCTGGGGCAAATCGATTGCACCCTTTGCCATAAAGCACACAGGCAGTCGGAAGTTTATTGTGCTCAGTGTCATGATTTTACCTGGTTTAAGGAACTGGATTCCAACTGGAATGTGGGGAACGCACAGATTTAAAGTAAATAGCTTTAAGGAGGCTGATAAAAATGATGGACAAGTCTATGGGACGCCGGGATTTTATTAAAGGAATGGCTACTACAGGTTTGGTTGTAGCGGGAGCAACTGTATTACCTGGCTGCGGAAACAGTGATTCCACCAAGTCGATAAAATGGGATGAATCAGCAGATGTAGTAATTGTGGGCTCTGGGTTCGCTGCCTGTGCAGCTGCCATCGAAGCGCTGAATGCCAAGGCCAGTGTCAAGATTATTGAAAAGATGCCGACGGCAGGAGGTAACTCTATTATCAATGGTGGCGACTTTTCTGCTTGCGGAACCAAGATGCAGAAAGCGGCGGGAATTGAAGATTCTCCGGAGCTTATGCTGCAGGATATGTTAAAAGCTGGATTATATCTGAATGATGTCAAAAAAGCTAAAATTGTAGCTGAAAATTCCAATGATGCTTTAGAGTGGGCTATAAATTATTTAGGAGCCAAATTTACCCGTATAGTATTCCATGGTGGACATTCAGTACCCAGATCCCACGAATCAGATGGCCACTCTGGCTCTATGCTGATCTCAAGGATGTTTAAAAAACTTAAAGAATTAGGTGCAGGGCCAGAAGTACGCCGGAAGATGGAACGCTTGATTGTAGACAAAGACGGCAGGGTAATTGGAATAGAAATAAGAGATGGCTATAATTTTGGAGATGAAAACAGCGGAACTCTTCGTTACATAAAAGCCAACAAGGCTGTAGTTCTAGCTTCTGGCGGATTTTCAAGGGACATTCAGATGCGTATGATGCAGGATCCACGGCTAACAGAAGCTTTTGACAGTACAAACCAGATGGGTGCAACTGGTGAAGCTTTGCGGGCTGCCTTAAAGATTGGTGCTATGGATGTTCAACTTGACCAGATTCAGCTTGGCCCCTGGTCAAGCCCTGATGAAAAAGGTTTTGGCTATGTTCCGCAGTTTTCTGAAAAGGTTATAGGGTATGGGCCTATAATTGACCCTGAAACAGGAAAGCGTTTTGTTAGTGAAACTACTGACCGCAAACGCAGAGCAGATGCTATGGTTCTCCTGGGGCATCCTGTAATTCATGTAGCTGATTCCTGGGCAGTAAATAAGATGGTACGTCCTGATATACTGGAAGGCGGTATGAAAAACGGAGCGATCAAGAAGTTCAACAGCCTGGAAGAGGTGGCTAAGGCATATAATATACCGCTGCAGCCTTTCCTGCAGGAAATTGCCCGCTTTAATTCCTTCCTGCAGAAGGGCAAGGATGATGATTTTGACATTCTTATACCGAAAGATGCCAAACCGATGGGCGAACCTCCTTTCTATGTATGCAGGCTGTGGCCTAAAGTACATCACTGTATGGGCGGCTTAGCTGTAAATGAAAAAGCTCAGGTAATAAATCAGGACTTCAAGCCGATCAAAGGGTTATATGCAGCAGGTGAAGTTACTGGAGGGACTCATGGAGCCTGCCGTTTAGGTGGAGTAGCCATGGCAGATTGTGTAGTATTTGGGCGTATTGCTGGACAGAATGCAGCCAAAGAGGACTCCTGGGCATAATTGATAAAAAATTAAATTTAAGGTAAAAAACGGGCCTACGAATAAAAGTAGGGCCCGTTTTTTTATTTTAGGCATGAATTGCTTTAAAGATCTGCTTATAAATCATTTAGTGTTTTGGCATAGTGGTTTCTGTTTGTTTATATGTTATAATTTTTAATTAAGGTATTATCAAAATATGAGGAGTAGATGAGATTTGTCAGTTAATGAAAATCTTGAACCGGGATTATATGAATATATATGTAATACTATATCTGATACCCCTTTTTATAACTTGATAGGAATAAAATTAGAAAGAATAAAAAAGGGATGTGCGGTTTTAAGTGTTTTGCCACAGAATGACCATTTGAATGCCCTGGGGATAGTGCATGGAGGGCTTATTGTTACTTTGGCTGATGCGGCTATGGGCAATGCTATAAGAAGTATGGGAATAAAAGGGGTTACGGCTGATATAGCGGTAAGTTTTATATCTGCACCTGAGCAGGGGGTTAAGGTGGAAGCTGAAGGCAGGGTTTTAAAAACAGGAAAAAATTTACTTTTCGCAGAGGCAGAAGTTTATGCCGAAGGCAAGCTTATAGCCAAAAGCCAGGGAACTTTTTTTAAAATAGGCGAAATATCTTTGAAATAGGAGTGGATGCTGGATTATGCAAAGCCTTATGAAAGCAGAAAAATATTGCCTTTTTACTTTCAATACCACCTCACATGCCCTGAAAGCCGAAAAGGTTTTAAAATCTTTAGAGGCTGAATTTTTGATAGTGCCTACTTTACGGGAAATTTCCAGCAGCTGCGGATTGTCAGTCAAATTGAGCCTGGAAAATATAGAAAAGTATTACAATCATTTGATAGAAAATAAAGTGCCAGTAGAAGGGATTTTCAGGGTAGAAAAAGAGGGAAAGAAAAATAAAGTAACTAAAGTAGAAATGTAAGGGGACAGTTCTTGTTGTACCTTAAGGGACCACAAGAACTGTCCCCTTGGTCTGATGTTGACAGGTGAAAGGATAGTCAATATGAGAAGATGGGAAGAGAAAATTATAAACATTTTTCAAAAAGAGGGCAAAATTAATGAGATAATCCCTGATTATGTATACAGAAAAGAACAGGTGGATTTGAGTTTGGCTATTGCCAGTGCTTTTTCTGACGAGGAATTTTTGGTGGCAGAAGCAGGTACCGGCATAGGAAAAAGTTTTGCCTATCTTATCCCTGCTATTTTATGGGCAGCCGAAGAAAAGAAAAAGGTAGTAATATCCACGAAAACTAAAGCCCTGCAGCAGCAGCTCATAGAAAAAGATTTGCCAGCTTTGCAAAAGGTTTTAGATACTGATTTTAGTTATGCAGAAGCTAAAGGGCGGGAAAATTTTTTGTGCTGGCATAAATATAATCAGATTATAGCGGGGAAAAAAAGACTGGAAAAAGAAGAGCTGACATTAATAGAAAAAATAATGTGGTGGGCAGAACAGACGACAACAGGAGACCGCAAGGAGATTATGGTAGAAAGCAGCCTGCTTAAAAACTGGAGTATAGTAGCTGCTGACCGCCAAAACTGTCTTAAGGAAAATTGTCCCCATCAGGAAAAATGTTTCCGTTTAAAAATGATTAAAAAGATACACAAAGCTGATATTATAGTTACCAACCATGCTTTTCTCCTGTCTGATATTATGCTGGAAAATAAAATCTTGCCTGAATATGAATATTTGATAATTGATGAAGCTCACAGTTTTGACCGGGAGGCTTTTGATAAATTATCCGTGTCTTTTACATTTTCTGATTTGCAGGATTTACTTTACGCTCTCTACTACAGGGATTTAAAGTGGGAAAAGGGTTATCTTGCCCATCTCAGACGTTCTTTCCCGCTTTTGCAGATGCTAATAGGAGAGCTGGAAATGTTGGTAGATAGGGGAATACGCTTAACGGAAGAAGTCAGTGCCTGGTTTGCTGCGAACTTTTTCAGCTTTGAAAATACAGGATTCAGCAGAGTTTTGGAGGAAAATGAAAAAATACTCTTTTTTAATGAAGATTTTTCTAAACTTTATCTGGAATGGTATGACACCCTGCAGTTAATAAGTTTTAAGATAGAGGATTTATTATCGGAGATTAAAGAAAGCGATGAATTTATAGAATTAGATATTTTTGCGCAAAACTTGAGGCATGAGCTGGATAAAATTTTCATCCTTCTGGAAGAAGATATACAGCGAAGTGACAGGATAATATGGTTTCAGTTTAATACGGAAAGGGTAAGGACCATTTCTTCCTCCTCCATATCTGCAGGAGATATTTTGTATGAGAAGCTTTATAAAAAACTTAAAAGCTTGATTATGGTTTCTGCTACTCTGGCTGTAGAGGGGGATTTTTCTTATTTTATATCTAAAAATGGGCTTTCTTTTGTAAATGAAGAAGGAAGGCTTAACACCCTGGTTGTGAAATCTCCTTTCATATATGAAGAACAGGCTTTTATGTATATTCTGGAAGATATGCCGTTTCCGGATGAGGCGGGATTTAATAAGGAACTGGCTGAAGTTGTTTTAAGGGTATTAGACTTTTTGCCGGGACGTATTCTTATACTTTTTACTTCCCAGATGCAGATGAAAAAGGCTTCCCAAATTCTGCGACCTATCTGCATAGATAAGGGAGTTAAGCTTTTGGTACAGAATGAAGATGGAGAATCAACTGCCCTGGTAAATGAGTACATAAACTATCCAAATGCCGTCTTGATGGGACTTGATACCTTCTGGGAAGGAATAGATTTAAAAGGGGAACTTTTAAAATGCCTTATTATTACCAAACTTCCCTTTCGCTCTCCTGATGAGCCTTTTACCAGGGCTTCCAGCCTTTATTTCAGCTTACAGGGACGGAATCCATTTACCAGCTTTATGCTGCCTGACGCGGTAATTCGTTTTAAACAGGGAGTAGGAAGGCTTATACGCAGTGAACAGGATCGGGGAATAGTAATTGTTCTGGACAGCAGGATAGAGAAGAAAGCTTATGGGGAGGTTTTTAAAAATAATATCCCTATTAATAATGTCGAAAAAATAAAAAAAGAGTATTTGGCAAAGGTTCTCCGTGAAAAATCGGAATTTATTATATGATTAATTTTTACTAACTTTACAGTTAAATCGTAACCTTTTTACTGTATCATTCATAATATAAATTGACAAAAAACCTTTTAACGAAAGGAGACTTGCAGGATGAAGGTATATTATATAAGGATTCCTAATTTTTTGCGTAATTTGCTTTTAAAGCTGTGGAGTTAGAGATTTTTAGATAAAAACGAAAAGGGAGGGATGCCTGTGTTTACCTGGCGTATGGTGATGGGAATTAGTTTAATCCTGGTGGGCTTAATTTTATGGTGTCTCTCCAAACTATGTCTTTAATCGCTAAGGCCGATACCCAGAATCCCTCCCAAACCTCCTGCTATTATACATAGCAACAGGGTGTAAAAAAAGGAAGCCATGTTTATGGTAGAGTTGTTAAAAAGCAGAGTAGCTATAAACATGAGAATAAAGAATGCTATTCCGGTGCTTATTCCTCTTATCAGTCCACGATTGCCGTAGAATTTTGTTATGGAACAGGCGGCAGTAAATATGGCAATGATAATAATTATCTTACCTAGAGGGGCAAGTAAAGTTTCTTTAAGGTTGGTATAATAGATTATAGTACCTGTAAGCAGGCATAAAATTAAAGAGAGGGCCAGGGCTTTGCCGAGAGCCTTTACTTCAACCGAAGTTTTTAATTTCATTATAAACACCTCCTCATGACAAAATTATGAGGAGGTTAGTTTTTTTATTACTAAATTTATATAAGCTGTACCCAGACTTGCCGCCTGCGAGGGCCGTCAAATTCAGCGAAAAGTATTCCTTGCCAGGTGCCAAGCATAAGTTTTCCGTTTTCTACCAGAATAATCTGGGAGAAACCTAAAAGGCTTGCTTTTATGTGGGCATCTGAGTTGCCTTCTACGTGCTTAAAGGGGAGGGTAGATGGAATCAGCAAGCCAAGCCCTTTTATTATATCCTTTTTCACATCAGGGTCAGCATTTTCATTAATAGTTATGGCAGCCGTAGTATGGGGAATGTATACAATGCAGAGTTTGGCATTTTGGCCGTATTCAGAAACTAAACGCGCAATTTCGGGGGTTATATCGATGAGTTCTTCCTTGTTTTTACTGCTGACTTCCAGTTTAAACACTTCTTTCCCTCCTCGGTTTTTGCTGTATTATATCTAAATATAAGGCATAAATATGTAAAAAACCAGGTTTAGCGGGGAATTTTATGCAGGTAGATAATTTGTTTTTAATGAGCGTGGGGGCTGGACTGTGTACTGCTGTGGGAGCCCTTTTGCTTTTTATAAAGAGGGATTGGGATGATAAAAGCCTGGCTGTATTTTTAGGATTGGCTTCCGGGGTTATGGTAGGAGTAGTATTTTTTGACCTGATACCTTCTTTTTTGTTTTTTCCAGGCTGGCTAAAAGGAATATACGGGATGGCAACCGGGATATTTTTGCTTTTTTTGCTGGAGCATTTTTTATTTAGGAATCTTTTTAAAAAACAAACCTTAATTGGACTTGGCTATTTAATAATGCTGGGAATAGCTATGCATGATTTACCGGAAGGCATGGCTATTGCTTTGGGGCATGAAATGAAAGAGAGAACCGGTTTAGTAATCGCTATGGCTATAGGTATTCATAATATACCGGAAGGTATGGCTATTGCTGCTCCTTTGATTATGGCGGGTTTAAGCCCTATAAAAATTTTAGGGCAGACTCTTCTGGTAGGTATGATAACCCCTTTGGGGACTATCATAGGCAAAGGCATAGTTTTGCTGCTTCCAGGAATATTGCCTTTTTTGTTGGGTCTGGCTTCTGGCATAATGCTCTATCTTGTCGTATTTCAGCTTTGGCCCAAGGCTGCGCTGAGAGGCAAAAAAGCCAGCAGAAAAGGGTTTTATCTGGGAGTACTTATCATTTTACTGGCAACATTTTTGTGATTAATGGTATAAAATAATTTGCCTGGCTAAAAATAATTTAAAAATGTATAAGGGGTTAATTTAAGATGCATGATTTATTTTTTTTAGCACTGGCAGCTTTGTCAGGAGCAGCCATGGCTCTGCAGGGAACTTTTAATGCGGCCTTAGGTAAAGCATTGGGAATATGGCATTCTACTCTTTTGGTCCACATCATAGGTACAGTATCTACCCTGGTTATTATGCTGGTCATAGGAGCCAAGATGAGCAGTTTTGCCAAAATAGGACAAGTCCCGTGGTATGCTTTTTTGGGTGGCTTGCTCAATGTAGTTATAATCTATGCAGTTGCCCGCAGTATACCGAAAATCGGCGTAGGCAACGCTACTACAGCTATTATTGTAGCTCAGGTTTTGACTGCTGTTTTAATTGACGCGTCAGGAGCTTTTGGCATGAAAAAATATGAATTCCATTATTTAGATCTCCTGGGTATTGCTCTTTTGGCAGCCGGTGCCCGTATATTGCTTATAGACTGAAAAATTTATCTTAAGATGGCAGCAATTATTGTAACTATTATTCCAACAAGTATAAAGATTATCCCGCCCAGAAAGCACCAGAAAGGTGCGGGAATAAGATGAAGGGCTAATTCCAGGTAATAGCTCACCAAATCTTCCTTTTTTATTTCGGTAAGGCTGGAATCAGCTTTTTTATAAGCCATATAACCATATAACATTCCAGTTAAACCAATTATGATAAGGATTATTCCTGCCTGCACGCTGATCTCCTTTCTTTTTCCCTTTAAAGTCCATGTACTATTATATTTAATTTAGTTTGCCAAGTAAATTTAAAATTTTCCTGCTCTTAAAGCAGGATTTTTATTTATAATAGAATAAATAATAGAATAAATGTTTGGTTTGGGAGAAAGGTTTTATGTGGGATGTACAGCTTATAAAAGGTTTACAACAGTTTGACGGATGGATGAAGAGGAGTCATGAAGAAATTCCTCCTCCAGGGGAGCTCAGGGAAAAGCTTGAAAGGTGGGGGAGGTTTGTATTTGCTGAGAAACTGGAGGCGTTTGAACTTAAAAAGATAACCGGAGAAAGGGTTATTGCGGCTGTTGATGGCTCAAGGGTTGAGTATGCTTCTTTTTATCCCTACAGCCTGGTTTTGATGAGGGCTTTAGGAAAATGTACAGGCAGGGATGATGTGGAAAAGAGCATTGTTATAACCCCGCTGAGTCAAGAGGTAGCTTGTAAGATACGGGTAAGGAGCGAAATGGAAGGCATAACCGAGGAAGAGGCTTATCGCTTGTATCTTAAGGAAGAACTGGCTCATATAGAGGTTGTGACTGCTTTGGAGATAGTAAAGGAATATAAGCCTTTCCTTCTCATGCTGGATGGAGGATTTTTACTTTTTGACCATTTTGAGGAGTGGCAGGAGCTTTACAGCTTTTGCCTGGAGAATGACATAATTCTGACAGGGATAATCGAAGAAGTAGCCACCTCTGTTTTGGCAAAATGGCTGGATTTAAACATCAAAAACCGCGTGCGCATATATGACCGGGAAATTTTATTTGGGCTTCTTAAAAAAGGGGAATACCTGTTTTTTAATGAGGGGTGCCATTTAAAAAAGAATTATAATACTGTTTTTGCAAGGATGGGAAGTGTGCCGCAGGCGGTAGGGTGTGATTTTCTGGCAGAACAAAGAGGGAAAATACCCCTGGCCATGAATCTGCTTTATACTTTGACTCCCCGTCAGGGGCAGGGGATACCGCTGTGGCTGCAGATTACCGATGCTAAGGTTCGTATTCAGAAAAAAGAAGCCGAAAAACTTATTGAAAATCTTCTGGCTCCAGAATGGAGAGAGCTACTCTTTCGTGCTAATCGGGAAAGACGGAGTTTTTAAACCAGTTTTAAAGGAGAGGTTGTTATATGCAGGTTGTAGGGATGACCAATGAGCGGGAAGTGTGGATAGCTTCCAATACTGAAAAGTTCAGGCTCAATGAGCTGGTAATAATTGAAGATGAGAAGCTTAATAATCCAGTTGGGGAGGTTATCGAAACTTATGCGTTAAACCCTTTTATCCCGGGGGTTGATGAAAAGTCCTCTATTCTGGTGGATCAGGAAGTGGTAGCTTCTTTAAGCAGTTTGGGATATAACCTTGAGGAAGAAATGATCTATACAGCTAAAGTAAGAATCTTAAGCGAACTTTTTTATCCGGTAAGTACGGGGGCTAAAGTGCGTTCCCCGCATTTTGCAGAAGTAGAAGAGCTTCTGCTGAAAACTCCTCCTGACAAAGGACTAACCCTGGGTGTTATTTTGGGAACCGAAGGCCTTACAGATTCTCTGCCTGCTCAATATCAGGAAGTGGCTCCTTTGTATGAAAAGGGGAAAGTTACAAAACAGTCGGGGGTTCCTTTTGTTTTTGATTACCGGGCCATGAACAACTACCCTCATATAGGCGTATTTGGGGGATCAGGCTCGGGAAAATCTTTTGGCCTCAGGGTTTTGATCGAAGAACTTATAAAAAAACGTGTACCTCTCCTGGTATTTGATCCCCATTACGAGATGAGTTTTAAGGAAGTTTTTGCCCCTGATTTGCCAGAGCATTTTAAGGAAACTTTTGAGGAACGCTGCCTTATTTTGACTGTAGGCAGTGATGTGGGAGTTAAGTTTGAAACTTTAACTTCTGCAGATCTTTGCAATCTTTTAAGTGCCGTGAGCCCTATTACGGAGGCTATGGAAAATGCAGTAGCATCTATACTGGAAAACGGCGACAGCCTTACCACTTTTAGCATGCGTCTTAATGACCTTATTTCCCTTTTAGAAAGTTCCAGTGATGATGACTTTAAAGAAGTCTTCAGGAAAAACCGCAAAGATATTGATGCCAGCAAAAAAGAGGCTTATTTAAACAGGCTTTTGGCCTTAAAAAAACAGGTAGGGCAGCTCAGTACCCTAAAATCTATAAACTGGCGGCTGCATAAACTGGTAAGGCAGGGCATTTTTATGGAACAGGGAATAAGGCAGATCGAAGAAGGTTTAAAAGCCCAGAAAGCGGTTATTGTGCGGGGAAGCATATGGATGCTCAAGGTTTATGCTGCTTATGTCCTGCGCACTCTTTATGGTAAAAGGAGAGATTACCGGGATGCCCTGCAAAAAGGGGAAAAAGGGGTTGAAAAATTTCCGCCTTTTATAGTGGTTACTGATGAAGCGCATAATTTTGCCCCCCGGGGTGAACAAAATGTGCCTTCCAGGCGTGAAATAAGGGAGATAGCGCAGGAGGGGAGAAAATACGGGGTATTTTTGGTGCTGGCTACCCAAAGGCCGGCTTTGCTCGATGATACCGTAAATGCCCAGCTTAATACCAAGATAATCTTCCGTACGGTAAGGTCGCATGATTTGAATGTAATAAGGGAAGAAACGGATATGGGAAACGAAGAAATCAAAAGGCTTCCCTATCTTCCTTCCGGGACAGGTTTTATATCTTCGCCGGTATTTGGACGCACTATACCGGTAAGGGTTAGGGCAGCCAAAACCCGCAGCCCGCATCAGATTAATCCTTTTGATGAACTGGAAGCTGGTGATGAATATGATGCTGAAATAATGAATATTATAAAGGAATGTTTGCCGGTAAATGCCTCGAATATAGTTGATGTAATGAAAAAATTGGAAAACAGCGGATTTAAGGTGAGCCAGGACAGGATATTAAACTACCTGGATAAGATGGCAGCCAGTGGAGAAGTAAAGCGGGAAGAAAACTTTATTGTGAAATATATATACAGCTTGCCTGAATAGAATTTTTGCAAGAAGGAGAAGGAAAGATGCGGTTGCTTTATTTTACCGATACCCATTTGCGGGGCAATACTCCGCAGAACCGGCTGGATAGTCTGCCAGATACCTTGAAAAACAAACTGCAGGAAGTAGTAGAACTGGCTGATACTCTTGGTATAGATTATGTATTACACGGAGGCGATTTTTTTGATAATCCAAGCCCCTCCCTGGCAGCGGTGGGTGATTTTCTGGAGGTTTTTCGCCAGTTCAGGTGCCCTGTTTATGCAGTAAGCGGGAACCACGACCTTTTTGGAGGCAATCTTAATTCTTTAAACCGCACCCTTTTAGGTTTTCTGCATCGATTAGGTTTTGTGAAGCTTTTAATGCCGGGAGAAAGGACTTACCTCAAAAAACATGAGCTGGTTTTGCAGCTTACCGGACAGCCTTATCATTATGAAATCGATCGGCGTATTCCTGGTTTAGATTATGTAGTAAAGAAGGAAAATGCTGATGTGGCTGTACATATGGTACATGGCATGCTTCTGGACCAGGCCGTTTTTCCGGAAGCTGATTTTACCTTGATTGATAGTATTCTGGAAACCGAAGCTGATGTAACTTTATGCGGACATAACCATCTGGGTTTTGGCATAATCAGGAGAGAAGACAAGTTTTTTGTAAATCCCGGCGCTTTGGTAAGGCTGAGCAACCATAAACAGGAGATAACGCGCAAGGTAGGGGTAGTTTTAATAAAACTGGAAGGGAAAGAGGTAGCCTGTGAATTTATTCCTCTAAAAACTGCCTTGCCCGGGGATAAAGTTTTAACCAGGGAAAAGGCGGAGGGGAAAAATGAGCTGAGTGTCAAACTGGCCCATTTTATAAAGGAAATAAGGCAGGCTGCCGATTTAGAAAAGATGAATGCCCGCAGTATAGTGGAAGAAATAGCGAAGGCCGATGGGGTTGAAAAGGAAGTAAGAGAAGAGGCTTTGCGAAGGATAGCCCTGGTGGAGGAAGAACTGCGGCCGAAAAAAGCGAGGGATAGCAGATGAAATATTTAAAGCGCCTTTATATAAAGAATTTTCAATCTCATAAAGATACAGTTATAGATTTTAGCCCCCGCCTTAATATACTGGTAGGGGAGTCGGATCAGGGAAAAACGGCAGTAATAAGGGCTTTGCGCTGGCTTTTTTATAATAAGGCTCCCCGGGGGGACTTTATAAGGAGCGGGGAAGATTACTGCCTGGTGGCTGCGGAACTCAGTGATGGTACTGTAGTAAGCAGAATAAGAGGAAGAAAAATGAATCGCTATGAAATAAGATATCCGGATGGGACCGAAGATGTTGAAGAAAAAGTGGGGACCCAGGTGCCGGAAATAGTACAGGAGATACTGGGAAATGGACGCTTGTATGTTGATAGTGACAAATATCTTGATATCAACATAGCTTATCAGCTGGAGCCTCCTTTCCTGCTGTCGGAAACCGATGGGGATAAAGCCAAAATCATAGGTCTTATAGCTGATTTGGATATTATTGATGCTGCTGCCAGAAGGCTTTTGCAGGATATAAACCAGGCCAACACCAGAAAGCGGGATTTGGAGGAAGAGATAAGAAAACTTAATGAAGAACTGAAAACCTACGATGATCTGGAAGACAAAAAACTCCTTTTAAAAAAAGGACAGGAAGCCTTGATGAAGGTAGAAAGAAATCGGCAGCTGATTGGGACTATACAGGAGATGGAGGATAAATGGATAAAGCTTAATGAAGAAATGGCAGCTGTTGATGATAAGTTAAAAGAGATGGGGAGTATAGACCAGAGCGAAAGGTATAATGAAAAGATTTTTAAAGAATGGGAAAATATAAGGCTTTTAGAAAGCCTGGAAGAACGTTTTAATAATGCAGCCAAGGAACTGGGAGTTTGCCTGCAAAAGTTAAAAAAACTTGATGTTTTAGAGGAGCTTGGCGAGAAGAGGGAAAGGATAGGGGAAACCTTTAAGCTGCTGAGCGATATTTCTGATATAGAAGGGAAACGGCGGGATATAAAGGAAAAAATTAAAAAAATCAATGTTATTCTGCAGCAAACGGAAAACTTGCAGGAAGCGGAAGACATAATAGCCTGGTTAAGTGAAAAAAGGAATTTGGGTTTTGAATTGCAAAAAATCAGAAAAGAAATCCATGATAGGGAAAAGAGGTTAAAGGAAGCAGAGGATATTTTATTAAGGACACAAGGTTTGGAAAAAGGAGAAAAGTTAAAAAATGCTTTAGCTGTAAGTTTGGACAGATGCTACAGGCTGCAGGAAGTAAAACAGGCTTATGATAGGATCTGGATAAATTATAAACAAAATTTAGAAAAATTAAAAAATATAGAGGAAAATTATTCTTATCTGCTGAATGAGTATATTAAGGTTTTAAAGGAAGCCGGAAGGTGTCCGGTATGTAATACGGAAATAAGTGAAGCGACAGTGGAGCAAATCCTGGAAAGCCTTAATTGAGGGTAGGAGGGGAAAGTTATGGATAAAGGGCTTACTTATGAAGAGAAGATAAAAAGGCTTGATGAAGCATTAAAAAGAGCCAGGGATGAAAGAAGCCGCGCTTTAGCCAGCAAAGAGCATCTGGAAAAAGAACTGGCAGAGCTTAGAAAAAAAGCGGAAGAACTGGGAGTAGATCCCGATAGATTGGGAGAAAAAATTCAGGAACTAAAACAGGAGATTGAAAGAATGCTGGAAGAAGCCAAAAACCTTTTGCCTCCCGAGTATAGAGAAAAGGTGGGCTTTTGATGCGGGAAGATATTTTGAAACAGGCTTATGCAGAACTGGATGCCGAGATTAAAAGAAGAGAAGGGGAAAGAGAAAAAATAAAACAGATTATTGCAGCTTATCAGGAGGAAAAGTCCGCCCTGGAAGATGTGATTTCACTATACTTTAAGGTAAATGAAATATATAAAAAAGCAGCTGAATACGCTCGGGAAAATTCGAAATTGACTATAGAAAATATTGTGTCCAGGGCTTTACAGGCTATTTTCCAGGATAATATGGAGTTTAAAATCGAACTTGCGGAAAAAGGAAACAAGCCAGCAGCTGATTTTTTAGTTTCTTCTACCTGGGAAAATGATTTTGTCATAACTAATGATCCCCAGGAAGCCAGAGGGGGAGGGATAGTAGATATCATATCCCTGGCTTTAAGAATCGCGCTTATGGAAACCTGCCGCATTCCCAAGTCAGTCCCTCTGGTTCTGGACGAGCCGGCCAAGCATGTTTCGGATGAATATATAAGCAATGTAGCAGCTTTTTTACATGAGGTGATAAAAGCTTTTGAACGGCAGATAATAATGGTTACCCACAACCATTATCTGGCATCTGCCGGGGATATGGTTTATGAAGTAAAGATGGAGAATGGCGAAAGCAAGGTGATTGTTAAATCTCATTGATGCTTGGACAATATTTCAATAAGCCGGTTTATAAGTTCTTCTTCACTGCTAAAAGAGAAAGCAGGGTTTTCTCCCACTACAGTTATCAAGGCGTCCAGGACCCCTCTTAAGGTTTCTTCCCGGGTGAATATTTTGTTTTTTACAGCATACTGATTGGATAGTTTGCGCAGCCATTCTATCTGGTCTTCATATAAATGAACCGGCATTTGAAGGAGAGGTCTCATTTTTTTTGGTTTATCCGGGGCATTGACGCTGTTTTTTGGTTCTGCATCAGCAGCTGGTGGGTTGATAGTTTCTTTTTTATCTGCCGGAATCGTATCATAGGGCTTATAATCTTTTTCTTTCATTTCTTCCCTGGTTAAGGACCACTGTTCGCGCGCCATTTTTTCAATAGCGGGAAAACTTTTTATATTTTTATGCATTATAACCCGGTTGAACCAGTTTACAGCTTCCTTAAAATTGCCCAGGCGGCGGTTAAGTTCACCGATAAGATAGATAAGCTGCAGTTCATTCATGTTTGAAGCATGGTATCCGGAAGAGAAAGCTTCCAGGTAATAGTTTAAGGCTTCTTTCAAAAGTTTTGTTTCTAATTCCTGATTTCCTATCTCGCGGGCGATCCAGGCAGAGGCCAGAAGAAGGCCGGCTATTTCTCCTGGAGGGGCTTTTTTTAGCTTGCTGGTGCGGACAGCCAGGTGAAAAGAAAGCAGTGCTTCTTCTGGTTTGCGCTGACCACATAGATTAGGGGTTTTATCTGATTTCAGCTGTGATAGGGCAAGAGCGATTTGTTCAGCAGCCTGGGATGGCAGCTCATTGTTGAAGTTATTATTAGAAGCAGCATATTCACATACAGGACATACAATAATTGAGTAATGGAGGGGATTTATTCCGCGATAAACAGTGTGAAAATCGCTTTCCTTTTTTTCTACGTAAATGGCAGAACTGCGGACTGCCAGGGAAGTAAATTTGGTTTTACATACAGGACAGGTATATTCGCGATTAAAAAATGCTTCTGCCAATTTTAATCACCTCAGGCAAAGTTTATATAAATATAGCCATTATCTATAATAGCAAATAATTGCTGAAAAAGATTATAAATCTAGAATTTTAAAATACAAATGTAAGGGGGTGGTAAGGTGAAAATAAAAAAATTTATGAGCACCCAAATTATAAAGCTGGCTCCTGAGCTCAGCCTGAAGGAAGCCTGCCGAATATTTTTGGAAAACAAGATAGATGGGGCGCCTGTGGTAAAAGACGGCATACTTGTAGGATTACTTACCAAAACCCACCTTTTGCGGGCTTTTTATAATGGGGTTTTGCCTGATGAACCGGTAGAAAATTTTATGACCAGGGAAGTTAAGTTTTTACATCCGGATGAAGATATACGTGATGTAGATATTATGTATACTGGAAGGTATCCGGTGGTAGAAGAAGGAAAACTGGTAGGCTTTATAACCAAATCCGATATTATGCGGGGTTTAAACCGGGTTATAGATGAGATGGCCGGGCAGCTGGAAACAGTGATCAATTCTGCCTATAATCCGATTATTGCTATTGATGGTGAAGGCAAGATAAGGATATGGAACAAAGCGGCGGAAAAATTAACCGGCATGCTGATGGAAGAGGTTATAGGGAAGTTTATAAATGATGTTATACCGGAAAGTGAGCTCTTTAATATAGTCAAAACAGGAAAAACAGAGTACGGCGTTAGACTAAAAATTAATGATATCTCAGTAATAACTAACCGGGCTCCTATACTGGAAAATGGAGTAGTTACGGGTGCTGTAGCTGTATTATATGATGTGACAGAAATTGAAAAGATTTCTCAGGAACTTGAATATGTGAAATCTTTGAACCGTGAGCTGGATGCTATTTTTGAAGCATCTTTTGACGGGCTTTATATTACAGATGGGCAGGGCAAGACTTTAAGGATAAATAAAGCCATAAAACGCATGACTGGATTGGGAGAAAAAGAGCTTTTACATAAAACTATGAATGAGCTGGTGGAAAACGGCACTTTATCCCGCTCTGCTACCCTGATAGTTCTGGAAAAGAAAAAACCTGTTACGACTACCCTCACTACTATAACAGGCAAGACTTTGCTGGTAAGTGCGGTGCCGGTTTTTGACGAGGATGGTGAAATAGTAAGGGTAGTAACTAATGTGAGGGATATAAGTGAACTTAACAGGCTAAAACAAAAAATTGAGCAGCTGGAAGGGCTGAAGAAACATTATGAGTCCCAGGTAAATCAGCTTAAAGCCAAATTTTCAGGACAGCTGGTGTTTAAGAGCAAAGTAATGGAAGATATAATTTATCAGGCTGCCAAGATAGCAGAGGTAGATACCACGGTCCTGATAACTGGTGAGTCAGGCACAGGAAAAGAAGTTATAGCTGAGATTATCCAGAAGAACAGCCCGCGCCGGGATAAGCCTTTTATCAAGCTGAATTGTGCAGCTCTCCCCGAAAATCTTATTGAGTCTGAACTGTTTGGTTATGAAGCAGGTGCTTTTACCGGGGCAAAAAAAGAAGGAAAACCGGGGATGTTTGAGCTGGCTAATGGTGGAACTTTGCTTTTGGATGAAATTGGAGAGCTGCCTTTACATTTACAGGTTAAACTGCTTAGAGCACTTCAGCAGCAAGAAATATTCAGAGTGGGAGGCACGCAGCCTATTAAGGTTGATGTTCGCATAATTGCAGTTACCAACCGGGATTTAGATAAACAGGTTAAAATGGGGGAATTTAGAAAAGATTTATATTACAGGATTAATGTAGTCCCTATTCACATACCTCCCTTAAGAGAGAGAAAAGAAGATATTCCTGTTTTAATCAAACATTTTCTGGATATGTTCAACCAAAGATATGATATGCATAAAAAAATGACGGGCGAAGTTGTTGAAGTGCTTACCAAATACTATTGGCCGGGAAACATAAGACAGCTGGAAAACCTGGTGGAAAGGCTGGTTATAACCAGCAGTGATGACTTGATAAACCTTAACGATCTTCCGGAATATATACTGCTATCTCACGAAAAAGTAGAAACCGAAGATGAGTCTGCTGTGGTAGTAAACCGGGTGGTACCTCTGAAACAGGCGGTTGAAATTACTGAAAAACAGCTTTTAGAAAAAGTATGGAATTTATACAGTTCCTGTCATAAAGCAGCTGAAGTCCTGGAGGTTGATCCTTCTACCATTTCCCGCAAGATGCGAAAATACAGGATAGTAAATAAAAACAAATAAAAAAAAGGCGGGGGTTCCGCCGGGGAAGGTTATTATGAATTTTTTATAATTAATTTTTTAATAATCTTGCTTGTTGGTTCTGACCCAGATTTTCATGCGATCAGCTTCTTTAACAAGTTCATCTCTAAAATCAGGATGTGCTATATTTATGAGAGCTTCTGCTCTTTCCCAGGTACTCTTGCCTTTTAGAACGGCATATCCAAACTCAGTTACTATATAGTAGGCAAGAGAGCGGGGAACCGTTACAATAGTTCCCGGTGCAATAGTCGGTTTTATGCGGGAAATAACGGTTCCATCTTTCAAGGTGGTGGTGGAGCTTAAACATATAAGACCTTTTCCGCCTTTTGATCTAAATGCACCGTAGATAAAGTCGAGCTGGCCTCCAGTTCCGGAAATATGTCTGCCCTCCGATGCTTCTGAAGCTACTTGCCCGAACAGGTCAACTTCTATAGCATTATTTATGGCAAATACTTTATCATTTTGAGCAATTATAAACGGGTCATTGGTGTAATGTACGGGATAGCTGGCACAGACTGGATTATTATTGAGGAAGTCATATAACTTATCTGTTCCCATGGCAAAGGTATAAACCATTTTTCCCTTGTCCAGGTTTTTATATTTGCCTGTGATCCTGCCTGCCTCGTACATATCGACAAAGGAATCTACCAGCATTTCTGTATGCACTCCTAAATCTTTAAGGTCTGATTCTGCAATCATAGCTCCTACAGCATTGGGAAGACCACCTATTCCCAGCTGCAGACAGGCACGATCTTCCAGGAGTTCCATAACCTGCTTAGCTATTTTGCGGTCGGTTTCCGTTATCTGGGTAGGAGGCAAATTAAACAGTTTGGGATTATCTTCGCTCTCCACAATGTAGTCCACCTGGGATATATGGACAGATTCGCTGTTTCCTCCCAAACATATGGGAACTGAGGTATTTACTTCTACAATTACCGTTTTGGCCTTGTTTATAACATAAGAAGTGATAGAATTTGATGTACCCAAATTAAAGAAGCCTCTTTCATCCATTGGTGAAACCAGAACGAAAGCTACATCGATGGTTAAAAATTCTTCGATCAGTTTTCTTGCTTCATGATAGGCTATAGGTATATAGTTGCACAAATTTTGTTCATGCAGGCGGCGAGAAAGTGCGGAAAAATGCCAGTCGTTATAAATGAAGTGTTTGCGTTCCGGATCTACTTTAATTACTTCTGGCATAAAGGTAGTACAGACAGCGCGTATTTTTACATTTTCGAGTTCATTAACCCTTTTAGCAAGTGCTGCATCCAATGTTTTGGGCTGCATTACAAATTCGCCATACTGCACCCAGTCTCCCGATTTTACTACTTTAACTGCCTCTTCGGCAGTAACTTTTTTCTGCTTATACTGGTAATGAAAGTCAGTAGCGATAGCCATTTTTGAACCCCTCCCCAAAAAGATGATTTTAAATATTCTTTGTTAAAAATTTAAAGCAAGAATTATGCCAATAGTTGAGAATTTTTTTATTTGAGCAGTATGCCTGTATAACAGGCAGGGGATTTTAGAATAAATTGCAATATAATGATTTTTTTGCAGTAATGCAATATTTTTTTGCAATTCTGCAAAATCTCATGAAAATTCTGAATATAATTAACTTAATATAACAGAGATATATATTGCCAAAATGCATTGCTATTTAATAAATTAAGAGGAGTAATTATTCTAGCTGTATTTTTAAAATAGCTACTTTAATGGTAAAATCTATATGAACGAAATCAATATTTACGGCATGGAGTGAATTTTATGGCTTATGAATTAGGAATTATTCAGGAGTTTGCTGCTGCTCATAAACTTAACGATTACCCTGGCAATTGCAGTAATATTCATGGACATACCTGGAAGGTAGAGATAATAGTAAGAGGAAAGCAGCTTGACTCTACTGGAATGCTGATAGATTTCAGGGAACTGAAAAAAATAGCTGCCAGCATAATTAAAGAAAAATATGATCATAGATTTTTAAATGAGGTGGAGCCTTTTGATAAAATAAATCCCACGGCTGAGAATATAGCCCGTGAGATATACAAAGAGATGAAAAATCTGCTGGAGGATACAGCGGAGGTTAAAAAAGTAAAAGTTTGGGAGTCGTCTACTGCTTATGCTGTTTACAGGGAGGAATAAAAAATGAAAGCAGTTGCCTTACTTTCGGGCGGGCTTGATTCAGTAGTTTCTATGTTGCTGGCTATGAGGGAAGTTAAGGTAGAGCTGGCGATAACTATCGATTATGGACAGAGAGCCAGGGAAAACGAGATAAAGGCTTCCCGCAACATATGCCGTATTTATGATGTTAATCATGAAGTGGTAGAACTTTCTTTTATGAAAGGAATACAATCAGACCTTATAAAATCAGGCTCTCTCCCCATAAATAACCCCTGGGTGCCTAACCGCAACGGGCTTTTTATAAACCTGGCTGCCTGTTATGCTGAATCTATCAAGGCAGGTCTTGTTGTTTGCGGATTTAACAGGGAAGAGGCCTTAAGTTTCCCTGACAATTCAGAGGAATATGTGAGGGCAGTCAACCAAGCCCTTTACTATTCGACAACCAACCATGTAGAAGTTAAATCTTTTGTACAGGATATGGACAAAATAGATATTATAAGAACTGCAGCAGAGCTGGGGCTTGATTTCCGGTATATCTGGAGTTGTTACCAGGGAGGGGAAAAACCTTGTCTAAAATGTTCATCCTGTTTGCGCAATATGGAAGCTTTTGCAAAGGCGGGGATAAAGTACAATGAAGATTTTATTTATTGATGACAGGATAGACTATGATGGAACTCAGCTGGCTCCCCACTGGATATACAAAAATTTTGGCATTTTAGGGGATGCGGCCGTCTCTTTTATAGGCGAAGCCCGGGTTCCGATAGAAAATATGGTGGATTTGGCAGATGTTAAAGAAAATGCTTTTATTTATTCCCCTTTGATGCTTCATTTTATCGTAGAGCATTTCCATAATGACTTGGAACTTGCTGTATACAGGCAGAGGATACTTATAACATGCATAAAAGAAGAGCTGGAACAGTTTGGTATAAATGTGCTCAGGTTAGGTGATGATTTATATGTGAATAAGGGAAAACTTTCCGTTTCTATTGCCACTGCTTCTCCCGTATCTACCCTTATTCATACCGGGGTTAATATTGAGACGCAAGGGACCCCGGTTAAAACGAGTGGGCTATCGGAGCTTGGCATTGCCGATATTAATTCTTTTGCTTTTAATGTTCTGAAACGTTATGAACATGAACTGGAAGGGATTTATGAGGCTCGCTGCAAAGTTAGGGGGAAATATGTTTGAAAGCTTATCTTCTTGAAATTATGGAAAGTATTCAGGGAGAAGGTTTAACTGCCGGCAGCCGACAGATTTTTTTACGCTTTTGCGGATGTAATCTGAGATGCAATTACTGTGATACCAGGGCTTCTCTGGTAAAACCGGAAGAAGGTTTTCTTTATCCTCACACTGGAAGCAATGAGGGCAGGGAAGTTTTTAAAAATCCAGTTGATACATTATCTATAGTGGAATTTATAAAGAATTTTTCCGCTTCCTGGATAAGTTTTACCGGTGGGGAACCGCTTTTATGGTCAGATTTTATAAGTGAGCTGGCTTTAAAACTGAAGCCCCGGGGATACAGGTTTTTGCTTGAAACTAATGGAACCCTGGTGGAAGAGTTGAAAAAATGCCTTAATATAATGGACCTTATAAGTATGGATTTTAAGCTTCCTTCTGCTACCGGTGAAGACAACTGGGATGTTCATTATTTTTTTCTTAAAGAAGCCGTATCACGGCCATGCTATATCAAAATAGTTGTGAACCGGGATACTAAAAATGAAGAAATTGAATATGCCTTTGAAATAATAGAAAAAGTGGATAAAAGGATCCCTGTTTTTCTTCAACCTGCTACGATTGTAGGAAAACCAAGCCTTGAACTGCTGCCCCGGTTATTGAAAATACAGGAAACAGGAATGCGAAGGCTGGAAGATATAAGGATAATGCCTCAGATGCATGTTTATCTTGGTTTGATATAAATTTTATTTTATTATTATTTGCTAATAAACTTGTAAGCTCATATATATTAAACTACAATATAACAGGGAAAGGAGAAATTTCGATATGGAAGAAGATAAAAGCAAACTGGAGATTATTGCGACCAAAACTTTACCAGCCAGTGATGATTTAGTGCGTTTGGTTGACTTTTTGAATAAAAATTTAAAGAGCAAAAGAATAATGTTTGGTATTACCAAGGATAAGGAAAATAATGAAATGACAATAAGCATTTATGAATTTTAATGAGGTGAAGAAATGGGCAGACTGCTTAAAGATTTTTTAAAAGAAACAGTAAGTGTAGTCGTAATCGCTTTTATACTGGCTATGCTTTTAAGGACTTATGTTGTAGAAGGTCGCATAATTCCTACCGGGTCGATGCTCCCTACTTTGCAGCTCCAGGACAGGGTAATGGTTAATAAATTTATCTACCGCTTTAAAGAGCCTCAGCGCGGGGATATTATAGTTTTCAGACCTCCGGATGTCATCAATGCCAATGAAGATTACATAAAAAGGGTTATCGGGCTTCCCGGCGAAAAAGTGGAAATGAAAAATGGTAAAGTATATATAAATGATAAACCGTTAAAAGAGCCTTACCTGGCTGAACCTTTAGATTATGAATATGGACCGGTGTGGGTGCCTGAAGACTGCTTTTTGGTACTGGGCGATAACCGCAATCACAGCTTTGACAGTCATATGTGGAATGCCTGGCTTACCAGGGACCATATCAAAGGGAAAGCTTTTATGGTATACTGGCCTGTAAATCACCTTCATTTATTGGAACGAGGTGTAAGTTTTGATGAAGATACTGGTAACTAATGATGATGGCATTCATGCCAGGGGAATAAATGCTCTGATAAAAAGTCTGGGAGAAATAGCGGAAGTCTATGTGGCTGCACCGGATCGGGAAAGAAGTGGCACTGGCCATTCTATAACTGTTTTTGAGCCTATTCGCGTAAAAGAAATAAAAGTTCCTTTAGCTAAGAAAGCCTGGATAGTAGGCGGCACTCCGGTTGATTGTGTGAAACTGGCCATGAGCAAACTGGTAGATGATGTCGATCTGGTGGTTTCTGGAATAAACCATGGTCCTAATCTGGGAACCGATGTATTATATTCGGGGACTGTTTCTGCTGCAGCAGAAGGAGTTATAATGGGAGCTCCTGCAGTTGCTGTATCTCTGGATTGTTTTGATGAGGAGCCTGATTTTGCCTATGCAGCTGAATTTACCTGTGAAGTGGTACGCATGGTAAAAGAAAAGGGGATAGCCAAGACTACCCTTTTGAATATTAATATTCCAGCTGTTGAGCTGGAATATATAAAAGGCATTCGGGTTACCAAGCTGGGGGTAAGGAATTATGAAAATCTCTTTGAAGAGAGAAAAGATCCTAGAGGAAACACTTATTACTGGTTAGGAGGGGGAATAAAAGAGGAACAGCAAGATGAGGACAGTGATGTATTAGCGGTTAAAGAAGGTTATATAAGTATAACACCTATACATCTTGATTTAACGGATTATAAACTTCTAAATGAATATAAAAAATATTTCACCAAGGATTTTATAAAAAAATAGCGAATTACATATAATAGAGCGGCCTTACACCTCTAGCTTTATGCCCAACTTGTAAAACCCGAAGCAGTTTTTACCTTTGGTTTCCAAATTTACAGCTAAATTGTAAGGAGGTTGTTGAATGAAGGTTTATCCCACCAGTAAAATTCGCAATATTGCTCTTGTCGGGCATGGGGGCACCGGAAAGACATCTCTGGCAGAAGCTATGATCTACAATACGGGTGCTACCAAACGGCTGGGCAAAGTAGATGATGGAAACACAGTAGCAGACTTTTTACCGGAAGAAATCAAGAAGAAAATTACTATCAGTACAGCTTTGGTTCCTTGTGAGTATAGGGACCATAAAATAAATGTGCTTGATACTCCGGGATATTCTGATTTTTATTTTGAAGTTGTCGGTACTATGAGGGTAGTTGAAACCATGGTAGTTCTTTTGTCTGCCAATGCGGGAGTAGAAGTGCAGACAGAAGTAGTTTGGGAAGATTTCCCTCATATACCCAAACTGGCATTTGTTAACAAGATGGACCGCGAAAATGCCGATTTTTACAAGGTGCTTGAAGATATGAAGAGGCTTTCAGCAGGCCATATTGTACCTGTTCAGCTTCCGATAGGCGCGGAAGACAAATTTAGAGGTGTAGTCGATCTGATAAAAATGAAAGCTTTAATTTTTGAAAAGGGGACTGGCAAGATAACTGAAGAAGATATCCCGGCTGATATGCTTGACGATGCAGAAACTTACAGGGAAGCTTTGATTGAGGCTGCTGCTGAGGCAGATGATGAACTGCTTACTAAATACTTGGATGGAGAAACCCTGACTGATGATGAGGTAATGCGCGGTATTAAGGCGGCTGCAGTTAAAGGTTCCGCTGTATTCGTATTCTGTGGTTCAGCTGTTAACAATATGGGAGTAACTCCTTTAATGGACTTTATTGTTGAATGTGCAGCTGATCCTTCTCATAACCCATTAGTTGCAGGTAAAGACTTAGAAAAAGAACCTCTGGCTGCCCAGGTTTTCAAGACTATTGCTGACCCTTACATAGGCAGGTTAAATATGCTGCGCGTTTTTACGGGCAAAATGAAGTCAGACAGTGTAGTGTACAATGCCAATAAAGAAAAAGAAGAAAAGATTGCCCAGCTTCTGGTGATGAGCGGTAAAGAACAAAATCCGGTTCCAGAAGCTTATCCGGGTGATATCGTTGCTGTTGCCAAATTGTCTCTTACTTCTACTGGTGACACTCTTACCGTCAAAGCAAATCCTGTAGTGCTGGATCCTATCGAATTCCCAGAACCTACCTTGAGCATGGCTATTGCACCCAAGTCTAAAGGTGATGAAGATAAACTGAGCAGTGCAATACAGAAGCTTTTAGAAGAAGATCCTGCCATAAGAATCTCTAAAAATTCCGAAACCAAGCAGACTATTCTTACCTGTATGGGAGATACCCATGTAGAAATAGTTCTAGAAAAACTGGCACGTAAATTTGGTGTAGATGTTGAGTCCCGGGAAATGAAGATTCCTTATCGGGAAACTATCCGTAAACCCGTAGAGGCTGAAGGCAAGCATAAGAAGCAGAGTGGCGGCCATGGTCAGTATGGACATGTTAAGATTAAATTTGAGCCTTATCCCGATGGGGACTTCCTGTTCGAAGAAAGTATTTTCGGAGGTGCTGTTCCCAAACAGTATTTCCCGGCGGTAGAAAAAGGGCTGCAGGAAGCTATGGAAGAAGGAGTTTTAGCAGGTTATCCGGTAGTCAATATTAAAGCTAATCTTTTTGACGGCTCCTATCATTCAGTTGACTCTTCCGAGATGGCTTTTAAACTAGCTGCCCGGCTTGCTTTCCGCAAGGGAATGGAAGCAGCTAATCCAGTACTGCTGGAACCGATAATGAATGTGGAAATAATAGTTCCTGAAAACTTCATGGGAGATATTATAGGTGATTTAAACAGCAAGCGCGGCAGAGTATTAGGGATGGAACCTTATGGAAAAGGCAAGCAGCTTATAAAAGCTCAGGTTCCTCTGGCGGAAATGGCTCGCTATACTATTGATCTCAAGTCATTGACCCAGGGAAGAGGAAAATTTAAGATGGAATTCTCGCATTATGAAGAAGTTCCAGCTCATATCCAGGATAAAATAGTAGAAAAAGCAAGACAGGAGAGGGAACAGGCAGAAAAATAATTTAGAGGGGGCAGATGCCCCCTTATTTAATTTCTCTTTTTTACTGGCAGTTCAAGGCAGTTTTTTTCCAAAGAATCGTTGGATGTGTTTAAATATATGTAATAATTAATATGATTTTTATTGGAGGAAGTTTTACTTGACAACATGTTATATATGGTTATGATTATTGCTGTGTTTGCTGTAAGGGTAGAAAGTAAATAATATGGATTAGAGGTTTTCACCAAACCATAAAATGAAATTTCTCCTACCAGGAAGGCAATTAATAAAAGGTAAAAAGAAATTTTAGGCACAGACATAAAAAATCCTCCTTATTGTGTTGTTTAAAATTATTGCCTGATAACCTGTTTTTGATACACAGACAGGATATATAGCAAAAGGGAGGGATTTAATGCATTATATATATGAATATTTACAAGGGAAATTAACAGGTTTGCTAAGTACGGACAGGTTCTGGATGGAGCTTAAAATGCTGGGTATAGCCCTTGTAATTTTTCTTTTTTTCGTGGTGCTGCGAAAGATTTTTTCTTCATATGTTTACCCATGGATAATGAAAATGGCAGAAAAAACCGAGATAGAGCTGGATGAGAAAATTTGGGATGCCTTTGAAAAACCTCTAAATGCCCTTTTCTTAATATTAGGTGTATTTTTTGCTTTAAGGTATCTGCCATTATCTGCGGAATTTGATTTAATGCTTACTAAATTTTTTAGAAGTGCTCTTATTATTATTGTAACCTGGGGATTTTACAGTTTAAGCGGTTCTCATTCCTCGCTGGCCGAAGAGCTTAGGACCAGGCTAAATTTGGATTACACCATTATTCAATTTTTTTCTAAAGTTGCCCGCATACTTATTGTGATAATTGCAGTTCTGGTTTTGGCTGAGGAATGGGATTATGACGTGAATGGCCTTATAGCAGGTTTGGGATTGGGAGGATTAGCCTTTGCTCTGGCAGCCAAAGACGCGCTTGCCAATATATTCGGAGGGGTTGTAATAATTCTTGATAAGCCTTTTGCTGTAGGGGACTGGATAAAAACCCCCAGCATAGAAGGAACCGTAGAGGAAATAAGTTTTCGCAGTACCAAAATAAGGGCTTTTGACCAGGCTTTAATAACCATGCCTAATTCAACTTTAGCCAATGAGCCTATAACTAACTTCAGCCGTATGGGTAAAAGAAGGGTCAGGTTTTATTTGGGGGTAACCTATGCTACTCCCCCTGAAAAAATAAAAAGGATAGTAGATAAAATAAGAGCACTTTTGCAAAATCATGAGGGGGTACATCCAGAAACTATAGTAGTTTATTTTGAACAGTTCAATGAGAGCAGTTTGGATATACTGGTGTATTTCTTTACTAACAGCACTGATTTGGCAGAACACCTGGCTATAAGGCATGATATAAACCTGGAAATAATGAATATTTTGGCAGAAGAAGGAGTAAGTATTGCCTTCCCCAGCCGCAGTATATATGTGGAAAATTTAGCAGATCAGATGAGGGAATTCAAAAAAATAAGCTATGAAAAGTAGGATATCTGGATTAAAATATAATGATTAAAGTGGATTTGATTAATAAAACATAAAAAACATCCGCTATAATTTATAACAAATAATAGTTATAGCGGATGTCTTTCATTATTTGTTAATCATATCTTCTAATATTATTTCCAGTTTTGCTTCCCGCTTGCCTTCCAGACAAAAGCCATCTTTGCCTTTGGCATGCGCACCACTTATAGATAATGATTTTATGGGGATTTCTTTTTCTTGCCCGGAAATGAAAAAATTTGTAGATTTTGACGGGTTATTGCTGGTTATTTGATAAGAAAGGTTGTAATTTTTAAGTTTTTTATTATTGACATATAAAATTATATTCAATATTACGATTAATAAGAAAAGAAATAATATTACTAAAAAAATCTTATTCATTTTTCCCTCCTCAAATTTAAAAGGGTATTCCAAACTTATCGAAAAAATAGGCATCGTCATGCTGGCGGTTGGCTAAGTAATCTATACGTGTTTTTCTGAGATCTTCGTGTAAAATTATACTGGTTAATGTTGAAGCAAAATAGGGATTATTTTTATATAAATCTACTACTTTAGCCAGACGTTTATAGTTAAAATGAAGGTAGGCCATACAAAACATGTTATGCATGGTGTTTTTGCTGGTTACATGATAAGGATGCCTGGGACGGAAAAAGTGTTTTAAAACAACTTCCGGTTCTACTATAAGGCGGTACCCGAAAAGCCACAACTTAAGAGAAAGTTCTTCATCTTCATGCCCCCACACTTCAAAATACTTGTTAAATCCCCCCAATTTTGAAAATACTTCGCGCTTTAAGACTAAAGCACATCCTCCCGCCAGGGGAACTTCTGTTCCAGGTAAAGGTTTTTCTCTGATCCATACCATGTTTAACACATTATTCCATGTTTGGCCGTATCCTGCGATTTTATCTGTGTTTATATCAGCAATAGCAGGACATACTGCATCAGCATTATATTTTTCAAGCGCTGAAATCAAACGGTCTAACCAATAAGGCTCAAAACGCATATGAGCATCGAGAAAAACCAAAATATTGCCATTGGCCATATCGGCACCAGCATTTCTGGCTTTAGCAGCTCCTATGTTTGGCGTTTTTAGGAGTTTAATATGAGCGTATTCTGGTCTGTTTAAAAAGTCAGAACAGTGATCTTCAGATCCATCATCTACTACGATAATTTCAAATAATGCTTCTGTTGGAGTGTTTTGCAGGTTGTCAATAGTATTTTTAAGGTGAAGGTCTTCATTTTTACAAGGAATGATCAAGGAAATTAGTGGGTTTTCTGTTGCTTGGTAAAAAGGACCTAATTGAACTTGAGTTTCCCTGATATCTATTTTGTCTTCTTTTGCTATTTTAAGAATTTTAGGGGATGTTTTTTCTTCAGTTTCCTGTCTGTAATTAATTTTTTTTATATTTTTATAAAGATAAAATATAAGTATTCCGCTGATAAATATTAGAATAATTGATGATAAAATAATTTCCTTGAAACTAATTAGTATAACTTATCACCCCTTATTTAATTTGGTAGCCGGCATTAAGCCGGCTACAGTATTAACGGGAAGTTCCAGTGGGCAGCGGGTTTTCTGGTACATAGTGGAATACTTTGATTTTGTAGACAAGACTGGGATCATCGATGCCAAAGAGGAACTGACCAAATTCATCAGTAAAGGCAAAGGCAACAGGTATCAGGTTTTCTGTTACAGGATCAACGGCGAATAATTTTACTGCTGCGTTTGCCGCATAAGAACCGTCCGGAAGATGCACTACTCCATGAATTACGGAGCGAAATTCAGGAGCCAGATTGATATTAAGGTCGGTCTCCGTACCAGGTGCTACCTGAACAGAAGTAAGGCTTAATTTGGTGGCAGTTGATAAAACCATCGCAATTTATCTCCCCTTTCATCTAAACTCATCTTTAATTTATGTGATAAACTTCCAAAAGGTGCTATCTAAAAATAAAAACTATACAGCTTTCCATATGGCAAGCTGTATAGTTCAGAGTGTTTACATATTAAGAATGATATTATAAAAAATGATAGCCAGCAGGCTTATAGCTTTACTGTTGCTGTTTATGTTATTCTTTATGGCTGCTTATTTAAAAAATCTTACTTATACATAGCTTCTATTTGTTCTTTGTATTTTTCAAGGATTACCCGTTTTTTGGTTTTTAAGGTAGGAGTAAGTTCTCCATCTTCTTCGGTAAAGCGTTTGGTAAGGATGGTATAGTTTTTTATGCGTTCAAAAGTTTCCAGCTGTTCATTTACTCTTTTTACTTCTTCAGCAATTTTTTCTTTTAAGAAGTCGGTTTCTATAAAATCCTGCCCTACCTTGTTACAGATGAGCACTCCAGTAGCATCAGACCATACCAGTGCTTTTTCATCATATTTAATGTTGTTTTGCTTGTAAAGTTCAACAAAATAGGTGAAGTTGGGCACAATCAACAAAGTTATATAATTCCGCTCGTCTCCAATAACAAAAACCTGATCGATATAAGAACTGGTAGAAAACAGATTTTCAATTTTGGCAGGAGCCACATTTTTGCCGATAGCTAGGCATATAATGCCTTTTTTGCGCTCGATAAAACGGTAGTAGCCATTTTCATCTTTTTCCACGATGTCACCTGTTTTAAACCAGCCGTCTTCGGTAAAAGCTGCTCTGGTTTCCTCTGGTTTGTTAAGATAACCGGCAAAGATGCCAGCTCCCGAGATTTCTAGTTCCCCATCGGGAGCTACCCGTCCGATGCCGCCATTGGCATCGATGCCCATTTTTCCTGGCTTACAGGCGGTAATCGGATTTAAAATGCAGGCATTAAAGCTTTCGGTAGAACCATATCCTTCCAGGACCGCTACCCCAGCTTTGTAGTAAAGCTTTAAAAGCTCGGGAGAAATAGCTGCACTGGCAGAGAAGGAAAAACGAAAACGATTGCCGAACAATCCGCGGATTTTACTGAAAATAAGTTTATCGGCAATTTTATATTTGATTTTTAACCCCAGGGGTAATTTACCCATAAGATCAAAATGGGGAGACATATTTATGGTACCATCAGGATTGGTACGGTATTTCAATGCTTCATCACCTATTTTGTCTGCCCACTCGAATATGGCTTTTTTGGCTGGGCTTAAAGCCAGCTGCTGTTTTATGGTGATATAGATTTTCTCATATATGCGTGGAACGCAATTTATCCAGGTAGGATTATATTTTTTAAGGTCTTCCAAAAGGGTAGCAGGTGAGTCAGCATAGCAGATACATGCTCCCTGCCAGATGGCAAAAAGCTGACAGGAACCGCGGTCAAATATGTGAGCCAGGGGAAGATAACAGAGGGTTACATCATTTTCGGTTACTGACATGCCATAGCGGGCGAAAAACTCATTTACTCCCTTCATGCGGGAAGCTGCTCCCCAGTGGGTAAGGATTACTCCTTTTCCCTGTCCGGTGGTACCGGAAGTATAGAGAATAGTGTAAGGATTTTCCAGTTTTACGCTTTTCCATCTCTGTTCATATAGATTATAATTTTTTTGCAAATAATCTTTCCCCAAATCTATTAAATCCTGCCAGGACAAAACCATGTCATTATTGCTTTTGTATTTTAAATCCATAACAATGATTTTTTCTAAACTGGGCATTCTGTCAATGCCAGATAGGATCTGATTTAACAGGTTTTCATTGCCTACGAAAAGGAAGCGGCTTTTAGAATCATTCATTATATAAAGCACTTCATTAAGGGATAGGGTAGGAAAGATAGCAACACTCACAGCTCCGCAGTTAGCGATGGCCATATCTGCCTGGGTCCAGTAAACGCTGGAGGGGGACATTATAGCTACCATATCCTGGGGATTAATGCCTAAGTTCATAAGTCCACCGGCCAGGTATTCGACTCGCTCTTTAAATTGCCGATAAGTAAAAGTTCCCTGATGGTCATTATGGTAAAGGGTGGGATTGAATACCTGAGCAGGACGATCGGGAAATTTTTCACATGAATAGTAAAAGGCTTCACATACGGTAGGCATTTCCTTGCGCACCATATAAATTACCCCCTTATCACAAAATATTTTGAACATTACTAATTGCTTCATAATATTATTATATAATATATAATTACAACTCGAAATATATTTTAGGTAATTTACCACAATTAATATTTATAACTCAAAACCATAATAAAATATAAATCTAAAAATTTATTAAATTATATTTTGGAAAGTAGATGGATATTGAATAAACAGTTATAATTAAAATAAAAAAAAGCGGGGTGTTTTTTTGAAAGGTACAGTTGTTGCTACCTGGTTCAATAGTATAGAAGGATTATATGGCAGAGAGGTTCTGGAAAAAAGCCAGCTTGAAAATAACTGGTCTCCAGGGAGGCTTATCGCACCACTGGAAGATATTCCCGATAATGTGCCTTTTAATATTGTGGGAAGTGTATCCAAATATGTGCAGAAAGATGTGGAAACGGTCTGGCAGGAGATTGGAAGGCATAACATTAAATCATTTGCGGAATGGTATCCTTCCTATTTTGAACGCAGCAGCCTGCGCGATTTTATGTTTATGATGGATGAGCTGCACAGCCAGCTTACCAAAAAAATTCCCGGGGCTGTTCCACCAAGGCTTATACCCTATATATTAAGTCCCAGGGAAATGGAGATAAAATATATTTCACACAGGGGTATGGCGCCTTATTTCTTAGGTTTACTTAAGGGAGCTTCTGAGTTTTTTGGTGAAAAGCTGCAGGTGGAAATTTTGGAAAAAGGCAGGGAAGGGGATAAACATTACCTGCGGGTGAAGCTTACCTTTGAAAAAGGCGGAGAATATGTAAAAAAATATAATTTGAATAAGTTCATGGCCAAGATTTCAAAAAATCTGTATCTGCGGTCAGGCTTTATAACTGGATTATTATCCTGGCCTCTCTTTGTCATTGCACAGGGCGAAATACATATTACAGGTATAATGTATGCAGCTGTTACGGGTATCATTGCGGGAGCCATTGCTTTGCTTTCCCTTAAACCTCTAAGGGGACTGCAAAAACAGGCCGAATATATTGAAAAATTTGATTTTGCCTCTGCTTACAGTATTGCCACGGGGGATGAACTGGAAGCAATAAGCCAGAGCTTGAACCGCTTAAAAGAAAATATCCAGAAAGACTTTTTATATTTGAAAGGCGGTACTGATGATCTGTATACCTTCAGCAGCAAATTCAGCAAAATAGCCAAGGAAATGGGTAATGTTTCAGAGGTTATTTCTTCTGTAGTCCATCAGGTGGCAGAGGGAGCTGTATATCAGGCAGAAGAAACTGAAAAATCAGTTTCGGTGCTTACCCAGAATATCGAAAATCTGAACCAGCTGGCGCAGAGGGAGCTGGAAGCCAGGGAAAGCTTATCTAAAGCTGTAGAAAATATTAAAAAATCTTTTGGAGAAGTGAAGGGAGTAGCTTCGCTCCTTCTGGACACAAAAGAACAGTTTAAAAATGTAAACCAGCAGGGTGAAGACCTGGCTGGCAGGGTGCAAAACATAATGGAAATCGTGACTACTGTAGAAGGCATAGCTGACCAGACTAACCTTTTGGCATTAAATGCAGCCATAGAGGCAGCCAGGGCTGGGGAGCAGGGAAGAGGTTTTGCGGTGGTAGCTGATGAGATAAGAAAACTGGCTGATGATGTAAAACAGGCAGTAAAAACAATTAATGAGAACCTGCAGTATTTTATAAGTGAGGTAAGCAGGCTGGTAAATGATGTAAGCGAGCAGTTTGTGCAGCTGGAAAGAAGCAATCAGAGCCTGGAAAAGGCAGTGGAAGATAATATGAAATCAACAGAAGAAATAGACAAAGTAGCATATATGATAGTAGAACTGGTAGAGGAGCTTTCCAAAGAGACCAAGCACATATCGGAAGTATTTCAGAATTTGCATACCCTGGCGGCCATCGCGGAAGAAAATTCTGCTTCTAGTGAAGAAATGAGCGCCAATGTAGCTGAGTATTCTGAAAAAATAAAGGAGCTCACTTCTTATGTCGAACAGTTAGAAAAACTTACCGAAGGCTTCAGACAGGAACTGCGCAAGTATAAAATATAATATTCATTTTCAGAAACCGGCGTATATAAACATACAGCCGGTTTATTTTTTGTTGTTTTTTAGCGAAAATAAAGTAAAATTAACTAAAAATTGCTTTTATTTTAAACTGAAATATAGAGATATGTAAAATTGATGTAAAAATTTATACAAATCTATTAAAATATTAATAATACAAAAACAGTTTGTTATAAATCTAGATAAAGGAGAAGGTTTATGCTTGGGGAAGGGGAAGCATATGGGAAAGGAAAGCTATTTTAAATTTAGAGAAGAAGACTTGCAGAGGATTATTTCCAATTTGCGTGAAATAATTGCCATATCTGACCTGGAAGGGAGATTTACTTTTATATCCCCCAGTGTCAGGGAACAGCTCGGCTATGAGGTAAGTGAAGGTTTGGGCAGGCATTTTAAAGATTTTATTCATCCTGATGATGTAAAAAGCTATGTCGAATATTTTAACCGGGATATAAAAGAAGAGATGGATAAGACTACCCTTAATTTCCGGGTCCGCCATAAAGATGGGAGCTACCGCTGGTATAACATAAGGGGAAGGATAGTTTATGATGAAGGTGGAAAGCCGCTTGAGTATATAGGAATAGGGATTGACATAACTGAGCAGATTAACAAGGAAGAAGAATTAAGGAGAGCTTATGAAGAAATCGAAACTGCTTACCAGCAGCTGCAGGCAGCTGAAGAAGAGTTGAAGGCGCAGTATGAAGAACTCCATTCCACCTATGAACAGCTGCAGGCTGCGGAAGAAGAGATAAGGGCCCAATATGAAACCCTGGAAAAAAATCAGCAGGAACTTCTTAATATGCACAAAAAAATGGAAGACATAGTAAACTCGCTTCCTGATGCCACTTTCGTCATAGATCAGGAGGATAATGTTATTTTTTGGAATTATGCCATGGAATTATTGACCGGAGTGCCGGCCAAAGAAGCAGTGGGCCAAAAAAGCTATCTCTTTACAGGGAGGTTTTATGAAACCTGCCGCCCGTCTCTGGCCCATTACTGTCTGGCAGGGAAACTTCCTGAAGGGGAAGAATATCATAATATTTCCAGTAAGAACGGTGTTATCCAGGCTGAAATAGGTCCAGTTAACATAAGAGGAAAAATGAAATATTTCTGGCTTACTGCGGCTCCTCTGTACAATATGAAAGGTGAAATAGGAGGAGCTATTGAAAATATCCGGGATATAACGGATAATAAGCTGGTAGAAAATGAGCTGCGCCAGAGTGAAGAAAAATTCCGTTCCCTGGCTGAAAGTACCCCGGTGATGATTTTTGTGGGACAGGGAGAAAAGTATAAATATGTAAATCCTGCTTTCTGTGAGGTTACTGGCTATTCTGCGGAAGAACTCTACAATGATATGCTGATATGGGATGTAGTCCATCCTGATGATAGGGAAAAGGTAAGGCAGCGGGGATTGGCCAGGCAGAGAGGCGAAGATATTGAGCCCAGGTATGAACTAAAACTGCTTACCAAAGAAGGTGAAACTAAATACATTCTGTATTCCGGTTCTGTTTTTGAATATGAAGGGAAACCTGCACTTATGGGGACCGGAATAGACATTACGGAAAGATATATAGCGGAGAAAAAGCTCAGGCGTAGGGAAGAACAGCTTTCAATAATAGCTGAAAACACCCTGGACCTCATATCCCAGGTGGATGAGGAAGGAAGGCTTATCTATGCCAGCCCTTCGCATCTTTTTATGCTGGGATATAAACCGGAAAAAAGTGTTGGGGTTTCTGTTTTTAATATTATTCACCCTGATGATCGGGAAAAAGCCTGGCAGGAATTTAAGAAAACCCTGGCTACCGGTGAGCCTAACCGATTTGAATACCGTTTGCGCAAAGCAGATGGCAGCTATGTGTGGGTAGAAACCCTGGGAAAAGCCCTAAAAGGCAAGGACAGCAGGCCGGTTTTGATTACCATAAGCCGGGACATAAGTGAGAGAAAAGAGATGGAAGAGAGACTGCGCTACATTGCAGAACATGACGTTTTAACCGGCTTATACAACCGCTTTTATTTTGAACAGATGCTAGATAAGTTCGAAAAAGAGAAAAAAGTGCCGGCAGCTATCATAGTTACTGATGTCGATGGGTTAAAGCTTATAAATGATACTCTGGGACATGAGTCAGGAGATAGGCTTTTAAAAACATATGCTTCTATTTTGCAGAGATGTTTCCCAAAAGGGAGCATAATCGCCCGGGTAGGGGGAGATGAATTTGCGGTAATACTGCCGGGAAGCCTTCCCCATCTGGTGGATGAATATGTAAAATGCGTCAGGGAAGAGATAGATACCATAAACAGGAACAAAGATATTCTGCTCAGTGTTTCCATGGGTAAAGCAGTGAGGCTTAATGCCAAAATAACTATGCAGGAGCTTTTCAGGGAAGCAGACAAGCTTATGTATCGTGAGAAACTTCTGCACAGCCAGAGCACCAAGAGCAGCATAGTAGATTTGCTTATGAAAGCACTGGAAGCCAGAGATTATATAACCGAGGGCCATACGGACCGCTTGCAGGAAATAGTGAGAAAAATGGGGGAAAGGATTGGACTCAGTGAATCGAGGATAAACGATCTTTGCCTGCTGGCACGTTTCCATGATATAGGCAAAGTAGGCATTTCTGACCGTATTTTGTTTAAACCAGGCAAACTTACGGAAGAAGAGTTTGAGGAAATGAAAAAACACAGTGAAATAGGCTTTCGCATTGCTCAGAGTTCGCCTGACCTTGCCCATATTGCAGATTTTATTTTAAAACACCATGAGAGGTGGGATGGCAGTGGCTATCCCCTGAGGCTCAAGGAAACGGAGATCCCCCTGGAATGCCGCATCCTGGCGCTGGCTGACGCTTATGACGCGATGAGCAATGACCGGCCTTATCGCAAGGCGATGAACCGGGAAGATATAATTGTGGAACTTACCCGCTGTTCGGGCAAGCAGTTTGATCCCTGGCTCACTTCTGTTTTTATAAATTTACTTTCTGAATTAGAAGAATAAAATTATAAGAGTAAAGGCAATATTTTTATAAAATTATTACTGTTGCCAGTAAGGAGGAGAAGATGTCTTTCAGCTATACCAGTTTAGGCCATGACAAAAAATATATGATATTAACCTATGGCTGTCAGATGAATGTGAGAGATTCCGAAACTATTGCCGGGCTTCTGGAAGCTATGGGTTATACGGAAACCGAAGAGGAAAAAGAAGCAGATCTTATTGTGTTTAATACCTGCAGTGTAAGGCATTCAGCTGAAAATAAAGTATTCGGCAAAGTTGGGGAAGTGATAGGCCTCAAGCGAAAAAAGCCGGGACTCATGATAGCTTTTGGCGGATGTATGGCCCAGACCCCGGAAGCCAGGAATATACTTAAAAGGCAAGGGGTAGATGTTATTTTTGGTACCCACAATATTCATGAGCTTCCTTCTCTGCTGGAGGAAGCATATGCTACAGGTAAACAGGTAATAAAAGTGCTGGAAAAGTCGGAAGGCATAGTAGAGGATCTGCCTGCCAAACGCCAGTCCGGGATAAGTGCTTTTGTAAATATTATGTTTGGGTGCAACAATTTCTGCAGTTATTGTATAGTACCTTATACCAGGGGAAGGGAAAGAAGCAGACATCCTGATGATATACTGAGGGAAATAAAGCTTTTAGCCAGACAGGGTTATAAAGAAGTTACCCTCCTTGGCCAAAATGTAAACTCATATGGCAAAGGTCTGGAGGAAAAAGTTGATTTTGCCGATCTTCTTAAGATGGTGTCCCAGATTGATGGTATTGAACGGGTGCGTTTTACTACTTCCCATCCCAAGGATATGTCAGATAAGCTAATAGATACCATGGCCGAGGAAAGAAAGGTATGTGAACATGCCCATGTGCCTATGCAGGCAGGAAGCAATAGAATACTTAAGCTCATGAACCGCCACTATACCCGGGAACATTATCTTTCCTTAACCCAGAAAATCAGGGAGAAAATCCCGGGGGTAGCTATAACTACAGACCTTATAGTAGGTTTTCCCGGTGAAACCGAAGAGGACTTCGAAGATACCCTGGATATGGTAAGAAAAGTCCGCTTTGATGCGGCATTTACTTTTATGTACTCACCGCGGGCAGGTACCAGAGCAGCGGAGTTTGCTGACCAGGTTCCGCTGGAGGTTAAGAAGGCCAGGCTGGAAAAATTGAATGAAATTCAGTACGGGATTGCTACGGAAATAAACAAGTCTCTGGAAGGGACTATACAGGAAGTTCTGGTGGAAGGGCCAAGTAAAACTGATAAGGATAAACTTACCTCCCGTACCCGTACTAACCGTATAGTTATTTTTTCTGGGCCAAAGGATTTAATTGGCAGGCTGATAAATGTTAAAATAACAGAAGCCAGAACTTTTTCTCTTTTTGGAGAAATAGTGGAAGGTTAGTATTTTGTATGGGAGGAATCTGTTTTGTCTAGCGAAAATATTATTAAGATGGCATTTGAACTGGGGAATTCGATTGCACATTCGGAGGAGATTAACGCATTAAAAAGGGCGCAGGAAAAACTGGTGGCAGATGAAGAAGCCTATAATCTTATCATGCGTTATCAGGATGCCAGAATGCGCTGGGAGCAGAAAAAGAGCAGCGGACTTATCCTGCCCCAGCAGGAGGAAAATCATCTGGCTATCTTAGAACAGCAGCTAAACAGCAATCCGCTTGTTCAGGAGCTGCTTTTGGCCCAGGAAAGGTTCGATAATCTTATGCAGGCTGTGTATTTTGCCATGAATCAGGCGATAGCAGGAGGATGTTCAGGTGGCTGCAGTTCCTGCCAGGAAGGCTGTTCTGAATAAAAAAAAACTAAAAACCGGTTATGGCAAAGAAAGACTTAGTGAAAATCCTAAGTCTTTCTTTATTAGCATGTGATTTATGCAGGGAGGAAAACTTAACGTGGCCAGATATACCCCTATGATTGAACAGTATCTGGAGATAAAAGAAAAGCATAGAGATGCTATCCTTTTTTTCCGGCTGGGCGATTTTTACGAAATGTTTTTTGAAGATGCCAGGATTGCTGCCCGGGAACTGGAAATAGTCCTTACCAGCCGGGATGGTGGGGAAGAAAAAATACCCATGTGTGGAGTGCCCTATCATGCAGCGAGCAACTATATTGCCAGGCTTATAAGCAAAGGTTATAAGGTGGCTATATGTGAGCAGATGGAAGATCCTGCCCAGGCTAAAGGGATAGTAAAAAGAGAAGTCATAAGAATAATTACTCCCGGTACGGTACTGGAAGATGTCATGCTGGAAGAGAACAGCAATAATTTTTTGGCAGCTGTAGTACGAAGTGAAGGATTAATAGGATTAGCCTATATAGATATATCTACCGGAGAATTCAGGGTTACTGAAATAGAAGGCGCAGATGCTTATATAAAATTGGCCAGTGAAATAGAAAGGATTAAGCCAGCTGAATGTCTGCTTTTGGAAGGAGACAGTCTGGCATTAAGAGAAGAAGATGAATTAAGGATAGGGAGGATACCTTTCACTTTTTTAAGCAGCGAAGATGAGGCTTTTACTGCCGGAGAGCAGGTTTTGCTCCGGCATTTTGGAGTTTCTTCCCTTACTCAGCTGGGATTGGAAAACTTGTCCCTGGGAATAAATGCTGCTGCTGCCATCCTTTCTTTTCTTTATCAAACCCAGAAGATAAATCTCAGGCATATTAGAAACCTGCAGGTTTATAGCCTGGACAGGTATGTAGAGATAGATTTGGCCAGTAGAAGAAATCTGGAACTTACCTCTACCCTTCGTGAAGGGCGAAAAGAAGGCTCTCTCTTTTATATTCTGGATAAATGCCAGACTGCTATGGGGAGAAGAACTTTAAGGTCTTTTATCGAGCAGCCTTTATGTGATTTAAAAGTCATAAACTGGCGTCTGGATGCAGTTGAAGAACTTAAAGATAATCTGGAAATGAGGCTTAATTTAAAAGAAGTTTTGGGAAACATTTATGATCTGGAAAGGATTGCGGGAAAGATTGGAAGCGGTATGGCAAATCCACGGGATATGCTGGCTTTGAAAAAGTCAGCTTTAAAACTAAGGGAAATAAGAGAAATATTGAAAAACAGCCAGTCGTTTCTTTTACAAAAAATAGGCAGATTAGATGTGCTGGAAGATATATATAGCTTGCTGGAATGTTCAATAGATGAAGAGGCTCCGGTTACTGTTAAAGAAGGAAATATCATAAAAAATGGATATAAAAAGGAAATAGATGAGTTAAGATATATATCGAGGGAAGGCTCTGACTGGCTGCTGGCTTTTGAGAACCGGGAGCGGGAAAGAACCGGTATAAAAAATTTAAAGGTAGGGTTTAACAAGGTTTTTGGGTATTATATTGAAATAACTAAGGCCAATCTTCATCTGGTGCCAGATAATTACCAGCGCAAACAGACTTTGGCCAATTGTGAGCGTTTTGTTTCTGAGGAATTGAAAAATTATGAAGATAAGATACTGGGGGCCAAAGAAAAACTCTGCCAGCTGGAGTATGAGGAATTTATAAAAATAAGGGAAGAAGTAGCCCTTAATCTGGAGAGAATCCAGGAAACGGCACATCTGGTTGCTCTTCTTGATGTATTATATAGTCTGGCAGAAGCAGCGTATCAGAATAATTATGTAAGGCCCCGGGTAGATAACAGCTATGTTTTGCACATAAAATCCGGTCGACATCCGGTAGTGGAAAAATTTCTGGAAAATGCCCGTTTTGTACCTAATGATCTGCATATGGAAGGGAAAAATCACCGCTTTGCCATCATTACCGGGCCCAATATGGGAGGAAAGAGCACTTTTATGCGTCAGGCTGCCCTTATTGTCCTGATGGCCCAGATAGGGAGTTTTGTCCCGGCGGAAGAAGCGCATATCGGATTAGTAGATAAAATTTTTACCCGGGTGGGTGCATCTGATGATCTGGCAGCAGGACAAAGTACCTTTATGGTAGAAATGGTAGAAGTGGCTAATATTGTTAAAAATGCTACTGAAAAAAGTTTAGTAATACTGGATGAAATAGGAAGGGGAACTAGCACTTACGATGGTTTGAGTATTGCCAGGGCTGTGTGTGAATATATTGTGGAAGAAATAAAATGTAAAACCCTTTTTGCCACCCATTATCATGAACTTACCTCATTAGCTGATGAATACGAAGGGATTTTTAATCTGGCGGTTTCTGTTAAAGAGTCAGGAGAAAGTGTAATCTTTTTGAAAAAGGTTTTGCCAGGCAAGGCAGATAAAAGCTATGGGTTGCATGTGGCAAAACTGGCAGGCCTTCCGCAAAAGATTAACCAGAGGGCAGAGGAAATTTTAAGTTCTCTGGAAAGCGAAAACCGGAGAGAAAGCAGCATATCGCCTCCTATCCAGTTAGATTTATTTTCTCTGGAACATCCAGTAATAGAAGAGCTCAGAAAAATTGAACCGGATAAAATAACGCCCAGAGAAGCCCTCCTCCTGCTCTATAAGTGGAAAGAGATGGTTTAGAAAGGAGGGGCCCTGATGATAATAGGAATTGATGTGGGTGGGACTTATACCGACGGCGTAGTTTATGAGGACGGGAAAATAATTAAAACAGCTAAAAAACCTACCTGTCATGATGAAATTAACACGAGTTTGCTTGCGGTATTGGACGATTTGCTGGCTGATGTTGACAGGGAAAGCATACAGCGGATAGTTATAAGTACCACTCTGGTTACCAACCTTATCGCTACTGGTAAAGGTGAAAGGACCACCCTGGTTCTTTTGCCCGGACATGGACTTCCTCACGATCTGTACCGCATATCCGGGGATACTTTCTTTCTTAAAGGAAGTATAGATTTTCGGGGAAGGGAAGTGGAAGAATTAGATAAAAAGGAAGTTATAGCCTGTATTGAAGCCATAAAAGAAAAAGGGATAAAGAGGGTTGCCATAGCCGGAAAATTTGCCAACCGCAATAACAGGCAGGAAAAGATAGTAAAAGACTTGTTTGAGAGATATTATAAAGAAGCATTAACTATTACCTCCTCTGAAGTATCCAATCAGCTGAATTTTCCGCGTCGGGCAGCTACCGCTTATTTTACAGCTATGACTTTAAGAGAATGGCAAGATTTCGTTAAGGAAATCAAAAAATCGCTTGCTGAGCGCAGTATTACCGCAGAAGCTTTTGTTTTAAAAGCAGATGGGGGAACAGTTCCTCTGGAGTCATCGGTTTTTATGCCCTGTGAAACGGTTTTTTCCGGGCCAGCTGCCAGCACTATGGGCGGTAAAGCTATTACTATGGATAATAAAAATTCAGTAGTCATAGATATAGGTGGCACCACTTCTGACATATCCCTGCTTATTGAGGGAGAACCTCTTTATGCCTCAAAAGGGGCTTCTATAAACGGCTTTTATACTCATGTCCACGCATTTGCCGTAAAATCGGTTCCCCTGGGAGGAGACAGCCTGATATACTTTAAAGATGGCAAAATAGAAGTTGCTGGTTACCGGGAAGGGGAGGCTGCCTGCCTGGGAGGAGAAAAGCCAACCGTAACAGATGTTTTTAATGTGCGGTATAATCTTAATATTGGTAAATTTGAATCTTCCATGCAGGCATTAAAAGAACTGGCTTCTATTTCTGGCATGGAAATTGGTGAAGTTTGTGATGAGGTAGTTAGCACGGTCATAAATCGTCTGGAAGCCTCGATAAAGAATATGTTCAAAGAATGGGAAAATGAACCAGCCTATAAGGTATGGGAGATTATACATGGCAGGAAGTTTACACCTGATTCCCTGGTGGGTATTGGAGCTGCTGCTCATGCTATAATTCCGGTACTGGCGGAAAAGATGGGAATTCCTTATCAGGTCCATAAGTATTCCGCAGTGGCTAATGCTTTGGGTGCAGCAGTGGCCAGACCAACCCTGGCAGTAAGTCTTCATATAGATACCGGGCAAGGAGTATGTGTGGTTGATCCAGGAGGAATCATATACCAGGTGCCTAAAAGTGTAAGTTTTAATATAGAAGACGCTAAAAAATTGGCATTAAAATTTTTACATGAAATAGGCGAGAAACGAGGAATGCAGGAATACCTGACTGACTACAGGTTTTATCAGGAAGAGCAGTTTAACATGATAAGGGGCTGGGACAGGGTAGGAAAAATTTTTGAAATCAAGCTGCAGGTAGCTCCCGGTTTTATTCATGGGTACAGGGGGGTAACAGCATGAAACCTACGGGCATCATTTTTTTTCCGGCTTTTGACTGGGCAATATCGCCAACTCATCCGGAAAGGGAAGAAAGGCTTTTATATACGAGGGATCAGCTTTTTGAAGAAGGCATTCTGGACCTTCCCCAGATTAAGGAATATAAGCCTGGTTTGGCCAGTTATAAGGATATACTGCGGGTGCATTTCTGTATCCCTGGTATTGAGGAACGGATAATAGAGGCACATCTGGTAGCTGCTGGTTCAACTCTTAAACTGGCTGATGCTTTTTACCAGGGAGAGATAAAAAACGGTTTTGCTATTGTAAGGCCTCCCGGACATCATGCCATGACGATAAGCCATGCTAACCGGGGGTTTTGCGACATAAACAATGAAGCGGTAATGATAGAATATATACGGAAAAAATACGGCATAAAAAGGGTGGCTATTGTTGATACTGATGTACACCATGGAGATGGAACCCAGGAAATATACTATTATGATCCTGATGTGCTTTTTATATCTTTTCATCAGGATGGAAGAACCCTTTATCCAGGGACAGGATTTACCGATGAGGCAGGTTTAGGCAAAGGTTATGGCACCACCATAAATATTCCCCTTCCCCCCCGTACCAATGATGAAGGGATTCATTATGTTCTGGATAATCTGGTACTGCCGGTATTGGATGATTTTAAACCTGATCTGGTGGTAAATTCTGCGGGACAGGATAACCACTATACTGACCCGCTGGCTGATATGTGCTTTACTGCACAGGGGTATGCACTTTTGAACCAGAAATTAAAACCAGATATTGCTGTCCTGGAAGGAGGATATTCGGTAGAAACGGCTTTGCCTTATGTTAATATGGGCATAATTATGGCTATGGCCGGCCTTGATTTTAGCAATCTGCGGGAACCTGACTATAATCCAGGCAGGTTTAAAAATTCTTCTTCGCATCTGGATTATCTTAAGAAACTGGTTAAACAGCAGTTTTCTTTGTACCAGAACCGGGAAGAAAAAATCAAGGAGCAGTATGATAAAAATAAAAACCGGTTTTATACAGAACAAAAAAGTATTTTCTATGACACGGAATACCTGTATGAAATGCAGAATAACAAGCTGCGCCTTTGCTCAGAATGCCAGGGATACCGGCTTATAGATTCCAAATGCAGACACCGCGACGGTGTTGTTTACAGTGTATACTGCATATCTATTCCTGTAAACTGCTGCCCAGGCTGTCATAAGGAAGCGCTGGCTGTTTATAAAGAAATGAAAGAAAACGGGCTTTATGATATGGTATACTTACAGGACCGTATTGATGACAGGTATTACCGTTTTGACATGAGAAAGGGAGAAGAGAAGGTTTGGTAGAATGAGCATAAGGCTTTTAGATGATGAACTTATAAACAAGATTGCTGCTGGTGAGGTTGTAGAAAGGCCAGCTTCAGTTGTAAAGGAGCTGGTAGAAAATGCAATTGATGCAGAAGCCAGAAATATAATGGTAACTGTAAGCCAGGCAGGATTGGAAAAAATAGAGGTAGAAGATGATGGAAAAGGCATGAGCCGGGAAGAAATACCACTGGCTTTTATGCGCCATGCTACCAGCAAAATAAAGGAAGAAAGGGATTTATACCATATTACTACCATGGGGTTTAGAGGAGAGGCTTTGCCCAGTATAGCTTCCGTTTCCATAGTGGATATTTACAGCTGCCAGGAAGGGGAAACCGGAGTATTTGCCCATTTGGAAGGAGGAGTAATTAAAAGCATTGATTATCATCCCTGCCCGAAAGGAACCAGAATAATAGTAAGGGATATATTTTACAACACCCCAGCCCGCCGTAAATTTTTAAAATCGCCGGTGAGCGAGAGTGCTCATATTTTTGAAATGCTGGTTAAGTATGCATTAAGCCGGCCTGACATTGCCTTTACCTACCGCAGTGACAAAAAGACCTATTTTAAAACGCCAGGTAATGGCAATTTGCGAGATGCCGTTTTGGCTGTTTATGGAGCCGATTTTTTAAACCCGCTTATAGACATCGAATATAAAGGACAAAATTACAGTATAAAAGGGCTTATTTCCAGGCCAGAAGTAAAGAAAAATAATCGCAAAAACCAGCTTTTTTTTGTAAATAACCGGCCTATAAGGAGCAACTTGCTTTATAAGGCGGTAGATGAGGCATATAAAGGATTACTGGTTTCCCGCGAATATCCGGTAGTAATATTATCCTTGGCGATACCGCCAGCAGAGGTAGATGTTAATGTCCATCCCCAGAAAACAGAAGTCCGTTTTCGTGATGATGCCAGGGTTTTTCGGCTGGTATACCAGGTATTGCGGGAACATCTTGATAATTTGGAATATCAGGGCAAATGGGGGATTTTGAAGAAAGAGAGGGAGGAAGTATTTTATTATGATAAAACAGAGGAAAAACCAAAAGAAGATATATACATAAGGGAAGAAAAATTTTACGTAAACGAAAAAACTTTATTTAATATCCAGCCCAAGCTGCAATATAAAAAGGAGCTTTCCAGTAGTGCTGAAGAGATTGTTAATATGATTTTTAGCCAAAAAGAAGAGGAGAAAGCTGAAGATTATAAAGTATTAGGGCAAATTTTGCTAAATTATATACTGCTGGAAAAAGATAACTCTCTTTATATAATAGATCAGCATGCTGCCCATGAACGAATACTTTACGAACAGTTTAAAAAGCAGTATGAAGAAAATATTGTAATACAGCCTTTAGCTTTCCCGCTTTCACTACAACTGTCAGCCAGTCAGCTGGAAATAATAGAAAGAAACATGGATTTATTAAAAGATTTAGGCTTTGAATTAGATGTAATAAGCTATAACTCAGCTGTTTTAAGGGCTGCTCCTTCCTTTATTGCGGGTAAGGAGCTAGAAGTCCTGGAAGATGTTTTAGTTTCTTTGGATGAAAAGGGAGAGGCTGATCTACATGATAAAATTTTAGCGGTGATAGCCTGCAGAAAGGCGGTCAAGGCAGGGGACAGCCTTACACTTTTGGAGATGGACAGGATAATAGAAAGTTTGTGGAAAACGGACAACTGCCGCTACTGTCCGCATGGAAGACCTACCATGTTCAGGATTACCGGGGAAGAACTTGATAATATATTTAAGAGGTAGGAAAAATGAAAGTAATAGGGACTACTACGCAGGCACGGAATGATTTGGCTTTAAACCCAGAGTTCAAGATTTTTTTGCAGGAAACAGGAATCAAGTTTGTAAATAGAGAAAGAAAAAGCCTGGCGAAACTGAAAAAAGAAAATGATGCTGATGGTGTAGTTGTCTGGCAGGAAGAAGGCCCTGTTCTTTATATAGACGAAAAAAACAGGTTTTATTTTCATCCCAGCATGGCTAAAGTGAGGATTTCCAATTATCGAAAATTTAATAAACCTGATCCGATGATAGAGGCATTTGCTTTAGAAAAGGATGATGAAGTTTTGGACTGTACATTGGGATTAGGGGCAGATGCTATCGTAACTTCCTATTTTATACCGGAAGGACGCATAGTGGGGCTTGAATATTCGTCACTGGTAGCAGCGATTGTCAAATGGGGCATGAAAATGTACCATTCCTCTATGGAATGGCTTGATAATGCCATAAAAAGGATTGAGGTCATAAATGCAGATTACCGGAAATATCTTTCTTCTTTAAAAGACAATTCATTTGATATTGTCTATTTTGATCCTATGTTTAGAAAACCGGTACTTAAAAGCCAGGCCATATCTCCGCTGAGATTACTGGCTAACCCACATCCGCTTGATGAAGAAAGTTTGAGAGAAGCGGTAAGAGTAGCGCGCAAAAGGGTGGTAATGAAAGAGCTGTATGCCAGTGGAGAGCTGGCAAGACTGGGTTTTGAAAAGATTATAGGCAGCCCTAATAATAAAATTGCTTATGGGGTAATAGAAAAAAAGAATTAGTCTGGAGGTAAGCCTTGTTGTTAAAATTGGCAGCTATCGTGGGACCGACGGCGATAGGGAAAACAGAAATATCTTTGCTGGTGGCAGAAAAGCTTGATGGAGAAATTATTTCCTGTGACTCCATGCAGGTTTATAAAGGTATGGATATAGGAACTGCCAAAGTGGGAAAAGAGGAAAGAAAGAGAATAATCCACCATATGATTGATATAGTAGATCCCGGGGTTAATTATAGTGTTGCTGATTATCAAAAAGAAGTAAAAATTTTAATAAAAGATATTAATAGTCGGGGTAAATTACCTATTCTGGTAGGAGGTACCGGCCTTTATTATCAGGCTGTAGTAGATGACTACAAGTTTTTTCCTATGCCTGCCAAAGATGAAGTGCGCCGCCGCTGGGAAAAAGCTGTAGAGGAAAAAGGCCTGACCTGGGCTTATGAGTATTTGCAAAATGTTGATCCAGACTATGCTGCCATTATAAGTCCGAATGACCAAAAAAGAATAATAAGGGCTTTAGAGGTATATGATTTGACGGGAAAACCTTTTTCAGGGTTTCAGACCCGGGATAATTCATGTTATAATTTGGCAGTAGCAGGCTTATATATGGAAAGAGATGAATTATACAGGCGTATTGATCAAAGAGTAGAGGAGATGATAGAAAAAGGGCTGATTGATGAGGTATATGAGCTTGTAAGGAAAGGATATGATTTAACTTTTAATTCTATGCAGGCTTTGGGATATAAGCAGGTTTGGTATTACCTGAACGGTTTTTTGACTTATGAGGAAATGTTAAGGGAAATAAAAAGGGAAACCAGGCATTATGCGAAAAGGCAGTATACCTGGTTCAAAAAAGATAAGAGGATAATGTGGCTTAATGTCAAGGATTATCCTTCCTCCACCAGTTTGGCCCAAAAAATTTCCGACTATATAGCAGGACAATTATGTAAAGCGTAGAATTCTTCACTAGAATAGAGATATTTTGAAATGGAGGTAACAGCTAGATGAGTAAAAACCAGTTAAATCTGCAGGATGCATTTTTAAATCAGGTGCGTAAAGAAAGGATACCTGTAACTATTTTCCTGGTAAATGGATTTCAGATAAAAGGTTTGGTAAAGGGGTTTGATAATTTTACGGTAGTAATAGAAGTGGAAGGAAAACAGCAGATGGTTTATAAACATGCCATATCAACGGTAGCTCCCCTTAAACCTATTGGACAGCTTAACCTGAATCCAGAAAATAAAGAAGAATAACCCGGTTAATCCGGGTTTTTATTTTGGTAATGTATAATGTATATCACCACTTTTAGCCTTTTTTCATATAATAATGCAGATGAAAAGGAATTATATATAGGCCTAAGGAGAAAGTGGTGATATTTCTTGGAGATATCAGTAAAGTTTAAAGAAAAACAGGGAGAAGTAATTCCAAGCTGCATAGATCAGGGAATATTAAAAAAAAGTGATGCTTTTTATGAACTGGAAAAGCTTATAGGGCTTAAGGAAGTAAAAAGGAATGTGGCAGAAATCGCTGCTTTTGCCATGGTACAGAATAGGAGGGCGGCTCTTAAATTAAAGACATCTTCAACTGCACTGCATATGGTGTTTAAAGGCAATCCGGGAACTGGTAAAACTACCGTAGCTCGCATAATAGGGAGTATTTTTAATGATATAGGCATTTTATCCAAGGGACATTTGGTGGAAGTAGAAAGAGCAGACCTGGTTGGTGAATATATAGGGCATACAGCACAAAAAACTAAAGAAGTAATAAAAAAATCGCTGGGAGGGGTTCTATTTATAGATGAGGCCTATACTTTGGCCCAGGGAGGAGAAAAAGATTTTGGCAAAGAGGCTATAGCTACTCTGGTTAAAGCTATGGAAGATTACCGGGATAATATTATAATAATACTGGCAGGATATGCTAATGAAATGGAACGTTTTTTACTTTCCAATCCTGGCCTAAGGTCAAGATTCCCTATTCATATAGAGTTCACCGATTATGATGCAGATGAACTTTTTCAGATTGCTGAAAAGATGTATGAGGAAAGGGATTATGAGCTTACTAACCGTTGCCGCTGGAAGTTAAGACAGATACTAAACGATTTTGTACAGAACCGGCATCCCCATAGTGGAAATGCTCGTTTTGTGAGGAATCTGGTGGAAAAATCGATAAGGCTGCAGGCTTTGCGGTTAATCGACAGGGAAAACCTAACCCGTCGCGAACTTATGATAATTGAAGAAAAAGACCTGCCTGATCCGGCAAGTATTAAAGTATAAAATGTAAAGGAGAGTATAAAGTTGCAGGCTTTAGATATGGTAAAAAAAGCAGAACAAGTTTTAAGGGACAAATTCCAGGCTCTGGAGGAAATTGCCTATTATAATCAGGTTAAGGTGCTTAATGCCTTTAAAAAACACCATATAAGAGATGTTCACTTTAATTCTTCTTCTGGGTATGGTTATGGTGATATAGGACGTGATGTCTTAGAAGAAGTGTACAAAGATGTCTTTGCATCTGAAGATGCGCTGGTGAGAGGACAGATTGTTTCCGGTACCCATGCTATTTCTGCCTGCCTGTTTGGCATTTTGCGTCCCGGGGAAGAGTTAGTTTCAGTTACTGGAGCACCTTATGATACCCTGCAGAGCATTATAGGGAAAAACAATTCTTTAAAAGGTACCCTCATAGATAGGGGCATAATATACAGGGAGGTAAACCTTACTCTTGAAGGTAAACCTGCCCTTGAAGATATCCAAAAATCTATCACGGAAAAAACTAAAATGGCTTTCATTCAACGTTCCCGAGGCTACAGCCTGCGTCCAGCCTTAACAGTGGACGAAATCAGGGAACTGGTTCAAGTGATAAAAAAAGCTAATCCTTCTACTATAATCATGGTGGATAACTGCTACGGCGAATTTACAGATACTGTTGAACCTATAGAAGCCGGCGCTGATATTATGGCAGGGTCGCTTATAAAAAATCCGGGTGGAGGGCTGGCCCCTTCCGGTGGTTATATTGCAGGGAAAAAGGAACTGGTAGAACAGGTAGCCTATCATCTTACTGCTCCCGGTTTGGGAAAAGAACTGGGAGCAAGCCTTATAAACAACCGCTGTTTCTATCAAGGGCTTTTTGCTGCTCCCCATGTGGTTTTACAGGCCTTAAAAGGAGCAGTTTTGCTGGCTTATATTTTTGAACAGTATGGTTATGAAGTTTATCCTTCCTGGCAAGAAAGACGGGGGGATATTGTACAGGCTGTAAAGCTAGGAAGTGCGGAAGAGGTTTTGGCATTTTGCCAGATTATACAGAGCAATTCACCGGTTGATAGTGACGTTAAGCTGGAATATTCCGATATGCCTGGCTATGACAATAAAGTAGTAATGGCAGCTGGTACATTTATTCAGGGGTCCTCCATTGAACTATCCTGTGATGCTCCTTTACGTTTCCCCTATTGTGTTTATGTACAGGGAGGGCTGACCTATGAACATATAAGATACGTAACTGTTCGTCTTATAGAAGAAATCTTGCTCAAATAAATAATTTTAAGGCAGGTAATTATATGAATACAGATATGGTTATATTAATTATAGTATTAATTTTTATGTTTTTAGGTTTGCTGGGGACTTTTTTGCCTTTTCTTCCTGGTATTCCTTTAATATTTGTTTCTATTACTGCTTATGCCTGGTATGAAGGATTTAATCTCATAACTCCTGAATGGATAGCCTTTTTTGCTGTACTTACTGTACTTTCCCTGGTTATAAACTATCTGGCTACTGTATTAGGCGCTAAACATTTTGGTTCCAGTTCTTATGGAATAGCTGGTGCTTTTATAGGTGCCGTAATAGGCTTGTTTATTTTGCCCCCTTTAGGGATTTTTATATTTCCCTGGCTGGGAGCCGCGATAGGGGAATATGTTAAAAATAATGATTTTAAGAAAGCTTTGCGCGCCGGGTTAGGTGCAGTAGCCGGCATAGTTTCCAGCATGATCTTTAATATATTCTTGGCGGCTACTATGATTTTAATATTCCTCATAAAAGTATTTTAATTGCTATATAAGGATTTAAGTGGTAATCTAATATAGTTAGTATTCTGCTGGAGGGGTTATTGATGAACAGAGAAGAAGTTTTGCGCATTGTTAAAGAAGAAAATGTAAAATTTATAAGGTTGCAGTTGACAGATATTTTAGGGGTACACAAAAGTGTTTCCATTACGGTTGATCAACTGGAAAAAGCTCTGGATGGGGAATTGATGTTTGACGGTTCTTCTATTGAAGGTTTTGTGCGTATCGAAGAGTCAGATATGTATCTGAAGCCTGATCTTAATACTTTTATGGTCCTGCCCTGGACAAGCCAGGTATCGAGTGGCAAAATTGCCCGCATTATATGTGATGTTTATGATTCTGACAATAGGCCTTTTACCGGTTCCCCCCGCTATATTCTCAAAAAGGTCATAAAGGAAGCGGAAGAATTGGGCTATACCATGTATGTAGGGCCAGAACCTGAATTTTTCCTGTTTCAGGTAGATGAAAAAGGAGCTCCCACACTAATTACCAATGATAAGGCTGGATATTTTGATCTGCCTCCGGTAGATAAAGGTGAAGAAGCACGCCGGGATATGGTGGAAACCTTACAGAGTATGGGGTTCGAAATTGAAGCTGCTCATCATGAAGTGGCACCTGGCCAGCATGAAATAGACTTTAAATATAAGGATGCCCTAACTACTGCCGACAATATTATAACTTTCCGCATAGTAGTAAGGATGGTAGCGCAGAGGCATGGGCTTCATGCCACTTTTATGCCCAAACCCATATATGGCATTGCAGGTTCAGGCATGCATCTGCACTGTTCGCTTTTTAGAGGGGATAAAAACATTTTCTATGATGAAAAAAGTCCGGATGGGTTAAGTGATGTATGTAAGCATTTTATTGCTGGAGTTTTAAAACATGCCAAAGCTATAACAGCTATTACCAATCCTACAGTAAATTCATATAAGCGTCTGGTACCCGGTTATGAAGCTCCTGTATATATAGCCTGGTCTTACAAGAACAGGAGTCCTTTGATAAGAATACCAGCCAGAAGAGGAATTGGGACCAGGATTGAGATTCGCAATCCGGATCCTACCTGCAATCCTTATCTGGGATTGGCAGTAATACTTAAGGCGGGCCTGGATGGAATTAAGAATAAACTGGAAGCTCCACCTCCTGTAGAAGAAAATATATATGAGATGGATCTGGCTGCCCGTCGCATGAGGAATATAGAATCACTGCCAGAAAACTTGTATGAAGCTATAAATGAACTGCATAAAGATGAAGTTATAAAAGAAGCTTTAGGGGAACATGTATATTCCCGCTTTGTATGGGCAAAAATGAAGGAGTGGGAAAACTACAACACCCGGGTTTATGACTGGGAAATCAATGAATATCTTGAAAAATTCTAAAAAAACAAGCGGGGTAAGAAATGATCTTGCCCCGCTTTTACATTTTTCTTAAAAGCCCGGTAACTTTGCCTATAATTTGCACATTCTGGGCAATGATAGGCTCAAGCGCACTATTTTCCGGCCTGAGTTCTATGTAATTATCTCTTATAAATATTCTCTTTACTGTTGCCTCATTTTCCAGCATAGCTACTACTATTTCACCATTGGCAGCACTAGACTGCTGTCTTACGATAAGATAGTCTCCGTCCATAATACCAGCTTCTATCATACTATCCCCGCGCACTTTTAGTATAAAGTGGGTACCAGTTCCTATAAAGCTGGCTGGGACTGGCAGGTAGTCTTCAATATTTTGTTCTGCCAGTATAGGGGTGCCAGCAGCTACAGCTCCTATAAGGGGGAGAGAAATTACTTCCGTAACCGGCTGAGGCATATCCATATCAACTGGTATTATAGCCCGCGTTTTGGTAGCATCACGCTTTAAATATCCTTTTTCCTCCAGCTGCAGAAGGTGGGCATGCACGGTAGAGCTGGATTTTAAACCGACTGCCTCGGCTATTTCCCTTATAGAGGGAGGATAACCGGTAGTCCTGATTTTTTCTTTTATATATTCCAGAATAGCTTCCTGCCTTTTAGTCAAGCCGTCTCTTTTTCCCATTAAATTACCTCCAGAGGAATTTTGACTAAATTATAACATATAATAGGATAAAAAAACAGATGTTCGTTTTAATAAATCCATAAACTATCTTTGTCCACATTTTCAATACTGGCTAAAATCTTGGCTTTGGCACCTGGAAATTTTTGTTCTATCATCTCTACCAGATCTTTTATTTCATGACGCTTAGTTTTGCCATTAGCTGGACACCTGTTTTCTACAGGAGCAAAACCTAGCTGTTCACATATAAGCTTAATCTCTTTTTCTTCTACATATATCAAGGGGCGAATAGCGGTTATATCTATACGGTCAAGATAAGTTTTTGGCTTAAAAAGATGATAGCGGCTTTCATAGAGCATGGACATAAACAGGGTAACAACCACGTCATCCAGGTGATGGCCAAGGGCTACCTTGTTACAGCCGTTGAGCTTGGCTATTCTGTTTAAAGCCCCTCTTCTTAAGTTAGCACATAAGGAACAGGGATTGCTTTCCTTACGCATTTCAAAGACTATTTTCCCAATATTGGTAGTTTCAACGAGAAGGGGCAAAGTAAGCTCCTCGCAAAATTTTTCCAGAGGGGTTATATCATTGTCAAAACCTAAATCTATATATATAGGTTTAAGCTGAAATTCTAAAGGAGTATATTTCTGTAAAAGGGTTAAAAAATAAAGCAGGGTAAGGCTGTCTTTTCCCCCTGACATCCCTACCGCTACTATATCCCCAGTTTCAATAAGGTTGTATTTGAGATTGGCATCCCGGATTTTTTTGAAAATGTATTTTATGCGTCTGGTATGCATTTTTCCTCCTTTATCTGGGTGCTGGTTTTTTCGCATAAGCTTGGCTTACCAATTCTACAGGATGTACAACTTCACTGTTAAAATGATGTCTTCTGGTGCCGTAGCTTATCTGCATTATACAGCTGGGGCAGGAAGTGGCAATTTTTTCAGCTCCGGTTTCCATTATGCTGTCCATCTTTTTATCTAAAATCTTCATGGATAGATCATAATGGGTAAGGGCATAAGTTCCTGACCCTCCACAGCAGCGGTTAGCTTCGGACATTTCGATAAACTGGATACCAGGAACACGCTTTATAAGTTCCCGGGGTTCTTTTTTTATGCCCTGCGCATTTGCTAAATGGCAGGGATCATGATAGGTTACTTTTATTTTTTTAGTTTTGACATTTTCCGGAATTTTTATATCAATTACCTCTATCAGAAATTTGTTTAAATCTATTACCTTTTGGGCAAAGATTTTCGCTTCATCTTCTATTTTAAGCCCATCCAGAAGGAATTCCAGATTTTTATGAGACAAGGCGGCAGAACAGGAAGCACAGTCGGTAATTATATAATCGAAATCATAAGCGTTAAATATTTTTATATTATGTACAGCAAGCAACCGCGCTGTTTCCAGTTTACCATTTGCCAGGTGGGGAAGTCCACAGCATCTGGTCTCAGGTGGTATGATTACTTCACATCCGCTCCGGGTAAGGACATCTACAGTTGCTATAGCTACCTGCGGATTTAAAAGATCAGTTCCGCAGCCCAAAAAGTAACCTACAGTAAGTTTTTTTTCTCCCTGGGCAGGATTTTTAGTTTTTAAAATACTGCGGGCTGAACGGGAAGGTACCTCAGATAAAATTTCTTCCGCTTTTTTAAGGTCTCCGGGCAGAAAACGGGTAAGTCCCAGGCGGCGGGCCATATTCTGCAAACCGGCTTTTTGAGCTCCCCACATTAATTTGGTAGAAGCTTTTAGAAGGCCTGGCCTGGTCCATAAAGTGTCAAAAATAAGTTCTTTCCCAAGGCGAGGGTTATTTTCATAGATATAAGAGCGGGCAGCTGCATTTAGTTCATGAATATCGATACCGGAAGGGCAATTTGTGCTGCAGGTTTCGCACATAAGACAGTTGGCCAGACGCTCATACACTTCTTCACTGGGAGGGACTACTCCATCCCGTAGCATTTGCACCATAAATACATGTCCGCGCGGAGCAGCTATTTCCGTGCGTATTTCAGCAAAAACAGGGCATACACTGCGGCATTTGCCACAGCGCACACATTTCATAATCTGTTCTTTGACAGGAGGAAGGTTTCTGAAGTCCATCTATATCTCTTCCTTTCGGTTTTAAATGAGTTTGCCGGGATTCATTATGCCTTTGGGGTCAAACACTTTTTTTATCTCCTGCATGTATTTATGGGCCAGTCCGTGCTCAAGCTCAGCGTATTCCCTTCTTACTACTCCTACCCCATGTTCGCCGGTAGTAGTCCCTTCCATTTCAATAGCCAGCAGATGGATTTCATGTACCAGCTGTTTTACTTTTTCCACTTCTTCAGGATTTTCCGGATTAATCACCGGTGCAGAATGTACATTGCCATCTCCGATATGCCCGTAATTTACCACCTTGATGCCGTATTTATCACCTAATCTGCGAATAGCTCGCAGGGTATCAGCGACTTTGGAAAGGGGAACACTTATATCTTCACCTGCAAATATACGGCTGCCGTCAGGCCTTACCCTGGCAGCAGCTGCTGCGGTGACACTTCTTCCTTCCCACAATTCTGCCATACGTTTGGGATCAGTAGCCCATTCTACCAGACGAGCCCTTCTGCTTGCAATTTCTTTAATGGTTTGGCCTTCGTATTCTACACTGGGAGGGTTGCCGTCAACTTCAAAAAGGAGTATGGCTTCTGCCTGGGGAAGATTAATTTCAGGCTTAAATTGATTTACAGCTTCAATAGCTGAACTGTCGAGGATTTCAATGCCGGAAGGCATTATTCCCGCCTGATAGACTTCCAAAACAGTAGCTGGCGCATCATCAAGATGATCAAAAACAGCCATGGCAATACCTCTGGCTTTAGGCTTGGGCCAGCAGCGGAGCCGTATTTTGGTTATTACTCCCAGAATACCTTCTGAGCCTACCATAAGTTTGGTAAGATTAAGGCCGGAAACATTTTTTATAGCCTTTGATTTTAAGCCTCCGGTAGTAATCACATCACCATTAGGCAGGACTACTTCCAAACCCAATACATATTGTTCCGTACATCCATATTTGACTGCTCTTAAACCACTGGCATTATTGGCAACCATGCCTCCTACCGTGCACATCTGGCTGCTGCCGGGGTCCGGCGGAAAAAACAGATTATATTTGGCAAGCTCTTTATTAAGCTGGGCGTGAACAATGCCGGGTCTTACAATAACCTGCATATTGCTTACATCTATCTCTACGATTTCGTCAAAAGTGGATAAATCAAGAACTATACCATCATTTATAGCTACACATCCTCCAGTTTCACCGGTGCCTGCTCCCCGGGGAATAACATTTATACCGTTTTCATAGGCAAAGCGCATAACTTTCTGCACATCTTCCGTAGATTTGGGAAGGACTACCGCCAAAGGGGGGACCGGTTTGAGTTTGGTTAAAAAAGAACTGTCATACGAGTAATACATAAGGTCAAGTTCCTGAGTAAGAACTTTTTCTTTACCCAGCTGTTTCAGCAGTTCTTCCTGGATTTTTTTCCTGTCCATCTTCTCACTCTCCAGAATTTTAATTGCAGAATTTTTAATGCTAATTATATCATAATTGGGCGTGGACTTTGTTAAGATCCTGTTAATAAGGTATAATCTAGTAAGCAGGATTTTTCGCTTATACCAAGCATAATAGTTTTAAATATAAAATAAAATTAAATTATGATTAAGGGTATAAGGAGTCGAAATATATGTATGAGGAGATTTTAGATATTCTGCCGCCTGAAAATGTAAAATTTAACGAACCTCTGTGCAACCATACCAGCTTTAAGATTGGAGGACCGGCGGACGTCATGGTGATGCCGGAATCGGTAGAAGACATAAAAAAAGTCCTGTCGTTTGCCAGGGCGAAAAACATACCATTCTTTATATTAGGTTTAGGCAGCAATATTCTGGTGCGCGATAAAGGGATAAGAGGCATTGTGATTAAACTGGGCAACTGTCTTAACCATATAGAAGTTAAGGGAGAAGAAATATATGCAGAAGCGGGAGTGAGGCTTTCTGCTTTATCTAAAAAGGCAGCACAAAACAGCTTGAGCGGCCTCGAGTTTGCAGAAGGAATTCCCGGAAGTTTGGGCGGGGCTATCTTTATGAATGCCGGTGCTTACGGAGGAGAAATAAAAGATGTGGTAAAAGAAGTATATGCGGTAGATGAGAAAGGAATTTTTAAAACATTCTATGAACAGGATATGAAGTGGGGGTACCGCTACAGCATCTTTCAAGAAAATGGCTGCATTATACTGGGAGCCAGGATGAAACTTAAAAAAGGCAACCAGAGCGAAATACTATCCCGTATGCAGAAATTAGGGAAAAAAAGGAGAGAAAAACAGCCTCTTGAGCTTCCAAGTGCCGGGAGTATTTTTAAAAGGCCGGAAGGTTATTATGTAGGCCCCATGCTGGAAAAATTAGGGCTTAAGGGATATAGAGTAGGCGGGGCAGAAGTTTCTGATAAACATGCCGGATTTATTGTTAATACCGGGGGAGCTACCTGTGAAGATGTTTTAAAGCTGATAGATTATATAAAGACAAAAGTCAGGGAAGCATATAACCTGGACTTAGAGGTAGAAGTCAGGATTGTAGGTGAAGAATAGATAGGAGCTAATGCATATGAAAGTAGTTTTATCAACTCTCAATGCCAAATATATACATTCTTCTCTGGCCTTGGCCTATCTTAAGAGTTACTGTGCCGACGGACCATTTGTCACAGAAATGAAAGAATATTCCATAAATGAAGACCTGGAAAAAATAATGATGGATTTGTTTAGCAAAAAGCCGGATGTTCTGGCTTTTTCCTGTTATATATGGAATATTGAATATATACTGCAGCTGGCTGCCGATTTTAAAAAAATTTCCCCTTCTACGGTTATCCTTCTGGGAGGCCCGGAAGTTTCTTATGATGCAGGACAGCTTCTTTCGAAACATGAAGATATAGATATTATCATCAGGGGAGAAGGGGAAATCGCCTTAAAGGAAGTTCTTTATGCCCTCTATTATCAAAAAGATTTGCAAAAAATAAAAGGCATTGCTTATCGCTGGCGGGGTGAGGTTTATGAAAATCCTGACCAGGAATTGATACAAGATCTTGATATAATCCCCAGCCCTTATACTGAGGAAAACCTTAATTCATACTATAAAAACAAAATCATATACTATGAAACTTCCCGGGGCTGTCCTTTTAACTGCAGTTATTGTCTTTCTTCCACCATAAAAGGGGTAAGGTATTTTTCTTTGGAAAGAGTAAAAAAAGATTTGCTGCTTTTTATGGAAAACAGGGTAAAAGAAGTAAAGTTTGTAGACAGAACTTTTAACTGTAATGAGAAAAGAGCGCGTGAAATAATGGAATTTATAGTCCACAATAATAAGGATACCCGTTTCCATTTCGAAATAGGAGCTGAACTGCTTTCCGAGGAGATGATGAGTTTTTTGAAGACTATCCCTCCGGGTATGTTTGATTTTGAAATAGGCGTACAGTCAGTTAACAGCAAGGTGCTCAAGGCAGTTAACCGTCCAAGCGACTGGCATCTTCTTAAGATGAAAATAGAGAAGCTTATCCGTTATGGCAACCTGCATATTCATCTGGACTTGATTGCCGGCTTGCCTTTTGAGGATTACAGGCTTTTTGAATATTCTTTTAATGAAGTCTATAATCTCTATCCTGATGTTATGCAGCTGGGGTTTCTTAAACTGCTTAAAGGCTCCAGAATACGGGAAGAAGGTGCTGAACACGGCTATAAATTTACCAGTCGTCCTCCTTATCAGGTTCTGGAAAACAAATATATCTCTTATAGTGAAATAGTTAGGCTAAAACAGATAGAAGAGCTGCTGGAGCTTTATTATAACTCAGGAAGTTTTAAAAATACTTTACGGTATATTAATGAGGAAGTATACCAAAACGATGCTTTTTCCTTTTTTGAAGATTTCGCACTATACTGGGAAAAAAGAGGATATTTCCACATGGCGCATAAAAAAGAAACCCTTTACCACATACTGAAAGATTTTATTGCTGAGTGTTTGCCTTTCCGTCATAAATGGGCAGTTGAGATTTTAAAGTATGACTATCTGGTAAATAATCAAGCCCATATTTTACCTTCTGGTTTTACAAGCTATAATCCGGAAGAAACCGGTGAATTTTTATACCGTCTTATAAAAGACAGCCAGTTTATTAACAGGTATCTGCCAAACTGGAGTGGCAAATCCCCCCGGGAAATAAGACGCTATGTGCATCTGGAATATTTGCCGGCTAAGGTTATAAATAAAAAACAGGGAGAAGTTTTAACGCCTGTATTGTTTGTTTATAATCCTGTAAGCAAAAAAGCGGAAAATATTATAGATATTGGCAATACAATGGTTTAATATAAAGGTGGGGGGATGGAAAATGATAGAAAGGGTAGATTTTACGCCGGTTATACAGTTTAAAATGGGAAGGGTGTGGGGAGAGAAGCCAATTTATATTACAGCCTGCTATTATGTAGATGGGCTTTTGATTGATACAGGACCTTTCCATGTAGGGGATGAAGTGGAAAAGGCTTTTAAAGGGTTAAAAATTCATACCCTGGTAAATACCCACCATCATGAAGACCATATCGGAAACAACCTGGTTTTTCAGCAGAAATGGGGGATAAAAGAGGCTTTAGCTCATCCTGAGGCAGTCGAACGCATAAAAAGGCCGGAAATCTGGATAGGAAGGCTGAAGAATTACCAGCATATTGCCTGGGGAGTTCCCCCTGCTTCTGAAGCCAGGCCTATAGGAGAAACAGTAAAAACTCCCCGCCATGAGTTCAAGGTTATTTACACGCCAGGACACAGTGATGACCATATATGCCTTCTGGAAGAGGAACAGGGCTGGCTTTTTAGTGGGGATATTTTTATACGGGAAGAAGTCAAAACCCTGCGCAGTGATGAAAATTTCCATCAATTGCTGGCTTCGCTTTATGAGCTTGCCGAATATAATTTTACTACCATTTTTTGCGGTTCTGGCCTGGTAGTAAATGATGCCAGGGAGGCCTTGAAGCGCAAAATTGAATATTTTGAAAATCTTAAGGAGCAGGTTTGGGCTTTATATAAAGCTGGCTGGAGAGTGGAAGAAATAACCGATAAGATCCTGGGGAAAGAAAGTGCGTTATTTGTTCCTACTGAAGGAGATTTTGCCAAAATAAATTTGGTAAAATCAATTCTTAATATTAATAATTTATAAAAAAATATTTTCAGGTGTTGGATGAAAATTACTTTTATGGTATGATTCTAGGTGTCGATTGTTGATTTATAAAGAGGAAAATTAGAAAATATTGCCATATATTATAGAAAAATAGCCGCAAGCAGGGGAGATTTATGATAAAAATACCTACTTCTCATTTAATGCCAGGCATGGTGCTGGCGAGGTCTATTATTGAACCTGACCATAACCGGGTTCTTTTAACTGCCGGACAGGTTTTGAATGAATACTATATAAAACGGATAAAAGAAAAGGGGATAGTGGCAGTTTATGTGAAGGATGCGCTGGGAATTGAGGTGCCCCAGGGAGCAGTATCTGAAGAAACTATACTGGAAGCCAGCCGGATTTTAAACAGTACCTTTAAATCCCTGCTGGCTAATAGGCGCCTGAACTTAAAGGCCATACGAACCCAGATTGACAATATAATTGATGAACTTTTACAAAATAAAAATTTGCCTGTGAGCCTGGAAGACATAAGGGATTATGATTCCTACACCTACCAGCACAGTGTAAGTGTATGTATACTGTCACTTATAATCGGCATCCGCAAAGGCTATAACCGCGATAAGCTGAGAAATCTGGGCATAGGGGCCATACTCCACGACATAGGTAAGATAACCGTTCCCCAGAAGGTGCTTAACAAATGCGGCCCTCTGGATGATTTTGAGTGGGAAATTATAAAAAAACATCCCTTAGAAGGTTTTAATATTATAAAAAATTCCGGTGAGGTATCCCTGCTTTCGGCTCATGTTGCCCTGCAGCATCATGAACATTTAAGCGGCAGCGGTTATCCGCAGGGATTAAGAGGAGATAAGATACATGAATTTGCCCAGATAACTGCGGTCGCAGACATATTCGATGCTCTGGTGTCTGACCGTCCCTATCGCATGGGATATGCCAACAAAGAAGCTTTAGAAATCCTGTATCAGGAATGCGGAAGCAAAATAAACAAGGAATACCTTGATCTGCTTGCTGAACATATAGTCCCTTATCCGGTCGGAACCCTGGTAGTTTTAAGTACAGGAGATATAGCTGTAATAACTGGCCAAAACGAGAATAACTTTTCTAAACCCCGCGTTAAGCTTTTACTGGATAATAACCGCAAAAAATATGACTTAATAAGGGAAGTTGATCTTAGCCATTTTGAAACTATATATATAAAAAAGGCATTGAATAATGATGAAGCAGTACAGATAATTTCCCAGTATGCCCTTATGGAAGCTATAGTCAAGGAAAATATCGGTTATTAAAACTTATATGTACAGTATTGCTCGCCCACTTTTTCTGCATAAGCCTTTAGTTCTTCCAGAGGCGGAACTGGTATATGGGCGAGTTTTACTTTTTCATTGCACCGCGGACATACCAGCCATAAACCGGCAGCATCTACTTTTTCACCTTCAGCCAGTTTTAAAAGCAGGTTTATGAGGGTAGGAGTCTGATTAGGAGTAGAGGAAAACCTGGCAGCGGTAGCCAGAGTCCAGTTGTATTCATTAGCATAGTTGCCGCATTTCATACAGTAAATCATAAGCTCGGCTTTTTCATCTTTGCGCATACCTTTTTTCTCCCTTTTTGATAGATTTAAGAGAGTATTTTATTTTATTATATATTATATTATAATATTATACGAAAATAAATTTTTTAGGGTGGTTATTTTGCTGAAAGAACCTGCCAGGCTTATGATAAAATGTCCTTACTGCAACCGGGAATCAAATGAATATAACTGGTCATTGGCTACTGCAGGCCGCTATTCTATAAGGGATGAAACCTGTCCCGTACTTATCCAGGTTTTGCTCGCTCATATAAATGGAGAAGGAGAATTTTTTGCTGGCTACCGCCTGGTTTGCCCCAAATGTTACTATGGAGTCGATTTTGAAGAGCTTGTTTTGCCCGCTGAGAAAGATATAAGGGAATACGCTGAAAAGGCAGGAGAGGATTACTGCCAGATGTGGCTTTAAAAAAGCTTGACTTACAGGCTATCATAGTTTAATATATATTAAACATGAGTATAAATAATTAAATATATTATTTGGGGTTATAATTAATTTTATTATGTAAGACATACCTATTCCTGCTTATTAAACAGCTAAAACTGAGCACCAGGGCTTTTTAAAAAAGCCGAGTGCCTAATCGCATATCCTTCCTCTAACTCTCCTTTAAAAAGGAGGGTTTTATTTTTATGAATTCTAAACAATATTGCGCGGAATACCTTTTAGATAAGCTTCGATATTAAGTTTAACTTCCTCGACCAATTTGGCACGCGCTTCCCGGCTGCTCCAGGCTATATGAGGCGTAATGAAGAGCTTGTGGCTATTTTTTATTTTTAGAAGTGGATTATCGCTTTCTATAGGTTCTTTTTCCAGAACATCCAGAGCAGCTCCGGCAATTAAGTCTTCATCCAGGGCTCTGGCTAAATCAGCTTCATTTATTATTCCCCCGCGTCCCAGGTTTAAGAGATAGGCAGTTTTTTTCATCTTGGCTATTTCTTTATAGGTTATAAGATTTCTGGTTTTCTCATTTAAAGGGCAATGAATGGAAATTATGTCTGCGTCTTTAAGCAGCTGTTCCAGATCGACGCGGGGATAAGAAGGATTGTTGTTTTGTCCGGAGGTGGAATAATAAATTACCCCGCAGCCAAAAGCAGTGGCGATTCTGGCTACTTCCGAACCTATAGTCCCCAGGCCGATTATTCCCCAGGTTTTATGCCTAATCTCATAAAAAGGTTTTTCAAGATGGGTAAAAATGTGGCTCTTCGCATAAAGACCGGACTTAACATAATAGTCATAATAGTTAAGAGATTCCATAAGGTAAAACAACATGCCGAAGGTATGCTGCACCACACTGTAAGTTGAGTAGCCGGCTACATTGGTTACTGTTATATTGCGGCTTTTGGTATATGATAAATCTACATTGTTGGTTCCCGTAGCGGTTATGCATATTAATCTTACCCGTGGAGCATGGGAAAGATTTTTTTCATTCAGGATTACTTTATTAGTTATGATTATATCCTGTTCCATGATTCTTTCTATTACCTCATCAGGTGAAGTTTGAGGATAGACGGTAAGGTTCCCGAACTGTTCAAAGATGGACAAATCGACATCAGAGCCCAAGGTGTCAGCATCAAGTATACAAAGGTTTAACAAAACTTTTTCCCCCTTTTAAAAATATATTAAATAAAGAAGACCTCATTTAAAGAGGCCTTCTATCACATTAATATTATTATGTTTCTTTAATAAAAACAACATTTACCGCTTTTATAAGTGCTGTAACTTCATCGCCCTGTTTAAAACCTGATTCTTCAAGAGATTCCCGCGTCATCACGGACGCGATTTCGATGTCGCCCATTCACATAGTTACCTGGGCCATAACACCATCCGCCTTGATTTCTCAAATGCGTCCTTTCAGCTGGTTGCGGACAGCTGCCTGCATAAGTCCTACCCCCTTTTTTAAAAAAATTATGCTTAAATTCATTTTTATTAGTATTTTAAAAGATTTAATACATAAAAAATGTAGAAAAAACAAAATAAGGAAATGAATTATAAAGTGGATTATGTCTTAAAATTTCCTGAATAATTTCAGGTTGCAATTAATTTTTTTTTGCTATAAGTTAATAAATATGCAAGTTTATAAAAAGCTATTAATAAAAATGGTCAGGAGATGAGAAAAGTGGATTTAAATGAAAAATCCCTGGAATTACATGCCGTTTACCGCGGAAAAATTGAGGTAAAAAGCAAGATTGACATAAAAGACAGGGATGATTTGAGCATAGTCTACACTCCAGGAGTAGCTGAACCTTGCAAAAGAATTCATGCCTGCAGGGAAAAAGTTTATAAGTATACAGCTAAAGGCAATCTGGTGGCAGTAGTAACTGATGGCTCTGCTGTTTTAGGGCTTGGAAATATTGGACCGGAAGCAGCTATGCCGGTTATGGAAGGAAAGGCCATTCTTTTTAAAGAGTTTGCCGGTATTGATGCTTTTCCGATATGTCTGGCTACCCAGGATGTTGAGGAAATCATAAAGGTGGTAAAATATCTGGCTCCCACCTTTGGAGGCATAAACCTGGAAGATATATCTGCTCCCAGATGTTTTGAGATTGAAAAAAGGCTTATAGAAGAGCTTGATATTCCGGTTTTTCATGATGACCAGCACGGTACAGCTGTAGTTACTGCCGCAGGACTTTTAAATGCTCTAAAAGTAGTAGGGAAAAATATAGACGGGGTTAAAGTGGTGGTTAATGGACCGGGAGCAGCCGGTACTGCTATTACCAAAATGCTTTTGAACATGGGAGTGGGAGAAATATTAGTATGTGATGAAATAGGGATTTTATGGGAAGGAGATGACAGGTTAACCCATCAGAAACAGGAGTTAGCCTCTTTAACTAATCCAGAAAAACGAAAGGGAACCCTGCGGGACGCTCTTAAGGGAGCAGATGTATTTATAGGGGTTTCAGTTCCCGGAGTAGTAGATAAAGAGATGATAAAATCCATGAACAAAGATGCGATAGTTTTTGCCATGGCTAATCCGGTACCTGAAATTATGCCGCAGCTGGCCAAAGAAGCAGGAGCCAGGATAGTGGCCACCGGGCGTTCAGATTTTCCAAACCAGATAAATAATGTGCTGGCTTTCCCTGGCATATTTAGAGGGGCTCTGGATGTAAGAGCCAGAGTAATAAATGAGGAAATGAAAGTAGCCGCTGCTCATGCTATTGCTGGAATAATCAGGGAAGAAGAACTGCACGAAGAAAATATAATCCCGGATGCTTTTGACCGTCGGGTTGTCCAGGTTATTGCTGAGGCGGTAGGGAATGCAGCCATAAAAACAGGAGTGGCCAGATTATAAAAAATGATTTATAAAGCCTGCGCAAAACTTTATAAACAGTTATAATAAAAATAAAATTAAGTTATTTATATATGTTTGAGATGAATCGGATATTTTTTCTTGCGGGAAAAAATATCCGATTTTTTATTGGGGCTTATAAATGCTTAAATGGATAAATGTCAAAAATAGTGCTTGTTTTATAAAAAAATTTAGCCGGAAAGAACAACGAAAATATATAAATTTTTGGCATAAAAATTGCAAAAGTTATGTTAATGGAGATTTTATAAATTTTATTTTAAAAGTTAAAACTAAGATTAAATTTTCCTGGGGTTTTGCATTATAGAAAGGGAGGTTTTTATGGAACTTAAGGAAGTTATTAAAGCAGGAAGCCTGGAACAAGCTCTGACTGTACTGGATGAGAAAAAGGAAAGAGCCAAGGTTATTGCTGGAGGAACCGACCTGGTAATCCAGCTGCGTGAAAAAAAGGTTAATCCGGAAGTTCTGGTAGATATCTCGGATGTTCCTGAACTTTCTTTTATTAGAGAAAACGGGGATTTTATTGAAATAGGGGCTGCTACCCGTTTTGTCACTATAAAAAACAGCCCCCTGATAGGCGAACAGTTTAAAGGATTGAAAGAAGCAGCTGGCCATGTAGGTTCTCCCCAAATAAGAAACCTGGGAACTGTAGGAGGCAATATATGCAATGCGTCACCAGCTGCTGACACGGTGCCTGCTCTCTTAGCATTAGACGCAGTTGCCATTATAAAGAATAAAAAGGATACCCGTGAAATGCCTTTGGAAGATATATATATTGACCGGGGAAAAGTAAAATTACAACCGGATGAAATATTGTATGCGGTTAAATTTTTGAAGCCTAAACGTGGACAGGGACTAGGATTTGTGAAACTTGGACTTAGAAAAGCACTTGCTATTTCCACAATATCAGTAGCAGTTTTTATTGAACTGGATGAAAATAGTGTAATAAAAAATATACGCATCGGAAGCGGGGCTTTATCCAAATTCCCGATAAGGGAAAAAGAAGTAGAGGAGTTTCTGAAAGGCAAGAGACTTAATGATGAAGTCATAGAAGAAGCAGCTGAGGTTTTTGGCAAGGTTTTGGAGGAAAGGCTGGCTACCCGTCCTCCGGTGGAAAAAGATTTTAAACCTTATGCAATAAAAGGCGTATTTAAAGAAGCTTTGAATAAAGCAGTACAGAGAACAAAATAAATTTTAGAGGTGAAAAAGGATGAAAAGTATAAGTCTTACTGTTAACGGAAAGCTTTATCAGGTAGAAGTAGAAGAAGATATGAGGCTTTTAGATCTCTTGCGGGATAAACTTGGTTTTACCGGTGTGAAGGAAGGATGTTCAGAAGGGGAATGTGGTGCCTGTTCAGTTATAATGGACGGTAAGCTGGTGACTTCCTGTCTGGTTATGGCTTTCCAGGCTGAGGGGAAGGAAATAATAACTATAGAAGGATTACAAAATGAAGATGGTACCTTGCATCCGATACAACAGGCCTTTCTGGAAGAAGGAGCTGTACAGTGCGGTTTTTGCACCCCTGCCATGGTACTGGCCGCTAAAGCAATTCTGGATAAGAATCCCAACCCGACTGATGAAGAAATTAAGGAAGGGATATCCGGCAATCTGTGCCGCTGCACCGGTTATGCCAAAATTGTAAGCAGTATAAAAAAAGCAGCGGAATACCTCAATAAAGGAGGAAACTAGGGATGAGTTTTAACGTTATAGGCAAAAGTGTAATAAGGGTAGATGGATTATCAAAGGTAACAGGAAAAGCTATTTATCCCCAGGATATATATATGGATGGTATGCTGTATGGAAAAACTCTGCGTTCCACTGTTCCTCATGCTTACTTTACCCTTGATACCAGCAAGGCAGAAAAGATTGACGGGGTAGTAAAGATATTCACGGCTAAAGATGTCCCTGGACATAATGTACATGGGGTTTTATTCAAGGATCATGAAGTTTTTTGTGCCAAAAAAGTGAGGAGGATAGGAGATCCTCTGGCTTTTGTAGTTGCTACCTCTGAAAAGATTGCGCAAAAGGCTCTGGAGGCCATTGAAGTGAAGTATGAGGAACTGCCAGCTGTTTTTGATCCGGTAGAGGCTATGAAAGATGAAATTAAGGTTCATGATGGAGTAAGCAATATACTTTATCACTATAAGCTCAGAAAGGGAAATGTCGAGGAAGGGTTTGCCAAATCTGATGTTATTGTAGAAAATATATACCGGACTTCCATGGTAGACCATGCCTTTTTACAGCCAGAAGCAGGAGTAGCTTATGTAGAAGAAGATGGTACTATTGTAGTGTGTGCAGCTACCCAGTATCCGCATTTTGACCAGCTGGAAATTGCTGAAGCCATGGGAGTGCCAGCGGAAAAGGTCAAGGTTATAAACCCTGCAGTTGGAGGAGCTTTTGGCGGAAGGGAAGATATTACGCTGCAGATACATCTGGCGATAGCTGCAGTAGCTACCGGAAAGCCGGTAAAAACAGTGTACTCCCGGGAAGAATCTTTCCTGGCTCATTCCAAAAGGCATCCGGAAATAATAAAAATTAAAACTGGTGCAGATAAGGAAGGTAAGCTTTTGGCCTTAGAAGCTGAAATAATTGCTGATACTGGCGCTTATGCTTCCTGGGCTATAAATGTAACCCGTAAATCAGGTATTCATGTAACAGGTCCTTATGTAATACCAAATGTGAAAGTAGATGCCTATGCAGTATATACCAATAATCCATTCTGCGGAGCCATGCGCGGTTTTGGAGCTACCCAGGTGCCTATCGCTACTGAACAGCAGATGGATATGCTGGCTGAAAAGCTGGGCATAAGCCCGGTAGAGATAAGGCTTAAAAATGCCTTTACCAAAGGCTCAGAAACGGCTAATGGACAGATTTTAACGGAAAGTGTGCCATTAATTGAATGTATCAAAAAAGCAGCTGAAGCCGTAGGAATGGCTTAAAAGGGGGTAAAAAAAGTGAAAAAAAGAGGTAAAGGAATAGCATGTATTTTTTACGGAACTGGATATGGTAACGGCTTCCCCGATGTTTCAAGAGCTTATGCTGAATTGCAGCCAGATGGAAAGGTTGCTATATATACTGGGGCTACCGAAGTAGGACAGGGGGCTAAAACGGCACTAAGCCAGATACCTGCTGAAGTTTTGGGCCTTGGTGTTGAAGATATAATTTTCATAAATGAAGATACCAGTATTACTCCTGATGCAGGTACAGCAGCTGCCACCAGACAGACTTACAATACAGGCAATGCTATAAAAATGGCTGCAGAAGAACTCAAAAAAGAGCTTATTAATATTGCGGTTAAAGAATTGGGCTTAAACAGCGATATAGGATTAGAGATGAAAGATGGTAAAATATATTTAAAGATTTTGCCCAGCAAGTATATTACTTTTGCACAGATTGCAGCTATGCAGCCTGAACCGCTGCGCACTTTTGCTACTTTTACTGCCCAGACGGTACAGATTGACCCAGAGACTGGACAGGGAGCCCCTTACTGGCCTTATACCTTCAGCGCATGCGCGGTGGAGGTAGAGGTGGATACCGAAACTGGTCAGGTAGAAATAATAAAAGCTGCTCATGCTCAGGATGTAGGCAGGGCTATTAACCCCAAGATGATTGAAGGACAAATGGACGGCGGATTTGCCATGGCTATGGGTTATGTTTTATATGAAGATTTAGGCCTGGAAAACGGCAAGATATGGAATAACAAGCTTTCCAGCTATATTATTCCTACTGCAATGGATATGCCGGAGATCCAGAACATAATTGTAGAAGATCCGGAAAGTACAGCTCCTTATGGAGCTAAAGGTATCGGCGAACCGGTAATGATTTCAGTAGGTCCTGCTATACTAAATGCTATTTACGATGCAGTAGGGGTAAGGATGACAGAAATTCCGGTAACCCCCATGAAACTTCTCAAGGCTATAAAAGAAAAAGAACAAAAAGGGGCCTAATTTTAATATAGAGGAGATGCAGTGTGAAAAAAGTAAGGGTAGAAGATGCTATAGGCATGGTACTGGCACATGACCTTACCCGTATAGTGCCTGGTGAGTATAAAGGGCCTGCTTTTAAAAAAGGGCATGTTATAAAAGAAGAAGACCTGCCTCTTTTGAAAAGCATGGGAAAAAACCATATTTTTATATTGGAAATGAATTCTTCTATGCTGCATGAAAATGAAGCAGCGGAAAGAATAGCCCATGCGGCCGCCGGCAAAAATATAACCTTATCAGAACCTGCAGAAGGGAAGATAAATTTTATCGCAGCAAGGGAAGGATTGCTGAAAATTAACCTTAAGGTTCTGGAAGAAGTAAATAAAGTAGAGATGGTAATTTTGGCTACCCTCCATAATAATACTCCGGTAAAGGAAGGACAGATAGTAGCAGGTACCCGGGTAATCCCTTTGATAATTGAAAAAGAAAAGATTGAACAGGTAGAAAGGTACTGTGCCTCGGATTTCCCACTTATATGGGTAGAAGAGCTGAAACCCTTGAAAATTGGCATAGTAGTTACCGGTACGGAAGTATATGAAGGGAGAATAGAAGACAAATTTGGCCCGGTTTTAGCTGATAAGGTAAAAAACTATGGTTCCAGCCTCCTGGCTGTCCGTTATGCTCCAGACAATGTAGAAATGATTAAAAAAGAAATTGAAGATTTAATAGACAGAGGCGCAGACTTGATTATGACTTCCGGAGGCATGTCAGTAGATGCTGATGATGTAACTCCCACGGCTATAAGAGAAGTAGCAGATGAAGTGATAACTTATGGTTCCCCTGTACTGCCAGGCGCTATGTTCATGCTGGCTTATAAAGGTGATGTACCTGTGCTGGGAGTACCTGCCTGCGGCATGTTTTACAGGATAACCGTATTAGATCTGGTACTGCCCCGTATACTTACAGGAGAAAAGTTGCAAAGGTCTGATCTTACCAGGCTGGCTCATGGTGGACTGTGTTTAGGATGTAAAGACTGCCGTTATCCGGTATGCCCTTTTGGAAAGCAGGGATAAAATGTTTGCAGATTATTTTAATCTGAATGATGATAAAAAAGAACTAATAAGTTTTGTAGGGGGAGGAGGGAAAACCTCCTCCATTTTTAGGTTGGCACATGAACTTAAAGCCAGGGGCAAAAAAGTGCTGGTTACCACTACTACCAGGATTTTTGTGCCCGAAAAAGGTGATTTTGATGAACTTGTAATAAAAAGTAAGCCGCAACATGATATTTTTAACCCCGTACCTGGCAGTATAACGGTACTGGGAAAAGAGCTGCTTGAGGAAGGAGAAAAGCTTAAGGGAATAGATCCTTTCTGGCTTGATAGTATTTTTACTTCCGGATGTTTCGATTACATATTGGTAGAAGCGGATGGATCCAAACAAAAATCCATCAAAGCCCCAGCTGTCCATGAACCGGTTATACCATCATCTACTACTAAAACAGTAGGGGTTATAGGCTTGAGTGTATTAAACAAAAATGTTGATACTGAAGTATTTAGAGCAGAGATTTTTAAAAAAATCTGCGGAGATAACAGTGTAGTAAATTTGGAACAAATTTTTAGGCTGGTAACGTCTCCACAGGGACTCTTTAAAAATGTGCCTCCTGATTCTGAAAAATATCTATTTCTAAACCAGTTAGAAGGAGAACCGCTTAAAAAAGCAGCATTTCTTCTGCTGGCTATGCTGGAGAAGGCAGATTTTTATCTGGATGGTTTTATAGCTGGAAGTATTAAAGAGGGAAAATTCTATTCCTATCCTCTAAGGCAAAAAATAGCCGGTATTATTATGGCAGCCGGTTTTTCCAGACGCATGGGGCAGGACAAGCTGCTTTTAAAATTAGATGAAGGTTTGCTGCTGGTAGAAAAGGTTGTAAAAGAAGCAGCCGCTTCTGATTTGGATGAGGTAATACTTGTATATCAAAATCCAGTAATACAAAAAATAGGCGAAAAATACGGGGTAAAGACGGTTTTTAATCCTGATGCGGTCAAAGGGCAAAGTGCTTCTGTGCAGATAGGGATAAAAACATGCTTGCCTGAAATGAATGGATATATGTTTTTGCCCGGGGATATGCCTTTTATTGACAGAAAACTTATAAATAAACTGTTAAAGGTTTTTAAAAATTCCACCTTTCCTGTAATAGTACCTTTTTATGATGGCCAACCTGGGATGCCTACCATTTTCTCATCTTCTCTTAAGGCTGAACTTTTAGAGATTACAGGAGATGAGGGAGGACGCAGCATAATAAGAAAAAATCCTTTTCGGGTAAAAAAGGTTCATATAAAAGAAGTTTTTAGAGGTATAGACATAGATACTCCGGATGAGTGGAAAAAATATTTTACAGAACGGGAGATGGATCATATTGTTAAAAATAGCCAATAATACAGTGGTTATAAGGGGAGCTGGGGATTTGGCAACCGGTGTTGCCCACCGTTTATACCGTTCTGGTTTTAGGGTTTTAATGCTGGAGATTGAAAAACCCCTGGTAATAAGAAGGACAGTAGCTTTTGCTTCAGCTGTTTTTGAAAAGGAATATACAGTAGAAGGAGTCAAGGCGGTAAAAGCGGAAAGAAAAGAAGATATATATAATATATGGGAAAAGGGATGGATACCGGTTTTAGTTGACCCGCAAGCTAAAATATTGGACTTCATAAAACCCGGAATACTGGTAGATGCTATTCTGGCCAAAAAAAATTTAGGTACCTATAGAAAGATGGCACCTGTCACTATTGCGCTGGGGCCAGGTTTTAAGGCAGGAATAGATGTGGATGTGGTAATAGAGACTAAAAGGGGGCATAATCTGGGGAGGCTTATTTTTGAGGGGTATGCCGAGGAAAATACCGGTATTCCGGGGGAAGTTATGGGATATGCCCGGGAAAGGGTTTTGTATGCCCCCGCTGATGGAGCAATACATAATCTGGTAGATATAGGGGAAAAAGTGAAAAAAGGACAGACTATAAGTTATGTAGAAGGAAAACCGGTTGTAGCGACTATTGATGGCGTTCTGCGCGGGCTCATAATGGATGGAATGGAAGTAACAGCAGGATTAAAGATAGGTGATATTGACCCGCGTGGAATAAAGGAATACTGCTTCACTATTTCTGACAAAGCTAGAGCTCTGGGGGGCAGTGTATTAGAAGCTATTCTGCTTTTAAGACAAAAACTTGATTAAAGAGGTAGGGATATGGAAAACATAATTTTAGATAAAGTTGTAAAAGAAATGAATGAAGGAAGGAAAGTAGCCCTGGCTATGGTTACCCGCATTTGGGGATCCAGCCCTTCCCCCGAAGGGGCTATGATGGCTGTTTTAGAGGATGGAACTACCACAGGTACAGTGGGAGGAGGAAGCCTGGAAGGGGAAGTTATAAAAAGAGCCAGGGAATGCCTTAGGGATGGTCGAAATGAGGTTTTTGCTTTTGAGCTGACCAACCAGGAGGTCAGGGAAAGCCTCAACATGATTTGTGGAGGAAAAGTGGAAGTTTTTATAAGGGTTTTTATTCCTAAGCCCAAACTTCTGCTGGTAGGCGGCGGACATGTCGCGTATGAAGTTTATAAACTGGCAAAATTTCTAGGTTTTTATACGGTTATCTTTGAAGACAGGCCTGAATTTGGTAATCAGGAGAGATTTCCCGAGGCTGATGAGATAAGATTAGGTGATATTAAAACCATGTTAACTGAATATCCAGTGGATGATAACTGCTATATAGTTATTGTTACCCGTGGACATGCCAGTGATGAAGAAGCCTTACAGGCAGTTATAAACCGTAATGCGGGATATATCGGAATGATAGGCAGCAGGCGCAAAGTTTCTGCAGCTTTGGAAAAACTCAAAAGCCAGGGAATAACTGATGAAAAATTGAACAAGATATATGCTCCTATAGGGTTAGATCTGGGAGGGGATACACCGGTAGAAATTGCTTTCAGCATAATGGCAGAAATACTTCTGGTTAAAAATAAAGGAAAGCTCAGACATTTGAAACTGGGAGGTGAGCAAAAATAGGAAGTAGACATATATTTTGCAGCAATAATGAACAGGCAATTGATTTGGAACATGATCCTAATTTAGAAGAGGCAATCATACATTTTAGGCCCTGTGAAAATGTGGTGCAAACTAAAAAGATAAAACGTCAGGATCTGGAAAAGGTTATTTTTGAAGCTATAAAAGAAAAGTTTTTTTGATATTAAGAATTATAGATTATGACCTGCAACTAGCTCACCAGCTGATGGGAGCTAGTTTGTTTTTATATAAATACTTGACCGGCAGTAAATTTTGGTATAAACATAAGTAAACAGGAGTAATTTCAGGGGGGATATTTTTATGCCTAAAGTTACTGTGGAGAGGGATGGACATGTTTTGCTTATAGGGATGAATAGGCCAGAAAAGAGAAATGCTCTGGATGTGGAAATGTATATGGAACTGGCGGCTGCTTACGGCAAACTGCATCGAGATCCGGATTTATGGTGTGGGTTGGTTTTTGCTCATGGTGAACATTTTACAGCAGGATTGGATTTGGTGGAATGGGCTCCTATCTTCAGCCAGGGCAAATTGCCGGATTTAGATGAAAGCTTGATTGATCCTTTTGGGCTTGATGAAGATCGCAGGCTCAGCAAACCTTTAGTAATGGCGGTACAGGGTATTTGTTATACTATCGGGTTTGAAATGCTGCTGACTACCGATGTGCGGATAGCAGCAGCCAACACCCGTCTGGCACAAATTGAAGTAAAAAGAGGTATTTATCCAGTAGGGGGAGCAACAGTAAGGCTTTTCCAGGAAATCGGCTGGGCTAATGCCATGCGCTATCTGCTTACGGGGGATGAAATAACGGCAGAAGAAGCTTATCGACTTGGTTTGGTGCAGGAGGTAACTGAGGTAGGTAAACAATTTGAACGGGCTCTAGAAATTGCTCACCGCATTGCTAAACAAGCTCCTTTAGGAGTACAGGCCATACTTCGTTCGGCTCGTATTGCGCAAATCCAGGGAAATAAAGCAGCTTTAGAAAGATTGTTCCCTGATATAGGACCTATAATGCAGAGTGAAGATGCTCAGGAAGGAATAAGGGCTTTTATAGAAAGAAGGGAAGCAGTATTTAAAGGAAAATAAATTTTAAATTTTTTGCTTCCTATTGCATATATTAGTTATAATTCGGTCATAATTAGGAAAAATAAAGATTACTTTTTATAACCGAAAGGAGAAAAAATATCATGTCCAGAATTGTTAAGTGCATGTGCGAAGAGTGTTTATATAACAGCAATAATGCCTGTACAGCTGATGCAGTTGAAATTCGTTCCAGTAACAACCTCAGGGTAAATAGCGCTGATGATACTATGTGCAGTACTTTTAGGTCCAGAAAAGGGGGGAAAGAGGAAGGCAATATATATACTTCCCTATAAAAAGAAGAGAATTTTTATCTAATATTTGACATATTCATGATATATATGTTATTTTTATGCTTAATGAAATATTAAGAAAAACAAGGTCAGGCTTTTCTAGAAGCCGGGCCCTGGTAGTGGGCAGCGGAATTACCGCGGGACTGCAATACATATTATTGAAGTTCTGCGGTAATTTTTTAATTTTTAGGGGGGGAGATAAGAATGGATTTGCTTACAGTGAAAATTAACGATTTTCTGCTTACCAGGCTTTTAAGGAAGAAAACAAATCTGAATGATATAAACAATCCAGTGGAAAGGAAAAAGATAGCCTATCTGGAAGCCTGGATAAGTATAATAGGGAACTTGATTCTGGCTCTAATCAAATTTATATTCGGAATAATTTTGAATAGTATAGCCCTGCTTGCTGATGCAGTACATACTGCATCAGATGTGTTAACTTCCTTTATGGTTCTTTTAGGTTTTAAACTTTCATCTATACCTCCAGATGAAAAACATCCTTACGGACATGGCAGGATTGAATTTATAGCTACATTAATTATATCTTTGATGCTTATAGGGGTAGGCATAAAATTTGGCCTGGAATCTTTTACCCGTTTAAGAACGCATACCATAGTAGAAGGAAGCATAGGGATTGCATTCTTCATGGTTTTAGCCGGTTTGTTGAAAGAATTGATGTCACGTATTTCTATTGATCTGGGGAATAGAATAAAGGCATCAGCCTTGATTGCAGATGCCTGGCATCACCGTACAGATGCAGTAGCTTCGGTTTTAGTTGCTGTAGCCATATTTGCTTCCCAATATGGCTATTATAAAGTTGATGCCGTACTAGGTTTAGCTGTCTCAGTATTGATTATCTATACTGGAATAGAAATATTTATGGATGCCTCATCCAAGATTATTGGGGAGAGTGATGCTGAAGATATAGCCAAAATTTCTGACCTGGCCTGTTCAGTAGAAGGAGTAGTTTCAGCTCATGACATAAATGTCCACAGTTATGGTGCTAATAAAGCCATTTCTCTTCATATTGAGGTAGAAGACGATTTGTCAATGGAAGCGGCTCATGATGTGGCTCATGAAGTGGAAAATCTTATTAATAAAAATATGTATGCTTCAACTACCGTACATGTTGACAAGGTGAAGGCCCGATGATATCGTTAAGCCAAAACCTGGTTTTATCCTGCTTGCTTAGTTATCATTTGTACAGCAGATGAGAATTGATTAATAAAACAATAGATAATAAATTATAATTAAGATGATTTACTGACTTTAGCAAAAATCGAAGCAGGGAGAAAAAGTATATATGCCAAAAAAATTTAGATTATTCCTCTATACTGTTATATCATTGTTATTAGTTTTAGCTCCTGTTAACATTCTTAATATCTGGAATAATGTGAATGCATCGGAAACTCTTGAAATAAACGGAAAATCCGCCATATTAATAGATGCTGCTTCGGGGCGCATACTTTATGAAAAGAATGCTTATGAAAAACTGCCTATGGCCAGTTTAACCAAAATAATGACGGCTCTTTTAGTAGCGGAAAAAGGTGATCTGGATAAAAAAGTAAAAATAAGCTCATACGCAGCCAGTATTCCCGAGTGTACCATTTATCTAGAAGAAGAGGAAGAGTTAACCCGACGTGAATTGCTGTATGCCCTGATGCTGAGATCGGCTAATGATGCTTCTGTAGCCCTGGCTGAAAGTATAGCTGGCAGTGAGGAAGCTTTTGTAAGATTAATGAACAGGAAAGCAGCTGAACTGGGATTAAAAAATACTCACTATGTTAATCCTCATGGGCTAGATGCAGAAGGGCACTATAGTTCAGCTTATGATCTTGCTATATTAAGCAGGGAAGCTTTGAAACATAAAGATTTGGCTGTTATCATGGCAACCAGGCAAAAAATTATACCGGGACCTAAAGAAGATCGTATACTAATCAATATGAACAGGTTACTGTACCGTTACGAAGGAGCTATTGGGGTAAAAACAGGATATACCAAAAGGGCAGGCAATTGTGTGGTAGGAGCTGCCAAAAAGGGGGATATGGTATTGATAGCGGTTTCTATGAATTCCCCCTCGGTTTATGAAGATTTAATCAACATGTTAGATTATGGATTTAACAACTATAAATTATTTAATATAGCTTCAAAGAAACAGGTGGGTGAAGAAGTAAAAGTAAATGGTGGAGAAGCTAAGACTTTAAAAATATCCCTAAATGAAGATTTGAAGATAGCAGCCAGCGATGATGAAATAAAATATATGACTTATAAAATCATATCGCCTGGTGAAATTAATGCCCCCGTAAAAAAGGGAAGCAGGATAGGAATCTGCCAGGTTTATTTAAAAGGCAAACCTCTGGTACAGGCTGATATTGTTGCTGACTATTCGGTAGCTAAAAGAGAAATCCCTAATTTCATAGCTGCTACTTTTAATTTTTTATATAACAAATGGTTTTGGGCTTTAGTATTAATTGTTTTAATAGGCTGGAAAAAAAGAGCTGATTTAGAAGAAAAACTGAAAGAATTTTTGCGCTGGCTTTTAAGAAAAAAGATTGAAGAAATGAAAATGAAAAATAAATAAAAATGAAGAAATGAATACTTATCCTCCTGATGGAGATTCAGGAGGATAAGTATGTTTTTAGGTGCATTTTAAGGCAAAAATGAATTGGTTTACATAATGTTCATTATAGGAAGTTTATAAAATTATAAAAAAACCAGGCTGCTGATAAAGTAAAGCCGATTTGTATATACAGCTTTGTATATACAGCTTTGTATATACAGCCTGGTTACTTTTAATATCTACGCAGTTTCGTAATAAATACTTTCTTTTTCTACTCCAGCTTCATTTAACAAGTTCAGGCAGGCTTCAATCATAGCTGGTGAACCACACATGTATATTTTATATCCATTTAGATCAAGTTCGCGCATTGCATCAGTTACTAACCCTTTTTTTCCCTTCCATTTTTTATCACTGGATACAACAGGAATATATTCGAAATTAGAATGATTTTTCATTAATTCGATAAAGTGTTCATTATAAATAAGCTCATTTTTATTATTTACTCCATGAATCAGCTTTATTTCGGCTGCGCCTTTTTCTAAAGCTTCCTGGGTCATAGGCAAAAATGGAGTTATTCCTATTCCGCCTGCCACGAAAAGAAATTTTTCAGCAGAAGGATTTTTAATAATCATCGCATGCCCCAGAGGGCCTCTTAAAAGAACCCTGTCCCCTTTTTTGAAATTGTTAAATATTATATTGGTTCCGTATCCTTTGGGAACTTTTTTAACAATAATTTTAAGAATTCCTTTGTTGTAATAAGATATGGAGTAAGCCCTGTACATCATAGGATTATCCTGTATTTTTACAAGTATAAATTGCCCTGCCTTGAAACTTATCGTTGAAGGATTTAAGAGTTTAAAAATATATTCACGGGTATCTGCATTAAGTTCAAGTATGTCAATTATTTGAGCTGTAATTTCTACTGGTTTAATAGCTACTTCGTTTGCATGCTTTTCTTTAATGTATAAGGCTTCTTTTCGGGTATTTATCGATAAAATTCCGGCTGGGCAGTTTTTTACACATGTTTGGCATCTTATGCAGTGCTCGTTATTAAGCTGATTATCATCATTAAACTCCAGATAGGGAGTTAGCTGCATCGGGCAAACACGTGCACATTTTCCACATATGTGGCACATGTCCTTGTTGGCTATAGTAACTTTTTCATCTGTTTTATGATTTAGTTTTAATAAATTACCTAATTTATAAAAAAGAATTTGCATGGTCCCCATAGGACAGATTCTGCACCAGGCTCTAGGCGCAACAGTAATTGCTAAAATACTGCCTAATATAGTTACTACTAGATAATTCATTACAAATATATAGCCTAACTTATCAACAAATGGAGTTGTTCCCCATATAGATATTACTTTAGCCAGTCTGCTTCCCAGCATATACATAAACCATACAAACATCAAAAATATAGTTGCTTTATGTTTTAGAAAGGCTGGTAATGAAACATTACGGCTTACTGGCATAATTATTCCGTCAAAAAGGCTTCCATGTGGGCATATATTGCCGCACCAGTATTTACCTTTCAGGGTTCCCATTATCATAAGAGTAAGCATTATTGGTATCATTAATAATCCCAATTTAGGATACCACAGCCCCCCTACAGCAACTAACAAAATAAAAAGCCAGATATATTTGCGCAAAGGCGTAAATATGCGGTTACTTTTAATATAATAAAATTCCATTTTATATTACCTCCTTTGAATTATTGACTTGCTTATACATATACCCCCTATATGTATAAGCAAGTCAAATTTTATTATAACCATATTAAAATGTCAAGAAAAAATAAAAAGGCAAAGTCGAGTAGTGACTTTGCCTTTTTGGCAATAAGCTGAATGATAGTTTATATAACTTATATAAAGCGCATTTTATTTTTGGCAATATGCTCTTCTTCAGCTTTCCAGATAGTATCAGGAGAAGTCAAAAATTCAAAAAGCTCTTTTTTTAGTCCAGTAAGGGTCTCACCGCTGCGTATTACCACTTCTATATTCCAGCTCAGCTGCAGGTTTTCCCCTTCCAGTGTTATTTCCACCAGCTTGCCTTCCTTGATTTCTTTTTCCACTACCGGATAAGGTATTATAGCTAAACCTACATTGTTTAAAACTGCCTGTTTCATGGCTTCCCAGTTGGTTATTTCCATTACAATATTCATATCATCCAAATTATATCCTATGCTTTTTAGATAAGAATTAAACAGATAGCGCAGGGTGGATTCTTCCTCTCTAGCAATAAAAGGTTCAGTCATTAAGTCTTTAATACTGATATTGCGTATTTTTTTCCACTTTTCATTAGCTGGTGCCACCAAAACCAATTTGTTGCTTAATATCTTATGCCTTTCTATATCTGGACCATAGCTCATATCCCCTTCAACTACTCCTATATCCAGGCTTCTTTCTCTTAGAGCTTCTATAATTTCATACGAATGGGCGATATTTACCCTTACATAAGCATTGGGGTTACGAGCCTTAAAAATCTTTATGGCTGAAGGCAAAAAATAATTGCCTGGCGAATTACTTGCCCCCAGTTTTATAAATTCTTTGGTAGAACCGCTTATTTTAGCAAGTTCAGTTTCCAGTTCATTAAATAGAGCCAGTATTTTTTCCCCATATTCATAAAACTTTTTGCCTGCTTCAGTAAGTTTTACTCCATTACTGCCGCGTTCAAAAAGTTCAACATTGTAATACTGCTCCAATGATTTAATCTGTGAGCTTATAGCAGGCTGAGTAAAGTTCAGTATTTTAGCAGCCCTGGTGAAACTTTTTACCTGTGCAATAGTACGGAAAATTTCAAATTGCTCAATGTTCATTTCTTCACCCCATTAATTTATAGCTAAATTTTACATTCATTAGTTTTTCGACAAAATATACCCATTTATTTTCTATTGTACCATAATAACAATTAATATGGTATAAAAATAACAATAATATCTTAACAAAAAAATGGCTAAAGTCAAGAAACTAATAAAAAATTTTTTATCATACTTTTACATTCTTCCCTTAATTTACTAAGAAAAACGAGAAGGTTTTTGCTAGTTTTTGTCGAAAATTGAAGTTGCTTACTTAATTGCGAAAAAACAATAACTTCAGGAAAGGAATGATAGCAGATGAAAAAGGTAAGCAACTTCAAACGACGATTGGCACACGCAACACTTTTTACTTTTTGCAGTTTTTCACTTCCTTTTTTACATACTGATATAGCAGATGCTGTTACCATAACTTACTCAGGACCTATAGATTATAAGGTTACAACTTATGATTCACCTGGCAGCTCTGCTATATATAATACATATACGCCTGTTACAACTACCATTAATGGGAAAACTTATACATATTATACTGTAAGCTCAAATACATATAATATTCAGCCTGAGGCTCCTGTAAAGTCACCAGTTACAACTACTATCCAAACTTCATCAACTGAAGTAAAAACAGTGGCTGCAGGTACCAAATGGGCAACGGAACTTTACATAATCCGCAGTTCTAAACCAGGTCCCACCGTAATGATTGTCGGAGGGGTACATGGCAATGAAGCTGCAGGCTATAAAGCGGCAGAAAAGATTAAGGAATGGAAAATAAATTGCGGTACTCTGCTGGTTTTGCCACAAGCAAACAAACTGGCTGTACAGGCTAATAAAAGATATGTTGAAGGCGAAGCTGATTTGAACCGTTCTTTCCCTACAAGAAGCTCGGAGTCTGGTGATACAGTACTGGCTAGAGCTATATACAGGGTAGTAAAGGAATATAATGTAGACTGGCTGATGGATATGCATGAGGGATATGATTTTTATAAAAGCTCGTCTACTGATTCGGTAGGACAAACCCTCATATATTACCCTGATTCTGATACCAAAAGAATAAGTGAAAAGATAGTTAATACACTGAATTCTGGCATAAAAACCTCCTATAAACAATTTTCTCTGCTCCGTTATCCTGTCCAGGGGAGTTTGTCCCGGGCCAGCGCAGAATTTTTAGGAGTAAAAAGTTTTATATTTGAAACTGCTCAAAAACAGGACTTATCTGAACGTATAAATTATCAATTAAAGGCTGCTGAAATATTATTAAAAGAATTAGGCATGAGATAAAAGAGCTGCCAAAAAATCAGTTTCTTCTCGTCTGGCCGGAGCGGTTGATTCGTATTGGCGATATGTTATTAACCCTCCGGTTTCTATTTCTGGTACTGGTATTTTGTATGGTGGTACCTCTATTGCTTATTGATATTCTGCTGATTCTTGTTTGCTGGCTTGCAGACATGCTTATTTGACCTATATTGGTTCTACTTTTGTCATATACACGTTTAGGGGTAATATTCCAAAAAATGCGGAAATCAACAGTTTCGTCCCAGATTATATCTTTTTCTACCATCTCCGGAATTATTTTAAGATATTCCCGGTAGATACTATACATATCTGTATTTTGTATATCATTCCATAAATAATTAAAATATTTTTTAAGATATTTCTGGTCTCCTGTATAAAAAGCTTTTTGCACTTCTGCTGAACATAAATAATTGGCGGACAAATAAGGATACCGGCTGGCTACAATCTTGGCTAGACATAGTACAGCAGCAGTTATATAAGGAGAAATGAGCCAGCTCCCAGGGGTACGGTATTCAAATCCCCCATGTTCTTTCTTTCTAAAATCCCCCATAAATCCATATTTTTTTCTTCTCCTGGCAGCAGTTGAAGGATTCTCAATTAAAGAAACTATTATTCCCAAATAGTTGTCTAAAGCTCGTAAAAGCTTAAAATTAAGATCAATATTGCTGAAGTGGATATGTCCTCCTATATAATAGCCATTAAATGGCTGACTGCCTGCCAGCCATTTAATATTTTTGTAAGGGGCTAATTTATTGGCTGACAGTAAGGCCTGCTTTATATTTTGCGTAAGTTCAAGAGGGGATGGAGTAGGTTTAGGCCTTATTTCAGCGATGGGTCGTTGCTGGCGATTCGGCATTCTTATGTTGTCACATCCTACTATACCTTCCCGGGGGAAAAAATCAGATGCGGCTATTATTTTTTGTGTTTTGGAATTAATTATCATAAATTCAGGATCGGCTCCCATTTTTACTTCTTTATTTTTTATATTTTCTATTTCCCACATTTTTTTGATATAGGATTTAACTGCTTCTATTTCTTTTTTGCGCAGTACGGGGGATGAATCTATATAACTTAATTTATATTGTTTGCGCGTATTTAAAATTATGACTACTTTAGCTATATCCAAACCCAAAGAATAGACAGCTTTTTTAGCCATATCTGTTATTTTGGGATTATCAATCTCCCGTATATATCTTGATGATTCTTTAGTTTTGGATGAAGGTTTTACCCGTATTGATATAATGTTAAAATCACATATCAGTAATTCATAAACACGGTTTATCCTATCACTGTTATTTTCATTGACATAAGGGACATTATTCATATCCAGTATTTCTTTAAATTTTTCTTTTTGCAGATTGTTTATAGCTTCCGGGGAATTTATCACCAATCTATGTTCTGAATATTTATCAAGGATGTGTATTTCCATATATTCAGATTGATTTATCTGGACATAGTTTATCTTTACATCCTGCCATTCGTTTTGGATGAAATTTTTTAACTCTTCTCCCGTTTCATTTGGAGAATAGAATAATACAATATTCATGTTATTAAGCCTTCCTTTTAGAAATGGAATGGGCAACAAAAATAAAATAGTCGGTAAGAAGTTCAAGGTGGTTTTGCCGTATATGTTCTTCATCAAAACTGGCTGGTTTGGAATTTACCTCAAATATATAGAGATTGCCTTTTTCATCTATGCCAATATCTAAAGAGAGTATAGCTAAGTTTATATCTAAATCCTTTTCCAAAATGAGGGGTACATTCTCACATATAAAGTTTATATCTGATTTTATGTCCCTTAATTTTTCATGATTAAAAACAAGGCTTATTACTTCTTCAAAAGAAGCAGCTTTCCCGCCGTTGGGGATATGGGTCACAAAACGATCCGGAGCAGCTACTCGTACCCCTATACCGGTTAAAGTCCATTTTCCATGACCGTTTTTTTGTATCTGGGTTCTTAAATCAAATACCCTTCCTTTATACTGTGCTAGTTTAATGCCTTCCTGCAGCAGATAAGATTTGGGATATCCCATATATTTTAATAATTTATTGTATAAATCCTGATATGAGCTGCATTTAATCCACCTTAAAGGTTTTTCATCTGCACATGCAAAAATAAACCCTTTTTTATAAGGAGACTTTGAAATTTTTATAATTCCCTTTCCCAGGCTGCTATTCTGAGGTTTTAGAAAGACGTCAGAATACAGGCTGGTAAATTGCTTGAGAGATGTTTTGGAAAAAGGCACAGTTGCAGGTAAAAAAGGAGTCATATCGGGATGATTTTTTAATGTCAGATATACCTCCCATTTATTTAAAAATCTTGTATTAAATATATAAATATTATTATTTTGAAATTTTTGAAAGATATTTTGTATATAGGCTTTTTTTTCATCACTTCTGTAGGAAAGTCGATTATATATAACAGGTGGAAAATCGAAATATTTAAAGATCCAGCGATTATTTTTATCTAATGTAATGCCTTTGATTTTTTTCCCCTTCCATGATACATCCAGGGGATGGAAAAAAAATATCAAGATATTCTTTTTTCTTCCCCACAGGATCAGCTCTTTATACAAGCGAGCAGTTTTTCCCCCGGAATAAAATATGCTGTAACTGTTTCCGGTTATAAGCACTCCCACAGATATAAGAGGGGAGGTCCGTTTATGGCCAGATTCTTCATTACCCATCTGTTATCTCCCTTAAAATTCATTACACAGGTTTACTCCATAATATGAAGTTTGGCCCAAGTAGGTGCTTCCCCTGTAGTATTACAGAAAACAAAAAAACGGCCTAATAGCCGTTTCAAATTATGTATCTATTCTTTCCAGTATCTCGGCATAAAAAGAATCAGGGCTGGATATATTTCCAAACGTCCCAAAAGCATCAATATACTGAGAACGTATTTCCCAAATACAGGAATATGGGCGAAGTTTTCTACCGGTCCGACAGTTCCGAATCCTGGTCCTATATTACCTATACAGGTCATACATGAAGTAAGTGAAGTTAAAAGGTCTACGCCCATGGCTCCTAAAAGAATAGTCCCTGTAAGAATTAAAACTATATAAAGGAAAAAATACTGCAGAACATTCATAATTAAAGCATTACTCAACACTTTATCTCCGAACCGTAAGGAGATCAGAGCTTTAGGATGCAGCATTTGTTCCAGCTCGATTTTAGCCTGTTTTAGTATTATCATGTGCCTTCCGACTTTTATGCTTCCTGCTGTAGAACCAGCACATCCTCCGATAAACATGAGCAAGAATATAACTGTTTGTCCCAGTGGATTCCATTTTTCATAATCAGCAGTAGCAAAGCCAGTAGTAGTCAAAATTGATATTACCTGAAACAAGGAAGAGCGAATCCTTTCTTCCCAGTCAGGTATAGTACTTAGTGAAATAACAACTAAAAGGGCAGCTGCTAATGTAATATAGGTATAAAATCTGAATTCTGAATTTTGCCATATGCTTTTTAAGCTCCAGTTTTTATATGCAAAGTAATAAAGAGAAAAGTTAGCACCGGCCAGGAACATAAAAACGATTATTGTCCACTGTATGGCAGGATTATAAAAGGCTATGCTTTGGTTTTTGGTGGAAAATCCGCCAGTAGCCATGGTAGTGAAAGTATGACATAAAGCATCAAAAATATTCATGCCAAAAGCAATCAGAAAAACGAACAAAAATAAGCTGATGACCACATATGTAATCCACAGCAGCTTGGCGGTTTCCCTGATACGAGGACTTATTTTTTCTGATATGGGTCCTGGAACTTCAGCCCTAAAAATCTGATTAGCCCTTACTCCCATACTTACAATTATAGCGACGAACAGGGCCATGATTCCCATGCCGCCCAGCCATTGGGTAAGGCTGCGCCAAAAAAGGAGGCTATAAGGGAGAGCCTCGATATCAGTAAGTATACTTGATCCTGTCGTTGTAAAACCTGATACGGTTTCAAAAAAAGCATCGGCAAAGGTTGGGAAGTAACCGCTAAAAACAAAGGGTAAAGAACCGAACAACGATGCTGAAAGCCAGCCCAAACTTACAATAGCGAAACCTTCCCGATAATTTATTTCACTATTATGCCGGTATATAAAACTTAAGAATACACCTGAAAAAATCGTTATAAGAGCTGCTGAAAGAATGCTTCGTAGAACATCCTCATTAAAATAAATAGCCCATATTATAGAAGTCAACATGGCTATTCCTATTATGATCAATATTCGGCCAATATAATTAAGGATTACTTCTTTTCTTATCACCCTAATTTTTGCCTCCAGAAGAAAATATTTTTTCTACTTTATGAATACTGCGTGGTAAACTGAAAACCATCAGCTGGTCGTCAGGCTTAATTATACTGTTGCCGTTAGGAATTATCACTTTTCCCTCACGGACTATAGCCCCTACTACTGAACCACTGGGAAACTTAAGCTTTTTAAGCTCTTTGCCTACTGCTAATGAACCAGATTGGGCATAAAATTCCAAAATTTCTGCCCTTTCATCCCCTAATACAGTAACAGATATAATATTACCTTTGCGGATATATTTGAGTATAGCCCCGGCAGTAAGTATGCGGGGGCTCAATACTATATCAATGCCAATCTGTTCCATAAGAGGCATTATATCTGCTCTTTTAATTTTGGCAATAGTTTTTTTGGCTCCCAGATTTTTGGCAATAAGACAGGAAAGAAGATTAATTTTATCATCATCAGTGACAGCTACAAAAAGATCTGACTGACCTACATTTTCATTTTCCAGCAGGTCAAGATCACTCCCATCACCATGAATTATTAAACTGTTCTTGAGTTTGGCAGCTACCTCCCTAGCTCGTTTTTCGCTTTTTTCTATAATTTTTATATTTATAGGGAGTTTTTCTTTTTCAAGGATATGAGCCAGATAACATCCGGTACGTCCTGCCCCCAGAATAGTAAGGTGTTCCACTTTTTTTCGATAAATGCCAAGTGACCTTAAAACTTCCTGCATATCATCGGTATTAGCCATAAGATAAATGTGATCCCCAGGTTTAATAACATCATCCCCGCTGGGTACAATCATTTTATGCTTGCGTACAATAGAAACAATTACATATTTAGAAGTATCCAAATCTCTGAGGCGCATATTGACCGCAGGTGATTTTTCAGGAACTACAAACTCTACCAGCTGCACTTTACCATCTGCATAATATTCAACATCCAGTACTTCCGGATTTTTTACGATTTTGGCAATTTCCTCAGCAGTAACCCTTTCGGGATTTATAATAAGATCTATACCCAGCAAAGATTCCGGTGAAAAATGGGGAGTTTCCACATATTCAGGATTGCGAACCCTGGCAATGGTAGTTTTTACACCATACTGCTTGGCCAGCAGACAGGCAATCATATTAAGTTCATCATATTCAGTAACTGCCACTACCATTTCTGCTGACTTGACTCCTGCCATTTCCAATACGCTCCAGGAAGCCCCACTACCCTGTATTACCTGTACATCCAGGGTTTCATCGATAAGTTTGGCTCTTTCTTCATCCTGTTCAATAACTACTACATCCTGGTTTTCGGATGACAGGAGCTGAGCAATGCTGAAACCAACTTTTCCTGCTCCTATAATTATTGATTTCATTTTACACCCACCTAAACATTAAATCTAAAATGAATTATATCACCATCTTTAACAATATAATCCTTTCCCTCTAACCTGAACAAGCCTTTTTCTTTTACAGCAGCTATGCTTTTTAATTCATACATAGCTTCGTAATCTATTACTTCTGCTCTTATAAATCCACGCTCAATATCAGAATGAATTTTACCGGCTGCCTTTTTGGCGGTAGTTCCTTTCTCGATAGTCCATGCTTTTACCTCATCTTCACCTACGGTAAAGAAAGATATAAGGCCTAACCTTTCGTACATGCTGCGGGCAATCTTAACTATTCCTGGTTCTGTAAGGCCCATTTCCTGCATAAAAAGTTCTTTTTCTTCCCCGCTTAATTCACTTATTTCTTTTTCCAGATTAGCAGAAACTTCTACCGCTGGAATACCCAGAACAGCAAGATGACTCAGGATTTTTTCCCTGTCTTTATAATCACTGCCGCTTAATACTTTTTCATCTACATTTAAACATACCAGCATAGGTTTGGTGGTTAAAAACTGGTAATTCTGTATTATTCCTTCTTCCTCTTCATCTAATTCTACTGAAGAGAGAGGCTTTTCTTCTTCCAGAGCTTTTTTTAGCTTTTCTAATAACTCCAGTTCTTTTAACATTTGGTTTTTCTTTTTATTTGCGTTTATACGTTCAATTCGTTTTTCAATAAGGTCCAAATCAGCCAGTAGAAGTTCATAGTTCAAAGTTTCAAAATCACCTAGAGGATTTATTTCCCCGCTTATTTCATTTTCAAAGGCGCGCACCACATGTAAAAGAGCATCTGCTTTTCTTACAGCATCCAGAAAAACAGAAGCCGATTTTCCCTCCCCTGGTACCAGCCCTGGAATATCGACAACTTCCAGCTGAGCATAAGTTGTCTTCTGGGGTTTAAATAGGCCTGACAGAAAATCTACTCTTTTATCCGGTATTTTAGCCATACCTGTGTTAGTTTTGCCGGCACTAAACTTGCCTTCTTTATTACCAGTTAGCAACTCATATATCGTAGTTTTCCCTACCATGGGAAGTCCAATTATGCCTAGCTGCATATCTTCCTTCAATCCTTTCCCAATATAATTCAAAACATCAAGACATATTATATATTTACCTTCCGCAAAATTCTAGAGGAGCTTTTATATATCTATGTTATACTTAAAATATATTAGTTTACATAATATATATTAAGTTAAATGATGCAGATACCTTTTAAAAAAATTAAGGCAGAAAAATATTATTTATCTGCCCTGAAAGACCCGTTTATTAAATGTTGTTTCCTTTTTATTATAAACTTATTTCCACTAAAGAAAGTATAAAAAAAGTGCCCGTAACTATTATTCCCAGTATTAAAAGCGCATATCCACCGTTTTGGCTGAATTGAAACAACCTGGCGGCGTTGGAAGTATTAAAAAAGAAAAGCCCTATGGCCAGTACCAGCAGAAGGATTATAAACCTGGAAGCTCCTGAGCCCGGGAAAAAAACAGCCAGGTATAAAGCGAAAGCCAGCAGCAGTATGATATTCAAAATGTACAGAAGTTTGTAGGAATTATCATCAGCTAATATCTTCCCTTTTGTTTCTTCAGGCAGGCTGTCCATATCTACATATTGAATTTCCTTTTTTGCTTTTTCGGCAATAAAATTGGCAGTTTTATCTATATTTTCAGGAGTTAGCCCATAAAATCCCTTGGCTGTTTTTAAGTATAAAAATCCTTTTTGAGTATCAGTAGCAAACATTCTTACGGGCCCTAAACCTCTTATATTATATAGGCCAACTGTGTATCCAGGCCAATTTATCCCAAATATCGAAAACAAATTCCCTTTGCCCTGAACCTTTATGACCTCATCGACATCTTCCCAGGTTATATATTTTTTCCGCAAACCCCAGCGTATTATGATGCCATTATCGTTGATGTAATACTGCATAGTTAACCCGCTTAAAACAACAACTATGAATATTCCCAAAAAGATAAAAGCTGGAATAAGTAATAATGTTTTAAGAGTAGCATCACCTTCTGTTAAAGAAAAATTGATCCCCCAGATACAAAAAAATAGAATGATAAAACCTATTATACTACCCAGCCATATGCCAGTTTTCCGGGAAATCCTATATTCCATATTATCCCTCCTGAATATATTAAATAAAAATTAATTATAAACATAAAAACCACGTCCGGATTTTTTGCCCAGATGTCCTGCTCTCACCATAGTTGCCAGTAAAGGATGAGGACGGTATTTTGTATCTCTAAACTCATTGTAGAAACTTAAAATTACTGAATATACAGTATCTAATCCTATTAGATCAGCTAATTCCAGAGGTCCTATTGGCATTCCTGCCCCCAGTTTCATGGCTAGATCAATCTCTTCTGCTTTGGCCAACCCTTCTGCATATATAAAAATCGCTTCATTTATATAAGGAACCAGTATTCTATTAACTACAAAACCAGGGCTTTCCCGGGAAATAATAATTTTTTCTTTGCCTATCCTGTTAACAAAACTGGAGGCAACTTCTACGGTTTTTTCATCAGTATCCATCCCCTTTACAATTTCCACCAGTTTCATAGCAGGAACCGGATTAAAAAAATGCATACCTATTACCCGCTCAGGATGTTTGGTAACTGAAGCAATTTCGGTTATAGATAAAGATGAGGTATTGGTAGCCAGAACCGCATCCTTTCTACACATATTATCCAGTTCTGCAAAAAGTTGCTTTTTGACTGCCATATTTTCTACCACTGCTTCTATTACGATATCAGCATCATATATTCTGGCTAAATCAGTAGTAGGGGTAATTCGGCTCAGGATGATATCTTTTTCAGAATTATCAATCAGTTTCTTGTTTATCAGCTTGTCTAAATTTTTCTCAATAGTTTTCATGCCTTCCTGAGCCAGTGAAAGCTGCAGGTCACGCAAAATAACAGCATAGCCTCCCTGTGCTGCCACCTGTGCTATTCCTGCTCCCATTATTCCAGCACCCAGTACGGCAACTTTATTTATTTGCATATATAGTCCTCCTCAAAAACTGTGCTTAGTCTCCAAAGCTTATGCCAACTGATCTTGCTGCATGAATGAGATCAGAATCAAGGGGAACCTTCCGCAGTTCTTTTACCGCTTCGGAAAGCGGTACAGTAACAATATCAGTCCCTTTAAGGCTTACCATGGTGCCAAATTCACCGCGGGCAAAGGCATCTACGGCAGCTACTCCATACCTGGTGGCTAATATGCGATCATAAGGAACAGGAGATCCCCCTCTTTGCAAATGCCCCAAAACCGTAACCCTGGTTTCGATACCGGTAAGTTTTTCAATTTCTTCAGCTACTTTGTGGCCAATTCCCCCCAAACGTACCGGATCATGGCTTTGAGGCACAATTTTTTGCACCACCATTTCTCCATCTTTAGGTTTGGCCCCTTCTGCTACCACAATTATGCTGAATTTTTTATTCTGCCGGTATCTTTCTTTTATTTTCTTTATTACCTTTTCTATATCATAAGGTATCTCAGGGATTAATATTACATCAGCACCTCCGGAAATTCCAGCATGAAGTGCAATCCAGCCTGCATATCTCCCCATGACTTCCAGTATCATTACCCGGTGATGGGATTCTGCTGTAGTATGCAGCCGGTCCAAAGCCTCAGAAGCTGTATCTACTGCTGTATTAAAACCGAAAGTAACATCAGTAGCAGACAGATCATTATCGATAGTCTTGGGCACTCCCACTACCGGTACCCCTTTTTGGTAGAATTTGTAGGCAATATTTAAACTGCCATCTCCTCCTATTATTATTAAACCATCCAATCCTAATTTTTTTAAATTTTCAACCGCTCGATCTGACTGGTCACTGAATTCTGGATTTTCAGGGGTTCCTCCTGTCATATAGCGAAAAGGATTGTCACGGTTGGTAGTACCTAAAATAGTACCTCCTGTATGAGCAATGCCAGAAACTGTTTCTAGATCCAAAGTAATGTAATTGTTTTCCACTAGTCCTTTAAAACCGTCAATAAATCCTATCACTTCATACTGATATACATTTATGGCTGTTTTGGTTACGGCACGGATTACAGCATTAAGGCCTGGACAATCCCCTCCCCCGGTTAAAACACCAATCCCTTTTGTATGTGCCACCGAAAGACTTCCTCCTTTAAAAAGCATAATAAACAAGGTGGGATTCCCCCACCTTACAATACTTATTATTCTATTCGCCAGGAAAATTTAATCTCCTTTTTAGAAATCATGGTTTTTCTGCCAGCTGAACCGTTACCAGTATAGTTCTGCCATCTCTTATTATTTCCAGCATAACTTTATCATTTACTTTTTTCTTACTTAATATGGTCTGTACATCTTCACTGGTCCTAACCTTTTCTTTATCTATGCCAATTATCACATCATACTGGCGCAGACCTGCTTTTTCTGCTGGGCTGCCGCTTACCACTCCAGCAATAATAGCTCCCTTTGGTTCTATATTAAGATAGCTTGCTATTTCTTGATCAACCGTCTGTAAATATACTCCCATATAAGGTCTTACAACTTTACCTTTTTTAATGAGTTCCTGTAAAACTTCTTTGGCAGTATTGATGGGAATAGCAAATCCTATGCCCTGGGCCTGTGCGTTAACTGCTGTATTAATTCCTATTACTTCACCTCTGGTGTTTAAAAGAGGCCCTCCGCTGTTACCAGGATTTATTGCTGCATCTGTTTGTATTAAATTTTTATATATCCTGCCTTCGATAGATAAAGGACGTCCTTTAGCACTTATTACCCCCGCGGTAACGGTATGATCAAGTCCATAGGGATTACCGATAGCGACTACCCATTCCCCTACTCTAATCTGGTCGGAATCCCCCATTCTTAAAGGAGTAAGTTTAGCCTGGCTGGCAATTTTTAAAACAGCCAGGTCCATTTCGTAATCCTGTCCTACAACTTTAGCTTTATGTTCTTTGCCATTTACATTAACTATTATTTCACTGGCCTGGTCTATAACATGCTGGTTGGTAAGTATGTAGCCATCTTCACTGATTATAAAGCCGGTACCAATACCTTTTTGCACATTTTCACGGGGGAGATTAAATTCATTACCAAAAAACTCCCGGAAAAACGGGTCATTAAAAAAAGGATTGTTAGGATAGGTTGTACTTACTACCCTGGTTTCGATATTTACTACCGAAGGGCTTACTTTTTCCACCATATCTGCAATGTTACTGGGCCCGATAACTACTGTAGCTGCTGAGGAAGAAGCATTTCCCTCCGCTGCTGCAACTTCAGGATGTTTTTTTACAGGTTCTGCATAATTAAACTTGGCTAAACATATACCGCCAACTGCAGCAACTATAATTATTACCGCCAGCAGTTTCAAAAATCCGTTAAATTTTTTATTTTGCAGCATACTATCACCTCTAATTCACTAATTTAATCCGGCACCTTCATAGAATAATATAGCACTGTGAATTAAAATAGAAAAGAATGTGAAATTACTGTGAAATCTTAAATCCTGCCAGGTAGGCTGCATATTCCAAAGGCCTTTTAAAAGTATTTTTTACAATAGCCATGGATAATTCTGTTTCTGTAGTCTTACGCGGTTTTGAATTCACCTCAATAAGCCACAAATGTCCTTTTTTATCTATTCCTATATCTAAACCCAGTTCACCGTAGGTACCCGTTCCAGATTGTTCCAGAGTGTTGGCTACATTATAACACAAATTCTCAATCTCTTTATTTTTTTCTTCGATCAAATCATGTTTACGAAAAATATAATGCATCACTTTTTTGCTTACCTGAGCTTTTCCACCACTGCTCAAATTTGATATGCCACTTCCTCTGGGAGCTACCCGGACAAATTTTTTGCTTATTTGCCACTTACCCTGGCCATTTTTCTGATATATTATTCTGAGATCAAAAATAGCTCCTTTGTAGTCAGCCATATCTATACCCTGCTGAACAATATAAGTTTTATTTTCTCTAACTCTAAACGTTTTTTTCATAAAATCTGCTATATTTAATGCCTGGCTTTTATAACAATTTCTGTTGTAAACGGTGTAATTTAATTTTTTATTATTTTCATCAGAAGTTAAGCGTATAATCCTTCTGCCCAGGCTTCCGTCAACTGGTTTGATATATAATACTTTGTATTTGTTAAGCATTTGTTCAAGATTAGAGGGGGTTAAAATCTTGGTTTCCGGCAAATAACGGTGAAGATCCGGGTTAGTCCAAAGAATTTCATGAACCTCCCATTTATTTAAAAAAGAGGGATTAAAGTAACAGGTTAATTTTTTCAGCTTTTCCCGCGTTTTTTTATGAATAAGTTCGCTTCTGCGGCTTGATATACGATCATATACAACATCAGGCAGGGGATAAGTCGAAGCTACCCATATACCATTTTCAGGGGTAAGCTGTTTAAAATTATAACCCTTAACTGTTTTTTCGCTCCAATTAATGCCACCAGGAGTAAAAATAAAAATTTGCGCAGGCATCTTTTGCCCTATCTTGCTTAAATATATAAGTTCAGCCTGAGTACTCCTTTTATCAAATTCAGCTTTATTAGGAATAGCAGCAACTAAAATGCCGATAGTAGGACCAAGGTGCAGTATTCCGTTTGAGGTATCATATCTTATTTTCAAACTTTTTTTCTTCTTAAGATGCAAGGATTTTGCAAGTTCAGGTGATACCATATATATAAACCGGTTTTCCTCACGATTTATAACCAGTTTGGAATTTACTGTTATATGACCTGCTCTTACCTTTATTGTCGAGGAAGCTGGTATATCTAACTTCTGCAGTAAGGCATTAGATATAACTATTTTCCCTACTGACATATATTCCTCTCCTTAAAAACAAATCAAAAACCTCCCAGATATTTAGCATATAACATAGGATTTTCAATCGACTTTATTCTTGTATTTTCTTCTCCGATTAAATTAAAGATTTTGCGGGCCGGTCTTAAATTAGCCTCAATAAACCAAACTTTTCCTTTTTTGTCTATACCCAAATCAATTCCCATTTCACCACAATTACCAATATGGTTTTCCAGAGTTTCTGCCGCTTTTAAGGCTAATTCTTTTAAATTAAAAACAATAACTTTTATCCTGTTTTCATCAAAATTATATTTTAAAACTTCTTCCAATTTTTTGGCCGTTCCTCCGGAAGAGATATTGCTGGTTATAGCTCCATTTCCTCCTACCCGGCAGGCTATACCGGTTACAATCCATTTTTTTCCATAACCTTTTTGTACTAAAACCCTGACATCAATTATCTTATTTTGCCATCTTATAAGGTTGATCTGTTTTTGCACAATATATTTCCTGTTCATCATTATATTTTTTAAGTTCAAATATAGTTCAGTTATACTGGTTGCTCTGCCAGAAATTTGTTGCTTGAGGTGATTGCAGCAATACAGGTATTCTCCATTTTTTTCATTTTTCACTACTTTAATTATGTTTTTCCCCTGTTCCCCACCAATCGGTTTTAGATAAACAGCTCCATACCTGTTCAGCATATTATCTACCTGACGCACAAAATCTACAACCAAACGGGTATCAGGCAGATAAGGCTTAATTTCGGAATTTTTGGAAAGAATCTTGTAAGTTTCCCATTTATCCAGTAAACTGCTGGTTAAAAGCAGTACACCGTTTCTAGTCAAACGCTTGCGTATGCGCATTTTTTGAGCATTTGATACGCGGTCTCGGGGATAAACCACATCTGGAAGGGGAAAAGTGCCTTTAATCCAGCTGTCATCTCTTATCGTATAACCCTGGATTTTTTTTTGTTTCCAGTCTATGCTGTAAGGGCTAAAAGCAAAACATAACTCTCCTAGTTTCTGTCCGGCTTTTATCGCTTGTTTAATGAAAGAACTCTGCTCCCCAAACGGTTTGTCACTTGCCGTCTTGTTTAAGTCAGCCATAATTCCTATTACAGGCCCTAGCTTTATTCCTTCTTTAGTTATTTTTATATTGTAATTATGGTTAGGCAAGAGTGCTAACTTGTTTAAGGTTTTAAGAGGTAGAGAAAGTATGTCATGGTCTTCTTGTGTAAATATAATCCTACATTTTTCTTTCAGTTTTCCTATTTCTATAAAAATATTCTCACCTGGCAGGATTTCATAGTGATAAGCGAATCGGGAACCAAGGCTTAAAGTATTGTTATCCAGTTCAGAATTGATTGTCACATAGACTGTATTTATTTCTTCCACTTTACCTATCACCTGTAAGTCTATATTTATCTTATAATATGAAACTAGAACTGGCTTTGCTCTAACCATTGCTAAAATAACCTGTATAAGGAGATAATAAAACTATGAATAAGAAAACAAGGCACCTTATAAGCGCATGTTTATGTGGCTACAACTGCAAATATAACGGAAAAAATAATTTTCACCCCGTTTTTAAAGAGCTGTTGGACAGAGGTGAAGTTATACCAGTATGTCCGGAAGAATTAGGGGGACTTCCAACTCCCAGGCCGCCAGCTGAAATAAGAAATGGAACTGGTTTGGATGTTCTTTCCGGAAAAGCTAAGGTAATCAATACAAAGGGAGAAGATGTAAGCGAGTTTTTCATTAAAGGAGCTTACATTACCTTACAAAAAGCTTTGGAAAATGGGGCTGTTTATGCTATACTGAAAAGCCGGAGCCCTTCCTGCGGAGCAGGTGAAATTTATGACGGTTCATTTAATTCAGTTCTGCGAAAGGGAGATGGGGTTACTGCTGCCCTCCTTAAAAAAGAGGGGATAAAAATTGTAACCGAAGAAGAATATCTAAAAGGAGATTGCAAATTATGAAAGCAGTCAGCTTATTTTCTGGAGGATTGGATTCTCAGCTAGCTGTAGCCCTGATACAAAGGCAAAATATTGAAGTTATTGCTGTGAATTTTGTCACCCCTTTTTTTGGCCTAAAAGAATCAACCGTAAAAGCGGCAGAAAATCTGGGAATTGAGCTTTTGACTGTTGATTTAGGAAAGGAGTATATAGATAAAGTTTTAAAAAATCCCAAATACGGATATGGTAAAAATATGAACCCGTGTATAGACTGTCATGCCTTTATGTTCAAAAAAGCTGGAGATATGATGGGAAAACTGGGAGCCTCTTTTATAATTTCCGGTGAAGTTTTAGGCCAGCGCCCTATGAGCCAGAACAAGACCGCGTTACATATTGTGGAAAAACTTTCCGGATACCAGGGATATATTGTAAGGCCTTTATCAGCCAAGCTGCTTCCTCCTACTATTCCAGAAGAACAAGGCTGGATAAAGCGGGAAGAATTGGAGGACATAAGTGGAAGGAGCCGCAGCAGGCAAACAGAACTGGCTGAAAAATTCGGCATTAAGGAATACCCCTCCCCGGCTGGCGGATGTCTGCTTACTGAAGCCAATTTTGCCAGAAGATTAAAAAAGCTTCTGGAATTTAAGCCAGAAGCTGAGCCGGAGGAAATGTCAATCCTGAGAGTTGGACGACATTTCTATATCGGTGATAATCTTTTGGTAGTAGGCCGCAACAAGGCAGAAAATGAAATACTGGAAAAAATAGCCCTGCCTTCAGATAAGTTTATAAAAGTGACGGATCGTCCCGGTCCCCTGGCTGTTTTTCGTTCTTTTAACAACTGCTACCATGATGAGAATATAAAGTATGCAGCTTCTATACTGGCCAGGTACAGTGATGCCAAAAATGAAAATAGAGCTAATATAAAGCTTTATTCTAAAGATGGTGAGATAGAAAAGCTATTTGAGGTCAAACCTTTATTGCCAGAAGAGGTTCCCGAAACTATATAAAAAGTTTTAAGTCAATCTGCTTGAACATTTCTTTATACCCTTCCCTGGTGGGATGTCCCCCATCAGGGAGGAGCAGATGTTTTTTAAGGCCATCAGCTTCATCATAAAAAGCCTTACAAAAATCAATTACCGGCAGGTTGTTCATGGTGGCAAACTGTTTAATCCAGTTTCTCAGATTCTTAAGCACATTTTCCCAGGCCGGGTAATCAACCGGGGTAGGAAGCCCTAAAACTACTTTTATTCCATGTTCCAGGGCAATATTTACCATCTTTTCGATATTAAAGGTTATGGCAGCCAAACTTTCCCCCTGTACTACATCATTTATCCCGCCTGTTATTATCACACAATCAGGTTTTAAATCAACCACATCTCTTTTAAACCTCATTAACATATCTTCTGTTGTATTGCCATTAATACCTTTATTGACAACCTGGCAGTTTATTTGTTCAGCCAGCATAGAAGTCCAGGAATACTCTGGTCCATAAGGAAAACCATAGGTAGTGCTGTCTCCCAGGCACACGATCTTTTTCACTTTTTTCCCCCCAGAAATATTAAAGTATTATATGTTATCCACGGAAGAAGCCAGTCTACCTGGCTTCTTCCATCTGTCTTAAGACTTCTTCCAGTTTCTTTATATTTTCTCCATAGCCAGCCCAGTCACCCTGCTGCAAAAGCCTGTTGGCCTGATCATAGTACTGTCGTGCCATTCTAGCTAATTCCCTTAAATCTCCCTTTTCCTCCATGCTACCTGCTGGAGCTTCTTTGGTTTCTTCAGGAAGGGCAGCTTTTTCACCGAATAATTTTACTAATGCCTGCTCCAGGGTAGGTTCCATTACTATTCGGTTTTCAAAAGCTACAATAACACGTTTCAATTCAGGTATCTTTCCATTTTCCGCCTGCAGGTAAAGAGGTTCTACATAGAGGATAGAATTCTGAATTGGTATAACCAGAAGATTACCCCTATAAACATTGGAACCTCTCTGATCCCACAGACTTATCTGCTGGGAAATGTAAGTGTCCTGATTTATTCTGGATTCAAGCTGATTGGGACCATATATCGTTTCCTGTTTGGGGAAATTGTAAACCAGCATCTTACCGTAATTGTCCCCATCTATACGCACACACATCCAGGCAATCATATTCGGGCGATTTTTGGGAGTAAAAGGAAGCATCAGGATATATTCTTCCTTCGTTTCTTCAGGCAGCCTCATTATTATATAATACGGTTCCATCTCTACCGGCTTATCGCCCACAATTTCTGTAGGAATGAGCCACAGATCTTCTTTGTTGTAAAAAACATTAGGATCAGTCATGTGGAAAGTCTGATACATCTTAGCCTGAATAGTAAATAACCAGGCTGGATATCTTATATGGTTCTTAAGTTCTGCTGGCATCTGTTCTAAAGGTTTAAATACTCCCGGGAATATTTGGCTGTAAGTTTTAATAACAGGATCAGATTCATCAGCAATATAAAAATCCATTTCTCCTGTATAGGCATCTACTACCACTTTTACTGCATTGCGCACATAATTATTACCCCGGTTATCAAAAGGCTGTGAATAAGGATACTTGTCAGAATAGGTATAAGCATCGATTATCCAGTATAGTTTGCCGTTTTCTCTATTTATGACTATATAAGGATCATCGTCAAAAGCCAGATAGGGGGCAATTTTTTCTACCCTCTCGATTATATTGCGGTTCATTAGTACCTGGCTTTCTCTGGTTATGTCGGAAGAAAGCAGTATTTTATAATCCTTGAGTACCCAGGCAAACATAAGCTTTTTGCCCAGGGAATCTAGTTTTATGCCATTTTTGCCCTGATAATAGCAGTAAACATTAGTTTCTCCCATAGGGTAGTCAAATTCCTTCTGTTTGGTGTTTACAATAACATAGGAATTGGTAAGCTCTCCAAAGTAAATCTCTGGCCTTTTCACCTTTAAATCTGAAGTAAAGGCCGGGGGAATATCTTTAATAAAAAACCTCGGAAATCCTTCTTCAGCAACTTCATTTACTGGGCTTACCACTAATCCATAGCCATGAGTATACATAAGCCTTTCATTTATCCAGGTACGGGCATTTTCGGGAAGTCCTCCGGGGTCAATCTCACGTGCTGCCAGCATAACCTGACGGTATTTGCCATCTATAATATAACGGTCAATGTCTACATCATTAAACACATAGTAAGGACGCAGTTCCTGCAGACTTTTATAAGTTGTTATAAGAGGCTGCCAGTCCCACAGGCGTATATTTCGTATAGTAGGTGCATCATTTTCATTATTTATATCCAGATTATAGTTAATGGCAAAATTTTTATTTACCGCTTTATCCAGTGCATAAGCCTGTCTGGTGTATTTGATAGCATTTTCAATATACTTCTTTTCTTTATTAAATTCATTCGGCTGTACCACAAATTTTTGTAAAAGGCCTGGATAAATCCCGCTTAAGACCAGAACGATTACCAGCCATAAAGCAATACTTCCTACAATCCAGTTTACGCGTTTTATGAATATATTAAGAAGAATTACAGCTGCTATTATAAGAGAAACGAATACCAGGGCCTTATAAGAAATTAAACGTGCATAAACATCCGTATAGGTAGCTCCAAATACTATTCCACCAGGCGAAAATAGGATTTCATAGGAAGCAAGCTTGTATTTAAAGGCCTGCAGAGCAAATATTGCCGCAAAAAGAGTGGCCATATGACCTTTGGCAAAGGTAAACTGCCGCCAGTCACCAAATATTATGTTGGAAGAGGCATTAAAGAGGTATATGACTCCTACCACAATAGTTATGAGAACCAAAGCAGACATCAATATTCCATATATAAATTGATAAAAGGCCAGATTAAAGAAATAAAAACTTAAATCTTTGTTGAAAATGGGATCTTTTATGTTAAATGGCACTTTATTTATATACTGCTGCACTATAATCCATTTGTCTGCAACAGAAGAGCTTATAACCAGAGCAATCAAGAGGCTGATTACTATAAATATCCATTTGGCATATTTGCCTTTTAAAAATTCCAGCCAGGGGGATTTGTGCCTTTCTTCATCCAGGTAGATTACCGTGGGATCATCTTCGTAATCATCATAGGTTACTCCTATATTTTTGCGTGTAAAAACCAGGTTTATATAACAAAGCAGGAAAACAAAAAGAAAAACAATTGCATATAAACCGATCTTGTTAACCAGTATGGTAGTAAAGACAGACGCATAATTTACTGACTTAAACCACAGAAAATCCGCATACAGGTGAAGGAAAAGCGATATTCCTCCCAAAAGGACCAGGAAAATTATAAGTTTTAATGTACTTTTATTATTTTGCGCCATGCTTACCTCCTGAAAAAAATTTGTTAATAAACGGATTTTAGGAGTGTTTCCTTCCTAAGCTGAGCACACTGACAGTCGGCATCTAATGGAAGAGCCCTTAAAAATTCAAAAATTATCCTCCCTATTTCTGCACTTTCTGTATAAAAAATATCTTTAAGCTCTTCATGTTGCCAGGGGGTTACTATACCTTCTGCATAATTTACTACCAGATAAATTCCGACATAACAGGCCCCAATTTCTCTGGCCAGATAAACTTCCGGACATATACTCTGCCCTATTATGTCAGCACCTGCTATCTTGTAATAGTTAACTTCTGCTGGGCTTTCAAAATGCCTTCCATCCGTATTGCAGTATATGCCCCGCTCGAAAACCTTCCCCTTTTTCCAGCTTTGCCTGGCTATAGAAAATAAAATGTTTCGCATTTGGGGACAAAGGGCATCACGCATAATCAGAAGGTGTCTGTCCTCTAATCCTATATCTTTGCGCATGGAAAAATCCATATAATCATGCGGTATAACGATATCCCGCGGATTCAAAAGGTGATTTACTGCTCCTACTCCGCCTTCAGCAATTATGCGTTTAACTCCCGCCTGTTTAAATACCCAAAAAATCTGTCTGGAAGCATCCCCCCTCCTTATTCCCCTTCTCCATCCGTGCATCCGACAGGTTAAAACCTTTCGGTTACCTTCCCGTCCTTTTACAGATAACAGCTTAAACTGGGGACTGGTACCAAAAGGAGTTTCAAAGTCCAGGGTTTCAAGCACCTCTACATAATCCAAACCCAAATCTTCAGGTATTTCAATGCTTAAAGTGCTGGAACCTCCTATAAAAGCAAAATCTGCTGCTGGTACATACATTGCAATCGCCCCGCTTTATTTTTTTAGAAAATTTGCAGTATATTGTAAGATGTATCTCTTTGTGCCGGAATCCTTCCTGCCAAACGAATGAGGGAAATCATTTCTTCTTTTTTCATTTTATAGGCCGTGCCGGCTGCCCTTACGACATTTTCTTCAATCATTATGCTTCCCAGATCATCAGCTCCAAAAAGAAGAGAAAGCTGTCCTATTTCCTTTCCTTGTGTAACCCAGGACCCCTGTATATGTTTAAAATTATCGAGGTAAAGACGCGATAAGGCCAAAAAACGAAGATAGTAAAGGGAAGATATTTTGTCCCCCATAAGCCTGTTATTCCCGGGCTGATAGGTCCAAACAATAAAAGCCCTGAAACCACCGGTTTTATCCTGCAGATCCCTTATTTTTTTCAAATGGTAAAGCTGATGTTCCAATTTTTCAATACTTCCCATCATCATGGTAGCTGTCGACTCAAGCCCTATTTCGTGAGCAGCTTCCATTATATTAAGCCATTCCTCAGTACCTATTTTATTCGGGCTTATTTCCCTTCTTATATCATCATGCAGTATTTCCGCTCCCCCGCCCGGGAGTGAATCAAGCCCGGCATTTTTAAGGCGTAAGAGGGTTTCTTTTATGCTTAGTCCAGATATTTTAGCGATGAATGCCACTTCGGGAGCACTCAGGGAGTGAAGAGTTATGTCATAGCGTGATTTTATATCTTTAAACATATCTTCAAAGAAAGTTATATCAAGCGCTTCATTAAGCCCTCCCTGTATCATAAGCTGGGTTGCTCCCAGGTCAATGGCCTCTTCAATCTTGTCAAATAAGGTATCTTTATCGATAACATAAGCGTCTTTGTCCTCAGAGGTGCGGTAAAATGCGCAAAATCTGCACTGGCAGCTGCAGATGTTGGTATAGTTTATGTTGCGGTCAATTATAAAAGTGGCCATATCATTGCCAAATATCTTTTTGCGCATTTCATCTGCTGCCTTGCCCAGAGAGAGAAAATCAGCTTCCTGCCAGAGAAAGACAAATTCTTCATCAGTCATGCGTTTTCCAGCCAGAATATCTTTCAGCAATCTATCAACCTGCAAAGCTATCCTCTCCCACCTTATATGTCAAGTATTTTTAAAGGGGGAACCTCTCTTAAAATCCCCAATTCTTTGGCATAACGGTAGTATTCAAGAAGCCCTTCCTGTTTTGATTTATCAAAATCAAAACGCAGACTTTTAAAGTAGTCTACTAGATACTGGGTAGTGAAGTCTTCCCAGTAAGCAGCTTTGGCTGCTACATCTTCAATATTTTCAAGGCTTAAGCTTATAGAATCAACAAAGGTATCTTTAATAATCTCCACGGTTTTCGGATTTTTTAGGGCAAACTCTTCCCTTACTGCCCATACTGCAAAAACCATAGGCAAACCTGTTTTATCTTTCCACAATTTGCCCAGATCATATACAAAAAGCCTTTTTTCCTGTTTATATTTGGCCCTTAACGCATCGTCACCTATAAGCAGAGCAGCTTCTGCTTCCAAAAGCATGGCTCCCAGTTCTGGAGCGGAAATAAAATATTGGGGTTTGATTTTATAGAAAAAATGCATAAGTACATACAGGAGATTTACAGAAGTTGCCGATATATTGCTCAAAGCAATCTTTTTCCCATCCAGTTCTTCGATAGGAATTTTGGAAAAAAGATAGATACTCTTAACCTCTCCATCACAGCTTATTGATATATCCGGCATCAAAACATATTCCTCATAATTCTGGGCATAAGCGATTGAAGAAATAGGAGCCAGGTCCAGCTCCCCTTCTTTTAACATACGGTTCAGGTCAGTCGGATTACCTTTTATCAAGTCTATTTCCAGCAAAAACTTTTTTTCAATAAGCCCATAAAAAAGGGGAAAACAATTGATAAACTGAATGTGTCCTACCCGCGGCCGCATTTTATCCCTCTCCCCTGTCCCTGCTATATCAATAGGTTCTGATAATGTTGTAGACTGTGTCACGTTCAGCTGGAATATAACCGGCTTCTTTTATAAGGCTTATAATTTTTTCTTTAGGAATGCCTTTATCTGTTTTAGCTCCTGCTGCATGCATGATTTTTTCTTCTATAATCGTGCCATCCAGGTCATCTGCTCCAAACTCAAGGGCTATTTGCGCTACAGGAAGCCCCAGCATAATCCAGAAGGCTTTTACATGTTCAATATTGTCGAGCATGAGCCTTGATATAGCTATCGTTTTCAGCTCATCCAGGGAGCTGGTTTTGTTAAGATGTGCAAGTCCCGTATTTTCAGGCAGAAATGGCAGTGGTATAAAAGCTTTAAAACCTGGAGCTTCATCCTGCAGTTCCCGCAGTTTCAGCAGATGGTTTATCCTGTCCTCATAAGTCTCGATATGGCCAAAAAGCATCGTACAGTTCGTTTTAATCCCCAGCTGATGAGCTATGCGGTGTACCTGGAGCCATTCCTCAGAATTTGCCTTGCGCGGGCAAAGTTCTTTCCTTATTCTGTCATCAAGGATCTCTGCTCCTCCACCAGGAATAGCGTCTAGACCTGCATTTTTTAAGGCTTGCAGAACTTCTCCCACAGAAAGGCTGCTTATGCTGGCTAAATAGACAATTTCTACCGCTGTCAATGCCTGGATGAGAACATGCGGATATGCTTTCTTAAGCCCGCTTATTACTTCAATATAATAATCCAGAGTAAGTTTGGGGTTTAAAGCGCTTACTATGTGAAATTCAGTTATATTCTGGTTCATCGCTTTTGCTGCGTAATCAAATACCTGTTCAGGAGTCATAGCATAGGGCCGAGGCGCATTTTCATCAACCCCAAAGGCACAAAATTTGCATTTGGAAACACATATATTGGTCAAGTTAATATGGCAGTTGACATTAAAAAAAACATAATCTCCCGATACCTGCTTTTTTTTCTCTTTGGCTATTTGCCCAATAGACAGGAGATCAGATGAGTTATAGAGATACAATCCATCTTCTTTGGTCAACCGTATACCGTTTTTAACTTTTTCCCTTATTTCCTCCAGCTTCTTGTCCATCGCGCTTTCTCGTCTCCCCTGATTATTTAAAGTCTATTATAGCAGATAAACTCAATATCCGTAAAAAAACTATTTTACCTGCAGGGTGCGCATCCGATTCAGAGCAGCAGCCAGTTCATAGGGACGCACCCAGACCAGATCTCCCGGATGCTGTCCAGGAGCAAAAGGTGATATAACCTCAAAATCCGCATGCATATCTTTGTATATTTTATCAATGATATCTTTTAAACTTCGGCTATTATCAACATACCGCTGCATATAAACCAGTAAATCAGCAATAGCCCTGGTTTGGCCTGCATCTACCAGTTGCTCCACTGCAGACAAATCAATTGCCGTCTTGCCGTAAAGCACCGTATTAATTCCCTTTGCGGTTACCTTCATCTTTCTGTTTTTGCTGGCATTAAAAGTATCCTTTTTTATAATTCTATGTGCATTTATATACAGCCTGCCTTTTTGTTCCACCAGTCGCTGACCTGGTATTTCATGCACTATTTTTTTTGCTTTATCTGTCACATTGCATACACGGTAACTGTCAAGCATAATAACAGTATCAGCAACTTCCAGGTAATCTCCTGAACCTCCAATAACCAGAATGCTGGAAACCCCAAGTTCCTCATACAGCTGCCTTACCCGGTCTATAAAAGGGGTTATAGGTTCTTTTTCCTTGGCAATAAGCCTTTGCATACGTTCATCCCTTATCATAAAATTGGTGGCACTGGTATCCTCATCCAAAAGCAAAAGCTTGGCTCCTATCTCCAATGCTTCTACAATATTGGCAGCCTGGGAGGTACTGCCGCTTGCATTTTCGGTAGAAAAAGTTTTGGTATCTTTATTAAAAGGTAGGTTGTCAATAAAACAACTTATGTCAACCTTTTCTATATTCCTGCCATCTTCCGCTCTTATTTTTACTGCATCTCCGGTTGTTATTACCCATTCCCGGCCATCACCTTTTATATGGTTGTATACTCCTCTTTCCAGAGCTTTTAAAAGAGTGCTCTTACCGTGAAAACCTCCCCCGGTTATAAGGGTTACCCCTTTTTTTATTCCCATACCGGTTATCAACCCATGATAAGGGGTATCAATAGCTACCTGCAAATCCGGAGGAGATTGAAATTTGACAGCTTCTTTACCCGGCAAGGGGAGATTGCTGTTGCCGCTTTTTCTTGGAAGCACCGCACCGTTGCCGACAAATGCCACCAATCCCAGTTCATCTAACTTTTGCCGTATATACTCCTGATCGGCAAAGAGGTTAACATGTTCTTCCAGTACATTTCTGTCCAGGGCTTTAAAATAAAGGCTGTTCTGCGCCAGCCATGGCAAAACATCGTTAAAAATCCTTAAAGCTTCCTTCCCTTTTATGGTTCTTCCGGCAGCAGGAAGTCCTATGGATAACCTGGCTTCCACAAAATCCGAGGTTATTTTTACTGCCGTTCTCTTTATTACCTCCTGGCCTCCTGCATCTATATAGATAAGCCCGCTGTTTCCAGTTCCCGATGGCTTCAGGTTTAACTTTTCTATCTCCCTTTTTATTATTCTGGCTAAAATATCTTCCAAAGCTATAAGCTTTACTCCTTGATAAAGATAATCCGGAAAGCCGGCCTTGTTCATAGGTACCCTTATCCTTGTTCTGCTCATGGGAGCAAAAGGGTCAGCCTGGGCATGATCTATATAGAGATAACAGTTACCAAGATCATAGCTTCCTTCCAGTTCTTTATATGCCTTATATCCCCGCCCATCAATACGGGATAAGATCCTCTTTAAATCTTCAGCCGTTCGCATAAAGCAGGTTACCTCCTTTGCACAATAAAAATAGCCTTAAGATATTGTTCTCAAGGCTATTTTTCTACTATTTTAAACCTTATATAAATTATTGCAAAGCAAGCTTTACAATTCTGTCCACCAGCTCTACAAAACTCATGCCGGCTGCTTTGGCAGCATCAGGCACCAAACTCATTTCCGTCATACCGGGTATGGTATTTATTTCCAGAACCCAGGGCTGGTCCTTTTTGTCTACTATAAAATCAACCCGGGCAAAACCACGACAGCCAACTGCCCTATAAACCCTGCTGCTTATTTCTTTAACCCTTGCTTCTGCCTCTTTGGTAATGCGTGCGGGAATTATATGCTGACACATGCCTGGAGTATATTTTGATTCATAATCATAAAATTCATTGGCTGAAGTTATTTCAATTATCGGTAATACTACAGGATTTTCATTGCCCAAAAGGGCAGCGGTAACCTCGGTTCCGGCTATAAACCTCTCAACCAGCACCTCATTATCATAATTAAAGGCATCCATCACAGCAGCTTTTAGATTTCCTTCATCCTTTACGATATAAGTACCAATGCTGGAACCCTGCGTAGCTGCCTTGACTACAGCCGGTAATCCCAGTTTATCTATTGCCCGCTTCATGTTTTCTTCATAGTCTTCTTTTCTTAAAACTAAATATTCGGCAGTAGGTATATTTTCACAGGTCAATATCTTTTTGGTCAATATTTTATTCATGCCGATAACACTGGCGACCATACCGGAACCTGTATAGGGGATTTCCAGCATATCAAGATAAGCCTGAATCCTGCCATCTTCCCCGTTTTTGCCGTGTAATGCATTAAAAACCACGTCTGGCTTTATTTTTGCTATTTCGCCCAGATTATCTTTATTAACATCCAAAAGCTCTACTTTATATCCTGCCTCCTTAAGCCCTTCTGCCACTGCTCTGCCGCTTTTAAGCGATATCTCACGTTCCGATGAAGTTCCTCCATACAGGACCAAAACCTTAGTCATTTAAAATTCACCTCAAATAAGATTTTTAGTAATTATATATGATTTACTAGCATATTAGTATTATAGCTAAAAAACAGCTTATTAGTATTATTTTCTCAAAAAGCTAATTTTTTTGTAACCCTCAATATCTTCGGCAACAAAAAGCCACCATATCTGGTGGCATAACAAATCGTTGTTTCTTTATTACATTTATCTATATCCTAAATCTGGTTACCAGCTTGTTCATTCGTTCTGCCAGTTCTGCTTGCATCTGCCCAGTTTTGGCCACCTCTTCTAAGGCCCTGGCAGTTTCCGTAGCATTCTGGCTTATTTCCTGGGAAGAAGCAGTAGCTTCTTCTACAGCAGCTGCTATCCCCTCCATAGCCTTATTTATTTCCTCAATAGCCCCAGCAATAAGAGAAGCTTCCTTTACAAATTCTTCTATTATTTCTCTTACAGAATTAGCATCATCAGCATATTGTTTCCCGGTTATTTCTAAAACCTCATAATCAGGAGTCACTTTATCATCGATGAATTTAAGGATTTCTTCCGCATTGGCCGTTAACCTTTCTACCGCAGTCTTTACTTGCCTGATAACCTGCTGGATATTGCCAGCGGTTTGTGCTGAATGTTCTGCCAGTTTGCGCACCTCTTCAGCTACTACCGCAAAGCCCCTTCCCTGTTCACCAGCCCTGGCTGCTTCTATAGCGGCATTAAGAGCCAAAAGGTTAGTTTGTCCAGCAATTTCCGAAATAACATCAGCCATGCGGGCAATTTCTTCCACTATTTTAGCTTCTTCTATAGCCTCCATTATATCACGATGTTTTTCACGATAGATAGATTCCGCTGTCTGTCTGGAATTTTGAGCTGTTTTTTTCATCTCTTCTGCTCTTTTTTCTATATCCTCTACCTTATCCCGGCTGCTAATAGCCCTTTCTCTAAGTCCTTTTACTTTACTGTTTGCCTCATGGCTGGATGCAGTTACTTCTTCTATAGCTGCACTAGTTTCTTCCATACCTGATGCAATCTGTTCTACAGAGGCATTTATATTTTGCCCCTGAGCACTTACTTCTTCTATAATAGCAGAAAGTTCCTGGCTAGCAGCTCCTGTTTCAGAAGAAGCAGCTGCTACTTCTTTTAACATGGAATTTATACTGTCATTCATATTAGCAAAAGCCCTGGCTAATTCTCCCATTTCATCCCGCCTTATTAAGAAGTGTCCAGGCACTTCCTTACTAAAATCTCCTTCAGCCATTAAGTAAGCATGTGCAACAGCAGCTTTTACAGGAACATTTATAGAACTGCTGATGGCAAAGCCAGCCAAAACAGCAATAAATATAGATACAGCGATTATAATAATGGTCATAGTGGCAGTTTTACTGGCTATTTGTGTATTGGTAAGGGACGTTTTCTCCGCCATATTAATCTTCATTTCTCTTAATCGTTCGAATCTTTTTTCAATCTCTTTGCGCATTTTTTCCCCTTCTCCATAGTAAAGGCTTATTGCTTCTTCTCTTTTCCCCGCTTTAGCTAAAGCTATGATTTGTTGTACAAGGCTGTCATATTCATTTTTATACTCGGTTATCTCCTTTGCCAATCTGACTCCTTCCTCAGTGAGGATAGTAGTCTTAAAACTATTCAGATTTTCGGCAAAAGTTTTATTTCTTTCTATAATTCTATTTTCGTAATCAGCAATCTTTGCTGGATCATCATTATTTAATATAATGTCTCTTACATTACCCCTCATCCGCTGGTAACTGTCAGCCATATTTACCAGTTCCCCCAGCGGGACTGTCATCTTCGTATACATCTCTTTATCCAGGCTATCCAATTTCTTTATATTATAGATTGAGAAAGAACCGAGAAATAACATGAGCAGGATAACTATGGTAAACCCCATACTAAGCTTGGCTGAAAGCTTCATATTATCCAGAAAATTCATCCAGAACTCCTCCTTTAATGTACTTCCATAAAAACAAAAAAGCTCATTACTCCTGAAGAGTAAAAGTTTTCCAGGAGTAATAAGCTGTTTAATTAATATAATAATTTATAAATATAATAATCCTCCCTTCCCCCCCCCCAGAACAAATTTTCGTTTTTTCATAATAGCCATAATCTACCACCTTTCTGTTATTTTTTATTTGTTTTGATTATAAAATAACCCCCTTCCTCTCAACAATGATTTAAAATAATAAAAATATTTAAAATAGGTCTAAAAAACTATTACTCTAGTCATATTTGGCATATTTTTCGCAAAAATTTGATAATCGAGCTGCTTTAAAAACAAGTTAAATCCGTATAATTGTGTAAAAAGGTTTTCCTATAAAAAAAGGGAGCCATTAACAAATTCCTCAGTTAGAATAAAAGTGAAAAAACCAAAATTCTAAGAGGAGGAATTTGAATGGCTCAATATCAGGTTCTGCCGCCTCAGGTTGTAGGTAGCCTTGCTGAATTCGGATATTTCAGCAAAGTGCCTGCGTACCGCCAGCCTCAGCTTTTCGTAGCTGGGCCACGCTTCCTCATTGTTGCGGAAAAATGCCGTGATGTGGAACTCATAGTCCTTGAGTGTGCGCGGTGCCCGCCCCTCAGCCTTCTTACAGAATACAAACTCCTGCATGGCGTCTGCCCATGATACCGGAACATACCTGCTGGTGTTTACCTTCTTCCCTGTTCTTCCCATAAAAAAACCTCCATTAGGGATTTTTAATGAAGACAAAACAATGCCTACACCATTGCCCTTGGCCAGTACTTGTTAACAGGCTCAAGTCACACACGCTACCAAATAATAAGCATCCCTATGGAGGTGGCACAACTTATTTAATTTTATCATCTGCCGCTGTCCTCCCAGGGTGTTTTTGCAAAACAAATTCAAAAACACTAGAGCATCGGTGTCGCCAATTTCATACCTTCAGGTACGACATCGGTCTCACCCTTTTTAGGACAACGGTCTCGCTAAGTTAAGAGCATCGGTGTCATTCATTTTTGACACCTTTTTTATTTGTTCCAAATTTCACAATGCCCTATTTTACTAATGGCAGGGGAGACGCGACTCGAACACGCAACCCTCGGTTTTGGAGACCGATGCTCTGCCAATTGAGCTACTCCCCTGCGCACATCTGTGACGCTAATTATTATATACCTTTTAGCATAATAGTGCAAGAGGGTTACTGTTTATTTTGTTTCAAGTAATTTATCATGTGGGGCATAAAATAGGGAATAATTTCTCCCAGCATCTTGGGCATTAATACCTCCATAGTCTTAGGCATTAGATCAGGCATCTGTTCCTGTAAATAGTCAGGCATAACGATTTTTTCAGCTACTTTTGCCAGCATCTTGGGCATAATTTGGGGCATCATTTCCGGCATCAATTTAGGGAAAAGAGTGGGCATTAAATTTTCCATTACTTTTAGCATCGGTTCCTTAAATACGTCAGGCGCACCCATTACCATCTTTATCATGTTTTTATACATATCAGGCATTACCTCTATGAGGTCAGGAATCATTTCCGCCATCATATCAGCCATCCCCCAGGGCGTCATAAGCCGTATCATCTGTTCAAAAACTGTCCATTTTTCATCAATAACAGCATCTGATGGTTCTATTTTATATCCCAAAGATTCAGCAGCTAAAGTAGCTAAATCCCTTATTTCGATAGGTAAATTTTTTAAATCCCGGGAGCGCTTAAGCTGTACCCTGCAGCACGGGCAGGCAGTAATTATAGTATCAGCCCCTACATCTAAAGCTTCTTTGAGCCGCATGGCCCCTAATTCCTCAGCTACATCAGGATCAGCTACCAGGCTTAAAACTGCACCGCAGCAATGGGCTTCATAACGGTTAAACCTCATTTCTCTAAAATTACTGCCTGGTATAGCATTTATGAGGGTGCGGGGGCCTTCGAAACGAACTCCAGCTCTTCCCATGTGACATGGATCATGGTAAGTCACATTGCGGTTTATATTACCGGATAGTTTAAATTCTCCTTTTTCAATTTTTTCAGCCAGTACATCTGCATAATGCATAGCCTGAAACTCATATTCCATTCCTTTTTCTTCCGCCCAGTGCCGGTAATATACTTCCCACACGAGCCAGCAGGCAGGACAGGTAGTTATTATTTTCTTGGCCCCTGTCTTGCGCATATTAGCAATATTTTTGGCTGCTGTTTCCTCAAACACTTCATATCTTCCAGCGACCAGCATGGGAATTCCGCAGCATTGCTCCTCTTTTCCGATATATGTAAAATCTATACCGGCCTCATGTAAAAGATAAGCTGCTGATTGAGCCACATCCTGTTCGACAAATGAAGAAGTACAGCCAGGGAAAAAAGCATATTCTGCCTTATCTTTTACGAAACCCCTTATTTCATCAGTCATCCATTGGTCGCGGTCCTTGGCATAACTTCCCCATATGTTTCCCTGCTGGCGCATGGTATTGACCATGATTTCAAAAGGCGGGAAGGTGCGGTATCCTTTTCCATCTACCAGAATCCTGCGCAGCTTAAGCCAGGAAGATTCATTGGGAAGATCAAGCTGGCAGGTCCGGTTGCATAATTCACAGGTAGTACAGGCCAGAAAATTATCTACTGCTTTCTGGTTCCAATCTACTTCCCCTTCTAGATAAAGTTTTAAGAAAGTCCATTTTCCCCGGGGAGACTGGGACTCAAAACCGCGTCCATAATACTGTTCACATTCATCAACACAATAACCACACTGGGAACAGGCATAGGCATACCAGACAATATCACCGGGTATACCCTTTTTCTCCTCAAAAACCTCCCCTGCTTCCCTGCCTTTTGCCCAATTGCCAAAAATCCTTATTAAAGGTTCAAAAGCACTGGCTAGTTTTAAACTGCCTGCAATGAGGCTGCCATCAATAACCTTACCCGGATTCATTATATTTTCAGGATCAATGCTCCTTTTAAATTCTTTTAATTTTTCCACTCTCTCTTTACCCAGTACTTCTGCAGCAAAACCGCTTAAATAGAGTCCAGTGGCATAAGGCCTTCCCCCCAGCTCTCTGGCAGTCTCCAGAACCGTTATAGATAGGGAGTAAGCCAGGTTAAAATTGAATTTTCTTTCATCATGAGGTATAAAGCCTAAAATAACAAACTCTCTATGACTTATCGCAAAACCTTCGACAATAAAAGGATGTTTTATTTTCCTGTTTACCTCATTAATAAAAGTTTCCAGTTTTTCAGCTGGTATAACTACTTCACTGGGAATAAGGGAAGGAGCAATCCGCTTGGCGCGCATCGGTTCAAAACGCGCATTCCATTCATGTTCAGCAATTTCATCACTCAGCTTTTCCCCACCATTTTGTTTGATAAGTTCCATTACATCCTGCATTATCAAATCGCAGCGGTCACTTGTGCAAGCCAGAAGTGCGATATATTTTTCCGGGATTACAATGCGGTGTTCATCCAGAACAGGCTTTCCATGATGCAGATGAGGAGGGAGTTTATTTTTCATGCGAGCAGCATCCGGATTTATAAAGCTTACCGACCAGAGCATAACTTTTCGATGATATAAACCGTTCATAAAAGAAGCCATATCAGAAATATTATCAAAAGCTACAGCAGTTACATGCATAGGCTTAAGCGGTTTTACCCTTATAGTTAACCTGGTAATAAAACCGGTTATTCCATTGGCATCACCTATTACTTCCAATTCCTTGCCTGTAAATTCCCGCACCTCACCATTGGGAAGTACTACGCGGGCAGAAACAACATTTTCAATAAAATAACCAAATTCATAACTGCCTATTCCTGCTCCTCCCTGAGCCAGCCATCCTCCTACCGTAGATGAAGGTGCACTTGTAGGATAAAGGGCTAAAGTAAGCCCTTTCTGATTAAGGTGGTATTCCAGTTCTTTCCATACTACTCCTGCTTCTACCGTAGCGGTGCGGTTTTCAACATCGATATTTATTATTTTCCGCATACGGTTAAATTCCACTACCAGTCCGCCTTCAACAGGCAGTACCCCTCCATATCCAGAGGTAGCCTTACCCCGGGGAACCAGTTTAATATTATTCTCTTTAGCTATATGAACCAGTTTTATCAGCTCTTCTTCATTTACTGGCTGTACTATAGCATCTGGTATTGGATTGCCTACCAGAGGCTTTACCATGGAAGGCAAAACTCCCATATCATGTGCATAGATCTTGCGCTCCAGCTCATCAAAACTTATCCTTTTTTCCCAGCCTTCGCCAAGAATTTTTTTTAATTCTTCGGTTTTAGGCATATAAATATCTCCTCCCCTCATAAAAATTAAGTATCCTTTAGCTTTAGTATATACCAGTATAGGGTATAAGGGCAATAAAAAAATTCATTTATTATAAACTGTTTATATATTCCAGTGCGATAAGTTTCTTTTTAATGCTTGCCCCACCTTTATATCCGCCTAAATCCCCATTATTTTTAATGACTCTATGGCAGGGTATGAATATAGGTATTGGATTTTTCTGGCAAGCCAGGGCTACCGCACGATAAGCGTCTGGCTTGCCAATACTTACAGCTACATCTTTATAACTTACAATCTCACCATAAGGTACCGTAAGCAAATATTCCCAAACCTTCTGCATAAACGGAGTTCCTTCCGGTCTAAGGGGTAAAGTGAAATATTTTCTCCTTCCTGTCAGGTACTCATCTAATTGAAAAGCTGCTTCCTCAAGTAATGGAAAGTGCGTTTCTTGAAAATTGTCAGGAATTGCTTCACCTGCAAAATAAAAATTAGTTATAAATTTATCATTTCCAGCAATAGCCAGTTTTCCTATTTCCGTAGTATGAAAAAGCAAACCCTTCATTTTCCCCTGCCTCTTTAGCCACTATTTATTTAAAAAACTATTGTTCTTTTTCTGGATTTAACATGATACCAATAGATGTGTTATAACCTTCCATCTCTTTGCTTTTACCCACATCCAGCTGATAGGTATAGCCGCCTTTACTTCCAAAAGAAGTTAAGCTTTCCTCTTCCCTGGTTTCCATAGCAGGCTTGGCATCTTTTAGAATGTTTTCATAAAAACTTATAACCTTTTTGACATCATCTTTAGAATAGGCAACTACTGTATACCCGCCATCAGCTTCCAATACCTGAAAAATATAGCTCCCTTCATAAACCGGGAATATATCTGAAGGATACTTTTCCGGCAGAGAAACGCTTTTTTGTAAACCGTCAAAAAACTGGCTTTTCCCAGCAGGTTCTGCGGCTTTATTATCAGTTTCGGTTACAGATGCTTTGTCAGGCTCCGCTTCTTTTTCAGTTTTGCTCCCTCCGCAGGCAGAGGTAAAAAGTAAAAGAAAAGCCAATGCCAACAATAATAACACTTTTTGGCGCATAATAAAATTCCTCCTTTTATTCAGATGGAACCACAGTAATCTGCACCATCGTCTTCTCTTTTCCTCCCAGAGTAATTAGGCGTAATTCCTATGTTAAAATGCTGCCTGAAACCAAAAATTTTTCCACAAAAAAGAAAAATTTATCTACTCCTTTCCAATAAACTTAATTTTATTGTATTAATTTTTGGCAAATAAAAAACTTATAACTAAAATTTTTTAAAATATTTTTATATTCTTTTGAAGATAAATAATTTTTCATTAACCAGCCTCTTCATTTGCACTTGTTCAAAAAAGAACTTATCCCGTCCCAATAAGTTACTCTTATTCTTTTTAATTCAAAAATATTCTGTTTTTTACTGGCTTTACCATAGGTAGTCCTTACAGCAGTACAATAACCTGCATCTTTCAAATTTTTAACACTAAAAGAGGCTACTCCCCCTCCTGGATAGCAAAAATGTCTTATTTCCTGTCCCAAAATCTGCTCAAGTTTTGCTTTAGATTCCCTGTATTCCCTCAACATGACTTTTTCACCATTATACCTGGCATCCAGATGATTAACGGTATGGCTTCCTATTTCCATCCCCAGGTCGTATATTTCTTTTATCTCTCTCTCATTTAAAAAATTAATATGACTTAAAAATTTTTTTCCTGTAATAATATAAAAAGTTCCTGTCATACCGCGCTTTGCCAGTTCTCTAGCAGCAAAAAGATGAGATTTGTAGCCATCGTCAAAAGTTAAAACTATTGGTTTGGGGGGAAGAGGATCTTTATACATCCAGTGTCTATAAACTTGCTCCATAGTAACCGTATTATATCCGCTTTGTTGCAGAGCTTCTAACTGTTTTATAAAGTTCTCCGGGCTTACATATAAGCCTGCTAACTCCTTTCTGGGAAGGTAATTTATTTCATGGTACATTAATATAGGTATGCTTTCTATTTCTACGTATTGTGGCCTTATCGGAGGTTCTGGAAAATCAAGCCTTTTTGCCAATTCTTCCACTTCTTTTCGAGTAAGCTTTCTTTCCGGTTGCAAACTGGCATCTCCCATCAAAGGTATAAGGCCTTCACTAAAGGCTTTAAGCATAACACGGTCAGAGGTATCTTTTACACAGCTTCGGTAATATTCATAGTTTTCATAAGTTAATTTTTTATTTTTTTCCAGATGCCTGTTTAACATTATCTGGGCTAATATTTTAACAGTAACTTCCCGGGATCCAGAATGTTTTTCCCCCCATAAGCTGTATACAAAATCTTCGGTAGCAATTTTTTCAGATTCCTGCTCTTCTAAAAAAACATCCGAATTTTCCTGGAAATATGAAAATTCCTGAGCATTAACTGGATAAACAACCCAAAAATATAATAAAACCAGCAAAATCAAAAAAAATAATTTTGGTCGCATCCCATATCCCCCGATTATATATTTGAGCCAAATATTTAGAACTAACCAAAAATATAACACGCAATATCTCAATCTGCAATTACCAAAAACAAAAGATTATCTTAAAGCCTTCTATTTAGGGTATAGACTTTTTGATTATCAGCAATTATCATAATTCTGTACCTTACTTACTTCCCGGCAGATAAGGAGAATTGCCATGCAGCACAATGTTAAAACAACCTACCTCGCTCTTTTCCTTACTATTTTGGTTTGGGGGCTTTCTTTTATTGCCACCAAAATTGCCTTAATAAGCTTTACCCCGGTTATATACATGTTTATCCGTTTTAGCCTGGCCTCTCTTCTGTTTTTATTGATATTATTAAAGAAAGGAATTCCCCACCTGTCATTTGCTGAACACAAAAAGCTTTTTCTGCTGGCTTTTTTTGAACCAGGTCTTTACTATTTTTTCGAAACTACCGGGCTGGTTTACACAACTGCGTCTAAAGCTTCAATCATTATATCAACCGTTCCCATAGCAGTAATTATATTAGCCAGGATAGTGCTTAAGGAAAAGATAACCAGGCGAAATTTGTCAGGCATTATAATTTCCATAGCTGGTGTTTCTGTTCTGGTTTTAGGAGCACCCGAACTTTCCTGGTCATTGCAGGGTTCTCTGCTGGGCGATATTTTAGTTTTAGGAGCTGTTATATCAGCTGCCTTTTATATGGTAATCACCAGACAACTGGGACAAACTTTAAACTCTCTGGTGATAACCAGCTATCAAATGTTTTATGGAACCCTTATTTTTGCTCCGTTTTTCTGGCTTAACTACCATTCCATAAATTGGAGCCAAATTTACCTGCCTTCAGTGGGGGCCATCGTATTTTTGGCCTTATTCCCTACTTTTTTGGGATATCTGGCTTATAATTATGCCCTTACTCAGATTTCAGCCTCCAAAGCCAGCATATTTTTAAACGGCATCCCTGTAGTTACGGCTATAGGCGCCTGGATCATCCTGGGCGAAAGGCTAAGCTGGCTGCAAGTTATAGGCGGAATAGTTGCCGTCTCAGGAGTTATAATTGCCAATATAGCTGATGCAACCAAAGATATACCAAAATACGAAAGCTGCTAAAATAATAAAAAAATCTGGGGTCTAGATCAGCTAGCCCCAGATAGCCATCTGCAAACCGACAATACAGAGAAGCAATCCTACAAATTTGATGAACATTTCCTGCGGCATATGTTCTATAATTTTTTTCCCCAGCCAGGTTCCTCCTATCATGGCTATCCCCATAAACAAACCTGTAGATGCCGCCTCCCAGCCAATGTTTAAATATTTCTGATAAATTATCGTTTTTACAATATGCATAACTGAGGCAGTAACTGCCTCACTGGCTACATAAGAAACAGGAGGCAGATTTAAAGATAAAAATATAGCTGCTCCAATGGGACCTGCACTGCCTACCAGCCCCGAAAGAAAACCTACCAGCCCTCCTCCTGCCAGCAAGGTTATATTTCCCGGCTTGAATTTGAGCAGGTTAAAGTATTTCATAATTACAAATATTATTATCGCGACCCCTATAATACGGGTAATTAAATGTTTGTCAACCTGGGCAAAAGACCAGGCTCCAGCTACAGCTGCGGGAACTGCTCCCAAAATAAAATACAAAACCGGCTTCCATTTTATTTGCTTAAATCCCATAGCTACACGGGACAGGTTGCCTATCAGCTGAGCTAAAGTCAAAACAGGGACTGCCAGGGTAGTACCAATAGTCTTCGTAAGTAGGGGAAGCAAAAGCAAAGCTCCTCCAAAGCCTGCAGCTCCTGATATCGCAGCAGCCAAAAAGCTGCCCAAAAAAAGCAATACATATTTTATAATACTATCTTTGGTTATGGAAAAATCAAATATGCTCGTTATAATTAAAATGCCAACGGTTATCCAAATAGCTATGATTATTGTACCGGCTATCCAGTTGGCAGGCATCTTTTCATTCAATATATTATGGGCTTCCATTCGGCATTCTTCCATGATATTTGCTGGTATAAGCCTAACTGCCAAAGCAATGCCCAACGGGAGTACTATTAAATCATCTACGTATCCTAATACTGGAATAAAGTCGGGAATCAGGTCTACCGGACTTAAAGCATAGGCAACAATTATAACTATAAGAAACTTTACATACCAGGGAAGGTCCCGCCTTTTACTTGCAACATACAGAGCGACTAACTCGGTTTTTATTTTGGTTTTGCCAGCTGGTGAATGTCTAATTTCCTCATTACCCATTAAAAGTCACCTCAACAATTCTAAAATTCTGCAGAAATTATAATTATAGGCCTTCTTATTCAATAATTAAAATCGAAATTTTAATAATTTTGAAACTTTTTTTCCTGATAAACTGCATAAAAATATAATACAATAAAAATTAGATATATAAGAAATATTTTCATATTCTAGCAGCATTGGCATTTTAATATGCTAGAATAGAAAGCTAACTGGCGGGGGGATGAAAAATGGCGGAACATTATCTGGTAATTAAAAACCGTGAAGAAGGTCACAAAAGATCTTTGATCATAATACCTATAATATCTTTTTTTTCCACCTTACTAGTGTTTGCTTTGGTTCTAACGGGAAGAAATGCCAGGGTATATGGTCTAAAAGAAGCAGTCATGCTGGCATTTGTGATGTGTTTTACCTATCTTGTTGTTTATATGCTCATCAGACTTTTTCCGCATAATTTTTGGAGCAAATATGGTTCGGTAACCTGTTTTGCCCTAAATCTTTTTGCCTTTGATTATGTTCTGCATTTTGCAGGAGATCTGCATATGGTTCTTATGCTTATAGCCCCTTTCAGTATCATATATTTTGATAGGCTGCTTGTAATCTATGCTTACATATTGAGCTGCCTCATGCATGCAATATTGATAGCCAAATTTCCTGGCGATGCAGGAATCAACATGATTGCTACACGTTATTTTAATTATACCTGGGTAGCTTTGATTTCCTATTTTGTAGCTGGAATTTTTGCCAGAACCATGGAAACTGCTGTAGAAAATGATATCAATGCACAAAATTTAAATACCCAGCTTAAAAAAATAGGCAAAGAAGTTGCTGAAAAAGCTGCAGAACTCAACCATTCTCTGGAAACCCTCTTAAATGCTGCTTATTTTACAGGGGAAGCAGCTGATAAAGTGCGTTTAAATGTAGAACAAATAGCTAAGGCTACTAACTCTGAAGCCAGCTGCGCCTCTTCAACCAGCCAGGCAGTAAAACAAATGCTTATGGCATTAAATAATTCCGGAGATAATTTAAACAAAATTAACCAAAAAGCTCAGGATTTTATCAAAGTTATAGAAAATGGGCTTAATATTATTAAAGAGCAAAAATCTTGCAACCAGCTGCACGAAAAATCCATGCAAGCAGTCAAAACCGCAGTAAACAGCCTGCATGGGAAATCGCAAGAAATTCAAAATATTATCCTTACCATAAGCAGCATATCTGATCAAACTAATCTTTTGGCTCTTAACGCTGCTATTGAAGCGGCCAGAGCTGGTGAAGCAGGCAAAGGATTCGCAGTAGTGGCGGATGAAGTTAGAAAACTTGCCGAACAATCTGGAGAAGCAGCTAAATATATATCTGAACTGGTACACGAAATACAAAACAGCATAAACAAAACGGTAATTGAACTGCAAACTGCTGATAAATGCACTTTAGAACAAACAGAGGCTACTGAAAAAACCAGCGCTATCTTTACAGAAATTCAGAAGGGAGCCTTTATAATTAACGATTCCCTACAGGAAATTTCAGCTATGATGGAAGAACTTTTAGCTTCTACCAGCCAAATCGAAGAAAGCGTGGAAAATGTCTCTGCCATTTCAGAAGAAAATGCGGCTGCTACTCAAGAAGTAGCAGAACTTGCTGCAGAACAGGCCAAACAGGTTTCCATCATAATTGAAATGACTGATACTATAAAACAAGAATCCAATTACCTAGAGCTTTTATCAAAGGATCTTAAATAAAAATTTATATAAACCAGATATTGCTCTTAATTTTTACTTTCCTTAAAAAGAAATAAAACCTGGAGTAAAGTCTCCAGGTTTTATATTTTGTAAATTTACTTATCGTAAAATATTAATAATAAATAACTTATAGACAAATATATATTTCGTAATATAATAAAATTATAAAGTTTGATAATTAAAAAATATATAAATTAATTTTCAATAAATAATTTAAAAAATCTAAATTTGTGAATGAAACTTTAGGGCATGCCCTAGTCAGTTTATAATAATTTCAATATTGGGGGGATTATATGGATAACCGACGATTCCAACCTTGGCCCATAATCGACCACTATGTAGAGGTTACAGAAACTATTCCTGAAACATTTATGAACACAGTAAAATATGCAGGCAACCGTACTGCTCATATTTTCAAGGACGGTAATGCCTGGCAAACGATTACCTACTCCGAATGGGACACTATCTCCCGTGAAATCGCCAATGCCTTATTGGCTTTAGGGGTCGAGGTCAATGACAGAAACTGCATTTTTGCACCTACCTGCGCTGCGTGGACGTGGGCAGACATAGGTAATATGATGGCAGGCGGAACTACCGTTACCATTTTTCCTACCCTAAGCAATGATGAGATAGCATATATTATCAACCATTCCGAAGTCAAATTTGCATTTGTTGGCACCCCGGAAATGCTTCACCACCTAAAAAGTCTTTGGCCACAGCTTCCTACTCTTCAGGGTATCATATGCCTTAACGGAGAATATAAAGGAGATGGAGAAAAAACCTGGAGCCTTGAAGAATTTCGCGCCCTTGGCAGATCCTATGCTTCCAGTCACCCGTATGCTCTGGATGAACGCATTTCTTCCTTAAAAGGAAATGATGGAGCTACTATCATTTACACATCGGGTACTACCGGAAAATTGAAGGCAGCACGATTTACGCAAAAAGACTGTGTTTGGGCTATATGGCGTGGACTTAAGATGTGTGCAATAGGTGGCACTCCTATTACTTATGATGATGTATATTTCAATGTCATGCCCCTCGCCCATGTAATGGAACGTACCTACGGATATTTCCTGATTATTGGAGCAGGAGGTGCCATGGGATTTGCCCAAAGTCCCAAAACCATCCTGGAAGACATAGCCTACATACGTCCTACCTGCATGTGCTGGGTTCCTCGCATGTACGAACGTCTGCTCAAGGGTATGGAAACTGTATTCTGCTCTACACCGGAAGGTAAAGCAGCCTGGGAGTGGGCTTTAGAAGTTGGGAAAAAGGTAGTGGCAGCTCGCACTAACGAACGCGGCAAAATAAACATGATACAGGATCCTTTGGAAATCCTGGAAGGACAGCTGCGTGAAGATTACTTGAAAGCCAAAGAACTGGTATTTGACAAAGTACGGGCTGTACTTGGAGGACGTCTGCGATTTTGTGCGGTAGGGGGAGCAAGCCTTAATCCAGAAATCCACTTGACCTGGAGCGCACTAGGTTTTCCTATGCTGAACGGTTGGGGCCTAACTGAAACCATGTGTAACGGCGCAGTAGGGTATGCCAGTGCTGTTAAAATCGGATGGAATGCTCCGCCTTGCCCAGGTGTGGATATCAAAATAGCGGAAGACGGGGAAGCTCTTATTAAAGCTGAAGGGATTATAACCTCTTATTATAACGATCCGGAAGCCAACATAGGAGCATTTACAGAAGATGGCTATTTCCGTACCGGTGATATCATCGAAATGGATGAAGATGGTTTCATCCGGATTATAGACCGCAAAAAAGCTATCGTCGTGCTCGACACCGGCAAAAATGTAGCTCCAGCACGTATCGAAGCCAAAGTACTTGAAAACATGCTGGTTGACCAGATAGTAGTCATTGGAGACAAACGCAAGTACATTACCGCATTGATCGTTCCCAACTGGGACATTATCATTAACATGTTTCGTGCGCAAGGACTTCCTTTCGATGAAAGCCAGCTGGTGTACGAAGAAATTAACGGCTTAACTACCTGTGTTCAGGTGGGACCAGATATTTATGATAATCCAACCGTCATCCAGATGATTGAACAAATTGTGGAAAAGGCCAATAATGATTTGAGCGATTATGAAAGGATAAAGCGCTTTAAAATATTGCCGCGCAAACTAACACAAAGCCGGGGCGAGTTGACACCAACCCAGAAAATTAAAACTCGGGTGGTTATGGAAAGATTTGCCGAGGAAATAGAACAATTGTATTCCTAGGTTATTAAAGCAATACCAGATAAAATAAACAAAAATATGTGGATTAAAAACCGACATATATGTTATTATTACTTAAAAAGGGGGCGTGGCTCAGCTGGGAGAGCACCTCGTTCGCAACGAGGGGGTCGTGGGTTCGAATCCCATCGTCTCCACCAGTAAAATTAAGATAATTTCAAGCACCTCACATGAGGTGCATTTTTATCTTAATTTTATTCTTTTGAATTCTTTACCGAACTTAAGAAATAGTTATTTTACTTTAAAAAGCCTGGAGATTTAGCTCCAGGCTTCTTAGCAAAGTTTTTATAGTTGTTTGGCCACTTCATTGACCTTTTGCGCCATCCCTGCCATTTCCTGCAGAGCAGCACTTATTTCTTCTGTAGCTGCTGCTTGTTCTTCCGTACTCTTCAGAGTCTTTTGCGAAGCTATTTCTGTAGATATGATAGCCTGTTCAATATTTGACGTTATTTCACGTATTTCCAGGACATTCTTTTTGGAACTCTCCGATAATTTCCTTATTTCATCTGCTACGACCCCAAATCCCCTGCCAGCTTCCCCTGCCCTGGCAGCTTCAATGGCAGCATTTAATCCCAGCATTTTAGTCTCTTCTGCTACTTCTTTTGCAAAACCCATAATACGATTTATTTCTTTGGTTAACTCACGTATCTGTTCAATATGTTCATGCAAAGTCCTCTGATTTTGCATAACCTCACTTGCCGATGCAGCTATTTGCTGAATGCCTGCTGAAACTTCGCTTAAATTTTGTCCTAAACTGGTAGCCAAATCTTTCATCTGGGCAGGTAGATCCCTAAAGATTCCTACTCCAAATGTCCCTACAATTTCCCCATCATCAAAAACTGGCTCACATATTACCAAAGCTGGATGTCCATACTTTTCCGGTGGAACCTCAACAGCTATTTTTTTGCCAGTTTCCAATACTTTCGAGGCTATTCCTAAATTATTAACGGATTCCCCAATCTGTACAAACGGGAAATCAGACATCTTTGTCGATACACAACGCTTAATTACTTTTTCTTTATTAGTTACATACATAATGGCCCCTTCTGGAAATAAATCAACTGCGGCCGGTGCAAAAAGATCAAAAGCGGAAGCTATAGGATGTATGCGAGGCTGAGCAATAGCCCAGGCGCCAAGTACTTCTTCTTCATCATCAGACCATAACGGCCCCGCCTGTACCAGGATGCGCTTTCCGTATAGACTGGCCTCAAGCTTGAGCAGTAAAGTTTTTTTCGCTTTTATCACCTGCTCAGCAACTCCGCCTTTTTTGTTGGCTGTACCTACATCGGTTCCCGGCAGATCAAAGCCCAGGCTTTTTTTATGTATTACCTTCTCCCGGTCAGTTACAAATAAGCAGGCCCCATTCGGATAATTTTGGCTCAAATCTTCTAATAAAGATATCAGAGAATCTTTTTCTGAGAACTTAAACTTGTACAAACTTATCCCCCCACGTAAACATTTCAGGTTCTATTTAACCTGTTATAACTTATTAGATCAAACTCATATAAACTTATATAATATAAATTTGCTTACTGTTCCCCCCTTCTTTAGATGGCAACTTCAGAAATTGCTATGTTCATAGGATTTTAGTCTTATTTTGTTTAAAATATTTACATAGAAATTATACTATAATTTTTTATATTTCAACATATTTTGTTTTATATTACGTATTGTCATGTTATTTTTACCAAAAAAAATCTTTTTTTCCCTTTAAATATACTAAACAAAATTTTAATAATTGAAAAGTAATGGTGATAAATAAACTGTAGACAAATATTCGTTTCGTAATATAATAAAATTACATAGTTTTATTAATAACTCATAAAGCTTACAAAAATATCCTAAGGGGGGAAGGGTAAAAACCAAACCATTGACAAAAGGCTGTCAAAAAAGCTGTATAACTTTATTGACGGGGGGACTAAAATGTTTACATCAAAATTAATGAGCAAATATAAAAGTAAATTGATAACTGCAGAACAAGCAGCCCAGCTTGTTAAAAACGGGGATAAGGTTTCATACGGTTCTTTCCACACTAAACCCATCGATTTCGACATCGCTTTAGCCAACAGAATCACTGCCGGGGAAATAACAAAACTTGATATCTGTATAGTTGGTACTATTCCTCCAGTTCCACAAGCATTGCTTAAAATGATAGAAATGAGAGAAAAAGGAGATTTCAAGTACAACACCTCCTGGTTCGGGGTTATTGAAAGAATGACGGCTGATACTGGCGTACCTGCCTTTGTTCCCGTGCAATTTCAGGATGTTATCAAAACCAGAACTGAACCCCTCTGGCATGATTCCCTCAGACGAGATATTGCTGTAATCCAGTGTGCACCCATGGATAATTTCGGCAATTTTAATTTTGGTATAGTCAATGCGCACACCAGGCGGGATTTACTTAACAGCCCCATCAAAATAGTTGAAGTAAACAATAATTTCCCCGTAGTTTATGGCGGAGCCGAAGAACATATCAACATTGATGAAGTTGACTACATAATCGAAGGTTCCAATACCGAAATGTTCTGTCTGCCTGAAATTGAGCCTACTGAAGTAGAGGTAAAGATTGCCCAAAACATAATTCCCCTTATAAGAGACGGAGCATGTCTACAGCTTGGAATCGGCGGAGTTCCCAATGCCATAGGCAAAATGATTGCTGACTCAGATTTAAAAGATTTAGGAGTACATAGCGAAATGTTCTGTGATGCCTTTTATGATCTTTACATGTGCGGGAAAATAACCAATAACAGGAAAATCAAAGACACAGGTAAAAGTGTCTTTACCTTCAGCCTGTGTACTAAGAAAACCATGGAATTCCTGCACAAAAATCCCCTTATGGCATCATATAACGGAGAATATGTAACCGAATACTCAAATATTAAAGCCATAGATAACATGTTTGCCATAAACGCAACCCTTGAAATAGATATATTGGGACAGGCTACCTCGGAAACTATAGGACAAATGCAGTATTCGGGAACTGGAGGAGCATTAAGCTTTACCTGGGCAGCCTATGAATCAAAAGGCGGAACGGCTGTATTATGCCTCCCTTCCACTTATACTGACAAAGATGGCAAACTCCACTCCAAAATAAAAGCCAGCCTGACTCCCGGATCAGTAGTAACTATTCCTCGTTCAGTAATAAGTACAGTGGCTACTGAATACGGAATAGCCAATATCAAAGGGCTTCCTCTCTGGGCAAGAGCTGAAAAACTTATCAACCTGGCACATCCTGATTTCCGGGATGAACTGGTGGCAGAAGCTGAAAAAATGAAAATATGGAGAAGATCCAATAAAATAGAATAAATAATCCTAAGAAATATTTAAGGCCTGCAAAACCTTAAGGTTTTGCAGGCCTTATTTTGAATATGTCAATTCGTACCAATGTATAATTTATGTTTCCAGCAAAATTTATTATTTTTTCGCCATTAAAGCCACATTTTCTACATGATATGTCTGGCTGAACATATCAAAAGGCTGAATTTCTATAACTTTATATCCCCCTGACTCTAAAAGGTTAAGATCCCGGGCCAGGGTAGCTGGATTGCAGGAAACATAGACTATTTTTTCGGGGGCAGCCTTTATTAAAGAAATAACTACTTCTTTTTTAAGACCACTGCGCGGTGGATCAACTATTGCTACATCAAATTTTTCTTTACGGGAAGGAAGGATTTTTTCACAGTCACCAGACAAGAAGCGGCAGTTTAAGAGCTGGTTATTATGTGCGTTATACTGGGCATTTCGCACAGCTTCCCGGTTGTTTTCTATGCCTAAAACTTCTCCCGCTCTGTCTGCCAGCGAAATTCCTATGCTCCCTACTCCGCAGTAAGCATCAAGAAGGGTTTCTTTCCCATTCAGGTTTAAATATCTTTTGATAAAATCTATTATTTTTTCATTTTGTTCGCGGTTTACCTGAAAAAAACTTACCGGCGATAAGCGGAAAATATTATTGCCTATTTTTTCTTCCAGATATAAATCACCATAGAGGTGAATCAATTTTTTTCCCTGATAACAATATATAGAGTCTGCTTCATCTTTTAAAAAAGGTAAAACTTTGTCTTTTGCGAAAGGTGACAAATTGAAAACCAGCATTATCTTCCGGTTATACGAGGACTGCCTTATGATTATTTCCCCTTTTCCTTCATACTTAATATCTTTAAGCAAGCGGCTTATCTTCTGACTTATTTTTTCCATATCCTCTTTAATGAGCAAACAGGTATTAATCGGCACCAGATTATGGCTTTCCAACTGGTAATACCCTAACTTTTCATTCTCTACATGCCAGGTAACTTTATTGCGGTATCGATAAGGAAAGCTGCTTTTTTCCACCTCATTTATTTTACAGTCTATTTTGCCTATTCTGTTTATCGCATCACTTACTATCTGCCTTTTCAAGCGCATTTGTTCTTCATAACCCACATGCTGAAAACTGCATCCTCCACAGGTATAGTAATGAGGACATAAAGGTTCCGTACGGTGAGGAGAAGCATTAATTATTTTTTCTAACCTGCCGTAGGCATAGTTTCTTTTGTCTTCTATTACAGTAAGCTCAATTTCTTCTCCTGGCAGAGCAAAAGGGACAAAAACCGCCTTGCCGTCAATCCTGGCCACCCCTTCACCTTTATGGGTAATCCCTGTAACTTTTGCCTGCAAATTCTTTCCTCCTATTTAGTGAAAATTGCAAAAACCAAATGAAAGAGCGGAAAGTTTTACCCTCCGCTCCCTAAATTTTATAATATTTTCAAGCCCTCGTGAAAAGCTTTCAGGTTTATATCCACAAACTTGCGAGGAACTATGGCCGTTATCGCCTTTTCCACTTCTTCTACCGGCAATTCCATCACTTTGCTCAATACCCCTACCAGAACTACATTGGCTACTTTAATATCCCCGCATTTTAAAGCTATATCGCTGGCATTTACTTTTAAAGTGGAAGGAACCACTTCCCTTATCTTATCAATTATATCCACTGGATATTTGGCTTTACCGCTCATAACCGGCAGGGGATCTATCCTTTCATCGTTTACAATCAATATGCCATTCGGCTTAAGGTATTCCAGCCACCTAGCTGCTTCGATTTTTTCAAATCCTAAAATAATATCGGCATCTCCTTTTTTTATTATAGGTGAATATACCTTTTCTCCGTATCTTACCTGGGAAACCACGCTTCCGCCCCGTTGAGCCATGCCGTGCACTTCCGAAACTTTAACATCATATCCCATCTGTACTGCTACCTGGGCAATTATGCGGCTGGTTAAAAGGGTTCCCTGTCCCCCTACTCCTACTATCAATATATTTTTTACTTCTCTACTCATGTTTATCCCTCCACAATCTTGATAGCGTCAAATTTACATATTTGAGGACAGAGGCCGCAGGCAACACAGGTATTTAAATTTATGCGCGCTTTTTTGGCATCATCATCAAAATATACTCCCGTGCATCCTACCCTTACACACTGCTTGCATCCGGTACAAAGCTCATCGTCAATACAGTATTTGATCCCGGTATCCCTGTTGTATTTCTTCAAAAGAGCACACGGGCGTTTGGTTATTATAACTGAAGGGGCCTCCCGGTTAAGTTCTTCATCTAAAGCCTGCTCTAATTCAGCAAGATTTAAAGGATCAACTATTCTCACATGTTCTATACCTACTGCCCTGACTAAAGCAGGTAAATCAAGTTTATAGGTAGGCTCATTTTTTATGGTGAGACCAGTAGCTGGATGCTCCTGATGGCCTGTCATGGCAGTAGTATCATTATCCAGTATCATGACAGTGGAAACCCCTTTGTTATAAACAACATCTATAAGAGCAGTTATCCCTGAGTGAACAAATGTAGAATCGCCAATCACAGCTACAGTCTTTTTAGCAAATTCACGTCCCCGCGCTTTTTCTATTCCTAATGCCGTGCCTATACTGGCTCCCATACATATACAGGCATCCATGGCTTCCAGGGGACTCAAGGCTCCCAGGGTGTAACATCCTATATCCCCCATTACTACCAACTTTTTCTTGCGCAGGGTATAAAATACTCCTCTATGGGGACATCCAGGACACATAAGCGGAGGCCGAGGAGGAACCTGGGGAATGTTATCACTGGTAAATGGCTTTATCCCCTTTATTCTTTCCTCAATAAGTTCCGGACTGTATTCACCAAGCAGTGAGAACAGCTCTTTACCTTCCACTTTAATCCCCATTTCTTTTACCTGTTCTTCAATTACAGGTTCCAGTTCTTCCACTACTATCAACCTGTCCACTTTTTCGGCAAAAGTTCTTATCATTTTTTCCGGTAAGGGATTGGTAATGCCAAGTTTTAATACCGAAGCTTCCGGTAAAACTTCTTTTACATACTGATAAGGAATGCCGCTGGTTATAATACCCAGGCTTGTATCTCCCCACTCAATACGGTTAAGGGGAGTATTTTCAACATATTCCTTTAATTTGAGCATTCTTTTTTCTACTTCTACATGCCTTAACCTTGCATAACCTGGAAGCATCACAAATTTCTCTGCATTTTTCTTATATTCTTTGAGGGGAACTATTTCCCGTTCCCCTTCTTCCACCATAGTCTGGGAGTGGGAAAGACGGGTAGTAACCCTTAACATAACCGGAGTATCAAATTCTTCACTCAAGGTAAAAGCCAATCTGGTAAAATCCTTGGCTTCCTGGCTGTCAGAAGGCTCTAAAACCGGTAGTTTGGCAAAACGTCCATATCCGCGGTTATCCTGCTCATTCTGGGAAGAATGCATGCCCGGATCATCAGCAGAAACCAGAACTAATCCCCCATTAACACCGGTATAGGAAAATGTATACAGAGGATCGGCAGCCACATTAACCCCCACATGCTTCATGGCTACCAGTGTGCGAGCACCGCCAATGGAGGCTCCTATACCTACTTCCAGTGCTACTTTTTCATTAGGTGCCCATTCTGCATATACACCTTCAAACTTGGCAAAATTGCTTACAATCTCTGTACTTGGAGTACCAGGATAAGCAGCTGCCACTGTAGCCCCTGCTTCATATGCCCCCCGTGCAATAGCTTCATTACCTAACATCAATCTCTTCATTATTCTCCTCCCTTAACCCCTGTATTACATAGAAGCAGCCTTCTATCTGACGATAGAAGGCTCATATTTCTCAAGTTATTTGGCATGATAATACCACAACTTATATGCGGTGTAAATAATTTATCCCCGGTTTGTATACCAGAAAGCTATAGCCCTGCTTAATATTCTTGCCATGTGGTAAACATGCTTTATGCTTCCAGGCTTCAGGCTGGATAAATTTTTATAACTCAGCTTTTCACCGACTATACCTGTTATGGCAACCTGCCCTACTGGGGGAAGTCTTTTATCCAGGGCTTTTCCCGGCAATATGGGGCCTTCCCTTATTTTTATCATGCCTAAATCATCAATATGGCCCAATGAAGCATCAATAGCAACCGTTACATACCCGCTGCCATATTCTTTTTCTATTCGTTTCATACAGTCAACTATATTGCCAGAGTTTACAGGCTCATCCAGAGTACCATAAAGAATTATTCCCGGGGTTATTTCTTTTAGCATGGTACCTGTCAAAGGGCCAAAGCAATCAAGTATATGACGGTCAGAACCTATACATACAAATACAGGCTCTGCTTTATATATAAGAAACATTTCCTGTAAAACATCCGCAATGCCCTTTATGACATCAGGTTCAGAGTAGTGTTTCTCCAACCAGTACATGGAAAACTTCTATTCTCCCAGTACTTTTTTTAAACCTTCAATAAACCGCTTATTTTCTTCAGGAGTGCCAATGGTTACCCTTATAAAAGTGGGGAATCCGAAAATATCACCGGTTCTGATTATGATCCCCATTTGCAGAAGCTTTCTAAACACTTCCCGGCAGTCCTTGCCTGTATCAACGAAAATAAAGTTAGCCTGCGTTGGGACATATTTCAAACCCATTTTTTCAAACTCAGAATACAGGTACTTTTTGCCTTCCAGGTTTAACTGCCGGCTCTCTTCCAGATGCTCGTTATCATCTAAAGCTGCCTCGGCAGCCACCTGAGCCAGAAGATTTACATTAAACGGTTCAGTTACCCTTTCGATAGCCTGGGCTATAGAAGGAGTAGTAAGTCCATAACCTACTCTAAGTCCAGCCAAACCATATATTTTAGAAAAGGTTCGAAAAACAATGGCATTTCTTCCTGCTTTTACATATTCTATCCCACTCATATAATCAGGTGCATCTACATATTCAAAATAAGCCTCATCAAATACTACCAGGATATCTTCCCTTATCCTGCTCATAAAATTTTCGATTTCTTTACGGGTGGAATAAGTACCGGTAGGATTATTAGGATTACATATATATACTATCTTAGTCCGGTCAGTAACCATATCCAGCATGGCTTCCAAATCATGGCGAAAATCTTTTAAGGGTACTGGAATACATTTAGCCCCCATTATGGTAGCTGTAAATTCATATTCCACAAATGAAGGATCCCCAAAAATAACTTCATCTTCAGGAGTTAAAAAAGCCTCTGCTAAAAGCTTTAAAAGTTCATCAGAACCGTTCCCTATAACAATACAATCTTCGTTGATATTGTTGAATTCTGCCAGTTTTTTCTTTAGATAAAAATTATTGCTGTCGGGATAGAAATGTATTTTATCAAGGGTCTCCTTAATCTTTTCTACTGCCAGCGGCGAAGGCCCCAGAGGATTCTCATTGGATGCCATTTTTATAATATCTTCAATACCCAGCTCCCTTTTTACTTCTTCAATAGGTTTTCCCGGCACATAAGGCTTTAATCTAAAAATTTCTTTTCTGGCTTTCTTTTCCACAAAATTATTCACCCTGCAAACCTCCCTGATTATTGCGCAAGTCTATGACCCGTTTAGCCTTGCCAGCTGTTCTTTCTATGCTGTGCGGCTCTACCAGCTTTATTTTTGGATTAAGCGATAAAGTCTTATAAAGCTGTTGACGCAGGTTTTCCTCAATCTGTTCCAGATCGCTGAAGCGGTCAGTAAATATATTTTCCGATACTTCAACCCTTATTTCAATATCATCCAGGAAGCCTTTCTTGTAAACTATTATTTGGTAATGCGGTTCCAAACCTTCTATATTCATGAGTACACTTTCGATCTGGGACGGGAAAACATTAACCCCTCTTATAATAAGCATATCATCCGTTCTGCCGGTAATCTTGCTCAGCCTTGCAGTAGTGCGCCCACATGCACAAGGCTCATAAGTGATGGAGCTTATATCTTTGGTGCGGTACCTTATAACCGGAAGAGCTTCCCGGCATAAGGTAGTGATTACCACTTCCCCTTTTTCTCCTGGAGGAACCGGTTCTAAAGTCACCGGATCGATTATTTCCACTATAAAATAATCTTCCGCCACATGCTGACCACATATAAGCTCACATTCTCCTGAAAAGCCGGGACCTCCTATCTCACTCAGGCCATAATTATCAGTAGCCAGCATTCCCCATCTTGCTTCTAACTCTTTACGGTATTCTTCCGAACAGGCTTCCCCTCCAAACAATCCCACCCGCACCTTTAAGTCGTTTTTGGGATCTATACCCATTTTCATGGCCACTTCCGATAAATGAAGGGCATAAGTAGGCGTACTCACCAGGGCAGTAGTGCCAAAATCCTTCATTATCATTATCTGTTTTTCTGAATTACCTCCGGAAATAGGTATTACCGTGGCCCCTACCTTTTCCAGGCCATAATGCAGTCCGTGAGCTCCAGTAAAAAGTCCATAACCAAAAGCTATCTGAGCCACATCTTCTTCAGTAACCCCTGCCATGGTAACCATGCGTGCTACCAGTTCTGCCCAAATTTCAAGGTCGTTTCTGGTATAACCAACTACCGTAAGTTTGCCGGTAGTGCCGGAGGAAGCATGTATCCGCACTACATCCTTCATAGGTACTGTAAACATGCCGAAAGGATAATTTTCCCGGAAGTCATCCTTTACGGTAAACGGCAGTTTTGTTATATCACTAAGGCTCTTAAAATCTTCCGGCCTAAAACCTATTTCATCAAATTTTCTGCGATAAACCGGGGAGTTTTGGTAAACCCTGTGCAGGGTTTCCTTAAGCCGGGTAAGCTGCAGTTTCTCCAATTCCTCCCGCGGCATACATTCTGCATCTCTGTTCCATATACGCATACAATATCCTCCCACATCTTCTCCATCGTGTTATTTTCCCACTATATCAAACATTAATTTTCCCACGCCAGTTCTTCTTTGCCATAAATCCTGGCTATATGTTCTTCTGAGTATTCGGGAGTAACCAGGCTTACTGCCGGCACCACAATTAACGGCACTAACATGGCCAGCGCTCCAAAAAACGGAGTTCCCAGTTGCTGTAAAGCTGTTATCCATGAATTATTCATAAACTGGGGCATCCAGTTGATAATGAAATATCCGCTGACTGATATTAAAACTCCGGTTACCATTCCTGCCCAGGCACCAGCACGCGTAGTCCTCTCCCAGAATAGACCATATAAATAGGGAGCCAGAAAAGCACCGGCCACCGTTCCCCAGGAAAGGGCCATAAGAGTCAGTATTATTCCCGGCGGGTTCAAGGCAATCCACAAGGAAAGTCCTACAAAAACTACAAATAATAAGCGCATAAGCTTCATGGCTTTTTCTTCCTTTATGTTCGGGAAAAGGGCTCCTTTTACCAGATCAATTGTTACAGTAGAACTGGAAACCAAAACCAGACCTGACAAAGTAGACATAGAAGCTGCCAGAACCAAAAGGAGTATCAGTACGGCAACCGTTTCCGGCAAAGCCTGATTTATAATGTTGGGCATCAAAAGGTCTGGTGAAGGTTTGCCGTTTAATACCGGCAGCTCTTTGAAAAACAGATGGCTTAAGGAGCCGGAAAAATATGCTCCACCTGTTATAACCAGGGCAAAAATACTGGAAACTACCGTTGCACGAGGAATTACTTCAGTATTTTTTATGCCGTAAAATTTCTGCAGCATCTGGGGCATGCCCCAGGTACCAAGGCTGGTCAATATAATCAGGGAAATAAGTCCCAATGCCCCACCCGGGCCAACAGGAGCAGCAAGCCTGGGATCAACTGCCTTTAACGCACTTACGCTGTTTAAAATGCCGCCCACCGCTTCATGCCCGGAAATATAAGATACCATTACTATTACCCCTGCCAGCATAACCAGTCCCAAAACCAAATCAACCAAAGCAACAGCTATATAACCGCCTAAAACCAGGTAAACAGCGGTTAATACGGTCATCATTACCAGGGCAGCAACGTAGGGTACATGAAAAATCTGTTCAAAAAGATAGCTTAATCCCATAAAAACAGAAGCAGAATAAGGAATGAAGAAAATAAATATTATCATACTGGCAAATATCTTCATATTGGTTGAATTGTAGCGGGCTTCAAGAAAGGAAGGCATCGTAAGTACATTTAAGCGGCTGCTCATCTCTCTGGTTCTGGTAGCCAAAATTTTCCACGCCAGAAGGGTACCTATAATCGTGTTGCCAAGAGCAATCCACAAGGCTGATAATCCATAACCCCAGCCCACTTTTCCGGCAAAACCGATAAGCAGTACAGCAGAAAAGTAAGTAGTACCAAAAGAAAAAGCCGACATCCAGGGGCCAATACTTCTTCCCCCCACCACAAAATCATTAATGGTAGCAGCTTTACTGCGGCTATAAAGGCTCAAACCTATAATAACCGCAATAAAACATGCTACCATCATCATTTTCATCATCATTTCTACCATCCTCCCGTCTAACTTTTTTAATTTTTTATAGCCTTCCTGCTCTCACCCTACCATACTGCTACAGCATTTCCCTTATAAAATTAGGTAAGGCAAATGCTGCGGTATGAACAGATTCATTGTAATATTTTAAACCATCAACAAGCTTTTTGTCATCAGGAAATTTGCCAGGTTTATATTTTTTGCTCCCTATAGTAAATGACCAGGGTCCACTTACATAAGTCATACAGGTAGTAAGATATACAAATTTATGCAAAAATACTTCTTTTAAGTAGCGCTGCACCTTTAAAAAGGCTTCTTTAAAGAAAACAGGGGACTCCGACTGTACTACTATCATTCCATCATCATGCAAAGCTTTATAGGCATCCTTATAAAAGTCTAATCCAAAAAGTTCAACTGCAGGCCCCACCGGGTCTGAAGAATCAACGATGATTATGTCATATTTTTCATCGGTTTCTTTTACATACTTTATTCCGTCTTCAATGAAAAGCCTTGCTTTAGGATGCTCAAAAGCACATGCCACTTCCGGGAAATATATTTTGCTGTTTTCTACCACCCTTTCATCTATCTCTACCATATCTACCCTCTTTACTTCTTTATGTTTCAATACCTCCCTTAAGGTTCCACCGTCCCCTCCACCTATGATAAGGACTTTTTCCGGATGGGGATGAGTATACATTACCGGATGGACTATCATTTCATGATATATAAACTCGTCTTTTTCCGTAATCTGTACCGCTCCATCCAAAACCAGCGCCTTCCCCCATTCCAGGGTTTCTACCACAGCCAATTCCTGAAAAGGTGTTTTTTCTTCATTCAATATTCTGGTTATTTTCCAGCCCACCTTATATCCATCAGTATGCTTTTCCTCTATCCAATATTCACCCATATTCTCTAACCTCCTAATTCAAAGCCTTTTTCATATTTTGCCAGTAGTGTTCGTATATTATCAACCATTTCTTTTAATGAATCCTCATCCTTAAGATCAGCAGCAAGCAGCAGTTTTTTTATCTCTTCATCCAATAAACCATCTTTATCTCTTTTAAGCCATAAATATAAGACCTCGGTTAAAGGCAAACTTTTTTTGTCTATAATAATAAGTTCCAGCAAATTCAACAGAAAATACATTTCTTCATCGCTCAAATTCTGCTTTAAGGCCAAATCTACAATAAGGGTAGCCGTTTCATCATATATTTTTTTTATCCTATCCCGTTCCTTCTGGTTCATAGCTGTATCCTTTCTGCATCCTTCATAATCTGTCTCTTTAAATCAAACTGTATGGGCAGAAGGACTCCGCTTCTTCCATCGCGGTTTTTCTCAATAGAAATATAATAATTAGGGTTAAGATATTTTTTTAACTCCTCATTTTCTGCCAGTTCTTCCTTTGGAATAGGACTTAGCCTCAGCATCAAATCACATTCATTTTTCATGCGCTTGGCTCCCTGCAGGGTACCATCAGGATTAAGCTGTACCAGACACATGACCACAATTTGCAAATTCTGTGCTAAAACCTTCTGGGTCTTTACAATTTGTTCAAGTATCTGCCATTCAGAAAGCCTCGGATCATATTTTTCCATTCTTCCCACGTAGTCTATTATCATCATATCAATATTTTTCTGAGCTTTAAATTTACGGGCTATGGAAACAGTTTTTTCCGGAGTAAGATTGGGGCAGGGATAAGAATAAAAACCGCTGTCTCTCAGTTTAGAATAGGCATTAAAAACAATTGATAATTCGGTTTCATTTATATCCCCTTTACGTATGCGCTCATGCTCAATCCCGGATAAAATGGAACCCCAGCGCAAAGCTATCTGTACCCTGCTCATCTCTGTATTGAGGTAAAGCACTTTTTTCCCCGCATCAACAGCTACCGCTTTGGCGGTATGTAAAGCAAATGCTGTTTTCCCATGTCCGGTTTGCGCTCCCAATATAACCAGATCTCCAGGTTTATAGCCAAGTGTTATGTTATCAAGGCTGGAAAACCCGGTAGGAAGCCCTTCTAATGGCAATACCCCTTTATTAAGTTCCTTGATCTCCTTATAGCGCAAAAATCTTTTTTCAACTTCCTCATAGCCTAATCTGGCAAGATCTTCCGGACTATCAATCTTATCATCTACATCTAAAGCAGTAAGGTTGGTAAGCTCTTCCTCTGCTGCCAGCAGGATATCTTCCACGTCGCTTTCCGGGTTTTCATAAAGTATATTATAGCTTCTTCTTAAAAAAGCTTCGAATCTTCTGAGCCGCGATTTATCTTTTACCCTTTTGATCCAGTATTTGATATTTTCATCATCAATATAATGTTCTGCTATATACTTTAATTCTTCTATATCCTGGGGATTGGTAAGTATCCCTAAAGCATGTCCCTCTTTAAGTATTTCAACATAGGTAGGTTTAATCTCCCTTTCATAAAGGCTGCATGCCAATTCAAATATGGTAGCATGTTTGGGAGAATAAAAATCGGCTGCTACCAGGGAAGAATGAGCTTCAATACAGGCTTCTTCGGCATGGAGCATAGCAGATAAAACCCGTCGCTCACTTTCTAAATCATACAAATACTCCTGAATTTTATCATAACTTCTGGCCAGCAAAATTATCACCACCAAATCAAAAACGGGATTTATTATCCCGTTTCCTCTATCTAATAATTATACATTACTTTTCAACTGTTCCAAGGCAGCAGGAGGAATATATATCTCATATTCCGCATCCAATCTGGATTTTTTTTCCCCTTTGGCAGAAGATTTTTCATTTTTATTTTTAGCTTTAAAATCACGTATCTCTTTTTCAGCATCTTCGACTGTCCTTATTTCCTTGCGCAGCCAGTTGCTGAGAACACTATCTATGTATTCCAGGCCTCCATTTTTGGTACGCTGGCACATAATCTCCCCGGCCTTCATTATCATAGCATGACTGAATCCCCAATCATATCTCCATTTATAATAGATGCGCTTGCGTGCTTCTGCTGTCATGTCAATACCCGTAAAATTGCCGAATTCAATTATTTCCGGGTCAAACTGCTTCATCCTGGCTGCCACATTTTTCTCCAGATCAACATATTTTTCAAAATAAAGTCCCATACCTTCCACAGTATTTATGCTGTATTCCTTAAGATCGCGTGCAATCCTGGTTATTTCCCGGGGATTATAAATATTTCTTTCAAAACATAATTCCAGCATGCACAATAAAAATTCCGGGGTAAAGGAAAGCTCATTAAGCCACTTTTTAAGCTCATTAGACATTTTTACACTTAAGAGATTGCCTGTCTTGCGAGCTATGAAATCTGCCACTTTTCTGTAATTTTCATCTTCATTGCTAAAATTACCAAGGCCTAAAGAGACACCAGCATCTTTCTCTTCCAGCCTGGCTTCCAAAGCCTTTATCTTCTCTTCGTAATTTCTTATCAGAGTTTCCATTTCTTTAAGCTTAATTTCATCCTCAGTTACAGGGAACAGTTCAGGATGGTCCCTTAAAATAAGAGCTTCCATTTTGGCCATGAGGGGTTCCAGATATATCTCTTTATCATTAAAAGAAGCCTTGTCATCTTTTATCTCTATCAAATTCATCTTGCTTAAGCGGCTTATCTTTTTAGCAAGTTTCTGCTTGCTGAGAGAGGGGCAAACATTCAGTACCTGTCCTGCAGTTATCCCTGTACGGTATAACGGTTTGGAATTTTCAATGGCATAAAAAATTGCCGATAACACACCAATATCTTCCATGTCTAAATCCAGTTCTTTAGAATAAGAAAAAATAACCCCCGGAATACAGGCATAACCCCAACGCATCATTTCCAATGAAGCACATTTATCCATAGTTATCTCTGGCTCCCATCACACGAAGTAAGATGATTATATCACCCTGACTCCCCTGCCAACAAACATCCAATATTTTAATTTTAAAAAGATTAAAGAACTGAACCTGCTAAAAATTTAAAAAAATGAACATTTTGCATTAAATATAGGCTTGACTAACCAAAATGCCGATTTATTAATGGGAACCAGGTCTATGTCGGAAATTCATCATTGCAAAACCTGCTTTATCTTTTCTAAATGACTTATTATTTCATCATAGCTGCCATTTGTCCAGCAATTTCTAAACTTATCATGCAGCTTACGCATAGTGTCAATATATAACTCTTCTGCTTCCAGAGCTTTTCTAATATTATGATTATCAATGCCTGAAGAAGAAGCTGCTTTCTCCTGCTCGCGAGGCAGTTCTACCTCTTCCTGCCATTCCGGTATATAAACAGGTATTCCAAGCTCATCTCTAATGATTTGGGCTAAGGTTAATTGGGCTTCTTCTTCTCCATGTACCAAAAATATTTCTTTAGGCAGGGAAACAAAAGACTTGAGCCAGGAAATTAAACCTTCTTTATCTGCATGGGCAGAATAGGCTTCAATACGAGCTATTTCAGCTTTAACTGCTATCTCTTCCCCGTGTATTTTTACTGCCTTTTCCCCTTCCAGTATTCTGCGTCCCAAAGTTCCTTCTGCTTGATAACCAACAAACAGTATGGTAGACTCCGGCCTCCACAGATTATGTTTCAAATGGTGTTTTATGCGTCCTGCATCACACATGCCGCTTGCTGATATTATAATAGCTCCTCCGTCTATATGGTTCAAAGCTACTGAATCTTCCTGGGTAACCGAAAATTTGAGATTAGGAAGTTTTAGCGGATGTTTGCCTTCAGCCACCAGCCTTCTGGTTTCATAATCATAGTATTCGGTATTTTCCTGGAAAATCTGGGTAGCTGCCACTGCCAGGGGGCTGTCAACATAAATCTTAATGTTAGGATTAAGCAATCCCTGATGATAAAGATGATTCAAGTCATACAATAGATCCTGTGTACGCTCTACAGCAAAGGAAGGAATTATCAGATTTCCTCCCTTGCGCATAGTTTTATCAATAATCTCTTTTAGCTGTTCTTTCCTTTTTTCCACTCCTTCATGGATCCTATTGCCATAGGTAGACTCAAGTATCAGGTAATCAGCACTTTCAATAACTGCTGGATCTTTTATTATAGGCTGATTAGGCTGTCCTAAATCTCCTGAGAAAACAAGTTTTACCTTATGATGATCTTCTTTAATCCATAATTCAACTATATTGGACCCTAATATATGCCCTGCATCACGTAGCCTTATTTCCACACTGTCATGCAGAGGTATTATTTCATCCATATTAAGGGTAACAAATTGTTCCAGGCATTTTAAAGCATCATCTACTCTATATATAGGCTCCAGCAGAGGTTTGCCCGCTCTTTTATATTTGCGATTTTTTCTTTCCACTTCCATTTCCTGTATATGGGCTGAATCAGGCAGGAGTATTTCGGCAAGCTTTTTGGTAGCATGGCTGCAGTATATGGGACCTTTAAAACCTTTTTTGCAAAACTTGGGTACCAAACCAATATGATCAATATGAGCATGAGTCAGGATCAAAAAGTCAACCTTTTCCGGAGGAACCAAAAATTCTCCGTAGTTGCGTTCCTTAATTTCCTTACTACCCTGAAATAGTCCACAATCAACAGCAAAGCGGGTATCTTTAGCATCAATAAGAAAAAAAGCACCGGTAACCGTTTTAGCTGCTCCTAAAAATTTAAGCTTCATCTTCATCCCGCCTTCATTTCATATTTCATAAAATAAATTATACTGCAATTACATGCCGGTTGTCTTTTTTCTTCGCAAATTTTTCATATTGCTGAAATAACTCAATAACTTCATATCTTATCCTGTTGGCATCTCCAGAAGTAAACGCATCTTCTACATTACCAAAATTATTTTGCCCAAATTCCCTGACTATTTCACTGGTATCCAGGTCGTCTATCAGTTCACTGTAGCGGGCATGAATCTCCTCAAATATGCCGTAATAAAGCTCTTTTATTTGCATCATCCTTTTATGAGCCTGCATAATATCAAAATCATCTTTTTCCACTATGTATAAAAGCCTTCTTAAAAGGTTTTGCAGCAGGTTGTTATTAAATATAGCCACCATCAACTCTCTTTTATACTGCCTGGTTAAAAGATATTTTATATATTCAAGACACTCCTTTTGCCCTGCTGGTCCTAAAGCTTGAAAAAGTTTTAACAGTTCAATCTCTTTCAAGGAAAAATCAGGCAACATAAGAAAACCTCCTTTAGCTTTTTTAGCTGCTAAAAGAGGTTTTCCACTCTAAGCCCCGTAATTCCTGCATTTAATTATCGTATAATTCATGCCTTATCTTATACTATTCGCGATATTTCAGCACTTTTTCTGTTTATAAATGGCAGATTATCCTTTTCTATGTCGAGCTAGAAAATTTCCCATCTTTTCAATAGCTATCTCAATATTTTTTATGCTGGCAGCATAGCAGCATCTTATATGTCCTTCCCCATTGGCTCCAAAAGCATTTCCCGGTACCACCGCCACTTTTTCTTCAATCAGCAGCTTCTCACAGAACTCTTCACTGCTCATGCCTGAAACTTTTATGGAAGGGAAAGCATAAAAAGCCCCTTTAGGCTCAAAACAATCCAGACCTATTTCTCTAAAGCCGGAAAGAATTATTTTGCGTCGGTTATTATAGTCATCCACCATCCGGCGCATCTCAGATTCTCCATGCCGCAAAGCCTCAATAGCAGCCATTTGGCTCATTATAGGGGCACACATAATAGTATACTGATGAATTTTAGTCATGGCAGCAATAATATCAGGATGCCCGCAGGCATATCCTATACGCCAGCCAGTCATGGCATATGCTTTAGAAAAACCATTAAGCACAATAGTCCTGTCTCTCATACCGGGAAGAGAAGCTATGGAAACATGACCGCCATTATAGGTAAGTTCAGAATAAATCTCATCAGATATAACTATAAGATCATTTTTTATAATTAGATTTCTCAACTTTTCCAAATCTTCTTTTTCCATTATTCCCCCGGTAGGATTGTTAGGATAAGCCAAAATAAGTATTTTACTCCTGGGGGTAATATATTTTTCTAATACCTCTGGTTTAAGCCGGTATTCATCTTCAAAATAAGTGGGTACTGCAACTGCTTTTCCATAAGCCAAAACCGTCCCCGGAGCATAAGAAACAAAAGAAGGTTCAGGAACCAGCACCTCATCTCCAGGATTTAAAAGGGCCCTTAATGCTAAATCTACTGCCTCACTTACTCCTATAGTTATCAATATTTCCTTTTGTGGAGAATATTCAACCCCGATTTTCCTCTTCATATAGGCGGCTATTTCTTCTCTAAGTTCTAAAAGACCACTGTTGGAAGTGTACATTGTATATCCTTTTTCCAGAGCATAAAAACACGCTTCTCTTATGTGCCAGGGGGTAACAAAATCAGGTTCTCCTACTCCCAGAGAAATAACCCCTTTGGTCTGGGTTACCAGATCAAAAAATTTGCGTATCCCGGAAGGGGGAATAGATTTAACCGTATTGGCCAGATAATTCTGCATGCTGTTCATGGACTTACCACCAACCTTTTATCTTCTTCTGGCTCTTCAAAAATAAAATCGTCCTGTTTATAGCGCTTAAGTACAAAATGGGTAACCGTACTCTGTACCTGTTCCAAAGTGGAAAGGCGGTGAGAGACAAACCAGGCAATATCTTTCATGGTCTCCCCCGTTACCACTACAGAAAGGTCATAAGTTCCACTCATAAGATAAACACATCTTACCTCAGGGAAACGGCATATGCGCTCGGCCACTTTTTCAAAACCTACTTCTCTTTCCGGAGTGACTTTTACATCTATCATAGCAGTAATTCCGTCTTCACCAAGTCTCTCCCAGTTTATTACCGTACTGTAACCTAAAATAATCTTCTCTTTTTCCAGTCTTTCTATAATCTCTCTGATATTTTCTTCATCTTCATCCAATATAGTGGCAATCAGCCTGGGACTCATTTTGGCATCTTTCTCTAAAAGCTTTAAAACCTTCTTTTCCAGTTCCATACTTCTATCCCCCTTCTTATAAAAATCTAATTAATATAAAAAGCTCTCATCCCTTTATAAAAAGGGACGAGAGCTTTACTCCCGCGGTACCACCCTTCTTGGCACAACAAGCCCAGCTTCATTCAGATAACGGGAAAACCGTCCGGTTTAATTCACCGGCGCTCGCAGGTGGCCTTCACTATATAACTGTTACCGGTTTCCAGCTCCCCCGGCTCTCTGGAAACAGCCATATAGCTACTCTTCTGCTCATCGCTTTCTTCTTTATTCAATTGCTATAATCCTAACATAATGGTTTTGTCCCCGTCAACACATGCTTATAAATACTTATTTTTAATTTCCATAAAAAATAATTATATTGCTAATCCCTTAACATTAATTTCACACCAAATTACCCCAAAAATAACAATCTTTTTTTGCACTTTTCGCAGTTAAAATGCATATTATTTTTTAGATTTTATAAGGAGGAATTATAAATGTATACAGCCATAAATTTGAGTATGGAAGAGCAAGAAATCGCCCGTAAGGTCGATACCTATTTCAAAACTTCCCATATGAATTTTCGCGACAAGGTATTTAATGCTTTATTAATTGCCCAGCATGAATTAGAAAGCCATCATTTTTCTACCGAAGACGAAAAACTCAGGATTATACATTTCAGAAATACCCTCTACAATCTGCTCAAAAAACTTAATGCAGAAAATAACACAGAATAAATCAGTATCTTCCACTTCTCAGTATGGAATAAGCCAGCACAAAACCTAAAATAACTGCTATACTGAAACCTAATTCTACCAAAGGAATCTTGTTCAAAATTGCACTCCCTGCTTTATCTACCACCAGAGAAGTGCCGATTATTATACTGGCAAGAATTATGGCTAAAGAAAGCCGGTTAGACATTATGTCAATGCGTTCGGCCAATTTTTTAATATTAGTATGTTCCATTTTTATCTGCAGTTGCCCTTCATTTATAGTCTTTAAAATATTTTCCAAATCACGCGGAAATGATTTAACCAAGCTTCCATAATCTATCGCTATATCTTCAATATTTCGTTTAACGCGATCAGGGGAAAATTTGCGCATAATAAGCTTTTTACCATAAGGCTCAGCAATATCAACTATACTTATCTGGGGATCCAGCTGAGATATCAAACCTTCCAGAGTCATAAGCATTTTCACCATTAAAGATAATTCCGCAGGAAGACGCATCTGGTATTTAATAGAAAGTTCCACCAATTCTCCTAAGGCTTCCCCCACATTGATATTCGACAGGGGTAAACCATAATATTTCTGCTGTAATTTAGAAACATCGCGCCGCAATTCTTCTTGATTTACATACTGGCTGCCTATGCCTATATCGAGCAGAGCCCTGGTAACCCCGTTGGTATCATAACGCATCATATTTATAATCAGGTTCATACCCTTTTCTTTTAAAACATCATCAATAATTCCTACCTGTCCAAAATCATAAAAAATTATCCTTTCTCCTTCCGCAATAGCCAGATTTCCCGGATGAGGGTCAGCATGAAAAAAACCATGATCCCATATCTGTTTAAAAAGAGCATCAACTAAATTTTGCGCAATTTTTTTGGTATCAAAGCCTGCCTGCTTAAGTTTTATAAACTCAGATATTTTTATTCCTTCAATATACTGCATAGTCAGAATACGGTTAGAAGAATATTCCCAATATATCTTGGGAATTAGTACATTTTTATCCTTGCGGAAATTTTGATAAAATTTATCTGCATTTAAAGCCTCTTTGTGAAAATCAAGTTCATTAAGAAGAGCTTCGCTTAATTCATCCACTATTTCCGTTATTTTATAAAGCCTGCCCCAATAAGTTCGCTTTTCCAGCACTGCGCTTATTTCCCGCAGTATTTCTAAATCAGTTTCTATTGTTTTTCTAATACCAGGCCTCTGTACTTTAAGTACCACTTTTTCCCCACTTTTTAACACCGCTTCATGTACTTGAGCAATCGATGCTGCTGCCAGAGGTTCAGGATTAAAATAAATAAAATCCTCATCAATATTAATTCCTTCTTCTAAACATATATTGCGCAGAATGTCAAAAGAAAAAGGCGGCACATTGTTCTGCAGTTTTTCCAATTCTCTTATGTATTCTTTATTTAAAATGTCTGGACGGGTACTTAAAAGTTGCCCCAATTTTATATAGGTAGGTCCCAGCTCCTCCAAAAGATGGCGCAATCTCTGAGGTCCAGCCGTAAAATCAGATTTTCTACGCGGGAATAATTTTTGGCGACCTAACCTTTTTTGGTTTAAAACATCTACAATAAAGCCAAAGCCATGTTTAATGAGAATATTAGCTACCTCACGATATCTAGGAATATGCTTTAAATGATTTACATTTTTACTATACTTATTGGCCATTACAAAATCACCTCTACCCGACCTTAGCTTATCACTGCCGGAACTCCAGCAGTGATAAGCCGGCAGGTTTATTTAAGCTTGTCTTCCAGTGCTCTTACTCTGGCTTCCAAAGCCTCCAATTCTGCCTTTGTAGCTACCGAAACATCGTTTTTAAGATTAAAAATTTCTTCTCTTATCATCTTTCTTAAAGCTTCTTTTTCTTCTTCTCCTTTTTTAAGAGCTTCATCTACAAACTGTTTGGCTTCCTCTTTAGTCATCTCCCCTCTTTCCACCAGTTCATTAATAAATTTTTCTGCCTTCTCCCTAGTAATGCTCATAGCTCCGATGCCAAAATATACAGCTTTCTTAAGTAAGCTCTCCATGTTTGTCCCTCCTAAATTAAACCTTAAATTAGCTCATTTATTATATTATGCTCTATTTTAAACTTTCATACAAATATTAGAAAGCCTGTGAAGCAAAAAACTGCGCCATAAGCGCAGTTTTATAGACACATGATTATTACATATAAATGTATAAAAGTCGCCTTCGTTTCATCTGAAGACGACTTTTTAAGAGCATCTGATTCCTAAAATTTTAAGCCTTGTGCCCAACTGCACAAGGCCTTTCTTTCGCTATGGTGGGCCATGAAGGAATCGAACCTTCAACCTTCTGATTAAGAGTCAGCTGCTCTGCCAGTTGAGCTAATGGCCCTTGGACAATGTAAATTATAACTCGCATCCTATTAAAAATCAAGCATATTTTATTTATTTCTTGTTTTGAAGTTTTAACAAATTCAAAGCTACTGCCAGAACAAACCACTTGCTTGCTGGTTCATCCGGATTATGGTCAATATTTATCAAACCTTTACTCCTTGCTTCATTAATTATATCTAACTTCCACTTTTCTGTACTGCCAGTGCTGGCATTGGTACTGGTTTTTTCTTCTTTCACCCTTCTCTTTACCTCCTCAAGCGGAAAAAACTTTCCTGGGCAGGATGTAGACATAACATCCCGGTGTCCCATGATTTGTAAATCTCCATATCTTTTAAGGATATCTTTAACTAATTCCACCAGGGATTCTATTTGTTTTTCACCTGGTTTTTCCTCTTCAAAATTTCCGGCCAGAGCTATCCCAATTCCATCTGTATTGCCTTCCGGCCCGGCGTGAGCACCAATCACATTTTCCGGCCTTCCTCTTTCAATCGTTCCATCCTGACGTACCAAATAGTGATATCCTATGCCAGCCCATCCCTTTGCAAGATGCCAGGAATGAACAGTTTCTGCCGATACATCCCCATTAGTTGCCGTATGATGAATAACAATCTTACCCGTTTTAAGCCTAGGTTTAAGAGGTCCATTAAATTTTAAGTTAGTTTCTTTAATCTGCATACTTATTTCCTCCTTTCCTATCATATAGTGTATTAAAATGCCTGCCTTAAAGTTCCAGACCGGATTCCAAAAAAGAAAAGCTGTTTTTCAAAGGAAAATTCCTTCAAAAAACAGCTTCTTTAAGCTTAATCCTTTATATGATTTTAAATGAAAGTATTTTTGCTATATTATTTAGCCAATTCATCAGCCAATGCCTTGCTTTTTTCAGATAAAATGCGAGCTAAATCAGCAGCATCTTTATTTTTGCCCAAAATTAAAGTAGAAGCTAGTTCAGCAAAAAGCTTCTTAAGTTCCATAAAAAGCTGATTGACCATTCTATCTACCCCCAATCACCATACTGTCTGATGATGGCATTTAACAATTGTGTATTAATTTATTTTAATATATTTAAATGTTTCCTTCAATAATATTTTTTAAACATATAAAAAGCCCGGTTAATATATAAACCAGGCTTTTTACATTCTAAGGGAGCTTGGCTATTATTTTTTCTACTATAGCATCAATCTCAGGAGAAATATATTCTTCAACCCTTCCTTCATCTACCAGTATATTAAGTTTGGCATCCCAGGGAAGGTCTCCCAAATAATCAATCCCCATCTCTTTAGCTATATATTCGCCCTGGGATTTCCCGAATATTTCCAGTTTTTCCCCACAGTGAGGGCAAACTGCATAACTCATGTTTTCCAATAATCCCAATATAGGAGCATTCATCTTCCTGGCCATTTTTATAGTCTTTTTAACCACCATAAAAGCTAAATCCTGGGGAGAAGATACAATAACTATGCCATTAACAGGCAAAGACTGCATTACAGTGAGAGGAACATCTCCAGTTCCCGGAGGTAAATCAACTACCATATAGTCAAGATCCTGCCAGTCAACTTCCCCCCAAAACTGATTAACCGCCCCTGCTAAAAGAGGTCCACGCCAGATTACAGGATCATCTTCATGAGGGAGGAAAAAATTAATAGACATAACTTTTATTCCGGATTTGCTCTGAGGTGGAATTATACCAAAATGGCTGGCTTTTAAACCTTCTCTTTTGTCTATGCCAAATGCCTTAGGCTGGCTTGGCCCAGTAATATCAGCATCCAAAACTCCCACTTTTTTACCTTTTTTGGCTAAACTGGAGGCTAGAAGAGCTGTTACAGAAGATTTACCTACCCCACCCTTCCCACTCATTACCGCAATTACATTCTTGATGTGGTTGAAAGCTCCCAATAAGCTTTTATCCGGACTCTCCCCACATTGTTCATGTGTTGAGCTGCATCCGTTCTTGGATGGACAAGTTTTGCATTGATCAGACATTATTTCTCTCCTCTCCTTTTCATGCTGCTTTATTTAATATATACACCTATTTTATCATGCTGGCAAGACATTTGTGCATATGCTCATTTTAAATTATTTGTTGAAAGTGAGCAAATTAATCCTCATCTCTTCATTAAAGCTTCTTACAGAACGCAAACCATTCATTTCCAGAATTACTGCCTCAACAGTAAGATAAACTTCTGCATCTTTTCTAAGACACCCTACCCTCACTTTATCCTCCCTTCCAGCTGCTATGTGCATATGCAGGGAAGGTTTTTTATTTTCATCTTTGAATAAAGTACCTATAGCCAGTATCTCCCTGCCGTCTGCAAAGTCAAAAGGCAACCCTGCTGGAGGAACGGTGCAGCTTTCCGGACCTACTACCATATGTCCGCTTTTTAAAGCTCCCAGCATAAAAACCAGTGCTGAAGAGATATTTTTATTTTCCGCCAGGGTTATTAATTCTTTAAGCATATCATCCCCATGTTCAAAATTAACTACAAAAACCCTTCCTATTTGTCCTTCCTGGTATTTCATAATCTACCTCCACATTTTATAATTAGGAATAGTGTAGCATAAAAAGAATATTTATGTAATTTGCTATAATGCGGTATTTATATGGTTATTATATACAATTCAGTTCATATTATCATGTTACAATCCTGCAAGAAAACGTCCAATTAAGCGTAAAAATTATTGAACGGGGTTAGGAGCTGATTATTTTGGTAAGCGATGAAATCCTGGTTCTTCGCTGTATCGATGGGGAAATTGAGGCTTATGAAGAACTGGTAAATAGATATAAAAACAAGGTTTTTGCAGTTGTATATCGTATGGTAGGGCATTATCAGGAAGCAGAAGACATAACCCAGGAAGTATTTCTAAATGTCTACAACAAACTTGGCCAGTTTGATGCGGAAAAAAAATTTGCTCCCTGGCTTTATCGTATAGCAACCAACACAACCATAAGCCACCTGAGAAAAAACAAGAACAAAGCTACTCTTAATTTTGACGAGGTTTTCTCCAGCCTGTACAGCGATTTTTTCCCTTCTTATCAAGCAATTGATCCTCTGCTTAATATGGAAAGAATAGAACTAAGGGAAGAACTGAAAAAAGCTATAAATAAGCTCCCTGAAAATTATAGAATAATTATCTTGCTTCGCTACCAGCTGGAACTCAGCAATCAGGAGATTGCACAAGTTCTTAACATAAAAAAAGAAAATGTAGAGGTAAAAATACACCGTGCCAGAAAAGCACTGCGCAAAATACTTCTGGAACAACGAGCAGAAAAGGGGGGGGAACTATGAACTGTAATAAAGCAGACAAATTATTATTAGATTATATAGAAGATAACCTGCCACCAAATATAAAAGCAGAAATAGAGTCTCATCTGGCAAACTGTATCCTGTGTAAGAAAAACCTGGCTCTAACCAGGCTGGAAAAGTCCCTATTAAGCGATACTTCAGACATTCCTCAGCTTAATAATGAATTTACCAGGCAGGTTATAGAAAAGATTAAAACTTTTCCCCCTTCTTTTGAAAATAAGACTGCCAGCAGAAAACCGATTTATGCTCTTTCTGCCCTGGCTGCCTGTTTAATCATGGTTTTAGTTTTACATTATATTCCTTTGGGGACAGATAAAACTGACAGCATAAAAAGTTCTCGCATCGCTATGGAGCAAAATAAAGCTGTTTATGACAAAGCAGCTGTTTTAAAACCGTCAAAAGATGAAGATAACCATCCAAAACATTTTAAATCCGCATCTTCTGCAGATAAACCGGAAAACACAAAAGATAATTCTGTTTACCATAAGATTGACAGCAGGGATACAATCTCCGTTTATTCGGGTGTTAATACCGAAAACGAAAATCAATTCATAGTGAAATCAAGCGAGGTAATACAACCTGAAACCCCTTCTGAAAATATGCTAAACATAAAGCTAACCGGGCTGCCTGATGATTATATATTACAGAAAACAGAACAGACAGCTGAAAATAATATAAGATACTTTTATTCAAACAACGATAATACAATAGTTATAGAAATATGGCCTTTACGCGACGAAGCAAGGTTAGCAGCCAAAAGCTTTTCCCCTTATCCAACGGAAGCCGAAAATAATATTGATAACAATTCGGTATCCACCATTAAAAAACTGGAAGATAAAACCTATAATATATCTATATCTGGCAATATCCAGGCAGAAGAATTAAACAGAATACTTGCCAGCATTGAAATAAAAAAATCGCCGTAGATTCTAAATATATTCTTAATTTTATATAAATTCTGCATCACAAGGGTTTTTTTGACAAAGAGCCCTTGTTTTTTTATTATAATTACAGATGCAAAATATAGGTTTTCGGAGGATTTTATGAACAGATATCCCGACTATAATTATTTAGTTTCTACTGAAGCTATGCTTTATGAATCAGAGCAAAAGTATCAGCGCCTGGTGGAAAACGCGATGTTCGGCCTCATCATATTTGACATGGATAATATTTATTTTGTCAATAAATATATCGAAGAAAACCTGGGATATTCTAAAGAAGACCTCTGGAAAAACAACCTTTCTATATGGGATATCCTTACTCCCGAATACATCAGCAAATTTTATCCTGTGGCTCAAAAGTATTTTTCCACCCAACTCCCCTATAATTACCGCTTTATAAGCGAATTAAAGTGCAAAAACGGAGAAATCCGCACTTTTGAAATAGCCGTTTCCTCCATAAGCTACAACGGAAAATATGCTTTTCAGGGAAACTTCGTGGACATAACTCACCTTCTGGAAGCCCAAAAAAAATTAGAAAATAATATAAAGCTTCTGCAAAAAATGGAACGACGAACCCGTTTACTCCTGGAAAGATTAAATGACGGTTTTATATTTGTAAATACCGGATTCAAAATTATCCAGATAAACCAGGCTATGGCCAAAATGCTGGAATATAAAGAAGAAGAACTGCTGGGAAAATGTTTGCTGGAAATCGCTGCCTACCCCAAAGATGTAATCGCCCTCCTTATAGGCATGAAAAAAAGGATGAATATGATAATCGACAGTTACGAGCTAAATTTGCGTTCCAAATCAGGCCGTATAATTCCTACCCATATCTCTCCTGCTCCTTTTATGGAAGACAACCAGATAATCGGATGTTTTGCCATAATCAAAGATTTAAGCTATATCAAAGAAACTGAATACCGCTTATCCTATCAGGCACATATTTTGGCCAACCTATCGGAAGGCATAATACTTACTGAAGAAAACGGTATAGTCACCTATATCAACAAAGGGGCTTCCCAAATACTCAATATAGATGAAAAAGATTTTCTTAATTTTCCTGTTTATAAACTTTTAAGCAAATTTAATCTGCAAATTGACAGAAACGAATTATTCAGTCAGCTGGATAAAAACAAAAACCTCTGGCAAAAAGAATTCGAATTTTTAGATACTAGCAATCGTCAAACCTTTATCCGTTTGACAGTAAGCAAGGTTAAAGATACATACAACAATTTCAAAGGACTTATAATCGTAGTTTCTGATCTGACAGAAATTATAAAATCCAAAAAAGCAGCAGAAGCAGCCAATATAGCTAAAACTAATTTTTTAGCCAATGTAAGCCATGATATACGTACTCCCATGATCGGAATAATCGGAGCTGCTGACCTTCTTTCCTGGGAAAATTTATCACCTTATCAAACTGAACTGGTGCAAACCATAAAGCAGTGTGGGGAACAGCTGCTGGAATTGATAAATGACATCCTGGATCTTTCCCGCATTGAAGCTGGATACACTTTAGGGAGCAATAAAAAGTTCCGCCTTAACCAGGTAATAAATGAATGTATACAAACTGTCTACAGTAAAATCCCTTCCACTATAAATTTAATTGTAAATATAGAGCCTGATGTCCCCTTAAATTTAATAGGAGATCCTTTGCAGTTAAGAAGAATTGTTCTTAATCTCTTAAGTAATGCCATAAAATTCACCTATAAAGGAGAAATAAAATTACATGTAGAAAAATATCAAAAAATAGAATCGGATGAAAACCAGGTTTATCTGCTTTTTTCCGTAAGCGATACGGGCATAGGCATACCGGAAGATAAACTCCCTCGCATTTTTGAAGCTTTCGAAAAGCTTGATTTTCACTCCCATTCCGGAACCGGCCTGGGCCTTACTATATGCAAACAGCTGGTAACCAATATGGGAGGGAATATATGGGCAGAAAGTGAACCAGGGAAAGGTTCTAAGTTTAGCTTTTATATTCCTTTCAAAATAGCGTCCCAAGATGAAAAAGCAGAACTTCCCATACATATTAGTATTCCTGCACCTTCTAAAAAACAAAATAAATCAATACTTCTGGTAGAAGACAACGAAATTAACCGCCGAATATTATCCTACATGCTTTATAATGCCGGCTATCAGGTAACAGCAGTGGAAAATGGCTTAAAATGCCTGGAAGTTTTGCAGAATGAAAGTTTTGATCTCATAATAATGGATATGCAAATGCCGGTACTTGACGGGTATGAAACTTGTAAATTGATACGCAAACACTACCATAATAATCCGCCAATTCTGGCTCTTACTGCCTATGCTATGGAAGATGATGAAGATAAATGCAGGGAAGCTGGATGCAACTACTATCTATCCAAACCAGTTTCTTCCCAAAAGCTGCATAAAAAATTAGAAGAAATATTTTCAGAAAATGCAGAGCTGGAATCTTATGACTTCCCTGTTGAGTATGCCTTCATAAAAGATTTGATTCCTGAATTCCTGGAAAGCCTAAGCGAATTATTATCACAGCTTCAAGTATGCATTATTAATAGAGACTATAAACAGCTTGCCAGCATCGCTCATGATATAAAAGGAAGTGCAGGCTTATATGGTTTTTATAATCTTTCCCATTTAGCTTCTGAAATATATAAAGAAGCCCGCAATAACAACATAGATAAAATAAAAATTATATACAAAGAAATGCTTACAAACATAGAACAAATAAAGCAGCTTTTATGAACATCCATAAAAGCTGCTTTATAATTAAAATTAATTTTCAAGCCGTCTTTCTTCGTAATGGGAAAACTCCATGGAAAAACCAGCTCTTCCCTGAGTCAAAGAACGCAAAACAGTAGAATAGCCAAACATTTCAGCCAGCGGAACATAAGCCCTTATAATCTGGGTATTGTTTTCCATTTCCATATTTTCCAAACGTCCCCGGCGGTTGTTTATGTTGCTTATTATATTGCCGGTAAATTCATCAGGAGTAGTGACCTCCAGCTTCATTATAGGCTCCAGCAGTTTAGGCTGCGCTTTTTTGAGACATTCTTTCATAGCCATCATACCAGCTGTCTTGAAAGCCATTTCGGAAGAGTCAACTTCATGGTAGGAACCATCAAGCAAGGTTACCTTAACATTTACTACCGGATAACCTTTTAATACCCCTTCTTCCATAGCCTGTTTTACTCCTGCTTCGACTGCTGGTATATATTCTTTCGGGATAACTCCTCCCACAATCTTGCTTTCAAATTCATAACCTTCATAAGGTTCTACCTGGAGAACTACATGTCCATACTGACCTTTACCGCCAGTCTGTTTTACATATTTAGTTTCATGCTGTGCAGTAGCACCTATAGTTTCACGATATGCTACCTGGGGCTGCCCTACATTAAAATCAACCTTGAATTCTTTGGCCAGACGGTCAGTTATTATTTCCAGGTGCAGTTCTCCCATACCGGCAATCAAAGTCTGACCTGTTTCTTTATCATAAGATATTTTGAAAGTCGGATCTTCTGCAGCAATCTTGTTAAGTGCCTCGCCAAGTTTAGCCTGGTCAGACTGAGTCTTCGGCTCAATCGCTATCTGGATAACTGGTTCCGGGAAGTCGATAGCTTCCAGCAATACCGGTCTATCCTCAGTACATAAAGTATCGCCTGTACTTACATCTTTAAGCCCAATAAAAGCTATGATATCACCTGCACTAGCTTTTTCCACTTCTTCGCGATGGTTAGCATGCATTTTTACCAAACGGCCTACCCGCTCTTTCTTGCCTTTGCTGCTGTTGTAAACATAACTTCCTGCATTTACGGTTCCTGAATAGATACGGGCAAAGGCCAATTTGCCAACATGCCTGTCAGTAATAATCTTAAATATTAAAGCAGTAAAAGGTTCTGAAGGATCAGCAATAATTTCTACTTCTTCGTTGCTGTCTACCAGAGTACCAACAGCCGGCTTAATATCAAGCGGAGAAGGCAGATAATTTATTACCGCATCCAGTAAAACCTGTACCCCTATATTGCGATAAGAACTTCCGCAGAGAACTGGAATCATATCTCCGCTTATAGTATTCCTGCGAATAACTTCAATTATTTTATTTTCCGGTATTTCTTCACCGCCAAAGTACATTTCCAAAAGTTCTTCATCAGTTTCTGCTACCGCTTCTATCATAGACAAACGCCAGGTATCAGCTTCATCCTTATACTCGGCAGGAATTTCGGATTCCCTTATTTCAGTACCAAAATCCCCTTCAAAAGTAATATACTTCATTCTGATTAAATCGATTATACCGGTAAAGTCATCCCCATTAAATACAGGAATAGTAACTACCAGCGGATTAGCACCTAATCTGGTTCTTATCTGGTCAACTACCCGATAAAAATTGGCGCCAATAGCATCCATTTTATTAACATAGGCAATACGAGGCACTCTGTATTTATCAGCCTGTCTCCAAACAGTTTCCGATTGAGGTTCTACCCCACCCTTGGCACAGAAGATAACTACTGCTCCATCCAATACTCTAAGGCTTCTTTCTACCTCAGCTGTAAAATCCACATGTCCAGGAGTATCAATAATGTTTATAGCATGACCTTTCCAAATACATTTGGTAGCAGCAGATGTTATAGTTATACCTCTTTCCCTTTCTGCCTCCAGATAGTCCATAACACTCTGTCCATCATGGGTTTCTCCCAATTTATGTGTTAACCCCGTATAAAAAAGAATTCGCTCCGTAGTAGTCGTCTTTCCGGCATCAATATGGGCTATTATTCCAATATTACGAAGTTCTTTCATCATCATAACTCACTCCTTCTATAACCAAAAAATTAACGGCATTCTTTTCTAGCAATGCCGATAACCTGTAATTCTTCAATATCTTTTTAAATTTATTAAACTTAATCCAAAAGGGCACCCAATGTAGAATTATATGTCTGTGGCACTTTTTTGTCAAACAAAAAATACAATTTTTTTAAGTTATTTATTTATCAACACCTATAACCCGTCTTTATAACCAGATAAACTAATCATAACTGAAATGATTCCTTTTATATCTTCCCCATATCAAACACGATTAATTCCCGTTACAAAAAATACATTTACAACAAAAAAGCGGAAACTTCAGTTTCCGCTTAACCGTGCAAAACTGATTTTTTACCTTCCCTTGAAAACCGGCTTGCGTTTCTGGAAAAAGGCATCAATTCCTTCATTTTGATCCTCAGTTCCGCAGCAGAATGTTGACTGGGCCTGTTCAAACAATAAGCCAGCTGCTACACTGCTTTCATCAGCGACATTAATGCCTTTTTTGGCAAAACGTACCGCAACCGGTGGCAAATTGGCAATACGTTTAGCCATCTTCATAGTTCTTTCTTCCAGCTCTTCCCGGTCAACCAGTATTTCAATAAGTCCAATCTGGAAAGCTTCTTCAGCACTTATTTCATCACATCCTATTATTAACCTTTTAGCCTGCCCTACTCCTACTAGCCTGGTAAGCCTTACCGTTCCTCCCATATCAGGCGACAGGCCAAACCTAACTTCGGGAATAGAAAATCTGGCATCCCGGGAAGCAATCCTTATATCACATCCCAGAATTAATTCCATAGCTGAACCATAACACAAGCCATGTACTGAAGCAATAACCGGTATCGGCATTTCCTGCCATCTTCCATAAAGCCTCTGCAGCCATGCTAAATTATCCATAATAAATTGGGAATCAATCTCTCTCAGAAGTTTTAAATCAACACCAGCTGAAAAGTGAGGGCCATTGGCCTTGATAACTACTACACGCAAACTTTTATCATTATCTATTTCTTCCTGAATTTCATAAAGCTCCCTGAAAAAAGCCTGGGTAACAATATTCATAGTTTCGGGTTTATTAAAAGTTATTATACCGATATTATCCTGTTTTTCATAGATCATAGAATCTCCATAAGCCATCATGCATACCCCCAAATACAAAAAATTCCCTCTCATAATTACTATACCGCTAACCTGAATATATTGTCAATTGAAATTCCAATAAAAAAATATTTTATTTTAAGAGAGGAGATATAGCTTTAAATTCTGGCGTACCTGAAAATTTAAGTAAGTCAAATATAATAGTTTCGGTGTTAGTTATAATGCCTCCTGCCTCTTTCATAAGCTGAAGTCCACTTTCATGATTTATATCGAAGCGCGAACATACCGCATCTTTAGCTACATGCACTATATACCCCGCTTCACATAAATCCCTTACTGTTTGGAAAACACATACATGAGTTTCGCTGCCAGCCACCAGAACGTATTTCTTTCCTAAACGATTTAAAATATCTTTCAGTTCATCCGTAAAAGCAGTAAAGCTCATTTTTTCCACATAGTCATATTTATAATCACCGAAAGCATTTTTTATCTCTTCACAGGTAGTACCTAGTCCTTTTGGATACTGTTCTGTCAATATAACAGGTATATCAAGGGTCTTAGCCGTTTCGATAAGCAGCATAGTATTTTTAAAAACTTTTTCTTTATCTTTCATGACCTTCATCAATTTTTCCTGCAAATCGATGATAAGTAAAACCGACTGCTCTTTTTCCAGCCTTAATTTTGTCACTTCACCTCATCCTTTCTTCTAATAAAATACAAAAATACTATCAAAAAAATTCAGCTATTTTACTAAATATAAAATAGCTGATAATAAATTTCGCTTCTTGAATTTTAATTATATATTGTGTATAATTAAAATGTTGTGTGTTATGCTTCTCTTTTTATTTCTCTATAAAATTCGCTTGTACCACAGGGCTTATAACCATTTGGGCCACTTTCTGTCCGGGAACTATTTTTACCGGCTTATCATTGACATTTAAAAGCAGTATGTTTATTTCTCCTGTATGTTCTGGGTCAATAGTTCCCGGCGCATTTGCTACTATTATTCCTTTTCTGGCCATTCCTGCTCTGCTTCTTATTTGAGCTTCATATCCATCCGGAAGTTTTATGGCTATACCGGTGGGGAAGCTTCTTACTTCATTCGGATACAGCACTACCTCTTCGGTTAGAGCCAAACTTATGTCGCAGCCAGCTGCGTTTTTTGTTTCGTATTCGGGAATTTTAGCCCATTCTACTAGTTTTTTGAATTGTACGTCTACCCTGTCCATTGTTATTACCTCCCAACTTTTATTTTGGCATCTATATTTAAGATTCTAGCTTTCTCCCCTTACTTCCTCTTACCGGTATAAATATTTTTTAAGTTTATAAGCAAAAAAATTTAAATTCCCTTAAAAATATTTTTACAAAATCAGCCTTATCAGTAATCTGGTAAAATAATAATGATGCATTTCTTTCTGATGGGAGGTAGTACCTTGGCAAAATCCAAATTAACCACTTCCATAACACTTGCTATGCTTTCAATACTTTTACTTCCCTCTTTTGCCTGTGCCAGTTCCTTTTCTTTTATTGACATAGAAAACCACTGGGCCAGGTCTTATATATCTTATATGGCAGCTAATGGCTATATAAGCGGTTACAGTGACGGCACTTTCAGGCCTGAAAACAGCATAACCAGAGTAGAATTCTTGAGCCTCCTTCTTAACTGCCTGCATAAAAAACCCGCCTATGTTAGCACCTACAGCACATCATGGGCTGATACCATCCTTGAGGAGGCGTCCTACCAGGGAATAATAAACTTTAGCGAATATCCTTACCGGCTTAAACCTTACGAGCTTATAACACGAGGGGAAGCTGCCTTTCTCATAGCCCGGGCTTTAAATATACCCCCTGATTACAGCCCGGTTTACTTCAGGGATACAGATCTTGTAAACTCCAATCCCTACAAGCCATATATAAAAGCAGTTTACAACCAGGGTATTATAAACGGCTACCCCTCCGGAGAATTTAAGCCTTATGATACCATCACCCGTGCCCAGGCAGCAGTAATTTTTAAGAAGCTATGCGATAGCTACCTTTCTCCTGCCAAGTCATATAATTATGCCAGCTATAAACGTATTACGGTTTTACAATACGATAGCTATAAATATAGCCCCTATTATGTTTCTGTCTATATAAACCGTGAACCAACATCATACACCGTAAGTGACATGGAGATAGTCGATGAGTACAACTTCTATCTGGGAGGCAAAAAATATAATCTAAATACAGAACGTATTGGTATAGCCCTAAAAGATGGAATATATGCAGTCAAAAAAATAAGTTTGTCAAGCAGCGGCAACACACTGCTTATTGATTCCTATCCTTATATGAGAAACAAGCTCTGGCAGGATATAAGCTTATCTGATGTATATGCGGTATATGATGATGAAGGATACAAGATATCCGGCGAAGACCTGCAGTACCTCAAATTCAGAATAGCCGGCCGCAGCACCACCTATTACCTGGAGGAAATAAAAATCAGTGCTGATGAAAACTATGTAGAAATAAACGGAACCAAATATGACGCAAAAGACGTTAAAATAATATTTAAGAAAAAGTACGCCAGCACCGAATATGAATATGCCATAAAAGATATATACACCAGGAACAACCAGCTGGTATTTGACTGCTACTAAAAAAGCGTCTGCTTGCAAGCATTCCTTGCAAGCAAACGCTTTTTAAATCCGTAAAACCTTGCTTAAAAACTCCTTTGTCCTTTCATTTTTAGGATTGTCTATAACCTCTTTAGCCATTCCCTGTTCCACGATTACCCCATTATCCATAAAGATAACCCGGTGAGCTACTTCCCGCGCAAATCCTATTTCATGGGTTACCACAATCATAGTCATATGTTCCAGTGCCAAATCTTTCATTACTTTTAACACTTCTCCGGTAAGCTCCGGATCAAGAGCAGAGGTAGGTTCATCAAAACACATAATATCAGGATTCATAGCTAAAGCCCTGGCAATAGCAACCCTCTGCTGCTGACCTCCTGACAGTTCAAAAGGATAATTATTAGCTTTATTTTTAAGTCCCACTTTTTCCAAAAGCTCCAGAGCTCTTTTTTCCGCTTCTTCCCGTGATACCTTATTTACAAGTACCGGTGCCAGTACAAGATTTTCCAAAACTGACTTATGGGGGAACAGATTAAAATTTTGAAATACCATGCCCATCTTTCTTCTTATTGAAGAAATTCTTTTTTCATCACTGTAAACAGCCCTGCCGTCTGGACCATTCTGAACCATTATTTCCCCTTCCACTTCAATCATCCCTCTGTCAATAGTTTCCAGACGGTTTAAACAGCGCAAAAAAGTGCTTTTTCCCGAGCCTGAAGGACCTATTATAGCAACTACTTCCCCTTTTTCGAGCGTCAGGGAAACCCCTTTTAAAACCTTTAAATGCCCAAAATTTTTATATATATCTAATGCTCTTATCATATACATAACCTGTTCGCTCCTAACGATAATAATCAAATTTATGTTCTACCCATTTAAAGAACTGCTGCACTATGGCAGTCATAAAAAGATAAAACACAGCGGCAATTATAAAGGGAACAAAGGTTTCATCCCTCATCACTGCTGTTTTGGCAACCCTCAAAAGCTCACTTATAGCCAAAACATAGATAAGGGCTGAATCTTTTACCAGATTTATCACTTCATTGCCGATAGGGGGGATAACCCTCTTAAAGACCTGGGGAAGTATAATATTGGTCATAGTTTGAAAACGATTTAGCCCCAGAACATCTGCTGCCTCATACTGCCCTCTATCAATCGATTGAATACCTGCCCGGATAATCTCTGCAATATAAGCAGCATAATTTAGCACAAACGCTAATACAGCGGCGGTAAAACGTTCCAATCGTATTCCTATGGTCATCAAGCCAAAATAGATAAACAAAAGCTGTAAAAGAAGAGGGGTTCCTCGAAAAAGCCAAACATAAAATTCCATAAACCAGGCCAGGGGCTTAAATCGGGAAAGACGAGCTATCCCCATAACCGTCCCCAAAGGGAGGCTCATAATAAGAGTCAAAAAAAACAATGTTAATGTAACTTTCCAGCCTTCCAGCATATAAGGCAAAAGCTTCAGCACATATTCCATACTTATCTCCCTGCTATCTATATAAGATTAATTACATAATTACAGGCTAACAGCATAAAACACCGTTAGCCTGCTTTATTATAACAAATTTTCAGTAAAACACTAGTATTTAATTATATCTTCACCAAACCATTTCTTGGATATTTCAGCTGCCGTTCCATCTTTCTTCATTTCATCCAGCACTTTTTCCAGCTGAGCTAAAAAGGCCTTATCCCCTTTTCTTAAACCTATTCCAAACTGTTCTACACCAAAATTGTCTTCTAATACCTTATAATCCTGAGCATGTTTGGAGATATAATATCTGCCCACCACTTCATCGACTACTACGGCATCTACTCCGCCGCCTTTAAGATCCCGTAAAGCCAGGTCATTGCTCTCAAACTCCAAAATATTATCTTCAATCTTTTCATAAATGGGGTCTGCCTCTACAGCATCTACAGCACTGCTGCCTGCTTGAATTCCTATCTTCTTCCCTACAAGATCTTCCTTGGTTTTAATATCAGAATCTGCTCTTACCACTATAATCTGGTGATCTTCAATGTAAGGCCTGGTAAATAGCATCTCTTTCTTTCTTCCTTCCGTTATGGTAAGGCCATTCCATATTACATCAATATTACCGCCATTAAGCTCTTCAATTTTGGTTTCCCATACTATCGGCTGAAATTTTACATCTACACCCAGCCGTTTGGCTGCTTCCCTGGCCAGGTCAATATCAAAACCTACAATCTGGTTGTTTTCATTCCGGAATCCCATCGGCGGGAAAGCATCGTCAAGCCCCACTACAAAATATCCTTTTTCTTTAATTTCTTCCCAGGATGAATCTTCAGCGGGAGCTTTAGAACCTGAATTTTTGGTTCCACACCCAGCAAGCATAATACCCAAAACAATAGATAAAACCAGAATAAGTGCAATTTTTCTCCTCACAGCAAATCCCCCTTATGTAAAATTTCACGTTATTATTTTAATTTAGTCTGTTAAAGAAGTAAATAGGTAATGTTAAAAAAATTAAATTACTAAAGTAATTTTTTGCCATAAAGAGGATTTGCCTGGTAAACACCATTTTCATTAATCATTCCTAAAATTAAGGCAGTATTCCAGCTCTTCCAAACTGCCAGCCAGGAAAACCATTTCATTGCGGTCACAATTGGCAGCGGCTGCTTCATAAGAATTGTACTCATGAGGCAGAACATACCCGGAAATATTTACTAAAAAGAACTTAGCCGACATAAAATCACCAAAATTTCAAGTAATACTGAGCTTATTTTTTATAATTCTAATCTTAAATATACCTATCAATTTATATCATTTATATATTTTAAGCCAAACATATTCTGTATCCTTTGGATAAATCGTAAACAGATGTCTTCCTTCTCCATGAAAATCAAAATCACACTGGCTGACATCCAGATCAGCCAGGCCAAAAATTTCAAGCTTATCATTTTCCAAACCAATATTTATATTAAAATACTCTTTCTCTACTCCCTGGCTATTTTTAACCCGTACGGTAAACTTAGGCTGTTTCTTTAAAATAAACATCAGCTTCTCCATTTCAGGTTCTTGATTTTTCATCAGCCATCATCCCTCCCTTTTATTTTTAATATTAAACAAAAAAATACCTTTTCCTCCTTCTTTCGTCATTTACATATTTATATTAACAACTATATTTTTCTAGTATTTTTTTGGCTTTTTCTCTTATACTCTCCCGCAATTCTTCAGGTGCAATAACCTCTGCATCATCTCCCCACTGCATAAGCCAGCTCTGCATTTCCACCAGCCCGCATACCTCATACTCTACCAGTAAGCTGCCATCTTTATATTCAGTTAAAATACGCTGGGAAGGATGATATTTTATATTTTTCAATCTGAAAGCCACTTCTGAAGAAAACTTTACCTTAACTTTTTGTACAGGGTCATTGCAGAAAATACCCCAGCTAGATTTAATATATTCATGCAGATTAAAGTCCCCCGGATATTCAAAAATCTCCCTTTCATTTAAAGAGACGCTTTTTATCTGATCCACCCGGTAAACCCTTATCTCATTATTCGCTTCTCCAACCCTCCTTGCCAGCAAATACCACACCGACCTCTTGCAAACCATCCCCAGGGGTTCCAGCTTGCGCTTTGCCTCACTTCCATCCCGGTGCAGGTAAACAATCCGCACTCTGATATTTTCGGTAACTGCTTTTATAAGATTGCCTAAAATACCGCTGAACCTTTCAGGTCTAGCTAAGGTATCCCCTACCACATAAATCCTATTTTTTATATTTTCAACATAGTGAGATATCTGTTTATTTTTAACAAATGTCTTTTCCATTTCTTTTCTGGCCGCTGCAATCACCGGTTCCAAAAGGGTATTATCATAGAGCAGCATGGAAGTGTAAACAGCTGCTGCGCTTTCGGGAGGAAGCTTGGGAAGATAAACTTCTTCAAGCGAGTATTTTCGGTTAGTTGTGGAAGGCCTTTTTATAACTATCCCCATCTCTTCCAGCTCATTGATATCGCGGTATATCATCCTCCTTATGCTATCATCAGAAGGTAATCTTTCACTATAATCTTTCATAATTTTTTTATAATTGTCCAGTATCAATCCCATTTCGGCCCCACCATAAGGAATCCTGCTGTGCAGAAGCTGGTACAAATACAAAAGACGTTCGGTTTTTTTAAAAACCCAACGATCATCCAGATTTTTTTCTAAATATTCGACTATATCATCCAGACTAAGCTTTTTTCCGTTTTTTATGATCTTTAACTGCCTTTTATCTTCATATATAGCAGAATCACCTGATAAACCATACAAAATGCGATACAAAGTATTTCTGGTCATTTTTAAATCATGCAATAAATTTTCTTCATCACAATAAGGATTAATAAGCAAATAATCTTTTACAGCTGCCGTCTGGGCACTTATATTTTCCACCTTACTTCTCTTCATATTTAAAATGCCCCCCAAATCCTCAATATAAAACCATTTCATGGTATATTATAGCAAAGTAACCCAGACATAAATATTAAAAACTGCATAAAACAAAAAGGGAGCTAAAAGCTCCCTTATAATTTTCATTTGGTGCGGCAGAAGGGACTTGAACCCCCACCCTGTGACCAGGACTAGAACCTGAATCTAGCGCGTCTGCCAGTTCCGCCACTGCCGCATCCCTTTATTATTTGTCCAAGCGAGATTAATTATAAAGCATAAATATAACTCCTGTCAAGGATAAAACAAAACCTTTTTAAAATTTTTTATTTAACCATCAGGCTTGTCCAGTTTCGGAACAGGTTTTTTTATCATAAAAACTAAAAACAGGGCGATAAAACACAAAGCAATGCCAATAACAAAAACCTCGCAAAATGCCCCTGCCAATGCCTCTTTAACCTGCATTCCCCCTTTTCCGGCCAGTAATGCTGCACTACGTGCCCGGTCTGCCAGAACAGCCGCTACACGTGGTGAAATAACTGCTGATATGCCAAACCCCAGAAAAAGCAGCCCGTAGTTGGTTCCCAAATGGCGGGTGCCAAAAAAGTTGGCGATAAGGGTTGGAAATATCCCAAAAAGCCCACCTAAAGCCATCATGACTATACATGCCCCTGCCACCAGCAGTTTGTAATCGTTGGTTTTTATAAGTACAAACTGAGCTCCTATAAGCACTGCCAAAAGCAGAGAAAGAGCATTTTTCTCACCGATTTTGTCAAGCAGGGAACCAAAAAACGGCCCTCCCAAACCGTTAACTACAGATATGGCAGCTACAATATTTAAGGCCTGAGTTGCTGATAAACCTGCCATTGCCTGCATAATAATCTGCGCATTGCTGGTAAGGACCAGACCCGGAAAAGCTCCCAGTATAAAAACAGACAAAATAACATAAAAAACAGGTTGTCTTAGCATTTCTCCGGGGGTATAACTAAAGTCAAAACCAGTATTGCCTGTTTTGTCTTCATCCCCACATAGTGGTGGATTAGTCAAAAACCTCGCACAAAAAAGCATAATCACCAAAAAGATAAGTCCAGTATACAAAAAAGCGCTCTGCACGGAAGAAATTTTTTGTATTATACTTCCAGCAATATAACTGAAAACTAGCCCACCTACCCCAAAAATGCCGGCAATAAAACCTCCCGCCAGGCCTCTCTTGTCTGGGAACCACTTGAGCACAGTAGGAAGGGGGGTGGCGTAGGAAAGTCCCCGTCCTATACCGGCTAAAAAACCATGAAAAATATATAAACCGGTTAAAGTTTTCATATAAGAAGCAGTTATCATGCTTAAACCTAAAATGACTGCTCCACTCCTCGCTACCATGCGCGGGCCTACCCTATCCTGCCACATGCCAGCAAAAATAGCAGTTATGGTATAAGTAAAAACCATTATCGAGAAAATTAAAGAAATCTGCGCCAAACTCCAATCCGGGTTTTCTACTTTGAGCTGATTGGCAAATACGCTCCAGCTGTAAACTGAACCCAGGCAGAGGCTGGTAAATGCTGCTGCCAAAAATACTTTAATCCTTTGACTGGCAAAACTTCTGCTTTTACTGAGCATAACAATTCCTCCCCTGCTCCCTAGCTATTTATAAACCTCTTTCCCTGCCAGCTGTTCCTCCTTATGAATTCATCATCAATAGCATTCAAAACTTCCCACTTGTTAAGGCTCCAGCGCGGTCCTACCAGAAGATGGCGCGGACTGTCTCCTGTTAAGCGGTGAATCACCACTTCGGGAGGTATATATTCTAAAATATCCACTACTGTATTTACATACTCCTCCCGGCTCAAAAACTTAAGCCTTCCTTCCTCATAAAACCTCATAAGCGGCGTTTCTTTCATAAGATGTAAAAGATGAATCTTCAACCCCTTGATAGGAAGCTTTCCCACTGTTTTTCCGGTTAAAAGCATGTCATCATAATCTTCACCGGGAAGCCCCAGTATTATGTGAGCAACTGTCTCAATCCCCCGCTGTCCCAATTTTTCCAAAGCTTTAAGGAAAGTCTCATAATTATAGCCTAGATTTACCATGCGGGCTGTTCTCTCATGTATAGTCTGCAACCCTAATTCTACCCATAAGTAGGTACGTTCGTTTAATTCCTGCAGGAGATCCAGTACCTCATCAGGGAGGCAATCAGGGCGGGTAGCGATTGCCAGGCCTACAACTCCCGGACTTGACAGCGCAGTTTGATAAAGCCTTCTTAACCTGTCTACAGGGGCATAGGTATTGGTGAAAGCCTGAAAATAAGCTATATAGAGGCCTTCTTTCCACTTCTTGTGCATTATTTTTTTAATCTGCTCTATCTGTTCAGTAATGCTTTTTCCTCTTTCTCCTGCAAAGTCACCGGAACCACGGCTGCTGCAAAAATAACAGCCTTCCCTGGAAATTGTCCCGTCCCGATTGGGACAGGTAAACCCTGCATCAAGAGAAAGTTTAAAAACCTTTTGCCCAAACTTTTGCCGCAAATGGTAATTAAGGCTGTGGTATCTCTTGTTGTCCCAGGTTAAAGGTTTTGTATCCAAACCTATCCCGCCTTTATCATATTTTCAAATTATTTTTACTATTGACCGCCACTGTATACAATGATAATATTATTTACGACAAAATCAAATAATAATAGATAATATATAGAGAAACCTCTTATCGAGAGAGGCTGAGGGACTGGCCCAATGACGCCCGGCAACCGCCAAAAAATGGCAAGGTGCTAATTCCTGCAGATCTTAGGTCTGGCAGATAAGAGATAAGATATAGCATATCTTGCCTCTTTGTACCAATACAAAGAGGCATTAATAGTTTTAAGGAGGAAGCGTAATTTGATCCAAATCAAAAATTTAACCAAAATCTACACTACCCCTCATCAGCAAGTTCTGGCCTTGGATAATGTAAGCCTGACTGTAAACAAAGGGGAAATTTTTGGTATAATTGGACTCAGCGGAGCTGGCAAAAGCACCCTGATACGCTGTATAAATATGCTGGAAAAACCTACTTCCGGTAATATAATTGTTGATGGACAGGACATGACCCTCCTTAACAAAGACGAACTGCGCCTGGCCAGGCAAAAAATAGGCATGATATTCCAGCATTTTAACCTTTTATCATCCCGTACTGTATTTGACAATGTGATGTTTCCTCTGGAAATCGCTAAAGTTCCAATAAACGAGGCCAGAAAACGGGTAAATGAACTCCTGGAACTGGTAGGGCTTCAAGATAAAGCCAGGGTTTATCCTTCTCAGTTGAGTGGAGGGCAAAAACAAAGGGTAGGTATTGCCAGAGCGCTGGCTAATGATCCTAAAATACTTTTGTCAGATGAAGCAACTTCAGCTCTGGATCCGGAAACTACCCGCTCTATTCTTAAACTGCTTAAAGATATAAATAAACAATTGCATATAACCATTTTGCTAATAACCCATGACATGAATGTAATAAAACAAATCTGCGATCGGGTGGCAGTTATTGATAAATCAAGAATCGTGGAAGTAGGAGATGTCTTAACCATATTTTCTAATCCCGGTACTCCTACCTCCCGCAGTTTTCTGAATGCTATCATCAAAAGTGAAGTACCGGAAGATCTTTTACACCTGGCCCAAAATAATGCCAGCGGTTCCAAACTTATAAGAATATCTTTTATCGGTTCATCAGCTGGAGAACCAATAATTTCGACCATGATTAAAAAGTTTGACATTCAAGCCAATATACTCTATGGAAATATCGACCGGGTTAAAGATACTCCCTTTGGCAATTTAATATTAGAAATTATAGGAGAGCCCTTGATAATTAAAGAAGCATTGGATTTTCTCAAAGATAACGGACTGGAAATTGAGGTGTTAAAACATGCTTGATCTTTTGCACTGTTTTGATGTACATGCGTTTATGATCATATTTTCCGGTGATTATGGCATAATAGCTGAAAAAGTTCTCAAGGCAACCTGGGAAACTATTTATATGATACTTATATCTACCGGATTAAGTTATATCCTGGGGCTTCCCCTGGGCATAATCCTGGTTATTACTGAAAAAGGCCATATAGCTGAAAACCTTTTTCTGAACCGGATACTGGCTTTTCTTGTAAATACAGTAAGATCTATACCTTTTATTATATTTTTGATCCTTATTATACCACTGACGCGCATGATAGTAGGAACCTATATAGGAACGACTGCATCTATCGTCCCTTTAACCCTGGCTGCCATACCTTTTGTAGCCAGGATGGTAGAAACTTCCCTTAAAGAAATCGAATGGGGACTTATCGAGGCAGCCCTCTCCATGGGAGCTACTAACTGGCAGATAATTACCAAGGTTTTGATACCGGAAGCTCTTCCTTCCATAACTTTAGGCATAGCCATAACCACGATAAACCTCATAGGCTATTCAGCCATGGCTGGTATAGTAGGAGGAGGAGGACTGGGAACCCTTGCCTATTATTATGGTTATCAGCGTTATGACAACCTTATACTGTGGACAACTGTTATAGTGCTTATCTTCATGGTACAAGGTGTTCAAACGCTTGGTGATAAAACAACCAACAAACTAACTGAAAAGAGGAGGTAGATCTATGAACAAAAAACTTTTAGCACTTGCCCTTTCTCTTATCCTGCTGATAGCTGGAACTGCAGGATGCGGCCAAAAAGAGACAGCTCAAAAGGGTGGGGAAAAAGAAACCAAAAAACTGGTAGTGGGAGCAACCGCCAAACCTCATGCCGAAATTTTGGAAATTATAAAACCTGAGCTGGCTAGAGAAGGAATAGAACTGGAAATTAAAGAATTTACCGATTATGTCCTGTTAAATCCTGCTCTGGTAGACGGTGAGATTGATGCCAACTTCTTTCAGCATCGTCCTTATTTAGACGATTTTAATGCCAAAAACAATGCTGATCTGCGGGAAGTTGTAAAAGTACACAATGAACCCATGGGAGTATATTCAAATAAATTCAAAAAAATCGCTGATATTCCTAAAGGGGCACAAATAGGAATACCCAATGATGCCACTAATGGCGGCAGGGCCCTTATGGTACTGGAAAGAGCCGGTCTTATAAAGCTTAAGGAAGGGGCAGGGGTAACGGCTACTGAAAAAGATATCGTAGAAAATCCGAAAAATATAAAAATAGTAATGATGGATGCCCCCATGCTGCCCAGAGCCCTGGAAGATTTGGATGCCTGTGTGATAAACAGCAACTATGCTTTGGAAGCCAACCTCAATCCAGTAAAAGATTCAATTTTTATGGAACCTAAAGACTCTCCATTTGCTAATATACTGGTAGTAAGGCCAGGAGACGAAAACCGGGAAGATATCCAAAAACTGGCTAAAGCATTGCAGTCTCCTGCTGTTAAAAAATTCCTGGAAGAAAAATATAATGGTTCTTGTGTACCAGCCTTCTAAATGTAAAAAAGAGGGGGAACTCCCCCCCTCTTTAAGCCTGTTTTCAATAAATTTATAAAACAAAAAGGATAACATAAAAAATCCCCATGACTATTGCCCCCAGGGGCACCCCTATTTTAGCCCATTCCGTACTGGTTATCCGCAGTTTGGAAGCTGATATTATATTCGGAATATTGCCAGGAATTAGCATGCCTCCGGAAATAATAAGCCCCATAAGAACAGCTTCAATCTGCATGGTGCTCATTTTGGGACTTATTTCCGCTGCTGTAAGGGTGGCATTGTCCAGAACCGCCGAAACCGTATTTACCCAGTAAAGCAGACGATAGTCAAGCTTTAAAACATAGGCATCTATCAAGGGATAGAACCCTTCCCCCAAAAAGGTTAAGGCCATAACAAAAAGATACACCTTTAATGCCCTTATTACTATCCCCCGCCAGGTATCCTGCTCCATTTCTTCAGCTTCTTCTTCCACAGTTACAGCCAGGTCACAGGAAGGCACATCTTTTTCTTCCTTTACTGCCCAGGCAGCATAGGCTGCTCCCAAAACTCCAAAAACTATAACCGCAGGTATGATGAATTTCCCTAAAAGTTTTACCAGATATAAAAACTCCTGATTAAGCTTGGCAATAGCGATAGTAGCCAAGGGTTCCCCGATGGGAGTCAATGCAGCACCTAACCCTATGGAAAAACAGGCAATTACGCATATCACTATTTTATGCCTCCTTTTAAGAGGCAGCTGGAAGATTATTTCCACCAGAATAATCGAGGCAATAATCGCCGTAATGATACTTGACAGCAAACCTAATATTACTATTACCAAAAAAACAACTACCGGCACGGGAATTTTATTGAAAATATTTTGCATAAAGCCTGTGAACGGTTCGCGCAGGATGTGAAAGAGGGCACCAGCGATAAAAACAGCCGAGGCTATCATAATGGGATGTTCGAGGGCAGCAATGAAGAGTTCCCGGTTCATGACTCCAGAAATCAGGGCAGCTGCAATTCCCATAATAAAAAGGAAAATCTCCAGCTGTTCCTCCACTATCTTAAAAGCGAAGGGCAGTACCAAGACTAATAGAAGAATAACGACCAGTCCTGTAATAACCATTACCATCTCTCCCTGCTGTAATTTAATAGTATTAAATTTTTACCCATTATAATTTTATCAAATTATTTATAAAGGGTAGCAAAAAATTTATCATTTTTTTGCGAATTTTTTATTTTTTTGTCTTTTCGTATAATTTAATAATGTAATTAAATTTCCCCCAATAAAATAGCGACCCCTTTATTTTTAAGGGATCGCTCTTTATATTACTATTCTATTTCTTTCAAAAGATTAATCATTTCTATAGCCGTCAAAGCAGCATCAGCACCTTTATTGCCTGCTTTGGTACCTGCTCTTTCTATAGCCTGTTCCAGGGTATCAGCAGTAATTACCCCATATATGATAGGCTTTCCGCTGGCCAGGCTGGTTTGAGCTATTCCCTTGGTCACTTCAGCAGCAACATATTCAAAATGCGGGGTAGCCCCTCTTATTACCGCACCCAGGCATATTACCGCTTCATACTCCTTAGCAGCCATTTTCTGCGCTGCCAGAGGCATCTCAAAAGCTCCCGGCACCCAGGCTATATCTATATTTTCATCTTCTACCCCATGTCTTTTTAATGCATCAAGACAGCCACTCAAAAGCTTGCTGGTTATAAATTCATTAAAACGCGAAACTACTATACCAATCTTTTGGCCTTCCCCTAAAAGCTTCCCTTCATATATGCGCATAACCCTTTTCCTCCTTACAATCTATAGTTTAGCCAGCATATGCCCCATCTTTTCTTTCTTGGTTTTTAAATACTTTTCATTTTCCCGGCGGCTTTCGATTTCAATGGGCACCCTTTCTACCACTTCCAGATTATACCCTTCCAGCCCTTTAATCTTCTTCGGGTTGTTAGTCATAAGCCTCATTTTCCTTACCCCTAAATCACTTAAAATCTGGGCTCCTATTCCATAGTCGCGCAGGTCAGCAGGAAATCCCAGTTCCAGGTTTGCTTCTACTGTATCACGGCCCATATCCTGCAGTTTATAAGCTCTTATTTTGTTTACCAGGCCAATGCCACGGCCTTCCTGACGCATATAGAGAAGAACTCCCCTGCCTTCTTTTTCAATCATGGTAAGGGCGGCAGCCAGCTGTTCACCACAATCACACCTTTTAGAACCAAATACATCGCCAGTCAAACATTCAGAATGTACCCGCACCAGAATAGGTTCATCCTCTTTCCATTCACCCTTAACCAGCGCCAGATGCCCCTGGCCATCAAGCAGCGACTCATAGGCAACAGCGGTAAAGTCCCCATAAATTGTAGGCAATAGAGTGCTTTCCACTCTTCTTATAAGCTTTTCTGTACGTCTTCTATATTCTATAAGGTCAGCAATCGTCACTATTTTCAAATCATGCTTGCGGGCAAATTCCATAAGTTCGGGAACCCTGGCCATAGTTCCATCTTCATTCATAATCTCACATATTACCGCAGCAGGATAAAGACCTGCCAGTTTGGCCAGGTCAATAGAACCCTCCGTATGCCCTGCCCGGCGCAGTACTCCCCCTTCTTTGTATCTTAAAGGGAAAATATGGCCTGGTTTTCTGAAATCTTGCGGCTTACTTTCCGGATCAATAAGTGCCTTAACGGTAGCTGCTCTTTCAAAAGCAGATATGCCCGTGGTAACTGTTTTGTAATCAACCGATACGGTAAAAGCTGTTTCATGATTATCGGTGTTATCGCTTACCATAGGCCTTATATCCAGTTCATCAAGCCTTTCTCCCAGCATAGGTACACATATTAAACCTCTGCCATGAGTTGCCATAAAATTGATGATTTCGGGAGTAACCTTTTCGGCTGCTGCCACTAAATCTCCTTCATTTTCTCGGTCTTCATCATCAACCATGATAACCATTTTGCCCTGTCTTATGTCTTCAATTGCTTCTTCGATACTGTTAAATTTAAACACTAAAAATCACCCTCCCTTAAATAAAGCCATGTTCAGCTAAAAAATTCACATCCAATGTTTTTTCATCTGTTTGTGGCAACTCATCCCGATTAAGCAGCTTTTCTATGTAGCGGCCTATGATATCTGTTTCCAGATTAACCTCATCACCTGCATTTTTAAACCCTAAAGTAGTCATCCTGGATGTATGGGGAATAAGTGATACATTAAAACTGCCTTTCCCTGCCTCAATCACCGTAAGGCTTATCCCATCAACAGCTATGGAACCTTTAGGCACCGTATATCTTAAGACATTATCGGGAGCTGCAATATGATAAATAATGGCAATGTCTTTAGGTTCCTTTTTTATAATTTTCCCTATGCCATCAACATGCCCCTGAACTAGATGTCCCCCCAAACGATCTCCTAACCTCAAAGCCCTTTCCAGATTTACATAGTCCCCTACCCTTAAATTTTTTAAGGTAGTTTTTGCAACCGTTTCTGGCATAACATCTGCGGTAAAAAAATCTCGCGCAAAATCTACTACCGTCAGACAAACACCGTTTACAGCAATACTATCGCCTATTTTTACATCTTCTAAAACCTTGCTGGCCTTAACAGTTATCTTAAGGGACCTGGCTCCTTTTTCTATCTTGCTTACTGTCCCCAGCTCCTCAACTATACCTGTAAAAATATCTATCACCACCCTGTATAGGCTATAACTAAAATATCATCATCAAACCTTCTGGTTTCGGCTATTTTAAGAAGATGCGCCTCTCTCATGAAGAGAGCCCCTTTTCCTTCCACCGGGGTAATTCCTTTCCCCCCTGCTATCTTGGGAGCGATAAAGCAGTAAACTTTATCTACCAGCCTTTGTTCAAAAAGAGAAGCATTAAGCTTAGCGCCGCCTTCTACCAGAATACTGCATATATCCCTTTTAAGCAGCATTTTAAAAGCCTGCACCAAATCAAGATTATCAGGCTCTCCTGCTACCTTCAAAACTTCTATATTATGTTCCATAAGCTTAAGGCATTTTTCTTCCTCAACCAGATATGAAGTAATAACAAAAGTTTTTTGTTTATCAGCTGTTTTCACAATATTGCTGTCCAGAGGAAGGTCTAAACTGCCATCTATAATTATCCTTACCGGATCACGTTTTTCTTCTTCATCCAAACGGCAGTTAAGCATAGGATCATCTTTAATAACCGTATTTATTCCTACCATAATCCCATCATATATGTTCCGCAGTTTATGTACATAATTCCGTGATTTATCACCGCTTATCCAGCGTGAATCCCCCGACGAAGTAGCAATTTTCCCGTCCAAAGTCATGGCATATTTTAAACTTATAAAAGGCAAACCTTTAGTTATATGCTTAAAAAAAACTTCATTAATCCTTTTAGCTTCCTCTTCCAAGACTCCAACCACCGTTTCTATCCCGGCATCCTCTAAAATCTTTTTTCCCCTGCCTGCAACCTTAGGGTTAGGATCCAGGGTGGCCATCACCACTTTTTTTATGCCAGCTTCAATAAGGGCATAAGCACAGGGAGGAGTTCGTCCATAGTGGCTGCAGGGCTCCAATGTTACATACATAGTAGCTCCTTTGGCCTCCTTGCCTGCCTGCTGCAAGGCATGCACTTCAGCATGGGGAGTTCCTGCCTTTTTATGATAACCTTCCCCTATAATTTTGCCATTTTTGACTATGACTGCTCCCACTACCGGATTGGGACTTGTTCTTCCCAAAGCCCTGGCAGCCAGTTCTAACGCCCTTTTCATGTACACTACATCTTCATTTACTGCCATTAAAGCTTCACTTCCTTACTATGGCTTACTTATAAAAAAAACCCGAATTAATCGGGTTTTTTAGGCAGGAAAAAACAAGGCATGAAAAAGGTATGCCTGCCCTTCCTTCTCCCATCCAGACTTTCACTGTCGGCCCTGGAATTGCACCAGGTCATGCCCCAAAAAGGCTCGCGGGCTTTACCGCCGGTAGGGAATTTCACCCGTCCCCGAAGAAAGGCTTGTTTATTATTTGGTTTTATTAAATATTATCACCACAACACCAGTATGGTCAAGGTCAGGCGCTAAGTTTCGTGTCCTTACGCAAGCTTTTTAAAATTTAAGGCTTTGTACCGCTTTTTCAATATCAGATGAGCCAAAAATATAAGAGCCAGCAACCAGTACATTTGCTCCTGCCTGCACCACTTTTTTGCCTGTAGCTTCATTTATCCCGCCATCAACTTGAACATAAGGCTCCAGCCCTTTTGTCCCAAGCAATTGCCTGAGCTCCTTTATTTTCTCTACCGCACCCGAAATAAACTTCTGCCCTCCAAAACCTGGATTTACACTCATTATCAGGATGAGATCCAGTTCAGAAGCAATATCATTAAGAAGGCAAACAGGGGTCGCAGGATTTAATGCTACCCCTGCTTTTTTGCCATACCCTTTGATGAGGCTTATTACCCTGTGCAGATGAACACATGCTTCCAGATGAACAGTTATCAAATCTGCTCCCGCTTCCACAAAAGCAGGAATTAAATTTTCCGGTTTTTCTATCATAAGATGAACATCAAAAAAAAGCCGGCTCTTTTTTCTTATATCAGCCACTACCTGCGGTCCTATAGTTAAATTGGGCACAAAATGACCATCCATAATGTCTATATGCAGCCAATCAGCTCCTGCCTTCTCCACCCTTGTTATATCTTCCCCCAATCGGGAAAAATCAGCTGATAAAATAGAAGGAGCAACTAAAACCAATATTAATAACACCTCTCATTCTCGATTACTTCCTCCAGCATGTCCAAATAATTGTTATAGCGAAATTCAGCGATAGCTCCCTGTTTTACCGCTTCTATAACTCCACATTCTTTCTCTTTCCAGTGTAAACAATTGTTAAATTTGCAGCTTAAGGCAAAGTCGCTAAAATCAGGGAAATATCTGGAAAGTTCATTTCTGGAAATATCAGGCAAATCTAGAACGCTAAACCCTGGAGTATCTGCAATAAAGCCTCCTCCTTCCAGGGGATAAAGCTCGACATGTCTGGTGGTATGTTTACCTCGTCCTATTTTAGTGCTTACCTCCTGGGTTTTTACTTTAAGGTTTCCTTCCGTTAAAGCATTAAGAAGGCTGGACTTTCCTGCCCCTGAAGGTCCAGCAAATACTGCAATTTCTCCTTTTATTATCTGTCTTAATTCTTCAATACCCGTCCCCTTGACAGCAGAGGTTTCCAAAAAATTGAAACCGGCATTAGGATAGTAGTCCTTGATAAGCATAGCTTTTGGGTCAGGGGCAATATCAACTTTATTAAGGATAATATAAGGCACCAGCTGGTTATAATAAGCCAAAAACAGAAGTCTGTCCAAAAGAGCAAGGCTGGGAGCAGGTTTATCATTGCACATAACTATGAGAACCATGCTTACATTAGCTATACGGGGCCTTAACAACTCATTTTGCCGGGGTAAAACTTTCTCAATAACCCCTTTATCATCAGGCAGTACAGAAATAACAACCTTGTCTCCACTTAAAACCGGTTCTTTAAGCTTCCCTCTCAATTTACATTCATAAACTTTCCCTGCCTGCTGGACATAATAGAAACCGCTGTATTTTTTCAGGACTACCCCTTCCACTTCAGAATTTTTCATAAACCCCCTCCGATCCGATATCAGAGATTATAAGTCTTATAATATTTGCCGTTTAGATAAACATCAGCTTTGCCGCTTCCAAAATAGCTTACCCCTATATATAATACTTCTCCTGCCTGATTTATCTGATTATATACCTCTCTTTTGCCTTTCGCATCAGTAACTTCTACAACCACCTTATAATAATTTTCTTCCACCGGCAGTTTTATTTCTAAAGCCTTGGTCTGAGCAGCAGGTCCCGGTCCTTTGCTTACAGTTAAAATCACACTGCTTCCTTTTTCGACCATAACTCCCGGTTTAATATCCTGTTCTATAACCTGATCAGCATAATATTGACTGCTCTCTTTTTCTACAATGCTGCCTACAGACAGCCCAATATCCTCGAGCTGTTTCTTGGCATCGTTGACATTAAGCCCAATCAAATCAGGCATTTTAACTTTTTCGGGAGGCTCACCTTTGCTTACCAGGACATCTACCCGGCTTCCTTCCTTTACCCTGGTTCCCCCTTTGGGGCTTTGCGAAATAATTATACCTTTGGCATATTTAGTATCATATTGTTCTTCTACTTCTCCCAAAACCAAATTTTCGTTAGCAAGCCTTATTTCAGCATCATTTAAAGATCTTCCCACCAAATTGGGTACTCTAGCTATAGCAGTACCTTTACTTAAAACTACTTCTATCTCTCTTCCCTTTTTGACCTTCATGCCTGCTGGCGGATCCTGGGATACAATGCGTCCCGGCTCCATATCGCTGTTGACATCTTCCCGTACAACTACCATTTTCAAACCTAGTTCATCAAGTTTTTCCTTGGCTTCCTTGCTTTCCATCCCTACAATATCTGGAACTTCCACTTCTTTGCCAAATAAGCCATCTCCCAGAACATAAAAGATACCGGCTAACAAACCTATAACAGCAGCCAGGATAAGCACCAGGGCTTGAGGACGCAGCTTGCGTTTTCTTGGCAAATTATAATCCATCCTTTCATTTGAAATAGGGGGCATAATAATAGTTTTTTCATAATCATCCTTTATAGAATATCCTCCCCTTCTTCCACCAGAAAATCCCAGCAAGGCATTGCGCATCTCTTCTGCCGTCTTAAAACGATAGGCAGGTATTTTAGCCATGGCTTTTAATACAATCTCCTGCAAACTTTGGGGAATAACGCTCGCCATCTCTTCCGGGAAACATGGTTCATCATGTATATGTTTCAGGGCAACGGTTATAGGACTTTCTGCATCAAAAGGAACTTTGCCGGTAAGCATTTCATAAAGCACACATCCCAAAGAATATATATCTGTCTGCCGGGTAACCGGCTCTCCCTTTGCCTGTTCCGGAGATATATACTGTACTGAGCCTAAAATATTTCCTCCAAAAGTTATAGTTTTTTTGCTAACTGCCTGAGCAATGCCAAAATCAGCAACCTTAACCAAACCTGTAGAAGTTATCAGTATATTGTGGGGCTTTATATCTTTATGGATGACCCCCCGTTCATGAGCATGATGAATACCATCACAAACCATTATGGCAATATCTACCGCTTTTCTTACATCCAGGGGAGCCTCCTTTTCGATAAGCTCTTTTAATGTATATCCCTCTACAAATTCCAGAACAATATAATGTATATCCCCATCCTGTCCTACATCATATATATTTACGATATTGGGATGAGAAAGCTTAGCTGCTGCCTGAGCTTCTGTTTTGAATTTTCCCACAAAATTGACATCACGCGCAAACTCAGGCTTTAATATCTTTACAGCAACTACTCTCCCCAAAACCCGGTCAAAGGCTTTGTAAACTAAAGCCATACCGCCTTCTCCACTTTTTTCCAAAAGCTCATATCTGCCACCTACAACTGTACCTGTCAAAACCGGTTACCTCCCAATCAGATACATATCAGAATCACGGTAATGTTATCATGTCCACCGCGTTCAAGTGCCTTATCTACAAGTTTTCTTGCTATCCCTTCAATATTTTCAGCAGGTGAAAAAATAATCTCCAGGATTTCCTCAGCCCCCAGCATATCACTTAAACCATCAGTACAAAGAAGTATTATATCACCAATCATCAAAGATTCAATATAATGATCAACCTGAATATCTTCAGCAATACCCAAAGCACGAGTCAATATATGATTGTATGAAGTATTTGATAAATCCTGAACCTTAAGAAGGCCATCCTCTATCATCTGCTCTGCCAATGTATGGTCTCTGGTAACCTGCCTTATCTCCCCATTTCTCACGATATAAAGCCTGCTATCCCCAACATGGCTTACATACAGCTTGTTTTCGCTAATCACAGCTGCCGTGATGGTGGTGCCCATTTCACGACATTCGGGATCATTTTGCCCGGCTTCCCTGATCTTGCGATTAGCCTTTTTAATTATTTCATCAATATATTCCACTACCTGAGCAATTGTCAAATTTTCCGTCTCTCTGGCTACGATATCTACCGCCATGCTGGAAGCTATATGTCCGCTTTTATGGCCTCCCATGCCGTCACATACTATAAACAAGCCCTGTGATTCCCTTATAAAAAAACTGTCTTCATTACGATGTCTTACAAGACCCTGATCAGATATACCTACACTTTTCATAATTCACCTCTATAAACAAAAACAAGATTCCTAGCGTTTGGCTCTGAGCTGTCCGCAGGCCGCCTCAATATCAGCACCTTTTTCTTCCCGTATGGTTACATTTAAACCTGCTTCTGAAAGCCAGTTATAAAACTGCATAATCTTTTCTTTTTCCGGTTTTCGATAAGGCAGCCCCTCTACTTCATTATAAGGAATCAAATTTACATTAGCCAGCAGCGGTTTAACCAGTTTAATCATGTTGTCTGCATCCCGACGGCCTATATTTATCCCATCAAGCATCACATATTCAAAAGTTACCCTTCTATTAGTACAGGCTATATAAAACTCTACTGCCTTCATCAAACTGGACAAAGGATATTTCCGGTTAATCGGAACCAGCTGATTGCGCAGTTCATCATCACAGGCATGTAGAGAAACAGCCAGGGTAACCTGCAGGTCTTCCTTGACCAATTTTTCTATTCCTTTAACATCACCAGCAGTAGATATGGTTATACTTCGCTGGCCCATATTAATCCCTTTATGGTCATTTAAAATATATATCGATTTTATAACTTCATCATAATTAAGCAAGGGCTCTCCCATGCCCATATAAACAACATTCGATATAATATTATCATCAGCATTTTTTACTTTCTTTTTCAGTTCCCGGCGTGAACTCAAAAATTCGCCCGCTATTTCCCCAGCCGTCAAATTACGCTGAAATCCTCCCTGTCCTGTTGCACAAAATGCACAGCCTATAGGACATCCCACCTGGGTAGACAAACAGAGCGAATACCGGGTATCCTTCTCATTACGTTGAGGTATCAAAACTGTTTCCACTTTTTTCTTGTCGCTGAATTCCAGCAAATATTTGCGGGTCCCATCCCTGGATACCCTCTGTTTTAAAACACGGGGAAATGATATAACTGCGATTTCATCCAGGCGGCTGCGCAAAGCTTTGGGCAAGTCGCTCATTTCATAAAAACTGTCTTCATCTTTCTGATATATCCATTTATGTACCTGCCTTCCTCTAAAACGCTGTTCACCAATAGAAACCATAAAATCTTCCAACTCTCTTATCCCCATGCCTAAAAGCTCAGTTTTATCCTTTTTATTTTCCATATCAGTAAGTATCCTGCCTCCTCATAAGTGCATAAAACATGCCATCAGTATTATATTTACCGGGATAAATAGTAAGCATACCCTGCAAGGCTTCCCGTCTATCCTTTTCATCAAGAGGGAAAAAATCTATCCTGTCAGCAAGAGGAACTAATCTAAAATGCCGATTGCTCTCCAGGAATGCATGTACTATGCCTTCGTTTTCTTCCCGGTTGATAGTACAGGTAGAATAAAGCAAAAACCCTCCATTTTTAACCATTCCACCTGCTTTTTTCAATAATTTTAATTGTAAACATACCAAATCGGCAATATCTTTTTCCTTTCTTTTCCATCTGATGTCAGATCGCCGATTTAATACCCCCAAACCTGAACAGGGGGCATCCAGCAAAACCCTGTCAGCTTCTGGCATATCATCCATGGTAAGTACATCCCCTGCTATTCCTTTCACTATATCAATCCCTAACCGCCGGCAGTTGTCTTCCAAAAGCTTTATCTTGTGGGCATAAAGATCAATAGCTACTATTTCACCTTTGTTGTCCATAAATTCTGCCAGATGGGTAGTCTTTCCTCCTACCCCTGCACATATATCATATACCTTTTCCCCGGGTTCAGGATTAAGTATAGGAGCTGCCAGCATGGAAGAAGGATTTTGAATATAAAAATACCCTTTTTTATAACAGCTGGTAGCCTCCAAAAAAACCTGCATATCCTCAACTTCTATATCCCAGGGGGTTAATTCCCCTTTTTTTACCCATATCCCTTCTTGCTTCAAACTTTCTATCAATTCCTCCCGATAAACCTTAAGCGAGTTCGTGCGCAAGGTAAGATGGGGCCTTGAATTATTATATTCCATCATCTTAATACATTCTTCTTCCCCTATTTCTGTCAGCCACCGTTTGACCATCCATTCAGGGTGAGAATAATAAACAGAAAGATAAGCTGCCTTATCTTTTGGATATTTAATCTTATCCATATTGCGCAAAATATTGCGCAATACCCCATTTGCTACCCTGGCTAAAGCAGGACCTGCCTTCTTGCGTGTTAACTCCACCGCATCATTTACTGCTGCATAAGCCGGAATTTTTTGCATAAATAATATCTGATAAAGAGAAACTCTCAAAACGGCACGCAGCCAGGGATTAAGTCTTTCCACCTCCCGGGATAAAAAAAGATTAAGCACCCAATCCAGGTGCTTTAACATCCGTACAGTGCCATTAACTATCTCCGTAACCAGGTTTTTATCTTCCCGGTTCAGCTCATATTTTCCCAAATACTGTGCCAGAGCCAGGTTGGCATAGGCATCTTTTTCAGTTATTTCATAAACTATCATGGCAGCTGTATATCTGGCTTTAGAAACAGTATGTCCTAAAGATCTATCCATTATATAAACACCTCATGCCTAATCTTCCTGAGAACCTAAAAATGCCACTACATAATAAAGAAGGTTAGCAATAGCAGAAATAGCAGCTGCTAAATAAGTTAAAGCAGCAGCGCTCAAAACCTTTTTAACGGCCGGCACTTCCTGGTTAGTTATAATTCCGGAAGCCGCCAGCTCCTCAACAGCTCTTCTGGAGGCGTTAAATTCAACCGGCAAGGTTACCAGATGAAATAACACTACCGCTGAAAACAGGATGATGCCAAGTAAAACAAGATTAAAACTATTTAAAACAATTCCCAGGAGCAGTATGGGAAATGAAGCATTGGAAGCAAAATTAGTAACCGGTACTATGGCATGTCGGAGTTCCAATGGTCCATATTTTTCGCTGTGCTGAATTGCATGCCCTACTTCATGGGCGGCCACCCCAAGAGCAGCTAAAGAATTGCTCCCATATACCGATTCGGAAAGCCTTACTCTTCTTACTCCTGGATCATAGTGGTCAGTAAGAAATCCTCCTACAGGATCAATCCCTACTCCCTGCAAGCCTTTGCGCCTTAGAAGCTGAGCAGCAACTTCTGCCCCCGTCATGCCGCGCATGCTCCGTACGCGGGAATATTTTTCAAAAGTCGATTTAACCTTAAACTGAGCATAAACCGAAAGAAGAAGCGCCGGTAATATAAATATAAGGTATGTCATAACTATTCCCCTCCTTTTTTAAAAGACATAAAGGCACTTTTTACCCATTCTAAATCAACATCAGTATTAAAGCAAGGTCCGTTAGGCCGGCAATTTAGCACTCCGATAACCGGAATGGCTGATATATCCTGAATACCTAAGGCTAAGTCTCTCTCACAGGCAATTGCTACTACTGCGCTAGGTCTTATCTCTTTTATAAATTTACGCGCCAAGGTTCCGCCGCTTGCTATTTTTAATACCGCCTTATGCTCCCTGGCCAGCTTTTTTAATTCCCCTATTTTGCACCTGCCGCATTCTTTGCAGTTTTCAACATCTATCGTAATCTTATAAGGACAATCTGCATTTTGCAAACAATGGGGAGCCAGTATCATAATCTGTTCCCCGGGAAAGAAAAGTTCTTTGGCTCTTACCAAAAAATTGTTTACTTCAATATAAGAACTCAGTATTTTCTCTTTCTGAATGCCTAAAAATTTTCCTACCATCAAAGTCAGAGGGAACAAGGCATCGTTTACTATTTTGCCCAAATTTTCAAGAGAAGGGGTAGTTTTGGATTTCCAGACCATAATTATAATAGCCAGCAATCCTATCCCCAGAATAGTAAAGGCCAAAGCAGCTGCTGCCGTTAAAACCATAAATATTATTCTGCTTACCACTATATTGCGGTTTATCACCATATACCATACAAGAAAAGCAGCTATAAGCAAAAATAATAAGCTGCCCCCTAAAAGACCTATATAAACCCGTTTTTTAATCTGCATTATCCTTTCTCCCCTAATATCATCCCTTTGCCAATTCTGCTGCCGCGCAGGAAATCAACCGCTCCCATCTTCTTCTTCCCTTCCCGCTGCACCTCCAGAATTTCAAGGGTTCCACATCCGGTTTGCACGATAAAACCACTATCAGTTACATCTTTTATTTCTCCCGGTATACCCTTTTCTGTTCTTTCCTTTATCCGGCTTCTGAATATTTTAAGCTTAAAACCTTCTATATAGGAATAAGCTCCCGGTACAGGACTTAAAGCCCTTATTTTATTATGTATCTGCAGGGCAGATTTATCCCAATCGATAACTTCATCAGCTGAAGTAATCATTTGTGCATAGGTAGCCTTGCTGTGGTCCTGCTTCTGCCTTATTATCTTCCCTTTTTTCAAATCCTCAATAGTCTCTACGAGCAGTTCTGCCCCTTTTTGTGACAAAACCGCTTCCAGCTCGCCATGTGTAACATCCTCATCAATGGGCACTTTAAGCTGTTTAAGTATATCCCCGGTATCCAATCCCTCATCCATATACATTATAGTAACTCCGGTTTCCTTTTCCCCATTCATCAATGCCCTCTGAATAGGAGCTGCCCCCCTGTAAAGAGGCAGTAAAGAGGCATGAATATTTATACATCCTAAAGGAGGTAAAGAAAGCAAATCGGGGGACAAAATCTGTCCATATGCTGCAACTACAATGAGATCCGGTTTCCATAGCCTTATAACTTCTACAGCTTCCGGATTTTTTATCCTGGCAGGTTGAAATACAGGCAGATTATTTAAAACTGCCCATTCTTTAACCGGAGGAGGCGACAATTTTTTGCCTCTTCCTTTAGGCCGGTCAGGTTGACTTACTACCCCCACCACATCGTATCCTTTATCTATAAGCATCTTAAGCGGATAAACGGCAAAATCAGAGGTTCCCATATAAACCAGGCGCAAGATATATAGCCTCCTTATACACTACTTTTCTTTTACAATATCCGTAGCCTTATCGATAAAAAGTATTCCATCCAGATGATCGATCTCATGCTGCAAAACCTTGGCCAGCAGACCTTCTGCTTCTATTTCTACTATCTCATTATGCCGGTTCAAGGCTTTTACCTTAACTTTTTGGGCCCTTGCCACCTTTCCCCAAACCCCGGGAACGCTTAAACATCCTTCTCTCCCGATTTGTTCCCCTTCTCTATATATTATCTCCGGATTTATAAGTTCCATATAATTGTCTCCCGGATCAACAACAATAACCCTTTTCAATACTCCTATCTGGGGAGCAGCCAACCCTACTCCATCAAATTCATACATGGTATCGCGCATATTATCAAGCAATTTCAAAACTCCCTCATTTATGTTCGCTACTTCTTTAGCCCTGGTCCTTAAAACCTCATTAGGTACAGTTACAATCTTGTATACAGCCAAGAAAACTACCTCCTTACATGGTCATAAGCGGATTTATATCTACCTCTACCCGTGCTTTGGGAGCAAGCTTTTCCTTATTGTTTATTATAAATCTTCCTATGCTCCGCAAAAGCATTATGTTTTCACACTTGACAATAATCTGGTAGCGGAATCTGTCCCTCAATCTCTTTAATGGGCAGGGAGCCGGCCCCAAAATACTAATTTCTTCTTCTTTGGCATCAGTGATTTCATTTATGTAAGCAGCTATTTCACCTATTTCATGCTGAACAATTTTCTCATCAAAGGAAGATACCACCAAACGCAAAATACTGGTATAAGGCGGATATTTTAAATTTTTGCGCAGTTTTATTTCCTCCCAGTAAAAACTTAAATAATCCTGTTTGGCCGCCAGATTTATGACTAAATTATCCGGCTGATAAGTTTGAATCACTACCTCTCCGGGAATTTCTCCCCTGCCGGCTCGGCCAGCCGCCTGCACAATCAGTTGAAAAGCCCTCTCCCCTGCTCTAAAATCAGGCAAATTAAGCATACCATCAGCATCCAGAATTCCTACCAGGGATACCGAGGGAAAATTAAAGCCTTTTGCTATCATCTGGGTCCCTATTAAAATATCAACCTTACCTTGCTGCATCTCTTTCAGGATATTTTTTTGTTCACCCCGCCTGCGGCTTACGTCAATATCTAATCTTCTTATACGGGCTTTAGGGAACAATCTTTTTAGTTCCTCTTCCACCTTCTGGGTGCCAAACCCTATTTGCCTGAGATGCTTGCTTCCACACCGCTCGCAAGCTTCTAGTACCTTAGAGGTAAAATTGCAGTAGTGGCACATATTTCTTCCTATGTCATAATGATAAGTCATACCTACTGAACAATGAGGGCACAACACTATATTACCACAATCAGCACATACTGTAAGAGGAGAATAACCTCGCCGGTTTAAGAACAAAATGCTCTGCTTACCTTTTTTCAGGTTATTTTCAATTTTATTATATAAAAACTCAGAAATTACTGGATTATACTTGCTGCCTTTTCTGGAACTTAACCGCATATCCTCAATATACACTTCAGGCATAACCGCATTTCCTATGCGCCTGGCCAGCTTTAACAGCCCCGCCTCGCCTTTTATTGCCCGGTGAAAAGTTTCTATAGAAGGGGTAGCACTTCCTAAAAGCAAAAGGGCATTTTCCATTTTTGCCCGCTTGCGGGCAACTTCCACTGCATGATAACGGGGAGTTTCTTCCTGCTTATATGTAGTTTCCTGTTCTTCATCTATTATTATAAGGCCCAGATTCTTTAAAGGTGCAAAAATAGCTGATCTGGTACCCAAAACTAATCCTGCTTCCCCGTTTTTGATATTTTTCCACTGCTCATACCTTTCGGACAAAGTCATGCCACTGTGCATAACTGCCATGCCAGGTATTCTCGCTTCAAAAAGCTCTACCAGATGCCTGGTCAGAGCAATTTCTGGAACCAGAATAATTACACTTCTTCCTTTTTTTATGCAGACCTCAGCAGCCCTCAGATAAACTTCGCTTTTTCCGCTTCCTGTAACACCATATAGAAGAAACTCGGCATAACCTTTATCTAAAAAAGAAGTAATGGTTTCTAAAGCTTCCTTCTGCTCGTCAGTTAAAACAAAAGGAGAAGGAACTATATTTTTGTTTTTCTTTACCTTCCTTATGTAACCTTTGTCTAAAAGTGTTTTTATAATATAGGCAGGAACAGCTTTTTCTAATTTTTCTCCTTCTATTTCCCCTTCTTCCCTAAGAAGCTTGAGCGCCTGAGCCTGCCGGGGAGCTTTCTTTGATATATTAGCTAAGTCATGAGCCTCAAAATCAGCCAGCTGATAAACATATTCGGCCTTTAAATTTTTATATCCCGAATAAACACCGGAAACTAAAATTAATCCTTCATTTTCCAATAATTCCAGAGCTTTATCCCCTAATTTTTTTCGTGCCTGTTTCAGGCTTATTTCTTCTTTGGCCCAGAGTTCTTCAAAAAATGTAAGATATTCATTAATAAGAGGACTGGTTTCCGGAAAAATTATCTCCTCTTTTCTTATATTAGGCAAAACCACCTTGTCTTTCTTGCGGGTGATAGCCCGGGGTACCACAAGCCTTAAAGCCTGCAGAAGCGAACATAAGTAAGTTTGGGCTATCCATTCAGCCAGTTCTAACATCCTGCTGTCAAAAACCGGCTCCTGGTCTAAAATTTTTATAACCGGCTTTATATATTCAATATCCTGCTCTACAAACTCCCTTTCATTAATAATATATCCTTCCCGCTTCCTTTTCCCCCATTCTACAAGCACCCTGCGGCCTGATAAAGGTTCTGCCTTTATATCTTCAGGAACAATATAGGTATAAATATAATCAGACCTGTTATCAGGAACATCAATCAAAACATCTACATATCTCACATCCGTTCCCCGCCATTCCTAACCACAATTAAAGGCGGGTATATCCCGCCTTTAAATTTATAGTCCTGCTTCTTTTCTCAAAATTTCTGCCTTATCTGTCCTCTCCCAGGTAAAATCGGCATCCTGTCGTCCAAAATGTCCATAAGCTGCGGTTTTTCTATAAATAGGCCTTCTAAGGTCTAAATCACGAATTATCGCGCCAGGCCTTAAATCAAAATGTTTATTGATAAGTTCGGCAATCTTTTCCTCGGCGATCTTGTTGGTTCCAAAAGTTTCCACTCTTATAGAAACTGGCCTTGCTACGCCTATCGCATAGGCCAATTGAATTTCACAGCGGTCAGCCAGCCCTGCTGCCACTATATTTTTAGCAACATAACGGGCAGCATAGGCAGCGGAACGGTCAACCTTGGTCGGATCTTTACCTGAAAAAGCCCCTCCACCATGTCTTGCCATCCCGCCGTAAGTGTCTACGATTATTTTACGCCCGGTAAGCCCGCAGTCTCCCTGAGGCCCTCCAATAACAAACCTTCCAGTTGGATTAATGAAAAATCTGGTTTTATCATCAAGCATTTCCCGGGGTATTACATGTTTTACCACATATTCTATTATATCCCGCTCAATGACATCATGGTCGACTTCAGGATGATGCTGGGCTGATACTACTACAGTATCTACCCTTACCGGCTTTTCACCCTCATACTCTACTGTAACCTGGGTTTTTCCGTCAGGACGCAGATAAGGGATAATTCCTTCCTTGCGTACCTGAGCAAGACGCTGTGCCATTTTGCTGGCCAATAAAATAGGCATGGGCATCAGTTCTGGGGTTTCATTGGTTGCATAACCAAACATCATGCCCTGGTCTCCTGCCCCGATGGCTTCTATCTCTTCCTCGGTCATTTCACCTTTTTTAGCTTCAAAAGCCTTGTCAACACCCATGGCAATATCGCCTGACTGTTCATCCAGGGTAGTGATAACCGCACAGGTATCGCAGTCAAAACCGTATTTAGCTCTGGTGTATCCAATCTCACGAATAGTATTGCGAACTATTTTAGGAATGTCAACATAGCAGTCGGTTGTTATTTCCCCGGAAACTACTACTAAACCGGTTGTAACTAAAGTTTCAGCCGCCACTCTTGCTTTAGGATCCTTGGCAAGTATAGCATCGAGAATAGCATCTGATATCTGATCCGCAATTTTATCAGGATGCCCTTCAGTAACTGATTCCGATGTAAACAAATTTCTGTACAATGCTTTCATCTCCTTATTCTTTTTTTAATAATTGAACTACTTTATCTATAATGGCCGCAGCCACATCTGCCTTGCTCATCTGGGGTAGAGATCTTACTTCTCCCTGTCGGTCAATAATCGTTACTATATTGGTATCAGCAGCAAATCCTGCCCCTTCTTCGGAAACATCATTTGCCACTATAAAATCCAGATTTTTTTCTTCCAGTTTTCTTTTCGCATACTCCAGTAAATTGTTAGTTTCTGCTGCAAACCCTACCATAATTTGTCCCGGTTTTTTGCGTTTGCCCAATTCTCTCAAAATATCCGGAGTGCTTACTAATTCCAAAACCAGCTTGTCCTCTTTTTTTTCTCTTTTTTTAAGTTTGGCTTCTGCCTTGCTGGCTGCTTTAAAATCTCCTACTGCCGCTGCGCCAATAATTATGTCATACTCATCCTGCCGCGACAGCATAACTTCACACATTTCGTCCGCACTCCAGACCGGAATAAATTCCACACCCAGTGGAGGATCAAGGAAGGATCTCCCGCTTACCAGAGTAACCTCAGCCCCCCTGAAAACTGCTTCCCTGGCAATAGCATAACCCATTTTTCCTGTGCTGCGATTACATATAAACCTTACAGGGTCAATATCTTCACAGGTTGTCCCTGCATTAACCAGCACTTTTTTCCCTTTAAGATCTTTTTTATCATAAAGCATTTGCCTTATTTTCTCGTAAATTTCCCCAATATCAGGCAACCGCCCTTTTCCTACTGCATCACAGGCTAATTTGCCGGAAGCAGGCTCCATAACTTCAAATCCCAGCTCTTTTAATCTGGATATATTAGCCTGTACAACAGGGTTTTCATACATTTTCGTGTTCATGGAAGGCACAACTAAAACGGGCGCTGTATTTGCCAGCATTATGGTAGACAAAAGGTCGTCAGCAATACCGTAAGCCATCTTGGCTATAAAGTTGGCCGTCGCAGGAGCAATCACCATCAAATCCAATTCCTCAGCTATTCCTATATGCTGAACTTTCCATTCCGCAGATTCCTGCCATAAGTCAGTGGCTACTTCCCGTCCTGACAAAGTCCTGAAAGTAAGCGGGGTTATAAATTTAGTAGCCGCTTCTGTCATAATCACTATAACATTTAAATCTTCATCCTTGCTCAGCCTGCTTACCAAATCTGCTATTTTGTAAGCAGCAATGCCGCCTGTTATCCCTACCCCAACTGTCTTGGCCATATTATGCCTCCTTAGTCTGGTTGCATCCATCATAAGCTATAACTATTTTTCCACTAACTATTTCATCCAATGCTCTGGTAACCATGCTGGATAACCGATAATTTTCATCATTTTTAGCCTGTTCAGATAAAATGCGAGCCCTTTTTGCTACCGCCACTACTACCGCATATTTGCTGTCTGCTATTTTCATAATGTCTCGCGTGGAAGGAGGAATCAATCTATACCACCTCCAGCTCTATATTTTTTATCTTACAGCGTTCCGCTATTATAATAGCCTCGGTTTTTTTAACAGCTACTTCCAGCTCATCATTAACTACCACATAATCATAATAATGGACATGCCTGAGTTCTTCCTCACAGGCAGCCAGCCTTCTTTCTATACTTTCCATGGAGTCTTTTCCCCTGGTACATAATCTTTCCGATAAAGTCTTAATATCAGGAGGATAAATGAATATAAAAACCCCTTGGGGCATTTTCTTTTTTACCTGCATAGCTCCCTGGATATCAATTTCCAGAAGCACATCTTTCCCCTGCTTCAGATTTTCAATAACAAAATCGCGCGGAGTTCCATAAAAGTTTTGATATACATTAGCCCATTCCAAAAATCTGTCTTCTTCTATCATTTTCTTGAATTCTTCCTGGCTCAAGAAAAAATAATCCTTACCATGTACCTCGCCTGGCCTGGGAGGTCTGGTAGTAGCAGATATAGAAACTTCAATATCATTCATCTTTTTAAGCAACGCTTCCCTTATAGTCCCTTTTCCTACTCCAGAAGGTCCTGAAATTACAAAAAGAATACCTTTACGCTTCATTATTCTCCCACTTTCCACCATCTATTCTTCATCTGCTAAATCCTTCGATGTGAGTCGGTTGGCTACAGTTTCTGGCTGGACTGCAGAAAGAATAACATGTGCACTATCAGCAATTATAACTGCCCGGGTTCTTCTTCCATAAGTAGCATCAATCAACATGCCTTTTTCCCTGGCTTCCTGAATAATCCTTTTAATCGGTGCTGATTCAGGGCTTATAATAGCTATTATGCGGTTAGCTGCTACTATGTTGCCAAAACCTATATTAACCAGTTTAATGTCCATATATTCCGGATTTAACCGGCTTCACCTCCAAATTTATTCAATATTCTGAAGCTGTTCCCTTATCTTTTCCAGTTCAGCCTTTACATCTACCACTATATGGCTTATTTCCAAATCATTTGCTTTGGAAGCCACAGTATTTATCTCCCTGAACATTTCCTGAACCAAAAAGTCGCATTTCCTTCCTACCGCTTCCCCATCTTCCAGCAAATCGTTCAGATGTTTGATATGGCTTTTAAGCCTTACTATTTCTTCCGTTATATTGGTTTTATCAGCAAAAATAGCTGCCTCCTGCAGTATCCTGTATTCTTCAATTTCATGGCTTCCCAGAATTTCTGCCATCCGAAGCCGCAATTTTTCCACATATTCATGAACAACCTGGGGGGAGCGTTCTTCAAGTCGGTTTACCATAGATAATATCTTATCGTTTCTCTCCACAATATCTTTCTTTAGCTGCATACCTTCTTTTATGCGCATTTGAAGAACACTTGCAGCAGCTTCTCCAATCGCCTTTTGTAAAACCTGCCACAAAGCATCAAGATCCTCTTCTTCATCTTCCAGGGTAAAAACTTCTGGCAGCTTAAATATGTCAATAATCTTCAATTCTGGTGAAATATCCAGATTTTCTGCCAAATCTTTCAGATATTTATAATAAGTTATTGCCAATTCTTTGTCAAGCTTGATATTTCTCGTTCTTTCTCCCGTTTTCTCTATGTTTATATTTACTTCCAGCCGGCCGCGGCTTACATATTTTCTAAGCTCTTCCTTTATTTTTTCTTCCAGCACCGCATAGCGCCTGGAAATACGGATATAAGGATCAAAATAGCGATGATTTACGCCTTTAATCTCACAGGTTACCTGATAACCTTGTTCCAGTACTTGACTGCGTCCAAATCCGGTCATGCTTTTTATCATTTTTTTCAAACTCCTCTTTCTGATCTAAATTGGAAAACTTGTTTAACACCTGATCCAATATTGGTATCCGGGTATACTTTAAAATTTTAACACATTTTTTATTTAAACTAAAAACCTTTTAAAAATAAACAAAACATATTTCCATATAAATTTGGCGCCTGCCAAAGCAACTATCAAGAACCACTGCCATAAATCCAAAGCAGCTGTATGGAAAACTTTTTGCATAACCGGCCAATATACTGCACCAAGCTGCATGATTACAGAAGATAAAACTGCCAGCACCAAAAACTTATTCCTAAAAAATCCTAATTCAAAAGGCGAGTATCTTTCTGACCGGCATTCAAAAACATAAAAAAGCTGGGCAAAAACCAAAGTGGTAAAAGCCATGGTACGCGGAATTTCCAAAGAATTTATACCCTGCAGGCGGGCAAATATCAAACCTGTTATAAATACGGACAGAGTAATAACTGCTATATATAAACCACGAGCAAATATTATCCATCCCAGGCCACGTGCAAAAATACTTTCATTTTTCGGACGCGGTTTTCTCTGCATTATGTCAGGTTCCGGAGGTTCTAAACCTAATGCCATGGCCGGCAAACCGTCAGTCACCAGGTTAACCCATAATATCTGAATAGGCATTAAAGGAAGCGGCATAGCAAAAAGAGAAGCTAAAAACATTACTAAAACTTCACCTACATTGCATCCTAAAAGATACCTTATAAATTTGCGTATATTGTCATAAATAGCACGGCCTTCGTAAACTGCCCTTACTATGGTGGAAAAATCATCATCGGCAAGTATCATATCTGAAGCTTCCTTGGTTACGTCAGTACCCGTTATTCCCATAGAAATTCCTATGTCAGCAGCCTTTACCGCTGGAGCATCATTTACTCCATCTCCAGTCATAGCTACTACTTCGCCTTTATTTTTCAAAACATTTACAATCCGATGCTTATGGGCAGGCGAAACACGAGCAAAAATCCGGTCATTAACAGCAGCTTTATAAAGTCCCCTATCTGACAGTTTATCTATTTCCCGTCCTGTAACTACCCGGCCGGTTTTGGAAATTCCCACCTGATAAGCTATGGCCCTGGCAGTTAATGGATGGTCACCCGTTATCATTACCGGCACTATACCAGCTTTGAGGCACTGCTTAACCGATTTTCTCACATGAGGCCTGGGAGGATCAATTAACCCGCATATACCTACCAGTACCAAATCTTCTTCCAATTCTTCATCAGTAAGTTTAAAAACTTCTTCTTCACCAATTTCCTTATAGGCAAAACCGAGTACCCTTAAAGCTTCTCCTGCCCACTTTTCCTGTTCATCATAAAACCATCTTTTTTCTTTTTCCGTAAGCTTAAGTTCCCGGTTCTGGTGCAAAACCTTACTGCAGGAATCTATGAGTACATCCAAAGCCCCCTTTACCAAAACCAAAAATCTGCCATCCTTATTAACCACTACACTCATCTTTTTACGCGCAGAATCAAAAGGAATTTCGCGCAGCCTTAATGCTGCTCCTTTAATACCTGCTTTTTTGGCCATAACCAGCAAAGCAGCTTCCGTAGGGTCTCCCTTCACTTTATAACCTGTATCTGTTTTTTCTGATATGGAATTGTTGCAGTAAAAAGCTATATCAACAAGCACCTCCCAGGCTTTATTGCGGCTTATTTTTGATTTGTCAAAGTTCTCCCCTTCTGTCAAAACTTCCAGATAAGTCCCTATTTTTTTGACCTGCATCTTGTTTTCGGTTAAGGTTCCGGTTTTATCGGAACATATAACAGTGGTACATCCCAAAGTTTCCACTGCCGGAAGCTTCCTTATAATCGCATTCCTTTTAGCCATTCTTTGTACCCCTAAAGCCAAAACAACGGTTACAATAGCTGGAAGCCCTTCAGGTATGGCAGCAACTGCTAAACTTATGCCGGCCATAAACATCATTAAAAGCGGCTCTCCTCTGGATATTCCCAAAAAACTAACCAGAGCACAGACAAAAAGGCATATAACAATAAGCACCTTGCCCAGTTGATCCAATCTCATCTGTAAGGGGGTCATAGGCTCATCGGATTCTTTGAGCATAGTGGCTATTTTACCTACCTCGGTATCCATTCCTGTACTTACTACCACTGCCTTGCCCCGACCTCTGGTAACCATGGTACCCAAAAAAGCCATATTGCTTCTTTCCGCTAAAGGTACTTCTCCTTCTAATATCTCCACCTTCTTTTCTACCGGTACAGATTCTCCGGTAAGAGCTGCCTCATCTATTTCCAGGGAAAATGTTTCGATAAGCCTTACATCAGCAGGTATACGATCTCCTGCTTCAATCAATACAATATCTCCCGGTACTACTTCTGAAGCAGGTACTGTTTTTACCTCTCCATCCCTTAAAACCCTGGCCGTGGGAGAAGCAAGTTTTTTAATCTCATTAAGCGACTTCTCTGCCCTGTACTCCTGCAAAAAACCTAAAAAGGCATTTACCAGAACTATTGCCAAAATGGTAACGGCATCTACCATATCTCCAATTATGCTGGAAATCAAAGAGGCACCTAACAATACCAGAACCATAGTGTCAGTAAACTGCCTGAAGAATATTTTTAAGGGATTAGCTGTTTTTTCAGTATCCAATCGGTTTTGGTAAATAGCCTGCCTTTTTTTGGCCTCTAAACTGCTAAGTCCATTCAAATCGCTTTGCAGCTTATTTATAACATCTTCCACACTTTCGTTATACCAGGAGATGTGTTTCATTATCTTAAAGCCCCCATTCTCCCTTTTTGACCAAATTTATTCAAAAAAAAAACATAAAAGAACAGGGGACAGGCTTTAAATCCTGTCCCCTGTCAATATCTTCACCTGTAAATTTTAAGCCAGCCCTGCTAATAAAGAACATTCTTCATCTGAAAACAATTCCTGTTTCTTAGTCACCAAAAAAACAAAATCTCCATTTTCATACCGGCTATTAAGCCTAACTTCTTCAAATATCCCAAAAGATTTTAGAACAAAATCTCCCACTTTTTCTCCAAAAAGAACAACCGTTTTAGGCTTTAAAATATTTATTTCTTCCACCAAAAAAGGCAGGCATGATATAATCTCTTCATTTCCCGGGCTTACTGGAACCCCTTCACATATCTTGCCATTAAGGATACAGTTATATTCTTTATCAATCAGCTTGATATCCCCATCCCAGGTTTTATTCCTGGTAAGGGGGCACGCCTTGGGCTGACATCTTACCATAAAAGTATGATAAATTCTTCCAGTACCAAAATTACTTTTTATTGATTCCCGCAAGCTGACCAGCTTATTAAAATTGCGGGTAAAATCCGTTTCCATTTCAAAAACCAGCATCATTTCAGGATCCAGATCGCCTTTGCCCAGTGCAGGCTTGCGATTACATTTGAGCAGGGATGGACACTTCTTACACTTCATTATTCTGTCTTCCATCATTATAATGCGGCGTATCTTTTCTTCCTTGCTCCCCACTTTATTAAACCTCCCAACCCCCAGTAACCTCCACCTTAACTGCCGTCATTCTTTCATTTTGGCCAAATAATTCCTGGTATTAGCATTAACTCCCCAGGTAGCATCAGTCAATTTGGCTGATATATAACTGCGGATATTGTCATCTAATTCAGGATTTACACTGTCAAACAAAATAAAAAAAGCTCTTAATACACCAAGCATATTCATGAACAAGCGTTCTTTAGGTGCTTTCAACAAAAGCTCATCTTTTTTCCCATAATGAAATATCAGCTTCTTTATAACCCATATGATCTCAGCATTTGACCATACCTTTTTATCAAGTATTTCTTCCAAAAGCTTGTCTTCACCTATACTGAACCCTCTGTTCTCCAATTCCTTCCACTCCCGGCTTCCAATTACCGTAGCCGGGATACCTAAAACCTCCAGTATCTCTTCATCACCTATAAAGCCTTTTTCCTGCATATCTATCCTCCTGCACCTATCTTAGTATTCTTTTGGCTCCTGCATAAGACCTGGCATAATATGATTCATTTAATGAAGAATAAATTACTCCTCCACTTCGAGGTGAACTGGAGTGAATAAACCTGCCATCTCCCACATAGATACCCACATGATCAATCCCTCTTGAATAACAGGAGAAAAATACTAAATCCCCTGCCAAAAGCTCATCCCTGTTTACAGGAATTCCGTTCTGGAACTGGTCAGCAGCCGTACGCGGAAGAGAAATGCCAAATTGTCCAAAAACATAATATACAAAACCTGAACAATCGAAGCCCCCAGGAGAACTTCCTCCATAACGATAAGGAGTCCCCAAATATCTGGAAGCAAATTCGATTATACGTCCACCGTCTATCAAATTTCCGGACCTGGAAGGCGATACATTATTCAAAATATTATTGTTGCCTTGTAAAACCCCTTTTACCAGAAGCCTGTCCCCAATATTAATCCTATCGGAAGTCAAATTATTCAACCTTTTTAACTCTTCTACCGTCATACCGCACTCACGGGCAATTTTCCACAGGTTATCTCCGGCTTTTACGACATAAACCTGATTTGTTTCCTGTTTGCTATCGGCATTGTTATTCACATTTTGGGAAAAACTCGGCTCAGAAGAAGAAACATCAGAATTGACTAGAAGAACCTGCCCAGGATAGAGAAGATCTGAAGTTAAATTGTTAATCTTTTTTAACTTGTCCACCGTAAGGCCATAACTTAAAGCTATTTTCCACAGGCTGTCACCTGCTTTTACAGTATAAGTTTGCTCAGCAGCCACCGCATTCGTACAGCTTAAAAATATAATTAATATAGCAATAGTTAAAATTTTGCCCTTATTTACCATGAATATCCAACCCTTCATAAAATATCGCCAAGGTTGGATATTCTATAAAAACATACCATTTTCCTGCTAAAAAAATTTTTTATTTACTTTTTATCTTTTTTTGGTGAAACTCTTTTATTTTTGTCATCAAATCCTCGGTTACACCTGTGCATCCCATTTTACCTTTATCCTCTCCACTGCCTGTTCCATGAAAATCAGAACCGCCAGTTACCAAAAGCCCTTTGTGTTCACTTAAATACAAATAACTTTTAATCTGGTTATCACTATGTTCAGGATAATATACTTCTAATCCTTCCACTCCCATCTCTATAATTTCCATAACCTTCTTCTGTTCTTTTATAAGACCCGGATGAGCAAGTACACTTATCCCTCCTGCCTTATTTATCAAATACAGTGCCTCTTCTGGCCCAAATTTGTAGCGCGGCACATAACCCGGCCTGCCTTTGCCTATATATTTATCAAAAGCTTCTTTTATCGAAAAAACATAGCCTTCTTCTGCTAAAGCCAGAGCTACATGCGGCCTTCCAATCAAATCCCCCTGCGCCAGTTTTTTTACTTTGTCAAAATTTATGGATAACCCCATACTTCTTAACTTATCTACCATTTTTTTAGCTCTTTCAAAACGTTCTTCGCGTATCTCCAAAAGCCTCTTTTTCAGCATTTCATTCTCATAGTCAATAAAATAGCCTAATATATGTACTTCATCACTGCCATATTCGGTATTCAGTTCTATGCCAGGGATAAATAAAAAGTCTCTCCTGTTCTCTTCATTGTATAATACCGCTTCCTGCAAACCATCAACCGTATCGTGGTCAGTAATAGCCACACCTTTTAAACCTATTTCTACAGCCTTATCAATTACTGCTTTTGGTGATAATGCTCCATCGGAAGCGTTAGAATGTACATGCAAATCATACATCAAACCCAAGCTCCTTAACATTAATTACTTCAAAACTTCTTTGATAACCCTTAAGGCATTATTTTTCAATATATTTTCTATTTCGTTAGTGCTAAAACCTTTTTTTCTCAATAAATTTTCCCAGTTTGCATATTCTTCTATCCCTGCCATAACCACATCAGAAGCCCCGTCAAAATCAGATCCTAAAGCTATATATTCACAACCTATAAGTTCTGCTATATATACAACATGTTCAAGAAGATCTTCTATATCAGGCTTATCTTCTCTTACAAAATCACCCACCTGGGTAATGCCTATTATTCCTCCATTCTGGGCCAGGGCCTTAAGCTGGGTATCTTTCAAATTTCTCCTGTGCGGGCAAAGCGCATAAGTATTGGCATGGGTTACCATTACCGGCTTAGAGGTAGCTTCCAGCACATCATAAAAAGATTTTTCCCCTATATGGGATAAATCTATTATTATTCCCAGGCTATTGGCCTCCTCTACCACCTGACGGCCTAACCTGCTTAAGCCTCCTGAATTTTCACCTTCTTCTACCCCGTCAGCCAGTAGATTACGTTTATTCCAGGTTAAACCCAAACTTCGCAAACCAAAGCGATAAAACAAATGCAGTATGTCTATATCGGAACCTATAGCTTCCGCTCCTTCTAAGTGAAGAATACAACCTAGTTTACCGGGATTACCAATATTAGTTTCGATATCATTATAATTTCTCACCAAATATAAAATATCCTTATTTTTTTCAAGCTCTCTATAAAATATCTCCAGCTGGTTTAAAACCCTGCGCAAAACTATTCCACTGTCATCAGGGAAAGAAAAAAGAGAAAAAAACTGTACAGCTATACCAGCTTTAAGAGCCCTTTTTAAATCAAAATGCCCTCTGTTCTCCCAAAGTTCCTCACCAGAGGGAACCAAAAACAAGGAAACAGTATCACAATGCAGATCAATAATTCTCAACCAACATCCTCCTTCAAGAAAGGGGTAAATATTTTAAAATTCTAAAATTATATTCTATAAAGAACAAAAACCTGCTATTTTTATTAGCAGGTTTCATTTTTGAGGTTCATTCCCTCTCACAGGTGAGCAGAACTATCTGGGTTCAACTATTAGCTTGATAGCAGTTCTTTCTTCTCCATCAATTATTATGTCTGTAAATGCAGGTATACAAATTAAGTCCATGCCACTGGGTGCTACGAATCCGCGAGCTATCGCAATAGCTTTTATAGCCTGGTTAATAGCTCCTGCACCAATCGCTTGTATTTCGGCCGCTCCCTTCTCTCTCAAAACTCCTGCCAGTGCTCCTGCCACTGAATTTGGACTAGACTTGGCTGAAACCTTTAATACTTCCATCGAATTACCCCCTCACAGTTGTATTAATTGTAATAATTAGATAGTCTGCTCTCTAAAATAATATTCGAAGCCAATATAAAAATTCCTTCTCATTTTAAAATTTTAAAAAATAATTTATTAATCATTAAGCATATGGGATATGCGCATTATAGATAAAGCTTTGTGGGTATGATCATCAACAGTTATAAGCGCCCCCTGAAACTGGGAAGGGCCTCCTGCCACTTCAAAGCGGGTAGGCCTTTGCGTCAAAAACTTTTCAATAACTGAGCTTTTTTCCATGCCCAATATAGAATCACGCGGCCCTGTCATGCCCAAATCGGTAATATAAGCTGTCCCCCCGGGCAGTATCCTCTCATCCGCAGTCTGTATATGAGTATGGGTACCCAAAATGGCCGTTACCCTGCCATCAAAATAATAGGCAAAAGCCAGTTTTTCTGAAGTAGCTTCCGCATGAAAGTCAACTATTATAATATCAGCTTTATCATTTATATCTTTCAATATTTCTTCCATAGTGCGAAAAGGGCAATCCAGGGATTGTAAAAAAACACGGCCTGATAAATTAACCACAGCTATCTTTACCCCAAAGCCGGCATTGTAAATATGATACCCCTGTCCCGGACAATAAGGCGGATAGTTGGCAGGCCTTATCAGCCGGGGTTCATCGTCGATAAAAGTATTAATCTCCTTGTTATCCCATACATGATTGCCCATGGTTAATACATCAATATTGCAGTTTAACAATTCATCCATCACACTGCGGGAAAGCCCCCGTCCACCGGCAGCATTTTCCGCGTTGGCAATGGTAAAAACCACATTATACTCTTTTTGAATACAGGCAAGCATATTTTTTACTGCCCTTCTGCCTGGTCTTCCCACAATATCGCCAATCACTAAGATATTCAAAGATAAAACCCCCAAATTAGCCTAACTTTGTAATATGTACAACAACTTTTATATTTCTCAATCAAAAAATTTTACCCATTAAGTATCTTTTCCACAAAAAATATTTCCTAAACTGTTCGGCAAATAGCAAAAAAATCCTGCGTCTAAAAATGGCAAAAACAAACAGGGTTATACTATAACCCTGTCATAAAGAAAATTATTTAGCGTACTCAACTGCTCTGGTTTCGCGAATAACTACTACCTTAATCTGTCCAGGATAATCAAGTTCCTCTTCGATCTTCTTGGCTATATTCCTGGAAAGGTTTATAGCCTCCAGATCGTCAATTTCTTCTGGCTTAACTATTATCCTGACTTCTCTACCCGCCTGGATGGCATAAGATTTCTCAACACCCGTGAAAGAATCAGCCAGCTGTTCCAGTTTTTCCAGCCGTTTAATATAGGCCTCCAAAGTTTCACGGCGTGCTCCCGGTCTGGAAGCTGAAATGGCATCAGCAGCTTGCACCAGTACCGCTTCTATGCTTTCAGCCTCTATATCACCGTGGTGAGCAGCGATAGCATGAATGACCTCTTTGCTCTCTCTATATTTCTTTGCCAAATCTACGCCTATTTCCACATGAGGTCCTGTAATTTCATGGTCAACCGCTTTTCCTATGTCATGCAAAAGCCCAGCCCGTTTGGCAAGCATAACATCAACATCAAGCTCAGCTGCCATAATACCTGCCAGATGGGCAACTTCAACAGAATGTTTCAAAACATTCTGACCATAACTGGTGCGGTATTTCAATCTGCCCAAAAGCTTTATAAGCTCTGGATGAAGCCCATGTACACCAACTTCAAACGCTGCTTGTTCTCCAGTTTCCCTTATTTCCTGCTCAATTTCCTTTCTGGCTTTTTCCAGCATCTCTTCAATTCTAGCCGGATGAATCCTTCCATCAGCAATCAGGTTTTCTAAAGCTAATTTAGCGATTTCACGACGGATAGGATCAAAAGATGACAAGATAACAGCTTCCGGAGTATCATCAATAATCAGATCTACTCCTGATAAGCTTTCGAAGGTACGGATATTTCTACCTTCTCTCCCTATTATCCTTCCCTTCATTTCATCATTGGGCAGAGCCACTACTGAAACAGTAGTCTCTGAAACTACATCAGCAGCACATTTTTGGATAGCAAGGGTAACAATATTCTTGGCTCGTTTTTCCGCCTCTTCTCTGGCTTCAGCTTCAATATTCTTAATCATCACCGCAGTTTCCTGTCTGATCTGCTGTTCAACATTGCTTAACAGCAGTTCGCGAGCTTCTTCACAAGTCAATCCTGAAAGGCGCTCCAGTTCTTTTAACTGCTGGGTACGGATAATCTCGATATCATGCTGCATCCTTTCAATCTCTTTTTCTCTTTCATTCAACATGACTTCTTTCTTTTCAATATTTTCTGTTTTTTTGTCCAGCAGCTCTTCTTTTTGGATTACCCTTCTCTCCAGGCGGTCAAGCTCCCTGCGCCTTTCTCTAAGCTCTCTCTCCGCTTCCTGGCGGCTGCGGTGAATCTCATCTCTGGCTTCCAAAAGCATTTCTTTCTGTTTGGCTTCAGCCTGTTTGGTAGCTTCTTCTATAATCCTTGCTGCTTCCTCTTCTGCCGCACCTATTTTGCCCTCTGCTATCACTTTTCTTCCATAGTATCCTGCAGCGAGGCCTACTGCCAAAGCAGCAAACGCTATTATAAGGCTTGCTATCGTACTTATCTAATTCACCTCCCTTACTTTTATTTTTATTCCTCTTTTTTATGTTTTTACAATAAAGCAATAAAAAAGAAAAACCGAGAAAACTCGGTTTAAAAGAAGTCCACATCACCTATTTGTTTAAAAACAGTTATTTTTAACCAAATGCTTATTTATATTGAATTATGTATAAATATAAATAAACATTTAATAACTGTATTTACAATCAACCAAATAGACACACAAAAGCCTTATTAACCCCAGAAAATTATGTTAATTCAGTTTTAAAATCTATATTAAAAATAAACATAACAATCTATATAAAACAATTTGCTTGTCTATACGGTCAACTCAAATAGGTTTCAGACTTCCAACCAGAGTTCTATTTAGATTTTAGTAACTTTACCTACAAGTGTCAAGCATCCTCGCTCGTGTTAAGTTTGACTTCACCTTTCTTGAGCATCTCCATAATAGTTTTTTCTAAAAGGGCATAAAATTCGGGATTATTTTTTATATATTCTTTGGCATTTTCCCGGCCCTGCCCCAGTCTTTCCCCATTATACGAATACCAGGAGCCGCTTTTCTGAATTATATCCAGGGAGGTTGCAATATCCAGCAAATCCCCTTCTCTGGATATCCCGGTACCATACATTATATCAAATTCCGCTGTTTTAAAAGGAGGAGCCACTTTATTTTTTACTACCTTTACCTTGGTACGGTTCCCAACTATTTCAGTTCCCTGCTTTATGGGATCCCCCTTTCTCACTTCAATGCGTACCGAAGAATAAAATTTGAGCGCCCTTCCGCCAGTGGTAGTTTCATTGCTTCCATAAACTACTCCTACCTTTTCACGAATCTGGTTTATAAAAATACATACCGCCCGGGATTTGCTTATATGAGCGGTAAGCTTGCGCAGTGCCTGCGACATAAGTCTGGCCTGCAAACCTACATGTATGTCCCCCATTTCCCCTTCCAGTTCCGCTTTAGGCACCAGGGCAGCTACCGAATCTATCACTACTACATCAATAGCTCCACTTCTAACCAGTGCTTCCGCAATTTCCAAAGCCTGTTCGCCGGAATCAGGCTGAGCTACCAGAAGATTATTTATATCAACCCCCAGCCTTTTGGCATAAAGGGGATCCAAAGCATGTTCAGCATCAATAAAAGCAGCCATTCCCCCTTCTTTTTGAGCCTGGGCAATAGCATGCAGAGCAACGGTAGTCTTACCTGAAGATTCAGGCCCAAATATTTCAACTACCCTTCCCCTGGGTAATCCGCCTACTCCCAAAGCCAAATCAAGAGAAATACACCCGGTGGGAATCACTTCAATGTTCATGGCAGCAGCTTCTCCCAAACGCATGATAGAACCTTTGCCAAATTGTTTTTCAATATTTTTGATGGCACTATTCAGGGCTTCCAGTTTACCCTGATTATTTTCCATGTTATCCATAAAAGCCCTCCCTCAAACATTTGTTCGATTTAATTTTAAAGCATATTCCCTTAAACTGTCAAGAAGTATATTACCCATCTAAATCAAAAGAACAGTTAACCTTATATACCGGCCCCTCCTTATAGAGATAACTCTCCATAAGCAAAAAATTATTTACTGTAAACCCGTACTCTTCCAGATTTCCGTTTATTTCATAAACCCTGTTTACCAGTTTATCCTTGTTTGATTCTGACCTTATGCGCCCCAGAGTTAAATGGAAGGTCCTTTTTTTATCATTTTCAAATCCCAATTCTCCCAGATAGGCATCAATCCTCTCCCCCAAAAAATATGCCTTTTCCATCTCCCCCTTTACCCCTATCCATAAAACCCGGGGATGATGATGGTTTGGAAAAAAGCCCAAGCGTGAAAGCTTGAGTCTAAATGGAGGCGAACTCTCAGCTGCATAATTTAAGGCCTTTTTTATACCATCCAGTTTATATTCTTCAACTTCTCCCAAAAATTTTAATGTTAAATGGTAATTTTCATATTCAACCCATTTTACATCTGCTGATAAAGCTTCCAGCTCATTTCTTATATACCAGGCATATTTTTTAATCTCTTCCGGAACCGGAATCGCTACAAAAAGACGCAACTTAAACATCTCCCCTTAAAAATTCTCGTCTTATAAGGTCCAGGGCAGTTTTAGCCGATAAAGTCCTGATAACCCCGCGATTACCTGCAAAGTTCATCTTGATAACCTGATTGTGTTTTTTGCTTCCTGCAGCAATATAGACCAGCCCCACCGGCTTTGTCTCACTTCCTCCTCCTGGTCCCGCTATGCCGGTAATAGCCGCTCCTATATCGGCACCGGAAAGGGAAAGCACTCCCATTAACATCTCTTTAGCCGTTTCCTCACTTACCGCTCCATATTTTTCTAAAGTATCGCCCTTTACCCCTAGGATTTTCCTCTTTGCTTCATTGCTGTAGGTTACTACTCCCCCCCAAAAATACTCTGAACTTCCCGGTAAATCAGTAATCATTTTGGACAAAAGCCCACCCGTACATGATTCGGCAAAAGCCATAACAAGGCCTCTTTCTCTGGCAAGTTCAGCTATTACCGAAGGCAGAGTATCTTCATCATATCCATAAATATAATCCCCTAATCTTGCTTCGATTTTTTCACTAATATCATTCATTATCGCTTTGCTGTTTTCTCTGTCCTCACCTTCCGCTGTTAACCTGATGTGTACTTCCCCTTCCCTGGCCAGCAAAGCAACACTTACTCCGCCAGGATTTTGAATAATATCAGCTATTTTTTCCTCTACCTGCGATTCCCCTATTCCAAAAACCTTTATAATCCTTCTTTCCGTTTTGCATACACTGGCTCCCAAATCTTTTATAAGGAGAGGAACTGCTTCATTATCAAACATCAAAGCCATCTCATGGGGAGGACCAGGTAAAAGAATAAGCACCTTGCCGTTTTGCTTGAGATACATCCCGGGAGCAGTTCCGGCCTCGTTTTTTAGCCTTAAAGCTTCCCTGGGGAACATGGCCTGCTTTTTGTTAGCCTCCGGCATAGGCCGGTTGCGGCGGGCAAAAAAATCCTTAAGCCTTTCCAGTTCTTCATCAATAATCTCCATTTTCAGCTGCATTACTTCACAGGCTACCTCTTTGGTCAAGTCATCCAAAGTAGGCCCCAGGCCACCTGTAGCAATAACTATATCAGCCATGTTAAGTCCGGTAATGAAAGCCTTTTTGATAAATTCACGCGTATCTCCTACCACACTTTTCCCTACTACTTTTATTCCAAGCTCGTCCAGTTTTTGCGCCAAATATACCGAATTAGTATCTGGAGTAGATCCAGTTACCAGCTCTGTTCCGGTAGCTATAATATAGGCCTTTTTCACCAGTACTTTCATCTCCTCAAAAAAGCATTTTATTTATATTAACCACAAAATAATTCCAATATATATAAGTTAAGTTCTTTTTAAAGCTGCACTATCCCTGCTGCCAAATAAAAAAACTTGACTTGCGTCAAGTTTTATAAATTAACCGGTATATTGTTATTGTTCATAAGCTCCAGAAAACGTTCACGGCTAAATATTTCTTCCTCTCTTATTCTATCTGCCATAAATAAAAGCAATTCTTTGTTTTTCTCCAAAATATCCCTGGTTTTAACCTGCAAATCACTTATAATCTTTGTGCTTTCTTCATAAACCAGGTTTTCAGGCACATCTTCAATATTTATTACTCCCAGCGAAGATAAACCAGAAGCTATTATCTCCCTGGCGGTATTCCATGCACTTGCAAAATCACCTTTCGCTCCTGTACTTGAATTACCGTACTTCATTTCTTCAGCCAAAGCCCCAGCCAGGGCAACCATAATCTGTTTTTCCAGTTCTTTCCGGGTATAAAGATATTTATCATCACCCGGAGACTTTCTCATATATCCCAGCGACCTGCCTCTTGGAATAATGGTAACAGCAGCTACCGATCCCGGTTCCAGCAGTTCGCTTACCAAGGCATGTCCTATCTCATGAACACTTACCCGGGCAATCTCTTCATCTGAAGGCCTGCGCTCCAATTTTTCACCCATAATAACCTTATCAATAGCTTCCATAAAATGACGTTTCTCCAGCTTTTCTTTTCCTTCCCGCATAGCCAGAATAGCAGCTTCATTAGCCAGGCTTTCCAGATGGGCTCCTGAAAAACCAAAAGTTTCCCGTGCTATCTCTTCCAGGGCTTTTTCATCATCAAAAGGCTTGTTTCTGGTATGAATCTCCAAAATCTTTTTACGCCCATTTTTGTCAGGCAATCCAACATAAACCTGTCGATCAAAGCGTCCCGGCCTTAATAAAGCTGGATCCAGCATGTCACTTCGGTTGGTAGCTCCTATTACCAGTATACGGGGATCTTCATTGGGATTAATGCCATCCATCTCAACCAAAAGCTGGTTTAAGGTCTGGTCATATTCCAGATGATTGGTATGGCTTCCTCTTTTAGCTCCCAGAACATCCAGTTCATCTATAAAGATTATAGCACTGCGGCAGTTTTGTTCCAGGGCCTTCCTTTTAGCTTCCCGGAACAGATTGCGTACCCTTTTGGCTCCTACTCCTGCATACATCTCAATAAACTCACTGCCTGACACAGCTATAAAAGCAGAATTTGTATAGCCGGCCGCTGCTCTTGCGAGAAGCGTTTTTCCGGTTCCAGGCGGACCTACCAGGAGAATTCCCTTTAAAGGCCTTATTCCCATCTTCAATATCTTTTCGTGATTTAATAAAAACTGTAAAGCTTCTTTCAATTCTTTGATAGCACTTTCCTGTCCACCTATATGGTCAAAATCAATGCAGTATTTGTTTTTATCAGCACCTTTAACCACCTCATATTTTATATGTCCCTGGGCACTAAGGAAAAAGTAAAACCCTCCCAAAAGCAAAACAATCAAAATTACCGGAGCGACATTCACACCAATAAAAGCTAAAAAAACAAGCCAGGCTATCCCTATTCCTAAAGCTGCTTCCTTCACTCCTCTTCCCACCTTTAATCTTAAAGCTTATTTTGACGGCTGATTACTGCATAAAGATAACCGCCTTCCTCCTGCCTGATCTGTAAATAAAGGTTATCATCATCAACAAAAAGTTTATAGCTTAAACCTTTGCAAGCAAGCTCCTTATTAAGGTAATTTATCAGCCAGGTATAGGCATTCTTCTCTATCGCTTCATAAATCGCAGGCTGCAGCAGATAATAAACCTCTTTTAACCCGGGATTTGATTTATCTTCAACAATCAAAGCATAGTTCTGTTCCCCCAGCCTATCGTCCAGTACTGAACAGATACCGTTATAAACTTCCATCAGATTATCTACTTCTCCCAGTTTGACTACCACCTTATAAGGCTTTTTTCCGTTAATTTTTACTGTTTCTATTTCCTGCCGCCTTTCCAGTTCCTTTATTGCCGGTGCCTTCAAAATGTATTTGGTATATAAATTAAATCCTGTCCACAGCACCGCCAGGGATAAAACGAGAGAAACTATCACCACAAAAATACGAATTTCGCCTTTTTTCATCATACCACCTTCTCAACAATTCATTATATCACGGCCTGTACCAAAAACCTTTAAGAAAACTTTAGCACCGCTGGCAACATTAACTTTGGAAATGTTTTTACATTACAAAATATTACATGTCTTAAATTAAGGATTTCAAACAAGTCAATTAATATTATTTTTTTATCTAATCATAACCAACTGTTATGTCTGCCGGCAAAAAAATAATATATACTAAAATTAGTCGTTTTCGACTTTTCTCTACAAAAAATTTCGCAAGGAGGGCAGATAAAATCTCTTTTTGGTGGACAAACTTAAAGCAGGAGACATCCTTCTTAATCTAATGTAAGGGGGCAAAAAGATGACTATGCAAGCTGAACTCCTGGTATTGGTGGAAAAGCTCAACAGTATTCTGTGGGGTCCAATCATGCTGGTACTTCTCCTCGGCACAGGCATTTATTTCACAGTACGCACCAACTTTATCCAGATACGTTTTTTTAAACAAGCCTGGCGGCAGGTTTTAGGAAACGCGTATAAAGACAGTGACAGCAAACAGGAGGGCCTGTCATCATTTCAATCGCTTACTACTGCTGTAGCGGCCCAGGTAGGTACCGGAAATATTGTAGGGGTAGCAACTGCAATAGCTTCCGGGGGGCCAGGTGCAGTATTCTGGATGTGGGTTTCAGGTTTTTTCGGCATGTCTACTATATTCAGCGAAGCAGTCCTTGCGCAAAAATTCAAAACTACCCGCGATGGTGCCGTGGTGGGCGGTCCTGCCTATTATATTTCCCAGGGATTAGGCCAAAAATGGCTGGCTGTAATATTCGCAGTATGTATAGTGCTGGCCCTCGGATTTATGGGCAATATGGTGCAGGCAAACTCCATTGCCGTTTCTATAAATAATGCATTTGGGATAAAACAGACTTATGTAGGTATAATAGTAGCCCTGCTGGTAGGAGCTGTAATTCTGGGAGGCATAAAACAGATCGGCAAAGTGACCGAAATTCTGGTACCCTTTATGGCATTTTTCTACATTGCGGGAGGATTAATCGTAATAATCCTTAATATCGAAAATCTCCTGCCTGCCCTTAAAATGATTATAGTGGGGGCTTTTTCCCCTCAGGCAGTAGGAGGAGGGGTTCTGGGAGCTACTATCCGCGAAGCATTCCGCTACGGGATTGCCCGCGGCATATTCTCCAATGAAGCAGGCCTGGGAAGCACTCCTCACGCCCATGCCATTGCCCGGGTCAACCACCCTGCTGAACAGGGTTTTGTCGCTATGGTAGGGGTGTTTATAGTTACCGGCATAATATGTACCATGACCGCACTGGTTATATTGACTGCCGGTGCTGATTATACGAAAGCTACCGGAGCTATCCTTTCCCAGATGGCTTTTGCCAAAAGCTTTGGAAACTGGTTTGGGCCCAAGTTCCTGGCTGCTGCCCTTTTCTTCTTCGCCTATTCCACCCTTTTAGGCTGGTATTACTTTGCCGAAACTAATATCCGCTTCCTTTTTGGTTCCAAGCCGGTAAATATATTTAAAATAATCGTGCTCATCCTCATAGTTTTCGGTTCTACCCTGGAAGTAAAACTGGTTTGGGCTTTGGCTGACTTTTTCAATGGCTTAATGATAATTCCCAACCTTATCGGAGTACTTGGGCTATCCGCCATAGCCTTATCAACATTTAAAGAATATGAACAAGAAATCTTTCCCAATATGATCCGCAAATCTGCTTAATAAGCGACTACCAGAGAGACCCTGCCTAACATCATTACGGGCAGGGTCTCTTATTTATCACTTTATACGATTTGATTTTCTCCAAATTTTCATCTTTTCGGCTTCTTTAATCAATTCATCCCGGAACCGGGGATGGGCAATATTGATGAGTGCCTCTGCCCTTTCCCAGGTGCTCTTCCCTTTCATATCAGCAACCCCGAATTCAGTAACTATCTTATGGGTTGCCGTCCTGGGATCAGTAACTATAGCACCTGGAGTCAAGGTAGGTTTTATGCGCGACATAACCTGGCCGTCTTTTCCAGTATAGGTAGAATGCATACATATAAAGCTCTGTCCGTCTTTTGACCTGTAAGCTCCTTCCACAAAATCAAGCTGCCCTCCTGTGCCGCTTATATGCCGCGTTCCCACGCTTTCCGAACACACCTGGCCAAAAAGGTCTACTTCCAGGCAGGCATTTATTGAGACGAAATTGTCTATGCTGGCAATAACCGAGGGATTATTTACATAGTCAACCGAATAGGAAGCTATCCCCGGATTGTCATCAATAAATTCATAAAGTTCTTTAGTTCCCAAAGCGAATGACATAACCTGCTTGTATCTGTCAATATTCTTATACTTGCCGGTAATCTTGCCAGCTTTGGTCATTTCCAGAAAGGCATCTACATACATTTCCGTATGTACCCCTAAATCTTTCAAATCAGATTTAGCTACCAGAGTTCCTACCGCATTAGGAATGCCGCCTATTCCCAGCTGCAGACAACATCTATCCCTCATCAGCCCTATTATGTGTTCAGCTATTTTAACATCTGTTTCACTGGGTGGTGATGGATTTAAAGTAGGCAAAGGAGGATTGCTCCCTTCCACCACATAGGTCACCTGGCTTATATGGATACATTCCTGATTTCCTCCCAGTACCCTGGGCATATTTTCATTAACTTCCACTATGACATATTCTGCGTTTTCAATAGCTGCCATACAAGCTGCTGATCCTGCTCCAAAACTGAAATAGCCGTGTTTATCCATAGGGGCTACTGTAGCCATGAATATGCGGTTAGGATTTACATCCTTGCGCGTCATCATCGGACACTCATTAAACTTCATAGGTATATAAAACATCTTATCAGTCGTATCATAATACTTGCGATCAAGCCCTCCAAAATGCCAGGAATGCCACCAAAAATGGTCTCCGTCCGGATCCGCTTCCAGGGAATAGTGAGGCCATACCCCTAAATCTACCCTTATCTTTACATCCCACAATTCATCTTTTCTGGCCGCTAAAGCCTTATCCAGTTCATTGGCTGATGCCAGGCCAAAACCATAGTCAATCCAATCGCCTGATTTTACCACTTTAACTGCTTCCTCAGCAGTAACTAATTTGCGCCTATATTCTTCCTGCCAGTTCATCAATTTTTCGCCTCCTTTTTAAAAATAATCATGCCTATTGATTATTCGATAAAACATTAAATTATATGCTTAATTTTTAATTAAAAATAAAAAGGTAGAATAAATTCTACCATAAAAATAACAAAAAACATATTATTTTATAGTATAAAACTTGTAAAAATAATCAATTCCTGACCATATAGTTATGGCTACTGCCACATACATGCACCATATGCCAACAGGCCAGGGTATAAAAGACTCATACAGATGTTCCAATATAACCAGCAAAACAGCGACAATCTGGCTTACAGTTTTAGCTTTTCCCCATTTGCTGGCAGGTATTATAATCCCTTCCTCGGCTTTTACCGCTCTAAGTCCAGATACCGCAAATTCCCTTCCCAGTATTACAATTGCTGTCCATCCCGGTATTCTTCCCAGTTCCACCAGGCTTATCAGGGCAGCAGTAATAAGAAGTTTGTCTGCCAGAGGATCTAAAATTATACCCAGCTTGGTAATCTGTTTCCATTTTCTGGCCAGATATCCATCAAGGCTGTCTGTCAAAGCAGCTACGATAAAAATAAAAGCCGCCATATAATCGCCATAGGGTATTTTTACCAGCAATACGATAACAAAAAAAGGAATAAGGATAATGCGGATTAAAGTTAATATATTCGGAATATTCATAAGCCTTTTTTCTCCTGTTCCAAGCCTTGATTTTAAAATAAGACCTTCCTAATCCTTAGCAGATACGCCTATCATATCATATCCACGTACTCCCTTAAGTATAACTTCTGCAAAATCACCTCTGGTTAAATTTTCTTCACTCTTTACAAGGGTTATCCCGTCAACCTCAGGCGCCTGAAAATATCCTCTGCCCGCATAAAGGTTTTTGTCTATTTGCGAAGTTATAAGAATCTTCTCTTTCTTATCAACCCTTTCTATATTCTTTTTACGGGTAATCTTTTTCTGCAGCCTCATTATCGCATCCAGTCTTTCCCTTTTAATATCATCTGCTATCTGTTCCGGCATGTCATAGGCTGGGGTATCCTCTTCCGGATTAAAAGCAAAACACCCTAGCCAGTCAAATTCAATTTCACCTATAAAATCATAAAGCTTTTTAAAATCTTCTTCTGTTTCCCCCGGGAAACCTACCATTACCGTAGTCCGCAAGACCAAACCCGGTTTTGCTTCACGAAGCCTTTTAATTATTTCTTTAAGATGTTTTCCCTCATGCTTGCGATTCATCCTTTTTAGAACCGAATCAGAAAAATGCTGAACAGGTATATCAAGATAAGGTATGACTTTCTCCGTATTACCTATTTTATCTATTATGCGGTCACTTATATGCCGGGGATGAAGATACATCAACCTTATCCATTCAAGTCCCTCAATGGCAGCCAGAATATCTATAACCTGAGGCAATCGGCTTTCGCCATAAATATCCAATCCATAGGCTGCGGTATCCTGAGCAATAATTATTACTTCCTTTACTCCCTTTTTTTCCACCAGATAACAGGCTTCACTTTCAATGTCTTCTATATTTTTGCTGCGCAAATTTCCTCTTATAAGTGGTATCGCACAGTAGGAACAGCGGTTATTGCAGCCTTCAGCTATTTTAAGATAAGCTGTTCCGGGAGGAGTAGTCAAAACCCTTTCCCCTTTCTCTATAAAAACCTCCGCAGGAGGCATAACTGCGAGTATTTTTTCCTTCTCCCCCTTTAAAACCATTTTTACGATATCGTCAATTTCCAGAAAAGATGAGATGCCAACAACTGCATCAAGTTCCGGCATCTCATCCAAAAGCTCTTTTCCGTATCTTTGAGCTAAACATCCGGTAGCGACTATATATTTTATTATTCCCTCTTCTTTCAAATTTCCCATTTCGATAATAGTTTCAATAGCTTCTTCCTTGGCATCATTGATAAAGCCACAGGTATTGATAATTACCATATCTGCCCTTTCAGCCTCATTGACTATCCTATGTCCCTTCTTTTTTAGAATAGCCATCATGAGCTCAGTATCGACAGTATTTTTAGGACAACCCAAACTTATAAAACCTATGTTCACTTTGCTTCTACCCCTGTTTCTCTTTTTGTTCTTCTGTATTATGTTCCCTGGTAAAAGTTTTGTCTACAACCTGCCCTATTTCTCCCAGGGAGCCAATTTTTTCCCCATTAAAAGTTACATCAATGCCTCCTGCATTGCCGGCTTTAACATATACTTCTTCTTTTCCGTCAAAAACCTTTTTTTCCCCCGGCTTAATAACGCCCGTAAACTGGTCTACCCCATCCACCCTGACATTAAGCCAGCAATTCTGGCGCGCTTCAATAACTAAATTAACCCCGGAATAAACACGTTCGGGTTCTTTTTTGGGGGCTTCCTTAACTTCCGGTCTTTTAACCTTCTCCTCTTCCACTACTTTTGGAGGCGAAACAGGCGCTTTCTCTTCCGTAACCTTCTGGGTAAAATAGCCTATCAGAAAATTCCCCAGCCAGATAACTATCAAAAGAAAAACCAGCCCCAAAACTACATTGCGTAAAGGCAATTTGCTTACATCCAGTTTCACCTTTTCTTCTCTCTTCATTTCGGCAAAAATGTCATCTTCCTCTTTTTCATCAGCATAGGCCAGCGCCTTAAAGTCCCGCACCATTTCTTCTTCGTCCAGCCCTAAAGTCCGGGCATAACGGCGCAAAAAACCTACTGCATAAACCTTGGGAGGTAAAGCATTAAAATTTTCATTTTCCAGGGCTTCCAGATAAGCCTTGCGAATTTTAGTTTCTTCTTCAATAGCTTCCAGGGTTAATCCCCTTTTTTCCCTGGCCTCCTTGAGCCTTTCGCCTACTCCCATTCTTTACACCCCTATACTGCTTTTATAATCACACAATATTATACCGTTCATAAAGTTCTGCCAGCTGTTCACGATCAATTAAAACTTCCCTTTTCTTGTTATTATCCGGCTCGGAGACAATTCCCCTTTCTTCCATCATGTCAACCAGCCTGGCCGCCCGCGAATAACCTATGCGCAGCCTTCTCTGCAGCAAAGACACTGAAGCTTTCCCGCTTTCCACAAAAATCCTTACCGCTTCCCAGAAAAGCTCATCCTCCAGCTCCATTTCCAGGTCAGAAGATAAAAAAGAATCAAGCTCCTCTGCCTTTTCTCCTGCTTCCTCATCATTATTCCTCTTGATAAAATCTACTGTAACCTCAATATCCCGATCAGATACATAAGCCCCCTGTACCCTTATCGGCTTATTGGCCCCCATAGGCAAAAACAGCATATCTCCCCGGCCCAAAAGCTTTTCGGCACCGCTGCAGTCCAGAATAGTTCTGGAATCGGCCTGGGAAGAAACCGCAAACGCTATACGGGAAGGGATATTAGCTTTAATTACCCCGGTAACTACATCAACAGAAGGCCGCTGGGTAGCTACAATAAGGTGCATACCGGCAGCCCTTGCCATCTGGGCCAGCCTGCAGATAGCATCCTCTACCTCTACCGGAGATACCATCATCAAATCAGCCAGTTCATCTATTATTATAACAATAAAAGGCAGTTTTTCTTCTGCTATCTGATTATATCTGTTTATATCCCTTACCCCGTATTCTGCAAAAAGCTTGTACCTCTTTTCCATTTCGGTAACCATCCAGCGCAATATAAGAGCTGCTTTCTTGGGATCGGTTACCACCGGAGTAAGAAGATGAGGAATGCCATTATAAACAGTAAGCTCTACCATTTTGGGATCTATAAATACCAGCTTCAGTTCATCAGGGGAGGCATTATACAAAAAACTCATGATTATACAGTTTAGGCAAACACTTTTACCTGAACCGGTGGAACCAGCAATCAAAAGATGAGGCATATCGCTCAGCTTAACCGCCACCGTATTTCCTGCAATATCTTCACCCAATGCAAAAGCCAAAGGATTTTTAAGTTTTTTAAACACTTGCGACATGAGCAAACTCTTAAGCCCTACACTTAGTATCTTACTATTTGGCACCTCTATACCAATAGCAGATTTTCCAGGTATAGGAGCTTCAATTCTGATTCCTGGAGCAGCCAGATTAAGCTGTAGGTCATCAGTAAGGCTCAATATCTTGCTTACCTTTACTCCGGGAGCAGGCGTAACTTCATAGCGGGTAACGGCGGGACCACAGCTGACCTGATTAACCTTTACGCTTATGCCAAAATTGGCAAAAGTTTCTTCAATCACTGCTATGCTGTGCTTTATATTTTTCTTATCGATAGTGCGTTCTTCCTTTATATCGCTCAACAAATCGAGCGGCGGTTTTTTGTATTTTTTCTCCTTTTCCTCGGCGGCAGCAATCAAAGATATATTGTCATCACCGGATTTATTCTCAACCTCTGGATTGTCATTCCTGGCACTGCTTTCAGAGCTGCTGGCAGCAGCCAGTATCTTTACCGGTGCCTGGGTTTCGCCTTTCTCTTCTTTTACACTGCTGTCATGTAAAAAAACAGGAATCTCCTCTTTAGGTTTTGCACTTTCACCAGCAGCCTCTTTTTTGTTACTTTCCCTTTTATTATTTTCTTCTATTTCTTCCACTTCTTCAAATAAAAAATCAGTTATTTTGCTGCCAGCTTTTAAGCCATAATTCTTTATAAAATCCATAATATCAGCCAAAGGACGGTTTACAACCATAACCAGCCCAATCATAAAACCGGCTCCTACAAAAATGAAAGTCCCAATCTTCCCTACCAGCTTTATGCTTATATAAGCCAGAGCCCCTCCGGCATATCCCCCTCCCATTCCCTGCTTTCCTGCATCCAGAGGGTTTAAGCCGTCAGGAATATTGTACACCGATATTACCATCAGGATAGACAAAAAAAGCCAGCTTATCCCCCACATCCGGGAAGACCATTTCTTTTCTGCGGCTCCGATATGTATAGACCAGGCCAGGAGATAAAAAGAGACCAGCAAAGCCCCCTCTCCAAAAACCGTTTCCAGAAATCTGGCAAGATAAACGCCAATTATGCCTATAAACTGATTATCTCCCGACAGCCCTCCCGCATGGCTCAAACATATATATATAAATACAGCAGTAAAAAAAAGCAAAACCATAAGAATTTCATTATTTACATTATCCAGATACGAAGAAAACCGGCTTTTCTCTGCCACTTCACTAAATCTTTTTACTCTTTTCCTGGTCTTTTTTGCTTTGCCTTTAACTCCCATCCTTTTTCACTCCAGATTTTATATAAAACCTTAAACTTACAAAAAATTTTGTCTTCTTAAAATACATTCTCTTGCATTAAAATTATTCCTGCTTTAAAATAAAGTTTTTAAACCTATTGGCCAATAAAATGCAGGATAAAAGCCAGCAAAGCTACTGTCCAGCAGTAATAGGAAAATACCGAAAGCCGTCCTCCCCGTACCAGGCGCAGAACTACCTTAATGGCAAAATAGCCAAAAATAATGGATGACAAAAAGCCCACAGCATAAGGAAGCAAGCGCATGGCTTCTAACCCTGAACCCAAATTCTTAATCTGCAAAAGCCCGGCTCCCAGAATAACCGGAATCGAAAGCAAAAATGAAAACCTGGCGGCAAAATCCCGGTTAAGACCTGCAAAAAGCCCAGCAGCAATAGTGGAACCTGAACGGGAGATCCCGGGCAGGATAGCAAGCGCCTGCATTATGCCTATGAAAACAGCATCCTTAAATGAAGTTTCCTCAGCCTCTTTGAGAAGAATCCTGTTATTGGCATAGTTCTCTGATACCTTGAGAATAAAGCCTGTAAAAATAAGGCCAAATCCCACTACCAGCAAAGATTGAAAAGCCATTTCCACATAATCTTCCAAAAAATATCCTGCCAAACCGGCTGGTATTATGCCTATCAGAATAAGGAAAGTCAGTTTGTCAAAAGGCTTTTTGAGTATGGATACTATATCCTCCCGGAATGCTATAAAAACAGCTATCAGAGTTCCCATATGTAAAAGTACATCAAAAGCAAGGGGAGCTTCTTTCAAGCCGAACAAATGCTGGAATATTACCAGATGTCCGGAACTGCTTACCGGCAAAAACTCGGTAAGTCCCTGCACCATGCCTAAAATAAAAGCTTCCAGCGTAGTCAAAACTTTTCCTCCTCCTGTCTTTAAATACCTTTAAAAGTATATCATAAAGGCAAAATAAAATTATAAAAATTTTAGTATCCCAGGAAGAAAAAAATTACAAAAAATGAGTACCTCTCCTTAAGGGAAGGGTGCTTCAGGCTGGCTAAACAACTATTTTCATATCCAGAATACTTCCCGGCTGATATCTTTCATTCATATAGTCCATGGGATCCGTGCTGTTTATAGAAAGGACCCTTATTTTGTCAGGCCCGTAAGGTTCAGCAGTAATAATCCCCCCCGAAGCCAGCTTTAGTGTTATGACATCCGAAGGTTCTTTATTATAAAGTTCCATCGGTTCCGGCACATATATTATCACTGCAAAAATCCTCCCTCCTTCTTTTTTGTTTTAAGCTCGTTAAGTTTCCTGATCGCATCCCGAATGCCGCCCACTTCATCAATAAGGCCGCATTCTACAGCATCTTTCCCCACCAGGACAGTTCCTATATCCCTGGCCAGTTCGCCGGTTCTGAACATCAGCTCCCTGAGTTTGGCCTCAGTTATATTAGAATGTTCAACAACAAATCTTATTACCCTGTCCTGCATTTTATCCAGATACTCATAAGTCTGCGGCACCCCTATTACCAGTCCGGTCAATCTTATAGGATGAATGGTCATGGTAGCAGAAGGAGCAATAAAAGAATAATCGGCACTTACCGCTATGCTTGAGCCAATTGAATGCCCGCCTCCCAAAACTATAGACACACTTGGCTTGGAAAGGCTGGCAATCATTTCAGATAAAGCAAGTCCTGCCTCTACATCTCCTCCTACCGTGTTTAATACTATAAGCAGCCCTTTTATATTAGGATTTTCCTCTACTGCTACCAGCTGGGGTATAACATGCTCATACTTGGTAGTCTTATTCTGCGGCGGCAAAACCATGTGCCCTTCAATCTGCCCGCTGATAGTTAGACAGTGGATATCACTTCTGAAATCAGGCACCTGAGTCTGTCCCAGCTCCTTAATATTATCAAGCCTTTGTTCACTTCCGTTTTCTGCTCCTCTATTTTCATGTTCCTCACTTTCCGGTCCGGATAAAAAACGTTTCAAGATTACAACTCCTTTCCTTGAAATTTGCTTCTTACATTTAGAATTACCCTGAGGTTAAATAATATACCAGAAATAAAAGCCAAATCCTTGTAAATGAAATTTTTGCAACAAAAAAGCCTGACGGGTTAAGTCAGGCCCTATCATCCCTATTCTTCAAGCCGGTAGAAATATTTTTCCAGATCCATCCTTTTATAAAGGACAACCGTCAATACAATTACTGCCAGGGGGACAAAAGTCATAATCCCCGGATGATTTACAAAAGCCCCCACTCCTGCTCCCAAGCCGCTGAAAAGTACCGAAGGCACAAAAAGCCCCAAAGCAGTTGCCATTAAAAACCGGCCGGCCTTTATTTCACTTATGGCCGAAACTATATTTACCACCGCTATAGGTATAAAAGGAATATTATGGGAAATAATTATAAAGCTTATCAAAAGCTTTTCCCTCAATTTCGGCTTAATATTATATCTGGCAAGGAGTTTGTTCGTTAAGCTGTTCAGTCGAAAAAACCTGTAAACATTAAAAGCTATAAAACAGCCAGCAACCACCGCTATCCAGGACAACAAAACCCCTTCCGCAAAGCCAAACAAAAATCCGCACACCCCGGCTAAAACAGCAAAAGGCATAACCGGGACATGGCACTGTACGATTATAAAAATGAAAACAGCCAATATAGCTAAATAACCATAACTCTGCACCAGCTGCAAATAGAAATTAAAATCATGCATTCTTATCACCTTAAATGCTGGCTATGTCTTACCATTTTTTTACCTTGATAGTGCTTACCATCAGTATTGATAAAACAATCATAAAAACCGCCGTAAAAGCATATGAAATCTCCTTAAAAAAGAGCGCAAAAAGAGCGGTCAAAAAACCTGCCAGTGTAATAGGAATTCCTACAAAATAACCGCTTATATTGAGCACATTAAACCTGGCCAGCCGGTACGCGCCGCATATGATAAACAAAACAGTTATGGCCATACTCAAGGTGCCCAAATCGTTGGCAGACAAAATGCTGCTGTAAATAAGAAGCGCCGGTGCCACCCCGAATGATATAAGGTCACACAATGAGTCCAGTTCTTTGCCTAAATCAGATACAATATTGAGCCTGCGAGCCACCCTGCCATCTATGCCATCCAGGAAAGCTGCTATCAAAATCATAACAGCTGCCTGCGTATAATGCCCATTTACAGCATAAATTATAGATAAAACTCCAAAAACCGCATTTAATAAAGTTAACCCGTGGGCACATGAATTAATCACGAAACTCGGCAATTACTGTTTCCCCCCCTTTAACCCTGCTCCCCTCTCTAACCAGTATAGCGGCATTGCAGGGCAAATATACCTCTGTACAGGAACCAAACCTTATAAGTCCAAACCTTTCGCCCGTTTTAAAAACATCTCCCACTTTCGCCCGGTTGACAATCCTTCTGGCTATCAGGCCGGTAATCTGAGCCACGACTACTTTTCCCCACTTGGTTTCCAAAACCGTATAACTTCGCACATTAAGATTTCCGGCTTCTTTTTTGTAAGCAGGCAAAAAAAGCCCGCCTTCATTTTTTATCTCCACTACCTTTCCACTTACCGGGATACGGTTAACATGCACATCAAAAAGGCTTAAAAAAATGCTTATTTTAGTTGCCTTATCTTTAATAAACTTATCCTCATAAACCTCTTCCACAGCGGTAACTACTCCATCTGCCGGAGAAACTATCTGGTTTTCCTTAAATTCATAATTTCTCTCCGGATCACGAAAAAAGAAAACACAAAAAAACATCAAAATCAAAGGCAAAACTGCCCAGTAGAAACCTGCCCCTATCCAAACTCCCACTGCCAGCAGGGCAAAAAAAACTATAAAAGGCCATCCTTCCCTGGCAATATATTTTGTTTCCATCCCTATCTCCCTTAATTTTAAACTGTTTAATATTTATATATAGTAATTTTACATTACACCTTGCCTTTATGTAACTATATTTATGTAGAAAATTTAAGAAAAATAAACTTAATTGATATAAAAATGCAAAAAAAATGTAAAAGGCCTATCTCAAATAGAAAATAAACTTTTAAAATTTATCGATTCAAAAAAGCTTTTGCCAGAATTGTCAGGATACTGGCAGGCAGGCCTTCATAACATTTACCCTTAAAATAAACCTCCTCTACCTGTATATTTTTCAGGTCTTCAACCGGAATCGTAAGCGGATTCCTGTCCAGAACCACAAAATCAGCAGATAAACCTTCCTTCAAACTGCCTGTTATATGTTCATCAAATGATAATCTGGCTGCCATAGAGGTATACATCTTCAAAGCTTCTGCAACCTTGACCCTTTGCCTTAGATTGGGATGATTGCAAGCAGCCCAAATCCCTGTAAAAGGATGCGGCAAAGTACAGGGAGCATCTGAGCCGCCTCCTACCACCAAACCAGCATCCAGCATATCACGTAGAGGTAAAATATTATTTGCCCTTTCCCCCAGTATGCTTTCCAGATAAGAGGCAGGTTCTTCGCGCCAGTGTAAAAATTCTGGCTGCACCGCTATATGAAGATTAAGCCGCGCTGCCCTTTCTATCTGTTTTCCGCTTATAAGATCAGCATGAATTATAATATGCCGGTGCTCACTGCGCGGATAATCTGCAAGAGCCTCTTCAAAAGCATTTATAGCCTGTTCCACCGCCGCATCACCAACAGCATGAAGAGCTACCTGCATGCCAGCTCGATTAGCCTTTTTTACAAAAGAGTTAACTTCACCCTGACTGTAAAAAAGCTTGCCATAATTATCCGGCTTATTATTATAAGGCCTGGAAAGGGCAGCATCTTCTGAGCCAAAACATCCATCAAGAGCAGTGGCGAAACATCCCCCAATCCGCGTAAGTTTTCTTTTGATTACCTTTTCCACCGTCATAGTCTGAAAATAAAGCCTGAAATACTGAGGAAAAGCCCGGGTTACAAAATTTACCGCATCAAAATCCGCATCATTTTTAAAACCATTTCCCTCTACAGCATGAATCAGGCCTATCCCTTTTTTAGCCATATAATCAGCCGCTTTAACCATGCTGTTCAATAAAGAAAAAGGTTTTATATAAGAAGATACAAAATTGACCCCTTTATAAAAAGCATCCCGGTAAAGCCACCCTGTCTCTTCATCAAAACCGTCTGCTTTTCTTACCTCATCGGGAAAATCTTGAATAAGCGCAGAATTGGCAACTGCCGCATGTCCATCATACTTTACTATCAAAATAGGCTTATCAGTCATATGATCCAAATCTTTCCGGTCAGGCAGCCTATTTTCCTTTACCGTATGGGAAGAAATCCCAAACCCCATCAAAAACCTGGCTTTGCGGTGTTTTCTTTCATAATCTTTTATTATATTCCTCATCTCTTCAAAATCCCCGGCATAGCGCAAATTAAGCCCAAAATGGAAAAGGGCAAAACTGCCAAAATGTATATGCGTGTCAGCCAGAACAGGGATAACCGCTCTGCCCTGCAGATCTACATGTACCGCTTTGCTTTGCGCGTATTTATCAGGCAGTTCATTGCCCAGAAAAATAATCTTTCCCCTATCTTCCACCAGATATTTATAAACATTATCCCTCTCATCACAGCTGATAAAAATCCCATTCCTGAAAATCCGCATTTTCTCCCTCCCCCATTTTCTTTAGCCTCTTCCTTAATTTAGAAACCGCTAAAAATCCATACCTTTATAAAAATCAAGCTTTCCTTATAATCCTTTCAAGACTTTATTTCAAAATTCCTCTTTTTTTTGATATAAATTAAAAACTGGCCTGGTTAAAAACCCCAGCACTTCCTTAATATATATAAAACATTTTATATCCTGGTTTTTTAATCTTTATAAAGAAAAAGATTTTTGACTTTTTGCTATTCATTTATCGCAACCTCCCTTATTTAATATACAAAAATTACCTCTAATTACAATAAAAAATTTCATAAACTGGATCTGGTAAGAATAACAAGACATTATCCAGCCTGTGCCAGATGCGCTGCGGTGCAAGGCAAGATATTCAGCATAAACGGTAAGAGCAAGCGATATCCGAAACCAAAATATAAATATCGTCCGCCACTTCATCCCTATTGCCGGCATTCTCTGCATCCTTATGTCCGTGAATTTGATGACCGTGCCGAAGAAACTGAACGCTTCAGCAACCAGCCGCTTAATAAAGACCCCCGCAGCGAAGCTGAGAAGCAGGCTTATGCGGAAATGCGGGACGCGGTGACAATTGCGACAAACAGAAAAAGGGCAAGGGAAGTGCTATTAAGTGATAATGCGACATTAGAAGAAAAGATAGAGGCATATAAAAAACTTAAAAAAATATATGAAGATACAGGCAAAAAGCCGGCTGGTTTTGATGCCCAGGTCATAAAGTACTACCAATTGAATGAGGATAAATATAATGCTATAATCATCTCAAACACTGTTATTAGTGATAGTCCACAGTGGAAAAGAGGGAAAGATATTGAGCATCTTAATAAAAGAAAAAAGCAGGGACATATACCGGAAAATTGGACTTTAGATGACTATAATAAAAAAATACAAGAGTTGTGTTCTAAAGCTGATAATGAGGTATATCTATATTACAATGAAGGATTTAAACAAAAATATTATGTGTTTGGAGATAAAGAATGGATTGTAATAATCGGCCAGAACAAGGTTATAGATACTGCATTTAAAGTTGATAGAATTAGTTATGAAGAATATATAAAGAAAAATGGCATGAAACTTTTGGGCACTATAAAGGAGTTAAGGTCTAATGGACAATAAAGATTTAATTAAAGGCTATGATGTTTTTGTCAATGGTGAATGGGATCTTAGTCCATTTGAACATTTATATGAATTAGGATGCAGAGATATTATCCAGGAACGTATTAGCAGTTTTAATGAAACAGAAAAAGAAGAAATTAAAAAGCTGGATAGAATTTTCCTTGAGAGAGCCCCATTGTTTTATAGAACGTTAAAGGGTTTTTTAGAGGTGGAACAAAAAAATAAGCCTAAGACTCACTGGTGGTGGTATCTCAACGAAATTGTCGAAGGGAAGTTAAAACCACAAATAAGTTAATAACCACCTAAACTGTTTTGGTTGAGGTGGTATTTTTATACCTTGCTGATAAGCACTTGCAAATATGCAGGTGCTTTTATTTTTGCCTAAAACTTACACACTTTGCCAGCAGCTTGCGATAAATAATTTCTATAAAATTTAATTCTATTTTTCTATTATTCCCTCATACCTTAACCTCTCCACAAAACGCCTGGCTTCTTCTTTACTTGTTATCCCACCCTTTATCTCTTCTTCAGCTACCATCTGCAAAACTTTTCCCACCAGGGGAGAGGATTTTAAAGAAAGAATCTTCATGACCTCTTTTCCATCTATATAATTAGGAATTTTAAACCAGCAGCTTCCTTCTTCTATATAAAATTCAAGCATATCAGCTATATAGCCTTTGTACTTTACAAAATCAGCCTCGCTTCCAGCCATTAACTCAACTAAAATGAAAAAAAGCAACAGCGGGGTATATTCCTTGTTTTCATATATAAACCGCCTCTTATAAACCTCATCTATCCTTTCATACAAAAGTTTTTCCCTATCAAAACTGGCCAGGTATAAAATCAAATCCCTCTCCCAGCCTGCCAGACGCAAGAAAGCGCATATATCCTCCATCCTGCCCTTTTCTTTAATATCGGACAAAAGCAGGGCCAGCTTGAAAACAGGAATAATATCTTTTCCTCCCAGCGTTTTTTCATACAAACCTTTTATCATCTCATCATGCAGAAGCTTCTCCAGGGCAATCAGCAGCTCTATTTTCAATTCATGGGGAGACAACCTCAATAAATTGCTCAAAAATCCAGTTTTTTCCTCTACATCTTTAAGAACAGCAGCACTTTCAGAAAAACTTAATATTTCTCTAAGCTCTTTCCATATCCTTTCCCCGGCTACTTTATCCCAGTCTACTCTTAGTACGCTTTCCTTCAGCCAGCCCTCCGTTTTTTCTTCCAGCGCAAAACCAAGATTTAAAACTAACCGCAAAGCCCGCAGGATGCGGACAGGATCGGTTAAAAAAACTTCCCGGTTCACTGCCCTTATAAGCTTGTCCTGCAAATCTTTAAGCCCACCATTTGGGTCTAATATCTTTTCCTGCTCCATTTCATCCAGGGATACAGCCAGAGCATTAATCGTAAAATCCCTTTTCCTAAGATTATCTATAACATCTGCTTCGGCCAAAATCTCGATATCGATGTTAAATTCAGGCTCTTCCTCCCCGACTACCAGCCGCACCAGCTCCCCCTGCGCAAATTCTACTTTAACGCCTTTTAAAAAATCATTTAATTCATCAATCACTCCTTTATCCGCTTTTAACAGCAAATCAATATCAGCCGGCACTTTGTTGAGCAACTTATCCCGCAGCGCGCCGCCTACCAGCCAGCCCTGAATATTTCTGCTGCATAAAAACTGCCGTATTTTGTATAATAGACTTATAAAATCAACCGCTTTATCTCTTTCATTCTTGTTCAAGGAGCATCTCCTTTCTCAACCAGGTTCTAAACAAAGCTCTGCTTTTATGCCGAAAATTTTTTATAATGCATTATATAATTATATAATGCAAATTTTAAGCCTATGACAGCAGTAATTGCCCTATAAATTAATGAAGACACTATATCGAAGGAATACTATCACCCAAGCACAAATCAGCCAAAACCCTCATTTTTAGGTTACAGATTATTTTTTAAACATTTAAAACTTAATATTCCCTAAATCTTACATGCTCAAATATTCTTTGCACTATTGTTCTGCCGTCTTTTATTTCTTCACGCACCACCCTTTTGGTTGTAGCATAAACCGGTATTAAACCTGACTGCTTGCAAAAATTAACCATACTATAGGTAGCACCATAATCGCCCTGTACCAGGACTATATCTCCCTCCTGGCTATTATCGCGCAGAAAAATACATATATCATGCAGATAATCATCTATTTTCGCAGGTTCCGGAGGAATATTGGACCACTTTTCCTGTAACTGTTCTGGAAGGCTAACGAAACTTTGCACCTCAAAAATTTCTCTGGCCTGCTGTTTCTGATTTTCATTAAGAGAATGGGATATAAGCAAAAACATTTTTTTATGGTTATCGTTTTTAACCAACAAGCTTCTCCTCCTGATCTACTGGAATTTAAATTTAATAATTAATAAAAACATCATAAAAATCCGCTGAAGGGGGTTCTAAAATGGCCAAATTTTTAACCTTTTTAGGTAAAGGTAAATATGAAGAATGCCATTATAAATACGAAGATTTCGTCTCTAAGCCCAGCCATTACATCCAGACCTGCATACTTGATATAATTATCCAGCAATTAAAAGACCCTGTTGAAGAAGTAATAATATTTCTTACTCCGGAAGCACAAACTGAAAATTACATAAACAATGCCAGGAACCCTGAAAAACCGGGACTTAAAGGAAATTTAGAGCAATACATAAAAGAAAAAAATCTGCCTACCCGGATAACTGCTGTAAATATCCCTAACGGCAACAGCCAGGAAGAAATATGGGAAATTTTTGATATTTTAATGTCTAATATCAGGGACAATGATGTGTTATACTTCGATATAACTCATTCCTTCCGGTTTTTGCCTATGCTGGCCTTCATAACCCTGAATTATGCCCGCTATATTAAAAACACCTCTGTTAAAGGGGTCTTTTATGGTAATATAGAATCCTTCTGCCAGGAAAATAAAATTGACATGAGAGATATTGGCAAGATTCCTCTTTCTCAGCGCATCGCACCCCTTTTGGATCTTACCAGTTTTATACAGCTTTTAGACTGGGTCATAGGTGGCAAAGAATTTATGACTTCTTTGAATTACAGCCTGCTGCAAAACCTTACTTCGCAAAGTGTAAAAAACATTAACCAAACCCTGCAAGAAAAACAGGAATTTGTAAAAATCCGTGAACTTAGAGATTTAAGCCAGAACATAAAAAACTTCAGCGATCATGTTGCTTTATGCCGGGGACTGGAGCTAGTTGATAGCTACCAGAATCTTAAACAAAACCTCTCTGATCTTAAACAAAACCTCTCTGATATAAAAGCAAACCACCACGCCCGGTCATCTTTAAAGCCTTTCATTTATATAATTGAAAAACTGGATACTGTTTTAGAAAAAGAGAAGCCCGACAGCCAGGCCAGCAATATAAACACCTACCTCAAAATAGTCGAGCTCTGTTACCAGAACAACCTGGTTCAACAAGGTCTAACTATCCTGCAGGAAAGTTTGATTACTTATATTTTAGAAAAAACAGGCAAAGATATAAAAAATGTTAGCGAGAGAGAAAAAATTACCCAGTTAGCCTATAAAATAAGCAAAAATGGGAACATAACAGAAGATATGTTGATAAATAACTTAGGGGAAGAAATCTTCCTGTTAATTTATAACATCGCTGGCATAAGAAACGATATAAACCACTGCGGGTTCCGCAACCACGCCAGCAATTGCTCAACCCTGAAAGAAAATCTAAAAAATTTTCTGGAACAAGCTAAAGCAATAATAAAGAAAATAGAAAAGGAGTAAAATTTTTGTTTTACTCCACTTTTTTCCTTAACTCATAATACATCTCCAGACCCTGGCTGAACAACTCCTTAAAGCGAACATGGTTTTCCAGATATGCCTGGTCGCCTCTAGGATTGGAACCGTGGGCTGAGGCATTGCGCAAATATTCTATGCGCTTGAATAATTCTTTATGTTTACCGTCAGTCAAAAATAAAGGACTGGTTTTAGAAAATATTTCCTTCTTTAATTTTTCTCTTATTTTTTCTCGGTTCTCATAATCAAGATAACTGCCGATTTTATAAAATCTTCCAGCCAGTATAATCAAGGCTTCATACAGCAGTATCAGCGATTTTAAATACTGTTTTTTCTCCACATAAAATTCAGCCCTTTTTACCATCCGCTCGTCCAGATACTTCAAATACACAAAGGAATTCAAATCCTCCTTAATCTTTTGCAGAGGATAATAAAGATAAAGCGGGTTTTCTTTTTCTCTTTCCTCCATCTGGTGAAGCAGCCTCTCGATATCACTGCGGGGATTCCTGTTCATCTCCAGTTTAAAGTAAATATTCTCCGCCCCTTCTATCCCCAGATTATTTAAAAATTCCGGGAAGTACCCCAGGTTATTGTAATTATTGTAAGCAACCCCCAGAGTATATAATTCACTGATAAGATCCAGTTTTAATACCGGTTTAGGTTCAGAAGCCGAAGCTAATTCAAAAGCTCCGTAATAAACTTCAATTTCCTTGATTTTTTTAAAGTTTCCCAGATACATCAAGGCAAAAGAGATAAGAATCGACATATGCCTGAAGCCATGAGTCATGTCAAACACTATACTATATTCTTTGTCTTCCGGGACAACCTCCATCAAAGTATTTATAAAAGCTGCGTAATCTTGAGGATCTACCGCCACAAAATTTAACCTTTCCAGCCCTAAAACACGGTTAACACTTTTTTCCCATTCTTTTAAAGTTGTACCACCTATACCGCCATTATTATTATCTTCTTCCTCAAAAACCTTAAAATAAAGCTCCTCTTCTTCCTGGCTCTCAAACTCCCATCCCCCTATTTCCGACCAGCAAGAAGTGGAAGTACCGAAAACTATCCACTGTTCAACCCTCAAGCCTTTTTTCTTCAGATACTTAAAGAGCTCCCGTCCGAAAAAAGCCGATTCCGCACTTAAAGTTCCATCCGGGAATTTGTAAACCGTCTTTTCATATCCCTTGCCTCCGTCTTTCCTCTTACCCTTGCCAATAAGAGATATCAATATCACATCTAATCCCGGCTTCACAAAACCTACCCCTTTGTTAAATTCTTCTCCCACAAATCCTGATTTTATCCAATTATTTCCTGGCCAGTCCCCCGCTTCCCTTCTTTTTAAAAAAATACAAATCTTCCGCTATCATACCCATGCCCTGCTCATTAAAATCCCCTATGCCGCAAACATTAGCCAGGTAGACCAGCTCTTCTGAACCATAGAGATGAAGCTTAGACTTTATATAAACCATATTTTTCCTATCTATTCGTTCTGATATATAAGGATATACCAATATAAAAGAATCATTCTGCGGATAACAGCCAAAAATCTCTTCATACTTATGTATCAGCTTTGACCTGACCATTTCACTGTATAACACAGGATCAGAAGCAAAATCGAGGCTTTCCCCATTACTATCAAGCACCAGAGCCGGGGATAAAAGATATCCTTCGGAAAATTTACTTATTTTCCGTATCTTAAAAGAAACTTCCCTTACCCTGCCGTATCTGAAAGCCAAACCTTCCCCGGAGATTTTTTTCACTATCTTAAAAAGCCCATCCGGATAAATGGTGGAAAAATCAAACCTGGCTCCTTTCCACCCGTAAAATCCCTCTTTTTGTTGCACTTTCTTGCGGCAAACCAGGTCAGAAAACACAAAACCTCTTAATCCCCGTTCCACAAGCTCTTTATTTATAGATTGCTTATAATCCTCTTCAAAGAAAAAAGGATCAGGCAAATGCATATAGATACTTACCCTGATTCCCAGCATAAAAACCTACCTCAAAGTAATTTTTACCCATCCCAGCGGATATAAAATTTCCCCATTTTTTACCGCCAATCTCCTTGTTTTCGGGAACAAATAATCATACACCCTGCCTCTGCTTATATTTTGCAATTTTTCATAAAAATCCCTGTTTAATCTTTTTACTATAACGCTTTTTGCTTTATAGCCAGAAGCAAAACCTATTTGCAGCAAAAACTGGTTATCTTCCAGTTTCATCCTGGATAAGCCTTCATAAAAACTCACTACCTCACTTAAATTAGGACTGTTATATTTTTTATAAAAAGCAAGCTCTTCATTTATATATCTTTTCATGTCTTCATTTATCCTGGTTACGAAGCTATCTATAACCGGCAAATTTTTTATTTCATTTTGTGCCAAAGGGTTATTCTTAAAATACTCAACAAAACCCAAACCAATCTTTCCCTTAAGCCTGGTGCCAACCTTAAAAGCCTCCGCATAAAGCGTTAATCCATCTTCTAATCTTTCTTCATTGTCTCCCCTTCTAAACCATTTAATCCTTCCCCTTACATCATTTAACACCTTTATAGACGTAAGTTCCAAATCTCTAAAATCTGCCGGATCCGTATCAGAAACTCTTAAGAATCTAAACGGGGAAGTGTAAGGAGTACCAAACAGACTTTCTTCCGCCTGGTTATCGCAATTTTTATCTGCTATTCTATTCCTGACAGCATTTTCCAGTGCATTAAGATAAACATCTTCCTCATCTAACTTCCTGGTCAGGCTTGTGCGCATAGCCCCTTTTATAGAGCTGCCAGGAATATAAGGCCTGCCGGCTGTTTTTATAAGTTCATTTATCTCAAAGCGATTGTTGTCCCAGGCAGTGCCGGCAGCTTCCAGCTCATATTTTACAAACTTTTTATAATTAATTTTTCTTTTATCTAAAAAAGAAGCCAAATTATTACCCTCACTAAAATTAAAATCTATAACATGCTTCATAATGTTTTTATCTTTCGCCATCTTCATAACATCCAGAACATAAACCTTCTCTCTCTCCCTGGCTACTTCAAAACTCTGCAGCTTGTTGCCGGAGCTTACACAGAGAGGTGACAAAACTTCTATTTCATATTTGTAAGTGACACAGTCCATATTAAAACCCTCCCTTACTCAAGAGGCAGCAAAAAAGCCTTCCCGTACTTGAAAACTTTATGATAGTCAAATCCCTCCGGAGTATCGTCATATATAGTTCCCTCTACATGTCCCTCTACTACGCTTCCCTCTGCAAACATCCGGAAAACGCTGTGCCTTCTTATATTGCTATAAGGGGAAAAAACATAACCTGTCCTCTGTATCAAGCCATAATAAGCAAACCTCTTAATTTCTTCCATCGAAGATGGCATGCACAAAGACAAAAGAAGGTTTATTTTCCCGCCTGTTTCTCTTTTAACCTCTTCCATTTCTTTAAAGACAAAACATCCATATCCATAGGTTCTTTCACCGCCTAAACCTTCATCCCCCATCAGCCTCAAAGCTGCCATGACCTCTTTTTCCAATGCTTCTTCCATATCAATATAAAACCACAGCCCGCAGTTCTTGTTAAACCGGCAGGCACTGGTGTAATAAATGTTAGAAGCGCTAGTCAAACGGTCTACAGTTACCCGGGGTCTTTCCTCTATTTTATAGACAACATCCTCCCTTTCTCTTAGCCAGAACATATCCCCTTTCCTGAAGCCTTTGCTCTCTTCGCCCCTTAAAATCTTTTCACTGACATATTTTATTTTCTTGTCTTCTTTAAAATCTTCAGCATACTTTCTAGCGTCCATAGGCCTGGGCAAAAAATACTCATCATCTGCATAATAAAAAGCAGAAGAGAGCAAGAGGCTGCCTTTTAGAACCTCATTTAAAAACGCTTTCGTTTTTTGCAGCCCAAACAAAAGGTTATAGCAGTTTACCAGAGCCGAAAAAATAGTATCCGAATGTATAACCGTCTCCGTCAGGTTATACAATCCTTCTTTATAACCAATATGTACAGGACCTGTAAACTCCATTTTTATTCTATATCTCTTCATAAATTATCACCCATTCTTTACTATACACTTAATACGATACTGCTTATTTGAATAAATCAACCAGATTGTTAATCTCTTCCAGAGATGCAAAGGCTGCTTTCTTCAGCTTGTCATCTTGCGGATCCAAATAATAGTCTTTATCTTTGTAAGTAATAGAAATATTATAAAACTTTACCTGTCCATATCCCCGGCTTCCCTGGCCTCCCAAATAATCGTCTTCCAAAAGCCGCATAGCCTTTATCAGCTCTTCCAGGTATTTCCCTTTATCTTCATTAAAAACATTGACTACCATACTGCATTTAAAACGCGCTCCCGCAGGGACCCTTTCCGTCTGCCTCGGATTGGCAGCGGAAGTTATGCGATCCAGATTATTCTCAAATTTAACCTCGGTATATTCCAAATCCAGGTTTTCTCTCATCTCTTCCGTAATACTATCTTCAATTAAAAAAGCATCCCTTACTATAAGCCGGGTTGGCTGAACACTTGCTGAAAAATCCCTATTTTCATGTCCTCCATCATTGCCAACTATTACCTTGTGGCTGCCGTGATTGCGCCCAAACAGGCTGCATACGGGGCAATCCTCCTCACCGCACATATGCATCCTTATAGCCCTGCTTCGATCTTTTTCATTATATACAGAATATATGACCTCATTTATCTTAAGCTTATCATGGTAAAATTCCATCAAGCTTCTGAGTTTGCCTTTAAGGCTGCTTCCAGGTATATAGGGCCTTCCCCAGGCATCCTTGATAACCGGATTGTCAACCCCACCTATTTCCAGGCTATTGCCTGCTGTTCCTATATGTAAACCGGTTAAAAGTTCCAGTTCAGCATCCACAATATATTTGCCAGCCAGTTTAATTTCCTTGAACATAAATCAAGCCTCCTTAACCCATTTATTCTCAACCAAAAATATTTGCACGCCAAAAAAATCAATCAAGAACCGCCATAAGCACGATGGTAAGCTATTACCGCCTCAAAAAAATTCTTAAACCTTTTAAGCTCTTCTTCCCCACCTTTTAAAGTCTCATCAATTAACACATTAAATATATTTCTAAAATCCTTCAAATTGCTAAAACGCCCCGCTGTATAAGCCATTTGGCTTTTAACTATACGCAATCTATACCTATAATTGCCCTCTTCATCGTATTCCAGTTTCTTTACTTCAGAAAAAATCTTTCGTATTTGGGAAACAGTTATTCTATCTTCCTTGGCTTTTTTTCCTACCTTTTCTGCGTATTCGAAAAGCATTTCCCCATACCTATCTTCTTCTTTCCTTAAAATCTTTGCAGCGTCATTTTTTATTGAATCAATTAAACTAGCGTTTTGACTATTATTCCTGGTACGATTTTCATTTCCAGGATTTCCCCCACCTCTATTTTGACGTTCCATATTCATAACTTCCTACCTCCTAAACTCTAGTTTCCAAATCTGCCCACCAGGCAGCCGAAGACAGTTTTGGATAAAGCTTATTATTGCTTTTCAAAACCTTACCCATGAAATCGTCAAACTCATTCTTAGCTCCCCTGTTTCTTTCCTTCAACCTCGCTATATAATAAACTAACCGCCAGGATTTAAATATATCGCCTTCAGCCTGGCTCTTTTCATATTGTTCGTTAACAGAATAAATAACATTAAAAAGGCTGCGGCTGACTTTAGCCTGTATAAGCTTAAACAATATATCTTTTATCTCCTTATATTCCGCAAACTCTTCCCATCCTACTGGGGTCTTAAAAATAACCAGTGCATTTTTCCTGCTGTTGTTTCGGATATATTCCTTAGCCATATCCAAACTATCTCCAGCTTCCTGTGCCACTCTATAAATGGGATATTTGACATCAGGGGCAATCTCTATCGCCATTGAAATACTCAAACAAGTGTTATTTCCCGAATAATTTGCCAGTTCTTCGCGTATCCTCTCCGCCAGTCCTGGCAGATCACTCCAGGGGCCTATGATAAAGAAATCATCACCTCCAGCATATATAACCGAACACCTGTTAAAGTCCTTTCTTACCATATCTTCCATAAATTTGCCAAAAAACATTTCCAGTTCCATAGAAAGGGTAGAAGTACGCGAAATTGACTTGTTATCTCCCAAACCTCTGGCAAATATTTCCCCTAAATTATCCATATCCCCCCTTAAAACTCCCCATCTTTTTATACCCTGAGCAGCTTCAGCCACCTGGCTTATTTCCACTACCTTATCACTTTCTTTCCACACATAGTTGGCTGTCTTTAAATAACCTGCCACCTTACTTAAGTCAACATCCTCCCTGTTTATGGCCCATCCTTTCTTATGAGGACGGCTGCTGAAAACAAGTTCACAGCCAAAAGCCCTAAAAACATCATTAACACTGCTTATAGGCCCTCTATAAGCCTCCTGCTCTGAAAAAATGACATATTTTTGCCGGAAAAGGTTATTTCCTATTTCTATAAAAGACGCGCAAAACTCACATTTTTCACCTATTTCACGGCCGCAGTAAGGACAAACCTTAAATCTTTTTACAGGTGCAAAAACCTCCTCCTGCAGAACCGAATAATACTTTCGTTTCTTGGCCTCCTCCAGTTTCTGGCCTACTTCTGTAAATACCGGTGAAAAATCTACAGCATAAAGGCGCTGCCAGCTAAAATCAGACGCTGCCAGAATAACAGCCAGATCAAGCTCATGAGCCTGCCAGAAAACTTCATCTATCTTTTGTTGATAAATATTCAAACGTTCCATAGTTTTAGCCGGAGCCAGTATATAAAAATGCCCGCCGCCGCAATAAAGAAGATTGCTGATAGTAAGCCCTTCATTTTTTATAATATAATTGGCTATTATTTCCAGAATATATGCGATATAAAAAGATCTGGCTTTAAGATTCCTTACCGCTCCATCCATATCAATGCTGTACAAAAAGTTTTGTATTCCCGATATATCGCCTTTTATCAGGCAAAATAGCCTGTCATCACCTTCCAGTTTTTGGCCTTTCCGCATTTTACTTAGAGCAGTATATAAATCATTTATTTTTTCATATCTTCCTTTTTTAATGTCTTCTTCAAACTGCCGGTAAAGACAGACCGCAATAGCAGCTGTCGTTTTTAAATGGGAAAAAAGCGAAATATCAGGACGTGAATAATAATAAGCAGCAGGAATGTTGGAAGTATACTCCCTTAAAATATAATAAATTCTCTCTGCATCATCTTCTTCCCGTATAACTTTGCAAAACTTTTCCCACAGACTTCTATAACGCTCTTCAATATTGGCCTCCTCTTTTTCCAGAGGATAACTATAATCAGAAAGCCTTGTTAAAGGCTTATATCTATTAAAATGCCTATTTTCCCCTTTTTGCCCCATAATATCAACAATACTCAGAACCGATATCAAATTCTTGCTTTCTTCTTCATTTTCACCTTTCTCATCTCTTTCCCCTGAAGAAAGCCTATCAGCCACAGCGATAAGCATTTCCTCCAATGTAGATGGATTATGATGATTCCTGATTAACTGAGCCACTTTAAACCTGGTATTCTCATCTATCCCCTTTAAGCCTTCCAAAAAATAAGCTCCCCATTCTTGATGTCTGGCTCCCTTAGCCCCTTCGCTTTCATAAATTTCCCGATATATTTCATTAATTTTTCTCTTATCTTCCTTAATATTTGTTCTCTGATAAAATTTCCCTATATCATGCAAAAGTGCTGCCAAATACAATTCTTCCAAATTCATCCCTCCTGCCTTCAAAAATCCTTTACTTAACAAAAAACAAATACAAAATTCAGGAAATCCTTTTAGGTAGGCTAAAAGAAAGGCAAATCCCGTTAGATAGGCTATATTTATGCAAAATATGTATTAAAAATCAAAAAATTTGTGAAATATAACCAGGTGGTCACAGGTGGTCATATGTAATATCATTTACTATTCGCCAAAATTTCCTAAATTCCTTCCTTTCTTCCCAGGTAAGTTAAAAATCAAAAACCAAAAACAAAAAAACCAGAAAAAACAGCGGGATAACCCCCATCTTAATTAGATTCTATGTGTTCCTCTCATACCACTCCCAAAGCTGACGGTCGAATTTAAAGTCTGGCAATAATTCAAAATCAATAATTCTGTCTTTCCACTTTGTTCTGAAATCTTCAAGAGTAATCAACTTAAACTCCAATCTTTCTCCATTGTCCCTTAGCCAAATAAAACCGTTTTCATTATCCTCAATCATTTGCCCTTTCATATTACGGGACCTTTCACTACCAGGTTCACGAAAATGGAGTGTATTATAACCTGGTTTATAAATCGGTGATACAGTTTCATACTTATTATCTATTGTGAAACATATGTTCACAGCTAGATATTCACCGTTTAAACGAGTGGTTCTCCATGAATGAAGTGCTTTTGGTGCCAATTTCCTTACCTCCTAACTTTTCTTTTGCCTGTTACATCAGCAATAATCAAAATCAATTGATTTTTAAAACCAGTCACTGTAACAATGGAAAAATCTATCACAAGAATATCATTTTTTTCATACCTTTGAGGTATCAATACTTCGAAAACTCTTTTTTCTTTAATTGTATAAAAAATCTTCTTAATTGATGTATTTCAGGTTGCCCCCAAAATCCCCCCTCCTCAGCACTTCTTATCCTATTCAGCCGCTTTTTTAGCTCGCCTGAGCAGCAGTTAGCGCCTCCCATATCTCCCTCGCGCTCCGCACCCCAATGCTGGTAGATGGGTAGGCAGGGTAGGTTTCAGAAGATATATAAAAAAGTTCTACTTCGATTAATGTACGGATAATGTTTTTTGGATGGCTCTCATCCCATGCATCCTTCTTAGTACTGAACCCAAAAGATATCTGATCTACATCCCTGCAGCAAATGGATTCCATCAAATTCCTGGCTCAGGTTGTTTATGGAGGGATGATTTCTATCTGCAGCCCCAGCTCATCTTCTTCCAAAGCCAATGTCCCTGACTTGTTTCTGCCCAAAACAAAATCCAGGTTGTGGTTCCACAAAGCCCGAATGTCTGAATTCTTTATACTGTTTTTGCAAAGGCCCAGGGTTTGATTTTTTCCCTGAATTTCCCCAGGTCCTCAGATAAGGTATTAAAAACCGCTGCATATCCTACGAACCCCAGCGGCCCTGTTTCGTCTCACCGTATTTCCACTTTCACCGGATACGCCCGGCGTTCTAAGTCTTTCATGTTTTAACCCCCCTTTCGATTCTGGGCAATAAAAAACCGGCTCCGAAGAACCGGCCTACTTGAAATAAAAAGGTAAAAGGCTCAAATTAACTAACAACTTCAACTATATCTTTTATTTCCGCTTCTGTAAACATCAATGCTATAACCACTGTCCTCGCCTTCAACTATTTCGACTGTGTACGCAACCCTGCCTTCAATTGGGGTAAAATCCCTGGGAATACAAATATACTGTTCTCCATTAACCAAAATAAGTTTTATAAGCTTGCCGCGAAGGTCATCTAACTTAAATAAATTCGGAATAGTTGTGAACATTAAAATCACCTCTCAGGATAAACATGAGGTCCTTTACTTGAGTATACAATAACTGCTTTGTTCGTAGCTATTTAGCCCCTAAAACCTTTGGAGAAAATCTGTCTAATTATGATAACCTTTAAGTTAAATGGGGGTAGATTATTAATGAGGAGCAAAAAGCAGTACAGGGATGAATTAAAAGAACAAATCATTAAAGAATGTCAGGAAACAGGCAATGTAGCTATTGTAGCCCGGCGCTATAATATTTCATCCAACACTATTCATTCCTGGATTAAAAATATCGCAAAACCGGCTCTATGAAAACCTTACCCAGAGGCGAAAAGGATAGAAATAAAATCCTGGGAAAGCAGCTTCAACAAGTAAGCATTGAAAACGACAGGCTAAAAAGATTATTTGCTAAAGAATTAGAACTTGCTATTTTAAAAGAGTTGGCTAATACCAAAAACCCGAGGTGAAGGCAGAGTTAATACAGCCAGAAGGTGGATAGAAAAAGGATATAAAACCTGTAAAGTCCTTAACTCTGCCTAAATAACCTCATCCACCTATCATGCTTATATTATATAAAGAAAACTGAAAAAACAACTTCAGGTATAGGAACTAATCCCAAAAAAAGGGGACGTCAAAAACCGGGGTATTCTCTAAATAAGTCTGGTGAAAAAATAAGCGATGAAGAAATAAAAGAAAAAATAATCTTTATAATCTCCGGTGATGGTTTTCCCGGTGGATATAGAAAAATAAACGCAGTGCTAAGGAAACAATATGGAATAGTGATAAACCATAAGAAGACTTACAGGTTGAGCAGGGAGCCTGGCATTCTAAAACCCCAGAGAAAAATATATCCCAAAAAGCCAGGGAAGTTAGCCAGAAAGCAAGAGATTACTGGTTCTAATCAATTATGGGAAATAAATATAAAATACGGTTACTTACAGGAAGCCCAAAAATTTTTCTATCTGGTATCGATAATAGATGTTTTTGATCGCATGATTGTAGATTATCACCTGGAATTAAGCGCAACTGCTTCAGACGTCAGCCGTTTGTTTAAAAATGCCCTGGATAAAAGAGGTTTATTGCCGGGAAGCAATAGGCCGGTAATAAGGACTGGCAATGGGCCGCAGTTTATGGCAGCAAGCTTTGAAAAAACATGCCAGGAACTAAAGCTGATTCATGAGAGAATACCTTTAAAAACCCCTGATATAAATGCCCATATAGAAGCATTTCATTCTATTTTGGAAGAAGAATGCTGTGCCTGTAATGAATTTTTAAATTTCAGGGAAGCGTATGAAATTATCAGCCAGTATATAGAGTATTATAACAACCGGAGAATACATGGAAGCTTAGGATACCATACCCCTGCTGATTATTATGAACTTAACAGGGATAGAGACATTTCGATACAGGTTGCTTAATAGACTTATCCTTTCAGCAGGCCAATTTTATGTAATTTTTAAAGAGTATTAGATTTAGACAGATTTTTTACACTAATAAGGGGCCAAGGCGGTAGCTACATATTGTTGCAAATCTTTATCCCAATATTGACCGATAATATCAGTATGCACAATATGTTCTCGAGGATATTCTTGTCCTTTAATCCATTCTAATCTCCCTTTCCCCGCATACATATTAATCAATTTTTGAGCATCTACAATTAAAACACTAGGTCTCCATACTGTACCCGCCAGCCTTCGCACATATTCTTCATACTTTACAGTTCCTAATATATGTTCCAGCTGCTTTTAACTTTAAGAGTATAAGTCCTTTTCCAATATTATCCTTAAACTGTATAGTCCTTGGATTTTATGTCGCCTCTGCAGAACTTCTTTCCGGTATCAGATAACAGTCACACCCTTCATGTAGCGGCGGCTGCTTTTTATCTCCTTTCCCCCAAACCGTTACAAAAGGGGTATCAATATCCACTACCTTCCCGTTAAGCTGTCAGCATAGAGCACAACTGGTACCGCTTGCCGCCCATTGTTTAAATTCCTCTTAGGTAAGCTAAAAACGCGGCAGGTTTTCCCTTCACCTAGCCGGCCAGGGTATAGTTTCAATTTAGGTAGGCAAAAAACCCGCAGCAAACCTTAATGCGCCGGCCATGTTGTTGTAGAAGGTCAGGATTAGAGCGACACTAAAGCTCGTATTCACGCCCGCACTCCTTTCTCCCGGTCCTTCTCTGCCGTATAATGGAATTAAGGGGGTATCCTTATGTTTGAAATCACTCTCAAAGTCGTGTTGCTATGTATCCTCGGCTTTGTGATATTAGCAGGCCTGGCAATTATCTTTGGGATTTCCCTCGGTATTGGCTGGATAATGGGGTCAATGCTCAATGCATTTTGGCATATTCCCATGTGGCTGGGTATGAGTGCTATTACCATAATCGTTGCCGTGTCGATGATAGGCCCGCTTGTGGGTTGGTGGGAGGAAAAAGGCCGCCACAGCTGGGTACCAATACTGGCCGCGCTCTGGATGTCCGACCGGATGACCAAAGGGAAGGATTAGGATTGAATAGGGCCGCGCTCTCACTGCGGCCCTATTTGTTGTTTTCCTCCTTCTCGGGCTCCAGATCCGCAGAAAACGCCTCCCACAACGCCGCCTTGACCTCTTTATCCAGCTCCAGCCACTCGTCTAGCTTTATCGCTCCCGTTACCCGAGCTATTACGGCAAAGCAGTAGAGGTCAAGCTGTCCCGCAAAAAACGTGCGACTTCCATTGCTTTTTCCTGTGCTTCCTGACTGCCACCAAAGTTTCAATTCCTCTTAGGTAGGCTAAAAACAACGAACTGAAGAACCTGCTGATGCAGGCTCTTCAGGTTTCAATTCCTCTTAGGTAGGCTAAAAACTTTATACAACCTTCCTGTACCAGAACCACCAGCAGAATGTTTCAATTCCTCTTAGGTAGGCTAAAAACTAGGGGAAGAAACGGTTGACACCCCGTTTTAATTTTGTTTCAATTCCTCTTAGGTAGGCTAAAAACCGGAAGTTGGCGGTATTTCGTATTCGGGTCCTCCTCGGTTTCAATTCCTCTTAGGTAGGCTAAAAACACTAAAATCTAACAGGAAGGAAGAGATAAAGAAGAGTTTCAATTCCTCTTAGGTAGGCTAAAAACCGGATGCTCTGCGGGCGGCATCCGCGTACATTACAAGTTTCAATTCCTCTTAGGTAGGCTAAAAACTCTCCTGTCCCCCAGAGATCATAGGCCACGTCAAGGTTTCAATTCCTCTTAGGTAGGCTAAAAACCTGCCGCTGTTAGTGGTATCTTTCAGCTTTGGGGTTGTTTCAATTCCTCTTAGGTAGGCTAAAAACTATGGGGGGCTGGGGAGGAATATTCAGATAGAAAAAGTTTCAATTCCTCTTAGGTAGGCTAAAAACGTTTTCTTTCAGGACATAAAAAAGCAGCGCTACGAAGTTTCAATTCCTCTTAGGTAGGCTAAAAACCGGAAGTTGGCGGTATTTCGTATTCGGGTCCTCCTCGGTTTCAATTCCTCTTAGGTAGGCTAAAAACTAAAGAGGAAGATGATCATGATTTATTAAAATTAGGGTGTTTCAATTCCTCTTAGGTAGGCTAAAAACATATCAAAGAATTAGGTTTATATTGCGCTGATTATGGTTTCAATTCCTCTTAGGTAGGCTAAAAACATACACCGCGAAATTACCACGCAGACCTACCTGGATGTTTCAATTCCTCTTAGGTAGGCTAAAAACTGTATGTGACCTGAGAGGGGACGATTTTGGGGAGGCCAGTTTCAATTCCTCTTAGGTAGGCTAAAAACATGGGGAAGATGTCCAGAAGAAGACCAGCTTGGTAGGTTTCAATTCCTCTTAGGTAGGCTAAAAACAATGTAGAAATAGAAAGAATATCAAATTTATAGTCAGTTTCAATTCCTCTTAGGTAGGCTAAAAACCGGGCTTGGGGGGCATTATACCAATTGAAGTATTCGGTTTCAATTCCTCTTAGGTAGGCTAAAAACTTAAATTACAGCAAAACTGTTAAAACAGCTAACCCAAGTTTCAATTCCTCTTAGGTAGGCTAAAAACTGGTGTTTTATTGTGGTACTATACGTTGCGTTTATTTGTTTCAATTCCTCTTAGGTAGGCTAAAAACTGCTTGACACGGCGGAGGGGGGTGGTATATCATGAAGGGTTTCAATTCCTCTTAGGTAGGCTAAAAACCCGTGACGGAAACCACAAGACTTATGTTGATCCAAGTTTCAATTCCTCTTAGGTAGGCTAAAAACCTTACATCGTTGGCCCCGCGCTTATAGATTGGGCCCTGTTTCAATTCCTCTTAGGTAGGCTAAAAACAGAGTTATCAAGGAGTATGAAAGTTGTGAGCTATTGTTTCAATTCCTCTTAGGTAGGCCAAAAACTTTCACGAATACAGTCAGCGCATAGTGTTTTGCCATGGTTTCAATTCCTCTTAGGTAGGCTAAAAACGGAAAGGAGGTTCTGAACGATGACAGCCTGTGCTGAAAGTTTCAATTCCTCTTAGGTAGGCTAAAAACTATAAACTGCCTGGACAATTTCAACTCGACCATAGTGTTTCAATTCCTCTTAGGTAGGCTAAAAACCTTTTTCAGAACTTGCATTGCAAGCTCTGTTTTCAGTTTCAATTCCTCTTAGGTAGGCTAAAAACGGCTTTCTCCCCCGCTGATACCTGGTACAACCGTGAAGTTTCAATTCCTCTTAGGTAGGCTAAAAACTCGTTGCCAAACGTTCAACTATCTCGTGCTTGATAGTTTCAATTCCTCTTAGGTAGGCTAAAAACGTTTGAAGCCATCGAACTCGCCCAGGATGCTGGTCTAGGTTTCAATTCCTCTTAGGTAGGCTAAAAACGACGAAGATTTGAGCAGATTCCTGTCCGTTGTGGAGTTTCAATTCCTCTTAGGTAGGCTAAAAACTTCGTTTGACGCTATCTGCTCCTCAGCCGCAGGCAGGTTTCAATTCCTCTTAGGTAGGCTAAAAACTGGAAACGATTCCTTACCAAAAAGTTATAAACCTTGAAGTTTCAATTCCTCTTAGGTAGGCTAAAAACGAGTGAAAAAGCAAAATATACAATCTATATCAAAAAGTTTCAATTCCTCTTAGGTAGGCTAAAAACTGAGATGCATTAGAAGAATGAAGCGACCCCATGACGTTTCAATTCCTCTTAGGTAGGCTAAAAACTGAAGAACAGTAAAGCAAATGGAAGTGGGAGAGTATGTTTCAATTCCTCTTAGGTAGGCTAAAAACCGCCTTATCGTTTTTGGAATTATCAGCGAAGAACTTGGTTTCAATTCCTCTTAGGTAGGCTAAAAACTGGCTCATATGCATATACCACATGTGGTATTCATGAAAGTTTCAATTCCTCTTAGGTAGGCTAAAAACCGAAGGGGGAATCCTCAACACACCCGCTGTCATCTGGTTTCAATTCCTCTTAGGTAGGCTAAAAACAATTAAAAGGTACTCCCGCTTTTCCGGGAGTACCCTGTTTCAATTCCTCTTAGGTAGGCTAAAAACTGGCCGGCCTTGAACGAGCTAAAGCCAGCTACGACTGGGTTTCAATTCCTCTTAGGTAGGCTAAAAACGGCAGCCTCGGCTACGGCCAGAAACGCTATCCGCGAGTTTCAATTCCTCTTAGGTAGGCTAAAAACGTAGTTCGTGTTCTGCCAAAATAGTGCCAAACCTAGTTTCAATTCCTCTTAGGTAGGCTAAAAACAAATACGGGAACGGAGACGTATACGGAGACGATACGGGGTTTCAATTCCTCTTAGGTAGGCTAAAAACCGGTGGGGGGTGATATGATGAAGGCAAGCAGGCAGGGTTTCAATTCCTCTTAGGTAGGCTAAAAACTTTAAGCCGTCAAAAGAAGCGAAAAAAGATCTCGATGGTTTCAATTCCTCTTAGGTAGGCTAAAAACAGGAAAATGCTTGCCAAGCGCGGCGGGCTGTATCACAGTTTCAATTCCTCTTAGGTAGGCTAAAAACAGTGATGCCCTTCGCGTTATTACTGATGCCGTACAGAAGTTTCAATTCCTCTTAGGTAGGCTAAAAACGGTGAGCAGGAACATTTCCCTGCCTGCGGGAATGTTGTTTCAATTCCTCTTAGGTAGGCTAAAAACTAGGGGAGGCAGTGGGATAAAAGGGAGCACCGGGAGTTTCAATTCCTCTTAGGTAGGCTAAAAACGCGGAAGTTGGCGGTATTTCACGTTCGCGTCGTCCTCTGTTTCAATTCCTCTTAGGTAGGCTAAAAACTAGACTGCCGGAGGGCTGCACTACCCTCCCGGACGGTGTGTTTCAATTCCTCTTAGGTAGGCTAAAAACGAAAAGGGAGTTTCTGCTTGGGGATTACAAATCGGTGTTTCAATTCCTCTTAGGTAGGCTAAAAACCTTCTTCAGATGGCTTCAAGCCATCGAAAGAGGCGAAGTTTCAATTCCTCTTAGGTAGGCTAAAAACCCTGAGCGACGATGAGTACATCACCGTCGCTCAAGCGTTTCAATTCCTCTTAGGTAGGCTAAAAACAGAAAAGCTGGTGCTTTGCTCCACGGACTAAAGTTTGTTTCAATTCCTCTTAGGTAGGCTAAAAACGAAGGCGGCTTTGGCTACACCTTTACCCATAGAGGGTTTCAATTCCTCTTAGGTAGGCTAAAAACTGTCTGGATACGACAAAATATATATCGGTCAGCTTGAGTTTCAATTCCTCTTAGGTAGGCTAAAAACGACCTTGGCGGGATTGTCCCGAATATGTTTGATATTGTTTCAATTCCTCTTAGGTAGGCTAAAAACGGCTTCGTACCAAGTCTGGAGAACGGTCGTGGTTGCGGGTTTCAATTCCTCTTAGGTAGGCTAAAAACTGGTATTGTCGGTAAATCCGTTCGATATTTTACTGGGTTTCAATTCCTCTTAGGTAGGCTAAAAACTATAAAAAACGTAAAAACAGGGGAGTGATTGCATGGAAGTTTCAATTCCTCTTAGGTAGGCTAAAAACAAAATTCCGCCTGCATATATAGCGCGCGGAAAACTGTTTCAATTCCTCTTAGGTAGGCTAAAAACTAAAACAGTTTTTACGAAATGCTGAAAAGTGGTATAGTGTTTCAATTCCTCTTAGGTAGGCTAAAAACTCTGGTATCCGATTATTATGATGATACATCCTCATTAGTTTCAATTCCTCTTAGGTAGGCTAAAAACTAGGGGGTGGAGAGGAATGGGAAGAAGATTGGGGGATGTTTCAATTCCTCTTAGGTAGGCTAAAAACAAAACATTTATGAATTGGATGAGCATGGGAACAAGAGTTTCAATTCCTCTTAGGTAGGCTAAAAACGGTTTATATTGCGCTGATTATGTAGTTAGTTTGGATAGTTTCAATTCCTCTTAGGTAGGCTAAAAACTAACCGCTGTCATAATGGTATCCCTGTTGGCAAATTCGTGTTTCAATTCCTCTTAGGTAGGCTAAAAACTCAGTCCTTTATATGTAAAAACAAATATAAAATTTACGTTTCAATTCCTCTTAGGTAGGCTAAAAACAGTAATTTCAGACCCAATAGTATCTGCAAAATCAGGGTTTCAATTCCTCTTAGGTAGGCTAAAAACTCTGCATTTCTTGTAAAATTCTTCTGAGTATTTGTCGTTTCAATTCCTCTTAGGTAGGCTAAAAACCTTGTTTAAAAGGTTTTACTGTCCCGTCTGCGTTTTGTTTCAATTCCTCTTAGGTAGGCTAAAAACGAAATTTATGAAATTAGGAGGGACTTCTCCGAGCTGAGTTTCAATTCCTCTTAGGTAGGCTAAAAACCCTCCAGATGACATGCATCATCCTGAAGTTATAAAAGTTTCAATTCCTCTTAGGTAGGCTAAAAACCCACCACGTCCACTGGCGACGGCTGGCCAGGGCCAAGGTTTCAATTCCTCTTAGGTAGGCTAAAAACTTCTTTTGCCCGCCTTTACAAGAATGGCATATAATTGTTTCAATTCCTCTTAGGTAGGCTAAAAACCATGTAAACCTGGCGGTGGCGCTGAAGGTAGCCGAGTTTCAATTCCTCTTAGGTAGGCTAAAAACCTGCTTTTTACTTGGCTACTTTTTACTGTGATGAAATAGTTTCAATTCCTCTTAGGTAGGCTAAAAACTGGAGAAGGGAATTCCCTTCTCCATTGAAATATCCTGTTTCAATTCCTCTTAGGTAGGCTAAAAACCAAAGGCAGTACCATATTTGCCATCCATAGAACTGGTTTCAATTCCTCTTAGGTAGGCTAAAAACTGTACTGAAGACGTCCAAGCTGGACGTCTTCAGTACAGTTTCAATTCCTCTTAGGTAGGCTAAAAACCTTTTGACGGTTTGAAGCTGTCAGCGGGAGTGGCAGGTTTCAATTCCTCTTAGGTAGGCTAAAAACGGCAAGCCGGCCAGCCTATATAAGGAGGCTGGCTGAGGTTTCAATTCCTCTTAGGTAGGCTAAAAACTTAAAATAATGAGACATATCCTGAGGGTACTCCCGGTTTCAATTCCTCTTAGGTAGGCTAAAAACTAGGTTGTAAAAAATGAAAAGGAGGAATGATTATGCTGTTTCAATTCCTCTTAGGTAGGCTAAAAACAATGATGGGTCGTTTACCATGTTTATTAACTGTTCAGTTTCAATTCCTCTTAGGTAGGCTAAAAACCGTATACGCTTCCGTATATGTGTACCACATGGGGGGGTTTCAATTCCTCTTAGGTAGGCTAAAAACGCATGAACATGAAAAAGAGTTTCAGGGAATTGGCTGTTTCAATTCCTCTTAGGTAGGCTAAAAACCCTTCTTGTACGCTGGTCATGTTTCCGTACAAGCTCGTTTCAATTCCTCTTAGGTAGGCTAAAAACCCTTAAGCTCCTTTTACAATTTTCACAAAAGCCTCTGGTTTCAATTCCTCTTAGGTAGGATAAAAACTGGAACGCTGGCCGGGGGCGGCGGGAAGCCAGCCGGTTTCAATTCCTCTTAGGTAGGCTAAAAACAGAAAAATGGTCTTGGGAAAAATTTATGGTTTCCCCCGTTTCAATTCCTCTTAGGTAGGCTAAAAACCCTGCTGGGGCGCAGACTCCTGCCCCTGGCTTTTCAAGTTTCAATTCCTCTTAGGTAGGCTAAAAACAAAAAGCTTTTGGGTAAGCCGTTGATAGAGGTTGAGGTTTCAATTCCTCTTAGGTAGGCTAAAAACGAAGTTTGTGGCTTCGGCAGTAATTTCATTGAAAAACAGTTTCAATTCCTCTTAGGTAGGCTAAAAACGCCTTTTGGGAAGCCAACCTACCTATGTCTTCTCTTTGTTTCAATTCCTCTTAGGTAGGCTAAAAACTCGGTATCGCCAATGCTCACGTCACCAGTGCCCCCATGTTTCAATTCCTCTTAGGTAGGCTAAAAACGAAAACGGGAAAAGAATTCCGAGGGTAGACACTTTAGTTTCAATTCCTCTTAGGTAGGCTAAAAACCCGCCCCTCAAACCAATAACGCTTCTTCTGACGGTTTGTTTCAATTCCTCTTAGGTAGGCTAAAAACAGGCAAGCAGGCAGGCAAGCCATCCTGCCTGTGAAAGTTTCAATTCCTCTTAGGTAGGCTAAAAACCGGTGGAATCGGCGGTGGAAGCATGGGCGGCAGGGGAAGTTTCAATTCCTCTTAGGTAGGCTAAAAACTAGTGACGTATTTATTAAATTAAGGAGGTATTTAAAGTTTCAATTCCTCTTAGGTAGGCTAAAAACACGACACCTGCATTTTTGGAAATAAAAGTTAATGAGGTTTCAATTCCTCTTAGGTAGGCTAAAAACAACGCGTATAAAGGCAAACTATGTCACCTCCTTACCGTTTCAATTCCTCTTAGGTAGGCTAAAAACCATATGAGGGATAAAAACGGGATAAAATTTACCATCGGTTTCAATTCCTCTTAGGTAGGCTAAAAACTTGTAGAGCTGCAAAGCCTCCCGGTTCAGGCCGTGAGTTTCAATTCCTCTTAGGTAGGCTAAAAACCCCTTCACTCGCGGGTTGGCGTGCTCACGGAGGTCGGCGTTTCAATTCCTCTTAGGTAGGCTAAAAACCAAAAGAGCGGCCAGGAAGTTGAGGCCGCTCTGAGTAAGTTTCAATTCCTCTTAGGTAGGCTAAAAACGAATGCGCTACTTGCTATCACAGGGCATAGAAATTTGTGTTTCAATTCCTCTTAGGTAGGCTAAAAACTATTTCCTGGGTACTGCCGACCAATGATAGCGGCAGTAGTTTCAATTCCTCTTAGGTAGGCTAAAAACGAGTGCCCGCTTTTAAGGAGAGATGGATATGACAAAGTTTCAATTCCTCTTAGGTAGGCTAAAAACCTCTGAACACCTGGCCAGGAGTGCCCGATTCTTCGGTTTCAATTCCTCTTAGGTAGGCTAAAAACGCGAAAGACATGCCGAAGCGGAAGCACTTGCCGAAGTTTCAATTCCTCTTAGGTAGGCTAAAAACTTATGTTATGTCCCTCGAAAAAAGAAATGATGAGGGGTTTCAATTCCTCTTAGGTAGGCTAAAAACGTTGCAATTCTCGCAGAAGCTGGTCCGCCATATCGCGTTTCAATTCCTCTTAGGTAGGCTAAAAACGATATATTCCTCACTGGGCGGCACATTCATTTCTTGTTTCAATTCCTCTTAGGTAGGCTAAAAACGAATTGTTATGCGACCTTTTTCGTGTATCTCTACATAGTTTCAATTCCTCTTAGGTAGGCTAAAAACCCTAGGGGAAAGAGGGTATTTTTATTAGAATATCCTGGTTTCAATTCCTCTTAGGTAGGCTAAAAACGAGTTTTCAAAGCCCAATTCCTCTATACCAAACTCTTTGTTTCAATTCCTCTTAGGTAGGCTAAAAACGCAGAAATGTTACAATACGTATTTCTGCTAACCCGGGTTTCAATTCCTCTTAGGTAGGCTAAAAACATACTATGAGTATTAAGAAGGATATCGTTAAATTGCTGGGTTTCAATTCCTCTTAGGTAGGCTAAAAACCTGCTTGTCCTCATCATACTACCTCCCTTCTCCTTTGTGTTTCAATTCCTCTTAGGTAGGCTAAAAACTGCCAAAAAGAGCAAAATATCAAAAATTTGAAATAGGTTTCAATTCCTCTTAGGTAGGCTAAAAACCAATTTATCGTTGCCTTCGCCTGCATTGTCGCCTTTAGTTTCAATTCCTCTTAGGTAGGCTAAAAACGGAAGGGGGCTATAAGTGAGATATTGGAGGAGGCATGTTTCAATTCCTCTTAGGTAGGCTAAAAACTGTATCGGCAGCCTTTGCTCATCCACGGGAAATATTGTTTCAATTCCTCTTAGGTAGGCTAAAAACTTTCAAAGGTGGTATCAACTTATCGACATCTGTAGTGGTTTCAATTCCTCTTAGGTAGGCTAAAAACTTATGATGATTGGGGGATGGAGGACAGCAGTGATTAGTTTCAATTCCTCTTAGGTAGGCTAAAAACGATGATTACAATAGTGCATTTAACAAGAATAGTGGGGGTTTCAATTCCTCTTAGGTAGGCTAAAAACTCAATAATTTTGAAATTTATCTTGTAGAAGATTTTAGTTTCAATTCCTCTTAGGTAGGCTAAAAACACGAAGGCGCAAAGAAGCGCCTTAAAAAGAGCCTGAGTTTCAATTCCTCTTAGGTAGGCTAAAAACATTTCAAGGCTCGCCATCTGGTCTTGGCGAACCAGGTTTCAATTCCTCTTAGGTAGGCTAAAAACTGATGTTCACTCTATTGTGGGGAATTTCAATCCCCAGTTTCAATTCCTCTTAGGTAGGCTAAAAACTAAAAAGGAGGAGGCAATATGAAAGCTATTGCCGTGTTTCAATTCCTCTTAGGTAGGCTAAAAACCGAAAACTTCCTGGGCTTCTTTGTATACCTCGCCTTTGTTTCAATTCCTCTTAGGTAGGCTAAAAACGGATTTTCTGAACATAGGCAATGCATGGCCGCCGCCGGTTTCAATTCCTCTTAGGTAGGCTAAAAACCTTGCGAACCCTGAACCAGTGGAGGAGGTTATCCCTTGGTTTCAATTCCTCTTAGGTAGGCTAAAAACGACATTCATGTTGAGAATTTAGCTATGGTATTGTCAGGTTTCAATTCCTCTTAGGTAGGCTAAAAACGCAAGCCATAGCTTTGAAAACGAATCGTGCTATTGGGGTTTCAATTCCTCTTAGGTAGGCTAAAAACCAAGAAATAATCTTGCAAGATATAGCAGATATTCCGGGTTTCAATTCCTCTTAGGTAGGCTAAAAACATTAATGTATCTTATGTGCCGGGTAATCTTTCTCTGGGTTTCAATTCCTCTTAGGTAGGCTAAAAACTGATGAGGACAAGCAGGCAGGCAGGTTATCAAGCCCGGTTTCAATTCCTCTTAGGTAGGCTAAAAACTTAGTTACTTCGAAAAGATCGGCGGCCATTAGCCGGTTTCAATTCCTCTTAGGTAGGCTAAAAACCCGGGTCATATTTCTCCATGCGGCCGATATAATCCAGTTTCAATTCCTCTTAGGTAGGCTAAAAACTTATAGTGATTGGGTAAATAAGGAAAGTGAGAGAGAGTTTCAATTCCTCTTAGGTAGGCTAAAAACCTGCTATGCTTACGATGGAGTTTATGCATATGCACCGTAGTTTCAATTCCTCTTAGGTAGGCTAAAAACCCATTTCGCTACATCTCTAATCTCTTCGCTTCCCTGAGTTTCAATTCCTCTTAGGTAGGCTAAAAACTTACAAAATGTACCTTGCTGACAATATGGACAAGATGTTTCAATTCCTCTTAGGTAGGCTAAAAACCCGCAAAACAAGCAAAGGCGAAGATATGCGAGGAATGTTTCAATTCCTCTTAGGTAGGCTAAAAACGAAAAAAGCGGTGGGCACAGACTTTGTGCCGGGACAAGCAGTTTCAATTCCTCTTAGGTAGGCTAAAAACAGATTCAGAATGTGGAGGCAGAGAAGCAGTTGGATGGTTTCAATTCCTCTTAGGTAGGCTAAAAACCTGGGTTCATCGCAAGCAATGCCAATATGTTCAATGGTTTCAATTCCTCTTAGGTAGGCTAAAAACCTCTTGGGAAAGCGGGGAAAGTCACCCGCGGGCAAGCTGTTTCAATTCCTCTTAGGTAGGCTAAAAACTCGAAGGGCGCCATGACAGCGTATTCAAAGATTGGATGTTTCAATTCCTCTTAGGTAGGCTAAAAACACATATTGGATACGACTGCCGCTGTATCGATGTGTCGTTTCAATTCCTCTTAGGTAGGCTAAAAACAAGAACTACCCCACTACATAAGGCTATGTCTTGCCAGTTTCAATTCCTCTTAGGTAGGCTAAAAACCCAAGAGCCAAGGAGAGGCTCCTGGAAGGTTATTTGTTTCAATTCCTCTTAGGTAGGCTAAAAACTTATATCGTCTGTTATTGTCCTAGCGCCCTCATAATGTTTCAATTCCTCTTAGGTAGGCTAAAAACGAACACAGCGTGTTATGACCCAATAAAGACAATGGCGTTTCAATTCCTCTTAGGTAGGCTAAAAACATTGGGGCGCGCTATCGCAGAAGCAGTTGGAAAGCAGTTTCAATTCCTCTTAGGTAGGCTAAAAACCGACCGCACGCTCGTCGTCATACATGACGACGACGCGTTTCAATTCCTCTTAGGTAGGCTAAAAACCTCAATTGAGCGGCGGCGTTCCATCTTAATTTTTTAGTTTCAATTCCTCTTAGGTAGGCTAAAAACTTTTTTGCCCACTGGCGGTATTATCGGGTATGTCGATTGTTTCAATTCCTCTTAGGTAGGCTAAAAACTGGGTACAACGCGTAGGGTCGGCCCCCAGCCCGGGTTTCAATTCCTCTTAGGTAGGCTAAAAACGGGGAAGCGTCTTGCCAAGTGCAGAATGGAGGTGGAGGTTTCAATTCCTCTTAGGTAGGCTAAAAACAGAGGGATATAGAGATAGAGGAGTTTTTAGAGGGTTGTTTCAATTCCTCTTAGGTAGGCTAAAAACTGCAGTTTTTCTGAAAAATCATCCGTTCGCAAGCGCGAGTTTCAATTCCTCTTAGGTAGGCTAAAAACTGATATGGTTTGTCAGTATATTTTCATCTGTCGGCAGTTTCAATTCCTCTTAGGTAGGCTAAAAACCTGGAAGGCATATCATCAGGCTTGCCCGGGCTGGAGTTTCAATTCCTCTTAGGTAGGCTAAAAACGAAGCAGGTTGTGGAGGAATGTTTCTGGAAGCCAAGTTTCAATTCCTCTTAGGTAGGCTAAAAACTTTGAAGTCGTTATCCCTTCCCACTCAGCTATCTTCAAGTTTCAATTCCTCTTAGGTAGGCTAAAAACGATATTTGGGGATCTGAGGATGAGGTGCTAGAAAAAGTTTCAATTCCTCTTAGGTAGGCTAAAAACCCTTGCGGCAACGGCGAACATGGCTTTGCCCTACCAGGGTTTCAATTCCTCTTAGGTAGGCTAAAAACTTTCATCTATGAATATGTCCCTACATATGTTCCCACGTTTCAATTCCTCTTAGGTAGGCTAAAAACCCCTATATCCAATGAAAGTACATACCCATTCCTATATCTGTTTCAATTCCTCTTAGGTAGGCTAAAAACTTATAATGCGTCTTGTCTAATTTGAGTTCCATCCTTCGTTTCAATTCCTCTTAGGTAGGCTAAAAACGCGGATGCTGTATCGAAGTCTACAAATATGGTATCCCGTTTCAATTCCTCTTAGGTAGGCTAAAAACCAATTAAACACCCCATAAAATCAAGCCTTTACTTTAGATATAACATATTTATTTTTGGCTTAATTTTAATTATAAAATCCTTCAATGTCAAGAATTTCAGGCAAATAAAATTGTCGTCGACCTCCTGGGTTTTTTGCATTATTGGAGGTCGACGACAAAACTGGCTGGCCTTAATTTAAAGTTGTGTTTTTATTCCTAAATTATAAAAAGCGCTCCTCTCCCCCTTTTTGCACTCCCATAATCTCACGCTGATAATATTTGGTAGTGCGGAACATATAAAATATTATGGAATCATGTTCTTCATCTATAACCCTTTCCAATTCATATTTAAGTTTGCGCAGATTACTTTCAGTTATTTCCCCTTCTAGGACAGAATTTTGTACCCAGTACAAATATTTCCGGGAAATTTTAAGTACTTTGCCTACTCTTTTTTCTCCTACATCATAAACCATTATAACAAACATCTCTGCTCCACTTCCTACCAGCGCGAGACAAAGGGTTCATATTCTTTTTCGCCCATCAGGTGTTTTTCCAGCTTATAAAGCTCCAGCCTTATAAGTCTTCTATAGGAAACTTCTCTTCCCAGTTCCCTGTGTTTAATGGTGGTCTTTATTTTATCTTCCCATTCCTGCAAAAACAGCTTGCGGCCGTTGTCATTAAGCAAGATACCATCCAGTTTACTCTCAAAATGGGAGGCTTTGAGCATATTGCGCCCCAGCAAGCTGAAGATAAGCCTGTCTACCAGTATCGGCTTAAAAATTTCTGCTATATCAAGATTAAGGGTAAATCTTCGAAAATTGGTAGTATGCAAATATCCTATGCGGGGGTCAAGATGGGTTTTGTAAATTTCGCTTAAAACTGCGGTATAAAGTATAGTATTGCCAAAACTGATAAGGGCATTTATCCTATCCCTGGGAGGCCTGCGGTTTCGGCCGTTAAATGTAAAGTCAGGTTTGTCAATTATCATGTTAAAAGCTTCGTAGTAAGTTTCTCTTATATTCCCTTCTATAGCCATCAGTTCTTCAGTTGTAATACATCTGTCAATACTTCCTTCCAGCTCTTTTATATGCTCTATTGTACTATTCAAATCTTTCCCCCGGTTTTGATAATACCTTAGAACAGCCAGCATATTGTAAACTGCTCCCCGTACAAATTCCCTGGCTAGTTTTATCCTTTTTTCGGCATCCAGATAAAATTCAGCCTGCTTTAAAATCATGTATCCAGAGTTAAGATGTTCCCGGGGATAATAACTTCCTGTATAATATCCATAATTATTGAAAAAGTGCAATATTATTTCCTTCTGGGCTACAAACTCCAAAAATCGCTTATTAAGGGTTACTTCCCCAAATATATAAATTTCCTTTAAATCTTCAACTGGCAGATATTTTTTCCCTTCTTCGGTTTCAAAATAGACTGTATTGTCTTTGCGTTTAAATTCCCCATCATTAAACACATAAACAGTCTTTTTCATATAACCACCTGCTTTTCCCTTAAGCCCAGCAGAACTCCGCATAAGCACATTTAATGCAATACCTGCTTTTTTCCGGAGGGGGTGGCAGGGCATCAGATACAATCCTTTCTATCTGTTTAACTGCCTCTTTTAGTTCTTTTTCGCTTTCGTCATCCAGGATAAATTCTATTTTTTTCTTTTCCTCCGGAATCAAAAGTTCCCCTTTGGCTTCTATCCCCATTTCCTTAAGCTGCCACAGGTAAAAAAGCAGCTGTTTTCCAGCACTTTCTATGAAGCGGGAAGATTTTTTTATTTCCCCTACCACCAGATTTTCCCCTTCTCTTCTCATCACATCAAATTTTCCAGTACTTATATCCACCTCTTTCTTTTCCCTTGCATAGCTTATTTCCCCTATAAGCCTCCCTATCCTTATATTCTCATCATCCTGGTCCGGCTCCAGGCCGTGCGCCAGCAGCCAGACCTGCCTTTTGCAGATATAATAATACCATATAAGGGTTCCAGTTACATAAAAATCCATTTTCATCCCTTCTTTGTTTATCAGAAAAATATGGTTTCATCTTCTTTATCCCTTATAAATCCAGTTTTTTCATCATAATAGTCCTTAACCCCTTCCGGAGGAAGAGAAAAGAAACAGCCATCTCCCAGTTGCCTTTTTTCAAAATATGTATGATATTTAGCCGGCATGGAGATAGTATACCTTGCTAAAATAGACGCAATTTTGATATACCTGTCTGCCTTGCTCCTGGGATCCTTTATTTTTATTACTTCAAAGAAATCCTGGTAAGCCTTTTCTACTTCCTCATTCATCCTGAACAAAACATCAATATAGCCTGGATTATTCTTGATAAGGGAAAAACTGGCTATGCCACCTTTCTTCATGTCAAAATCCTTGATAGCGTCAATCAAATCATGGGAAGCCTGGCTGCTCTTGTTTTCTTTAAGCAAAAGATAATAATTTTCAATTATAGCCAGATAATCACTTTCTTCTACTTCTTCATACCCTTCCAGAACCTTTTCGGTTAAATTAAGGTTAGTCTTTCCATAAACCCTGTAAGCATAACGATTTCCGCTAGCATCCATAAGATTGCACAAATAAACTGTCCCTCTTTTCCCGTCATGCCGCATTCCTGAACGGTTGCATCTTCCGGCACACTGGATAACAGAGTCAAGAGGGGCAAAATCCCTAATAACTACATCAAAATCTAAATCTACCCCTGCTTCCACCACCTGGGTGGAAACCAGGATTAGCTTTTCCCCTTTTTTCATCCTTTCTCTGATTTCTTCTATCCTCTCTGCCCGGTGCACAGGAACCAGGTTGGTGGATAAATAAAATAAAGGCTTGTCAATATTTTGCTCCCTTAAAAATCTTTCAATCTCCCGGTAAGCTTCCAGGGAAGAATTTATGGTATTAAGCACCAGGAGGCATGATAAATCAGAGCTTAATAAACTTTCGAATTTATTCACCATGTCATGTATAGACATCTTTTCACGGGCTATTTTTATAACCGTACGGTTAAAATGCCTGTAATACCGCGGATAATCAGGCAGAAGCTCAACTGATGGCAAGCTTTCTTCACCTGTAAATAAAAAAGGCCTGGTAGCAGTCATCAGTATAACCCTGGCATCATAATACTGGCAAAGAATATTAAGTACATATTCTATCAGCCGGTAATATTCAAAATCCAGGGCCTGTATTTCATCAATAAGTATAATAGCCTTTCTCAGTCTGTGCAGTTTTTTAAGCATCCGGTTGCGATGGCTTATAATACTTTCAAAAAACTGGACAAAAGTAGTAACTACTATACCAGCTGGCCAATTCTCAACAAGAAGCTTCAAATCGGCAGAACTGTAATCTTCTTCATCCTTCATTTCACCAGCATCTTTTACTCCATCACCGCTTAAGTGATGGTGTTTTAATAAATAAGAAATATCTTCTTTTCCTGACGATGTATTAGCCAGCATTTTTTCAATAACCTCATAATTCTGGTCAATAATGGAGGTAAAAGGCAAGATATAGATTATTTGCCGATTTTCGCCCAAAAACCTGTTAAGGGCAGCGGCCGCGCAAAAACCGGTCAGGGTTTTTCCGGAACCAGTAGGGCTGGTTATAGTAAAAATCTTGCCTTTATCCCAGTTTTTTTCAAGATTATGCTGCACTTTATTAAAAATCTCCGCTCTAATCTGGTTTATATCACTATATAGATCACTTGAAACTAAAAACTTTTCCCTCGCCTCAAGCCATTCCTCATATCCTACAAATGCTGGCTCTATGCAGGAAATATCCGCTGCGCTCAGCTTATCTGCCGCAATAAGAGAAGAATATACAAACTGGTGCAAAAAATAACTTTCATCATTCTTCCATCTATTTCTCAGCCTGAAATTATGGTTTATTTTTAAAAGCGATTTCAGGCAATACTCCGGGGAACAGCGGTAAACAAAATCATCGAGTACATCTTCAGGTATAATCCCGGCACATTCCTTTTTTATATATTCAAGGTTGTTTTTTATATCATCTGCTTGTTTGCGAAACTGCTCCAGCTTTGTTTTTATATTTTCCCCCATCTGAGATGGGCTGTGGGGCAATATATCGTCATAAGGGCTCAGGTTTCCATGATGATGGTAAATAGAGCTGTAAACAACAAGGGGGAAGAATGAATCATCCCCCCATTTTTTGAATGCCCAGAAGGCTCCAAAAAGAGCAGATATAAAGCCATGATGATGAAGATTATTATTTTTCTCCTTTTTTAAGAGATACTTTTGGAAATAGGTCGTAAATTTGCCAAAATCATGACTTAAAGCAGCAATTTCTATAATCTCCCGGTATTTTTCCGGGCCATATGCCAGAGCTAAGTCCCGCACCTCACACAAATGCTGAACCAGTTTTTTATCAGGATGAGAAAAAAATTCCACCACTTTCACCTTCCTGGCATTTAGTAAAAAAGTATCTGTTCACTCGTTTTTTTATCTTTTTCAGCATAATAAACCCTGTAGCAGACTGCTTCCGGTTTAAGCTTTACCTTCACTCCTCCCCCTCTGTCATCGTATAGATAACTCCTGGTATTTACAGGGTATCTCTCACTGGTAAAATCAACCGGCATCCGGTCTTTTACAAGCATACATTCTTTCTGCATCTCCTGCCACATAAGTTTTTCTACCAGATTTACATCTACAGGAGTAAATATTTCCTTTACATCCGCACATGATTCCTGTTCCAGCTCTCCTTCTCCTATCCATTCAAACACTGCGCTGAAAGGTGCAGCTCCCAGATAAACCGGGAAAACAGATCTGCCGCTTTTTAGAGCCTCTGTTAACGCTTTATATGTTTCAGTATCCCCTGTTTTAAAATAAACCCGGTATCTTATCTCAGGATCTCCGCATACTATTTCAAAAGGGATCTGGGTGTGCCCTTCCTTGAAATTAGCCAGGTGGGAAGGGCTGGTAGCCTTTATATAATTCAATGTCTGCATAATCTTCCGGGTGCTGTTTATCTTGCGCACTGCCAGCCCTGCTTTTTGCGAACTCATCTTTTCATAATAAGAATCCCTTTCCCATCCCAGAATAGCGGCAATTATTCCCGCCAGCGTAGTGCGGGGAGGAAGCGAATAGCTTAAAGAAGAAGAATTGGTATATATTTTGCGAAAATGGGCAAAAGGCCCTTTCAGGTCAAAAATAATCACCTTCATAGTTAATCATCCCTTAAACCTTTATATTTCTTGAATAGGCAAACCAGCCAGCACATCATCAATGCCACATTCTTTCCCTTCCACCAGGAGCTTCAGTTCATCATCCTTGAAATAGTAGACTTTGGCTATTAAATCTTTATGGCTGTTAAGATAATCTCGAAGCCTTGCGCATTCCAGAGCACATTCTTCAATAGAGCGCAGGCTTTCCTCTTCGCTTACCAGTTTTATATAGCCGCGCAGGTCATTAAGCATAGTATGGTTATCTTTAAATTCTACCCGCAAATAAAGCCGGGGGGTTTGCCCTATTTTGCTGCGGGTAGCCTGCAGAGGTATAGCTTTTTTCATGGCTTCATCCAGCAGACCTATATCTTCTTTAGTTAATTTCACACATTCTGCCCTTTTGCCGCTTACTACCCCTGAAAACGCTATAAAAGAGTATTTCACGCGGTAGTCTTTGCCTATAGCCCCCTGCTTGTTTCCTTTTGAACTGGCAAAAGTTGAAGTAATGCTTGACTCCAAAAGCTCAACTTTATTCAGAGAATAGCCCCAGTTGAACTGTACAGGGCCAATAAAAGATTTGTTATCTTTTTTCACAGGAACTGTAGCCCCAAACATCCTTATATCTATAAAACTATTAAAAATTTCTTCATCACTGGCGTTTTCAAGTTTACTTACCCTCTCTTCAGCAGTAACAGGCTTATCCCCTACCTTCTGCACATAAAGCTCATACCCTTTATCCAGCAGATAATCCCTTATATATCTTTTGAGCCGCAGATCAGAAACCAGGTTTATGCTTCTCTCATAATCCATACGCGGCCGGTTTTCTTCGTCCGGATCCCCATTGGGATTGGTGAGCTTGGCATCATAAAGATAAAGTATTAAACTGTTATTTATCACTGTTTTCCTCTCCTTTCTTTTTCATAGGTGCAGTAGTAGCATAAGCATAACCTGACAGCAGATAGAACAGATTTTCATCTTTGTTGAGCTTCCAGTTCCCTATATGACGGTCCATAAGCTGAGCACAGGCAGCGTAAATCTTTTCATTATATTGTAGAATTTTTTCCTGCCGCAGCTTATTAAGGATTTCAGATCGGAGCTTCATAATCTTGCCTTTATCAATTCCATTAAAATTGATTTTGTTGAGTACCGGCTTGTAAGTACCTTCACCTCCGCTGTCCTGGCTTCTTCGATATTGGGCATTGCCTACTTCTCCCACCAGATAACCAAGGAGAAACATAGCCGCCTGCATCTCGTCATATCCCATTTCCTCCATAAAGCTGCATAATTCATCATTTAATCCGAGACTGCTGTAATCCACCTTTTCACCACCTTTCATACAGCCCATTTTTTCCAGGAACTTAAGGAAAAACATACCATCCAGGATAAAGTAGTGCAAATTATCTCTGGAATGCTTGATATTATAGCCATCCTGCCCATAGAAAACTACGCCGCAGCCCTTAACCAGGTTGGCTATTATGCGCTTTTCATCCACCTGCCTTGCCAAAAACAAAGCATCATAAAGTGCTAAAAGATCGCGAAAACTTGAATAGTCTCCACTTTTCATCCTTATCGGAGTCATGTAGTAAACACTGTTAAGCCCGCCCCGGTAGTTATAAGCCTCTTTAAAATGTTTATTAACTATTTCCCTTATTTCAGCGACAGCTGCTTCCAGAAACTCGAAAAACGAAGGCTTAACATCTTTTATAAGCCGCAAAATTTTGGTAGCCGCATTGGCTCTGCGCACAAAAACAAAGTCCAGCAGGTAAACAATATCATCAAATTCTTTAAGGCAATCTATCTGTTCCCGGAATTCTTTCAGAGCATCAATACTCTTTGACATATTGACTGTCTTTATAACCTCTTTGGTTAAATTCTCCATGCTATCATAATCCAGCCTTTGCCCATATATAAGATTGGGAATCACCAGTACTTCAAAGCCTGCTATATTAGTTGCCAGATTCTGCTGTACAAAAACTTCCCCGGACTGCAGCTTTTCAATACATTCGCTGCATAAATTCAAGCTTTTCTCATAGCTCTTTAAACTTCCCTTAAAAATCTCCTGGTTGGTGGTAAAGTATTTTATCTGCATCCTGTTTATTTCCTGGCTGATGTTCTGAAAACTGCCGCAGATATTGCACTGCAGGTTAGAAGTACCCATTTGCCCTTTGGCAGCAGGCTTTTTAGATTCCAGAACCTTATTCCTATAATCCTTATTATCGGTAAGCAGCTCTCCATTGACTAATACTGTATAAAGCCCTATTTCATCTTTTTTGCACCCTGTTTTTTCAGCTACCCATTTTTCAAATTCTTTTACCACTAAATCCAAAAGTTTTTTGCCCGGCTTCGCATCTCCCAAAGCCTCATTTTTTAACTCTTCCATAGTTTTATTGGGACTTATGCCCAGTTTTTCAATATCTAAAATATAGTTATACTTTTTATTCCCTAAATTCTCATTAGCCTGCCAGTAAAAATTTTTTAAAACATCGTCTACTATATCCGCAAATAAACCTTTTTCCTTAAGATTTGGAAAAAGCTCGCTTAATATATAATTGTTGCTTTTAGCAGTTATATACCACTGCGGCAAGCCTGGAGCATCAGCTGAACCTATAAATAAATATTTTTTGGCAGTATTCTGGTCTATTTCCTCATTGACATCAATGTCAAATTTTTTATTCCTGGTATCAAAAATAAATTTGCAGACATGCATTTTCTTGCCTTTTTTTTCGGCAGGAACCTCCTGGATAAAAGAATCCAGCCGGTCCTGTTTTTCCAGGACAGCTCCTCCCAGTTCAATAATACTTTCCAGCATCTGGTTAAACCCCCTCTACCTCAAAACACCCAAACCCCTGCGAATTCTTGGAGCCAAGGCCTGTGTAATAAGCGACTTCCATAAGCTCCGGATCTCCCACCAGCCAGTAAACACCGCTGTAGCCCTTGATTATAAAATCTTTATATTTTATGATCCTCAAAAATTTCTCCTTGCAGCTGTCGCACGGAATAACCTTGAGGTCGCCCCGGGAATATTCTCCTTTCAGTACCCAGTATTTTTTGTGCAGGTTGCTTAAAATCAGGCTGTCAAAAGGGGTATCCCAGGGGGAAAAATAAGTCGTTTTCTTGCTTCCCTGTATTTCTTCCGTCGTATGGGCTACCACTGGGGACAGCATTCTTATGCGCACTTTTTCCGAAAAAACTACCGGTTTGTGGACATTTATCGAATTTAATTTCACCCTGTTATTTCCCAGATAAAGTTCATCCGATTTCATCAGGGTTTCTGCCAGATCAGTGATAAAAGGTTCCAGGGGGGAAGAAACAGTTACAGCTACCGGTGGCCTGAAGATTATATCCCTTTTTTCCCTGTTTAGCCTGAATTCTCCCCTCAGGGCAGAATAAGTGAAAAGCTTAAAACGCCTCTTCTGGTAGACAAAGCCCTCTTGATGCAAAAACTCCCTGTAATCACGGTCCGATATATGCCGGTACAAAAATCCCTGCAAAATATGGTGATAATGGACAGGCAAAACTATATCCTTATCCGATCCGATACTAATAGTTATGCGCATTATTTCCCATCCTCTCTTCCTGTCATCGTCCCATTTTAATATCATGATTTTCCTTAAATGGGTTTATAATACTAAATTCTGCTTAAATATTCCATATTCCTTCTTTTTTTATAAATAGTATAACCATATAAAGTGACAACTTTTTGTCACCGAAAATAAAAATTTTTATTTTTGCTGCTGGCTTTTAATCTTAAGGAAGGCTATACTTATTAACTGATGATAAAATCAAATTTTTGAATCGGGGTAACAGATATGCTGATATTTAAAGACCGGAATCTTGGCAGGAAAATATGGCAGGTTTCCTGGCCGGCAATGGTAGAAATGATAATGTATATGATAATCGGGGTAATCGATGTAGCCATCGTAGGCCGTCTGGGGGCAGCACCGCTGGCTGCTGTGGGACTGGGAGCAGAAATATTTTTTTCCATCGTCCTTCTTTTTGAAGCCCTTTCCGTAGGCTCATCGGTACTGGTAGCCCAGGCTAAAGGGGCCAACAACTACAGCCGCATCATGAGCCTTACCCTGCACACCCTGGTTATAGGCGGGATTATAGGAATAATTACCGGAGCCATCGGCCTTATAAATGCCGAAAAGATAGTAGGCCTTTTCGGGGTAGAAAAAAAGGTGTATAAAGATGCACTTTCCTATCTCCTGATAACTTTCAAGATTACTCCCTTTGCCATCACCCTTTACATGATGCATGCTGTCTTTCGGGGCATGGGAAGAACCGATATCCCCATGCAGATTGCGCTTATCGTAAACCTTTTTAACGCCCTGGGAGACTATATTCTGGTATACGGGAAATTCGGCTTTCCCGCTCTGGGAGTGGCCGGTGCCGCTTTTGCCACTTCTCTGGCCCATGTCCTTGGGCTTCTTCTGGCATTTTATTTTCTGTTTAAAAACAAAAAAGAGCTCTTTAAAAACGCAGATATACGGAAAATATCGCTTAAACCCGGCATCTTCCGCGATATACTGGTTTTGGGAACCCCAAGCCTTCTGGAACAGTTTTTCTGGGCTTTAAGCAATCTCGTATCTATCTTTCTCATCGTATATGCCGGTACCCTGGCTTACGCCTCACACCAGCTGGCCATTACCGTTGAATCTATATCTTTTATGCCGGGATTTGGCATCGCCATTGCCGCCAGCGTGCTGGTAGGGCAGAGCATTGGAGCCAGGGACAAAAAAATGGCCAGGAATTATGCCAGGGGAACCCTGGAATTTGCCCTGGTGATAATGGGTTTTTTCGGGCTTCTTTTTGCCCTTTTCCCGTTCCGGATCGCTGCCCTTTTTGCTCACGACCCTGACATAATAAGCCTGGCTGGAAGCCTTATAAGGATAGCTTCCCTGGAACAGCTCACCATTGCCTCCAGCATGGTCTTCGGGGGCATTTTAAAAGGCTCCGGCAATACCCGCACCCCTATGCTTATAAGCACCCTTTTTACCTGGCTTTTCCGTCTGCCTTTAATCTATTTGCTGATAAAAATTATAGAGGCTCCCATAACTTATGTCTGGCTGGCATTTGTAGCTGACTGGGCTTTGAGAACCGCAGTTTACTTGAGCATTATCCTGCGCCGGGACTGGCTGGATAAAGCCCTTAAACGGGCAGCAGGCTGATTCACCTCTTACAAACAAAAAAGGCACTGGAAAAATCCTCGCCTTATCTGCCAAGTATCATCTTTTTTACCTGTTCATGAGCAAAGTTTTCTATCTTATCATCCAGCTTTCGGTTGAGCTCTATCCCTTTTCTCCGCAAAACCGCCCTTATTAAGAAATCGGCAACCTGAGGGTTTTTGGGAAGCAAAGGCCCGTGCAGATAAGTCCCTATAAGGTTTTTATAGCTTATCCCTTCCATCTTATCTTTTCCGTTATTGCCGTATCCTTTTAAAACCCTGCCAAAAGGCTTTAATCTGTCATCATTGAAATAAGTTCTCCCGCCGTGGTTTTCAAAACCTACCACTGTCGTTTTTTCCCCTGTTATCTCTGTTTCTAGGAGGATATTGCCGATAAGCCTCTTTTCCTCCCCTTCAGTATAAAAATCAAAAAAGTTAAGGCCGTGCATCAGGCTGCCGTCCACAGCTTCATAATACCTGCCCAGAAGCTGATAAGCCCCGCATATAGCCAGAAGAGGCAGTCCATCCTCAATTTCTGCCCACAAGGCATCCGACTTTTTGAAGAGGTCCCGGTAAACCAGATTCTGTTCCCGGTCCGAACCTCCCCCCATAAAAACCATATCTATTTCAGAAAAATCTATCTCATCTCCCAGCTCTACCGGGATTATCTGGCATGCAAAGCCGTACCAGTTAATCCGCCGGGACAAGCAGATAAGATTCCCCCGGTCGCCGTATAAATTGAGCAAATCCGGATACATATGGGCAATTTTTATGTTTTCCATGCTTCTTTTTCCCCTTTACGCTGACGGTAAAGCTTTTTTACCCTCTTTACCTTCTTCTGATTTGTCAGCCAGTTCCCGCAAAATCTTCTGACAGTCAAATAAAGCGGTGTAGGTGGATAAAATATAGGCTGTTTCGCCCTCTCCGTTTAAGGCCTCCTCTATCCCTTCCTTGAGAGGGGTTCTAACAATTATGGACCTTTCATCCACCCCGGCATATTTCATGCGCACTGCCATATCGCCGCTTCGCTGGCCAGAGCAGATTACCTGCCGGTAGTTTATATCGTTTATCAGTTCCACATCAGCATCCCATATCCAGGAAACATCACGTCCATCGGCAGCATTATCATTCAAGGCAAAAAAGATATCCTTGCTCTTCTCATCATATTTCAGGGCATGCAAAGCCTGGTTCAAGCCGGCAGGGTTTTTTACCAGAATAAGCACCGCCGGTTTGCCATTAATGACAAATCTTTCCATACGGCCTGCCCTGGGCATATATCCTTTTATGGCTGCTTCTATGACCTCGTTTTCAATCCCCAGCAGCTTGGCTGCCGCAACCGCTGCCAGGATATTATAGGCATTATAAAAGCCGGTATAGGGGCTTTCAATCTTTATATCATTTATGCGAAAACTTATCCCCGGCCTCATGGCCAGATCTTTTCCCGTAAAGTTTGGTTCCGGATTGTGATATCCGCATTTTTCGCAGTAGTAGCTTCCCAGCTGGGCATAATGATACCGCCGGTAGCTTATTTCATGCCCGCAAAAGATGCAGTACCTTCCTTCCCGGCTTTCCCGGCTTTCCAGAGTATCATAATCGGTATCGGAGAAACCATAATACCAGGCAGATAACCCGGTATCATGAGCCAGCTGTGCAACCAGCGGGTCATCGGCATTCAAAACCAGTTCTATACTCCTTCCCTTTATGCTTTCCTTTATAAGCCTTACCGTATGGTCAAGCTCCCCATACCTGTCCAGCTGGTCCCGAAAAAAATTGGTAACCAGCAGCATCCTGGGCTTTACCTCTTTCAAAAGGAGAGGCACATTAGCCTCATCAGTTTCTAAAATGGCATAATGATGTTTCTTTTTCCCTTTTATATCCGTTTCTTTTATAAAAGCGGCTGTAATACCGGTAAGCATATTGGCACCTGCCCGGTTGTGCACAATCCGGTATCCTTTTTCCTTAAGTATCCTGGCCAGCATATTGGAAGTGGTAGTCTTGCCGTTGGTGCCAGTAATTACGATTATTTCTTCCGTTATGTTGCGGGAAAGCTTTTTTAAAATATCCGGGTCTATCCTGCGGGCCACACGTCCGGGAAGTACGGTGGCCTTACGGCCTAAAATTCTTAATATAAATAAGACCAGTTTTCCCGCCATTATAGCAGTTATCTTGCGCAGCATGCTCATATTTCTACCTCATTCTTTTCTACTCTTAAAGAATTAAAAGGTATGCTAAGCTGTCTTCGGCATACCTTTAGAAAATGTTTACTTTTTTACAGTTTAGCCTAGGAACCTAAACGGTAAATCAAATCCATAAGGTAGCTTTTCCTGTACCTTTTAGGCCTTGAACGATCATGAAGGTCAAGATACACCTTTTCCAGCTTGCGGGCCATATTGGCTGAAGAGAGCATCTCTGCCTTTTTATAGGCATTAGCTTTAAAACCGCTATAAGTCTTTTCATCAGCCAGCACCTTTTTTATCGCCTCTACAAACGCTTCCTTATCACAGGGGGTTAAATAGCCGTTTATCCCGTCATCTACCATATCTATTACCCCGTTAGCCCTTACCGCTACCACCGGCAGCCCTGCCGCCATGGCCTCAATCAGTACCAGCCCCTGGGTTTCCGTTAAGGAAGCAAAGACAAAAAGGTCAGCGGAAAAATACACATTTACCAGGGTATCAAAAGGCAAAGCACCGGTAAATACCACATCTTCCTCCAAAGAAAGATTAAGCTCCCTGACCAGCTTTTTAAGCTCATGCTCAAGCGGCCCCTGGGCAGTTAACACCAGGGTAGTATCGGGCTTATCTTTTTTAAGCATGCTGAAGGCTTCTATTAAAAATTCCAGATTTTTCTCTTTAGTCAAACGGCCTACAAAAAGCAGTATTTTATTAGCTGCTGGAATGGATGGATAATTTTTTCTAAGCCAGGCAGCATCTCCTTGCTTAAACTTGTGCAGGGGAACCCCTGTCGGTATCACCGAAATGGGAGTCTTTACCTTTAATTCCTTGAGCCTGGCTTCCACTTCTGTGGAAGGCACGATAACATGGTCGCACTGGTTGCAGAAATTGGTGCTGTACCTTATAGTTATATCCCGCGCCAAATCCTGGGCCACAGGTACATAATGCACATACTGGTCATATAGAGTATGATAGGTAAAAACAATAGGTATGCCGTACTTTCTGGCATAGTGAAGCCCCACCCTGCCCATGGTAAAAGGAGAGTGGACATGGATTATATCCAGGTCAATTTTCTTAAGGAGCATGTTTAACCCCGGATAAACAGGGATAGCCAGGGTATAATCAGGGTTAGTGGGAGCAGGAAGCGAATAAAAGCGGTAAACCTTTTCTTCCTCTTCCTCATAATGGGGATAACTGGGAGCAAATATATATATATCATGACCCATGCTGGTAAGTTCCTGCTTGAAAGTGGTGATGGAGGTAACTACCCCACTGGTATAAGGCTTGTAGCTGTCGGTAAATACCCCTATTTTCAAGGATGCTCCCCCCTTTTTCCAGTATCACAATAAATATATCCTGCTCCTTCAATTCTTGCAAGTACCTAAAATAAATTTTCCCTACTCTTCATACATTTCATAACCGGCCACCTGGAAGGCTTCTCCTTTATCTGCCATACTGCCGGCTGATAAAATATCCTCTTCATAAGGCCTGGTAAACTTATCCCTGCTTTTTGAAGCACACTCCGCACAGAGGGTGGTATTAACCATTCTTTTAAGTCTGGCTTCTTCAATCTTTTTTCCGCAGTTTTCACATATTCCATAATTTCCCCTGTTATAGCGGTTTATGGCATCATTTAATTTTTCCAGTTCAAACTCCAGCATTTCAAGAAGCCCGGCATCTTTTTCCCTTTCATAAAGGTCGGATGCTGCATCAGCTGGATGCTGGTCATAAAGGGAGAGTTCATCGGTAGATTCCTGCTGGGGAATCATGAAAAGCTCCCTTTTCCTTTCTATCAGGCCTTCAATTTCTTCTTTCCTCTTGAGCAAGGTTTCTATATCCACTCTAAACACCCCGATTCATTAATAATATATGAACCCTCCCACTTTGAGCTGAGCCTGTACTATTGCTACTATATCGGCAATAAAACTGCCGATAACCGGAATATTGAGAACTATCATCTGCTGTAAAAAATACAGGACCAAAGCCGCCAGCACTGTAAAACCGATAGCAGTACCAAAACCACGGGAAAGGCCGATAAGAAAATTTAACCACAAAAGGCGGCGGGGATTTTCCAGGAGCTCCACATATTCCGCCAGCCTCATTTTTTCCATGTTTACAGAAAGTTCATCCACCTTATCCATAAGTTTTTTTACAACCAGGTTTATTTTTTCACTTTCTTCCGGTTTATCTGAATTAAAACGCAAATTTATCCCCCCTCCAGTCTAATTATTAGTATGCCTTTAAAAGCCCAAATCATACCTTACATTAATTGTTAAGTGCCTGGATTGGGGAAGGGATTCTTCCTTTCCGGCTTATAAACTTTTCCGCACTGTAATTATTGACCGGCATAACGGGAGCCCGTCCCAGAAGCCCTCCGAACTCCACCCATTCCCCGGCCTTCTTGCCGGGAGCCGGAATAATCCTTACGGCTGTAGTCTTGCGGTTAATCATGCCGATAGCTGCTTCATCCGCAATAATGGCCGCAATAGTGTAAAAAGGGGTATCTCCCGGTATGGCTATCATATCCAGGCCTACTGAACATACACTGGTCATAGCCTCCAGTTTATCAAAAGACAATGCCCCGCAGCTGGCAGCTTCTATCATGCCGGCATCCTCGCTTACCGGAATAAAAGCCCCGGAAAGCCCCCCTACATATGAGGAAGCCATAGCTCCCCCTTTTTTAACTGCATCATTCAACATAGCCAACGCCGCGGTGCTTCCATGCGTCCCTACCCTTTCCAGTCCCATCGCTTCCAGGATATTGGCTACACTATCCCCTAAAGCGGGAGTAGGAGCCAAAGAAAGGTCAACTATGCCAAAAGGGACATTAAGCCTTTTGGAGGCTACCCTGCCTACCAGTTCTCCCATGCGGGTGATTTTAAAAGCCGTATTCTTGATAATATTGGCCAAAGTTCCCAGGTCAGCATCCGGGTGTTTTTTTACCACATTTAAAACTACTCCCGGGCCGCTTATCCCGATATTTAAAGTGCATTCCGGCTCTCCCGGCCCGTGAAAAGCCCCTGCCATAAAAGGATTATCCTCTACGGCATTGCAGAAAACCACCAGCTTGGCACAGCCTATGCCGTCCCTATCCCTGGTAAGCTCGGAAGTTTTCTTTATTATCTTTCCCATATGGTAAACGGCATCCATATTTATCCCGGATTTGGTAGTACCTACATTTACCGAAGCGCAAACCCTCTCCGTAGCTGCCAGGGTCTCGGGAATGGCATCAATAAGAGCCAGATCCCCTTTACTAAAACCTTTATGTACCAAAGCGGAAAACCCGCCCAAAAAATTTACCCCTACCTCTTCGGCTGCTTTATCCAGATACTGCCCAATCGTTAAAAAATCGTCCCTGGTCAGTCCTTCTCCTACCATGGCTACCGGGCTTACCGCCACCCTTTTGTTTACGATGCGGATGCCGTATTCTTTTTCTATCTCTTCCCCTACCTTAACCAGATTTTTGGCGTAATAGACAATCTTGTCATATATCTTCCTTCCCGTTTTGTCCCCATCACTGTCCCGGCACTCCATAATGTTTATACCCATAGTTATAGTCCTTATATCCAGATTTTCCACATTGAGCATGGATACGGTCTCAAGTATTTCCTCTATACTGAACCTGGTGGACATTATTATTCCCCCTCAAGTTTTTTATAAGATTTGAGGGAAAGGATAACCCTTTCCCTCTTTTAAAAACCTATATGCGGTGCATAAACTTGAATATATCCTCATGCTGGACAGTTATTTCCAGCCCCAGCTCTTTTCCTTTTTCATGCAGCCTTTTCCTCAGCTCTCCTATATCTATCCGGCTTTTGGCGCTGTCTACCACCATCACCATGGTAAAAAACCCCTGCAGGATAGTCTGGTTTATATCCAGGATATTTATATTGGCTTCAGCCAGGATAGAAGATATGCCGGCAATTATTCCTACCCGGTCATGGCCGAGAACCGTTATTATAAGCCTCTTTCCCTCTTCCACTTCTCCCCCGCCTTTCTTATTTCATCCTTGCCACCACTTCGGCACAGCGCGAGCAGAGGGTGGGATAATCCTTATTTTCACCTACTGAAGGTGAAATTACCCAGCAGCGTTCGCATTTTTCCCCTTCTGCCTTTTTGACTTCAGCCCATACCCCTTCTATATCAGGCAGAGAAACAGCTCCTTCCGGTTTTTCCGAAACAGGTTTTACATCTACCCGGGAAGCTATGAAAATCTTATCCAGGCTGGCAACTTCTTTTAATGCTGCAAGCCACTCTTCATTAGCATAAATAGTCACCCAGGCTGCCAGGGAATGGCCTATAACCTTGCGGCTGCGCGCTTCTTCCATAGCCTTGGTTACAACTTCCCGCACCTTAAGGATTTTTTCCATCCGGTCTTCGATTTTATCATCTGTATAACCTTTTACTTTCGGCCAATCAAGAAGCTGCACGCTTATCGGCTGGTCATCCTTCCTCAAATAGCTCCAAATCTCTTCGGTAGTAAAAGCCAGAATCGGAGTTAAAAGAACTACCAGGGTATTTATAAGCTCATAAAGGACTGTCTGCACAGCTCTTCTTTCCTGGTCATCAGGATGTGAGCAGTACAGTATATCTTTACATATATCAAAATAGATATTGCTCAAATCGACAGTACAGAAGTTGTGAATAGAATGGAATACAATATGGAACTCATAATTTTCGTAAGCCCGGGTAACCCTTTCCGTAAGCCTGTCAAGCTTTATCAGGACCCATTTGTCAAGGTCAGACAGTTTCTCGTATGCTACCTGATGTTTCAAAGGATCATAATCATAGATATTGCCCAGGATAAAACGGCAGGTGTTCCTTATCTTGCGGTAAGCTTCCGCGCTCTGCCTGATTATATTTTCGGAAACCGCCACATCAGAACGGTAATCAGCCGAGGCTACCCAGAGCCTCAATATATCCGCGCCCATTTCTTCAATCATCTTGAGCGGGTCAACTACATTACCCAGGGATTTGGACATCTTGCGCCCCTGCTCATCTACCACAAAACCATGGGTTAAAACACTGCGATAAGGTGCCTTTCCTCTTACAGCTACAGCGGTGGAAAGTGAGGAGTTAAACCATCCGCGATGCTGGTCGCTTCCTTCCAGGTAAAGGTCAGCCGGCCATGCCAGTTCCGGATAAGTTTCCAGAACTGCCATATGGCTGGAGCCGGAATCAAACCAGACATCCATAATATCAGTTTCTTTTCTGAAACTGCTTCCTCCGCACTTCTCGCATTTATATCCGGAAGGCAGCAAATATTCCGCATCCTTTTCAAACCAGATATCCGAACCGTGCTCGGCAAAAAGCTCGCTCACATGGTTTATAACTTCATCTTTAATCACCGTTTCTCCACATTCATTACAGTAGAATATGGGAATCGGTACCCCCCAGGTGCGCTGTCTGGATATGCACCAGTCGCCGCGGTCCCTTACCATGTTGTAAATACGGTCGCGCCCCCAGGCAGGAATCCAGGTAACTTCATCAATAGCTTCCAGAGCTTCTTTGCGGAAATTTTCGATAGAAGCAAACCACTGTTCAGTTGCCCTGTAGATAATAGGCTGCTTGCATCTCCAGCAGTAAGGATACTGGTGCTCTATCTTGTCTGCCTTGAGCAGCATCCCCAGATTATCCAGCTCGGCAATAATATCCTTATTGGCATCATGCACCAGCATACCCTTGAACTTGCCTGCCTCTTCCGTGAAGCGCCCGCTGTTGTCAACAGGTGATATTACTTCAAGGCCGTATTCCTTGCCTACATAGAAGTCATCTTCCCCATGGCCGGGAGCAGTATGGACACATCCGGTACCAGCCTCTAAAGTTACATGGGTACCCAAAACTACTATGGAATCGCGGTCAAACATGGGATGCCTGCATATAACCCTTTCCAGTTCCCTTCCTTTGTATTCATTCAAAATGATATAAGCATTAAAGCTTATTTCAGAAGCTACCTTTTCCAGAAGTCCTTTGGCTATCAGGTATTTTTCGCGATTTACCTCAACCAGTGCATAATCAAATTCAGGATGCAGGGAAATGCCGGTATTAGCCGGAATTGTCCAGGGAGTAGTAGTCCAGATGATTATATAGGCATCTTCCGGCAGAACTCCGCGTCCATCCTTCACCGGGAACTTAACATATATAGAAGGTGAAACCTTGCTGCTGTATTCAATTTCTGCCTCTGCCAGGGCTGTTTCGCAGTCGGCACACCAGTAAACCGGCTTTAAGCCTTTATAAATATAGCCTTTCTTGGCCATTTCGCCAAAGACTTTTATCTGTACCGCTTCAAAATAAGGCTCTAAAGTAAGATAAGGCCTTTCCCAGTCCCCTCTTACCCCCAGCCTTTTGAACTGCTCGCGCTGGATATTTACATAATTAAGGGCATATTCCTTGCACTGACGGCGGAATTCCACGACATCTGTTTTATGCCGGTCAATTCCCATCTTCTTGATAGCCTGCTGTTCGATAGGAAGGCCGTGGGTATCCCATCCCGGTACATAAGGCGCATCAAAGCCGCTCATGGAGCGGTATTTCACAATAATATCCTTCAATACTTTATTAAGGGTATGTCCCAGATGAATGTTCCCATTGGCATAAGGAGGCCCATCATGCAGTATAAACTTGGGCTTGCCTGCATTTTTCTCCTGTACTTTGTGATATATGTCATTCTCTTCCCAGAATTTTAAAAATTCAGGTTCGCGGGTAGGCAGATTTGCCTTCATAGGAAATTCTGTCTGCGGCAGATTTAAAGTGCTGTCATATTTCCCTTTGCCCATGCTTTTTTTACCACCTCACCAGATTATTTGTATATATTGACAAAAAACCTTTCATCCCTAGGGACGAAAGGTTTGCTTCCGCGGTACCACCCTTATAGTGTTTTTAAAAAACACCACTTTAAGCCCTATAACGTAAGGCACCCGTTCAAGCCTACTTGCTGCAGGCTTTCGGCCTGAAAGCTCCCGGGTGATCTTCACCTGGCAACAAGCTGCCTGGCTTTCACCCTCCCAGGCTCGCTTAAAGCTCGTTATCCGGCTACTCTCCCGATCATCACCATAAATATTCATTTATTACCTGAAAATCGTATTTTATTGTAGCATATACCATCTTACAAAACAACTATAAGGAAACGGCAATTGAGAATTTTATCCTAAAAATTTTTGTGGCATAAATCCTCAATTATACAGCTTTCACATTCCGGCCTGCGTGCCCTGCAAACCCTGCGCCCGTGGAAAATAAAAAGGTGGTGGGCTTTTCCCCAGCTGGAAACAGGAATAAGTTCCTTAAGCTGTATCTCAGTCGCGACCGGATTTTTTGCCCTTACCAGGCCTGTACGGTTGGCAACCCGGTGGACATGGGTATCTACCCCCAGTCCCGGCTTATTAAAACCTACCGCCAGAACCACATTGGCTGTCTTTCTTCCCACTCCCGGAAGCTTTAGCAAGTCTTCCATATTGTCAGGTACTTCTCCATTATGCTCTTCTACCAGCATCTCAGCCATCTTTTTGAGGTTTCTTGCTTTGCTCTTATAAAGCCCTACCTGTCTTATCAGCTTCTCCAGTTCCGCAATCTCCGCCTGTGCCATCGCATGAGGGGTATTATACCTAAGAAAAAGCTTTTCCGTTACCTTATTAACCTGTTCATCCGTGCTCTGTGCTGACAGTATTACAGCTGCCAAAAGTTCAAAAAGCGAACTGTATTTAAGCAGGGTACCAGCATCAGGATATTCATGGCTTAGCTTTTCCAGCATAATACGGCATCTTTCCCGGTTTTCCACTTTACATCAAATCCTCCTGAATTAAAAGCCTGGCCTTTTCTTAAAAACCAGGCTGCAAATAAGGCTCCCGTTATAAAACCTTGCTCAAAAAAGACTGGGTACGAGGGTTTTTGGGATTGTTAAAAATCTCTTCCGGAGTCCCCTCCTCAATTATCTGGCCTTCGTCCATAAATATTACCCGATCCCCAACTTCCCTGGCAAACCCCATTTCATGCGTCACTACCACCATAGTCATGCCTTCCAGAGCCAAATCCTTCATAACGGACAAAACTTCCCCCACCATTTCAGGGTCCAGGGCAGAAGTAGGTTCATCAAAAAGCATTACCTTGGGCTGCATGGCCAAAGCCCTGGCAATAGCCACCCTCTGCTTCTGGCCTCCGGAAAGATTGGCAGGATATACATGGGCTTTGTCTTCCAGCCCCACTTTGCGCAAAAGCTCCATGGCCAGTTTATTGGCCTCTTCCCTGGGCACCCCTTTTATCTTGATCGGAGCCATAGTTATATTTTCCAGGGTAGTTTTATGGGGAAAAAGGTTAAAATGCTGGAAAACCATGCCCATCTTCTGGCGCACCTTATTTATATCGGTTTTCGGGTCAGTCACTTCTTCCCCATCTACATAAATATGGCCTTTATTAACCTTTTCCAGCTGATTTATACATCTAAGCAGGGTACTTTTTCCCGACCCGGAAGGTCCAATTACGCATACTACCTCCTGCTGGTCAATATGCAGGTTTATTCCCTTTAATACCTCAAGCCTGCCGAAACTCTTATATACATCAACTATATCTATCACTCCGTCTTAAGCCTCCTTTCGGTATAATCACCCAAAAGCCCAAGGCTCTTGGTGATTATAAAGTAGATTACCGCTACTGCTCCCCAAACCCAGGCTGCCTGATAGGTATTGGCATAAACCAGGTTTCCGCGGTAAGTAAGCTCGGCTACTGCGATAGTCGATACCAGAGAGGTATCCTTGAGCAGGGCTATAAACTCGTTTATGAGCGGCGGAATAACAATTTTATAGGCCTGGGGAAGTATTACATAGGTCATGGCCTGTCTTTCATTCATTCCCAAAGATCTGGCTGCTTCCATCTGCCCTTTATCTACTGCCTGAATCCCGGCTCTTACAATTTCCCCTATATACGCTCCGCTGTTTAAACCACAGGCAATGATAGCGGAAGTAAACGCTTCATTTATTCCAAAATAAGGCAAAATACCGAAATGCAGCAAGAGTATCTGCACAAAAAGAGGCGTCCCCCGGAAAAAATCGATATAGGCAATTGCCAGGGAACGAAGCATCCTGTTTCTGGACAGCCTGAAAAGGCCGGCAAATAACCCCAGAACCATTCCCATAGCTACCGATAAGGCAGTAACTTCTATCGTTATTAAGGCTCCCTCCAGAAAATACGCCATGTTTTCCCATACTACCTGAAATCCACTTATCTCGGATAGTCCACCAATTATTCCCCAAATTCCTGACAAAAGCATTCCTCCTGTTCTAACAAATTTAAAGCGCGAGCCTCTTCTCGCGCTTTTAGTATTATGCCTTATGCCATGCTGTTAGTCATTATTGCTTAAAATATTTCTGGTAAATTTTGTCGTAGGTGCCGTTTTCCTTAATCTTGGCCAATCCTTCGTTAAGCATATTCAAGAGTTCCTTATTCCCTTTCTTTACAGCTATACCGTATTTGTCATCAGCGGAGAACACATCGCCAACCATTTTGATATTGGCATCTTCGGTAGTCAGAATATAGTTCAGGGTAACCGGATGGTCGTTAACTACAGCATCTACTCCGCCTTTCTTGAGCTCCATAAAAGCTTCCCCGATATCCTTAAAGAGTTTTACCTGGGTAGAAGGATCCTCTGCTTTCACCTTGTCACAGTAGGATGCTCCTATGGTACCGGTCTGAGCCCCCAATTTCTTGCCTTTCAAATCTTCAGTCCCATTTATGGCAGTATTATCATTTCTTACCGCAATAATAAGTCCGGCATTAAAATAGGGATCTGTAAAATCTACCGCTTTCTGCCTTTCAGGAGTAATGGACATACCTGCAATAGCGGCATCGATTTTGCCCTGCTGTACAGCAGGAATCAGAGCTTCAAAACCCATGTGCTGTACTTCTACTTCATAACCCTGTACTTCCCCTATAGCCTTGATAAGGTCGATATCAAACCCGACCAGTTCACCTTTTTCCTGCGATTCAAACGGCGGGAAAGTCGCATTAGTCCCTACTACGATTTTCTTGGGCTTGTCCCCTGCATTTTCGGCTTCTTTTCCTCTACATCCGGCCACAGTAAACAACAAGCCTGCTATCAGAAGCATGCTCAGCCACAAACGCCATTTACCTTTCACCTTTATCACTCCTGCCTTTAAGTTTAACAATTATAATTATACATTCGTCTGTATTAATCGACAATACTCTTTCTCAAAAATTAGCTTTTTATTTTAAAATTTCCTTTATCCACCAGTGCATATTTTTTCACACGGGGTTTTTGTATATTTATTAGCCTAATAAAATTTTTATCCACATTTTTCGTCAATTCATGCTATTATATTTAGATAGTTAGCAAGCAACAGAAATGAGGTAGAAAGTCATGCATATGTTCCTTAACAATAAACAGCTGCAGGCAGAAGCAAGCATGCTGCTGGTAGCTTTTATCTGGGGCACTACTTTTGTAGTAGTAAAAAATGCCCTGGCTGACATAGGCCCTTTCTGGTTTTTGGCCCTGCGCTTCATACTGGCTTTTTTCGTTTTAGCCTTGCTGGCATTTAAAAATATAAAAAAAATTAACCCTTCTACGATGGTATACGGTTCTATTATCGGATTATTCCTTTTTATAGGCTATACCTTTCAAACTATAGGGCTAAAATATACAACTTCCTCCAATGCCGGATTTATAACCGGGCTCAGTGTGGTGCTGGTGCCCGTCATATATGCACTCATGTACCGAAAAATGCCAGAGCCCAAAACCGTTTTGGCTACCCTCGCCGCTTTGGCCGGGCTTTTTTTGCTTTCCTTCAATACCAGCAGCTATAAGCTGAACTACGGGGACTTTTTGGTCTTTATATGTTCACTGGGATTTGCCCTGCAGATAATACTGGTAGATAAATATTCCCACCTTCATGATGCCGTTGCTATAACCGGAGTGCAGATTTTGTTTGTAGGAGTGCTTTCGTTTATAATAGCCATGTTTATAGAACCTTTTCCCGTTAAAATAACCTGGAACGCAGCAAGTGCCATATTGATAACTTCCATACTGGCAACTGCCCTTGCTTTTCTTCTGCAAAACGGTATGCAGAAATACAGTACCCCCACCCGTTTTGCCATCATATTCACCATGGAACCGGTATTTGCCGCTTTAGCCGGCTACCTGTGGGCAGGAGAAATCCTTTCCTTAAGAGGCCTTATTGGAGCCGGACTTATACTATTATCCATGCTGATTGCTGTCCTCGCCCCCCGCTGAAACAGGGGACGGTTCTCTGTTTCAAAATGAAACAGAGAACCGTCCCCTTGTTTCAAGAAAAGTTTTTTTGTCTATCCCTTTTATTTCCACTAATTTATGCCGGGAAGTTTCCCCTTTTATAATAGCTACACCACTTTTGGGCACCTTAAAAGTATCTGCCAGAAAGGCAATTAAAGCTTTATTAGCCTCTCCGTCTACGGGAGGGGCATTAAGTTTTATCTTTAAAGCTTCCCCTTCCTCACCTGCTATCTCGTTGCGGGAGGAACGGGGCAGAACCTTGACATTAAAGCGAACGCCCCCGCTAACTTCTGTTATCTTTATCATTTCCATCTTCCTTCAGGCTTATTTTTTCAAGCTTTTCCATAATCTCTTTTATATCCTTGCTGTAGAAAAACTCTGCCATTTCATCGATTTTGCGCTGATTTTTTTCCAGAAGCTCCAGTTCGCTGTTAAGCTGTGCTTTTATCTCTGCATTAAAAATATTAAGCCGTTTTACGATTTCCTGATATACAAAAAGCATTTCCGAAATCCTGCGTTTGGCATTTTCCAGAATAAATTCAGCTTCCTTGCGGGCATTAGCTTTATACTCTTCGGCAGCCTGCTGGGCCAAAATAAGGCTGTTATTCATCGTCTCTTCCAGTTTGCGGTATCTGGCCAGTTCATATTCCAGACGCTGAATCTGTTCTCTTAGCTTGGCATTTTCACTGTAAAGGGATTCATAGTTTTGCGCCACCTGGTATAAAAAATTCCTTACCTCTTCCTCTTTTAACCCCCGCATACCCCGGCTGAAATGCTGGTTCCTTATCTCCATCGGTGTAAGCATAAATATTACCTCCTCTCCTGTCTAACCCCATCTAAAAAAGGGGATGTGAAGTCAAGCCTCCGGGAAACATTTCTAAAATTTTTTTCATTTCGCCTGCGGGATTAAAATCGCCATTTTTAAGCTGGCTAACTGCTGTCTTATAAATACCTATAACCTTCTTAAGCTTTTCATCATCATAAAACTGCCCGTCTATCCTTATATATTTAAGGCCGGCGGCAGCCAAAACAGGCAGATAAGGAAGCAAACATATTTCATGGGGATAAAAAATATAACTGCGGCAGCTGTAATCATTAGCTACCTGGTAACGGTTCCCCAGTTCGTCATACAAAGCATAATCTTTGTCCCTACACTGCTTGCAGCCAAAACTGCTTCCTTCCCTGCTTCCGGGAATGCAAAAATCGGTAATTATTCCACAAAGCGGCCCCTGTACCAGGAGTTCAATCTCGCTGTATCTGGCAAGCAGGTCAGCCAAATCCTTATATTTCAATTCCAAAGAAGGATATATGCGCTTTATCCCCTCATTATTAAGCAGTTTAATAGCTTCACTGTTGCTCGTGTTAAGCCCCCAGCCAGCTATTATTTCTTTCCCTGTATCTTTAAGCATCTGCAAACTTCCCGCATCATGCACTATAAAGCCAGCCAGGCAAGATAAGCCTTTGAGTTTTTTCATGTCATCATATAAACCCTTGTCCTCATCTTTCATGATACGGGGAAGTTCTATAAAAATGCGGCTTTCACAAGATGAGGCCATAGCCAGGGCTTTTTCTATATCTTCCAGCTCCCAGCTAACATAAGGGGAGCGGAATTTTTCCAAACCTATTACTATACGGGAAACTCTATTTTCCAGAGCCGTCTTGAATCCGGAAAGACTACCTACCTTAACGGTTATCTCCTCAATACATCCTCCGCTATATGATGGAATGCCTTTGTCTTCACCCGCAAGCTCCTTAAGCTCACGCGGTGCAGTAGGGAAAAAAGGCTCTCTTTCCCCGGTAAGGCCTATAGCCTCCCGGTCTATTTTGGAAAACAGGCTGCCGCTCGTAAAATCCCTTATTCTTCCGGTATAAAGTTTTTCATAGTCTCTTCTTTCTTCATCATAGTCAGCATACCCTTTTTCTATGCGGTCCAGGGCTTTTCTATATATGCTTACCAGGTGGGCCAAATAGTGCGCACTTCGCATCCTGCCTTCTATTTTAAAAGAGGTAACCCCTGCTTCTGTCAATTCCTTCAAATAAGGATAAAGGCACAGGTCATTGTGAGCCAGGTAATACCATCTTTCTTTTTCTATTTGTCCGTTTTCTTCCAGATAATAAGGCCAGCGGCACGGCTTTATACATCTTCCCCGGTTTCCGCTCTCGCCGGCAATAAAGCTGCTCATGTAACACTGTCCGGTATGGGATATGCACATGTCCCCGTGTATAAAAAATTCAATACCTAAAGAAGTGTTATGGCTTATATCCCTTATCTCTTTGAGGGAAAGGTTTTTGGAAAGAATAACCCGGCTAAACCCCAAACTCTCCAGCCACTTTACCGCCCCGCTGTTATTTATCCCCATCTGCACGCTGGCATGAAAAGGAATTCCGATATTAAAACGGTTAATGATCGATACCAGGCCTGTATCCTGGATAATTACCGCATCTACTCCTATCTCCTTTAAATAAAAAAGATATTCTCCTACTTTTTCTATTTCATCCTCATAGTACAGGCTGTTGACGGTAACATAAAGCTTTTTTCCACTGTCATGCAGATAGTTTACTACCTCATAAAGCTCTTCATCGGTAAAATTGAAATCTTTCCTCAAAAGGCGCATATTAAAGCGCTTGCCGCCTGCATAGACAGCATCAGCTCCCGCTTCTGCCACAGCCTTTACTACTTCCCATTTGCCGGCTGGTGCCAGCAGCTCCAGCTTCCCCTGTTTCATACCCTAACTCTCCTATAAAAACATATAATATATTTTCCACAGCAGTCCCTGCAAAAAATAAATAGCCAGTAGCACAAGGATAGGCGAAAAATCAAATCCCCCTGCTGCTGGAATCAAGCTTCTAAAAGGCTTCATTACCGGTTCGGTTACATCATAGATGAATTTTATTATCGGCTGGTAAGGGTCATGCCTTATAAAAGACAAAATACAGCGGATAATAACCAGCCATGACAGAACATAAAGAGCCGTATCCAGAACTTCAAAAATCAATCGCACTTTAAGTTCCTCCCAATTCTTATTCCTTTCCCAGTTCACACGAACGCCGATATGCGCTTTCTACCGCTTCGAAAAAGGCCTTTCGTATGCCGTTTTCTTCAAGCTTGCGCACGGCAGCTATAGTAGTGCCGCCTGGTGAGCAGACAGCTTCCCTCAAAAGGGCAGGGTGCTCGCCCGTCTTCTCCAGCATGGCAGCACTTCCTTTTAAGGTATTTAAAACCAGAAGCCGGGAAGTTTCAAAGTCGAGCCCTATCTGTACCCCCGCGTTTATCATCGCTTCTGCGGCCAGATAAAAATAAGCCGGCCCGCTTCCTGACACTGCCGTAACCATATCCATCATTTTTTCCTCCACTACCAGGGTGGTCCCCAGGGAAGAAAAAATCTTATCCGCGGTATCCAGATGCTCAGCTCCCGCGAACTCGCCTCTGCACAAAGCTGCCACCCCTTCTCCTATCAAGGCTGGAGTATTGGGCATAACCCTTACCACAGGAATGGCAATCCCGCATATTTTTTCTATAAATGATGTCTTTATGCCAGCAGCTACTGATATTAAAAGCTTATCTTCCTTCCAGAAGCCCCGCCCTTTTTCCAGAACATTTTCCACCTGGTTCGGCTTTACCGCCAAAATAATTATCTGGCTTTTGTCAATAAGAGAGGTTAAATCAGCTTTCTTGGCTCCCAGTTCTGTCTGGAACCTTTCTGTTTTTTTCTCATCAATATCATTTACTACCAGGTCTCCCCGATAAAAAGAAGAAGCGGAAAAAAGACCTTTCGCTATGGCATAAGCCATTTTCCCGCACCCTATAATACCTATTGTCTTATTCACTTATTTGCTGCCTCCCCAGGAAGTGCCAAGCCCATGGCGGCGGATTACCACCCGGTGGTCGGTGGCAATCTCCACATTGCTGGGAGTAAATATAAAGATATGCGGGCCTATCCTCTGGCTGTGGCCATCCAGGGAATAGGTAGTTCCACTCAGGAAGTCGATTATCCGCTGGGCAATATCCGGACTGGTATTTTCAAAATTAAGTATGACCTGTTTCCTGTTTTTCAGGTGGTCAGCCAGGGTCTGTGCTTCATCAAAACTTTCCGGCTCACACACGACTACCTTCATAGTCTTATTTCCGTGCAGGCTTACTATATTCCTGGGGTTTTTGGCTGTTTCCTCTTTAGGTTCAGGCAAAGCCAGCCTCTCTTCAGTTTCTTCCTGCACACCAAGCCACTTCCAGAACTTGTCAGCCAAAGACATTTTTCTACCTCCTAAACATTTATTCCCCATGAAAAATTGAGCTTCCAATGCGTACAATATTGGCTCCCTCTTCAATTGCTACCTCAAAATCCTGCGACATGCCCATGGAAAGATATTTCAATTCTACATTAGGATAATCTTTTTTTGAAAACTTCTGCTTGAGATGGGCAAGCTCTCTAAAAACAGGACGTGCCTCTTCCGGGTCATCAAGAAGCGGAGCCATTGTCATAAAGCCTAAAATGCGAATATTGGCAAGCTGGCCAATCGATCCTAAAAAATATTCTACATCATCCGGAGAAATTCCTGCCTTTTGTTCTTCTCCCGCCACATTAATTTGTAAAAGTGTCGAAACATTTATATTAAGCATTTTAGCCCTTTTATCTATTTCTTCTGCCAGATGCCAGCGATCCAGGGAATGAATAAGCACCACTTTCCCCACTACATCTTTTACCTTGTTAGTCTGCAAACGGCCTATCATATGCCAGTTCGCCTGCGGCAAAAGAGGGATTTTGCTTTTAAGCTCCTGCACCCGGTTTTCTCCAAAATGGGTTACCCCAAGCTCATAAGCCCTTTTTACTGTTTCAATATCCACCGTTTTGCTCACCGCCACCAGAGTGACATCCTGCGGGTTTCTCCCTGCCCTAAGGCAGGCTTTTTCTATCCTCTCCCTCACATTTTTCAAATTGTGCTCCAGATGATTCAAATTATTTCACCTGCCCTGTTTCATTTATACTGCTAAAAAGCTTACTCCAAAGGTAGAACCTTTACCTATTTCACTGTCCACAAAAACTTCCCCGCCGTGAGATTCCACTATATGTTTTACTATAGCCAGCCCCAGGCCCGTTCCTCCTCCAGTTCCTCCCCGATTGCGGCTCCTTGCCTTGTCTACCCGGTAAAACCTTTCAAATACGCGGGGGATACTTTCATGAGGTATCCCTACGCCGGTATCGGTAACCGTAATAACTACCCGGCTGTCGCGCTGCCGGCACCTTATAGTTATAGTTCCCCCCCTGGGGGTATATTTTATAGCATTGTCCAGAAGGTTTATCATAACCTGTCCAAAAAGATCCTCATCTGCATAGATGCGGGGCAGATTATGAGAGCATATAAGTTCGACACACAGCTTTTTCTCCGTAATCTGGGGCCCTAATATATTCATAACTCCCCGTATAGCATGCTGCACACAGACCGGCTTGGGCCTTATTATCCTCTCCTTGGACTCAATAGCCGAAAGGTTCAAAAGGTCATCTATGAGCCTGGTAAGCCTCTGGGTTTCGGCCTCGATTATAGTGAGAAAACGCCGGCAGGTATCGCTGTTTTCCATAGCTCCATCCAGCAGGGTTTCCACAAATCCCTTTATCGAGGTTAAAGGGGTTCTCAACTCGTGGGAAACATTCCCTACAAATTCTGAGCGCATCTGGTCAAAATTTCTCGCATCGGTAACATCATGAAAAACGGCTACCGCTGCTTCAATCCTGCCGTCATCATCCTTTATCGGAACTACATGTACGCGGTATATATAAGTCCCGGGAATAATCTCAGTTTCGGTAAATACTTCTTTGCCTGTTTTTATCACCTGTCCTATCATGCAGGATATTTTCTCATTCTCCGTTATCTCTGTCAGCCTGCGCCCCAAAAGCCCGCCTTCTTTTACCAGAAACAGGCTTTCAGCCGCCTTATTGGCCATAATTATGTTTTCATCAGGGTCAAAAATTATGACCGCATCAATCATGCTGTCAATGATAGTCTGTACCTTTCGGCTGCTGTTCATCAGATTCAGCATAAACCCCTTCCCCCATATCCAGTATATTATCCTTCATTATCTACAAATTTATAGCCTACCCCCCTTACAGTCTCAATATACTGGGGATAGCTGGAATCATCCTTAAGTTTCTGCCGCAAATGCCTTATATGTACATCAACCGTACGCGTATCGCCGGAAAATTCATATCCCCATACCTTTTCCAGGAGGGCTTCCCGCGTAAAAACCTTGCCCCGGTTGGAAGCCATCAAACTTAAAAGCTCAAATTCCTTTGGTGTAAGGTCCAGCTTTTCTTCTCCCAGAAACGCTTCATACCGGTCGGGGACTACGGTTAAATCTTTAAAAACATAAGCCTTTTTCCCCATAGCCTTTTCCGCCTGCAGTATCTTTAGCGCCCTGAGCCGTGCCTTTACTCTGGCCACCATCTCTCTGGGGCTGAAAGGTTTTTTGATATAATCATCAGCTCCCATTTCCAGCCCCAAAACCGTATCAATCTCTTCACCCTTGGCAGTAAGCATTATAATAGGTATAGTGCAGTATTCAGGCATCTGCTTCAGGGTGCGGCATACCTCAAGGCCATCCATACCGGGAAGCATGATATCAAGTATAATAAGGTCAGGCACATACTTCTTTACCATTTCGACAGCCGTCAGGCCGTCATAAGCTTCCAGCACCTTGAAGCCTTCTTTTTCCAGGTTGAATTTAACCAGCTCCACAATGTGAGTTTCATCATCAACTACCAGAATCCTGTTATTAAACAAGCCTACCACCTCACTTCCGGATACCAGCAACAGCAGCCATCCTTCCCGTAATCCCTTTATCCCGCCGATAGGAAAAGAAATATTCGCTGTGACAGGCAGTGCACATATCACAGACAATTATGTTTTCCGGTTTTATTCCGTTTTCTACAAGCAGCCTGCAATTTGTCTCCTTCAAATCCCAGTACAGTAAATTATCCTTTTCTATTATAAAATTGCCCAAATATCCAAGTTCCTTTTCCACCCTCCCTGCCAGATCCGTACTTATTTCAAAACAGCACTTTCCAATCCCTGGCCCTATGAAAACCTCCAGTTCAGCAGGAGAGGTTTTAAAAACTTCCCGCATCTTTTCTATTGTCCTTGCAGCAATACCGCCTGCAGTTCCCTTCCATCCGCTGTGGGCAAGTCCAATTGCTCTGTTGACCGGGTCATGAAAATACAGGCTGTAGCAGTCGGCATAAAAAGTCATGAGATAAAGGCCAGGCTCATCAGTAACCATGGCATCAAAACCGCGAAGGGAAGTGCCATAATCTAAAACCCCACACCCTATCTGCTCTTTTCCTACCACTGCCACTTCGCTTCCATGCACCTGTTCACAGCAAACCGCGCTATCAAGGCTTGTCCCCAGCAGTTCCAAAACCCTGCGCCGGTTTTCAATTACCCTCTCTTTTTCATCGCCGACATGCAGCCCCAGGTTAAGAGAAGAAAAAGCCCCTTCGCTTACTCCTCCTCTGCGGGATGAAAAAAGCACATCAACCCCCCGCTCCCGCCAGGAGGGCAAAGTGATATAAACGATTTCACCTTTATTATGCCATATCCATTTCTTCATAAAAGCATCCTTTCTTTCTACTTTTCTTTCATCTGCTCAATAGTCTTTATAAAACTGTCTAAATCAGTAAATTTGCGGTAAACGGAAGCAAAACGCACATAGGCCACTTCATCCACTTTTTTAAGCCTGTCCATTACCATTTCACCAATAGCTTTGCTGCTGACTTCCCGGTCATAGTTGTCCCTGAGCTCTCTTTCTATATCAGCCACTATACTTTCAATTTCTTCCATACTTACCGGCCTTTTTTCACAGGCCCTGGTAATGCCGTTCAGGATTTTTTCCCGATTGAACTGTTCGCGGTGGCCGCCGTTTTTTATAACCAGAAGCGGCCTTTCCTCTATCCTCTCATAGGTAGTAAACCTCTTCCGGCAGGAGTTGCACTCCCTTCGCCTTCTTATGCAGGTCCCATCATCACTGGCCCTGGAATCTACTACCCGGCTCTCATATTCACCACAGTAAGGGCAGCGCATGCTATACCACCCCTTAAAACATTCTTTAGCTTATTATGCAGGAATAAAATATTTAGTTCAACTCTCCCGTTAAAAATCGTCTTCATCCAGCAGATAAGTCCTCCTGCGTCCATCTATTTCGGCTACAGTTGGCACCTCTACCAGCACAACATCCCTTCCTATGCGGACAATCTTTTCCCAGGGTACTACCAGCTCTTCCCGCCGGCCGAAAATACCTAACCCCCGGCTCCTTCCCGGCAGTATCAAAGCAGTTACCCTGCCGTTTTCCAAATCCAGATCTATATCAATTATATTCCCTAATTTTCTACCATCCAAAACATTAACGACATCCCTGGCTTTAAGGTCAGAAATTTTAATCATTACGATTATCCCCCTTCTCCCTTATGTGTTTATTTTTAATATATGAAAAGCGGAAATGAAAGTTTCCCCCTTAGAAGCCAAAATTGAAAACGATAAAAATTATGCTAAATAAAATTCTTTTTTTAACGATAATATAGTATGATATATATTGTTAAAATGGGCTGGACTCGAAAAGAGGGGCCCACATCAGTGCTGATCGACTGAAGCACTGAACCTTAAACCATCCTTGAAGGAGGAAAAATTTTTATGATGAGGTCTCTCTATACCGCAAGTACAGGCATGTATGCCCAGCAGCTCAATGTAGACACTATTGCCCACAACATGTCCAATGTTAATACCCCTGGTTTCAAAAAACAGCGGGTAGAATTTCAGGATCTCCTTTATCAAACTATAAAAAGGCCAGCCGTTACCGAGGATACCAATCAGCCGGCAGGAATGCAGGTAGGCCTGGGAGTCAAACCGGCAGCCATCACCACCCTGTTTTCCCAGGGCAGTTTGCAGTCTACCGATAACCCGCTGGATGTTGCCATTATAGGTCCCGGATTTTTCAAGGTGGAAGTACCCGGGAGAGATGAACCGCTTTATACCCGCAATGGGGCATTAAAGCTTGATGCGGAAGGAAACCTGGTAACTTCGGACGGCTACAAAATAATAGGAGTGGAACCACTGGAAGAAGGAGCCTATGACATAGTAATCGACAAAAGCGGCAGAGTAACCTATATGCTGCCGGGAAGCGATGAACCAGTAGAGGCAGGCCAGATTGAACTTGTTAAATTTACAAATCCATCTGGACTGCAAAAGATAGGCTCCAACCTGCTGGCAGCTACAGCCAACTCAGGCGATCCGATAGACTGGGATCCTGAAGAAGATAATACCATTTATCTGGAAGCAGGTTACCTGGAAATGTCCAATGTGCAGATTGTAGAAGAAATGGTAAACCTCATCACTGCCCAGAGAGCATATGAAATAAATTCCAAAGTAATCCAGTCATCAGATGAAATGCTGCAAACTGCCAGCAACCTGAGAAGATAACAGTAAGGCAGGGAAAGTAAAATGAAAATAAATATGACAGGTACCTTAAGCCAGGCAAATTCTCCTTCCTATATTAAGGATATTTCTTCATCTGCTGACAAAAAAAGCTTTGAACAAAAGTTAAATGCAGCTCTAAAAGAAAAAGACAACCAAAAATTATATGCAGCCTGTCAGGAACTGGAAAGCGTTTTTTTAAGCAAAGTCCTGCAGTCTATGCGGGCAACCATCCCGCGCAGCGGGCTTATTGATTACAGTTTTGCCATGGATACCTTTGAAGGCATGTTATTTGACGAATACGCCAAAAAAATAAGCCAGAGCAAATCTACCGGCCTGGCTGCCATTTTATACGAACAGCTAAAAAAACGCTGAAACTGGATTAAAACGTAAAACGGAAGAAAAGCGTTTTACGTTTTAATTTTTTTGTTTCTACATATAATGTTAAAACACAGGCCTGCAATAAAAAATCGCACAAATATATAAACAGTGAGGTGAAAATATGCGCACTTTAGTGGCAACTATTCTATATAACTCCAAAGGAAGGGAAATCTACTGCATAACTCCCAAAGTTACAGCTGACCAGCTTAAAACCCTGCGCAGCCTGACTCGCGAACAGCTGGAAGATGCAGGATTTACCTTCATAAATATCATATCTCCGGAATTTAATAATATAAAAGGGCATGCCATCTTTTTTGAAGGACATCTGGATGAAATGGGCAAGGTGCTGAAATCTTTAAAAAGGGGATATTAAGCAAAAGCGTCGGGACTCAATCCTGCCCGACGCTTGCTTTTATTTAAGGATACGCACAAACTTTCTCTTGCCTACCTGTACTACCAGGGAACGGTCTACCACCAGGTTTTCGCTTTCGTATTTATTCCCATCCACTTTTACTGCTCCCTGGCTTATCATACGCTTGCCTTCACTGGTAGAAGGCACCATATTATTTTCATACAGGAATTTAGGCAGCCATATCTCATCTTCTTCTACTTTCACTTCCGGTATATCCTCAGGTATATCCCTTTTGGAAAATACCAGCTTAAATCTTTCTTCTGCCTTTTCTGCCTCTTCTGCGTTATGGTACATGGTAATAATCTCTTTGGCCAGTTTCATCTTAACATCACGCGGATTAAGCTCTCCCTTTTCCATACCTGTCCGGTATGTATTTATAACTTCCATAGGCACGCGGGTTAAGAGCTCAAAATATCTTATAATAAGCTCATCAGGAATAGACATAAGCTTGCCAAACATTTCATATGGTTCTTCATATATTCCCACATAATTGCCCAGGCTTTTGCTCATCTTCTGCACCCCGTCTGTGCCTTCCAGGATGGGCATCATGAGAGCTACCTGGGGTTCAAAGCCATATTCTTTTTGCAGATGTCTTCCTACCAGCAGATTAAACTTCTGGTCAGTTCCTCCCAGTTCAACATCTACCTTTAAAACCACGGAATCATAACCCTGCATAAGTGGGTACATAAATTCATGAATAGATATCGGGAGATTAGAAGTATACCTTTTATGGAAGTCATCCCTTTCCAGCATGCGGGCAACTGTATATTTGCTGGCTAAAGCCAAAACATCAGCCAGCTTCAAGGGCATAAGCCACTCGCTGTTGTAGTGTACAATAGTCTTATGCGGGTCTAAAACCTTAAAAATCTGCTCCTGGTAAGTAGCCGCATTAGCCTTGACCTGTTCTTCAGTAAGCTGCTTTCTGGTTTCCGACTTGCCGGAAGGATCGCCAATACGCGCAGTAAAATCCCCAATAATCAAATGCACTTCATGTCCTAAATCCTGAAACTGGCGGAGTTTATTCAAAACTACGGTATGCCCCAGATGTATGTCAGGAGCCGTAGGATCAAGCCCTAATTTTACGCGCAGGGGCCGGTTTTCTTTTATAGACCTGTAAATCTTTTCCTTCAGTTCTTCTTCCGGTACGATTTCTGCTACTCCGCGTGATATAAGCTGCATCTGTTCTTCTACCTGCTTTTTTATACTCTCTTCCATAAAATTACCTCCTTACTAAAAAAAATGATAGCACAATAAATGTGAAATATGCAATAATTAGAAAGATAAGGTTTATATCTGCTCTTAATATTTCACAGTTGTTCACAAAAAAATCTGCTTAGCTCATACCAAACAAAACTTTTGATTCAGGAGGCTTAAATCCAGAATGGCAAAAACAAATAAAACACCGCGCAAAATTTTTAGAAGTTTGCTATTTTTATGCCTGATAGGATTGGGTATACTGGCAGGGGCTTTTATCTATGCCGCCCATGACCTGCCGGTATTTGATCCTGACCAGCTTTCGGGAGCAGAATCTACGCTTATATACGACGACCAGGGCAACCTCATAAGCAAGCTGCACTCTGCAGAAAACCGTACGGAAGTAACCCTGGACAAAATTCCGCCTGACCTTATAAATGCTTTTATAGCCACTGAAGACAAAGATTTTTATGAACACCACGGGGTAAATTTCAAAGGAATCATACGTGCCTTGATAGTAAATATTACTTCCGGCGACCTTACCAGCCAGGGGGCCAGTACTATTACCCAGCAGCTGGCTCGCAACGCTTTTCTCTCTTTTGAAAAAAAATGGGAAAGAAAACTTAAGGAGATTATTCTGGCTTTTAAAATCGAATCAAAATACAGTAAAGATGAAATACTCTGCATGTATCTCAATAAAATCTACTTTGGTTCCGGGGCTTACGGCGTACAGGCAGCTGCCAATACCTATTTCGGCAAGGACGTAAGCGAACTTACCCTGGCTGAATCGGCACTTTTGGCCGGTCTTCCCCAGAGCCCCAACTACTACAACCCTTTTCAAAACCTGGAAGCCGCCAGGGCTCGCCAGAAGATTGTCCTTAATAACATGGTAAAATGCGGCTATATTGATGAACAAACAGCCAAGGAGGCTTATGAAGAACCTCTGGTATTTAAATCATCAGTTAATAATGAAGCATTCAGATACGGCTATTTTATTGATGCAGTAACCGAAGAGGCTATTGATATATTAAGCAAGCTAAAAATTTATGACAACCCCAATGATGCTATATATAAAGCAGGGCTTAAGATATACACTACCATGGACAGTGAACTGCAAAGCTATGCTGAGCAGGTTTACTCTAATCCTGCCAATTTCCCCAACCAGAGCGCTGATGGAGAACAAATACAGTCAGCTATGGCAGTTGTCGACCACCACAATGGGGAAGTGAAAGCCATAATAGGCGGCAGAAAATATGAACAGAGGCGCGGGTTCAACCGGGCAACTTCCGCCTACCGGCAGCCTGGTTCTTCTATCAAGCCGCTTACAGTATATTCTCCTGCCCTGGAAGCAGGCTATATGCCTTTTTATGTGCTGGATGACTCTCCCATCTCATTTAAAGGGGCAAACGGCATGTGGTCGCCCAAAAACCATGACGGCAAATACCGCGGGCTTATCACCATGCGTACCGCAGTACAGTGGTCAGTAAATACCTATGCTGTACAGATGCTGGATAAAATCGGAGTAAGAGCCGGCTTTGACTTTGGAAAAGCTTTAGGGCTTCCTCTTATCGACAGTCCGGGAGCCAATGACCTGGGGCTGGCCCAGCTTGCCCTGGGAGGGCTTACCAAAGGAGTAACCCCTGTACAGATGGCTGCTGCCTATGGAGCTATTGCCAATGGGGGAATTTATTACCCTCCCCACTTCATAACCAGAATAGTGGATGAACACGGAGTTGAAATATACACTTACAAACCATCAGCCAAAAGGGTCATGTCTCCACAAACCTCCTGGCTGATGACCAGTATGCTGGAAACGGTTGTAAGTTCCGGTACCGGCGTTAGAGCCAAGGTGCCAGGGGTAATGACTGCAGGCAAAACGGGGACTTCTGAAGAATACAAGGACTCCTGGTTCTGCGGGTTTACGCCTGGCTATGCCTGTGCTGTGTGGATGGGATATGATAAAGAACACACCATGCAAAGGGTATATGGTGGAAGTTACCCAGCTTTAATATTCCGGCAGGTATTAGCCAAGGCCCATGAGGGATATAATCCAAAACCAAAAGCTATACCGCCTGACATAGTAAAAGTGTCTATATGTCTTAAATCAGGCAAACTGGCATCCGATGTCTGTCCGGGAAACCAGGTAATAAGCGAATATGCGCGTAAAGACGCAGTACCTACCGAAGTATGCGATTTACATGAAGCAGTTTATATATGTCCTGAGTCTGGCAAACTGGCAGGCAAATATTGCCCCAATCCTGAACTCAGAGTTATGGTAAGGGCACCGGAAGGCAGCAGCGATCCTGACAAAATACCTGCTGAAAAATGCGATATTCATAATGATCCTAACCTGTCAGGAATATTTAAAAATGAAGTTGCCATTTGTACCGATCCCCGGCACGAAGGCAAGCTTTACCGGGCCAATATACCTGGTCCGCTGCAGGAAGGAGGCTGTCCTGCAGAATATATTCAAAAAATCGTGCTGGCACCCGGGCAGGATTTGCCTTACTGCCCGTTACCCGACCATCAGGTCAAAAAACGTAAAGTCAAAGATGTGATTAATGATTTAACCGGCAGATAAAAAAGAGGGCATGTGCCCTCTTTTTTATCTGAGTTCAACTACTGTCACCCCAAAACCGCCTTCATTGAGCATACCATCCCGAAAGCTTTTCACATACCGGTGATCTTTCAGATATTCCCTTACCGCCTTGCGCAAAGCCCCTGTACCCTTGCCGTGAATAATCCTTACCGGACTTAAGCCTACCAGATTGGCATCCTCCAGATATTTTTCAATTTCTTCCAGAGCTTCTTCTGCCAGTTTTCCCCTTACATCAATCTCATTTGATATATGCTGGGCCTTTTTTAAAAAAGTTTCTGCCTTAAATTTCATTTCTTTTTCCTCTGGAGCCTCTACAGGAAGTATATCTTTTTCCTTGACAGTAAGCTTCATGATACCAGCCTGTACCACCACTTCTCCCATTTTATTGGGCGGCTCCAAAACATAGCCTTTTTGGGAAAGGCTTTTAATATAGACATAATCTCCTGCTTTCACCTTAACAGCTTCTTTTCTTTCCGGTTCTTTCGCAGGTTCCAGCTTGCCCAAATCAATCTGCTTTAATTTTTGCCTGCCTCTTTCAATTTCATGCCATTTAGGAACCTCTTCTTTTTTCCTTAACAGCTCTTTTAATTCCTGGACTGCTTCATCTGCTTCCCGCCTTATCCTGCGCACATATTCCTCTGCCTCTTTTCTTGCCTTAGCCAGAACCTCTTCCTTTTCCTTAACCAGCGCTTCTTTTTCTTTTTCCATATTTTCCTTTATCTGTTTTAATTCCTTCTTTTCTTCTTCCAGTTCTTTTACCAGATTATCGTAATAGTTTTTAGCCTCTTTCATCTTCTTTATCATATTGCTTATTTCAGCTTCATTTTCCGGTACCATCCTGCGCGCCCTTTCAACCAGATAGGAAGGGAGCCCCAGCCTGGACGCAATCTCAAAAGCGTTGCTCTGCCCCGGCATTCCGATAGTAAGCTCATAAGTAGGCTTTAAGGTAACCGGGTCGAATTCTACACAGGCATTTTCTACCCTTTCCTTTTGGTAGGCAAAATTTTTAAGCTCACTTTGATGGGTAGACACAACAGCCTTTGCCCTTTTTCGCAAAATCTCTTCCAGGATTACCCTGGCCAGGGCCGCACCTTCTGCCGGATCCGTGCCTGCTCCCAATTCATCCAGCAAAACCAGGGAATTTTCATCTATATCCTGCAGTATGGATATTATATTAGTCATATGGGAAGAAAAAGTGCTTAGCGACTGTTCAATGCTCTGTTCATCACCTATATCTACATATATTTTCTTAAACAGGGCAATCCGGCTTTTTTCCCTGGCAGGAATAAAAAGGCCGCACATAGCCATAAGGGTTAACAGCCCTACTGTTTTCAAGGTTACTGTTTTACCGCCTGTATTAGGCCCGGTAATAACCAGAATATCAAAATCCCTTCCCAGATGGATATTGAGAGGGACTGCCTTTTTCCCCAGAAGGGGGTGCCTCCCTTTTTCGATCTCCACAATACCTTTGGTATTTACAAGCGGCCTGTAGGAATCAGTTTTATAAGCCATATAAGCCCTGGCAAAAATAAAATCAAGCCGGCTTAAAATGTCCAGATTGTTCTTAAGCTCTTCAGCACAGGAAGATGCTTTGTCACTTAGATCCTTAAGAATCCTTTCCACTTCCCTTTTTTCTTCCAAAAGAAGCATCCTTATCCGGTTATTCTGCTCTACCACTGCCAGAGGCTCAATAAAAACCGTAGCTCCGCTTGCCGACTCGTCATGCACTATTCCTTTAACTTCATGCCGGTACTCCTGTTTTACCGGCACTACATATCTGCCGTCCCGCTCGGTAATCAGGGCATCCTGCAAAAACCGCTGATTTTGCTCAGACCTTACAAAATTCTGCAGATAATCCCTTATACGCTGGCGGGCTGTATTAATCTGCTGTCTTATATTTTTAAGGGAAGGGGAAGCATCATCTTTTATCTCCCCTTCTTCATTTACCGCCCTGGCTATCGCCCCTTCCAAAAAATAAAGCTCGTCTATCCTGGAAGCTAAACGGCTTAAACGCGGATACTTTTCATTGGTCAGGTACTTTTTGGCCTTATGGGCAGCCTGCAGCAGAAGATAAAGATTATAAAGCTCATCCGGAGTCAATAAATACTTTATTTTGGCTTTATTAATCTCCCTTTCCACCCATTTTAAATTATTCAAAAATAAAGGCTCCTGAAAACGGAGAAATTCCATAGCCTCCTCCGTCTCATCAAGCCACATGTTAACCTGTTCATAATCGGAGGAAGGCTGTATATTTTGCACTTCCCGCCTTCCTCCCTCAAAATGCGTATACCCTGCAAGCATCTCCTGTATTTTGTCAAATTCCAGCCTTATAAGTGTTTTCCTGTCCATATCACAAAACCCCACGATAATAATGACTTTTAGTAAAATCAGAACGGCTTATTTCCCTCAGCTTTTCCTTATATTCTTCTCCAGCAAAATTTCCTCCGCTGTTTATTATATCTAGAGCCTTACGGTATATAGCAACTGTTTTTTTCACCTCTTCCTCAGAAAGCCGCCTCCCCTCAATCCTAACCGCTTCTACCCCCAAATCTGCAATTTTGGGCAAATCTTCAATAAGGCAGAGGGTCCGGGAATTAAAAACATAATAACGGCAGAAAGCATCAGTATAAACCGGGAATTCATATCCTTTGGCATCTTTTATATAATATTCATCCTGCAGGCAAAAGCGATCGCACTTTTTGCGGTCTCCTCCCAAAAGATAAGGGAAACTGCAGTATTCAGAAACCATCAAAATAAGCTCGCCATGCACCAAAAGTTCTGCCCTGTCTAAATAGTCAAAATCCATAAGCTCCTTAAAACTCAGTTCCGGCGACAGAGTAACCCCTATAACCCCTTTAGACAGGAGGTACTCCATGGAATAGCTGTTAAAAACATTAAGGCTGTAATCAACCCTGGTCTTTATACCTCTCTCAAGACACCACTTCATGCTTCCCATATTGCCAACCAGGACTTCCTCTATCCCTTCAAGGAATTCATTCCTGAATTCGCCCGGTTTCTGAATGCGGGGAAGAGAGGGAATAATCCCCTTATATTCCTCTTTAAGATTTAAAAACAACCTGTTAATCTTTTCGGTTTTAAAAGGCTGCCCCGGCTTCAGCAGTTTTTCTACCGCTACATAAACCCGGTCAGCCCCCGCTTCTTTGGCTGCATATGCTTCTTTAATACCGCTTACGGTTATACAAAGCCTGGGCATCCCTTTTTTCCGGCTAACTGCCGTTTTTCCAGATTTTCTGGTCAAATAGGCCCTTTTATTTTCATTATATTCCTCTTCTTTTATACGCTCATAGCCAAAGCTGTAAACTTTATAAAGCTCTTCACAGGCCCGGCGGCGAGTAGCATTAAGCTCACTGAAAGGAAGCATAAGATGATTTTCAGGCCCCATCACTTCCAAATCTTTGAGATAAAAAGGAGTATTGCCCAGCCTTCCTATCTTCTCCCTCAATGTCTCGCCATCAAGCCCCTGTTTTTCCGCTTTTACAAGAGGCATATCGCTTTTAGCCAAAGCCCGGTTTCCTCTCTCATCTATAAACTCCAAAACCAGAGGTTTGCCTTCTTCCAGATAAACCCGGGCTAAAAGCCCCATCTTAAAGTTATTATCCCTGATAGTAGAGATGGCTGAAGCAATAAGCTTTTCGTCATGAGTCTTGAAAACCCGGTCATAAGGAGCTACCCGCCCATCAACTTTTAATGTTATAATATCCCCTTTGCCTGCCGAAACTACTTTCTTCCCATCAATCCTCATTTCCTTCACAATAAACGCCGGGTTTTTTCCCTTATTTACCCAAATCTCCAGGCCATCTCCCAGATTAACTTCATCCGTAAGCTTTATTTTCGTATTAAAATCCTTGTCCTGGCTTAAAACCCTTCCCACGCTTACTCCCCGGTTATTGGGGCGCATGGGGCTTAAAATCTTATCTTCCACCCCAAAAAAATATCCATGGGAAAAATTACGGTTAAATATCTTTAAAAGTTCTCTTTTTGCCTCTTCATCTACCGCATAATCTTTCTTTTCTTCCAAAATATCAAGCATCCGCCGATAGTTTCTGGTAACTACCGCCACATATTCCGGCCTTTTCATGCGCCCTTCGATTTTTAAGGATTTTACTCCCGCTTTTTCCAGCTCAGGCAGAAAATCTATAAGGGCTATATCAGCAGGGCTTAATATATACTGTCCCTTATCTAAAGCCAAAGGGGCTTGATTCTTTCTCCCGTAAAGCTTATAACCCAAGCGGCAGGGCTGTGCACATCTTCCCCGGTTGCCGCTTCTGCCCCCTACCATGCTGCTAAAAAGGCACTGTCCGGAATAAGAATAACAAAGAGCCCCGTGTACAAAAACTTCCAGTTCCAGATCGGGAACTGTCCTGCCCACCTTTTCTATCTCCTCTAAAGACATTTCCCTAGCCAGCACCACCCTTTTAACCCCTTCATTATACAAGAAAAGAGCCCCCTCTTCATTATGGACAGTCATCTGGGTACTGGCATGGATGCGCATATCTGGAAGCACCTTGCGGACAGCCTGCATAAAACCCAAATCCTGTACAATAACCGCATCTATGCCTGAACGGTAAAGACGGAAAAGATAATCCAGAGCCGGCTCAAATTCATCATCAGCCAGCAAGGTATTTATAGTCACATAAACCTTCCTGTCCCGTATATGGGCATAATAAACCGCTTCCTTTATCTCCTCTTCGGTAAAATTTTCAGCTCCCCTGCGGGCGTTAAAATCTTTGCCTCCCAAATATACAGCATCAGCACCGTTTTCTATTCCGGCTATCAAAGCTTGAAAATTTCCTGCCGGGGCCAAAAGTTCCATTATATTTATCTTCCTCCTAATCAATGCAGTTCATTTTCCAAAAAACGTTTAACCCTTATAAGCCCGGAACAAGGTATAATATTTACCCCCTCTTTCTCCAGTTCATCCAGGAAAAGATTCATACCCAGAGAATCGCTTGCCATATGTCCGGCAATAACCACATTAATGTGGTTTTCCTTGGCAGCCTGCCTGTGTTTATCGGGCATGTGCATGCATATTATGGTGCCTACCCCAGCCTGTGCCAGCTTGCCATAAGCTTCCACCGAGCCTGAGGTTCCCCCGGTCATCTTGACAAAAATCCGACCGCACCTTCTCTTTTTGTCGCCCACGATAATCCGGGGACCAGCTTTTAATTCCCGGGCTTTCCTGTATTCGGGTATTTCAAGCAGAATATCCACTATATCGCCTACTGTATCAGGCTTTTTGGTGTTAAAAAGCTCATCAAGATAGTTATTGACCAGGTTATCCGCAGGAGAATGGACGCATATAAAAGGCAAATCCAAAAGCCTGGCAGCATCCACTGCCCGCTGGTGGTTAACCGGCATAATATTTCTTTCCACCTCAGAAATACGGCTTGCCATTATACCCTGGGCTACATTGATGGGTACCCCAAATCTTTCCAGCATATCTTCCTGCATATGCATTACATCATGCAAAGCAGCATAGGCAATACCTTCCGGATGATGTGCCATGACCAGGTCTATTTTATGGCCTTTTTCGCGCAGCCGCTCAGCAAGGAGTATTTCACCGATTTCCATATCTATACCGCACAGGACAGTCTTGACTTCCTCCTCCCCGGTTCCCACCAGAATACGGGTATCGCTGAAAGGGTTAACCAGATTTTCTTTATCATAAAATTCTTTTTCTTCGTCGTTCAATTTTTCATATTCCTTCTCTTTGGCCTCCAGTATCTTATAAAGGTAATTTCCCCTTACATCATACTTTTTCCCCATCTCAACAGCCAGTTCATATATTTGGCGAAGCTTCATTTCATACCCTCCCATCATTTAACTATTCTTAATTTATTCATCCTTCTATTTTATCCTCTATTAGATTAATCCTCTTTTCTATAGTTTCCAGTTTGAGAAAAATTTTATCCAAAACCTCGGTAATCCTTACTTCCGGTACCACTTCCTCCTCTTCCTTGTTGAGCAGGGCAAAAAGTTCCGCGCGCGAAAGCTCGCTAAAAGTAGGTATATCACGCCGTTTAGCTTCTTTTATTCCCAAATCGCGCCTGCTTACCGGTTCATCATCATCTTTCAAAAGCACGCTAAAGCCTCCGCAGGGTTCAAGTATTCCTTTTTCCACCTCATCTATGTTCTTTATGCCCTGTTTGCGAAGTTCCTGCATAAGGTCATCGATATTAAACTTTTCCCGGCGCAGATTTTCCTTTATAATCCTGCCGTTATCAATCAATATAACCGGTTTTCCGGTTATAATGTGAGCCAGCTTCTGGTTTTTAAGGGCTGCATAACCTACCAGATATTCGAGGAGGGCCAGAGTAAAAAGTATTACCACTCCTTCATAAAAGGGAATGCTCTTGTCCAGGGCTACCGATACTACGGTATGTCCTACGCCTGTCATAACTACAAAATCAAAAGGGCCCAGTTCTCCCAAAGCCCTTTTACCCAAAAGCCTGATCATTATGAGAGCCATAAAATACATAACCACAGCTTTCAAAACAAAATCCAGCACATCAGCTTACCACCTGTTTTATATCCTACTCCTTATTATTGTGCCAGGTGACAGCTGCTTATGCGTAAAAACCGGGTTCTTCTAATCTCTTTGCAGAAAAGAGCGCAGCCTGTCATAAGGCCAGGTATTTATTACCTCATCAGGGGTAAGCCATCCCCTTCTGGCATTAATAACTCCGTAGCGGATGAGTTCTAAATCTTCCTTATGGTGCGCATCACTGCTTATAGCTATCTTTACCCCATATTCCCTGGCCTTTAAGGCAATTTCCTCATCAATGTCCAGCCTTTCCGGATGGGAATTTATCTCCAAAGCTACATTATGCATAGCCGCTGCTTCCAGTATGCGGTCGATATCCAGTTCATAGCCGTTTCTTCTGTTTAAAAGCCTGCCTGTCAAATGGCCTATTATATTAACCCTGTTGCTCTTTATGGCCTTTATAATCCTTTCCGTCTGCTCTTCCTTGCCGAGCTTGAAGCTGGAATGTATGGAAGCCACTACTATATCCAGCTTTTCCAGTATATCATCACTGTAATCCAGAGTGCCATCCTTAAGTATATCAACTTCAATCCCTTTTAAAACTTTAAAACCATCAAGGCTTTTGTTTATCTCATCTATAACCTTTCCCTGGGCCAAAAGGCGCTCTACGCTTAATCCACCGCTTATAGGGAGGGAGCGGGAGTGGTCAGTTATTGCTATATAGCTATAACCCCTTTCTCTTGCCTTGCTGACCATTTCCATAATATCGTGCCCACCATCGCTCCAGTCAGAATGAACATGCAGATCACCTTTTATATCCCCAGTTTCAACCAGAGAAGGCAGTTCATAAAGGCGGGCTTTTTCTATCTCGCCGCGGTTTTCTCTCAATTCCGGAGGAATATACTGTATACCTAACCGGGCATACACTTCTTCCTCCGAGGTAAGGCCTCTTAGTTCCTTCCGGTCTATTCCGGAAAACAAAACTTTCCGGTGGGATTTAGACCCGGTTGTCCATACCAGAGTATGGTAGTAATCTGCGGGAGGAACAATTATAATTTCAAAATCTATGTCATAGACAAGCTTTCCTTTTACATTTTCCTGGTCTTTCCTGGTAATTTCCTTTATTTCCGGGAATTTTTCCGCTTTTTCATGTACAGCCAGATAATCGTCAGCTGCTACCAGTATATCTATGTCACTTACCAGCGGTTTTCCCCGGCGCAGGCTTCCTGCTATGGAAGCATCAAAAATCCTTTTATCTGCAAGCAGAAAATCACGAAACTTTTCCGCCAGGGGCAAAGCTATCCCCAGATTAACCTTGCCGCTGTTCTGTTTTAGCATCTCTATGCCTTTTTTTATATTAACTTCTGTTTTTTCCCCTATTCCCGGAATCTCCCTTAATCTACCTTCTTCTGCCGCTTTTAAAAGGTCATCGATATTATCAATTCCCGTCTTCTCGTAGATAAGTTTCACCGTTTTGTGCCCTATGCCTGGTATAGCCAGCATATTAAGCACTCCGGGAGGAATTTGAAGAAGAAGGTTTTCATAATAGTCAAGCCGTCCGGTATTCAGCATCTCCTCTATCTTTTCCTTCACTGCCTTGCCTACTCCAGGTATCTCTTCCAGTTTCCCTTTCTCATAAAGTACCCGTACATCTTCATCCAGATAATATATAGCCTGGGCTGCATTCCGGTAAGCTTTTATCTTAAAAGGATTTTCATCCTTTATAAGCAGTATATCAGCTATACGGTTTAAAATATCAGCTATCTGCCTGTTAGTCATTCTTTTCTCCCATCCTGTTTTTTCTTTCTTCTTCTACCATCTTCAAAAGCTTGTCATAGTCATCCTGCAGCTTATTAAGCTCATCAGCCAGATTAAGGGCAGTAAGAACGGCAATTTTGGCAGTAGAAAGATGGGGATTGCGCTGCTGGATAAGCTTCATGCGTTTATCGATATAGGCAGCCAGCATTTCTATATATTCCGGGCTTTCTTCCCCTTTTACCACATAGTTTTCCCCAAAAATCTCCACATTCACCTTATTGACCGTTTTCCTATCTTTATCCAAAACAAATGCCTCCCCATTTTACATAAGCGGTTTATTCTATAACCATTATATCTTTTCCTTCCTGTATTACCAAGGCAAAAGCTGAGATGTCAGAATTAAAAAATAAAACAGCTGACATAAAATAAAAAATCAGCATAAAGGATTTTTATCCATCATGCTGATCGATACAAGCTGGTTATCCAGTTACCTGCCAGCTTTTTTTTTTCTGGCCAGTTCGTTAAAGTCTACCCGGCGTCCTTCTACGATATAAACCACCATTTCTCCAATATTGGTTGCATGATCCCCTATCCTTTCCAGATGCCCCGCCACCAAAAGAAGCTCCGTAGCCTGGGTAATAGTCCTGGGATCCTGCATCATATAGGAAAGAAGTTCCCTGAAAATCTGGTCATAAAGGGCATCCATCTGTTCTTCCATGGGAATAAGGCTCATAGCCTTTTCGATATTTTCATATATAAAAGCATCAAGAGCAATGCTTATCATATCCCTTCCAATCTCCGCCATGCGCGGAATATCGATAAGCCTTTTTATATAAGGCTGTTCATAAAGCTTAATGGTAATTCCGGCTATATCTTCTGCATGGTCAGCCATTCTTTCCATATCAATTATCATGCGCAAAATTGTAGCTATAAGCCGCAAATCTTTAGCCATAGGCTGCTTTAACGCAATCAGGCCCAAAGCTTTCTTTTCAATATCAAATTCCATTTTGTCAATAAGATCATCATGGGCAATAACCTCATTGGCCAAATCCAGATTCTTTTCCACCAGTGATTTTACGGATTTATATACCTGTTCCTCCAGAAGCCTTCCCATTTTCAAAATTTCTTCTTTTAACTTTTCCAGCTCATTCTGCAGGTTATCAATTACCATCAAGCAACTCCTCCTTTTTAGCCAAACCTTCCGGTTATATAATCTTCCGTCCTCTTATCCCGGGGATTTACAAAAAGCTCATCTGTACGGTTATATTCAACAAGCCTGCCGTTTAAGAAAAACCCGGTATAATCGGAAACCCTGGCAGCCTGCTGCATATTATGGGTAACGATGACAATAGTATAGTTGCTGCGGAGTTCAGCTATCAATTCTTCCAGCTTGGCAGTTGAAATGGGATCCAAAGCCGAAGCCGGTTCATCCATAAGTATAATCTCAGGATTAACTGCCAGCACCCGGGCAATAACCAGCCTTTGCTGCTGCCCCCCTGATAAGCCGGTCGCTGGAGATTTAAGCCTGTCTTTTACTTCATTCCACAGATTGGCTGCCTTAAGGCTTTTTTCCACAATTTCATCCAGAACCCTTTTGTCTTTTATTCCATGAATGCGGGGCCCATAAGCTACATTTTCATAGATGGACATAGGAAAAGCAGAAGGCTTTTGAAAAACCATCCCTACCTTTTTGCGCAGGGCCACCACATCTACATCCTTATCATAAATAGGCTTTTCATCAATATATATCTGGCCTTCTATCCTTACCCCATCAATCAGCTCATTAAGACGGTTGATACTGCGCAGAAAAGTAGATTTTCCACAGCCGGAAGGGCCAATAAGAGCGGTTACCTTATTGCTTTCTATATCCATATTGATATCATAAAGGGCCTGAAAGCTGCCGTAAAAAACCTTCAAATCCCTGCTGCTTATTTTTATATTATTCATAATCTCTTCACCTCTATCTGTTAAGTGGAGACAAACGTCTCATACCATAATGAGCTGCATAGTTTATTATTAATATAAGAACAATGATAACAAATGCGGTGCCAAAAGCCCTTTCTAAAGATATTCCCTCCATAGCCAGAATATAAAGATGCACTGCCATGGTACGCGCAGGATCCGTTATCCCCATAGGCATTCCCAGAGAACTCCCGGCTGTTAAAAGAAGGGCTGCTGTTTCACCTACCGCTCTTCCTACGGAGAGGATAATACCGGTAGCTATACCTGGAAGAGCAGAAGGAAGCACAATCTTTCTTATCGTCTGCCACTTGCCAGCCCCTAAAGCCAGGCTGTTTTCCCTGTATTCACGGGGAACTGCCAGAATCGCTTCCTGAGAAGTCCTGGTGATAGTCGGAAGTATCATGATGGCCATCGTCATGGAACCAGACAATATCGACCATCCCCAGCCCAAAAAAATCACAAAAAATACAAAACCGAACAGTCCAAATACAATAGACGGAATACCAGCCAGCGTTTCGGCAGTCAAATTTACCAGATAGGCAAACCGGCTGTTTTTCCTGGCATATTCTTCAAGATAAACTGCACTGGCAACCCCTATAGGTACTGCAAGAAGAAGCGATCCTAAAACCAGATAAAGGGTGCTTATAATAGTGGTAGAAATTCCGCCTTCCTTGCCGGCTCTGGCTGGGGGAGTAAAAATAAAATCGAAGTTTACCGAAGAAATCCCCCGGAAAATAATATAACCAATAATAACTGCCAGTATGGCTGTAATAATAAAAGCTGCCAGCCAGAATAGCAAAGTCATCATCTTTTCCTTATAATTAACGGTTTGCATTATTAATACCTGCCTTTGCTGAAATACTGACTATAATATTTAGGAGTACAATAAAAACAAAAAGTACAGTTCCGGTAGCAAACAATGCTGCCTGATGATCGCCTGCGGCATATCCCATTTCCAGGACTATGTTGCTGGTCATCGTTCTTACCGGTGATAATATGCTTTCCGGAATAATGGTGGCATTCCCGGTCACCATAACCACCGCCATCGTTTCCCCAATTGCCCTTCCCATCCCCAGAACTACTGCCGTAATTATCCCGGAACGGGCTGAAGGTACAATAATCCTCCATATACTCTGGTAATGAGTGGCCCCCAAAGCAAGGGAGTTAATCTTGTATTCCTCAGGAACCGCCAGGATGGCATCACGCGATATATTTATTATGGTCGGCAGGATCATAATCCCCAGAATAATGGCTCCTGCCAGGATACTCAACCCGCTTCCGCCCAGGTTATCCCTTATAAAAGGCACTACCACAATCAGCCCAAAAAAACCGTAAACTACGGAAGGTATACCAGCCAGGAGCTCTATAAAACTCCCCAGGACATTTCGCACCCTTAAAGGCGCTATTTCTGCCATAAAAATAGCGGTAATAAGGCCTAGAGGAACTGCCCACAAAAGCGCTCCCAAAGTAACCGCCAGAGAACCTACGAACATGGTGCCGATGCCGAATTTATTCTTCATCGGATTCCATTCGGTATTTAAGATAAAATCAGCAACTCCTGTCCTGGCAATCAGGGGTATGCCTTTTACAAAAATAAATATGGTTATAAGCAGAATGGCCAGAATAAATATACTTGCACTCAAGGCTAAAATTTTTTCTACCCACAGCTCTTTATTCCTGGCCATGCGGGTTTTCCCCAAATCCTCACCTGAAGAAACATTTGTTAACCCATCTTTAACACTTTTCGCAATAGTATAATTGGTCACTCTCTCACCAGCCTCTGCTCTATTCTAGACTAATCTTAATATGCCACTGTAAAGCGATATAAATTACAACTTTAATAAAATGTTGTTTTATTGTAAACCCAATGTAAAACCTGCCCCACATCCTATACGATATGAGGCAGGTTTCAAAAACCAGCAACTGGCTTTAGAGCTGCACCTTAAGGTGCAGTCTCCTAGCATAGGGAACCTAGGGTCACAGCATCTGTCTATGCCCATAGATATCATTAAGCTATATTATTTTAAAGGCACTGCTCCTTCATCCTGCATAATCTTTTGCCCTTCAGCGCTTAAAACAAAGTCGATGAAAGCTTTTACTACACCAGTCGGTTCGCCCTTGGTAAGGTAGATAAACGGCCTTGAAATCTTGTAGCTGCCATTCTTTACATTTTCAGCATTAGCCTCTACTCCATCCACTTTAACAGCTTTTACCTTATCATCGAGTGCATGCAGGGAAACAAACCCTATCGCATTTTTATCTCCCGCTACTGCTGAAGCTACTGCTCCAGTAGAATTCTGGATAATAACCTTATTGGAAATATCCTGCTTTTCCATAACTATTTCTTCAAAAGCCCCTCTGGTTCCAGAGCCTGCTTCCCGGCATACCACAGTGATAGGAGCATCGTCCCCTCCTACTTCTTTCCAGTTGGTTATATTGCCAAGGTAAATATTTTTTATCTGTTCTTTAGTCAAATTATCAATTTTATTGGCCGGGTTTACGATAATGGCAATACCGTCATAAGCAATAACAGTTTCCACAAGGCCCTGTCCTTTTTCTTCCTCTTTCAGTTCACGGGAACTGGAACCGATGTCAGCAGCTCCTGTAGCAGCAGCCGTTATACCCTGGCTGGAACCGCCACCCTGTACATTAATCTGTACGCCGGGATTATCCTGCATAAATTTTTCAGCCAGCACTTCGCTAAAAGGCTGCACCGAAGTGGAACCAGCAATAGTTATGGTACCTGTAAGCTTTTCTCCTTCCTCGGCAGCTTTTTCTTCCTGCTGCTTCTTTCCACATCCACCTAAAACAAGAGTGGTAAAGAGCAGCATACTTAAGACTACCAGACTGATTAATTTTTTTCCTCTCACTTTCTTACCTCCCAAAAAAATTTTAAATCTCATCTGTAACTAAAGATAACTTACCCATGTAAACCTAAAATCTATTCTTTCTAAATTTTGTCTTTTTATAATGTAAAATATCTGTAAACATCTTAAAAAAACTAAAACCCTATTTTAAGCTTCGAGCCTAAAACAGGGTTTTTAGCCTTTTTTATCAGCTATACATCTCCTCAATCTCTTTGCTGAAGTTTTTAATTATATTACGATGCTTGGTCTTTAAAGTGGGAGTAAGCTCTTCCAGGCTTTCCAGGAACCGCCGGTTAGAAATATGGAATTTCTTAATCCGTTCATAATCCTCCAGTTCCTTATTAGCTTCCGCAATATCTTGCTCAATAAGCTTTCTCACTTCTTCATGATTTACAAAATCATCTCCCACTTTGACACATATCCTTTCTGCCCCTTCCCCTTCATATACAATCTGCGACTGGTCAAATTCTATTCCCCTGGCTTTAAGCAGGCTCATTATATAGTCAAACTTGGGAACTACAATGGCACTTATAAATTTGCGGTCATCTCCCAGCACACATATCTGCTCAATATAGCGGGCAGTGGCAAATTTGCTTTCCACCTTGGCTCTGGCCACATTTTTGCCGGTATCCAGCACTATTATGCTCTTTTTGCGGTCGACAATCTTATAATACCCGTTGGGGAGTTTTACTGCTATATCGCCAGTCTTGAAAAAGCCGTCTTCTGTAAAAGCTTCAGCAGTAGCTTCAGGATTTTTATAATAGCCCAGGAATACAGTGCCGCCTCTTACCAGCAATTCCCCATCCTCCGCGATTTTTTCTTCGCTGAAATAAAGGGTAGGCCCGACTGAACCAGGCATAACAGCGCGCAAGCTGTTGAAATTAATGGCATTCATAGTTTCCGTAAGCCCATAACCTTCACATATCCTTATCCCCATTGCCATATAAAGCTTGCAGAGTTCAGGGGAGAGAGCTGCAGAAGCCGAAAAAGCAATGCGGAAATTGCCTCCCAAAAGCTGCCTTACCTTGCTGAAAACCGCCTGGTCAGCCCATCTGTATTCTTCTTTGAGCTCTTCCGGAAGCCCTTCCAGTAAATCTACATCAAACCCCATATCAACACAGCCATTTTCATCCATACGGGCTTCCACGACCTTAAGTCCTATATTTACCGCTTTTTCAAAGGCTGCTTTCCCTTCCGGAGTACTGCTGGCTGCGTCCCTTATGGCCATATATATCCTTTCAAAAATGCGGGGCACGCAGCAAAACCAGGTAGGTTTGAAAATCTGCAGGTCAGTCATTATCGTCTGCGGTTTCTCGGCATAGGCAATAGTACAGCCGGCATTTATAGAAACCATCTGTCCGCACTGTCTTTCATAGGAATGAGATAAAGGCAGGAAAGAAAGGTTGACATCATTTTCATCAATCATATAGCCGGCATGGGCAAAATTATTGTTATCGGCCTGAATGGCTGTCATTATAGTCTGGTGGGTATGTACCGCCCCTTTAGGCTGGCCGGTAGTCCCGGAAGTATATATTATAGTAGCCGGATCCCATACCTTTATATCATGCCAGGCCTTTTCATAGGCATAGGGATGTTTGTGAAGATACCTCATGCCTATTTCTTTTAAAACACCAAGATACATGAATTTGTTATCCGGAGGAAGCTTCACATTATCCTCCATAACTATAACCTTTTCCAGAACCGGCATTTCATCAAGAACCTGGACTACTTTTTCCAGGGTAGCTTCATCCCTTATAAAAAGGAAGCGGGAACCTGAATTATTAACAATAAATTTCATCTCCCCGGGAGAAAGCGTGGGATAAATAGTAACCGTAACCCCTCCGCTGCATAAAATAGCAAAATCTGCCCACAGCCACTGGGGACAGTTGGCAGACATTATCGCTGCCCGGTCACCTTTTTGCATGCCTAAAGCCAGAAGTCCACCGGCAATATCACGAACTATCATGCCCACTTCCGAATAGGTAAGTGAAGAAGTAGTACTGGGGCCTGTCTTAAACCACTGGCACCTTCGCTCCCCATATTTTATAACCGATTCATTAAACATCTGGGGAACTGTACAAACCCTCATATGTTCTCTTTTTACCATATATCTCCCCCCTGCAGCATTTTAATTATATTTTATCATAAATAATATTTCGCATATAGATAATAACTCCTAATTTTTTTGTCAAATCTTTTAAAAAAATCTCGCCTCCCGGCGAAAAAATTATACATGCAAACTAGCTTTGTTTGAACGGCAATATTACAGTAAAAACAGAACCTTTTCCCATCTGGCTTTCCACTTTTATTAACCCGCCATGATTTTCCACCAGATGTTTTACAATCGCCAGCCCTAATCCCGTACCTCCAGTCTTTCGCGACCTGGCCTTGTCTACCCGGTAAAACCTTTCAAAAAGCCGGGGGATTTCTTTTTCCGGTATCCCTTCTCCCTCATCGCCCACCCTTATTACAGCATTTTGGCCTTCCCGGGCAACTTCCAGAGTTATCCTGCTTCCCTGGAGGCTGTAGTAGACTGCATTTTCCAGAAGATTCAGCATAACCCGCATAAGCTGTTCTTTATCAGCTTCGACAATTACATCTTCACTTCCGGCAATATAAATATCATCCTTTCTTTCCGGAAAACGTCTCCTTATTATTTCCGCCGCTTCCCTAACTATCTTCAATACATCGACTTCCACAAAATTAGTCGGCATCTTCCCAGTTTCTATGCGGGAAAGTTCCAGGAGTTCATCAATAAGCTTCTTTAACCTTTGTGCCTCATCATAGATAATACGGCTGAATTCCCTGATATTTTCCGTATTGTCGCCTTTTTCCTCCATCAAGGTTTCGGCAAAACCGCTGATGGCCGCTACCGGGGTTTTAAGCTCATGTGATACATTCGCTACAAAATCGCGCCTTATCCTTTCCAGCCTCTTTATTTCAGTTATATCATTCATGACTATAAGTATACTGTTTAAAAAGCCTTCACTGCCTTCCATCACCGGTATCACATTGGCCTCAATAATCCTTTCTCCCCGGTCATGCAGGTTTATACTGCGGCGAACCGGGACAAGTTCCTGCCTTACTTCATCAATCGCCTGAGCAAGTTCATAGTTGGATATCGTTTCCACACTTTTCCTCCCTATATAATCATCCTCAAAGCCAAACAGCCTCTCAGCCACCGGATTGGCATATATTATCCTTCCCTCATCATCCAGCATAAGTATTGCGTTTACCGTATTGTTCAAAACCGCCTCAAAGCGGTTTTTGACCTCAGAAATAGCAATAATGGTCTTTTCCAGATACTCTGTCATATCATTTACTGCTTCCGCCAGTATCCCCAGCTCATCATCCGACTTGTACCTTACCCTGCGTTTAAGGTTTCCCCTGGCAATATCCTTCACCGCTTCGGTTATGTCGCTTATCGGCTGGGAAAAACGCCGGGCAATAAAAACACTTATAAGAAAAGCGGTAAATCCGGTAAGAATAATACTGAAAAATAAAACCGAGAAAAGTTTTTTATAAAGGGTTTCCACCTCGTTTAAAGGTTTAGCCAGCCTTACCACCCCTTCAATGTCCCCTTTTTTAAAGGGTACCGCAACATAAAGCATTTTTATGCCGGCAGTGCCGCTAAACCTTATATCCTGCCCCACCTCTCCCCTTAATGCCTTATAAACTTCAGGCCTTCCCGCATGGGACTCCATACGGGAAGCTTCAAAATGAGAATCTGCCAGCACCTTTCCTTCCCTGTCAATAACCGTAACCCGATTTCCTGTATCCCTGGCTACCCGGTGAGCAATTTTATCTGCAAATAACGCAAAATTTTCCTCCCCCGAATTATACAACTCGAACATTTCCGCAGTCAGAACTGCTTCATATATAAGGCTGTTTTTGACATCGTCAATATAATATTCCCTGAAAAAATGGGAAAGAACAAGGCTGCTTACCAGAATAATAGCCAGAATAACCGCCAGATAAGTCACCGTAAGTTTGGCACGAACCGAGCTAAACATTTTTCTCCACCTCAAACTTATATCCCAGTCCCCTTACCGTCTTTATATACTGCGGATTTTTGGGGTCTTTTTCAATCTTGTCCCTGAGTTTGCTTACATGAACATCAAGAACCCTGGTGTTGGCTCCATCTGCATAATCCCACAAAACTTCCAGAAGATAATCCCTCTTTAATACCCTTCCCCGGTTGCGCAGGAAAATTTCCAGAAGTTCATATTCTTTTAAGGTAAGGTCCAGCAGTTTTCCCTCATGATAAATCTCATACCTTTCCGGCTTAATAGTAAAACTTCCCACCACCAGAGTTTTTTCTCCCTCAGAAGGCACCGCTTCTTTTTCCCCTCTTCTTCTCAAAACTGCCTTTACCCGTGCTATAAGTTCACGCACGCTGAAAGGCTTGGTTACATAATCATCAGCTCCCAGTTCCAAACCTAAAACCTTGTCAATCTCTTCATCCTTGGCAGTAAGCATTATTATGGGGGTATTTATACCTTCACCCCTGAGCTGCCGGCAAACCTCCAGCCCATCCTTCTCCGGCAGCATGAGGTCAAGAATAATAAGGTCAGGATTATTTTCTTTAGCCAGGCTGTAAGCAGTCTCCCCATCATAGGCACTTAAAGTTTCAAAACCCTCTTTGTTCAGATTGTAGGTTATAAGCCTTACCAGAGCTTCTTCATCATCTACTACCAGTATTTTGCCTTTCATAAACTCACCCCAGGTCATGTAAATTAAAGTTTACAATTATATGTTAGCTTTTAAAAAAGATTAATTAAATAGGCCTACTTTATTTTTACCTTAAACTTACAAATTTTTTACATAAAAAAAGCCGGCTTGCGCCGGCATATATTCAGGCTTTAAACCAGCTGCCGCCTATAAATTCCCGCAGGATCGAATTAGGAGGCACCTGGTCAGTTTCTACAGGTTTAAAATGGGAAAGAAATCTCATAAGCCTTCTTGCCTCATGATATTCCGGATAATCAGGGGTTATTTCCTTAAGCAAAGGTTCGGCAAAAGGCCGCAAAACCGAAAACTCGTAAACCAGGGAAGTGTTAAACATTACATCAGCATTTTCCTGAAAGGGGAAAATATTTTTCTCTTCTCCCCTTCTCACTGACGGCCATCTCTTTATAGTATCCCGGGCTGAATATCCCCGGGTGCGGCTGTCCCTGACCATCCGCCTTATAAGCCTGGCATCAGTAGTCGGTATACGGTTGGTATTATCCAAATTAAGCTGGGTTAAAGCACTTACATAAATCTTGAACTTCTGTTCCCCGGGTATGCTGAAAGTAAGTTTGTCATTAAGGGCATGAATCCCTTCGATTATGATAACTTCACCCCTGGGAACCTTAACATTTTTTCCTTTAGGCTCGGCCCTGCCGGTTATAAAATTGAAAACCGGCACCTCTACCTCTTCACCATTTATAAGCCTTTGCAAATGCTCATTAAAAAGGTCTACCTTCAATGCTTCCAGCGCTTCAAAATCATATTCCCCTTTTTCATCCCGCGGCGTATTTTCCCGGTTCACAAAATAATCATCAAGGGATATGGTAACCGGCTTTTTCCCGCTGGCTCTAAGCTGTATATAAAGGCGCTGGGCAAAAGTGGTCTTGCCTGATGAAGAAGGGCCAGATATCAAAACCAGCCTAACTTCCCTGTTTTTGCATATCTCTTCGGCAATCAGGGCCACCTTCTTCTCATGCAGTGCTTCATTGATTCGTATAATCTCCGCTATCCTTCCTTCCTCAATAAGACGGTTCAAAGCGGCAGCATGAGGAGTTTCCAGCATTTCCGCCCACCTTTTGGATTCCTTGAATATGGCCCCCAGCTTCTTTTGCTCTATATAAGGCTTAATCCCGTCCGGTGCATCCATTTCCGGAGTCTGCAGTATAATGCCTCCCTCATAGGGCAGAAGCCTGAAAAGTTTAAGCATCCCGGTCCTTGGCAGCATAAACCCGAAAAAATAATCATAAAAGCCTTCTATTTCATACACCCATACTTCATCATTTTCCACAAACTCCAGCATCTCCGCCTTGTCCGGCTGGTTCTGCTTCTTAAAAATCTCTGCCGCTTCCCTGCGGGGAAGCATAAATTTATTTATCGGCAGATCATCCTCCACCAGTTTTTTCATCTTATCTTCCAGAAGCTGTACTTCTCTTTCGCTTATGCTTTCCCCGACCAGTTCACACAAAAGCCCGTTAGAGAGCGAATGCCTAACTACAAGCCTTTTTTCCGGGAAAAGTTCATGAAAAGCCTTAAGCATTATGAAAACCGCCGTCCGCCGGTAAACCCTCAGGCCATATTCAGATGTCAGATCCAGCAGCTCTACCCGGCTGTCCTTTACAAGCTGATAAGCCAAATCCTGCGCTTCATTATTGACAATAGCCGCCACTACCATATAAGGCAGCCTATCCGCACACATCCTGACCAGATCTTCAATCTCAGTGCCATAAGGCACCTCAAATTCCCCTATATCCTTAACAAGAACATTTATCTTCCCTTTATCCTGCTGTATCTCTTGCATATAAAAGCCTCCCCCCTCTGATGACGGACGGTTCTTGTATCCCTTTCGGGACTGCAAGAACCGTCACCTTTAACCATGGCCCTTTGAACCTACCTCAATTTGGCTGCTAACTTTTCTTCCAGGTTGCTCAATATCTTCTGTACCACTTCATTTACCTCTTCATCTGTTAAAGTGCGTTCACTGGACTGGAATTTTAGCCGGAAAGCCATGCTCTTATAGCCAGGGGTAATCTGTTCACCGGTATAGAGGTCAAAAACAATTACCTCTTTCAGGATAGTATGATCACTTTCCCGGATTACCTCAACCGCTTCCCCGGCTGTTACTTCATGTTTGAGCAGTACGGCAATGTCCCTTTCCACTGCTGGATATTTGGTTATGCTTTCCATCATGCGCTTGCCCTGGCTAAGTTTAAACAGCACATCAACATCAAATTCAAAAACACAGGCCCTGTCCCGCAGTTCGAAATTGGCACCTGTTTCAGGATGGATTTCCCCAATAAAGCCAATATTCTCGCCTTTTGCCCACACTTCGGCCGCTCTTCCCGGATGCAGGAAAGGATAAGAAGCCCTCCTGAACTGATATTCATGTATCCCCAAACGGCGCAGCATATCCTCAACAATCCCTTTAAGGAAGAAGAAATCCATTTCCACCTTGTGTTTCAGCCAGTTTATATCATTAGTTCCTGCAACTGCTGCCCCTACCTTTAACCTTTCTTCCGGCAGGTTTTTCTCCTGCGGATAAAATACCGCCCCTATTTCAAAAAAGGCCAATCCGCTGTTTTTGCGCGCAAAGTTGCGGCTCAAGTTTTCCAAAAGCCCCGGCAGGAGCAGGGTGCGCATTACACTCTGCTCTTCCGACAAGGGATTGGCTATCCTTACCGTATTCCGGAGGCTGCTGTCCAAAGGCAGCCTAAGCCGGTCAAAAAGAACGGGGCTTATAAAGCTGTAATTAACTACCTCATACAGGCTCTCGGCCATAATGCTTCTGATATTTTCCCTGAAAGCCTGATAGGGGTTTAATCCTCCTACCGTAGTATCACCGCAGGGAAGCCCGGAAGGTATGTTGTCATAGCCATAAAGCCTGGCCACTTCTTCGATAAGGTCTACTTCCCGGGTTATATCCGGACGATAGGTGGGAATCTCCACTATAAAGCCGTCGCTCTCCTCTTCCACTGCAAAGCCAAGGCTCTCCATGTATTTTCTGACTTCCCCGGCCTCAAGCTCAGTACCTAAAAGATAATTTACCCTGTCTACCCGGAGTTTTATTTTCTTGCTGGCTACCGGCTGCGGATAAACATCGACTATTCCCTTAACTACTTCCCCTCCTGCCAGCTCCTGAATAAGTTCAGCAGCCCGGTTTATGGCATAAATAACCCCGTTAGGGTCAGCGCCTTTTTCAAAACGGACAGAAGAATCACTGCGCAGCGCCAGTTTCCTGGAAGTTTTCCTTATATTGCCCGGCGCAAAATTGGCCGACTCCAGCATAACGGTGGTGGTATTGTCATTTATCTCCGTATTAAGCCCTCCCATTATGCCAGCCAGAGCTACTCCTCTATCTCCATCACAGATGAGCAGCATTTCTTCATCCAATTCCCGTTCCACCCCATCCAGGGTAGTAAACTTTTCCCCTCTTTTAGCCCTGCGCACATTAATCTCCCGGGCAGTAAAAAGATTGTAGTCAAAAGCATGCAGCGGCTGGTTGGTTTCCAAAAGGACATAATTGGTTACATCAACTACATTATTTATCGGCCTTATGCCTGCTTTTCTAAGCTTCTCCTGCATCCACTCCGGAGAAGGCTTTATCTTTACATTTTTTATCACACGGGCTGCATAGCGCAGGCAAAGTTCAGGTTCAGCAATATTAACCTTTATGTAGTCATTTACATCTTCATCATTTTCCCTAATGTTTACCTCAGGCATCCGAACCCTGCTCCCGGTTACAGCTGCCACTTCCCTGGCCAGGTTTATCATACCCAGGCAGTCTCCCCGGTTGGGGGTAAGGTCCAGTTCTATAACCTGGTCCCCGTCATCTGTTTTTTCTATCCCCTCCACTGCTATGCCAGCCATGGTAAGCTTATGGGCCAGTTCTTCAGCTGAACAATCAAAATCCACATATTCCCTAAGCCACTTTATCGATACTCCCATTTTTCCATCCTCCTAAAACTGAGTTAAAAACCGCTTGTCATTTTCAAAAAACAGCCTCAAGTCGTTTATGCCGTATTTAAGCATAGCAATCCTTTCTACCCCCATGCCGAAAGCAAATCCCGTAACTTTCTGGGGATCATAACCGCCATACTCCAGCACCCGGGGATGTACCATGCCAGCTCCCAGGATCTCAAGCCATCCGGTGTAAGAACATACCCGGCAGCCTTCCCCTCCGCATATCACACAGGAAATATCCATTTCCGCACTTGGTTCTGTAAACGGGAAAAAGCTGGGTCGATAACGTACCCGCACTTTTTCGCCAAATACCTTCTTGGCAAAAAGCATCAAGGTACCTTTAAGATGGGCAAAAGTTATCCTTTCATCTATAACCAGTCCTTCAATCTGATGGAACATAGGAGAATGGGTAGCATCATCGTCCCTTCTATAAACCCTCCCCGGCACAATAATCTTTACTGGAATCTGGGGGGCCATTTTTTCCATGGTTCTTATCTGTACCGGAGAAGTATGGGTTCTTAAAAGGATTTCCTCCGTTATATAAAAAGAATCCTGCATATCCCGTGCCGGGTGGTCTTTTGGAATATTCAAGGCCTCAAAATTGTAGTAGTCAGATTCCACCTCCGGGCCTTCTGCCACAGCAAAGCCCATACCGGTAAAAATAGTCCTTATTTCTTCCATTACCTGGGTCAAAGGATGTTTGCGTCCTTTTAAAAGAGGAAGCCCGGGTAGTGTAACATCAACTGCTTCCTGGCTCAAGCGGAGCTCCAGCTCTTTTTTCTTCAGCTCTTTTTCTTTTTCTTCCATCATCTGTTCCAGAGCATTTTTGACTTCATTGGCCAGTTTGCCAACTTCGGCCCTTTCTTCCGGAGGAATATCTTTAAGCTTTTTTAATATCATGGTTATTTCGCCTTTGCGGCCCAGCGTTCTAACTTTAAGTTCATTAAGTTCATCCAGGTTGCTTATTTCCCTTAGCCTCTCTTCAGTCTGAACCCTGATCTTTTTCAGTTCACCTGTCATTCCCTTTTGCCTCCTTATCATAAAAAAATGTGCCTTTAAAATGCACATAACTATTTATAAAAATAAAAAAACTTTCTTCCCCAAGGGACGAAAGTTTTTCCGCGGTACCACCCTAGTTAGCCGGCCTTTCAATAAAGGCACAGCTCACTCGAAGCCGATAACGGCGGCTGCCGGCCAGGCCTACTCCTCTTTCAGCCTGCTGCTCCCAGGCGAATTCGCCTGCCATCCCCTTAGCCGCACTTCCAGTCACGATGCAGCCTCCCTGGAAGGTTACCTGCAGGCTACTCTTCCTGTTCATCGCCTTTTTAGTCTATTGCATCATAATCATTTTATACAGGAGGTAATAAATAATACAGCCTGTTTTCTCAAAAAGCAGCCATAAGCTTTGAGCTGGATCTCCCATCTTGCCCCCACCCTTCCACCTGATGTGGAATTTGAACCCATAATAATTATAACATATCGTGATATGCCCAACAACCCACATCAGGCATTTCTGGCCGCAAATGCCCTGCTTAAAATTATAGCACAGGCAACAGCGGCATTCAACGAATCTGCTTTAGGGTTCATGGGAATAGTAAAAAACTGATCACACAATTCTTTTACAGCCGGGCTTATGCCATTAGCCTCACTTCCTATGACTATCACCCTGCGCCCGCTGTAATCCACATTTTCATAGGAAATGCCACCTTTTACATCAGTCCCCATAAAAATATACCCTTTATCCTTAAGCATATATAAATCTTTTTCTCCAACATCAGGAACTACCGGCACATGTAAAATACCTCCCATACTGGAACGTACCACCTTGGGGCTGAAAGGATCTGCTGACCCTTTGGTAAGCATAACCCCTCCTGCCCCAAAAGCCCAGGCACTGCGGATAATAGTCCCCACATTTCCAGGATCAGCGACTCCATCCAAAAGTACCAGCAGTTTATCATCTCCTGTTAAATCTTCTGCGGAAGCCCTGGGAATAGAGGCAACAGCTGCCACTCCCTGGGGAGTTTCAGTATCACATATATGTTTCATAAGTTTTTCATCTACCACATACCAGTTAATATGGGGATATTTTCCAGCCAAAACCTTATATTCCTCAGCCCATCTATCCTCCACAAAAATGCTCTGCACAATCGGGGGTGAAAACAGCAAGGCCTCATCAATCATCTTTCGCCCTTCAATTATAAAAAGCCCCTCTTTAACCCTGTTCTTGCGGTTTTTAAGTTTAGCTGCCTGTTTTACCTGAGGATTTTCCCTGGAAGTTATAGCTTTCATACCTTTCACCTTAAATGCTCATATATATAATAAAAGTATGGCAGAAAAGCCATACTTTTAGATAAATTATTTCACGCTTTGTTTGGCAAGTTCCGCTAATTCCTTAAATCCCTGCGGATCATTCACAGCCAGATCAGCCAAAACCTTGCGGTCGATATTTACACCTGCCAGTTTAAGGCCATGCATCATACGGCTGTAAGTAGTTCCGTTTTCTCTGGCAGCAGCATTTATACGAGCAATCCACAGTTTGCGGAATTCTCTTTTCTTAAGCTTACGGTGGGCATAAGCATAATTTCCGGATTTCCAAACCTGCTGTTTAGCTACCTTATAGAGCTTTGATTTACTGCCCCAGTAGCCCTTGGCCATCTTCAAGATTTTTTTATGTCTTTTGCGCCTGATTATACCATTTTTTACCCTTGGCATTTAATAACACCTCCTATTCCTATTTGTAAGGCAGAAGCTTAGAAATTCTCTTGGTTTCAACCTTGCTTACCAGAGCAGGCTGACGAAGCCTTCTTTTTCTCTTGGGAGTTTTATGGCCTAAAAGATGGCTGCCATATGCTCTTTCTCTTTTTATCTTCCCACTGGCAGTTTTTCTGAATCTTTTGGCGGCACCCCGGTGGGTTTTCATTTTAGGCATTATTTTTTTCCTCCTTCTTTTCATTTTCTGGCTTAGGTGCTAAAACCATAACCATATTTTTTCCCTCCATCTTGGGGGGCTTTTCCATATTGGAAAGATCAGACAGCTCTTCTGCAAAGCGCAGACACAGCTTTTCCCCTAATTCTGGATGCGTAATCTGTCTTCCCTTAAAAACTATCGTAACCTTCACCTTGTCCCCAGAGTTTAAAAACCTGCGCGCATTTTTAGCCTTAACCATAAGGTCATGTTCTTCAATACCTGGACGCATTTTGATTTCCTTGACTTCAATAACCTTCTGTTTTTTACGGGCTTCCTTTTCCCTTTTGCTCTGTTCAAACTTGAACTTTCCGTAATCCATCAAACGGCAAACCGGAGGTTTGGCCATGGGTGCTATTTCCACCAGATCAAGGCCTCTTTCCATAGCTACATCCAGAGCTTCCTTAAGAGACACAATCCCAATCTGTTCGCCATTTTCACTGATAAGCCTTACTTCTTTGGCCCGTATTTCTTCATTAATTCTCCAATCCTTACTGATAAGAAGTTCACCTCCTAAAAATATAAAAGCGAGTTCGCATGAACTCGCTTCCTTTCCTCATCGAGGCACAGAAACAGGCACACCCTGCCTGTGCATACTCTTCAATCCAAAACCATTACCTTACGAACCGAAGTTGTAAGGTGAGAAGCGAAGCTCCTGCTTAGTACCGAATAAGAGTATAACATATATAAAATTTTGTCGCAAGCATTTTAGGCTTTAATTATACAATCGCTTTCTCTTCTATTTCCTTTATCAGCATATCCTTAAACTCTGCAACAGGTTTTACCCCCATATCGCCGAGTTTTCTATGCCTTACCGCTACCTGGCCGCTTTCACATTCATTATCCCCTACTACCAGAAGATAAGGGATTTTTTGAAGCTGCCCTTCCCTTATTTTGTATCCTACCTTTTCACTGCGCAAATCGCCTTCCACCCTGATACCTGCATTTTTAAGCTCTTCTACCACTTTATTCGCATATTCATGGTGCCTTTCGGCTACCGGGATAACCCTTACCTGCACAGGAGCGAGCCAGGCCGGGAAAGCACCGGCAAAATGCTCGGTCAATATGCCGATAAACCTTTCAATACTGCCGTAAACTACCCGGTGCACCATGACCGGACGGTGTTTTTCCCCATCTTCACCTATATAGGTAAGGTCAAATTTCTCCGGCATCTGAAAATCAAGCTGAATAGTTCCACACTGCCAGGTGCGGTCCAGCGAATCTTTAAGGTGGAAGTCAATCTTGGGGCCGTAAAATGCTCCATCCCCTTCATTCACCTTATATTCAAGCCCCTTCTCATTTAAAGCCTGGATAAGGGCATTGGTAGCCAGCTCCCATATTTCATCAGAACCCATAGCTTTTTCAGGTTTGGTGGAGAGCTCTACATGATAGCTGAAGCCAAAAAGGCTGTAAAAACGGTCGACCAGGTCGATGACACCTTTAATCTCATCTATAATCTGCTCAGGACGCATGAAAATATGCGCATCATCCTGAGTAAAAGCCCTTACCCTCATAAGCCCATGCAGGACCCCGGAAAGCTCATGCCGGTGAACAAGCCCCAGTTCACAGGTGCGCAGAGGCAAATCCCGGTAGCTGTGCAGGTTTTGTTTGTAAACCAGCATGCCTCCTGGACAGTTCATAGGCTTTATAGCATAATCTTCACCATCTATCTGGGTAAAATACATATTTTCCTTATAATGGTCCCAGTGTCCTGATCTCTCCCACAGTTCGCGGTTTAAAATAATGGGGGTCTTTATTTCCTGATACCCGGCTTTCATATGTTCTTCCCGCCAGAATTTTTCCAGTTCATTGCGCAAAATCATGCCCTTGGGCAGGAAAAACGGAAAGCCTGGCCCTTCTTCCAGAAGCACAAAAAGCCCCAATTCTTTCCCTAATTTGCGGTGGTCGCGCTTTTTAGCTTCTTCCAGTTTGGTCAAATAATCATCCAGCATTGACTTCTTGGGGAAAGAAGTGGCATATATCCTCTGCAGCATGGGATTCTTTTCACTGCCTCGCCAGTAGGCACCTGCCAGGCTCATAAGCTTAAAAGCGTTTACCCTCCCGGTAGAAGGAAGGTGAGGTCCGGCACAGAGGTCCACAAACTCTCCCTGTTCATAAATGCTTATAATTGCATCCTCCGGCAGGTCATTAATAAGCTCAACCTTATATTTTTCGCCCTTTTCTTCAAAGAACTTCAAGGCTTCTTCCCGGGAAAGCTCTTTCCTTATTATCGGATAGTCAGCGTCAATAATCTTTTTCATCTCTTTTTCAATCGCTTCCAAATCATCGGGGCTAAACTTGTGGCTGCTGTCAAAATCATAATAAAAACCTTTATCAATAGCCGGCCCTATAGCCAGTATGGTATCCGGCCACAGCCTTTTTACCGCCTGAGCCATAATGTGAGCCGAAGTATGCCGGTATACTTCCTTTCCTCTTTCATCATCAAAAGTAACAATCTCCAAAGTGCCGTCTTCAAAAACTTCCCGGTTTAAATCTACCAGCTCCTCGTTGAAAACAGCAGCTACTGCGTTTTTAGCCAGTTTAGGGCTTATATCTTCCGCCACCTTCATAAGGGTTATCCCTTCCGGATATTCCCTTATGCTGCCATCCTTCAGCGTAATCTTTATCATGCTATGTATACCTCCTGCTTTTACACAAGTCTAAATGCCAAAAGGGAACAAAACCAAAAACAAAACCTGGACAAGCCCAATCAAAAGCCCCAGAACCCCGCCCAAAATTTCAATAAACCTTATTTCAGGTGATGATACATTTTTTATCATCGCTTCCAGCTGATCCAGGTCAAATCCGTTTATTTTATCTTCCACCATTTTCTTTATGTCTACTTCCTCGGCGAGATAGTCGCGCCCGGAAGACATAACCTGCCTTATAAGCCCTGGAGCTTCCTGTCTTAACATGCGTTCCAGGTTGTCTGTAATCAAGCGGGTAATTTTTCCAGGCAAAATGCTGGGAAGTACCGTATCAATCTTGTTTCTCGCAATTTCTGCCAGCTTGTCCGCAATCTTAAGATGCACATCCGGATTATCTATGCGGTCCATAAGCTCGTCCATGGAGAGAAGCTGTTCCTCCACCAGTGTCCCTACACTGGCTGCAATATCAGCCTGCCTTTTAGGCAAAAGCCCCTGCAGGGTAAAAAAGCCAAAATTTATCGGCCTTTTAGGCCAAAACAGAAGTTTTATGGCGATAACATTGGTAAGATAACCAATAAAAGCGCTTATAAGGGGTATAACTATAAAATGGAGCATATTTACCACCTTATTCTATTTTTACTTATCGAATATAACAAATTTTGCAATATACCGCAAGCATCTTTTAACCAGCCATTATACCCCTTTGGTTACCAGTTAAAATCCCTATCTTCCCTGAAAAGGCAGGAGCTGCAGCCCGGACAAATATGAATACGGTCAGCAAACACCTTTTTAATTATATCCAGGGCTTCTTTATTGCGCCGGCATTTTTCGACATTATGCAGGACTATCCTGCGGGGAGCGATAGTTATGAGCACACTTATAAGCATATCATCCAGGCTTATCTCATCAGCGCAAAGATCCCGATAATAATCTATATACTTTTCCTCTACCGCGTCCCCGTTTTTATCCCAGAAATAAAAGCTTCCATTTTCCCCCAGCATAATATTTACTTCATAAGTTTTGGGAACCTGAGAATTGACGAAATACTTAAGAAGCCTTATAAATTCATTATATTCTTTCTCATTTTTAAACTCCTCCAGGGCAATTTCTACCGCACAGCTTATCTCCTGCAGATAATCAGGCAGGCAGAAATGGATAAATCCGTCAACTATAATCCGCTCGCTCTGTTTTATATGTTCCAGAACCCGTCCGGTTATCCTGTTTTTGCGGTTGAAATTTATAAGCATATTGATACTCTCATTTTCATTAAAATGAGACAAAAAATGAGAAGCCTTCCTGAAAACAGCCTCTCTTTCCAGAGGCCGGTACCTGCGGCACAATTTCAGAACCTTTTTCCATAAAAGCTTTTCTTCCCAGTCTTTTATAATATGTTCCGCTAGTATTTCCGCTATTTGATGCTGGAAAATATGCACTATATCTTCTTCCTTAAAAACCTCATCCCTCTTTTTCCCCTGCAGCTTCAGATATATAAAGTCATAATCCTTTCCTTTATATATATCTATTTTTACATAATATCCCTTTTGCTTAATCCAGCACAGCCTTTTATCAAACTCGTTTATCCAGCCGCCATTTTCCAGTACTGTTGCGACTTCATACTGATAAAACATAAAAAAACCTCCGGTTTAAATTACTCTATAATTATATGATTGGCCAGTTTTCATTATTCAATACTTCATCATCGCCAAATACAGCTTATACATCTTAAATATAATTTTTATCAAAAAACTGAAGGAAAATAACATTTTATCGATAATATATTAAGAATCAGTCGAAAAATTTAACTTTTTAACCTGACCTGCAAAATAAAATTCCATTATAATTAAAAATGCCTAAAAATTTTTTTGAGGTGACATTATGGATATTGCAGTAATCATAGGTCTTTTACTAGGTCTCTTTGCACTCATAGGCGGTATGATAGCCAAAGGAGCCAATATCGCCATACTTATCAATCCGGCAGCTATAATCATAATATTTGTAGGGACTACAGCTGCCATATTTAACGCTTTTCCCATGAAAGAATTAAAAAGGATTCCGGCTTTATTTAAAATCATATTCACCGAACCCAAAAGAGAAGATCCGGCTGAACTGGTAAAAATGATTGTCGAACTTGCCCAGCAGGCAAGAAAAGAAGGGCTTTTGTCCCTGGAAGCCAGGCTTCCCGAAATTGAGGACCCTTTTATCCGCAAAGGTCTACAGCTCATAGTCGACGGCCAGGACGAACAGTTCCTGCGCGACTATCTGGAAACTGAAATCGCCACCATGAGTGAAAGACATCAGTCAGGAGCTCTTGTATTTACTCAAGCAGGTACATATGCTCCTACCCTGGGAGTTATGGGGGCAGTTGTAGGCCTGATAGGTGCCCTTGGCCATCTGGATGATACCAAAAAATTGGGTGCTTCCATATCCGCAGCTTTCGTGGCTACCCTTTTTGGGATATTCAGCGGCTATGTAATGTGGCACCCATTTGCTACCAAACTTAAAAGAAAATCCGAAGAGGAAGTAGTTATTAAAACCATGCTCCTGGAAGGGCTTATTTCACTGCAGAGCGGAAATAACCCCATACAGATAAAAGAAAAAATGATGGTCTTCTTAACCCCTGAAGAAAGGAAGAAACTGGAGGAAGAATAATGGCCAAAAGACACAAGAAACATGAAGAACACATTGATGAAACCTGGCTAATCCCTTATGCGGATATGTTAACATTGCTTCTTGCCTTATTTATAGTATTATTTGCCATGAGCCAGGTGGACCAGCAAAAATTTGAAGAGTTTAAAAGAATGCTGCAGTCCCTTTTTGCCGGCGGCCCCGGCATCATGACTACCGGGAAAGCGCTGGTAGAGGAAGGGGAAAAACCGGATACCGAAAACCCTCCTACCCAAAGCCTTATCGAAACCCAAAAGCTTCAGCAGTATAAAGAAGCCCTGGACCGCTATTTCAAGGAACAGGGCATTGAAAAACTGGTAACCACCACAGTAAATGAAAAAGGCTTGCAGATAATAATACAGGATGTGGCCCTTTTTGATTCCGGGAAAGCAGATATAAAACCGGAAGCCATGCCGATATTGAGAGACCTGTCAGTAATACTGGCTTCCCTGGACAACAACATAGAAGTCTCCGGGCACACTGACAACCTGCCCATCCACACTCCCCAGTTCCCTTCCAACTGGGAGCTCAGCACCCAGAGGGCGCTTAATGTAATGAAATTTCTCCTGCAAAATCCGGATCTTGACCCGGCCAGGTTCTGCGTGGTAGGCTACGGCGAATACCGCCCCCGTGCCAACAATGCTACGGTACAGGGGAGAGCCATGAACAGAAGGGTTGAGCTTTTAATTCTCAGGAAATACAAAATAGAAGATTTTTCAAACTTCCCCACTACTTAAGCAGCACAAAGCCAAAACCTGAAGGGTGGTAAAAAAGAAAACCACCCTTTTTTCATGTACATATTACACCGTTCCTGACATATATATTTAAAAAATAGCCGAAAGGAGCCAGCACATTGCTGATTTACGTCAGGAAAAAATCAGCTTTTTTTATGCTGTCCTGTCTTTTCATTATCTGCTTTTCCATTGGAGCCTACAGGCTTACCCTGCATCCCAACATGGAAAACTGGAAGCGGGAAAAAATAATTATTACGGAAGTCGCCACTGACCAGAAAATTCTGGCCCTCACCTTTGATGACGGGCCTGATCCCATAAATACCCCTCTTCTTTTAGACTTTTTAAAAAAACATCAGGTTAAAGCCACTTTTTTTGTACTGGGAAAATATGCCGAAAAGTATCCCTCAATTATAAAGCGGATGGCTGAAGAAGGGCATGAAATAGGCAACCACAGCTTTTCCCACCCCGACTTTAACCGGGAAAACCGCCAAGCTATACAGGAACAAATAAAAAAGACCAATCAAATAATATTGAGTTTAACCGGCAGCAAACCCCGTTTTTTCCGCCCCCCCGGTGGATACCTTTCCTATGAAATGGTAGATCTGGTAAAGGAGGAAAAAATGATCATAGGTTACTGGAGCTATATTCAGGACCCGAAAGACTGGCAGGGCAAAAAAGCGGAACAAATAGCAGGTTATATAATAAACCATGTAAAGCCAGGACAAATAATTATCCTGCATGATGGAGGCCCTAACGGGGGAGAAACCGCCCTGGCTGTTGATATTTTGGTGCCTGCGCTAAAAAAAGAGGGATACAGCTTTGTAACCCTAACTGAACTTACAGCTGCAGAAAAAAGTAATAAAAATTTTCCATAAGCCATAAAATTGCAAAAAGCGCAAAATCAAGGAGGCTAAAACTATGCCTAAAATGGTCGGATTTTATTATTTCCGCAAAAAAACCCTCCTGGCACTGATATTTCTTTTAAGCTTTGTCCTTATCGCCAGCAGTGTTCTGGTAGTGGAAGCCTACAACAGGCAAAAACCAATCTACGAGGTGAGAACCGACAAAAAAATAATTGCCCTCACCTTCGACATTAGCTGGGGCAACCAAACTCCCCTGCCGGTGCTGGATATTCTAAAAGAAAATAACATTCAGTGCACCTTCTTTCTCTCCGGCCCCTGGGTAAGGCAGTATCCGGATATCGCAAGCCGCATAAAGGAAGACGGACATGAAATAGCCAGCCACGGACACCGCCATATCAATTTAAGCCAGCTCAGCAAAGCAGAAATAAAGGAAGAAGTAAAAGAGGCTCATAAGGCCATAAAAGAGGTAACCGGGGTAGATGCCAAACTTATCCGCACCCCCAACGGTGATTACAAAAACCATGTGATTGAGGCTATCCATGAATGTGGCTATGAGGCTATCCAGTGGGGAACCGATTCTCTGGACTGGATGAATCCGGGAGTAAACACCATCATCGAAAGGGTTACCAAAAAAGCGCATCCCGGGGATATAATACTCATGCATGCCAGCGACACCTGCAAGCAAACTGCCGAAGCCCTGCCGGTAATAATAAAAGAGCTGAAAAAACAGGGCTATCAGTTCGTTACTGTTTCTGAACTGCTTGAAGAAGCCAAAACCGATGAAGATAAAATAAATTAAAAAGGGGGTTTTCCCTTTTTTATTTTCCATATAAATGCTAGATAAAAAGCATCTTGTTCTTTTCGATATATTCCCCTTCTGAAGTCCACACCATGGAAGGGGAAAGGAGAAAATCAAGAAACGCCTTTTTTAAACCATTAAGGCTTTCCCCTTTGCGGACTATAACTTCAGTATCCCAGCTGAACCTGATATCTTCCCCTTCCAGTTTCAGCTCTTTAAGCCTTCCCTCTTTAATCTCCCTTTCCACTACCGGATAAGGGATTATAGCCAATCCTATGTTGTTCAAAACAGCCTGTTTCATGCCTTCCCAGCTGGTTATCTCCATCACAATATTAAGGTTGCTCAAATCATATCCCACGCTTTTCAGATAAGAATTAAAAAAATAGCGCAGGCTGGATTCTTCTTCCCGGGTAATAAAAGGTTCTTTCCTCAATTCCTCAATATTTATATTTTCAACCTCCCGCCATCTACGGTTGTTGGGGGCTACCAGAACCAGCTTGTTGGCAGAAACCTTGTGCCTTTCTATATCCAGGGTACTGCTTATATCCCCTTCTATTACCCCTATATCAAGGCTTCTTTCCCTCAAGGCTTCTATGATTTCTTCAGACTGCGCTATATTAAGCCTTATATAAGCATCAGGGTTTTGAGTTTTAAAAAACCTTATGGCTGAAGGCAAAAAATAGTTGCCGGGAGAATAAGTAGCCCCCAGTTTTATAACTTCTCTGGACGAACCGCTTATTCTCGCAAGTTCCCTTTCCATTTCTGCAAAAAGCTCCAGTATCTTTTCCCCATACTCGTAAAACTTCCTGCCTGCTTCCGTAAGCTTTACCCCTCCGCTCCCCCGCTCAAAAAGCTCGACATTGTAGTATTTTTCCAGAAGCTTAATCTGGGTGCTTATTGCCGGCTGGGTAAAATTAAGGAGCTTGGCCGCTCTGGTGAAACTTCTTACCTGGGCAATAGTCCTGAAAATTTCAAATTGCTCGATATTCATCCATAACCCCTCCCCGTTCTTAAGTTTTTTTCTCTATAAACCTTTTCTGGAGATAAAAAAATCTATGCTTCATAACATAAATCTTTTATACCGAAGCATAGATCTTGCAAGCATAAATCCTGCCAAGTAATAATTTTATCTATATTCTGTTATTACTAAATTTTATTACATTTTCTAGCAAATAGCAATAATATATAAGAAATTTATACCATAAAATAGAATATTATTCTATATATTACAATATAGCCCATTTTATTTCAGCATAAGCATCTCTTCCATAATCTCCAGCACTGTCCGGCTGGTTACCGTACTTATGCGGATACTGTCCTCATCGAACATAAAAAGCAGATTATCATAAAGTCCTGCACTTACCAGCAGGCATCCGCTGCTTATAAGCCCTTCCTTTTTGTCATTTATAAGCATCTCAAGGACAGCAATGCTCCGGGGAAGCAGAAAAAGCTGCCCCAGCAGGGCATACTGCCCTTTAAGCTTATATATCCCCCCGTTTGCCTCACCATCTATTACCCCTTTCTCCTCAAGCCTTTGCATAATGAGAGGGATTTTATCCCGGGGAGGAAGTTCATAACGGTAGTTATTGACCATCATCTTAAGCAGGCTGTTTGGCAAAAGGCTCTGCATCATGCCTGCAATTTCTCCAATAGCAACCTCTTCTTTTTCCTCCCTTTCCCCCCAGTAGCTGCCCATTGCCTGCCTGCGCCGCCAGTCTATGAGGCTTAAGAATGCCAGAGTCTCCTCTTTATCCAGAACCACATCTATGCCAGCATTTTTAATATCTGAAAGGCCGGTAAAATGTATCAACTCAGCCATCACCGGCTCCAGGCTATCCAAAGGCTCAATCCCCACATCCCCCATCCGGTTTTCAAGCAGGACCAGCCTATCCCCTTTCCTGTAAGTGTATTTTTCCACAACCAGAAAGGGGGTCTCTAACACCAGACGGGCGCATTTCTCGGGATCAGCCGCCGTCTTAAGGATATCAGCCAGGCTATCTTCCACCCTGCCGTCTGCCAATACCCCTTTTCCCTTTAACAGTTCCTCTTCATCCCCCTCTAGTTCAGCCTTTATATTGTTAAAAAAACCAAGGGGATTGCTATTTGCAAAAAAACTGCCCAGAAACTTAAGTTCACGCAAGGTAAAATTCATCTTCTATTCCCCTCCTTACTCAAATATCAGCCTATTCCAGGGCCTTCTTGATGGGATCTCCCACCACCGGTTTTACCACAAACTCATCAGTAAGGCCGCTCGCAATCCTGGTAAGGCTTCCTTTGTTAACCAGGACATGTTTGCTGGTCGACAGTATATTGACCGGACCTTCGGGAAGCTTTACAGGAGGAGCGCTGCTGGTGAGTTTATCGGTAATAGTCCCCACTCCGGCTTTCAGGGTTCCATCCACCAGGCCCTGCATACCTGCAGCCTTCCAGTTTTCGCCTCTTAAAGCTGCCCCGGCTGTGGAACCTGCCGTTTCCCCGGCTACTGATATTCCCGCTTTTATCAGGGCTGGATTAACGCCTTTTACCGGGCCTTCAATATAATCCAATCCGGCATCAGCTGTTCCCTTGATAGCCCCTTCTACCAGAGAACCCGCGTTTAACCCCTTGTCAGCTGCAGATCCGGCTATCCCTTTGACTAGCTTATATACCGCGCGCACCTTGCTTCCTCCCGGAGTAACAGCTGCCAGGCCGTCAATAGCTACATCAGCCCCTACCTGAACAACCTTGCCTCCCGTTTCCATCACCTGGGCTATGTCGCCAATCCTCTGCCATCTGTCGAAAGCTTCCCTTTCCTTCTCCTGCCTTTCCCTGATAATCCGCATTATCTCGCTATCATCTCTTGTTCCATACTTTCTCCGCATAGCTTCTTTGAACTCTTCCTGCTTGAAGCGGTTATTTATCTCTTCCATAGCTTCTTTCATATAAGGGTCTGGTTCCTGATTTTTCATGCGGTCCTGTTTATTATAAAATTCCTGGAACTCTTTCCCGCGCTGCGCGTCCCGCAAGCGGTCTTCACTGAAGACAAAGCCGGTTTGGGGATCATACCATTCCCCAGAAGCTGGATCTTTTACATAAGTTAAGGTATTCCCGGTCAGGGGATCTGTAATTTCCATAGTTTCAAGCGGAGTTTCTCCCGGTATATTTTTTTCTGTCCTTTCTTCCTGCACTACATCATGTTTGCTATTTTCCCTGCCGTAATCACAGCTGTCCGGCGTTTCTGCGCCTTCAGGCTCTTCCTGCGCTATCTCTTCGGCCTCTTCTTCCTCATATCCCTCATCATAGGTGCTATCCCCTGAAATCTGCCCTTTTTCATCATCCCCGGCTGAAAAAGCATCTTCCTCGTCAGGCTCATCGGTATTGGCCATGGCATCTGCCAGCATAATCATGGCTAGGGTTTCATCGGAAGCATTAGGATACTTTGCCTTATACCAGCTTTTATCCCGCACCCTTTTCTTTTTAGCCTCTCTTTCCCGTTCCTCCCTGGCCTTTCTGGCTTCCTGGAGCACATTTACCACCAGACCTACCAGAGGTGGAAAAAGGATTCCCGCTGCTGCCTGAGCGGCGCTGTCAGGGCCAGGTATATTGCCCACACTGCCTGTACTTCCCAAAACTGTTGCCACAAAAGGCGGCAGGTCTTTTCTTACCATATTCCCCTGCGCCTTGAAAACATAAGTGTTGGCATCAGCTCCCCTTTTTGATGAACCTTCCCGGGTATAATAGGCATTGCCGCTAATATTTATAAAAGCTTTTTCTCCTCCCTTGCGGGACAAAATCACTGTGCCTTCAGCGCTTATCCGCTCTTCCGCGCTCAAGCTGGCAGAGAAAGAAAATCTGGCTTTTACCATCTTCTCAGTTTTCTCTACCACTTCACAATTCTGGGAAAAAGGCATCCCCTTATACCTGCCTATAAGCTCGACAAATCCTTCTTTCTCAAGCACTGCCAGTTCAAAACCATTGAGAACATAGCTGCTGCCGTTTACTGGCCCCATCAGGGTGCTGGTCTTTCTCCCCTCGGCATCTACCAGATAGGTGCCGGTAAAATCAAAAGGTGAAGGTTTGGCCTCCGAAACACTCACATAAAACATAGGCTCTCCCTTTTCATCATAAGAAACTGCTTCCGGCAGTGAAACTGTAATCCTGTAATTTCCCGCCTTTAAAACTATTCCGGGATAAACTGCCCACATTCCATTCGCTGTCGCACCCAGGCTCAAGCCGCTTGCCTTTCCCTGCCATATAAGCTGCCCTGCCTGGTTATAAATCTCTACCATTCCCGGCAGAGCCCCTTCTCCGCCGTTATAAGTGTTGATAAGGACCTCATCCAGCCTGTAATCCTTATCCAGAGCGAAAACCATCGGCTTGGCGCTTTTCTTTGCGCCTGCCAGCATTTCAGGAGTGATTTTTTGCCCTTCTGCCATGCCTTCATGGCCCAGCTGGGAGGAATCTCCCCTCTCCCTTTCTATCCCGGCCATGCTTTTTCCTTTGACAAGAAATTCCCCGGTTGCCCCTTCAGCAGGCTCCAGCCTTAAAACATATTCCCCCTTTGGCAGCACCAGGTTATCTTCCGGCATAGCCACATATACAAAATCGTCCTCATCCCCTCCTGCATCTTGCTTCTCCATCCCTGATACATCCCCGTTCCAGGTGCGGTAAGCCTCCACTTCCCCCAGCCTGGATCCCTGCCTGTCATATATTGCAAGCCTGACCTTTTCACCGGCGTCTTCCCTGTACGGTACATAAATCCCGGTTAAAAGCACATCATCCCTTATCTTATGCCTGAACTCCCCTCCTTCCAAAACAGTCCCGTATCTTCCTTTATACCCTACCGCCATTATCCCTTTATCTCCTGCAGCTACCTGTTCCGTATGCCAGCTTCCTTTCTTGGCTGCCACCCTTTCATAAACAGGCGCTTCCCTCACCGCAGCAGACGCTTCCCTTACCACATCGCCGGCTGCCAAAACCGCCAGGGGAAAAACATACACAAAAACAAACAAAGACAATAGCCCCCAGCAAATCCTGCGGTATTTTTTCATAAAGCCCCCCCTCCTTCCATCAGAGAAAGCAGGATAGAAAGTCCCCCTTCAATATATCCCGGCACTTTGCTCATAAAACTAAAAGATATAATCCACAGCAGGGAAAAGAGGAAAGCTACCCCGGAAGCGGCAATAACATTTTTTATCTCCTGTTTTTCCAGCTTTTTGCCTATTTCCACAGAAGCTGCCGTACCTACTGCCATCAGCCCAGCAGAAACAAAGCTAGCCGTATTTGACCATCCCAGCACAAAAACCGCAATAAACATCATCACCGCAAAGGGAACAAGAAACAAAAGCGCCCCATCTACCGCTTTTTTTATTTCCCCTTTCCCCTTTTCCTTAACCAGGGAACGGTTGGCTATCCTTAAGAAAACTCGCATAAAAAAGATAAAAAGCCAGCCCCAAAAAAATCCCGCTATAAGGCCAAAAGCTATGTTATAAGCTGATAAAGGATTTACCGGATTAGAAAAGGCGCTTATCCCCAAAACCGCAAAACAAAGCATTCCCAGCCAGTTCAAAAAAATCCCCCCTTCTACAGATTCCCCCAGAATGACCAGGAAAAAAGGACTATAACGCTTATTGCTGCTGAAATAACCATGCTCAAAACATTATTCCCCCCGCTCATCTCCCGGATGCCGACCATCATAGGCCCTACCGCCCACAAAACTCCTGTCACCCCAAAAGCTACCGCCGTCTTCCAGCCCAGAAGCAGGGAAAAAATAAGGCCGATAATTCCGTACACCAAAGCTCCCGAATAGCTTAAACACATCGAAGCCACCGCGTCTTTAAGGTTCCTTTCCATACGGAAAGTTTTCAAAAACCCCCATGCGATAACCCCCAGTACCGGTATTACAAGCAGGCCATACAAAAATCCGCTGCCCAGCGCAAGCCAAACATAAGAAAACCCCTTCTGCCCGGTTTTATACAAATCAAGCCCTGTCTGCAGAAAAAACAGGGTAAAAGCAAGAGCAGAAACTCCTGGAGCCAGTGCCCAGTGGCTTTCTGACAAGGCACTTTTCAAAGTTCCCGATGGATTAATCATCATGCCGAAAACCGTGCGGAAAACCTGCATAAAACTGCCCCCTTCCATGTAAAATCATGATTTTTTAAAGCTTCTGGCATTTTTAAGAAAACAATCTGCTAAATTAACAATATGTTTTTTTTCTACGTTAAACAATCCAGATACCTAATTTGTCATTGACATTCAGGCATAAAAAATCCTCCCCATTAAAAAGAGGAGGAAAATACATCATACATCAGTTTTTTTAACAGCCAACAACACAGTTTCGGCCATTTTTCTTCGCTTTGTAAAGATTCTCATCCACATGTTCAATAAGCTCAGCATAATCCTTGATATTATCCACTGGCTCCATTGTATATACCCCGAAACTGGAAGTTATTTTAAGCTCAAGATCTTTATAGGTGAAAACAGCTTCTTCCACCGCTTTTCGCATCCTTTCGGCAACAGTAAAAGCAGCTTTTTTATCCGCATCAGGCAGGCATACCAAAAATTCTTCCCCGCCAAACCTGGCTACCCAATCTTTTTCATTGCGTATATTGTTTTTAAGTATCCCGGCAAACTCCTTTAAAATATAGTCTCCCGCCAGATGTCCATAAACATCGTTAACCTTCTTGAAAAAATCTATATCAGCCATGACTACAGAAAGAGGTTTTTCATTCACCCTGGCCATCACCATTTCTACCGGCAGTTTTTCTAATATATACCTCTTGTTGTAAACCCTGGTAAGCTCATCTGTTACAATAGCTACATTCGCCTCATCCAGAAGCTTTTTTATCTCAACATTTCTGGCCGGTTCCCCATTATCAAAAACCAGGCTTCTCGTAACATCCCTCAGCAGTTCAATAACTACGCTTTGCCCTTCAAAATCAAGCGGTATAGCAGTTACCATAAAAATTTTTTCTTCCGTATACTCAATCTTTATAAAAGTCTCTTTTTCACGGTAAGCCCTTATAGAAATACAGTTGCTGCATACATCATCATGAGTCCAAAAACTGAAACACGGAAAAGAAGCAGCTTCTTTCAGTTCATATGTTTTACTGTCAACAACATTTATAACCTTTTTATTCACCGGATTTACCAGGCGAATATAATCATACATGCTTTCCAAAAGAGCAAGTTTGCTTACCAAACCCTTTATATTCTGGCTAATGCTGTTCATCTTCCCCTATCCCCTTTTTAAAAAATCCCTTTCTATAATTATAAGCTTGCAGACAAATAATTGGCTTTAAAAACACATAAAAAACCTTTTAAAAAATTTTTCAGGTTCTATAATAAATGTTGGGGTAGGAGGGAAATAAAAAGCATTGGGTCGAATACCTGTGTATAATCCCCAAAACACATAAAAGGAGGTATTCTTCCCAATGCAATTTCAGTTTAACAAAAATTTGCTTTTTTTGAAAGATGTAAACATCGACAGTATAAGGCAGTATGATAACTATTATGAGATAAGTATTTCCAAGCCGGTAAGTTCTCATAAATGCCCGGTTTGCGGAACACAGGCTATAAAAATTCATGATTACAGGTATCAACGTATAAAAGATATTCCTTTTTTAAACAAGCCCTTATATTTGTTATACCGCAAACGCCGCTACAGATGTACCGAATGTGGCAAAAGGTTTTATGAAACAGCTGATTTTATTGGCAAATATCAAAGAATGACCCATCGCCTTATTGAAGCTATTATTGAAAAATTAAGAACTAACTACAGCATGACTTCTATAGCTAAAGATTTCGGTATTTCTTCGAGTACGGTAGCCAGAATTTTTGATTATATTTCATATAGTATCAATGAACTTCCGGAAGTCATATCAATTGATGAATTCAAGGGTACTACTGATAAAGGAAAATATCACTGTATATTAGTTGATCCAGTTAACTCAGTTGTTTTAGATATTTTGGACCGGCGTAACTTTGACTTCCTGGTTAAATATTTCAAAAAATTTACCAGCCGGGAAAATGTTAAATATGTGGTTATTGATATGTGGAAACCTTATAAAGAAGCAGTAAAGAAGGTTTTTCCCCAGGCAACCATAGTTATCGACCGTTTTCACTATGTAAGAAACTGTATCTGGGCTATAGATAAAGTTCGTAAATATATTCAAAAGGATCTGCCATATGAGAAAAGTAGATTTCTAAAAAAGAACAGGAAACTTCTGCCCCGTAATCGAAGGAAATTAAGTGATAACGATAAAATAAAACTAGCTAATCTGCTCCGTATAGATGAAAAGCTAAGATTATCATATGTATTAAAAGAAAAATTTATGGATTTTGTGAACGCTGTTAATTCTGCTGACGCTGAAATAAAGCTTAATGACTGGCTTGAGCTGGTAAAAGTATATAATATTGAACAGTTTTCTTATCTTGCCAATACCATTATCAATTGGAAAGAAGAAATATTGAATTCGTTTGATGTGCCTTATACGAATGGATGTGTTTAAGGCTTCAATAATAAAATTAAGCTTATTAAGCGCAATGGTTACGGCTATAGAAATTCCTCCAGATTTAGTAATCGTATACTGCATTGCTGTACATAAAAAGAAGGCAGCAGGTATTTGACCACTACCTGCTCCCCCAACTATTGACAAAGGACCTATTTTAAAAAATTTTATATACATTTGTATATTTCACAGGTTTCTACAGTACAATCAGGCTGAATACTTTTACAATTGGGATCAGAGGAATTTTAGTTATAAAAGTAGTATACGTTTGCTTTTGCAACTTTATTGCTTTTATTTTCTACATACATTTTATTTTATTTCTTAGAAGTTTGTATATGGGATGTAATTAAATTTTAATTTATATTCCATTCCGTAATTATTTAGGAAATGTATTATATATTTATTTAGTTTTAATATTTTTGCTTTATTTATAGGTATTATTATGAAAAATGATGTATAAGTATTAAATAAACTTTTTTGCTCTTCAGTTGGTAAAAATTCGAACAATGGATGGTTATGATCTTTTATAAATTCAATATTTGCTTCGGGATCCAGAAAGTCTTTTTCTGTTAACGCATAATTTAATGCATAGTTTATTTCTTCTATGTTTCCGGTAATTTTTAAGGCCAGTTTGAGTTTCTGCATATTTAATGGGTTTATTTCAATATTTATTCCTAAATCCTCATCAACAAGCATAGCTGATGGGGGTTCCGATATTATTATATCGATAAGTTGTGCGTATATTCTCTGGTCAATGTAAAAATTATTGAAAAAATCAAGTATTTCATTGAAAATATCATATCGTATAATATCATATGTTATATAAATTTCTACAAGTTGTTTTTTATGGTTTTCGTTTTCCTTAAATTGATAATGAAATAAAAGTTTTTGGGTTTTAGCAATTTTTAGTGTTTCTTCTATTTTGTTTTTGTCCTTATTTGAAGTAAAAATAGTCAATTTATGATTATAAGGAATATTTAAAATATTTGCCAGATAATCTTTTTTCAAAATCATAACATTAAATCCCTCCTTCCATGGTTATTTTGGTAATTTAATTATGAAAATTTTTAGGAATTAAACATTTTGTCTGCTGATTCATTAATTACTTCTTTATTTTTAGCCAGAATTTTCATTAGATTGTTATATAGCTTTATTTTATCTTTTTTATCTTCGTAAGTATTTTCAATTAAGTTGTATATTCGCATTGTAAACCTGTATTCTTCTAGCTGTTCCTTTTCCTTTTTCCGGCCTAACTCATATGAACGTTTGGCTTCAAATTTGTTTATTTCTTCAAAATAATTTTTAATATTAATATCTGACATTTAAAGTATACCTCCTTATTTAAAATTATTAATTTTTACTACACTAACCATTTTAAGTATATATGTTTTATTAATATACATTTCTAAACATATTTACCACCTCCTTTAAATTTGTTACATATATTTTTGTTTTAAATATTTGTTTTTCTCTAAATGAAATAAACTGATTGTTTTTAGGGTTATTTCTAAAAAAAATAATATAATATTTTTTTATTAGATCAGATAAATAAATTTTATGATATATTTATAAAAAATCCTGGAAAGCATTGTATATGTTTTTTATCAGACTGGCAGCAGGGGAGTATTTTTATGCTGGCTTTCACCGCTGCGGAAGACGGAAGTCAGGCTTATCGGGACCTGGGCAGGTGCAAATGATAAAGGGCTCATGGATGTCTATACATTTAACCCGGATGGAACCTCTTATTACTACCAGATAAGCCTGGCTGTTCTGGAAGCTTCTGCTTCCAGGCCTTCGCAAGGGGTATTTTATATTGATAAAAAATTTTTATCTTTTTATCGGGGTCTGCTGCCTTTAAAATTAGATTCCTGAGCAAAGATATATTGATGTGGGAAAACTTGCCGAAAAATTGTTATATTGCCTTAAATCACATAAAGCCGCAGAATGCAGAAAACTTTATAAAAGATGAAAAAAGGCTTCCAATTTGGAAGCTGAAAAAGAAGCCAGGATAGAAAAGGATAATAAGCTCTCAAACCAGGATGGAACAAAAGATTTAAAAACCAGAGTTCTTAATGCCTATTATCCTTTTGATATGGACAGGAGACAGCTGGTTAATGGCTGCTGCCGGTATGTAGAGCCAGATACCTCAACAGGGATATTGTGCGAGAATGTTTTGATAGCAGAAGCTGAAGAAGTTATGAGTTTTGAGGATATTAATAACGACGGGTTTAAAATTAAATGGAGCAAATTTTACTTAATCCACCATGAATAAAACTGTTTTTCAAAACAAGCAGCTAGGTAAAAATAATTGCCTGTTTCAAAGCCATAACAGACTGCAATCAGTAAAAAAATTACCAGTTGCCGCCTTAGCCTTATATTATAAATACTTAAATATCCCCTGAAAGGTCGCATTGGCCCCTTATTAATGTAAAAAATCTGTCTAAATCTAATACTCTTTAAAAATTACATAAAATTAGCCTGCTGAAAGGATAAGTCTATTAAGCAACCTGTATCGAAATGTCTCTATCCCTGTTAAGTTCATAAGAATCAGCAGGGATATGGTATCCTAAGCTTCCATGTATTCTCCAGTTGTTATAATACTCTATATACTGGCTGATAATTTCATACGCTTCCCTGAAATTTAAAAATTCATTACAGGCACAGCATTCTTCTTCCAAAATAGAATGAAATGCTTCTATATGGGCATTTATATCAGGGGTTTTTACAGGTATTCTCTCATGAATCAGCTTTAATTCCTGACATGTTTTTCAAAGCTTGCTGCCATAAACTGCGGCCCATTGCCAGTCCTTATTACTGGCCTATTGCTTCCCGGCAATAAACCTCTCCTGGGCAGGGCATTTTTAAGCAAACGGCTGACGTCTGAAGCAGTTGCGTTTAATCCCGGGTGATAATCTACAATCATGCGTTCAAAAACATCTATTATCGATACCAGATAGAAAAATTTTTGGGCTTCCTGTAAGTAACCGTATTTTATATCTATTTCCCATAATTGATTAGAACCAGTAATCTCTTGCTTTCTGGCTAACTTCCCTGGCTTTTTGGGATATATTTTTCTCTGGGGTTTTAGAATGCCAGGCTCCCTGCTCAACCTGTAAGTCTTCTTATGGTTTATCACTATGCCATATTGCTCCCTTAGCACTGCGTTTATTTTTCTATATCCACCGGGAAAACCATCACCGGAGATTATAAAGATTATTTTTTCTTTTATTTCTTCATCGCTTATTTTTTCACCAGCCTTATTTAGGGAATACTCCGGTTTTTGACGGCCCCTTTTTTCGGGATTAGTTCCTATATCTAAAGTTGTTTTTTCAGTTTTCTTTATATAAGCATAATAGGTGGATGAGGTTATTTAGGCAGAGTTAAGGACTTTACAGGTTTTATATCCTTTTTCTATCCACCTTCTGGCTATATTAACTCTGCCTTCACCTCAGGTTTTTGGTATTAGCCAACTCTTTTAAAATAGCAAGTTCTAATTCTTTAGCAGTAATCTTTTTAGCCTGTCGTTTTCAATGCTTACTTGTTGAAGCTGCTTTTCCAGGATTTTATTTCTATCCTTTTCGCCTCTGGGTAAGGTTTTCATAGACCCGGTTTTGCAATATTTTTTACTCCAGGAATGAATAGTGTTGGATGAAATATTATAGCGCCGGGCTACAATAGCTACATTGCCTGTTTCCTGATATTCTTTAATGATTTGTTCTTTTAACTCATCACTGTACTGCTTTTTACCGCTCATTAATAATCTACCCCCATTTAACTTAAAGGTTATCATAATTAGACAGATTTTCTCCAAAGGTTTTAGGGGGCTAAATAGACAGTACCTCTATAAACTTTATAAAAACATAAACAAGTAAAAAAATTAAATAATTTCTTATACATAAATAGCCTAAAAAAATACGATTATTTCTTAAAAGATTATAATATTCATTTATTTCAATAGCTTTAGCATATTTTGATTTCTGTTTTCTCTTACTAAAAGAATCAATATCATCATCGACTAAATATATTACATTTTTATTCATTAAAACATCAAAAGTTTTAATTGCACCAAAAATCATATAGGACATCATAAGAATAACAACCATCATTTTAAAAAGCCACCATATCGTACATTCAAAATTGCTAACATCCTGGAATTCTGAAGAAAAAATAGATAGAGCTGTTGTCAATAATGTAAAAATCACAACATTAGTTTTTGCCTTTTCTTCTAAAATTTTTTTTGTTTCAAAGCTCTTTTCGTATCTTTCTTTTATCTTTTTTAAAGAGATTCTCCTTATATTTCCTAAAAAATTTAATTCCAAATCGTAAAAAGATTCTTCATCAGTTTTTTTAATTATTTCCAATTTTTTTAATATTTTGCCATTAAAATGTTTATCCCAAAAAAAAAAGAAATAAAGATGCAAAAAACGCCAACACACTATTCATCACATATTTTATTTTTGTTGTAAAATTTTTTAAAGATTTTAAAAACCACAAACTCATTTGTTAATCAAAACCTCCACAATCTTTTCATCTATATCAAATCCATTAATTTCTTTTAACCAAGCCCACTCTCCTGTAGGATTCAACTCTAAAAAATAATACTCGTTATCTACTAGCGCCAAATCTATTGCTCCATAAATAAGTCCCATCATTTTAACCATCTCAATACACTTATCTTTTATTTCATCTGGTAAATCACACTCTACAAAATTTACACTATCTTTTTCTTTTCTCCAATCGCCTTCTATCGGCATACCATTTTTAACTATTTTCACGGAATAAACATTTTCATTTATAACTGTAACTCTAATATCAATTTTCGGTCTTAAAAAACTCTGCAAAACTATAGGCGCCATATCCAAATTATAATATTTTAATTTATTTCCATTTATCATGTTTGTATATAAAAAAGCTTCCTTATCAATGTATTTCAAAAAAAGAGTATCAATAGATTTAAGAGCATATACTCTATCATCTCTTATTCGTTCACATAAATGATTAACAACAAAAGTCTCTGGTATTTTAAACCCTATTTTTTTGGCATATTTTAGCTGCAACATCTTGTTCTCAGCTTTATATGTTGCTACAGGATTATTTATCCAAATGGCATCTTCATAATATATTAAATTTTTTATAAATGCCATCCATTGAGTTTTAGATATTTGCTCCTCCACAGAAGCATTTAAAAAGTTTCTCAAAAAAACAGGAGCTCTATAATAAACTCCCTTAATTTTTTCATCTATTATGTATTCTTCTTCATCAATAATTATAAATAATCTCATTTCATTGCTAATATCCCAAAATATCTTATACAAAGCTAGTTCATCCCTGTTAACTCTCAAATAATTTTTCGTAAAATTTCGTAAAGCCACACAAACTATATCAGAAGTAAAATCTTCTTTCCTAGATATAATCAAATAATCCACATGCCTACTCACCTTTTAAATCTTCCCCCGTTTCAATATCTGCTTTTTTAGTTCGAGGTTTTGAAAAATTAGGATCAAAAATACATGGATTACCTTCTTTATCAACCCAATATCCTTTGATTCTGTCATAACCATATTCTAGATTAAAATCCCCATTATTAATCTCAGGTAAATCATATTCAAAAATCATATCCAAAAAAATATGTTTCATAAATACACCCTCCCATAAAAAATTATTCGCCTGATTATTGTGAAATTAACAGGTATAGAGACATTTTGATATCTATTGTTTAATAAGTCTATTTTTCAGTTTTCAGTTTATCAGGATTTTTTCAATATTATCCCTGATTAACCTGTAATCTTTCTTCGTATCATAAAAATATTTTGCTACTACCTGCATAAGCTCAAAATCTTCTTCATCATCTATGTCCAGTATACCACTATCAACCATTTCAACAATGTCGCAAGTTCCATCAAAAATTCCTTTTTTACTCCTCAAAAAACCTGGCAAATATCCATACATTGAGGCATTCATGTCAAAAACAGCAGGTGCTTCCTGCCGGGCATTAAAATTAGAGTTGATTACCCTTCCATAATATCCATTATCTAATTTTTTAACCATGTTAAAATAAGGGTTTCTTCTTGCTTTAGTAACGCTAAAAACCACATCCGCATGCGAATTTCTTCTTTTTTCGATTAAATTTTCTAAATCCTGTAATGTTCTAAGAGGAGAAGTAAAATCCAAATCAACTATATAGTCATACTCTTTTTTCCTGGCATCAGCCATTAAATAATAACTATCTCTAATTACTTCGATTTTAGGTACATTATCGCCAGCCAAACTTAATTTTCTTTCGATAAAGTCAATTTTAATTTTTATATTGTTCTTGATAATATCAATTAATTGAATAGAATCTGTATTCAAAACTATATCAATATCTACATCTAAATTTTTTCTGGCATATAAATCTATTACTGAAATAGTATAAAAAGGTAAGGGGTAACCTACAAAACTTAATAAATTTTTATTTTTTAACCCTTTAGAACCTTTTCTGGCACACAATGTAAACAAAATCTTCATTTTGCATTACCTTCCAAAGCAATTTTCAAAACCTTTACTGCATTATAAATAGAATTCATGTTTTCTTTCTTACCTTCCAGCACATCAAAAAAATATTTCAATTCTTTCAAATAAAAATCATCTTTAGTTTCCGAAAAAGAGATGGTCTTTCCCTCTTTCAAAAAGTCTATTTTCCCATTGATTATATCCGCTGTTATAGTTTCCTCTTCTGTCAATACATCTATTTGCCTCAAAGCCTTTCTACCAAAATAATCCAGGTGAATTTCCAGCAACATGTTATCATATTCAGCCAAATATACTGCCAGATCATCACTGTCAATTTCCAAATGAGAGTATTTCCCTCTCATACAACTTACATGTTTGGGATAGCCAAATAAATAACATGCATAATCCCATTCGTGTATTAAATCTAATACAACTCCTCCACCTTTGTCACGGTATGAACTGTAAATTTTACGATAATCTACATTTGGTCTCCAATCAGGCAAATAACTGGAACATATAATTCGCACACTATATATTTTTTCCCTTCCTACTATACTATTTTTCAAATATTCTATAATACTGCTATATCTTAAAGGGCAAGCTACATAATAAACAGAATTTTCTTTTAAGTTCAATTCATCAAGAGACAATCCACAATCGTGGAAAACTGGCTTTTCAATAAACATATGTTTAGTCTTGGATGAAAATTTTTTTATAGTATCATAGTGTAAAAAAGTAGGATTAGTGATAAAAATAACATCATAATAATCATCTGCAAAATTATCATCATAAAAATAAATATTATTAACCAACCTTAAATAATCGCTTTCAATATCATCATATCTTCTCTGACTGCGTATCAAATCAATAGAAAAAGACATCTGGTTTTCCCGGGCTATTTTCCCCAGGTTTATCAAGTGTCTTTTACCAATGGATCCCAGGCCTACTATAGCAATTTTATAGTTTTTCATACACTCTTCCCTCTATCTTATCCATAAGATTTATAACTTCTCTTTCCTTGTTTATATCATATTTTACAAGTTCTTTTTTGCCTGCCACTGCCTCAAAAAAAATCTCTATTTCCCTCATATAAGCATTTTCAACTATAAATTCAGAATATCCTTTATTTCTGTCAATAACAGGGTAAACATTCAATAATTTTTCTTTCCCTTCGGTAAAATCATATAATCTTAATCCTTCAGGTTTTCCATCCCAGCTCAAATATAATTCTTCTCCAAATACTTCTAAATTTCTGACTGCTTTTCTGGATACAAGATCAATCTCTAATAATCCCTTATTACCTGTTCTATGTTTGATAAATATAAAAAAATTATCATTGTATTCTATATCTAAACCGCTCATCTTATCGGAGAAGACATTCCAAAAATCTATTTCCCCAAAAACCTCAATAATCCAGGGAAACTCTATTGCCATAATTTCGCGACATGCATTGGTGCGCCGGTCAGCGACAAAAAAATCCTTGTAGTCTTCCCACGGATGCCAGTCAGGTAAATACTGGCCTACATGATAAATATAATTTACCGGTTTAGTTAAATTCACTACATATTCATTTATGATCTCTATATCTTTCCTATAAAGCAAAGTAGAAGAAGCAAACAGGACACATTTTTTCGCTTCTGCCAATTTAATATTTTTGTGGTAAAATTCATCAGCAATCAGGTTAAGCTCGCTGAAAACATGTATACCCTTATTTAAACACTTATTTATTATCCTGCCATGCGACAAAGGAGAAGTACATATAAAAGCAGCTTTTATGTCAAATTTATCCAAAACATCTTCCAATGAGGAAAAAACCATTATATTATACTCTTCCTGACAAAAAATTCTTCTATCTTCTCTTAAATCTACGCCAATTATATCCACCTCATCAGCATATTTTTGTTTAAGAAGCCTGATTCGACGTTTTCCCATGGAACCTAATCCGACAACAAGTACCCGCAATTAAACTTATTCCTCCTTAGCCAAAAATATCATAAAACTTCTTTTTTAAGTCTATCTTCCTGTTAATCAAAAAATCTTTTATTATCCCAGCAACTTTATCCGATGTTCTGCCATCTCCGTAAGGGTTGGTCACTTTTTTGGCCTTTTCTCTAAATTCCTGGCTTAAAGCAATATCAACAGCCCTTCTTATATCTCCTTCTTCAGGTTTACAGCTGATAACGCTTGCCGCCTGCATCCTACCTTTTTGCCTATCCCCTATGTTGACCGTCGGTATGCCCAAACTGGGTGCTTCTATCAAGCCGCTTGAAGAATTTCCTATTACTGCTGCGCAATACTTAAGCGCGCTCAGATAGTTAACATTCCCCAAAGAATCAAAAACTTTTACATTAGCGTTTTCTCGGGCAAACTGGTCAATTATCTGGTTTATAATCCTCCCGCCTTCATCAGCATTAGCTTTGGTGAATATGAAATTTATATCTTTATATTCCCTGCATACATTAAGCAAGGCTCTTATCTGCTTCTCAGCTGTCTGCTCCTCTAAAGTAACCGGGTGAAAGGTAACTACCGCATACGGTTTATCAAGGGAAAAGCCTAAAACTTTTTCCAGTTCTTCCTTACTAAGAAGCCTGGTATTAAGAACATTCTCTATCCCGATGGCTCCCACGCAAAAAACACGTTCCGGTGATTCTCCCAGCTGGATTACTCTTCTCCGATAAGCTTCAGTACTTGTAAAATGCAAATAACTCAATTTGGTTATCGCATGACGAATAGCATCATCCAAAGCACCTTCTGTAACTTCTCCTCCATATAAATGAGCTATGGGAATCCGCTGATTGAAAGCTGCAATAGCTACCGCGAGGGTTTCATATCTATCCCCCAGCAGTATAAGCAAATCTGGTTTTTTGCGCATAAAATAGTCAGCAAAACCTATTAAAGCCAGTCCCATAGCTTTGGTAACTGATACAGCAGTATCCCCGCTCAACAATATCTCAATTTTTTCATCAATCTCTATCCCATCTTTTTCTATTTCCCGGTAAGTTAACCCAAATTCCGAAGCAAGATGGGCTCCTGTTGCCACAACATCCACATTAAATTCCGGTTCCGTTTTCAGTTTCTTTATTACAGGTTTTAGTAGCCCGTATTCTGCCCGGCTGGCTGTTACTACACATATATTTTTTCTCATATTTCAATCAGCTCATCTTCTGCAAAATCTCTTTTGGCTGCCTTACCCAAAACTTCAAACCATTTCATGGGACTTATTCCGCTGCCCGGCCTTTTTACAGTTATATTTTCTTCCGTAAATATTTCTCCTTTTTTTATACTCCTTTTGGCCACAATACTTTTGCGTGCTGCATGAAGGTTTTTTATTTCAGAAGGAGAGGGTTTTTTTACCCCATCTCCTAAAGCTTTTTCTATATTCCTTATTGCCTGCACCATTTTTCCCAGTTCCTCCGGCTCCAAACTTGCTTTGTGATCTGGCCCGGGAAGGTTTTTATCAAGAGTAAAATGTTTCTCTATTACTGTTGCTCCCAGAGCTGCAGCTGCCACCGGCACTTCTATCCCCAGAGTATGGTCTGAATATCCTACAGGGAGTTTGAATATCTCCTGCATGGTCACCATCGCTTTAAGGTTTACATCTTCATAAGGGGTAGGATATTCAGTATTGCAGTGCAGTAAAGTTATATCTTCAATGCCGCCGGTTTTCAGCACATCAACTGCTGCTTCTATTTCTTCTATCGTACTCATGCCGGTAGAGAGTATTACCGGTTTTTTGTATCTGGCTATTCTCAGCAAATATGGTAAATTGGTGATCTCCCCGGAAGGTATTTTCCATCTGGCAAGCCCCAGGCCTGCCAGGAAATCTATGCTTTCCAGATCAAAAGGAGTTGATAGAAAATCTATTTTTTTCTGCTGGCAATAGCTATGAAGTTCTTTAAATTCACCGAAAGATAATTCCAGCTTTTTTATCATTTCCAGCTGGGTTTCATTCCCTGCACTGTTTTTATACTGATAGTCAGCTTTTCTCGCATTCCTGGATACAACTTTTTCCGCAATAAAGGTCTGAAATTTTATGCAATCTGCTCCCGCTTTTTTGGCCTCATCAACCATTTTCCTGGCCAGTTCAATATCTCCATTGTGATTAACTCCTGCTTCAGCAATTATATAAACCTTCAACAGGCTTTACCTCCCTGCAAGGAACCCCGTAAGCCACTACTCTGTCTCCTATGTTTTTTACAACAACGCTTCCCATGCCAATAATGCAGTTATCACCTATTTTCAACTGCTGTTTTACAGTGCTATTAGCCCCTATATGAGTAAACCTTCCCACCTGAACTCCACCACACAAAACAGCGCCTGGGGCAATATGGACAAATTCTTCTATCACACAGTCATGTTCTACAATTGCCCCTGTGTTTATGATAACACCTTTTTTAATTACTGCACCTGCATTTATTACAGCATGTTTGCCGATAAAAACCCCTTTGTCTATAAAAGCGTTTCTGCTCACTACTGCAGAAGGATCTATAATATTGGGTATTATAAATCCCGTTTTTTCCAGTAAATTGAAAAGAGATATTTTAAGCTTCAATTTATCTCCCAATGTCACAAAGGCATACTCATAACCTTGCCTGAAAAAATAGGGGATATCATCATCGCATCCAATTATAGAAACCCCCATAATATCTTTGCCAATATTTTCTTTTATGTCTATTATGCCTATTTGCGAAAATTCCTGGCTGTCAAGAAGGCTATCCAGTACCGAATTGCAGTGCCCGCCACCGCCAATCAGTAAAATTTTTTTATTCTTCATAACCTAATTTTCTCCTCATTTTTTCCAGTTCGTCAAATTGTCCCATATCAAGCCAGCTGTTTTCACTTATGGGATAGATGCCAATTTTTCTTCCCTGTTTTAAATATTTTTTTATAACTTCCGGAAAGTCAACAGATTTATTATATTCCATTTTTTCTATGACCTCCGGCTCTATTATATACATTCCCGTATTAACCAAAAATGAATTTTCCGGCTTTTCTCTTATATTTACCAGTTGGCCCTTTTCATCTATATCAATAACTCCGTAAGGTATCTTCAGGTTTTTAAGCGAGCAGACCATGGTTATCAAGTTTTTTTCGTTCTTATGGTGTTCGTAAATCTTATAATAGTCTTCCTCAATCAAGATATCACAGTTGGACATTATAAATGTAGAATTTATCTGGCCTTTTAATAAGCTTAGCCCTCCCCCTGTGCCCAGCGGCTTTTCTTCTTCAATATAAAAAATTTCAAAATCCTTTTTCATTTCATTAAAATAAGCTTTTATCATGTTTTTTTTGTAGTTGATTATAAGATAAAAACTGCGGCAGCCACAATCTACAAACCGGTTTATTATATGTTCGGTAATAGGTATTTCCCCTACTGGAATTAAAGGTTTTGGCAATATTCTGGTATAGGGATAAAGCCTGGTGCCCAGACCTCCTGCCATTATGACCACCGGCACATCCAGTTGTTTTTTGGTTCCTATCTCTTCATCGGTCCACAATACTATGGATATGATTTCATTATTTTCATTAAGGATAGGTACCGCCTCTATGGAGTTTTCCCTCAAGAACTTGCCCGCCCGGTTTTTTTCGTGTTCTCTTAAATATTTGGGATTGTAGTTGGCTATATCTTTTACTTTAGCCCCCAAATCCCCTTTTTTTAAAATCCACCTTCTTATATCCCCATCTGTCAGGGTGGCAACTAATCTGCCCTCTCTTACCACCAGCAAAACTTTTCGGGCTACCCTGTCTAAAAGCTGCATCGCCTCAAGCATCGAACTTTCTTCTTCTATCATAAAGTCTTTTATGTTTATCTCTTCCAAACCCAATAACCCTCCCGTTCAGGGATAAATCAGCAAGTTTTTGGCGATTCGAACTATATGATAATTTATAATTTCACTTAATCTAAATATTGTATATATCTGCCTTGTATCTCATAAGATTATGCCTGAACCATTCTATAGTCTCATCAAGCCCCTCTTCCAGAGTATATCCGGGCTGCCAGCCGGTGAGCCTTTTTATTTTTTCATTGGATCCCAAAAGCCGGTTAACTTCGCTTTTTTCCGGCCTTATCCTTTCTTCATCACAAACTATCCTGGCTTCAGGATTAATTTTGTTGATAAGCATCTCCGCCAGCTGGCCTATGGAAACTTCGGTTTGAGTCGCTATATTTATTTCTTCTCCGATGGTTTTTTCCGCTTCAGCTACTGCTATAAAGCCATTTACCGTATCCTTGACATAGTTAAAGTCCCTGGTAGGGCTAAGAGAGCCAAGTTTTATCTCTCTTTTCCCTGCAAGAAGCTGTACTATTATGGCAGGTATGATAGCTCTGGCTGATTGACGGGGGCCATAAGTGTTAAAAGGCCTAACAATAGTTACCGGCAGGTCAAAGCTGCGGTAAAAAGCTTCCGCCAGTCTGTCCGCCCCTATCTTGCTTGCCGAATAAGGGGATTGTCCCTGATAAGGATGCCTTTCATCAATAGGCACATACTGTGCTGTCCCATACACTTCGGAAGTGGACGTAATTAAAACCCGGGAAGTTTTTAAGTCCCTGGCTGCCTGCAGCACATTTAGAGTTCCCTTTATATTGGTGTCAACATAGCAGTCAGGTGAATGATAGCTGAAGGGAATAGAAATCAAGGCTGCCAGATGAAAAACTGCATCTACATCCCGCATAGCCTGCCGTACTCCACCTGGATCCCTTATATCACCGGCAACTACTTCTATTTTTTTCAAAACATCCTGCGGGAAGGTGTCAAGCCATCCCCAGGAATTGAATGAATTGTACAATACAAAAGCTTTTACCCTGTATCCTCTTCCTGCAAGCTCTTCTACCAGATGGCTTCCTATAAAGCCATCTGCTCCCGTTACCAGGATTTTAGAAAACATGTCTGATTCCACCTTATAAGCTTAATCTATACTGCCGACAGGTTTTTTCAATACCCATCTACCCATTGCGTCTTTTTCAAATATCTCCCGATTATAGAATTTCTCAACAATACTCCAGAATTCACTGCGTGAATAGCCTACAAAAGAGCAAAAGTCATCTATTATTTTCTGGTCAAGGTCATGGTCATGCTTTTTCACCAGCTCAATAGCTTCATCTCTGCTTATTAGCCCATATCTTATAAACCTAGAAGCATAATCAGTAGCTACTGAGTGCCCAAATTTAGGATATTTTAGCCATGGATGTATCAAATATCCAATACTATCAACCTGGTCAAAATCTTCGATATGATTAGTCCTTCTCCATTCTCCTTTTAAATCTTTAAAGCCTCTGCTTTTAGCAAAAAGATAGTTTTTATAACTGTTCCACTCTACAAAATAACTCAGATATATAGGCTCCAGGCTTTCCATTTCCTCTGGTTCAGGCGCTTTTAATAAGACCAGGTCCTTCATTGATACCTCTTCATCTATAAGCTCTTCCCACGGTATATCTGAAGCTACCCCATTATAAATCTGCTTTCTAGCTGAATAAGTTTCTTCATCATCAACACCGCCATATTCGTAACTTACATTTTCACCATAAACTACTAAAGGAATATTGAATTTTAAAGCAATATGAAGAGGATAGGTGTATATTAAACGGTCAATAAACCAGGTGGGTTTGCCATATTTTTCAAAAGTTTTTCTCATTATCTTTTTCTGCACTTTTATATTTGGTTTTAATGAGATTATATCGCATCCAAATTCTTCAGAAATGTTTTTTAAGTTGCTTTTACCAGCCTCAGTCATAGTCATATTATCTTCAACGGTAACCAGCAAAGGATGCATGCCCATTTTCTCTTTCATGACATGTACCTGAAAATGACTATCTTTCCCTCCGCTAACCGCTATGATACAATCATATTCACCATTTTTTGAACGGTATCTATCACATAGTTTCTTTAATTCTTCAAACCTTTTTTCATAGTTAACATACTTTTTCTTTTCATGGTGCCTGCAAGCACTACAAACCCCTTCATCATCAAATACTATACCTGGACGCGTATCAGGCATCACGCATTTGCGGCAGTATTTCATATTAAATCCTCCTTCCTTTAAATTAACAAAATAAATTTTTATGAGCATTATCCAATCTTTCAATACATATCCCGATAATATCATGCATAACCGCAAACCACTTGATATGATAGAGGAGTTGAGCAGCCACCAGTTTTTCCCCTTCATAATAATCAGGCATTTCGTTTATATCAATATGAAATTTTATATGATAGGACTGGATTATATGCATAAGGAAAAGCTGCATAGTCGGCTGCAGCGAAAATATTTGCATTTTTCTTTCCATAACCTTTCTGTAAACTTCCGCCAAATCTTCCCTCGCAAATAATCCTGTTTCCCCCTCACCTTCCAGAACTTCTGCCAGCTCGGCTTCCTTGCTGCGCAAAAGGTTAAAAGCTTCTCTGGCATATTCCATCATCTGTTCCAGGTGTTCCCTGGCTTCTTCTATCCTGGCCCTGACTTTCCGCAAATCTTCCTCTATATTATCAGCCGTAAAGGAAGCCAGGCTCTCTCTTATAATCTGCAGGGGATAAAAATCTTCGTTTATATATTTCTCTATTGCCTGGCTGAAAGGCATACATACAGTCCCTTTTATATAAGCCCCTCCTTCAGTGCTGTTTATGCAGATGCCTTTGTATTCAGCTATATCCACTTCATACCCCAGCCGGAATTCGTTCCAGGTGCGGTTGGTAAGTATGGGCTGCCCGTCATTTCCCATTACATAAAACTTGTCAGCATCCACAAAATAAGATTGTTCATCTCCATAAAGAGTTCCAGCTGCATGGGTTTTGCCGTCCCGGCTGTAAGCCAGATCCTGCCCGATAAGGATTATAGGGTTGCAGCCCAAAGCTTCCGCCACTTTAAAAGCCATATTGCCAGCTGAATGCTTTATGGGCAGAATCCCCCTTTCTACATTAAGCCACCGGAAATGGTCAAAATTCCTGTAAACTATAATACGGGGACCCGGATATACTTCATACATCCTCGGCTGCACCACCGGGCAGGCTGCCAGATACACATTTTCCACTTCTTTTTCGGTAAAACCTTCCAACAAACCAACGGTTTCTTCTTCCCGCTCCAAAGAAGTGACAATATGCGGTTTTATCCCCATATCCAGAAGTATCCTCAGCGAAGCATCAGCAGCTATGATGAGGGCCCTGTTCTCCAAGCCTTTCAGCAGATGCTTGTTTTTATTGAGAGAAGGTCCTGTTGCCACTACCACAGCCGGTCTATCCTTGAATTTATCATAGAGCAGGTTGATGCCGGGGTTTCTTACAATCTCATTTACATTTGCCAGCATGTTCTCAACCCCGATAAGGGAATCATGGGGAGAATTGCCGTAAAAGCTCAATACATAAAGCGTACTCTCCTTCAGGGCAGAGATAACTTTCATGTAGTATTCCCTGTGTAGCCTGAAGGAAGAAAGGTGGTAAACCGGCTTCATGGCTTTTATATAAAATATGTTATTAGGCTCATGCAATATTTTCTCAATAGTGGTAAAAAGCTTATCCTCCTCTACTCCCACCAGCAGTTTTATATTTTTATCGTACATCATGGGGACATAGTTGAACATGGCAAGGGCTGTTTTAAAAAGCTCCATATCCCTTTCCACGATTATAATCCTCTGGGTTCCCAGCTTTTCCGCCATATTTCTGGCAAAATAGTCCACTTCATATCCCAAACCGAAGCCCAGAAAAACAGCTATCTTGGCATTCTTCAAATTCAGTTCCTGAAGCTGTTTTTCGACATCCTCCAGGGGATTTTCATAATCGTAGTAATAAAAACCGCCTTTTCTGCAATATACATTTACATACCTTTTTTTACCGGTCGCTGATATTTCAAAATCCCTGCCCAGCGGAACATTTTCCAGCCGGGCCGCTATTTCCGGATACCTGTCCCACAATGCCTGCATATTGACTTTCAGGATTTTATTGGCTTCCTGCACTTTTTTCAACATATTAACCACCTTTTTTAAAATTCATATTTATTATATCGCATGGTAGCCCTTTTTCTTTAGCCCAAAAACAAAAATAACCTTGCCATTTACAAAAAAAGCCGCCCTTCTGAATAAGGACGGCTTTTGCAAATATTCCTTAAGCTATCTGAGAAGCTGGAGTACAGTCTGGGGAGCCTGGTTCGCCTGCGCCAGCATAGCGGTCGCTGCCTGCTGGAGTATGTTGTTGCGCGTGAAGTTCATCATTTCTTTTGCCATATCAAGGTCTCTTATTCTGGACTCGGCAGCCTGCAGGTTTTCAGCAGAAGTATCCAGGTTCTTGATGGTGTGTTCCAGTCGGTTCTGAACAGCCCCCAGTTTGGACCTTTCGGCAGATACTTTCTCAATAGCGTTGTTGATGATAGTTATGGCACCTGCCGCTTTGGTATGGGTCGATACATCAAGGGCATACTCAACCTCTACATTGTCAGTACCATTGGTAACCGTCTTGGTAGATACAAAAGCGCTGCCCGCAGTTGCGCTGGAAATGCCCAGGGCCAAAGACCTCATATCGGAAATCTCCAGCACCATGGCCTGTTTCTCATTGGCTCCTACCTGGAATTTAAGGGAGTTATCATTATAACTCAATACATTGGTAGTAGTTCCCAGGCTTGTTAAGCTGAAATTACCAATGGCACTTATGGCACCGCCAGTGGAACCAATTTTTACATCAAAACTGATTCCATGGGCAGAAAAGCTGTAAGTAGTTCCTAGAGCAGTTACAAGCTTATAATCCTCATGGATTACCGTTGCTGAAGATGTATCCGTGCTATTTAGCAATTTGACAGTTATTCCAGAAGATGTAGCTTCTACCCAAACACTGCGTATATTTTTGTTATCAGCAGTTTGAGCCACAGTTATTCCACTGCTAATAGTAACCTGCCCGCTAGCATTACTGCTCCAGTCGTTTAAAGTGGAAATAGTTCCTGTACCAGTCACATTAACCGTTATAGTAGCTCCATTAGATATAGTGCTGAAATCAGCAGCAGAAATACTAAAGGAAACTCCATGGTTGTTATAAACATAATTTCCATTGCTGTCAGCAGTTACAGTATCCACAGCTGAAAAAGATGCGCCAGAAGTAGCAGTAGCATCCAATTTCACTGTCAAGCCGGTAGAAGTTTTTTCTATCACAATAGTATCGCCTGCACTGTCAACTGCAGAAGAAAAATCTCCGTTACTTACTGTTATCTGTTTCAAGGCATTCATAAGTTTAGAATCGCCACTTACACCAGTAGCATATAAAACAGTCCGGGAACCAGCATTTAAAACTTCCTCCGTAGAGGCTACCTGCTTGGTCAAAGTCCCGTTGAGAAGCTTCATGGTGTTGAATTCGGTAGTGTTGCCTATACGGTTGATTTCCGAGGTAAGCTGGTTAATCTCCTTCTGGATTTCCGCACGGTCTACAGCCACATTGGTGTCGTTGGCTGCCTGAACCGCCAGCTCTCTCATTCTCTGCAGTATGGCGTGGGTTTCGTTAAGGGCTCCTTCAGCTATCTGAATAAGGGAAATAGCATCCTGGGAGTTCTTGGAGGCCATATTGAGACCCCTTATCTGGGCTCTCATCTTTTCAGAGATAGCCAGCCCTGCTGCGTCATCCCCTGCCCGGTTAATCCGGAAGCCGGAAGAGAGCTTTTCGATGGATTTCTGGGATGCCAGGTTGTTGAGTGAAAGCTGACGATGGGTGTTCATCGCCATAAGGTTGTGGTTAATTATCATTAAGATTCCCTCCTTTGAAATTTTTAGCGAACTTCCCTTTTCGCCTTTTTTAAACCTGCAATTCCCGGGATACTGCAAGGTTTAATCAAGCCTTTCTGGCTTCTGGGTATATTATCGGAAAGAAGGGGAGAAACTTTAGGGGTTTTTGAAAAAATTCTTAAAAAGCTGAAGAAAAACAAAAAGCGGAGTTTTCCAGGAAACCCCGCTCTCTCACTCTTTTTATGGTGGGTCGTACAGGATTCGAACCTGTGACTTCTTCCGCGTCAAGGAAGCACTCTCCCGCTGAGTTAACGACCCATGCTTGCTATAATGTTTTCGCTTATCATTATATACGCTTCAGGGGGTAAAATCAAGAGGGGTAAGACGAAGGGGGGCACAAGGAGAAACTTTTCACATTAAAACAGCCACCAGGGTTTTTTCCCCTCAATGGCTGCCTTTTTACTCGCTGTCTTCGGTTTCATCCTCATCGATATGCTCAAGGCCGATTTCCCTCAAGATTTCATCAATGAGCCTGTAGTCCATTCTTCATCCCTCCTCCCATGACTTCATTATATTCACTCTAACCCCATTGTATGTCATGGATGTAAATTTAACATTAACTGGAGGTAAGAAATGAACTTATAACCTGTTAAAGCCCCGGCTCCATAAGTTAGTCTAACAAGTTATGATTATTATTATATAATTCCCGCGCGTTTTTTTCAATAGGCTGCAGCACAGGAATTTCCGCGCTATTTTCGCCAGCTGCCCCCAGCTCTTTAAACCTGCGCGCTGAAACCAGCACCCGGCTTTCAAAAGAGCCTATCATGCCGTTGAAGGATGCTACTGCGTCATCAAGGGCCCTGCCCAGTTTTTTCATATGGCCGGTCATGGTATAGAGCCTTTCATAAAGCTCTTTTCCCAGCCTGCTTATTTCCTGGGCATTTCTGGCTATCCTTTCCTGCCGCCAGCCGTAGGCAACTGCCCTCAGGAGGGCAATCAGGGTGGTGGGGGTAGCCAGGATAACCTGCCTCTGCGCCCCGTACTCAATCAAACCGGGGTCAGCCTGCAGAGCAGCACTGAAAAAGGCTTCCCCGGGGATAAAGAGGACTACAAATTCCGGGCTTTCCGCGATTTCCGCATAATACTCCTTGCTGCTCAGCTGGTTTATGTGGTTTTTTATGTGCCTAGCATGAAGCTGCAGTTTACTGGCCCTTTCCTCTTCCGTACCAGCTTCCACGGCTTCCAGGTAAGCTTCCAGTGGGGTCTTGCAGTCTACCACCACTTTGCGCCCGTTGGGAAGCAGGATGAGCATATCAGGCCTTAACCTTCCCTTTTCCGAATCCAGGGCTTCCTGTTCGGCAAAATCGCAGTATTCCAGCATCCCTGCCAGTTCAACCACCCTTTTCAGCTGAATCTCTCCCCATCTTCCCCTTACCTGCGGTCTCCTCAGGGCATTTACCAGGCTGGAGGTCTCTTCCTGCAGCCTGGCCTGGGTTTCGGCCATCATCTTCACCTGTTCCATAAGGCCGGCATAGGCACCGCTTCTTTCCTTTTCCAGCAGGCTTATCTTTTCATCCACCTTGTCCAGAGCTTCTTTAAGTGGGGATACCAGCTCCCTTATGCTGTTCTGCCTCATCTCCAGGTCAGCTCTGGCCCCTTCCTGGTATTTTTCGAGGACACTCCTTGCCAGCTCCAGGAAAGACAGGTTGTTGCTCTTCAAGGCTTCCGCGGACAAAGCCTTGAAGGCATCGGAAAGCCTGGCCTGCGCCTCTTCCAGGAGCTTCATTTTCTCACCAAAGCCGCGGCTTTCTTCTTCCAGCCTGACCTTGAGCCCTGCGTTCTCCGTTTTCAACAAGGTATTTTCTTCCCTGAGGCTCCTGATTTCGCCATCCCGCAGGCTCAGCTCCGATTTAAGGCTTAAAACCTGCTCTTCCCATCTCCTTCCCCTTTCCCTTTCCTGCCCCAGCCTCCCTTTGAGGTACAGGCAGCCGGCAAGAAAGCCAGCCGCTGCGCCTGCCAGGACAGGAAAAAGGCTTGCCGCTTCAAAGGTCACCTTTTCATCCTCCCTTCCTCCGGGAAACACAGGCATTTTAAAACACAGCCCGCGCATTTCCCGCTTTTTGCCGTGTAAAAGCCATGTTCCGGCTTAAGTTCCGCAGGCAGGGTGCCTCCGGTTTCTTCTATTTCCCCGCTCTTTAGGTAAAATATAAGGGTATTTATTTTCCTTCCCGGCAGGATTTTCTCCGCTGCCCTCCTGTAGGCAGCAAGCTGCAGCCCATATTCCTCCCGCTTCTGGCCGGTCTTTAAATCCACGATATACACTTCATCATCCCTTATGCCCAGCCCGTCTATAATGCCGTTGAGGTACAGGGATTCGCCAATCTTCAGTATAAAGGGAACCTCCCGGCAGTAATGGCTGTTTTCCCTTATATCCGCCATCTTCCTGCTGGCCAGGTAAACCTCAAAAAGCCCCAGGGCCTCTTCTTTTTCCGTATCGGAGATATCCCGGTAGTTTTTGAGTATCTGTTCGGCTTTCTGCCGGCTGTCAGATTTTTCGGCCAGATAATGCACGATGCGCCCGAGGCCGGCTGAGGAAAGCCCTTCTTTTTCCCGCTTGAGGCTTGCAATATTCACTTTTTCCCCGTAAGTCATATAGGCACTCAACGGGCAGTGGCTGTATTCCGCAAGGAAAGTGGGGGAAACCCGCCTGAGGGTTAAACTGATTTTTTCCTTATCCCTAAAGGGGTTTTTCTCCTTATGCGGCAGGCTATCCGGGATAAATGAAACAGGAAGCGCCTGCTTCTTTTCCGGTATGTCAATCATGCTGCCCACCACAAAACGGCAGAAGGGGTTTGCAAGCGTACAGGTCCCGGGAATCCCGTAGGCCATGAGCAGCAAATCAAGCCAGCTGCGCGGTTCGCTGTCTGCAGGCTTTATCTTCAGATTCCCGCTTTCATCAAAACCGGCCAGTCCGGTCAGGATAAGCAGGTCCCGGGAGCGGGTCAGGGCTACATAAAGCAGCCTTTTGTATTCGGAAATATTCTCTCGCCTTTCATCCTGTTCCGCCCGCCCCCGCCTGCTGGCTTTTCTTTCCTCCCGGCTGCTTTCCCCGGAGCCCATTCTCATAAAGACCCCGTCCTTATCCCGCACCAGTATGTTCCGACGGATGTCTTCCTCATTAAACTCCCTTTCCAGCTCGGGGACGATGACTACCGGAAATTCAAGGCCTTTAGACTGGTGAATGGTCATGAGCTTTACCCGGTTCTCCGCCTCTTTGTCGATGCTGGCCTGCTTTTCCTTAATCTCCCGGTTTCGCGCCTCATCTATATAGGCCAGGAAATCCCTGAGGCTGTTTATGCCCTTTTCTTCCAGGCTGAAGGCTATCCCGGCCAGCTTGCTTATGTTGGCCGCCTTCTGCTCCGGTTCCGAATAGGCAAGGGGTATAAAGGCCCCCCGGGTTTCTTCCCACAAAAACCTTATGAGCTCCGAAGGGGCAAGCCGGTTTTTCAGGCCTTCTGCCCTGGAGATGATATTTTCCGCCCATCTTACCTTTTCTTTTTCCCTCTCGCTTACCAAAAGCCCTTCCGCTTTTTTAAGGCTTTCCCGCAGGTTATCCCCTTCTTTTTTCAAAAGCCACAGGGTCTCGTTTTCCACCTGGAAGAAAAAAGAGCGCAGCGCCCCCGCCAGAGCGATTTCATCCCCACTATCCTGCACCGCTTTCAAGAGTTCCAGCATGGCCGCCACTTCTTCGGCCGTAAAAAAGTCCCGGCTTCCTATTACATAGCAGGGGATGCCGTAGTCCTTAAAAATGCGGCTGAATATGTGCATATTGGCTGTAGTCCGGAAGAGCAGGGCTATATCGCCATAGGTTATGACTCTTCCTTTTCCCGCCTTTTCATCAGGGATAAGGAATTTTTCATTGAAAGCCATTTCCTGAATAACCGCCGCCGCAAGATAGGCCTGCACTTCCTGCCTTTTCATCTTCTGTTCATCATAGCCGCCTACCAGATAGGCAGTGCTTTTCGGGGCTGAATCGCTGATGCGCTCCGGCACCAGGGGCTCAAAAGGTATCGCTTCGCCGGACATTACCTTCCCAAAAAAATGGTTTATGAATTCGATTATGGGGGACAGGGTGCGGTAGTTGCGGTTGAGCCCCACTATTTCCCCGGCTTTTTCTATCTTTTTTCCGGTTTCCCCGAAAAGCTCCACTTTGGCCCCCCGAAAGCGGTAGATAGACTGCTTGGGGTCCCCTACCGTAAATATATTCCCTTTAAAATCACGGCTCAAAAGCCTGAATATTTCCACCTGCCGGTAGTTGGTGTCCTGGAATTCGTCCACCATTATGTACTGGAACTGCTGCTGGTATTTCTCCAGTAAATCAGGATTATCCTGAAGCATGGCCAGGGTCCTGGCTTCCAGGTCATCAAAATCAAGAAGGTTAAGCCTTTTTTTCTCCTCTTCTATCCGCTCTCTTATTTCAACAGCCAGCGGAAGAAAAGCCTCTTCAAGCAGGGAGAAATATTTTAGTTCCCCCACCGCAGCCTTAAGGCTGGTAAGGATGTCCTTAAATTTTCTTATACTTTCCCCTGCGCCTCCCTGGGCCTTAAGCTCATATCCCTCCATTTTTTCCAGTATTTTATAGGTTTCAGGATTATAGGAAGGATTTTCCCTCAGGCTTTCCAGCCAGGGAAGGTAAGCCGGAAAATCCGCAAGCAGCCTCTCGATTTTTTCCCGGTTGGCCCCTTTATTGAGCGTCAGGCTAACCCCTTCCAGCTCACAGACGCTCGCTTCCAGCTCTTTAAGAAGCTCTGAAATCCGGTTTTGCACTTCCAGGCAGGCATTTCCGGTTTTCTTAACCAGTTCCTCTATTTTAAGGCCCCGGCTGGCTGTTATCTGCAAAAAATCATAGAGGTCAGAAAAAAGCGCTTTCAGGCCGAAAATCTTTATATATTCCCTAAGGTAAGGCCCGTCTTTTTCCAGGTGTTCATAGACTATGCTGCGGATAGCCTCCATTTTAAGCTTGTAGGCTTCCACTTCATCCAGCAGCTGAAAATAAGGGTCAATGCCGGCTTTCAGCGGGTTTTCCCGCAGAAGCCTCGCGCATATGCTGTGGATGGTGCCGATAAAAGCAAAAGCCAGTTCTTCTTCCAGATAGCTTCTGGCCTCATATTTCAGGCTTTTGTCCTCCGCTATCCTCTTTCTTATCCGGTCTACCATCTCTCCAGCCGCCCTGCGGGTAAAGGTAACCGCCAGTATATTCCCCATCCTTACCCCCTGCCTGATAAGCCGGTAGTACCTTTCCACCAGCACCCTGGTCTTGCCGGAGCCAGCCCCTGCGGAAACCTGCAGGGGAATATGCATATTGTCAAGGATATACTGCTGTTCTTCATTAAATTCCAGGTCCATCCTGTCCCCTCCTTTAGCGGTAAAAACAGATAGAGGCAAAGGCACAGTACTGGCAGGTATTTGGCCAGGCTGGATGGGGAAGGGGTGGGAAAAACCCTTTTCCGGCTATGTCCTCCCTTATCTCCAGCGCCCTGTTTCTGGCACGCTTTAGCCAATCCTGCCACTCTTCAGCAGGCACTTCCCTGGCATGGCTCCCTTTGCCCAGAAGCTTGACCTTCCAGCCTTCCTTCGGCAGAACAGTCCCGGTTTCCGCCTTTTTCAGGTTTATGTAGCCAGCTCCAGCAACTTCCCCCTTAAGCGCTTCCTGCACTGCCATGACATACAGAGGAAGCTGCAGGGAAGCCAGATTGAGGGCTGCCTGCCTTCCCGGGATGCTGTTTTCCGAATTTTTGTAATCATAAACCGCGTAGACACTTTCGCCCTCTTCTTCCAGCCTGTCTATCCGGTCAACCTTGACGGATATTTTCATGGCCTCTCCGCTTTCCTCCCGCAGCCTGGCCAGAAACTCCCGTTCCATATGTTCCGGCCTGAACTGCCCCCTTTTCATCTCTTCCACAACCAGACGGGCAAGCCGTTCAGAAATCTCTTCCTTTCTGATTTCCCAAACTGATTTATGTACCTTTTCCGGGGGCTTTTTGTCCCGCAGCTCCTCATCAAGCCTCTTTTTCACCTCTTCTTCCCCCAGCAGGGGAAAACCCTCATCCTTCCACCAGGTGAAGAAGGAACACAATATCTCATGCTGCAGGATACCTGAGGCAAGGGGGGAAAGGTCATCCCTCTCCTCTTCCCTGGTCTTAAGATCAAGCTCATAGCCAAAAAAATACTGCAGGGGGCATTTTATATAGCTGTCAAGCTGGCTCACGCTCCATGTCCTGTCCCGGTATCTGGCTGCCAGATACGACAGCGCCTCTCCAGACATGAAACTGTCCTGGGCTCTAAAAGGCTTTCCCTGCCTTACAGAGGCTACAAGGCTTTCAGGCATTCCCCCTTCTTCAAGACAGGAAGCGGCTTCCTCCGGATAACAAGAAGCCAGCAGGGAAAGCTGCTCCTCATAGCTCAGCCACGGTTTGCTTTCGCGGGGCAAAAGCGGTTCTGGCACCGCCTCCACTACCGCATTTATGAAAGAAGACGGCAAAAGCTCCTCCCCTTCTTCATCACAGGAAGGGTACATGAGGTAAACTTTCTCCCGGGCTGCCCCTAAAGCCAGGTAAAACAGGATTTTCTCCCGCCGGTATATATCCCGGGAAGAAGCCAGATAAATCCCGTATTTTCCCTTTAAAAGGCTTCTTTCTTTATCCCTTATAACCCAGCTGTTTTCCGGCTTTATGGGGAAGGTACCCTCATCCAGCCCCAGTATGATAACTACCGGAAAGCTCAGCCCCCTCATGTCCCCGGGGGGCAAAACCTTAAGCCCTCCCGGCTGTCCGGGTGCATAGACATAGGAGGTGTTTTTAAGGTAAAGCTCCAGACGGTAAATAAACTCAGGCAGGCTCACCTTTTTATCCCGCAGGGCATCTGCTTCTGCCATCTGTTCCAGGATTTCGCCCAGCTTTTCCAGAGCCCTGAGGTCCCGGCCAGCCAGGGAAAAGCGTTCCCTTAAGCCAGGCCCTTCCGGCAGGGAAAGGATATTTTCGGTCAAAGAAAGCTCATCAAGCCAGGCTTTAACCGCCTCCCCCATTTCCCGGCAGGTGCCTTCCCGGGGAATGAGGCTCAGCTTTTCCAGAACATCCAGCATATACCGCAGTTCTTCATCACCGTTTTCATTCAGCATGTCTTTTATCTCAGCAAACGGGTACCTTAACTCCATCTGCCCATCCAGCCTGGATGCAAGCGAAGCGGGGAATATAAAAGGCAAATCCAAAAGCTCTGAAAAGGGAAAGCCTTTTTCCATCTGCATGCGCAGCTTTAAAAGGCTTACAAGGTTTTTCATGAGCAAACTGGCAGATAAAGGCCGCTTTACATCCAGAGCCAGAGGAAGGCCAGCCCTATCGCAAACCCGGCTCAGAAAAGGGGCATATTTTTCCGGATAGCGGCAGACTACAGCTATATCTTCAAGCCTTTTCCCCCTGTCCAGGTGTTCTTTTACAATCCTTACCGCTCCCCTTGCCTCCCCTTCCCGTCCGGCTGCTGCCAGTATCTCCAGGTGTGGGTAAACATCTTCCGCTTTGCGGCCGGTAAATATATAGCGGGCAACATGATTCCCTTCAGGCGGCAGCCATCTTTCCTGCTCCCTGAATTTTTTGAGGTCAGCTTCCCCGGCTGGCAGGATATAAACTTCGCTTTCCTTGGCCCTCCTGGCTGTTTCCTTCAATATATCCTCCTGCAGGGGGGTAAGGTCAAAAAACCGGTCGGCATAAAAATAATCGATATTTTTGAGCATCCTTGCCTTGTTCCCGGCTATCAGCTCCCTGGCCCGCACATATTTGTCTTCAGCTTCTTCCCAGCCTGACTCTGCAAGCACTTCCAGATAGGCCCTGTATTTTTCCGCAAGGTCCCTGAGGGAAGAAAACTCTTCTTTTTCCGATATTTCCCGCAAAAATTCCGGAAGGATGCCGGCTTTTTTCAGTTCTGCCGCGGCGGAAAGGAAGTTTTCCACAATGCCGTAGCTGTATCCGGGAGCTGCCCTGCGCATAAGTTCATGACGCCCTATGCTGCTGGCTGTGCGGGGAAAAATATTTTCCCGGTGCAGGATTTCATCCACGAAAGAGTCAAAGGTATAAATGTTGGGATAAAACATCCCTTCAATTTCCTCAGCCAGAAGCTCTTTTATAAAATAGTCCCTCAGCTCAGAAGTGGGAAGAACGACCAGGTAGTCATGCCACCTGCCCTTTTTTATGTACTCCCTTACCTTTTTCACCGCTTCCTGCATAAAATAAAGCTCCCCTTTTGATTTTTTCTTTTATTTTACAGTTTACAAATGACATATATCTGTCAGTTCAAGGACAAAATAAAAAAAATTTTTTTGGGGTTTTTATTATGCTCAGCAAAGATGGTGTTATTGCCCGCTATATATTTTCCTTCTGTTTTTTCTTCACTTCCGGCACCGGCATGGTAACCGGCAGCCTGGCCGCGGTATGCGGGATTATGGGGGTAGTGGAGCTTGCTACCGCCCTTTTAGCCTATTCACCCCTTTATGAAGCCTATGACATATATAAAAGGTGGAAAGCGGAAAAAACAGCCGTCAAAAACCGCTGATTCTCAGGGATTGCAGAGGCTGCAGGGGCTATAGCCGTTTCTCAGCGCTTCTTCCCTGCTCTTAAAGCTTACCTTGTTTTCTTCCTTCATCCTGGCTGCCCCTTCGCAGTCCATCCGGTGAAACTTCTTGCTGTTCTTATTCCCTATGTAGACGGCTTCCTTCACCTCTTCAGCTTCCCTGCCCCACAGCCCTCTTCCCTCTTCCCTGGCTTTTCTTTCCAGGCCAAGAAAATGTTCGGCATATTTTATATTGGGAGGGACTGTAAGCACCCTGGCATAGCCTTCTTTTACCAGCAGTTCATTTACAAAAATGTCGCCTTTGTATACATAGGCCAGAATGCGCCCATATTTGTCCCTTTTTTGCACATCAAAACGAAGGCTCACCTTTTCCCCTTCCAGAAGCTTTCTGGTAAAGGCATAAGCTTCCTTTCCGTAAAATTCCACCCCTTTTTCCGGATGTTTGGTTTCCGGGGTATCAACCCCTATGAAGCGCACCTTTTCTTCCTGTCCCTGGTAGTCAATGACAATAGTATCCCCATCCACTACCCGCAAAACCCGGTAGGTGTTGTCCTCCTTCCCGCATCCGGAAACAAGGAGCAGGAAAAAAACAAACAAAAAAACAAACATCCCCAATCTTTTTTTCCGCATATCAGCCAGCCTCCAGGTAAAAAAGCAGGCAAAACCTGCTTTATTTTTTAATGCTTTTGCCCCCATTCAAGCTGCCTTTTTTAAATCTCCTTTCTGAGCCGCTTTCCTGCCTTTTAAAAAATATAAAAAATCCTCCCCACCAGGCTGCCTGGTGCAGGCATCACTTATTAGCCTGCTAAACAGCGCCTTTAAAGCCTATTTTATACCATCCGGCATCTTTCCCACAATATGGTTGCCATTCTTTACATATGCTGCCATAAAAAAACGGTTCTGGCAGACAGAACCTGCCAAAACCGCCTTTTATCCTTTTCTAGTCCAGCTTATCCAGCATCTCCATTACCATATCAAAAAAGTAGCCGATATCCTCCTTGTCATTTACCCCGGCCCTGAAGCCTATTTCCGGGAAGCGGCCATCGCTGCTTACCTTTACATTTATGGTATAAGCTGTTTTGGGGGCATTTTCCCCGGCCACTTCGTCATCATCATCATCTTCATCCAGGTCGTCATCCCAGTATTCTTCCAGGAAATCTTCGATATCTCCCAGCTGGATATTTTCTGATTCTGCCAGATCATCTATTTCCTGAACATTATCTATTATCTGGTTCACTATCCACATGACATCGCCTGGAGTCATCTCCAGTTCCTTGCTCAGCTGCATGATCTCATTGGCTACCGGTGTAATTTTTAAAAGGTCGGATAAATTAACCGGGTCTCCTTTTCCCCATTTTTTTTTCATAAAATTCACCTCCGCATCTATTAGCTACAGGTTAAGGCTGCATCCGCTGCTGGCACACAAATGGTAAAAAATATATGAAACTGTAGCCATTAGCCCTGTTAAATTGTACTCCCTATACTTTGATTATATGAGAACAAAAGTTAAAATAACAATGAAAATAATGCAAAATAAATTTATCCCATTATGAGTTTATACTATACCACTTTCCGGTTTTTATTGCAACTGGTTTAAAATTCTTTCCCTTTCTTTTTTTACCCGCTCCACATCAGGCTGCACCTGCTGCCTGAGCTCACGGCTGTGCTGGTCCACATAATTCTCAATATCTCTGGTATTAAGTGAGGGGTCATGTCTGCCTACCCGAATGCTCAAGCACTGATATCCCTGCAGGTAGAAGATGAGCTCAGCTCGGTATTCTTTTCCATCACATTCGAAGTAAGCGTCTCCTGCTGCCTTATTCCGGTCAGTAAGCCGGAAATTCTCAATTCTCAAAAGTTTCAACTCCCATCCCCCCAGTCTGTTTGTTATTCATATTAGTATTTACCATATTCAGGATTTCGGCACAAGAAATGAAAATCCTTTTTTTCATATACCATTTTCGCATATTTAGCTAAAAAATAACAATTTACGACTCAATTTTGACTTTCCTGTATTTTACTATTTCTCCCTCTATCTCTTCCACCAGCCCCCTGGCCTGCAGATATTTAAGGTGAGATACCGCTTCACCCAGGGCAAACCACTTCTGGGGAACCGGGAAGTTTTCCCAGGAAAGGGTAATATCCCATTCCATACGGGAAGCCAGCGTAAACGCGTCTACAGGCTCATCTTCCTTCAGCAAGGCTAAAACTTCTTCACACCTTCGCCTATGATGCTCCCGAAGCTCCCTTATCCTCCCCTTAAGGTCAGCAAAAGCGCTGCGGTGAGCCGGCAAAACCAGGTTTACATCAAGCCCTTCCACCTTGCCAAGGCTTTCTATATAATCAGCAAGCGGGTTTTCGGTATTGAACCACCTGGATATATTGGGAGTTATTTTAGGCAAAATATGGTCTCCGGAAATCAGGATTTTATGGTTTTCATCATAAAGGCAGACATGGCCCGGGGTATGTCCCGGGGTTTCAATACAGGTAAAACAGTAATCCCCTATCTCAATCCGGTCCCCTTCCCTGACATATGTGAAATCAACCTGGCCGGAAGTCCGGTACCTTTTGCCCGGCAGATAATCGGTTATATCTTCATCTGTTTTAAACCCGTACCTTATTACCTGGGCCAGCACTCCCTGCCAGTTTTCCCCCCGCCGGGAAGCATTTATTATTTCTCCATCCTTATGGCTGCAGTATATGCGGGAAGAAGGGGTGGCCAGACGGGATATAAGCCCGGAATGGTCAGCATGCATGTGGGTTACAAAAAGATCAGTCCTTTCAAGGTCTATCGAAAGCTCTTCAAGCCCGCCCTGCATGGCAGCAAAACATTCCTCCCGGTTAAAGCCGGTATCTATTATGAGGTTTCGTTCCTTTCCCTTTATTACATACGAATTCAGCGCCTTGAGCGGAGTAGAAGGCAGAGGAATACTTATCCTGTATAAATTATCCCTTATTTTTTCAACCATAAACTATTTGCCCCCATAAATTCTTTTTATTAAAATATATCACAAAAAGGTGAGGTGAAACAGGGTGAAACAGGGGACGGTTCTCTGTTTCACTAAAGTGAAACAGAGAACCGTCCCCTGTTTCAGTTTTCAGGCTAAAATCCTATTATCCCCAGCCCGTTGAGCAAAATTATGGTGATGGCTATGGGTGTTATATAGCGGATAACGAAGTAAAAGGCTTTTACTATTTTATCCTGCCTTAGGCTGCCCCGGTTGGACAGTTCCTCGGCAACACGGCTTTTCCCCATGGCCCAGCCTACATAAACAGCGATTACAAGGCCGCCCAGAGGCATCAAGATATTGGAGCTGGCAAAGTCAAACAGGTCAAAAAAGTTCTTGCCCCATATAAGTATATGGGAAAGCACACTGCCGGACAAAGTGGCCAAACTCCCTATGGAAGCTATGACAGCTGCCGTAACTATTACTGCCGTATTCCTCCTTAAGCCTTTTTCTTCATGCAGGAAAGCAACCGGCACTTCCAGCATGGAAATCATGGCCCCTATAGTCGCAATAAAAGCCAGTATAAAGAAAAGGCTTAAAAATACCTGTCCCAAAGGCATCGAATTAAATACCATAGGTATGGTCAAAAACAGGAGGGGGGGCCCGCTTGCCGGCTCAAACCCGAAAGCAAACACCGCCGGGAAAACAGCCATACCCGCCATGATGGAAACAACCGTATCAGCTATTACCACCCTTCCCCCCGTGGCTATCAGGTTATCATCATCCCGCATGTAGCTTCCGTAGGTAAGCATAGTCCCCATCCCGATAGAAAGCTTAAAAAAGGCAAGCCCCATGGCAATAAGCACTGTCAGGGCCGTAATTTCCGCAAAGTTGGGATTAAAGAGAAAATTAAGGCCTTCTCTGGCTCCCGGCAGAGTCAGTGCCCTTATGTCGCATATCACCAGAAGCACAAAAAGTACTGGCAGAAGGGTTTTGGTAATGCGTTCTATCCCTTTCTGCACCCCCGCCATTATGATAAGGCTTATGACAAGAAAAACTGTCAGCTGCCAGAGAAGGGGATATACCGGATGCCCTACCACCTGGTCAAAAACCTGCTTTGCCCCCGCTGCGTCGATTCCCGATAAACTCCCCCCCACCGCTTTAAAAACATAAGCCAGTACCCAGCCTGCCACTGTAGTATAGAAAGACAAAATAAGGATGCTGGCCAGAACCCCCATCCAGCCCACTACATACCAGGGCTTTTCCCCTTCCAGCTTTTTAAAGGCCCCTATCGCGTTGCTGTGCGTCCTGCGCCCGATGATAAATTCCGCCAGCATTACCGGCAGGCCTATAAAAGCTACACAAAGAAGATAGATAAATAAAAAAGCAGCTCCTCCATTTTCTCCGGTCAGAGCTGGAAATTTCCATATATTCCCCAAACCGATGGCCGAACCCAGGGTTGCCGCAATAGCCCCCAGTCCGGAGGTAAAGGTTTCCCGGGCCCTTACCTGCATATTATTGCCTTTTTCCTCCATTTTTTCCCTCCATCCTGCCAAAATAAAAATCAGAGCATGTCAATAATACAAGAAAATTGTAATTTTTTTCTACCCGTTTGGCAATAGATAGGAGAGAAAAAATTCTGGAAATTTCGTCTGAGGCCAAAAAACCGCCCCCTCTTTAAATCAAGATAACATCCAGCTGTTCCCCCTTGTTTATCTCTCTGATTTCCGGCCTTACTTCTACCAGGCAGTTGTATTCCAGGAGCGATCTTATCATGCCCGGTTTTTGCCCGGGCAAGATTTTTACCTTTGGTCCATCTGCCAGGTAAAAATACCCCCGCAAAAACCTCCAGCTTCCTTTAGCGGAAAGGGAAAAATCACTGTCAGACAAGGCTTTTATCCTTGAAAGCTCCGGGGACCTGCCCTGATAAAGCCGCAAAAAAGGGGCCGCCAGAAGGTGAAAGCCTACCGCGCAGGCAGCCGGGTTGCCGGAAAGGGAAAGAAACAAAAGGCCGTCAAAAAGCACCGCCCCGTTGTGTCCTCCCGGCTGCATCCTTACCCCGCTGAAGAGTATTTTCCCACCCATTTTTTTGATAAAAAGGGCCAAATCCCGGTTTTTTCCCCCAAAGGTGGATCCGGTGGCTATAACTATATCCGCTTCCCTTTTAAGCCTTTCCAGCAGAATCTCCAGTTCCGCCTGGGATTTAGCCCCGGCATGTTCAACAGCCAGGACTTCTCCCCCTTCTCTTTCTACCAGTGCTGCCAGAAGATAGCTGTTGCTGTCGGTTATATTATGAGGGGGAGTGTTGATATGCGGATTAAGGGTCATTAAAGCCACTTTCGCCTTTCTGTAAACATTTACCTCACTATAGCCATAAGCGGCCAGAAGGCTTATGCGCCCGGGACTTAAGATATCCCCTTTGGCAATTAGCCTTTCGCCCTTTTTAAAATCTTCTCCGGGCATTTTTATAAAATTGCCTGTTTTGGCTTCTCTTTTTACCTTTATAAAGCCGGCCTCGATTTGTACATCTTCCCGGGGAATTACGGCTATGCTGTTATCCGGCAGCTTTTGCCCGGTTTCTACCGGCAAAGCTTCATCATTTTCCAGCCAAGCCGGATTATCAGCAGAAGCGATTTTATACCCCTTTCCTTCCCCCCTGATTTCGGCTACCGCAAACCCGTCCTGCGCTGCCTGTTTGGCTGACGGCAGGTCTTTTCCCGCATACACATCCTCAAAAGCTGTGCGCCCAAACGCCCTGTAAAGCGAAACTTTTTCCGGCTCTCTCGGCCTGGCATTTATGCATATCAGCTGCTGCGCTTCTGGCAGGCTTATGTTAAACATAATCTTCGCCTTCCTAAACCGGCTCTACCCGGCAGGGGACATAGCGGTGAAGCGGGGTGCCTGCCCAGGGGTCGCGGTGGGTATTTTTGGTAAGCCGGTTTACGTTAATGCCATATACCTTGCCTTCATATTCCAGCCCAAAGCCGTGGGGGATTATTACCTGCCCTTTTCTTACTTCATCAGTTACTTCCAGCTCAATTACCTCTTCCCCGGCTTCGGTTATCACCTTTACCATCTGCCCATCTTTTAAGCCAAGAGCTTCAGCATCTTCCGGATGCATGGCCAGGGTACAGGCTCTCTTTCCTTTCAGCCACTCCGGATTGCGCATAAGGGTATTGGCATTAACCGAAGTGTGCCTTCCGGCATTCAGAATAAAAGGAAAACGGGGATCCGGCTTTAGAGCCTCTTCTTCCGCTTCGGGAGTGATGCTTTTTACCCACTCTTCCAGTTCCGGTATAAATATATTTATCTTCCTGTCTTCAGTCTTAACCATGGAAAAATTGTCTTCTGGATCCAGCTTGCCTATAAACAGCCCTTCCGGATGGTTCATTATCGCTTCAAATATCTCATCCCCCTGCCAGGGCCCCTCTGCAAACCCTGCCCTGGCTGCTGCTTTCCTGAATTCTTCCCCTGTTCCCTGCAAAATTCCCCAGAGGGCAGCCAGATTGGCTGAACCCCAAACTTCTCCCAGGGTCTTGGCCAGCACAAAAGGCATAAGGGAAGCCGCCTTAGGATTTTCCTTAAGATATTTCATAAGATTCATGGCAAATTCTTTTCTTCCCTTCCTTGCTGCCTCCTTGAGATAATCGGGAATAGGAGGGATAAACCCCATTTCCTCCGCCAGTTTTACAAAAATCTGGCTTATTTCCAGGGGTTCTCCTTCCGGCTCTACTACCGGATGCCGCATGGCAAAGTAAATTTCCGGATAGGTCCAGGGGAAGAAAGTGCTGTCATAAGATTCATACCCCGAACGGGAAGGCAGCACATAATGGGAAAGCCTGGCTGTTTCGGTCAGGTTGATTTCCATGGTAACCAGCAGCTCAAGCTGCTTAAAAGCTTTCTCATAAGCCGTGGTGTCAGCATAAGAGCGCAGGGGGTTGGACTGGGTAACTATAACCCCTCTTATCCTTTCTTCCCTGCCGCTTAATATCTCTTCCGGCAGCACATTGGGAGGGAAGGTTCCCATAATAAGCGGCATATTCGTCTCCACTGTCCGCCAGTACCTGGGATCCCTTTCATCAGTATGGGAACCTAAAGGAACAAGATAGCCTGGTATGACATTGCCTCCCGGGACACAAAGCCTTCCACATATGGCAGGCAGGATTATCTCCAGAAGATAGGAAGTGGCTGTGCTGTGCCGATTCATGAGAACTCCCAGATCCCGGTGAAAACATGACCTGCGGGTAGCAAAAAGGTAGGCAACTTCCCTCACCTGGCTATAGTCAAGTTCGCACACCTTCACCGCTTTTTTCGCATCAAAGTTTTCAAACATGCTTAATATGTTATCAAATCCATGCACATATTTTTCAATATACTCCCTGTTATGCCAGTTTTCGGCCAGTATAATCGCAATCATCGCCTTGATAAGAAGCGCGTCGGTTCCCGGCCTTACCGGCAGGTGTATGTCAGCAATAGCCGCTGTTTCCGACTTTCTGGGGTCAATGACCGCCAGAACCTTATCCGGATTTTTGGCAAACTCTTTCAAAACAATGGGGGCCCGGGGCTTCTGATGGCTTTTCATGCCGTTCCATCCCACAGCCAGAAGCATGTCGGCATTTTCATGGTCAGGCAGGGTAGCCAGGTACTGTTTGCCAAAAGCCCTGCCCTGTACCCAGAAAGAACCGGTAAGCTCCTGTCCCAGCGGGCCGTAAAAATTCTGCGAACCAAGGCTTCTTAAAAACCGGAGGCCAAAAGCAGCCTCAAAATGGCAGGCACTGGAACCCCCACCCACATAGGCAATCGCGCGGGGCCCATATTTCCCTGCAATTTCCCTTATCTTATCCGCAATCTCTTTTATTGCCTGTTCCCAGGAAATCCTTATAAAATCATCCCCTACCCTCTTTAACGGGTACTTGAGCCGCTGGCTGGTATGCTGGTGATAGGCTATATTTAGCCCCTTATTGCATATATACCCCCTGCTGCGGGGATTTTCCCTATCTCCCCTCACCTTTACAATCCGGTTGTTTTCCACCTTTACTTCCAGGCCGCAGTTCTGCGGACAAAGGACACAGGATGTTTTGCGCCAATCTTCCATAATAATTATCCCCCTCCCGGACATAATCAACCTGCCTTAAAATATCGCGCCCGATATTTTTCCGCTCTATTCCAGGGTAAATTATGGTATTATGATAACACATAATATGATAATATTACAATATTGAAATATTATTATAATAATTAAAATCGGTGCCTGAAAGGCAGCCATAACCGAAAAAGGGGTGAAAACATGGATTTCACAAATTTTTTCTGTTTTCGCTTGGGTGCCATTTCCCGTAAAATGACCCGCTATTACAATAAAATCCTGGAAGCTTACGGAATAACCATCAGCCAGGCCTGGGTTCTCTTTTACCTTATAAACCTGGAAAGCAGCAATCTGAAAGATATGGCAGCTGCCCTTCAGCTTGAAAGCCCGGTAGTGACTGGAATTGTTGACCGGCTGGTAAAAGAGGGGCTGGTAACAAGGGAAGAAGACCCCCAGGACAGGAGGAGCCTCAAGATAAGCCTTACTGATAAAGGAAGAGCGGTAGTTAAGGAAGTATCACCAGTAGTAGGCGAATATAACCAGAAAATCAAAAATATAATTGCCAGGGAAACTAATCCGGGGGGATTTGAAAAAGCCCTGGCCGCTTTAGAAAAAGAACTATAGGCATTATAAAGGCTGTCAACAATAAATGTGTTGACAGCCCGCATTCGGTTAACAGACAGCTGGCCTTTTCCTTACTTTAAACATATTTAAAGCAGGAATACATTACAAATATTTGCTACCTGAAATATTCACAGCCCCTCTTTTTCAAATTATCTATCATTTCCTGCAGGCTCTCCTCCGTACATTCCAGGTAATCCGCCAGACAGGCAAGGCAAAAAAACCTGTCTACCCTTTCAGTAAAAAGCTTCTTATGTAAAGCCAGAGTATCCTTATCTACCTGCAGGCCGCAGTTTTGGCAAACTATCTTTTTTCTAGGCAACTTTTCGCCTCCTCACCTTCCTGCTACCTTTATTTCCGGCACCGCATCATGATACTCTTCCGGTTCAAGCAGGTGCAGCTGCTTCTTTATAATCAATCTCATCTGCATGGCAGGCTGCAGGCAGTATTCAGCAAATTCTTCCTTATCAATTTCCTCCACTTTCGTGACATGAGGGAACAAAAGCTTCAAAAAACCGGAACAAATCCGCTTAATAGCGGTAGTATCCCGATGGTCAGCAGAAGGAGGCACTTCCAAAAGCTCGTCAACCAGAGCAGGATAAACCAGTTCATTCCTTAAAGCATGCATAATTTCAGAAAAATACTCAACATTCAATGCCCATCCTTCCGCCTTCATATTTTCCCGCATGCGGGGGATATCCCAGCCTTTTATAAAGCCGTGAAAGCGGTCAAGCAAAGCCCCCTCTTTAAAAACAGACGGCAGTTCAGAAAACATATACTTATTTTCATTCATGAGCTCATCCATGATATTGCCCATAAGCACAAACCCGGCACTCCCTGTTACCCTTTCGCTGCCTACCCGGCATTCCCCAGCTTCCAGGTATCCCTTTAAGGCCCCTGCAATCTCATTTTCATCCGGGAAACTTATGGTCTGCACTTCATCCAGCACTATAAAATCATATCTGCTGACCAGGCCAGGAGATTTGCGGGAAATATCATAAAACAGCTTGGCCCTGGAAATGCTTCCCCCGCTTACCAGCCACCCATACTTGGAAATCTGTGACATAACATAGGATTTTCCTGTCCCTTTGGGAGCAAGCTCAATAAGGTTAACCCTCCTTTCCACAAAAGGCAGGAGCCTGCTCAACATGGTAAGCTTTTGTTTTTTGCTAAGAAAGCCATCAGGGTTAAAATCAATAGCCTGCAGCAGCACATCCAGCCATTCATCAAGTGAAAACTGCTTTCTGGCTTCCCGGTAGTAGTCAAGGTCAACTTTATACGGCCTAAATGGCTTAAAATCCACCAGCACAACTGCCGCTTCTTTTCCCTTTATCGCGTAGCGGTTGTATTCGCACTCGATTACTCCCCAGGTCTCATTTTCCCCCAGCAGTTCCTCATGGTATTTCCGAAGCACATTGCTGTGGATAATAGCTTCATATTTGCGCGCTGGAAAGCCTAAGCCCGGCAGGGAAAATAGCCCTTCTCCCGTTTTAACGTCAATTTCTGCCCTTATCTTGGCCAGAAAACGCACCCTTTCGCTGTTGTTTATCATGTCATTTTTAATTTTTTCCCAATCATTAGGGGAAGGCAGGTTTTTATTTATAAAAGCAGTCACTTGCTCCAAATCTATCTTTCCCTCTTCATCCGCATAGCGCATTATAATCCAGTCGCGCAGGAAAGAGGGGATGCTGCGGGAAGCAAAAAAACTGTTTTGCTGGGGATTTTTATAAATCACCATCTGAGGGAAAAATTCTTTCGTCTTTTCGGAAATCTCCGCCCTGCTCATAAAACACCACCTACAATCCTAAATCATCCTGCTCAATCCCTCTGCGGTGTTTTACCGCAAAGGCAACAGAACCTATCCTGCGGCTGCCTGCCCACAAATCAGCCTCGTAATCCTTTTCTTCCAGGCCTTTTAAAATAAAGGCCCATCTCCTGCCGCCCTGCTGCTGTCCTTCGAAATATCTGCTGCCAATCTTTAATTTAAGGCCAGGCATATCCTTATTTACCTCTATCTCCAGCGTCCCTTCCCGATGCAGGTTGAATTCCACTATCTTGCTGATTAATTTTATGTAAATCTCTTCTTCTCCCCTGCGCTCTACAATGACTAGCGGTACCAGGCACTCTTCAGGGGCAGCCCCGCCGTGAACCTCCCCTCCTGTCATGCCGCTGCCTTTAAAACGGCTATAATCCATAATTATAATTTTATCCTCTTTAACGCAAAAATTAGGGTTCAAGTCTGCTTGCACATACTGCGGCACATCACCTTTTTCCAGCACCGCATATCTACCGCCGCGTTCAACCCTGGCCAATCCTTCGCCTTCTATCTTCTGCCCATTCTTCAGGGCAAACCGGCTGAGGCCGTGGTCAGAGGTAACTATTACCCTTTTATAAACAGCTATATTCTCCCTCACTTTTTCCACCACATATTTTATGAAACTTAAAGCTTTCAAGAAATAAGCAGGATAGCAGTAATTCGGGTCATGGGCTATTCTATCCAGCTCATTGGCCACCATTTCATCATTTTCCCGCCATTCCCGATTATATTCAGTTATGGTAGGCAGTGCTGAACGGCAAACCTTAACATCAACAGCCAGCCCTTCCTCCTGCAGTTCATGCAAAAATAATCCTGCCCATTCCACACCCATAGCGTCAATCCATATTACGCAGCTGGCATCAGTTCTCTCTTTTTCCAGCACATCCCTCCGCACCGGATAAGCCCAAAGCTTTTCCTCATTCCAGGCAGCAAGCAAATTGAGGAGCTCATCATCACATTTGTCTTTTACCCGGCAGCGGTTATACGCCTTAAAATAGGCATCGGCAAAACGGTCTTCCAGCGTCAGGCCATACAAATAATTCCACAAATCAGGATAAATCACCTGCAGATATGCCTGCCAGCTTTCCTCACCCTCTTCTAAAAGCCTGGCTGCGCACCAAACGATATTTTCCCTCTCTCTTTCGGAGATATCCGTGAGCGCACACAGTTTTCCCAAGGGGTCATCCAGGGATTCATATTCCTGCCAGAAATAATCCGGCATGGCCTTTACTCCCAGCCTAACAAGCAGAACCTTGCGCTGGCAGCACAGCTCAGGGGTTACCGCTGGCAGCGAAAAAATCTTCAAAACCGCGTTTTTTTCCAAATCTTCCAGCCTTCCCTGCTCTTTTAAAACTTCATAAAGATAGCTGCCTTCCTTTTCTTCCCGCTGGCACCAGAGCCAGGCCAGCCACTTTTTATGCCTATCATAAGTATGCCAGTTGATAAACAGGATATCACGGTCATAAGAAGCGATATTAAAAACACCTCTAAAAACCTTTTCCAGGTCTCCATTCCGGGCAACCATGCCAGCCAGCCATTTCCAATCTTCCTTGCTTCCCCATTCCCTTTCAAATGCAAAGCTGTTGTCAGTACTTTTAAGCCAATAATAGGCTGACTTATAAACGACAACCTCAAAATGATGGACAGAAAAAACATCGGTCAGGGAAGGAGCCCAGCTGGTAGAAAGGCAGACATAATCCCTAGCCCCATTTTCCCACAGAGATAGATAGTCTTTTATTCCCTCTACCACTTCAGTGCCATCTCTATCCAGCTTGAACGGCAAAATTTCCAGCTGGCATACTGATGCCGCCTTTTTTCCTGCATAATAAAATTCATAATCATCAATAAATTTTATTCTATACCTTACCAAAATTGAAAAAATATTTTCCAGCATCTCCCGCCCTCTAAAAAGCGGGATATAAACCCTTCTGCCCCCACTTGCCGGCAGTTCGGCTATACGAACCAGAAAATCTTTTCCCCTTTCAAAATCCAGTCGCAGCCATTCAGAAACCGGCAGGAGCAAAACTGTCTCCCCACTGCCTGTATTAGAAAGCAAATCATAAACTTCTCCCATTTTAGGGAATATATCCCCGCTGCTGCAGCAGGAAGACAAAGCCACCGTTTTATCTGCTGTAAATTTCAGCCGTTCTATTAAATCCGTCCAAACCTCAATATCCTCAACCAGTATAAAACAAGCCGCATAGCGCCGCTTTTTCCCTTTCTCTTCCTGCAGGTACCCTATCAATTCTTCTATTTTTTCAAATTCAACCATGCCTCTCATAAAACCCATCAACCCTCTCATCGATTAAAAGCCAGCAAAATCCGCATGCCCAGCAGGGAATCTTCTACTGCCTTTTCCTTTATAAACCGCTTCAGCTCTTCCTGGGAAAGCCTGTTGATAACCTCTTCCACCCGGGGCTGGAAAACACGCCGGTAGTTTTCATTTATCCACTCCCTTACCAGCTTGTTAATCTGAGCATGCTGTATAATCCACTGACTTACATTATTCCCCATCCTGGCTGCCAAATATTTATGAAGTTCTTCAATCAGCTCCCGGTTTCCGACCAATAAATCCTTGTATTCTCCCGCCGCCGCTTCGGCAAATCTATCCAGTAGGCTGTCCCTGTCCTGCAAAACCTGCAGGCTTTCTTCCCTGCTTTTAAGGAACCCCACCATGCCCTGCAGTTCTTCCTCGGGCAAGTTCTGCCTTACAGCATACTTATCGTAAAAATCCAAGAAATCACTATCACCCAATACCCAGTGGATAGGGATCTGCCTGTTTCTGCTCCATTCCTCGGGGGACAAAGTGCCAGTCAAGCCTTCCCAGGTTTCCTCCAGGATTTTAACAGCTTTTCTCCGCGATAAACTGTCAAGGGCCTTTTCTAACTCCTGCTTCACCCTTTCTTCTGTCGCTGTGAACAGGTCAGGCAGCAGTCTGTAAATCTCCTTCGCGTCTTCAGGGCTTATCTCCTGGCTTGTGTACTGCTGGGCCAGTTCCAGAACAAGCGCCTCATTGTCCTCAAGCAGCCTTTTAATCTCGTAAGCCTTATTTTTAAACCTTTCCGCATTCGCTTTCCTGGCTGCCTGCTGGCTGTCCTTCAATGCTTCTTCCAGCAGGTCAAGAGCCTCTTTTACAAGTCCATCATTGGTTATCCTCTTATAGCTAAACCAGGGGAGTTTTCTCCTAAACGACTTCTGCAGCGCGTCAGCTACCCCATTTATATCTGTTAACTCCTGCCCGGTAAGCATTTTTGTCAGCTCTATAAGCTTTATTTCACTTACAACTTCCGGCAGTTTGCTTTTTACCCTTTCTTCACGCCACAGATAAACATCTTCTTCCAGCATCTTTTTCAAGCGCTGGTGTACATACCCCATATAGCGGCTCTCCTTATAATCACAAAGCCCGGGCTCGCTCTGCAGATAAAACTCCTCCATACCCTTGCGCATGTGTTCTTCCTGCAGGTAGGAGCTGATTCCTTTCATATAAGGTTCAACCTTTTCTTTAAAATGCCGCATTTCTTCATCTCTTAATTCTTCCTGGTCATAACACAACACCTGGTGCAGGCATGATAAAGCTTCCTTAAAGCCCTCGCTCTGGTGCCCTTTCACTGCATAATAAACGCTCCATACCGGATAGCCCAGCTTTTTAACGATTTCCCGCATATTCTTGCGCGCCACTTCCGGGTATAATGCCTTATAGTCAGGCAGGTTAAACATGATTCTCGCCAGCTGGCAAAAATCTTCCCCTTCTTTAGAAACCCGGCATATAAAATAATTCTCAGCATTCCTGGTCTCTTTAATAATCTCAGGCAAAATCGAAGCCATCTTGTCCGGATTCAAAGGCACCGAATTAGCCCCTTCAAACAGATAAAAGCCTTCAATATATTTGCGCATAAGCCTGGCAAAAATAAGCATGCCCATCTGGGACTCCATCAGACCAAAAGGAGGCTCCTTAAGTCTCTCCCACAGTTCCAGCAGTCTAATCCTCCCGTTATTCTGCACAAAAAACTTATCCAGCTCTTTCTGCATCTCTACCAGCGGATGGTTAATATTAAGGGAGGACAGATTCTTTTCAGACCAGAGGCCTGCTCTCTCCAGCGTGTTTACAACTTCTTTTTCCGGATTTTGCCTGGCCTCCTTTATGCCCAAACCTATTTCCGCAGCTGGCCTGCTCCCGCCCCGGCTGTACATCGTATTGGCAGCAGGTATATTTTCAGGCCCATAGTAAAAAATCTCCGCCTGGATTATGTCCCTGACCTTTTCTATAGCGCTGTTTGCGCCATTGCACGCATATTTTTTGCCGCCATAAAAAACTGCCAGGTGTCCGTTTCTTATTTCTTCCTTCCACCTATCTATAATCTCTTCTATTTTCTTGCTGTGATACTGGGCCTGGGCATTTTCGCCCATCCTTTCATAGGCACGTTTGTATACCATATGTTCCTTTAAATCAACAAAACGCCTTTCCCCCAGGGGATTCTGGCTTACCATTATTATGCTCTGGCTGTGTTCTTTCACCTTATCCGGCAGCTCATCAAGCAGGTACAAATCATCTTCCTTTTTCCCCACTACCAGGTAAACTGCCACTTCATAAGGTTTAGTGCCTATATTCAAAGCCTGAACGCTCTTTTTTCTCAACTCATCGGCTGAAAGCATCCCCAGCCTCAAACGCTTCTGCAGAGCCCCCTCCAGCGGGAATAAGCTTTTGAGCGCCTCTACCGCCAGTCCGTCACCATCCTTCAGCAGCTTTTCAAACTCCACATTCCCATCTACATACTGGCGGCTTTCCTTCAGTATTTCCTCGTCAATGCGGCTTCCCGGCAGGAGGAATTCCTTTTTGCCCTCATAGCTGGAAACTAAGATTATCCTCTCTTTTTCCAGCTTTTCTATTGCCTTCTCTAAATTATGCTCATCCCCCAGCAGCGTACCGGCAAAAGCTATTTTCAAGGTCGAAAATTCCGGCTTCTGCATGCTGTTCGCAGCGGGTCCCTGCTGCCGGCTCAAAGCAATAAGCAGCAGGATAACCTTGAGGACTTTTCTCTCTTCCTCGTTTTTTACCCTTTCCTTTACCCCTTCATAATAAGATACTACATAAGTTAAAGCCTCGCTCATCTCCATATTGTCAAACTGGGCTTCAAAAAAATAATCCCACAGGTAATCAGCAGTAAGCCAGTAAAAGCCTTCTTTGATGTCTTCTTTTATAAACCACTGGAAGCCGCCCTTTTCTTCACTTTTCAAAAAGCTAAACAGGGTCCGCTGGCTGGAATTATACAGCCCGGAAATATGTGACAAAAGGTAAGCGGCATAAGGATGGATGGGAACCAGTTTTTTCAGTTCATTAATATTGACATTGTCTTTGGCTACCAGATTAAGGTGGGCATACAGCCTTTCCACCCTTTTATCCCAGATAGTGCCCAGTTTGGCCTGCCAAACTTTTTCTTTTTCAGGCCTTGCAAAAATAGCGTTTCCCAGCAGGGTATAAGCAGTTACCTCCTTCATTTCCAGCCTCTGGTTGTGGAACCTGTCCTGCAGTTTGCGCAGAGCCCCTTCATCATCCCCGGGTATAAAATGGCTTAAAGCCCGGTGGGTTATAAGGAAAAGGTAAAAAGGCATAGCATAAGTAGCCTGCGCCAGTTCCTGCAGGGTAGTCAAATTCCGGTTGCGGCTGAAAAATTCGCTGAATTCATCCCATATAAAAATTATTCCCGCCAGCTTATTTTTGTCGATAACTTCCTTGAGCCATCTTTTCATCTCCTCCGGGGAATCGAGCAGGGCTATGCCTTCCTCTTCCATAATCCCCGCCACAATCTCACCCGCTTCTATATCCTTTTTCTGCAGGGCCTTCAGCAGCTCTTCAGCACTGGCAAACATCCGGAAGCGGTCCCGGTACTTGTCAAAAATCCCTTCCCAGCTGATAACCGGGTTTTCATAGAGCTTGTCCACTATCTGTTCTATTATGCCGGGCACAAAAGTGTCATACTCCAGCTCCTGCATCCTTTTGATTATAGAGTACTGCATTTCAATGATCAGCCTGCGGTCGCTTCCTATATGCCCGCTTCCTGAACGGTAAACCACCACATAACGCCCTTTTTGCCTGCGCAGGTTGGCAAACCGCGGCCAGAGGTGCTTTATGCTGCTGTACTGGTTGAAATATTCTTCTACTTCCTCTAAATCATCTTCCAGGATATGCTTGACCACAAAAGAGGCAAAAGTTTTCCCCGTTCCATAAGCGCCGTTAAGCCAGAATGACTTTATGTCATCCTTTTTTTCCCGGTCCAGGGCTGAAATCAGTTTTTCCAGAAGTTCCCTCATCTGCTCATGTGGGATAAAAGATTTCCAGCTGCTGCGGTTGCCCCGGTCGACATCCTCAGTGAAAACCGGAATAAAATCTTCTTTTACCATTAAATAGTCAATATACTTAAAGTCCGCCATTTTTCAAGCTCCCCCTCTTTTCCCTGCCATAGTACTGTGTTAGTACTGCTGTCAAAGCCTAAAAGCTCCCAGGAAGAACAAAAAATCTTTGCCAAAGCCGCTTCCCTGTCACAGCCAAAAACTGTCCAGGGCCAGGTCAGGTCTTCCTCTATATTTAAAGAAAGCCTCCGCTCCTCTGCGAAAAGGTGTGCCATAGCAGCAAGCAGGGCCTTCTCATCAGGCACTATCCCTCTGCGTTCGATACAGTACCTGCTGTCTGCACCTTCCTCCCTCTTTATTTCCCCCTGCCCCAAATCCGCTCCTATGGGGGTATGCCTGAATAATCCTGTAAGCTCTACCAGCGCATCATAGACAGTCCGCTCGCGCAAGCGCGGTACTTCTTTTTTCATCTTTTCCTTAAGCGCTGCGTAATCAAACCTTCCCGTGCCCTGGTGCACATACCAGCGGGCAGTAGGGAAGCTGAACACCGTCTTCACCCAGAACAGCTGCCAGAGAAAAAGGTTATGCGCCCCTTCCTTCATAAAAAGCTCTCCCAGCGGGGAAATAACCCCTTTCCTTTCCTCCAGCCCTCCCGTCACTGCCCAAACCTGCAGGGACTCCACCTGCCGGATGCCTAAAGGGACCTTATCCTGCCAGTCCGGGTAATGCCTTAAAAAGCCGGCCACCCACTCCTGCCGCAAACCAAAACCCTGGTGTTTTTTCCATCCTTTAAAATCATCCCATTTCATGCATTTCATGACAAATCTAAAATCTCCACCGCCCTTCTGGCTGGATTTAAAAATATATTGTCCAGATCTTTTACCAAATCCACGCTTATCAAGCCGTCACCATAAGAAGCAAGCCCGCGCAGGATAGCTTTCAATTCCTCCTTCCCTATGCCGAAGGCAACATAAGGCCCTTCTTCCGCCCCTTTTTCATAAAACTCCCGTACGGTAAGCTCATAGCGACCCTTTTTCTCCGCATAGCGGTACATGGAATAAAGGACTGCCCCGGGCAGCGGATTCTGCCAGCCTTTTTTATAAACCATCTTTTTTTTACTTTCTTCCCTTATTTCTCCCAGCCCCAGCTCATGGCCCAGCGGGCTTCTTCCCAGCAGGTTCAAAAGCGCATTCAGCGCATTCTTCCTGGTCCTTTCGCTCTTGGCAAAAGTCTGCCCCATCAGTTCCAGGAGGTCATCCTTCGCCCTTACTTCCCCCCAGCCTACAGAACGCACATACCAGTTTACGAGCGGGGAATTGCGGCACAGGTTAACCCAGATTACCGCCCACACCAGGCTGTCATCAGCACCGCTCTGCTTCACCTTTTTCCCCAGTTCGGACAGGCTAAAGCCTTTCTGGTTTTCCCGCGCTATCAGCTCCGCATGTTCCATCCACTGCTGCATCGCTTCCACCTGCCGGTTCCCCAAACCGGAAGGCTTTTCCCCCCTGCTCTCTATGTATTCCAGAAAAGGCAGCAGCCAGTTTTTTTCTATACCAAAGGTTTTATAATCGGGCAGTTTTAAATCTTCCAAAATTTTTTCATTCATAATTAAACCTCCGTCTGGTCTTAAAGAATAAGCAGCTAAACATGATTTATCGCCTAATTTTAAACATTCACCACATTTTACGCACTCGTCTGAAATAGAAACACTATCTTCAACAATTAAAGCCCCAGTCGGACATTCAACCTGGCAGCTGCGGCAGTGCACGCAATAAGCGCTCTTTAGAGCCACAGCCCGGAAATCGCGCAGGGTAAAGCGGTCAGCTGAGGAAAGGCCTGCAACAGCTACCTCGGTTCGCCCCTCCTCCTTTTTTACTGTAAAACGGTAGCTTCCTTCATTTCTCTCCACTATCCCCTTCCCTTCCCCCAGCAGAACGACATGCCCCAGGGTTTTAGCCCATTCCAGCCAGTCTTCCCCCGGATTTTCCAGGATGTAAAGCGTCTCTTCCCCTTCCTGCCTCTCTGTAACCCTTCGGCCGCCGTTTTCCAGAAAGCGCCCGCCTGCCCTCCCTTTCCAGGTGCCTTTTTCCAGATACTTATCGACATTTTCCTCTTTTACCCCGGCTCTGGCTGCGTATATCCGCAGCTCATCGATAAACTTCCCAATATCTTCAAGGTATACCATGGTGCTTATCGCTTCTTTCCACTCTGAAACCATGGGGCACACCGAACAGCCTACCCGGGTAATCCCGTAGCGGTAAGAGCGGTTGAAGAGCAGACGGTGGCTGAAAAGGTAAAGATACACCTCCCCCGCATTCCAGTTCAAAATAGGTCTTGCATTTATCTGCATCTTATGCTTCCCGCCCCGGGTAATCGGCATATAGGTGGAGCGGCTGGCGCTTTCCGCGCTGCGCACCCCGTCAAAAATGAGGGCTTTCACCGAAGGCTTTTGGGCAATCTCCCTCAACAGAAGGAGGGTAGGGGCTGATTTATGTACTGTGCAGCACCAGCGGTGGATGCGGCTGGGAGGCCCTATCTCCTTCCAGGTGGTAAGAGCGTCTTTATGGCACCTGGCAGTGTAAAAGCGGAGGTGGTTCCATTTGTCCCTGGCTTTTTCCAGCGCCTTATAGGTGTCGCTCACTTCCATGCCGGTATCGCTGAAAATGACGACAAACTGCTCCGGTTCCAGCACCCTCTGCACCAGGTCGAGCAGGACCAGGGAGTCCTTTCCTCCTGAAAAGGCCACTGCTGCTATATCCACCTCTTTCCTGTAGCGATGATAGGCCTTGTAAATAAACTGCAGCGATTTTTGAACCAGGCCCTGCATGAGATCTTCATTCTTCTTCAGCATGTTATCTACATCTACCTTTTTAAGCCTTAACCCTTCCTTATAAATTTTTACATGCGGGGGGGTAAACATTCCTCCTCCTTCAGCTTCCGCCACCAGCTCCCCCCGGTAGTAGTATTTTCTCCCTCCCCATGCCCAGAGCAGCGGTTCTTCATCCCGCGGATATTCCCAGTACCGGTTAAAACCGAGCAAATCAAGCTCTTCAAAAAAAACCGGCCTGACTTCCAGGCTCATAAACTTTTCCAGGCTGTCAGCAAGCAGTATGCCTCCAGTCTCCTCATCCCAGTTTATCTCGTACATCGACAGCTAGCTCCTTTCTTTCCGCGAATAAAATCATATCCTCTGTTTTATGCCATTTTTTGTTTTGTTCGTTTTCTAAAACTATCTCCCTTTATCTTACCTGTAAACTATGACAACTGTTTGTCAGTAACTTTTTGTCGTTACAATTTTTTATGAGATATTTGACATTAAAACAAATTTTTCCTCCTTAATTTATACCTCACCAGCCCATCATTTCAAGGGCAATTTGTCCTATATAACCACTCTTTTCTGCCAAATTTTTATTATTATATATTTGCTAAACTTCCTTGCAAGCCTTATAATCTTTAAAGAACTTTCGATAAATTATGAAATATTTTGTAACATCTTCTCTAGTGCCCGCAAAAATCAATCAAAGGAGTGTTTTATCTTGCCTAACATCAAACTAAACCTGGAAGAAATCGAGGCCATGCTTTATTTCTGGACAGCAACCGTAGAAAGGGAAAAGGTGCACGAAACATACCTTAATGAAATTGCCCGCATGCCCGGGCTTTCCGCCTGCTATGACGAAGAATTCAATGCGGAATCGGTGCGCAAGGTCTTAAGCGCCATAACCAACCGGGAGCTCCTTTCCCAGAAAACAAAGAAAGAAGGGCGTTTCTGGAACAACAACATGTGGATGACGGAAGACCTTGAATACACCAATATGATGATTAAGCCCCTGAAAAAGCTCAATCTCGATGATATAGCATCTGAGCTTGATAAAAACGAAAAATGCGGCAAATATGACGTTATCGAGGTAATCTTCTCCCCTCTCCATTTTGACGAATATATAATCAAAGACAACAAGCTTATCATCAACTTTTTCCGGGTAAAGCCTGATGATATGGAAGAAGGGAAAGCTGCCATCGAAGGCAGGGAAATAAAAGAATATATAAAGGAAAAGCTTATAGAACTCCTGAATAAATAAACAAACCCTGGTGGGCATCTTGGCTCGCCAGGGTTATTTTATACTCTAACCCGTCATTTTTATAAGCTTTTTATTTTCCAGGTGGTATAAAATCATGATCTCCCTGTTTATAGCAGGAGCAATGATTAATACCGAAATCAGGTCGCTTAAAGGGAAAGCCAGCCATACTCCCAAAAGGCTGTTTTCCATAATTAAAGGCATAAGCAATACCAGGGGGATAAAAATAAATCCCTGCCTTAATAAAGCCATAACCAGAGAAGGTTTGGCCCGCCCCAGAGACTGGAATATAGTAGTTCCCAGCACCTGCACACCGGTTAAAGGGATAAAAATCAGGCATATGCGCATAGCCTCTATTCCTGCCTGGATAAGCTTCTGGTCTTTGGAAAACAGAGACATAGTAAAAGCAGGGAACAGTTCTGCCAGCAAAGTCCCACTTCCAGCGATCAAAAACGAATAAAACAGTCCAAGTTTTATGGTCTTTACAACCCTTTTATACTGTCTGGCTCCATAGTTGTATCCTATAAGCGGCCTCATGCCCTGGCTTATGCCTGATACCGGCATTCCCAGAAACATTATTATCTTATAAATTACCCCATAAATAGCAACTGCCAGATCGCCGCCGTAAAAGCCCAGAACATGGTTGCTCACTATGCAGGATAAAGAACGGGCTCCCCCTATTACAAAGGTAGAAAACCCTATCAATACTGTTTCCCGGAAAATTTCCGCATCAAAACGCAAATATGCAGGTTTTATCTTTATTATCGTTTTCCTTTTAAATAAATAAAAAACTATGTATAAAAGGGAACATAATTTGGCAGTAACCGTAGCCAGAGCAGCCCCTTTCACTCCCATATGGAGAGGGAAAATAAAGACATAATCCAGAACAATATTTACCACAAAACCGATTATCATGGAGAACATGGCATCATACGCGTTTCCCTCTGCCCTTATAAGGCTGTTCATGGCTGTACAGAAAGGATAATAAAGGGTACCTATAAACATCAGCCGGGCATAGTCTGCTGCCAGAGGCATAACGGTAGGGCTGGCACCGAAAATTTTAAGAACCGGCCCGGTAAAGATAAGGCCAACCGTCATAAAAAATAAACCGGTAATCCCACTGTATAAAAAAGCATTGCCGCAGATCTGATTTACCTTTTCTAATTTTTTCGCCCCCAGACAGCGGGACATATAAGAAGCTGCCCCTACTCCTATCATCTGGGCCAGAGCAAATACCAGAAGCTGAATGGGAAGATAGATAGCCACGGCAGCAATTCCTAAAGTTCCAACCCCTCTTCCCACAAATATGGTATCAATTATGTTGTACATGGCATTAACCAGCATAGCTACTGTACCGGGAAGAGACAGGCTTATCAAGGCCCTGCTGATGCTTCCTTTTTCCAGCATCTGTATATTATCGTGCATAAGCTGCTCATCCTTCTCCTTATAGTGCTTCGACAGTTTCAGATTTATTTCTGCATAATATAACATTCTATGCTGCTCTCTTTTATTCCTCTTTTATTCACATATATATGCACGACAATATACAAAATCTTTAACTGTTAAAATTTATACCCATATCTTTTTGCCCCAGAACTTCAGCAGGGCATACATGCTCACTATCGCCCAGGTTCCCTCCAAAAATAAAAAGCCCCACTGATGCTCCAGCCAGGCTATTAAGGCTAAAGTACCGGTGGCCACAAAATTCATGAAATTAAATATCCGGCCTTCATTTGATAATTTTCCAGTCTGCAAAAGGGCATAGGCACCTAAAACTATTACTGAGGCAATAAAGGCAATTACCTGGTTCATAAATCCTCTCCCCTTTTTTAAATTCCTGTCCCTTTTTCCTTTAAATCAGCCTCCTTAAGCTCTTCTAAAATCCTGGCACAAATTTTTTCATTTCCTGCCACCAGGGAAACACCGCGCTTTTCTTTAAGATATACCACCTTTCCTCCTGCCTCTTCTACCAGAAGCGCGCCGGCTGCCACATCCCACCAGCTCAGGTTCAGCTCCCAGTAGCCATCAAATATCCCGGCTGCCACACAGGCCAGATCATAGGCTGCTGAACCTAAACGCCTTATCCCTCTGACCTTCGGCTTAAGATGGCAAAAATACTTGAGGTTGTTGTCAGGATGTATAGCCCGGTCATAGGGAAAACCGGTAGCCAGGAACGCATCTTTAAATTCGGTTTTGCTGCTTACCCTTATTTCCCTGTCATTCAGAAAGCTTCCTTTGCCTTTTACAGCTGTAAACATCTGCCTCAAAAAAGGGGCATACACTACGCCCAAAACTGTTTCTTCCCTGTACTTAAGGGCAATAGAAACAGCAAAAACCGGAAGCCCCTGCGCATAATTGGTCGTTCCATCCAAAGGGTCTACCACCCACATATAATCGGAATATAAAGAGGCAGTCCCGGCCTCTTCCGATAAAACTCCATGTTCTGGATAATCTTCCTTGATCCCGCCCAGGATAATCTTTTCTGACAAATAATCCACCTCAGTTATCAAATCAATGGCCGTCGATTTGGTACCTATGTTAAGCTTTTTATCCATATACTCCAGCTGGGCTTTTCCCGCCTCATAAGCCCATCCTTTTGCCTTTTCCAGTGCTTTATCCAGATCTATCACCCAGAAAGCCTCCTCTGCAAATGTCCCGTTATTTGGCTGCCTGCATAAGATAAAACACTCCGCTGATGCCTTTTTCCGATATATCCCTGAAACCTGCCCCCTGTAAGAGTTTTTTCATCTCTTTTCTGTCAATTCTTTCCGCTAAGGGAGGGCCAAACATAGTCATTATCTTTTCCCATTCTACTACCGCTATCTTTCCACCTGGCTTTATAATTCTTAACACTTCTTCAAGAAAATCCTTTTTATTTTCAGCTTCATGCAAAACACAGCTCAGTAATGCTAGGTCAACCAAATTTTCCTCCAGGGGAAAGCAGTTTTCTTCATTCTGGATCAACTCTACATTGTTAATATTTTCTAAATCCAGCTTCTCTTTTAAGGCAGCCAGCATCTCTTTTGACAGGTCCAGAGCCAGGATTTTGCCCTCTTTTCCCACTATCCTGGCTGCCGGCAGGGTAAAATAGCCAGTACCGCAACCTATATCAGCCATCACCATGCCGGAAGAGAGCCCTATATTATTCAAAATCTTGGCCGGGGGAAGTATTTTTCTCCTTAACGGATTATCCAGCTTATGCATGTTTTTCTCATCGAATTTATGCCCCATCTTTTCTTCTCCTTCCCACCTTTATACTACCTGCCATCCTGAAACAGAGAACCGTCCCCCTGTTTCACTTCGATGACATCTCCGGCTCGTACCCAGCCTGATTTTAAAACCCGGGCAAAAACCCCTTCCAAAGGCATTACGCATTTTCCCACCTGTCTTTTTATGGCACAGCCATGATTATGGCATTCTTTGCCGACAGCAGTTATCTCAATCTCTGCTTCCCCTACTTTAAGCCTGGTTCCCAGGGGAAGAGAAAAAACATCGATTCCTTCTACCGTCAGGTTTTCGGCAAAATCGCCAAAGGCAGGATTTAACCCCTGCTGTTTCATTTTTTCAATACTGGAACAGGAAAGCAGGCTGACCTGCCTCAAACCTTTGCCGCTGTGAGCATCCCCCTCTATCCCCCAGTCCTCTTTAAGGTATGCTTTCCCTATATTATGTTTTTTCTCTCCCTTTTTTTCGGAAATGTTAACCGCCAGCACCTTGCCCTGCATATTTCTGTCCCTCCCTTTTTTAATCAAGCTTAACCCCATTAAGCCTCAAGGCATTTAGTACTACGGAAACCGAACTTAAAGACATAGCCGCACCGGCAATTAGCGGGCTTAAAAAACCTGCCATAGCAAGAGGTATGGCCATTGCGTTATATATAAAGGCCCAGAACAGGTTCTGCTTTATATTTTTTATGGTAGCCCTGCTCAGTAAAATAGCAGCAGGAAGTTTGGTTATATCGCTTCCCATCAGTATTATCCCTGCTGTCTCCGCGGCAATGTCAGTTCCTCCTCCCATGGCTATGCCGATATCAGCCACTGCCAGAGCCGGAGCATCATTTATGCCGTCTCCCACCATGGCCACCGTTTTCCCTTCACCCTTGAGTTTCTTTATTTCCTCTGCTTTTTCATGCGGCATAAGCTCACCTTTTACCTTTTCTATGCCTGCTTCTCTGGCTATCCTGATACAGGCTTCAATACTATCGCCGCTCAACATCCATACCTCAATCCCCATATCTTTTAGTTTCTGAACTGCCAAACCTGCGCCTTCCCTTACGCGATCAGCTACCGCTGCTGTTACGGCAATCTCGCCATTCACAGCCATCACTACCCCACTCTTGCCATCCCGGGCATAATTATATAATATGTCCTCAATTTGGGGATTATAAATGCCGCTTTCTTTTATAAAGCTATAATTCCCGATTATGATATCATTGTTATCCAGCCTGGCTCTTATTCCTTTTCCCGGTATTATCTGAAACTCCTGCCAGTCCCCTTCCATTTCAGAAGCTAAAGCGCCAATACCTTCAGCTATTGCTATGCCTACCGGATGATTGCTTAAAAGCTCCGCCGATTTTAGCCAGGCCAAAACACGTTCTTTTTTCGAAAACCAGGCAGGCAGCACTTCTATATCGGTCAAAACCGGCTTCCCTTCGGTAACAGTGCCGGTTTTATCCAGGACCACCACATCTACCTTTCCTGCTTTCTCCAGATGTTCCCCTCCCCGTATAACTATGCCTGAAGCTGCTCCCCTTCCTGTGCCAACCATCACCGATACCGGGGTAGCAAGCCCCATGGCACAGGGGCAGGCAATGACCAGAACTGCGACTGAAGTAAGAAGAGCCTGGGTATAATCCCCTTTGTCGAAAACAAAATACCACATTATAAAAGTTGCCATAGCTAAAACCAGAATGACAGGCACAAAATAACCAGCTATTCTATCCGCTATCTTCTGTATAGGAGGCTTGTCAGATTGCGCATAAGCAACCAGCTTTATAATGCCCTCCAAAATTGATTCTTCTCCCAGCCGGGAAGCTCTTACCTTTATAACCCCAAACTTGTTGACAGTGCCGCCTATCACGGCATCACCCGGTTTTTTGTCAACCGGCAGGCTTTCTCCCGTTAACATGGATTCATCAACTGACGAATAGCCTTCTATTATTTCCCCATCCACAGGGATTTTCTCCCCCGGTTTTACCAGAACCAGGTCCCCCTTTTGCACTTCAGAAACTGCTACTTCTTTTTCCCCCTGCGGAGTAATAACTACTGCCGTTTTAGGTTTTAAATCGAACAGCTTTCTCATAACATCTGAAGCCCTGCTCCTGGCAGATGCTTCCATATATTTGCCCAGCAGAACAAGCGTTATGAGCATTACGCTGACTTCAAAATAAAGAGGGGCATCAGGCAGAAAAAACAGAGCAAAAAGGCTGTAAAAATAAGCTGCGCTTGTGCCAATGGCTACCAGGACATCCATATTGGCTCCCCGGGTTTTGAGCGCATAGTAAGCCCCCCGATAAAAATAAGAGCCCAGCACAAACTGTACCACGGTTGCCAGTATAAGCTGCAGCCAGGGGGACATCAAAAATGAAGGAAATGAAACCGGGAGAAGATGAGAAATCATTATCAGCACAAAAGGTACAGCCAAAAATAAAGCCAGTGTAAGCTTCTTCTTCAGCTTTTCCTTTTCTTCATGCTGCACAGCAAATAAATCTTTTTCTTCTCTTCTGGAAGTATAGGCCTTATACCCCAGCTTCCCTATCAGCTCTATAAAAAACTTGTCTTTCCCCGTCCCATAGTATTCTATAAGTGCCTGCCCGGTGGCCAGGTTTACTGATGCATCTTTGACTTCTGGCAGTTCCTTTAGCTTCCCTTCAATTTTAGCGGCACAGGCAGCGCATCCCATGCCTTCAACCAGCAATTCAAGACGGCAAAGAGCGACTTTATAGCCCAAACTCTCTATTTCATCAGTTATTTCCTTTAGAGCAAGCTTTTTTTCATCATAGTCAATTTCCGCCTGGTTAAGGGCCAGGTTAACATAAACCTTTTCCACGCCTGGCTTAGCTTTAAGCTTGTCTTCAATCCGGGCTGCACAGCCAGCACAGTGCATATTTTCGATATTAAGCGATACCCTGGACATAAAAAATCACCTTCTATTCAAAAAGCTGGGTGCTCAAATACCTTTCTCCCGTATCCGGTATGATGACGACTATCCGCTTGCCTTTCTCTGCTCTTTCTGCGATTTTTAATGCGGCATACACAGCCGCTCCGGCCGAAATGCCGCACAAAATCCCTTCCTCCCTGGCCAGATGCCGGGAAGTACTAAAGGCATCTTCATCAGCAACCTTTACCACTTCATCAATTATATCCCTGTCCAGCACCGAAGGTATAAAACCGGCTCCTATTCCCTGAATTCCGTGTTTTCCCGGTTTTTCCCCCGACAAAACGGCAGAAAGGAGAGGCTCTACCGCTATCACCTTAATGGAAGGTTTTTTTTCCTTAAGGAACCTTCCGGTTCCGGTTAAGGTTCCTCCCGTCCCTACCCCGGCTACCAGATAGTCAATCCTGCCTTCAGTATCTTCCCATATTTCAGGCCCGGTGGTAAGATAATGCATTTCTGGATTGGCAGGATTGTCAAACTGGCAGGCCATAAAATAGCCTTGTTCTTCCTTAACCAGCTCTTCTGCCTTTTCTACGGCTCCGGCCATGCCTTTTTCAGATGGGGTTAAAACTACCTGTGCGCCATACGCGGCAAGCAGTCTTCTCCTCTCTATGCTCATGTTCTCCGGCATAACCAGGATAAGCCGGTAGCCTTTGACAGCGGCCACCATAGCCAGCCCTATGCCGGTATTGCCGCTGCTGGCTTCCACGATAGTCCCTCCCGGCTTTAATTTTCCTTCCTCTTCCGCTTTCCTTATAATACTTAAAGCAATACGGTCTTTTACACTGCCTCCCGGATTAAAAAATTCCAGCTTGGCCAGAACTTCCACTTCCCGGCAGGGGTTCAGCCTATCCAGCCTTACTATCGGAGTCCTTCCTATCAAAGAGGTTATGTCTGAGGCTATCATTTTCCATTCTCCTTTCCCGGTAATCAGCAATAGCTTTTTTAAGGGCATCAGCTGCCAGATTAGAACAGTGCATTTTAGCCGGGGGAAGCCCTCCCAAAGCTTCAGCTACCTTTTTATTGGTTATCTTTTCTGCTTCAGCTAAGGTTTTCCCTTTTACCATTTCGGTTATCATGCTGCTGGTAGCAATAGCTGCCGCACAGCCAAAGGTCTGGAATTTTATATCGGTAATCTTATCATCTTCTACCTTTATCTCTATCCGCATGATATCTCCACAGGAAGCATTGCCGACTTCACCTATCCCGTCCGCCTGGTCAATGCTTCCTACATTGTGGGGATTTAAAAAATGATCCATAACTTCCCTTGAATACATACTATCTATCTCCCCTCCGGTATAATGGTGACATGGCCCTCAGTTTTTCCACCACCCTGGGCAAAATTTCCAGGACATATTCTATATCCTCCCTGCTGGTATCTTTTCCCAAGCTTAAACGCAGGGAACCATGCGCTGTTTCGTCAGGTATGCCCATAGCCAGCAGTACATGGGAAGCCTTGAGGGATTTGGAAGAACAGGCAGAACCGCTGGACGCCATTATGCCCTGCTGGTCAAGGAGAAGCAGCATAGCTTCTCCTTCTACATACTTGAAACACAGGCTTACACAGCCGGGAACCCGGTTCTGGGGATGGCCGGTAAAGATGACATCAGGTATTTTTTCCGCTATGCCCTTGCGCAGAAGTTCTTCCAGCTCCCTTATCCTTTTTTCCATCTCCTCCCGTCTTTCCATTATCAGTTCAGCTGCCCTGCCCAACCCGATGATCCCTGGAGTATTTTCGGTTCCAGCCCGCATCTGGTTTTCCTGTCCTCCGCCGGTTAACAGGCTTTCTACTTTTACACCCTTTTTTACATAAAGGCAGCCGATACCTTTAGGCCCGTAAAATTTGTGAGCGGAAAGAGAGAGCATATCTACTCCCAGCTCTTTCACATCCACTTTTATCTTGCCTACCGCCTGCACAGCATCGGTATGAAAAAGGCTGCCATTTTTATGGGCTATACCGGCCAAAGTCTTTATATCCTGGACAGTTCCTACCTCATTATTGGCATACATTATGCTTACCAGGACAGTTTCCGGACTGATTGCCTTTTCCAGGCTTTCCGGCCTTACCACCCCGTACTCGTCAACCGGCAGCACCGTCACTCTAAACCCTTCTTTTTCCAAACGCAAACAGGTATCCAGCACCGCATGGTGTTCAATTGCCGAGGTGATAATATGTTTTCCTTTCTTTACATTGGCCCTGGCTCCACCGATTATAGCCTGGTTATTGGCTTCCGTGCCGCCGCTGGTAAATATTATTTCGGAAGGCTCCGCATTTAAGAGCCTGGCTACCTTGCCCCTCGCTTCTTCCACTTTTTCTCTTACCCTCTGAGCCGGGCTGTAAATGGAAGATGGGTTATAAAAATGGCCAGCAAAATAGGGATGCATGGCCTCAAGCACCTCATCAGCAGCCGGGGTGGTAGCATTATGATCAAGATAAACCAGCCTCACTTTCATCTCTCCTTCAGCAGTTTTTCTTCATTTTCCAGTAAGTCAGCCAGCGAATATTTATCTAAAACCTGGTTAATAGCATCCCTTACTTCTTCCCAGATTATGCGGGTAACACAAAAATTCGAGCGCTCACAGGCACTGGATCGCCCCGGGTTTACACAGTCAACCGGTGTTATATCCCCTTCCAGAGCCCTTATTACTTCACCCGCGGTAATCTCCTCCGGTTTTTTGCCTAAAGTGTACCCCCCTTTGGCTCCCTTGCTGCTGTACACCAAACCTGCTTTTTTGAGAGTCATCATAATCTGCTCCAGATAACCTTCTGACAAACCCTGGCTGGCAGCAATAGCTGATATAGAAACAGGTTCTCCTTCCCTGCTGGATCGTGCTATGTCGAGCATAGCCCGAAGTCCATATCTTCCGCGAGTAGACAGTTTCATAAAACAGCCTCCTGATTTTTAGCCTATATACTTAAATCTATCATCCTTTCCAGCGCTTTCAAAGCCTTTCGGCTTATCTTATCCGGCACAGTTACCACTGTTTCCCCATTTTCCAGTGCATAAAGGATTTTATCCAGGGTTATGCTCTTCATATTAGGACAGATAAGCTCATCGCTGGCCAGAATAAATTCAGCATCCGGCCTTGCCTTTTGCAGAGGATGCAATATCCCCTCCTCGGTTCCAATAATAAATTTTCTGGCACCTGAAGTTTTTGCATATTTTATAATTCCCCCGGTACTGCCGACATAGTCTGCCCACTTTAAGACTTCCATCTCACACTCTGGATGTACGAGAACTAAAGCATCAGGGTGCCTTTGCTTTAATAATTGAATATCAGCAGCAGCAAGCTTTGCATGTACCGGACAGCAGGAAGGATATTTTTCCATAACCCCGCCCGTCTTCTTTTCAATAAAACTAGCTAAATTGCGGTCGGGGATAAACATGATTTTTTTATCCTTCCCTAATCTCTCTATAATTTTTTCGGCATTGGAAGAAGTTACACATACATCGCTCAATGCTTTTACGGCAGCGGGGGTATTTACATAGCTTACAATAAGCACCTCCGGATTTTCCTTCCGGTATTTTTCAATAACATCCACATCTACACTATCTGCCATAGGGCAGGTAGCTTGAGGTTCCGGTGAAAGGATAATTTTATCAGGGCATAATATAGCTGCAGTCTCAGCCATAAAATCCACTCCAGCCACCAGAATGGTATCCCTGTCCGCTTCACGCGCCGCCAAGGCCATAGCATAGGAATCGCCCACAAAATCGGCAATTTCCTGCACTTCTTTCCTTTGATAGTAGTGGGCAATTATAAAAACCGATTTTTGTTCTTTTAATTCTGTAATCCTCTCCATTATTTTCCTATCTTTCCTGTTCATTTTTTCCTCCCCATTTGTTAGTCCAACCTCTAAATACTACTATAACATAAATCCTAGTATTTTGATAGGATTTTATGAGAAATAAAAATTCGATTAAAATCCTATAAAAAAGTTCAATTTTATTTTTCTTTACAAAATACCATTCATCCATTAAAAAAACGCCCATATTTTTTTTACTTTCCCTTCTTATAATTTTTCCATGGTTAACCAAATACGTACAGCAGGAGGAAACAGGCCATGAAATTGCAAACCAAACTTATGCTTATCGCCACTTTCATCATTTTCTGCATCACTATCCCTTTTACCATTTTAAATCTTTCTTTACAAAAACAGCAGCTTACTTCCCTTATAAAACAGCAGGCCGTAGTTTCTGCCCAAAATATAGTCCAGCAGATGAATGTCCTCCGGGCAACCACAGACACCAGAAACTTTAACAACAAACTGAACTACTACCTTACCGGCCAGCGTACCGAATATCTTAGAGAACACGGCTACAACATCAGCCAGTACCTTATAGACAGCCAGAATAACATCATACAGATAGCCGGAGAAGAAAAAAATCTCCGGTTTAAGCCAGAGCAGATATCTGCCATGATAAAAAACCAAAAAGGCACCCTGGAAAAAGGAAATTACATAATTTCTTACGCCTATTCAGCTGACAACCAGATATTAGCCCTCCTGGTCTTTAAAAAAAATGAAATCCTAAGGCCCATATACAGGCTCAAATATGTCACCTATTCCCTGGCAGCAGGTATAGTTTTGCTGGCTTTTTTGATTTTTTCCCGCAGTATAAAAGCTATTACCAGGCCTTTGCATGAAATAAGCCAGCTGGCAGTTTCCCTAGAAGAGGGGAAATTTGATGCCGCTATTGCCTCCCCAACGGATATAAAAGAAATAGCGGTGCTGAGCAAAAGCTTCAATCAGATGTTTGCTTTCCTCAAGCAGTTTTTTGATAAAATCACCTATTCTGTATCCACATTAAATGCTGACAGCGCAGATTTTAAAAATTCTGCGGAAGAAAACCGTCAGGCAGCTAGCCATATAAAAAACCGGGTAGAAGATATAAACTATCAAATGCGCGAACAAAACGCATCCATAACCAGCATAAAAAATTTCATGGAGGAACTCTCTGCAACAGCCAGCGACATAAAAATCCAGAATGAAGAAAGCATAAAAATAAGCCAGCACATCCTGCAGGCAGCAAGGGAAGGGGAAAAATCCCTTCTAGCTACCCATGATAAAGTGCTTTCTACTGACAATTATGCAGCATCCCTTCAAAAAATAGTAAAGGAAACGGAAAAACACCTGCAAAACCTCAATGACATAAATATATCCATTGAAAAAATATCTTCCCATACCGGCCTTTTAGCCTTAAATGCCACCATAGAAGCAGCCAGGGCCGGTGAGGCAGGCAGAGGTTTTGCAGTAGTAGCTGAAGAAATCAGCCAGTTAGCCCTGGAAGCGCGCAATTTCTCCAAAAAAGCCTTTTATATGCTTGACCAGGCCAAAAATTCATTTGCCCTACTGCTGGCTGAATTCAATAACATGTATAAACTTATAAAAGATATAAATAGCCAGATTGAAGATACCAGAAAAGTTTTCGATGCCATCAAGTCCGACATAAATGAAGGTTTCAAACATATTGAAAACTCGGTCAGTTCCACCAACAGCCTGCTTGCCAGTTTGCCCCAGGTCGCTGAAGAACTCAATGCCATATACCAGCAGAATGAAGAAGTCTTTGCTAAACTCGAGCATATACTCCAATTAACCAAAAAGCAGTACCAGAACAGCAAGGAACTAAATGACCGGACAGAAGGCTTATCCTTGCTTGCTCTGGAACTGCAGAATTTGATAGATATAGTTTTTAAGCCTCCTTCAGAAAATACTGCGGTACAGGAAAAGGTGGCTGATACTGCAAGTTAATATCAGCCACCGCTTATTTATAAATGTAATGTTTGGTCCTGGGACGCGATTTTACTACTTTAGGCCGGCATTCGTTTTTGCATTCCTGTATTATGTTTATGGTGGGAAAAAAGGGAGGATAAGTATAAAGGGGATGAGGTCCAGGCGGAATAACACCTGCCCCTGGATACCATACAAACAAAATTGTGCACTGGCTTACAGAACGGGAACAGGTTTTGAAAGTTTCCATAAATTCAATCAGTATTTTAGGTTTTAAACTCTCTAGCTGGCTAAAATCAGCTATGCCGCATTCATGCAAATCTATAAATGTGCAAAAAGAATAAGCTGCCTGAAATCCATACACTACCTGGCAGGGTATATCAGCTATATAGAGTATTTCCTGTTCTATATGCCCGCGGATAAAAACTTTCTTTACCTGCGGGCTGTCGATAAACTGGTAAACATCTATTTCAGCCAAAGGCTTGACATCGACAATCCTTGCCATATTGGGCTTATCTCGCGGAATCTCTATACACTTTTCCACTATAAACTGATTGAAAGCCAGTATATGCCCTGGCTGGGGAAACAATGTCTTATCGCCAAAATACTCAATTTTTGCAGACATTACAACAGCCACCCTTTTAATCATACCTTCTACTAAATTATGAGTTTTTAGCCAAAAAAGTTACTAAAAAAACAGGGACTCTTCGCAATCCCTGTTTTTTATTATTATTTAATCTGTATGGGACAGTTTCCGTACATGCTGCAGTTTTTGCATACTGGTACATAATTATGGTGATGATGAGTCCCACTTTCCCCGGTTGAACAAGGACTGGGCGGACAAGGCGGCACAGGCGGGGGACAAGGGGGCAGATGATGGCTTTTTTTAGGCCACCATATGAAAAGTATTACACATTTGGCTATTTCTTTAGGCCCGGTTTTTTGGGCACATACATATTCTACCAGTACATTTGGCTTATTTAAATCACACGTGCTCCATATACAGCTTGACGATATTTCTTCAAAATGGCAGAAGGGTATGGTAAAATGGGCTGCATGCACTGACTGGCAGGGAACATCGGCAACATAGATTATCTTCTGCTCCACATAACCTTTTATCACCAGCTTCTTGCCTACCGGCGTTTCTATAATCACACATTCATCTACAACAGGATGCACCTTTACCTCCAAAAGCTGCTCTATCGGGGGTTTAACACAGGGAACAACCAGATATTCATTTATGCTTACCTGTTTGTAGTGGCATATATGATCCCTGGGCGGATACCTTTCAGGCAAACCATGCTGCTCAATCTTGTCAAACATTCTTATCATCCTTTCTTTTCCCTATCGGCTTATTTCAAAAAATCCTTCAAGCCTGGCTATCTCTTTACTATAAAATATTCAGACTTTAAGGTTTTTGTTTCCCCAGGTCTTAAAACCGTAACACGAATTTGCCTTTTTACATAAAATACACCAGATGATAAATAGCAAAAGTTAACATTTTTATCTTCTGGCTTTTTATTTAAAAAACATTTAAGGAGGTTTAATGATGACTCTGATGCCTGCCAGTGTAGTGGAACTCTGTCCTGCTTATCCGGATAGAGTCGCCAAGTATTTTAAGGAAATATTTGTATCTGATGTGGTAGAAATCCCCGTTCAAAAGCCTTCTGCCGAACAGATAGTAAATATCGATGTCAAAGCTGAACTGGTTGACGTCCAGACGGTTACAGTGACCCTTCCTGATGATCCTGTCCCGCTTCAGCCTAACCCCGGAAACAAAATATTTGTTGCCGGCAATATTTATCTGGGAATCCAGTATTCTGCCTTAACCCCCGATCAAAAGGTACACTTTTTCCGCGCCCAGCTGCCTTTCCAGACTATACTTCTAAATGACTGCGGCCTTTTAATCGATCCTCATGACTCCATATTCACCAACGGTTATGTAGTTCATGTCTGTATTGAAAAACTGATTAAGAAGCAGATAGATGAACGCAAAATGTATTTTGAGCTGCTGCTTCTTATCTGGGCAGAAGAAATATCATAAAGGAGGGCTCATAAAGTGACTTGCTTAAATGATACTATAAGCCTGGCGGATGTATTATGTCCTACCGATCCCGAACAGCATTATTTCACCGAAGTAATTATATGTGAACATTTATATATACCTCCCCAGAAACCGGATAAAGAACTGATTACCAATGTAATCAAAAATTTTGTGGTTACTGATGTAGAAGTTATAACCGTAGACCTGGGAGACCGCGAAGAAAAGCTGCGTAAAAAAGTAGTGGTAAGCGGTACCTTAAAGCTGGGGATTGAATACTCGGCAGATATGCCTGAACAGCAGGTACATTTCGCCCACTGGGATATCCCCTTCCAGGGAATAATAGGCTATCGCCCCTGTGACCCCTATACCAACCGCGGCCTCATAGATGACCCCGACTTTGATATAGAGGATTATAAAATTCATATATGCCTGGAACATGAGCAGTATCATCAATTAAACAAAAGAGAAATAAAAGCGGTTCTGGTCATTTTAATCTGGCTGGAGAAAAAATAATTTTTTAAGGAGGTAATTATATGCTTACTTTTACCGGGGTATTTACAGAAGTGCCTATTGACAGCAAATTGATCATCCCCCCGCAAAAACCCCCTATGGAATGTATATTAGATACCATGGTTGATATAGAAATAACCAAGGCAGAAGTAATAGATACTCCTTTAGTCTATCCTGAAGATACTTCCCTGCAGCTTAGAAAAGTTATCATAACCGGTATCGCCAAAATAAAAATCAAATATTCTGCTCTGGTAGACGATCAGCAGGTACATCTTGCCCACTTCGATGTTCAGTTCTGCACCCTTATCGAATGGCCTGGAGGCCCACCGCAGGGAACTCCTATCATAGTTAAGCCCATTATAGAAAAAGCGGTATTTATAAAAGAAGATGAAAGGAGAATCTTTAAGGCACTTCTTATCCATCTGGAAGTATATAGAAAATAATAAAGACAAATCAGAAATTATCATCATAAGAGCCTCCCAACGGAGGTTCTTATTGTTAAAAACTACCTTAAGGAGGCTAAGTGTAATGGATAAATACTGCACAAGCAGCAAAACCAGCTTTGAACTTTGTCCCCGTCCTGGAGACGAAATAGATTACTATACGCAGTTGCCTTTAAATGGAATTGTAGAAATACCAGTCAACAAACCTCCTAAAGAGCAGATTTTCAATACTATGCACGAAATAGATATAACCAAATTTATAACCATAACTGTAAAAAAGCCGCCGGGAAAAAAAATCCTTACTGTAGGCAAATTTATGATAGGAATTGAGTATATAGCAAAAACAGAAGACCAAAAAATGCATTTTGCCCACTTTGATATTCCTTTCCAGGCTCTAATAAAAAATAAGGACGGATCGCTTCTTCCCCTGGATTTCGATATCAACCAGTATATAGTACATGTCTGTGTAGAATATGAACAATATGTACAAATTGATGAGCGAACCATTTCCTATGAAATAATCCTCCTTATATGGCTTCAGAAAAACACCTGATAAATGAGGAGGGATAAATATGTGGGATGAACTCGTCATAAACCACAACCTTACCATACCTGACAAAAAACCGCCTATGGAAAAACTTTTAGGGTATATGATCCGCTATGAAATTACCAAAGCGGAAGTCATCGATACTAGGATTATGACAAATACCCAGCCCTCTCTGCCGGTACGCAAGGTTATCATAGAAGGCCTGGCTCGCATTGTTATAAAATATGTAGCTGATGTACCAGACCAGCAGGTACACGGAGCCCATTTCGAAGAACCATTCGCCAAACTGATAGAATGGCCTGGAGGTCCCCCTCCCGGCAGTCCTATATGTGTAGAAATTACAGAAGAACATGCCCAGATTCATATGATAGATAACCGGCACTTATCCAAGGTTATCGTCATTCACATTGATATAACCCAGAATAATCCTTAACAGAAAGGAGGGTAAAAATGGCAGTCGAATACTTTTCCGCTGGCTCCTATATCATTCCTATGGATACTACCTACCAGAACAAAGCTACCCTTGATACCGGCATGATAAGTGCCTACGGCCTGGTATATGCCCTTCTTAAACAGGGGATTCCGGTCAAGTGGGCTATTAAGCCTGGAAAAACCAGTGTTGATGATACAGACTTTGTCGCATCAGCCCAGGATATACAAACTTCTGCTATTATAACCAACCATAATTATGCAGGAGGCCCTTTTATAATCGATTTCAGCTATGCAGCTTCTGCCCTGCCCATAATTCAGTCATGGCAGCTTAACCATTCTGTAACAGTCCATCAAGCAACATCTGCTTTCTCTGCTCCTGTTGCCATGACCCTTAAGCGCGCTCCCCGCATAAGCATAGAAGAACGCAATGCTCAAATAATAATAAAATATCTCAACAGCGCAGGAATTCCTGATTCCAATGGAAATGTGTGGACAACAAGCTCCCCCGATGTGCTCGACCATGCCACTATTGCCAATTACGGCTTCTTAACCAGTGCCACTGATCCCTGTAAAAGATTAAAATATGATATATTCCTGTCTGCCCACACCAGTGATGGCGACTGGGCTGGAAACAATCCGGTGGAAGTTGCCGCCCGCGATGCCCTGGACACATTTTTGCGTATAGGTGGAATGCTGCATGCCACCTGCCACTCCATCCAGAGTATCGAAACTATTGTAGGCCCTTTTATAACCACTGCACTTTCCGTAGCCAATCAGGGAGATACCTTTTTTGTAGAAAAGCCTGATTTCCCTTTAACCCAGGCAGTTTCTACCCCTACTGCTCCCAGCCGTCCGGGAGGGTCTGTAAATACCTGGACTGCTACTTATCGCCCTTCTGCCCAGAGGCTGGCTTATTTCAGAAAAGGAACTTCAAATTATGATTTTCTGGCAGCAGGCAGCTATAAAGGCGGTACCGGAGCAGGCAAGATTGTATACGAAGGCGGCCATGAATACAAGTATGACATGAAAAAACCTTATACCCACGTTGACAATACTGACATGATTTTCTTGCGCTACATTCTCAATTCTGTGCTTTTTTCCGTAGGCAAGCCGCGTATCGTGCTTAATGCTTCCCCTTTAAGTATCCCAGCCGGGTTTCCCAGCACTGTAGTCTTTTCCCTGGATAATGAAGGAGGCAGTGAAGCCACTTCTGCTTCAGTTACCATCACCCTGGCTCCATTTGTAACCTATAATTTTGATGCCAGTATTCCACCTACCAGTATAGTAGGGCAAACCCTGACCTGGGATGAAAGTGCCCTTTCCGGTCATACCGGTCCCGGCACTATACTGACTTTTACTGCCAGTGTCATCCCTCCTGCTCCCGGCTTTAATACTATCGCTTCCTACTACACCTATTATGGTGACAACTTCAATGAAAGCTACTCACTAAATTACTGTACTTCTATTCAAGCTACTCCGGGTGCAGCCCCTTTTCTTGACAAAACTCCGGCCTATCAGACAGTAAACCCCAATAATACCGTTACCTGGTCTATTATTTTGGGCAACTACGGTACCTTACCTTTAAATAATGTAGTGGTAAAAGATACATTACCTCTTGAACTAACTTTTGTATCCGCTGTTCCAGCTCCCAGTTCAATTGTTGGTAATGTAATTACCTGGAATATGCCTTCCATCCCCCCCCTTACTCCAGCAGCATATACCATTACCCTTACTGCCCTGGCACCGCCGGCAACTACCCACATATTTATAAACCAGGTTACCATGACCGGTACCGATACTTCGCCAGCCAGCTACAGTATAACTGATACAGCCGAAGTCAGCATAATAAACCGCCCTCCTCAGGTTACCGTATTAAATCCTAATGGAGGCGAAATAATCTGTAATGGCACCACCATTACCTGGCTGGCATCTGATCCGGACGGCGACCCCTTAACCTATAAAATTCAGTACTCAGCTGATGGTGGAGTTACCTATACTACTCTGGCCACAGGACTTACTTCTATGTCCTATGTTTGGGACACATCAGGGCTTATAAGCAGCAACAATTATATTATCAAGGTCATAGCTTCTGATGGTGAACTGGAAGGGGAAGACACCTCAGACAGCACCTTTATCATTGACAATACACCTCCCTCCGTCAGCTGGATATCCCCTGTAAATGGAAGCCTTATCACTGCCTCTCCCTTTACCCTGGAAGTTCTAGCTACCGACAATGTAGGAGTAAGCAAGGTAGAATTCTTATACTCAGCCGATGGCATATCTTTCAATATTATCGGCATAGATACCATCCCTGATATGGATATTTACAGCACCAACTGGGAATTTGACACTCTATCCCCCGGAACTTATACATTAAGAGCCATCGCTTTTGACACATGTGGCAAAACATCCCATGCTGATATACAGGTAAAAATAGACCTGCCCCCACAGGTCAAAATAATCAGCCCTAATGGAGGGGAAATTATATGTCCTCCCGGTACAGACATAATATGGGAAGCATCACATCCTATGGGAGCTCCTTTAACTTTTTCGATACTGTATTCAGCCAACGGAGGCAGCAGTTTTAATGTTCTGGCTACTGGAATCACCGGCATCTGCCCTTGCTCTTACTTCTGGAACACAGCAAGCCTTTCCAGCGGAAATAATTATCTGATAAAAATTATTACCTCAGATAGCATATTAACAGCAGAAGATGTATCTAATGGAGTATTTACCATTGATAATACCCCTCCATCCGTTAGCTGGATATCACCAGCCAACAACAGTTTTGTAAGAGGATCTATAACACTTAAGGCAAATGCTGCTGACAATGTAGGGGTTACACAAGTGATTTTTGAATATTCCAGTGACGGAGGGATAAACTATAACCTTATCGCTATTGTAACTACTCCTTTTGACAGTATTTATGCTGCCCCTTTTGACACCACTTTACTTGCCGATGGGCATTATAAGCTGAAAGCAACTGCTTTTGACGGCTGCTCAAATACTACCGCCAAAATTCTGGATATCGTAATCGATAACATCCCGCCGGTGGTAAATATAGTTTCACCGCCGGATAGTTCTACTGTTTCAGATATAGTAGACATTTTAATATCTTCCCATGATAATGAATGTCTAGCCAAAGTAGATATATATATTGATGATGTGCTGGTACACACAGAAATAGCAGGAAATGCCAAAAGTCTTGAATTTATTTATGAATGGGATACATCAGGATTTTCGGAAGGTGCCCATGTAGTAAAAGCAGTGGCAACTGACTGCGGAGGGCTTACTGCGGAAACTTCGCACACTTATATAATAGATAACCTGCCTGATCATTATACCCAGATCTTGATTGATGGAACCCTGCAAATCCCTGAATTAAAGCCTGATGTAGAAAAAATTATAAATTTTGAAGTTATACCAGAGATAGATTCCATAAAAGCTATCAAGACCATTGAAGGAAGCAAAATCATTATAAGTGGGCATATAACTTTTGAAGTAACCTACAGTTCAACATCTGATGACCAGAAGGTTCATTTTGCACATTTTGTCAAACCTTTTTTAGGCTATATTATCTGGCCTGAACTGCCGCTTGATGCTGAACTTTGTCCTGTAATCATAGTGGAACACAAGCAGTATCACCTGTTAAATCCCCGCATTATAAGAAAAAGCGTGGTTCTTTTTGTAGGAGTCAGGTTATGTTGATTTTAAGGTTAAATTATAATACAGCCAATAAAAAAGGCCTGGTTTTAAAACCAGGCCTTTTTTGGACTCTTTTAAAGCAAAAAGACGCTTCAACAAGCGCCTCCCTTTCTTATATGGTGCCCGAGGCCGGGGTCGAACCGGCACGGTTGTTGCCAACCGCGGGATTTTAAGTCCCGTGCGTCTGCCTATTCCGCCACCCGGGCATGCAGATTTTTTCTATGGAGGGCGGGACCGGATTCGAACCGGTGAATGGAGATTTTGCAGACCTCAGCGTTAGCCACTTCGCCACCCGCCCCTATAAAGGGTTATATCTCTCACGCAGGATTTATTATAACAGCTTTTTTCCTATATTGCAAGCAAAACCTCGAGGTTTTAGCAAGTAAGTAATTTATATAAAGCACTGGAAACATATTAAAGTACTGGACAAGTTTTTATGGCAAAATAAAAGCGTTACCAAGGTAACGCTTTATTTTTCTTATGGAGCGGAAGACGAGATTCGAACTCGCGGCCCTCGCCTTGGCAAGGCGATGCTCTACCACTGAGCTACTTCCGCTTATAATGGTGCCTCGGGGCGGAATCGAACCACCGACACGTGGATTTTCAGTCCACTGCTCTACCGACTGAGCTACCGAGGCAGAAGCCTTTTCTGTCGCTGCATTGACTATTATAGCTGCTTAAGTCTTGATTGTCAATCTGCAATTTAGATTTTATGGCGGAGCTGACGGGAATTGAACCCGCGATCTCCGGCGTGACAGGCCGGCATGTTAACCGCTACACCACAGCTCCACAACGATGTTTATTATATCACCTATCTGACGTTTCGTCAAACATTTTCTAAAATTTTTTGCCCTGCTTAATATTATTCTTATTTAATGAAAGACTAAAAATAAAAAACTGGCTGGCAAGGAGGAATAATCAATTGCTTACTGCTGTCAGGTTTAAAAGAGTATTTTTTGAAAAAGAAGCCCTTAATTATCCTCTGGGGAAAAAAATATATGCAAAGCTTCGTCAGGAAGGCCTTAATATAAACTTTCTCAAATCACACAACCGGGTTACCGGCATCCCAGGCAAAAATCCGCGGGAAGCCTTTTTTCAGGGGAAAAGCACACTGGTAATTGGCATAAGGAAAAATCTAAAGTTTGAAACCTGCAAACCTTCTGCCCACTATCAGCTTCCCCTGGTAACCGGATGCGAAGGAATATGCGAATACTGCTACCTTAATACACAGCTGGGCAAAAAGCCTTATACCCGCATCTACGTAAATATTGACGAAATACTTGTGCAGGCCAAAAAGTATATAGAAAAAAGGAAACCTGAAATAACCATATTTGAAGCTGCTGCTACCTCTGATCCGGTTGCTGTTGAGCCTTATTCCGGCGCATTAAGTTATGCCATAAAGTTTTTCGCGGCTGAAGAATACGGACGTTTGCGGTTTGTCACAAAATTTCCCTATGTCGACAGTTTCCTTTCCCTTGAGCATAACAAACATACCCGCATCCGCTTCAGCCTCAACACTGAACGAATAATAAAAACTTATGAACACCGCACCCCTGATCTCACAGAAAGGCTTGCCGGTCTGAAAAAGGTAGCCAGCCATGGCTATCCGAGCGGGGTAATAATCGCTCCTGTGATACTTGAGGAAGGCTGGGAAACAGAGTACGGAGACCTTTTGCATAAAATGCGTTCATATCTTGAAGATGCTGACTTAAGCGACTTTACCCTGGAAATAATCTCCCACCGTTTTACAGCCAGGGCTAAAAACAATATCCTGGAGGTTTTTCCGGATACTCTCCTTCCCATGGATGAAAACAGGGACCGCAAATTTAAGTACGGCCAATTCGGCTATGGGAAATTCGTATATACAGATGATAAACTTAACCAGATGAAAGATTTTTTCAATGAAAAAATAAGCAAGCTGTTTCCGGGAGCAGTTATCGATTATATGATTTGATAAAGTTATATTTCGTAGGCAATACGCACCAGTTCATCCAGCATGCTGGTAAGTTCCTCTATTCCAGCATTCATTTCTTCCGTGGCTGCTGCCTGCTCCTGAGTAGCGCGAAGGGTAACCTCCGAACTCTTTAAGGCCAGGTTTATCTTTTCTTCTATCTGCTTGGTAAGTTCTCTTATTTTTCCGGCCGTTTCCTTGGAACTTTCTGAAAGCTTGCGTATTTCTGCCGCTACCACTCCAAAGCCCTTGCCGGCATCTCCCGCTCTCGCCGCCTCAATGGCTGCATTCAATCCCAGCATCTTGGTTTCATCAGCAATGCTTCTTATGTATTCCAAAACCTTTATAATTTCAGCTGCCAGTCCAGAAATAGCGCTTATCTCTTCATTCAGCTTCTGTTCGCTTGCTGTTATCTCACTGGCGGAAGCTGCTGTCTCTTCAATAGCAGCTGCTATTTCCTGCATCCCTTTCTGATAGGTATCGGCTACTTTGCGCAGATTAAAAGCATTGTCCCTCCTTACCGCTATGCCATAAGCACCTACCACCTTATTCCTGTCATCATCAGCAAAAGCAGGAGCTGCTATAACCTTAAGCGGCATCCCGTAATAGCTCTCATCTATCTCCATCTGCACCACCTGTTTGGTTTGAATAGCTTTGTCAGCTGGCCCCCCTTTGGCAAAAGGACCTCCTACTTTTACAAAAGGCACGTCAAAATTAGTAGTGTCTTTAAAGATGAAGTTTTCAAGATCAGTGGCATAAAAGGTAGTATCCTTGGGAAATAACGGCACAAGCATTTTTACTATGTAAGGAAATTCTTCTAAAAAGCGGCTTTTCAATTTTATCCCCCCATAAACAATAATTTTAGTGACATTAATATTTTTTATAGTTATATTTCTATATATATGGATTCTTTCCTCTTTTTTCTTATTTTTTATATCCTAATACCCTTTCTGCTTTGTCTTCCCCTTAAAATAAAAATGTTATAAAATTTATAGAGCGGTAAAAACATGCCCAGCCAAAAAATCCTTCATTTTTACAGCATAACTATCTGACATAGGAGTTGAATCAAGTGAAGTATTTACTCTTGTTAACCGATGGAATGGCTGACTATCCGGTTTCTGGACTCGGCAGCCAAACCCCCCTGGAATATGCCAGGACACCTAATATAGATATTCTGGCCCAGTATGCATTCATCGGTCTGGTAAAAACTATACCCGAAGGATATACTCCCGGAAGTGACGTGGCAAATCTCTCGGTTATGGGTTATGATCCTGCCATCTACTATACAGGCCGTTCTCCCCTGGAAGCTATCAGCATGGGAGTACCCCTAAATGATAATGATCTGGCCCTTCGCTGCAATCTGGTCACCCTCTCGGGGGATGAGGAATACGGTAACAAGATAATGCTCGACTACAGTGCCGGGGAAATCTCTTCTAATGAAGCAGGGGAGCTTATAAGCTGCCTGCAGCAAAAACTGGGAGGGGAAAAAATAAGCTTTCATTCCGGTATAAGCTACCGCCATCTCATGGTATGGAAAGAGGCAGCAGATTATAAACTAAGCCTTACTCCTCCCCATGACATATCGGACAGAAAAATAGGCCCTTATTTGCCAGAGGGAGATAATGCGGAAATAATCCTTGAGCTTATGCAAAAAAGCCAGGACATCCTTAAAGAGCATCCGGTCAATAAAAAACGCCGTCAAAAAGGGCTCAAAGAAGCAAACTCCATCTGGCTGTGGGGGGAAGGGAGAAAGCCCTGCCTTAACAGCTTTTATAAAAAATACGGCCTTAAAGGCTCCGTGGTGGCAGCTGTGGACCTGGTAAAAGGTTTGGGTATAGCAGCCGGGCTTAAACCGGTAGAGGTTGCAGGAGCTACCGGAAGTATTAAAACCAATTTTAGAGGAAAAGCAGAAGCTGCTATAAAAGAGCTCAAAAACGGGCAGGATTTTGTCTACCTGCATATAGAATCGCCAGATGAAGCAAGCCACCAGGGAAATCTGGAAAAGAAAATATGGGCTATTGAACAAATTGATAAAGAGGTGGTAGGCATTATACGGGAAGCATTGGACTATTTTGAGGATATAAGGGTAATGATAATGCCAGATCACCCGACCCCTCTCTCTTTGAAAACCCATACCGCAGAACCGGTACCCTTTATGATATATGACAAAAATAATCCCTGTTATGAAAGTCCGGGCATATATAATGAAAAATATGCGCGGAAAGGGATGTTTTTCGAAAGCGGCCATAAATTGATGGACTTCTTTATAAGAGGAAAATAATATAAAAAACTACCGCCAGCTTTAAATAAGAGGCGGTAGTTTTTTATTATCTTATTCCAGAAATTTTAAAACCACTTCCCGCATTTCATCCTTGTCGCATACGGTATCATGCAGTACAGGCTTCTTGTCAAGATCCCTTATCCCTGCAGGAACTTCCCATCCTGTATAGGAAGCCAAAAGGTTTAAAACCGCAAATTCGTCTTTATCCTTTCTCATCTCTTCCGGCACTACAGCTTCCGCCACACTGCCAGCAAATTTGAAAGGGCTGGCAGTGGAAGCAATTACGGTAACTGTATCATCACCGGTATCTTTCAGATACTGCTGATAGACATTAAAAGCTACTGCGGTATGGGTATCCAGAAGATAATTGTGTTTCTGCCACACTTCCCTTATCGTCGTTATAGTCTCTTCATCATTGCAAAAACCAGCCCAGAAAATCTCCCTTACCCTTTCGCCTGTCAGCCTGTCTACCTCATAACGCCCTTTATTTTTGAGCTCTTCCATCCACGAAGAAACTTTTCTGTCATCACGTCCTGTCAGCTCATATAAAAGCCTTTCCAGATTAGATGAAATAAGTATATCCATAGAAGGGGAAATAGTCTTCTCAAACTTGCGGTTGCGGTCATAAACCCCGGTCCTTATAAAATCAGTCAGCACATTGTTGGCATTGGAAGCACATATCAGTTTATTTACCGGAATACCCATCTTGCCTGCGTAAAAGGCTGCCAGGATATTTCCGAAATTGCCGGTAGGCACCGCTATATTTATCTTTTCCCCTTTTTTTATGGCTCCTTTCTTTATCAAATCCAGATAGGCAGCTATATAGTACACTATCTGGGGCAAAAGCCTTCCCCAGTTTATAGAATTGGCAGACGACATTTTCCTGTGTCTGGACTGCAAGAGTTCTTTGAATTCCCGGTCATTGAATATTTCCTTGACCCCGTTCTGGGCATCATCGAAATTACCCCTTACAGCAGCCACCAGGACATTATTCCCTTCCTGGGTTATCATCTGCCTTTTCTGCACTTCACTTACCCCTTCATCAGGATAAAAAACTATTATCCGGGTATTGTCAACATCTTTAAAACCGGCCAGTGCCGCTTTGCCGGTATCTCCTGAAGTGGCAACCAGGATGACTATTTCATCAGTTTCCCCGGTAATATACGAACTGGTAGTAAGCAGATAAGGCAATATCTGCAGAGCCATATCTTTAAAAGCACAGGTGGGACCATGCCACAATTCCTGAATATAAGTCCTGCTGTTCAAGGCGACCAGGGGAGCTATATCTTCATGGTCAAAACTCTGGCTGCTATAAGCATTATTAACACAGTTTGCAATCTGTTCCCCGGTAAAATCAGTCAGGAATTTTTTTAAAATATAAACCGCCTTTTCCTGATAATTTAAGCTTCCCATATTTTCCAAATCTTCTTCTGTAAGGCGGGGTATAAACTCCGGCACAAAAAGTCCTCCATCAGGAGCTATCCCCATTTTTATGACTTCTGCTGAAGTTAAGCCTCGATATTTACCTCTGCTGCTTTCATATTTCATTAAATTATCCTCCCTGTTGAAAAGCATCTTTTAATTATTAAGGCTTTTACTGCCTAAATCATGAAATATGCTCCTTTCCTAATAATAAATATTTTTATCCAGATTGCAATAGCTGATAATATTGTATAATAATGAAAAAAATAATTTTTGATCAACTCTAAACAGGAGGTTTTATATGGGACAAGCTGTTCTCGCTTTAATCGGCCTTATACTGCTCAAACTTTTATGGGATGTCTATAAAGAAAAAACAATGCCTGAACCTCCGAAAACAAAACCTAAAAAAGGCGGCAAAATTATAGATATAAGTGAAGCCTGGATAGACATGAACAATTTGCCCTATACCAAAAAAGAAAGCCTGCTCTCCCCGGCCGAAAAAGAAGTATACGGGATGTTAAACCAGGTCTTTAAAGAAGGAAATTTTTTGGTGTTTCCCAAAGTGCGCCTGTCTGATTTTTTGCATGTTGACCCCCATATATCCAATAGTCCGGAATACTTAAAGCGCATAAATGCCAAAAGTGTAGACTTTTTAATCTGCCGCCAGGGAAACCTGGAACCCGTGCTCATCATCCAGGTACATGAAGGAAGCAACGCGAAAAAAGAACAAATAGCGGAAAACTTCCTGGAAAAATCAGCAAAAGCCGCTAAAATCCCGGTATTGGCCTTAAATTTTGCTAACCTTCCCTCTCTTCCTGACTTATCCCGCAAATTAAGAGAAGAAGGCGTAAATATATAAAATCTTAAAAGTCAGCCTTTTAAGGACGGCTGACTTTTTTATTCTGCCCAAATATTTTATTCGATTATTGATATTTTATTATTTTAATTGTTAAAATTAAAATATAAGCATTAATAATTATTGAAACAAGGAGGAAAAGAAAATGTCATCAACCTTCATGAACACCACCCGCGACCATAAATTTATCCTCAAGGAATGGCTGGACATGAACACCATTTTTAACACCGAAAGGTTCAAAGATGGCTATTCCGTAGACGACCTGGACTTTATACTGGAAAATGCCCTGAAAGGCGCCAAAGAAGTCGTAGCTCCTTCCAATATTGACTCTGACCAGATCGGTGCCAAATTTGAAAACGGCAAAGTAATCACCCCGCAGTCTACCAAAGATGCCTACTATTTTATAGTCAACAACGGGTTTGCTGCCTCCAATGTTGATCCAGAAGATGAGTCAGCCCTTCCTCTATCAGTCGTCTGGACCCTCAACGAATACTTCATAGCTGCCAATCCCTCTATCCAGACCTTGTGGCTCGCCAACTCCGGAGCTGCAGGCTTAATAAGGGATTTCGGCAGTGAAGAGCTTAAAAAAACTTACCTGCCTAAGATGTACAGCGGCCAGTGGTCAGGTACCATGGATCTTACCGAACCTAATGCAGGCTCTGATGTGGGAGACGCTACTACCAAAGCCATCCCCACCGATGAGCCGGGAGTTTACCTTATAAAAGGGACCAAGTGTTTTATAAGCGGCGGCGAACAGGATGTAACCGAAAATATCATCCATCTGGTTTTGGCGCGCATAGAAGGAGCAGCTCCAGGCACCAAGGGGTTATCCCTGTTTGTAGTTCCCAAATATCTGCCTGATGAAAACGGCAATCCGGGAGAATTCAATGATGTACACTGCGCGGGTATTGAACATAAACTGGGACACCGCGGTTCTCCTACCTGTGTCATAAATTTCGGGGAAGAAGGCAAATGCAAAGGCTTCCTTCTGGGAGATCCCCCTGGAGAAGATGGCGTAGGACAGGGTATGGCCCAGATGTTTAAGATGATGAATGAAGAGAGACTTATGACCGGTTTGTCAGCCTGTGCCCTGGCTGCATCCGCTTACCACAATGCAGTGGAATACTGCCGCCAGCGTATCCAGGGACGTCCCACTTCAGATCCTAAAGCTGGCAGATGTCCAATCATAAAACATGAAGATATAAAAAGAATGCTTATGTTCCAGAAAGCCCACATCGAAGCATTCAGAGCCATGGCAGTGCAAACCTTCTGGTGGGCAGATATTGAAAATTACAGTTCTGATCCGGAAATGCGGAAAAAAGCAAGCATGTTCCTAGCGGTAAATACCCCCATAGTCAAGGCTTACTGTTCGGATATGGCACTTCAGTGTATATCTGAAGCTCTGCAGTGCTACGGCGGCTATGGCTTTTCCGAAGAATATCCTATCGCCCAGATTTACCGGGATGCCCGCATCTATCCCATCTGGGAAGGAACCAACTACATACAGGCCATGGATCTGGTAGGACGTAAAATGACTATGAAAAATGGGCAGGTATTCGCCGCCTGGCTCGATCACATCCGCCAGTTTGCAGAAGAAAACAAGAATACTCCCGGCTTTGAAAAAGAATTTTCCCTGTTTAACAACGCTTTAGCCCAGTATGACGAAATACTTAAGATCTGGCAGGGATTTTACAGCAAACCAGGCATGATCCAGCTCTATGCCACCAGGATGCTTCACGCCACCGGGAAATTGTGGGCAGGAAAAATACTTCTGGAAATGGCCCTTATCGCACAAAAGAAAATTGACGAACTGGGCCAGGAGCATTATGACTATAACTTCTATGCCGGAAAAGTAGCTTCCGCCAGGTTCTTCATCAACAACATAATACCTGAAATCGGCACTTTCCTGCAGGTTTTGAAGAATGAAGACACTACCTGCCTGGCGATTGATGACGCTATTTTCGGCTTATAAAGCTGTAAAACGATTCAGCAAAGCCCTCTGGTTTTTTAGGACCAGGGGGTTTATTTTTTAGAAAAATTTACATTTATTTAGATTTTTTTAGCAGGCCTTTAAAAATAAAACCACATTTATCCTGTATGCTTCAAATAGAAAGCATATTATATCAAGGAGGTTTTTATCCCTTGCCAATCTCAAATAACTTTCCTGTATTGCTGGTTAAAAGCTGGGGTAAAAAGAAAAAAGAAAACCTTTCCTTTATAACAAATGACCGCACAACCGGCCTGCCTACCCTGGTATCTGTATTTCCAATGCTGGAAGGCTTGCGTGAAAAAATGCCTCTAGCTCTCTTTTACATTGACATAAAAGACTTTAAAAGCATAGAAAACACCTGTGGAAGTGAAACCTGTGCCTGTATTCTTTTTTCGGTAGCAGAATTCTTAAAATCTGCATCTATAAACTTTTACGGCTTAAGAAAAAACCTGACCACCGTAAGCCTGGGCGGGGATGACTTTCTTATTTTTACTGACGCTCCCAATATTGATGAAGATTTTGAAAGCCATTACTCTCTGCTTAAAGAAGACCTGGAAACTAAAATAAACCAGATTTTGTCCCCTTTAAAACTGGGGAAAAAATTAAATATATATCTCGGATATGCAAAAATACAAAATCTCCCCGGTGCTTTTATAGAATCCATAATCTACAAAGCTATCAAAGAAGCAACCTTCACGGCCAAAAACTATGCCGATGCTTCAGAACATGCCAGATGGCAGGTTTTAAAAACCATAATCGAGCAGAAAAAAATCCGTTCTTTCTACCAGCCTATAATATCACTCAAGAGCGGCAATATAGTCGGATTTGAAGCCCTTTCCCGCGGGCCGCAGGGATCGTGCCTGGAGTCACCCCTTTCTCTGTTTAAGGCTGCCCATCATTATAATTTTCTTTACGAAACCGAAATCATATGTCATGAAAAAGCCATAACCAGCAGCATCACGCATATAAAAGAACATTACCTTTTCTTAAACATAAGCCCCCAGATAATCTACAGCTATGAGCGCCATCTGGCATTTATTCGCCAGCTGCTGGATAGGCACAATATAGACAGCCGCAACATAGTTCTGGAACTTACTGAACGCGATTCTATTGATAACTATGAAAAATTCAAGGAAGCCCTCCATCATTACAGAAGCGCAGGATTTCTCATCGCTGTGGACGACGCAGGGGCTGGCTATTCAAGCCTGCAGGCTATAGCAGAAATCAAACCGGAGTTTGTAAAGATAGATATGTCCTTAATAAGAGATATTGACAAAAACCCCACCAAAAAAGCCTTACTGGAAACTTTCGTTAATTTCTGCTATAAAATCGGTGCCAAAATCATATGTGAAGGTATTGAAACCGAAGAAGAATTAAAAACCTTGTCCGCTATCGGCTGCGACTACGGGCAAGGCTACCTTATAGGCAAGCCTGCCCCCCATATCAAGCAGGAGATAGCTCCCGAAATCAACAAAAATATTAAAGAAAACACCTGTATATGCTATTTTAACACCTTGAACACCAGCAGCAATTTTTCCTGCGAAATAGGGGATATTGTGATGTATCAGGACGCGCTAAGCCCTGATACCCCTGTAAGTGAAGTAGTAAACCTTTTTAATGAAAATAAAATTATAAACGGATATGCCATCTGTGAAAGCGGAATCCCCATCGGCATCATTATGCGCGATCGGCTTTTTTCCATGCTGGGAACCAGATACGGCTACGACCTTTTTGCCAAAAAACCGGTGAAAAATGTGATGGACAAGTACCCTCTCATACTTCCCTGTTTTACTCCCCTGGAAGACGCAGCTTACCGGGTAGCTGAACGGCTGGAAAAAGGATTTACCGACTATGTAATAGTTACCAAAAATCAGGTTTATGCCGGCATGGTCCCCATTTCCAAAATCCTTGATACCCTGGCCAAAATGCAAATTGCCCAGGCTAAAGATGCCAATCCTCTTACCGGGCTTCCCGGCAACCGCTGTATCGTAAAACGGATAACCAACCTTATTGACATGAAACAGGAGTTTACGGTATTGTACATTGATTTAGACAATTTTAAGGCCTTCAATGACTATTATGGATTTGAGCATGGAGATAGGGCTATAAGCCTGCTGGCGGGAATAATAAGCGAAAAAACCCAGATTCACGGCAATCCGGATGATCTGGTCGGCCATATAGGAGGAGACGACTTTGTAGTGATAACTACCCCGGATAAAGCTGAAAACATCGCCAGATGCATTATAAAGGACTTTGACCAGAATATAGTAAAACTCTATGATAAAGAAACAGTACAAAAAGGGTATATTGAGACTGCAAACAGGCAGGGAGTTTTAACCCGCTTTCCCATTATGACCCTTTCCATTGCAGGAGTCAGCAGCACCCGGGACAATCCGTTTGAAAACCACCTCTATATAAGCGAAGCGGCTGCTGAAGTAAAAAAAGCCGTTAAAGCCCAGAAGGGAAGCATTTACATGCATGATAGAAGGAAAACACATATAAAAAAGCCTTAACCCCTGTAAAGGTTAAGGCTTTTTTATATCCATTACATGGTCGGAGTGACTGGACTTGAACCAGCGGCCTCTTGCACCCCAAGCAAGCGCTCTAGCCAAACTGAGCTACACCCCGACGCAAGGATTATTTTATATCATAATCCTTATTTAGTCAAGGTACTTAAGCCTTATCTAACTCAAATTTTTTATGCAAGGCCCTTACTGCCTTTTCCAGCTCTTTTTCATCTATAACACAGGATACCTTTATTTCGGAAGTGCTTATCATATGGATATTTATATTTTCTTCTGCCAGTGCCTCAAACATAGCTGCTGCTACCCCTGGATTAGTCTGCATACCGGCCCCGACAATAGAAACTTTAGCTACATCATCCGTATAGGAAAAACCGGAAGCTGATATCTCCTCAACTATAGCCTCTACTACCGGTATCGCCTTTTTCAGGTCATTCTGTTCAATGGTAAAAGCTATATCATTGCGGTTGTCCCGCATAGCACTCTGAATTATCATATCTACATTTATATTTTCCTTGGCCAGGGCTTTAAATATCTTCATCGCTATGCCAGGAACATCAGGCACATCAAAAAGAGCAAAGCGAACACAGTTTTTATCCCCTGCTACACCACTTACAATCCTTTGTTTTTCCATATTACTTACCTCCGTTACCAAAGTTCCGGGTTTATTTTCAAAACTGCTCAAAACTTCAATATCTACTCCATAAAGCATGGCAAATTCAACAGACCGCGACTGCAGAACCCCAGCTCCCAGGCTTGCCATCTCCAGCATTTCTTCATAAGAAATCTGGGAAAGTTTGCGTGCCTCAGGAACAATGCGCGGATCAGCAGTATAAACCCCATCTACATCAGTAAAAATCAGGCACCGGTCAGCCTTCAGGGCAGCAGCTATAGCCACCGCTGTGGTATCAGAACCTCCCCGGCCCAGAGTAGTTATGTCGCCGTCCGGGGATATACCCTGAAATCCCGCTACTATAACTATACGCCCTTTCGCCAGCTCTTCCCGTATCCTGGTGGTGTCAATCCCGCTTATCCTGGCTTTGCTGTGCTTATCATCACTTTTTATTCCTGCCTGCCAGCCGGTAAGCGAGATAGCATCACAGCCCAGATTCTGCAGGGTTAATGCCAGAAGGGCTGCTGACTGCTGTTCTCCTGTAGACAAAAGCATGTCCATTTCCCGGGGAGATAAGTTATCTCCAGTAAGCTTAGCTAAATCGATAAGCTCATCTGTAGTATCTCCCATGGCAGAAACTACAGCTACTACATCATTTCCCCTGGCCTGCATTTCTTTAAGCCGAAGGGCTACATTTTTTATCCTTTCCAGAGTTCCTACCGAAGTACCTCCAAATTTAGTAACCAATAAGGCCAAAGTTTCCCACTCCTTGTTGCAAGAATATTACTTTATTAAAAACTCATACAGCTTACTCCGCTTTCATGCACCTTGAGATAGAATACATCACTATTAACACCATGTAAACCCCAAACTTCTTTGATTTTTTCTCCAATACTGTATTCATTTTGCCTGGCCAGGGCTATTACCGAAGGTCCGGCCCCACTTAGAGCCACCCCTAAAGCCCCCATTTTTTTGGCTTCGACTACTATTTCATCAAAACCAGGTACAAATTTTTTTCTGGCTGGCTGAAAAATCTTATCGTTCATGGCGATATCCAAAAATCTGAAATCATGTGTGCAGAAACTGGCCATCAAGAAACACGCTTTCTGCAGGTTGGATACCAGTTTTTCAGTTTCCACATTCTGCGGCAAGACTTTCCTTGCTTTAACGGTCGGAAGGGCAAAATCTGGCACAGCTGCAATAACTTTTAGTTCATCGGGAAATTTCAGCTTTTGATAATAAACCTTCCCATTTTCCAGCATGACTACCGTCAAGCCGCCCACTATGGCTGGAACTACATTGTCAGCATGCCCCTCCATCTCTACAGCTATATTTATCAAATCATCTTCATCTAACTTATTCTTGAGCAAAGCATTGCCTGCATAAAGCCCGGCCACAATAGCCGCTGCACTGCTGCCCAGGCCTTTACCTAAAGGAATATTATTTTCTATATAAACATCAACTGACGGCATATTTTCTCCAGCTTCCAAAAAAAGCTTCTCCATAGCCTGGATAACCAGATTGGAGTGAGGATTTTTCTCTATTTCAGAAGCTCCATAGCCCTTGAAATAAACCTTGCCTTCACCATCAGAACACTTTACATCCACATCAAGCATTAAATCCAGAGCCAAACCTAAACTATCAAACCCGGTGCCCAGATTGGCAGTAGTGGCTGGCACTTTTACATTAATCATATTTCCTCCCTTATTAATCCCTTTCTATTCCTTCCAGCCTGATTACATTTCCTATATCCTTTACTGTCGGCAAATCCTTAATTCCTTCCAGGGATTTTTGCAAATCCTTTTCCTTAACCTCATGGGTAATTAAAATAAGCTCTGCCATCTCTCCTCCTTCTTTTTGAACCACAGCAGCGATACTTACATTATTGTTGCCGAATATGCCGGCTATTCCGGCCAAAACCCCGGGACGGTCCACCACGGACATGCGTATATAAAAGCGGGATCTGGTATCCTCTATTTTTAAGACTTTTTTATCGGCATAACAGGTGCATCCTATGCGCGAACTGCATCCATAACGCATATTGCGCACTATTTCTATTATATCTCCCACTACCGCACTGGCCGTTGGCATCTGTCCTGCTCCCCTGCCGTAGTGCATTACATCTCCTACCGCATCACCTTTTACAAACACCGCATTAAACACATCATTTACCCCGGCCAGAGGATGGGATGCCGGTATAAAAGCCGGATTTACCCGCACTTCTACATTGCCCTCTTCATCCTCTTTGGCAATAGCCAGAAGTTTTATTACATATCCCAGTTCAGCAGCATATTTTATATCAGTCGGAGTAATGCGGGTTATCCCTTCTACATAAACATCATCCAGGGTAATCCTGCTGTTGAAGGCAATAGAAGATAAAATGGCAATCTTTCTTGCTGCATCGAGCCCTTCCACGTCAGAAGTAGGATCCGCTTCGGCATATCCCAAATCCTGCGCTTCTTTCAACACCTGTTCATAGCTTAAGCCTTCCCGGCTCATCTTGGTAAGCATATAATTGGTAGTTCCGTTCAATATACCTATAACCTCTTTTATGCGGTTAGCGGCCAAAGACTGTTTTAAGGGATATATGATGGGGATGCCCCCTCCCACACTGGCCTCATAATAAAAATCAACCCGGTTAGCTTCTGCGTTTTCCAGTATCTCCCGTCCTTTTACCGCGATAAGATCCTTATTGGCAGATACTACATGCTTTCCCCGGTTAATAGCTTCCATAACATAGCTGTAAGCAGGCTCCACTCCCCCTATAAGTTCCACCACGATATCTATCTCTTCATCCTTCAATATTTCTTCTACATCAGCAGCTATTTTTTCGGGATTAATGCCTAACCGGAGGCATTTTTCCACATCCCGATCCAAAACCTTGTGCAGGACAATCTCTTCCCCGGCACGATGAGCAATAATATCCCGATTTTGTTCCAAAAGCTTTACCACACCAGAACCTACGGTTCCACAGCCCAAAAGTCCGATTTTAACCATAATAAAACCTCCTGTCTAACTTTTTCCTACTATTTCCGCCCTTATTACCCCATCCAACTTATTGAGAGCCAGCAAAAACTCATCAACCGATACAGTCATCTCTTCAATGCTCAAAGATAAAGTAACATAAGCTACTCCATGCAAAGGCAGGCTCTGATTTATAGTAAGCACATTCGCCTTAAGGGAAGCAACCAGGTTTAACACCCTTGACAAAACCCCGGAAACATGGTTCAAAAGCAGAGAAACATTTATGATATGCAGATTGGCTGCATCAAAAAAAGGCCAAACTCCATCCTTATATTTGTAATAGGTACTGCGGGCTATACCCAGTTTATTTACTGCCTCCAGGACATTAGAAGCTTCCCCTTTGGCCAGCAGCTCCTTAACCCTGGCTGTTTTGACAATTGATTCCGGAAGTATGTCTTCTCTTACTATGTAGTAATTATAATTTTTCCTGGCATCCGACATATAAAACCTCACTGTCCACAATATATAGACCTTTTTCTTTTTCAAACGGACACCAAACATTATAACATCTATAATATGCAATTACAATAAAAAAGTTAAACCCCGGCCCTCAGGCAGCCGGGGTTTAAGAAAACATTTTGGCCTAACCCTGTATTAAATTAATATACATATTATTCCGCCGCTTCCATCATTAACAATTCTCTGCAGAGCATCCTGCAGTTTAACCTGAGCATTTTCCGGCATACGATGCAGCTTGTTCTGTATGCCCTCACGCACCAGGTCATGCAGTGATTTGCCAAAAATGTTTGATTGCCAAATCTTGGCCGGATCTTCTTCAAATTCATCCAGAATATATCTTACCAGTTCTTCACACTGGCTTTCCGTGCCGATAAGGGGAGTCAGTTCGGTAGTGATATCAGCCCTTATAATATGGAGGGAGGGAGCCTTAGCCTTAAGCCTTACCCCAAAACGGCTTCCCTGCCGTATAAGTTCAGGTTCCTCCAGGAACATTTCATCAAGCCTGGGGGTTACCACACCATAGCCAGTTTCCCTTACTTCCCTCAAGGCATCTGCAACTTTGTCATATTCTTTCTTGGCTACGCTCAAATCCTGCATAAGCCTCATAATATCATGATTTCCCTCTATTTCAAATCCGCTTACTTCGCTAAGGCAGCGGTAGAACATCTCCTCGGGAACCTCAACCTCAATAGATGCTGTACCGGTACCCAGATTCATCTCCTTGAGGCTAACATAACTTATGTTTTCAATATCCGATAGTTTTTCAACCGCCTTGTCGATATCTTTTACCTTGTGTATATCACTTAAAACTTCCCTTATGGCCGTTTCCATGCTTTCACGGAACCAGAAATCTTCTTTCAGTTCATCTACCCACTTAGGCAGCTTTATATTTACTTCCTGTACAGGGAATTCATAGAGCACTTCTTCCAGGATGGCATAGATTTCATCTTGAGTAATATTGGCAGCATCTATCGGAATTACCGTAACACCATACCTGGCTGCCAATTCCTCAGCCAAATCTAGAGTCTCTTTTTTATGAGGATTAAGTGAATTTAAAAGGATAATAAACGGTTTGTTAATTTCCAGCAGCTCATTTACTACCCTTTCTTCTGCTTTTACATAATTTTCCCTGGGGATATCGCTTATACTGCCATCAGTGGTTATGACGAACCCAATAGTAGAATGGTCAGTAATTACCTTCCTGGTTCCTATTTCAGCTGCCTCTTCAAAAGGAACTTCATAGTCAAACCAGGGAGTTCTCACCATACGTGGTTCATCATCTTCTTCATATCCTAAAGCCCCTTCAACCGTATAGCCTACACAATCAACCAGCCTGACCTTAAGGCTGATCCCCCCACTCGTGGTTATTTCAATAGCTTCATTGGAAGGTATAAATTTAGGTTCCGTAGTGGTAACGGTTTTCCCGGCACCGCTTATAGGAAGTTCGTCTTTGGCCCGTTCTCTGTCATATATATTTTTTATGTTAGGAATGACCATTAACTCCATAAACCTCTTAACAAAAGTTGACTTTCCAGTCCTAACCGGCCCTACTACTCCCAGATAAATATCGCCACCAGTTCTATTAGCGATATCATTTAAAATATTGTATCCTTCCACTTTCCTTTCTCCCTCCCTCGGATTTAGACTTTAAAGGCACCCTCCCTTTTGGTGTACGGACACCTATTATGCAAACTTACGCTATAACAGTATAAATATATTTATCAATATTCGGTAATATAACCAGAAAACAAAAAAAGTGTGATTTTTTATTCACACTTTTTACCATCCTTCTATATCATTTACTATTTCTTCAATTTCGTGTTTCTTTTGCCGGCTCATTATTTGGTTTAACTCTGCTTCCGGTTTTTTCCCCTTATAAAGGACATTATAACAGGCCTGGGTAATTGGCATATCTATTTTCATAGCCTCCGCCAGTTCATAAACTATCCTGGTAGTATAAACCCCTTCCACTACCATTCCTATCTTATCCAATACCTCATTTAGAGCATATCCCCTGGCTATAAGCTCCCCGGCCCTTAAATTACGGGAATATCTGCTGCCACAGGTTACAATCAAATCCCCTATTCCACTTAGGCCGGAAAAAGTGCGCCCATCTCCTCCCAGAGCTATTCCCATGCGGGTTATCTCGGTTAAACCCCGGGTAATAAGCGCCGCTTTCGTATTGTCTCCGTAATTAAGCCCCTGTACTATTCCGGTAGCCAGGGCTATAATATTCTTCAAAGCTCCTCCCAGTTCTACTCCAGCCACATCCGGATTAGTATAAACCCTGAAATAGGAAGTCATAAAAGCATCCTGCACATAAAAAGCGGTATCTTTTTTAAAAGCAGCTACCGTAACTACCGTAGGTATTCTGCGGGCTACCTCTTCAGCATGACTGGGCCCAGATAATACAGCGAACTTTTGCCTTATTTCCTTTCCCAGAACATCTTCCACCACCTGGCTCATGCGCATGCCGGTGTCTATTTCAATCCCTTTGGCCGTATTTACCAGATAAGTTTTGCTCTCCAGATAATTCCCCACCATCCTGACAACTCCCCGCACGGCCTGTGCAGGCACAGCCAGTACTGCCAGATCAGCATCATGAAGAGCATAGGCCATATCATCACTTATTTCTATATTAGAAGAAAGCTTGACTCCCGGAAGAAACCTCTTATTTTCCCTTTCTTCCCTTACAGCTTCGATACCGTCTTCCCTTCTCCCCCACAAAACCACCTTTTCTATATTATCACTCAGCAGCAAAGCCTGAGCTGTTCCCCAGGAGCCAGCCCCTAATACACATGCTTTTTTCATGCAGTTTATAAACCTCCCTAAGCCTTTTCGCCTATTTTGGGTTCCTGGCCGTTTAAAAGCCTCTCTATATTTTCCCGGTGCTTATAAATAACCAGAACGGCCAGTACAATACTTAAAATTATAAAACTTAAAGGTTTATCCAAAATAAAAGCCAAAATAGGCAAAGTAAAAGCTGCGGTAATAGAACCTAAAGAAACATAGCGGGACATAAAAATTACTGTAAGAAAAACTAAAGCCAGCAAGCCTAAAACATCAGGCATAAGGAAAAGTACGGCCCCTCCTGCTGTAGCTACCCCTTTTCCTCCCCGAAATCCCAGGAATACCGGATAGCAATGTCCAATAACAGCAGCCAGTGCACAGGCAGAAGCTAAAGCTTCTCCTCCCAGCTTCATACCCAAGAAAGCTGCCAAAAGCCCCTTAAAAAAATCCCCCATAAAAGCAGGCAGAGCTACCTTAAGCCCCAAAGTGCGAAGAACATTGGTAGCTCCCACATTGCCGCTCCCCCTTTTCCTTATATCTACTCCCCCCCACAGGCGGCTGAAGATATAGGAAAAAGAAATTGAGCCTAAAAGATAAGATAAAACTATTAGAGCTGCTTTCAGCACCTTTATCCTCCCCGCTTCTAAAATCTATATGCAGATTCTTCTATATACGACACCAGGCATTTCTTTTCCTTTCTTCACTGCCAGCATTTCAGCTAAATTCCTTTTTTTCATTCTGCCTTACCAAAAGCCTTATGGGGGTTCCTTCAAAACCAAAATTCTGCCTGAGCACATTTTCCAAGTACCTCAAATAAGAAAAGTGAATCAGCTCCGGATGGTTGGCGAAAAATACAAAAGTAGGAGGCGCAGTCCTTACCTGGGTAGTATATAAGATCTTAACTTTCTTGCCTCCGCCACCAGGCAGGGGATTCAGCATAACAGCCTCATTTACCACCCGGTTAAGTTCAGCTGTCGTAATCCGGCGATTATGCTGTTCCACCACAAAATCTACTATATCCAGGATTTTAAAAACCCTCTGTTTGGTAACCGCTGACACATAAAGAATAGGTGAATAAGCCAAAAACTTAAGCTCATCCCTGATTTTTTCATCATATATATTCATGGTGTGCTCATCTTTTTTTACCAAATCCCATTTATTAACTACAATTATGTTGGCCTTGGCCTGTTCATGCACATAGCCGGCAATTTTCTTGTCCTGTTCAGTTACCCCATCAGTAGCGTCAATCATTATTAAAGCTACATCGGAACGGTCTACGCTGCGCAAAGCCCTTATCACACTATATCTTTCCGTAGCATCCTTTATCCTTGATTTTCTCCTTATACCGGCAGTATCAATTAAGGTATATTTTCTCCCTTCATAGGTAAAAGGAGTGTCGATAGCATCACGGGTAGTACCCGGAACATCACTCACTATCACCCTTTTTTCTCCCAAAAAAGCATTTACCAGGGAAGATTTGCCTACATTGGGCCTGCCTACAATAGCTATTTTTATCCGGTCCTCTTCATCATCTTCCTCTGCTTTAGGAGGAAATTTAGCCACTACCGCATCCAAAAGCTCATCTGTATTCATGCCATGCATGGCAGATACAGGTATCGGATCTCCCAGCCCCAGCTGATAAAATTCGTAATAAGAAATATGTTTGGAAAAGTCTTCTACCTTATTGGCAGCCACTACCACCGGTTTTTTTGAACGGCGCAGCATCTCAGCCACCTGTTCATCTTCCATGGTAATGCCAGTTTTATTGTCTACTACAAATATAATAACATCTGCCTCTTCAATGGCCAGTTCTGCCTGCATCTTGACTTCCGGGGCAAAAATATCCCCTTCGTCGAACCTGATGCCGCCTGTATCAATAACTATAAATTCGCGCCCCTGCCATTCTGAATTATCATAAATTCTATCCCTGGTAACTCCGGGTATATCTTCCACTATCGCTTTTCTGGCTCCAATCAAACGGTTAAACAAGGTAGACTTACCCACATTAGGCCTTCCTACAATCGCCACTACCGGTTTTGCCATAATCCTTCCTCCATTTTTTCCCTGATTTTAAAACAGTCCGCACTAAAGAGACAGCGCTTCCATCAACCGTATAAATCCTGGCTCCAGTTTTTTTCTTTACATCATCTAAACTTACATCATCTAAAAAAATCTTTTCTCCTTCTTTAAATACTACCTCCGGAATAATAACTATCTTATCCCGGTAATCACCCTTGAGTGTATTAATAATATCCTGCCCGGTCAAAAGCCCGGTTACCGTAACCTGTTCCCCAAAAAACTCATTTTTTACCGGTATAAGCTTTAAATCCAAACCTTCTATAAGATTAAGCCTTTCAACAATTGGCCCAAGAACTGGAACCGCCGAAAAACCAGTAACCAGGAACACTTCTTTCGGTTCTATTCTCCGAGGAAGCCCAGGCACTATCTCTTCAAACTCATCCAGCAAAATCCTGGCCATTCCTATACCATTTTCAATCTGGCAAAACTCATCATAATAATCAGCTTCTGGAAAAGGCTTGCCTGCCTTCACAAAAAACTCATCGGCCAGATAAACCAGTCCTATACCTAATTCTTTTCTAAATTTTTTTTGATATTCATCTATAAGGCAGATGATTTCCTCAGCCTCTTCGGGAGTAAAAGTTCGCAAAGGGAAAAGCTTTTCCCGGTATTTGGTAAGCCCTACCGGCACAATACCTATTGAACGAACTGAAGGATAAAAAGCAGCCAGTTTTTCTATGCTGTCTTTTAAAACTTCTCCATCGTTTATCCCCGGACACAATACAATCTGAGTATGAACTTCTATTCCTGCATCTTTAAGCCTTCCCAAATCGCGGCTGATATTTTTAGCTTCTGGATTATTGAGCATCCTGGCCCTAAGTTCCGGATCCATACAATGCACAGACACATATAAAGGGCTTAAACGCATGGATATTATTTTTTCCCAGTCTTTTTCCTTAAGATTAGTCAAAGTTATAAAATTGCCATAAAGAAAAGAATAGCGGAAATCATCATCTTTTATATATAAAGTTTTTCTCATGCGGGGAGGCATCTGGTCAACAAAGCAAAAAAGGCAGCGGTTCCGGCACACCTTCATACGGTCAAAAACCACATCTTCAAATATAACTCCCAGCTCTTCATCTTCATCTTTTTCAATTTCCACTGTTACTACTTCACCATCAGCCTTTTTCACATCGATTACTATAAAATCATCCTGCACATAAAACTGGTAGTCAAGTATATCATTTATTTCCTTCCCATTTATCGAAAGAATAATGTCGCCCTTCTCCAAACCTATCTCTTCGGCAATGCTATCTTCTATTATATCAGCTATACAGGCACCCACAGCTAAACCTCTCCATAATTTTATATTCCTAACAATTATCTAACAAAAAAACATCTTGCGCAAGATCAGCACCTTGTTATTTAAGTCAAATAAAAACAAACATAAAATAAGCCAGGCTAAAAACCCGGCCTGTTTAAAAATTTAAGTATTTATTCTATTTCAATCTTGCGGTTTTTTCTTCCTCCGGTTTTCTTGGGAAGAGTAACCGTCAAAACTCCATCTTTCAATTTGGCAGACACTTTTTCTTCATCAACATCTTCCACAATAAAGGTGCGGCTCATGGAACCTGAGCGTCTTTCCCGACGGATATAATTGGAACCTTCTTCTTTTATTTCTTCATTTTGAACCACCGAAACAGTAAGCCTGTCATCCCTGAGCTCAATATTTACCTGTTCTTTATTTACTCCCGGCATTTCTACTTCAACTATATACTCTTTTTCATTTTCCCTGATATCCGCCTTCATATAATGCGGCTGATAAAAATTGGGATAGAAGAAATCATTAAAGAAGCTTTCCACAACTTCATGCGGATCGAATACCTCAAAACCTCTCCTTGTTAAATCTCCTCTCCTCCTGTTAAACGGTGTCAACCCTCCGAACATTTCACATCCCTCCTTTTTGACTTTATTTTCCCTTTTGACTTTATTTGACTTTCTAATTATTAAATACTACTTAATATAAAAAGAAACAAACTATATTTTAGCCTATTTGATATCGTTAAAGATATTTATTTAAAATTAGCTTACTAATACTTTTATTTTCTTACTTTTTTAATCTATAATCTGTTTTTTTATATTTTTCATGTTTGCCAAAACCAAAAAGTAAATAAGCTGTCTTTTAAGAAAACTGTCTGGCCAAAATCTGCCTATAAGTTCTAAAATCCATTCCCCTTTTCCGCTAATCTTTTTAACCAGCAAATCCTTTTTGGAAAAGCCCAAAATCTGCACCAGCTGCTCAATAGTCTTTTTGGCCATATCCACTTCTTTGCCCACACCTAAAGTGTAAATAAGGTTATCTTTATGGTCTTTCCCTATATACACAGGCACATGCAGGAATAATTTGCTTTTGCTTCCGTAAAATGCAGCCATCCTGGCTGCCTTATCATCTTCATATCCCATATAAATAAAGGAAGCCGCATATTCACAATAAATACCTGTTCTTCCTAAAAATATAACTATCAATTAGCTCCCTCTTTTTCAGCTTTCGCTATCTCTTTTTCCGTCTTTTCCACCAACAGCACCAGTTCGGGAAAAGCTTTTTTAATGCCTATCCCCAGCAAAAAGCGGCCCAGGCTTACCAGCCCTACCCTTCTTGACAAAAATCCGCCTATCTTCATAATCCAGTTAACCTTGCAGTTAGTATCCAGAGCCATTATTTCATTTTTTACCCCTAAAATGTCAGCTATACCCGTTATAAGCAGGGTATACCTGTCAGCCAGGCTCTTTTTCCCCAGAACATATATCTCATTGCCCATTTTATCTATTCCCATAAAGCGAAAATTTCCAAAATCATAAGCCCCTGTTTTATCAAAATACGGAAGCCTTAATAATTCCTCCAGGGAAGGAACGCGGCCTTTATCCAGAATTCCCAGATGGAGGGCAGCACATATAACCGATGAGTGGGAACCTCCAAAACAGTGATATATCACTTTCATAATTACCCCTTAATGTTTACAGATAAAATAAACCCCATTTTCCAAATCATGCACTACTCCCCCCAAAGCCCTGGCTAAAAGCAAGCTTATCTTTTCTTTTTCTTTTTCATTTTCCGCATAAAATACTGGACATCCTCCCCCCTGTATCTTGGTCATATCTGTAGTAACAATAGCCAAAATGTATTCTGATATCCTGGTATCCATCAATCTGCCGCCTTTCTGCCGTAAAAGCTTTTTAAGGCTGTACCCTGCGCTGTTTCAATAAGAGGAACATTTTTGATAACCTGTTTAAGTATCTCTCTATCAGGCTCATTGGGAAGTATAAAAAAAGCTAAATATCCTTTATCAATATGCTTTCTCGCCAGAGGAACCAGCTCTGTCTCATTTATATCAACCTTGGTCCCTAAAATTGACACTACATCATGAATGATAGCCATGCGCTGCCCCGGATTATGCAAAGTAAGCCTTGCATCATCATCTTTGGGCTTTATTAAAACCCCTATGCCTTCCTTGAGGATTTTTTCCCGCGTAGCAGGGAGACCCACGTTCATTATCACTACATCATCAACCATGAGCAAACTGCCTTCAAAATGCACAGTCGCGTCTACTACTTCCGCTATATCGCCTATATACGCCCCCCGCATAAGACGGATAGACAGATAAATACATACTATTCCAAAAGGGATAGAATACTGCCATCCAAACAGATAAGCTGCCCCGCTTGTAATCAAGGCTGTAAATATGGAAAGATAGTTGCGGGCTTCAAATACCCGGGCAATCCCTTCTATATAGTCAGCTCCTCTTTTTACGAGTTTAGTCTCTTCCAGTTTAGTCATGGTTTCTCTTTCCATATTCCTTATCTCTCTAAACTGCTGGGCTGCCAGAACCAGAAAAGTTACAGCAACATAATCTGGTTTGGCTATGGCAGGAACAGCTACTGCTCCTAAACATGCAGCAATAAATCCCAGTGACAGATGTGTGAAATAGCCATGGGGGACAGCCGGATAATGCCGGTAATCACTGCGCAAAGTCACAAACCGGGATAAAAAACCGGCTGCAACGCCGGTTAAAATTACTACTGCATAATTATCCATTACGCTTACCTGCCGTTCCTTGATTGAGCAAATAATATCCTCCCAGAGCAGCAGCCAGAACTACAATAACCGCTATCACAGTTCCATAAGCGCTCTTATTTTCTTTTTCTGTTAAAGGCTTCCTGGCTGGAACATTTCCGGTTTGGCTCTCTACCCCTAATAATGCAGGCATGATGCTGGCAAACTGTTTTATCCCCTCTATCGCATCATTCTTGTCATTGGTATGGGCACCAACTTCTATAAGCATGGCGCGGGGGCTTAAATCCTGATTATAATCGCCCTTGCCTATATATATGCCGTTGGAAAGGCCAGGCTTTTTCTTGTCCATAACCGCTTTAATACGTTTGGCAAATTCCAGATTAGTCTTGGAATTAGGGTTAGACCTTCCCACCACCAGTTTTACCTTGGTAACTTCTTTTCCACCTACCCTGGCCTGATACTGTCCAGGAGGAACAGCATCCCGATGCACATCAAATATGACATCCGGGTTTTGTTTGAGAAGCTTTACCGCAGTCCGGCGGGAGCGGCTGTAGGCATTTATATCATGGGGATTGTGATTGCTCCTGTCATATTTCACATCAAAACCTCTATTTTTAAGCTCTCTTACAAAAGCTTCTGCCACATCATAAATACCGCCATTACCCGGCTTGCTTTCAGTTCCATCCGTAGGGACATATGATTCATCACTGTGAGTACAGTAAACCGCGATAGTAGGTTTTTTGCCGCTAACTGCCGGTATGGCCGTTTCCCCTAAAAAATTTCCTGATGTTTTGCTTTCAGCATTATCAATATCTATATCCGGCATTTTCTCTTTTCCTTTATATTTGCAGCGAGCGGTATGGCCTATAATTTCTACCACTTCATATCGCGAATTGTCTTCACTTATATATTCATCCCCTACCTGAACCTTGATGGAAGTCTGGTGAATAATATTATTGTGTTCATCAACCAGGGTATAATACTGGCCTGAAGGAGCTTCTTCATGTGCACTTAAAGATACCCCATTTAAAGCAAATATAAAAGCGGAAAGAAGAAATAAGACTATCAGCCTATTTTTCATCATTTTTCTCTCCTCTCTCAGGATAATTTTCTCCCCCATCTAAAGGTTTCCGCGCCGGTTCAGGCTCTCTAAGGTTCTGGATAAGCTCTTCTGCCCTGTCGTCAGTATCAGGCCCGCCCTGTATCCTTTCCAGGGTTTCACCAACTATTTCCGCCAAGAGCACAGCCAGGATACCGGCAAGTATAAGGGAGTCAAAGGCACCAGCTCCTCCAATAACAACTTTACCCCGAATATTGTTGGTTACCAGATACACATACTGACCTATATCCAGAGCCAAAACTCCCATTACAGCTGCAAAAAAGGCACCTCTTCTGGACCTTCCCGCCAGATAGCCTACTATACCAGCAACTATGGGATATATATAGATAGGATCAATAAATATCTGTTCCGGTTCCGCCCCTAAAAATCTGGCCGCCAGGAATAAAGCCAGTGCTGTTACCACAGCTGCAACCAGGGACCTTATCTTCTCATAGGCAGTACCTGCGCCTATCCAAACATAGACTGCCAGTATAACAGCTATAATCCCTCCCAGATTTACGGTTATCCTTGACGTTACAGGAATATCAAAAAAACTTCCGATAATAATAGCGGCAATAACCGCCAAAGCAGCTTTATCACTCAAGCGCATCCGGTCTAAAACCCGATGGGCTGCTCCAAAATATATAAGTATCGATACGGCAACCAGAATTATCAGTCCGATAGGGAAATTGGTCATCATGCTCATCCTTTCTCTCATATTTTTGTAAATATATTTCCCAGTACATCGGATATTATGTATAGATATTGACATCAATAAAAAAATAATGTAAATTACAATTACAAAATAAAATAGGAGCGATGGAGTTCGCTCTTTGGCATATAAAGCCAATAAACTTCTCCCTGTGAGATAATAACTCCTACCTTGCAAGGTAGGAGTTTTCTCTTTTTCTGCAAATTAAGGAGGTGATAACCGGTTAAAAACAAATATTAAAATCATCAAATAAAGCAGCAGATATCATGCATAATTTTGGAAAAAGGGGAAGTAAGCCATGAACGACATCAGTATCGCACTTATAATGAGCATATTGATTTTCATTGCCAGCTTAATCTCTATTCAGGCTGCCTTATCCGTAACTATAATAGAAATTGCCATGGGTATAATCGGAGGCAACTTTTTAGGCCTTCACACCACCCCATGGATTGACTTTTTAGCCGCTTTTGCCTCCATTCTGCTGACTTTCCTGGCAGGAGCGGAAGTAGACACTGATTTAATGAAGAAAAAATTCAAAGAAAGCATGCTTATAGGTGGATTTTCCTTTTTAATTCCCTTCCTGGGGGCCTTTGCCTATGCATATTATATTGCCGGCTGGTCATTTCAGGCAGCGGAAATCGCGGGAGCTGCCCTTTCCACCACTTCTCTGGCGGTAGTCTATGCCGTACTGGTAGAAACCGGGCTTACCAATACCGAAATCGGGAAAATACTCATGGCAGCCTGTTTTGTCACTGATTTGGGAACCGCACTTGCTTTAAGCATTTTATTCGCTGAATTCAGCCTGCTTACTCTGCTGTTCATTATTGGATCAGCACTGGTAATAATTTTCGTTCCCCGCATCTTCACCTATATATTCAACAAGTACGGCGACAAAGTCATAGAGCCGGAAATAAAGCTTATTTTCCTGGTATTGTTTTTGCTCATGTATTTGGCCCAGTTAGGAGCAAGTCATGCTGTACTGCCTGCCTTCATACTGGGGCTGGTAGTATCCAAAATATTCCGGCAAAATCCTGCTATTCCCCGTAAACTAAGGGTTATATCTTTTTCACTGCTTACTCCGTTCTTTTTCATGAAAGCAGGCATGAATGTTTCCCTGTCTGCCATTTATCTAAATTTAGGTTTGCTGGTCATGCTCTTTATGGTAAAAATTGTCGCCAAAGGGATAGGAGTTTTCCCCTTCGCATATAAATATGTAAGACAGGATGCTGCCTACATAACTCTGCTCATGAGTACCGGATTAACTTTCGGTACCATAAGTTCCATGTACGGGCTTTCCGCCGGCATTATTGACAAAACTCAATTTTCCCTGTTAGTAACGGCAGTAGTATTAAGTGCCATCATACCTACCATAATTGCCCAGAGGTGGTTTGATCCCCGTAAACATATGGAATTTATAGAAGAGACTGAAGAAGCTTAAAAAGGAGGGAGTAAAAGATGTTTAAGAAGATTCTGGTTCCATTAGATGCTTCCGATTTTTCTTTTAAAGCACTGGAAGTGGCAATTGATCTGGCTAAAAAATATAATGCCGAATTGTATACAGTATCAATAATCCAGATTCCTGATTTTGCATTTTTAAGCGGGGAAGTAGATGATGTGAAAACCGAAGGGAATGCTTTTTTCAAAGGCAAGCTCAAAGAGGTAGAAGAAATAGCACAAAAAGAAGGGGTAACCATAAAAAACGAAATACTTATGGGACATCCAGCCGAAACTATTTTAAACTTTGCCGGCCAGAAAAAATTTGACCTGATTGTCCTGGGATACCGCGGTACTTCCGCTATCAAGGATTTCCTGCTGGGCAGCGTGGCAGCTAAAGTCATGTATCATGCTCCCTGTAAAGTCCTGCTGGTAAGATAAAAAGATGCGGGCAAAAGCACGCATCTTTTCTTAATTTATGCACTTTCTTATCATCCACTTTTCGCTGCTGCAGGATTTAAAAAAACAGTTAAAAAAGTATTATTATACAGGAAAAATAAAAAACAGTTAATTAATTTTCTACTTTTTCTCATTTAATTAAGCTCTTTTTTCAGTTCCTCTATCCTCTCAAAAGGAAGTCCGGTTATTTTAGCTATGGTTTTTATGTCCAGCCCTTCTTTTAAAGCTGTGATGGCTGTTTTCTCTATACCTTTCTCTATGCCTTTTTCTATACCTTTCTCTATGCCTTTCTCCATCCCTTCCCTTATACCTTCCATTTTTCCCTCCTGCTTCAGCTGCTCAGCTATCGTCATTATCTCACCCCTCCTCTCCGGGATCAGCTCTTCCACATAGTCAAACAGCACTTCTTTTTCCAGCTTCTCTGCTGTCTTTATTATATACAAAATTACGCTCTTTAATAAATAGCCGTATTCTCCTCCTATCTCCCTTACCTCTTTTAAGGTCTCTCTCAACAAAATCTTTACCTCTTCTTCCCCTTTTACCTTTTTTAAAAACAGGCTCCTCAAGAATACCCTTATGACAGCGTCCCCCGCTTTTTCCACTGCCTCTTTTTCCCCCAGCTCATATAATATATGCCTGAAGCGGGGAAGGTATTCTTCTAGCTCCCCTTTTTCCCTTTCCCCTTCTATAAGCTCTGTGAATTCGCAAGAGGACCTCCACTTCTCTTCCCCGTGGTAGAAGACTACCGGGATTATGGGGGTCAGTTTTTTCTTTTTCTCTTTGTTTATCTCCCTTTCCCAGATGTTTACCATGTATTTTAAGAGCTGGAAGGGGGTCAGTTCATACAGGTAGCTTTTGTGTTCTATCAGGAAGTATATGTATATATCCCTACCGCTCTTTAGCCTGCCTTTGAAAAGGAGGTCGGAATAGGCTTCTTTCAGTTCCTGGCTTATGAAGCTTTCTTTCTGGAAGGTAAGGGTTTTCAGGTCAGCTATGTTTTTTATTCCCTCGGGAAGGATTTCATTAAGGAATTTTTCCGCTATCCCGGGGTTTTCCAGGTATTCTTTGAAGTATCTGTCGTGGAGGTTTGCTATGTCGCTCATTAAGGTTTTCTCCTTTTTTGTTTAGATTATATGGAATTAAATGGCTTTAGACAAGGAGTTTTATGTTTAATCCTCAAACATCTGTTCTTTCTCAATTGGATTTTAAATGTAATTTAAATTTTTAATAAAAATTAAATTTTAAAACCTAAAATCATTTTTTGTTCTTAGAAAATTAAGTTTTAAAATCTATTTTTTTAATTTTCAGGATAAAGATTTAAAGAGGTTTTTTTGTTATTTTTTATTCCTTACGAAAGGATTTTCTTTTTTTATGAGGAATTTTTTTCTCTGGCTGCTTTAATATTTTTTAGGAAAGGATGGTTTTTTATGGCTTTTTCTCACTTTTCGTTTTTTAGAAGGTTTTTGTTTTCTTTAGCTGTTTTTTCTCTGGTTTTTTCTCCTCCTGCTACAGCTGGTTATGAGTATATAGGGGATGGTTTTTCCCGGGATGAGGTTTTATATGCTGGGTATAATAAGGTGATTGTTTTCAGGATGGGGGATTATAATTATTATGTGAAGGATGTGGACAGCGGGTATATTGAAGCGACAAGGATGGACGCAGCTCCCAAGGTAGTAAGCAATAGAACTTTTGTTCCTGTCAGATTTTTAGCCAATGCTCTTGGAGTAGACAACGACAATATCAACTGGAACGCGCAACAGCAAACCGCAACTCTCAAGGGCAAGAACACCCTCAAGCTCAAAATCGGTAATAAGACAATGCAGGTAACCAAACCAGACTCCCAGCCTGAAGGTTTAACTATGGACGTAGCACCCTTTATCGAAAACCCAGGCCGCACCATGCTACCTGCAAGGTATGTAGCAGAAGGTCTTGGGTTCAAGGTTGACTGGGACAGCAATCACAAACTTGTCATCGCATACCCTGAAGGAATGGAAAAACCCGACATCAACGACATCATCGACCTAATCAACAAAAAGAACAACCCCGCTCCCTCAACCCTCACCCCCCAGGAGATAGCATATGTGAAGAGTGAAATAGCAAGATACGCAAAGCACGCACCAAATGACGACTATGCCAAGTTTACTCCCAATCCCTCAGTATTGAGCGATGAGCGCTACAATGAACTGGCAGAATTTATAAAGAAGGAGTACCCATATGTCAAGTTTGACAGAAGTTTGTTAGGTACTACACCAGGAGCATTTGGGAGAGAACAAGAAGTGATATATGGCATTGACACAAGAGACAACCATGTGGTCGTATTAGATGTTCATTTTGTATCTAAAGGGCAGGGAATTGTAATGGTGGCTCAGTTAACATGTGATTTGACAGATTGGTCAAATTATAAAGAAGGTAAAAAATACAAATAGGAGGTAGTTAACTTGATTAACCAGAAGCGCAAACAGAGACTTGCAGGTTTAATTACTTTGTTGGTATTTGTATTTTCATTCATAGTACCAATACCTAAAGCAGAAGCTGGAAATTTATCCAGACTGGCTGAAGCAATAAAGGACTTAAATGGAGGTAGCGCGAAGTATTACTACACAACCGACAACAGAATATGGGAGAAAATAGTCGAACCCTCCAAATTAAACGACTATATGTCACGGTTTAAAAACCCAGAAGACAAATGTAACTCTTCATTAGACTATATCTACTGGACATGGAAATCAACCTACAACAAAGTAGTAAGACCATCAAATGCCAATATAAGCACACCAATATCATCATACACTGGAGGAGGTTTGACATACAGAACATCAACTTTAATTTTCTATGTAATATATAAGGACAAAGATGGCAAAGAAGGACTGTTACCAATATTATTTTAATGCAGATTTACTTACCATTTACCACATAAACTAAAAAAGATGCGGGCAAAAGCCCGCATCTTTTTTAGCTTAGGGAACTGGATAAACCAAAGCGCTTTTTCCTTTATATTCAGGGGGTACCTGCCCCAAACGCCAGCCTTTATTGGTAGTCTCCAGGTAAAAATACTTTACTCCATCCTTTTCATAATAGCTCCCCAGAGCTTCGGGACAATCTACTCCTACCGCAGCATGTCCAGGATTGCCATCAAAAATGAGCAGAGCAGTTTTATATCCCATAGCTTTCAAGAAAGCAGCCAAAAGTATTGCTTTATCCTCGCAGTCACCTCCTTCAACCAGGGTTTCTATAGGATATCTGGGATATTCATTCTCTTCAGCCACATAAGGCAAAGCTTCCTGGACAAAGGCAGCAGCAAATTCGATTTTATCTTTAGCGCTGCCGGAAGCCTTGCTCAAAAGAGAAGCCGCCAGTTTCTGAATAAGCATATAGTTGGCTTCCTCTGTCACATAGGGCACATAACCTTCTCTCACCATGCGATCTATTTCTCCCTGATAAAAGCTCCTTATCCTTTCATATTCAAGATTGAGGTTCATTTTCTCCTGATTGATACGGGCAATTACTTCATTTAAAGCCTGGTACTTATACATAGCCTCTTTTCTGGAATCCTCAGGATATATCTGATAATACCAGTACCAGTAGGCAAGCTCCTGATTCAGCTTATCCCCTTTAGCATTCAGTTTTTCTATGTCACGCTTGTAATCCATTTCCAGTTGCTCATGCAATCTGGGCTTACTGTGGTAGTAAGCGTACATAGCCTGGGGCAGGTCAACCTTCCAGGTCCACTGATTTCCATACCTGTATTCCCATATATACTGTTTGGGTATAACCTCACCGCTGTATGAACTATACTCAATTTTATTCTCTTCTGCCGACTTAAGGCTGCTGCCCTGGCTTTTACTCTCATAAATTACAGTAACCTTCCTGTAAACACTATCCCATTCCACCCTGGCTCCCAAAGCTTCCGCTATCCATCTTACAGGCAGCATAAGACGGTTTTTGTATATTTCTGGAGCCACATCCATTACTATCTGTTTATCATTTATGCATAGTATCTTACTCCCAGGTTTTACTTTTACCTTATTTTCCCCGGCATTTAAAAATACGGTATTTAAAGCAGCATCCCATATTATATTCTCATCTTTAATCCCTACCGCATAGGCAGCAAACCTGAGCGGCAGGAAAACCCGCTTTTCCTTGATATAAGGGCAGACATCCATTAAATACTTGCTGCCATTAACCCAAAATTCGCCCTTCCCTACCGTAAAATAAGCCTCGCTTAGATCAGATGCCCAAACATAAAAGGGATTAAAAGAAATAGCCAGAATAGCTAAGATTAAAATAAAAATTCCTGTCCGCTTTATCAACTCTATCACCTCTTCCCTTTCTGCAACTTCTGGTTAGACAAAAACAAAAACCGCTTCTTCATCTTCTGGCCCAATCCTCTGGCTCAATTCCCCTGAGCCTGAGCCACTCGCCAGTTCTGCCCGTTATCAGAACCGGTTTTTTCCGCAATTCATAGATATTTCTGGCTCCAGTCATGAGAAAAACAGCTTGCAGCCGATAGAGCATCTCATCCACCATTTTTTCAAGTTTCCCGGCTCCTTCTTTCAAAAGAACCTTAAGAAAAGAACCAGCTATGCCTACCAGATCAGCTCCCATTGCCAGGGCTTTGGCAGCATCTAACGCGGTTCTTATACCACCTGAAGCTATAACGGTAAAAGGCAGTCTAAGGCTTAATACTTCAGCCAGGCTCCAGGCAGTAGGCAAGCCCCAGCTATCCAGTTCTCCCCCAAACATTCCTCCTCTTTTATCTTCGATAACTATAAAATTAGTCCCTCCCGTACCTCCCACATCAATTATTTTTACCCCTGCCTGGTATAAAAGAACAGCGCTTTCTCTGGAAAAGCCAAAACCTACCTCTTTGGCAATTACCGGCACCGGACACCTTTCTATAATTCTGGCTACATTATCGATAATGCCTTTAAAAGAGCGGTCTCCCTCCCGCATGGCCAGTTCCTGGGGAACATTAAAATGAAGCTGCAGAGCGTCGGCCTTTATCATTTCCACTGCCGCCAGGGCATCTTCTACCGGACGGTTAGCCCCTATATTGGCAATAATTATTCCTTCCGGATTTATTTCCCTTACTATGCTGAAGGTGGCAGCCAGCTCTGGATTATCAATGCTTATCGTTTGCGATCCTACAGCCATGGCTATGCCATATTTTTTAGCCAGCAGGGCCAAATTGCAATTTATTTCCTCTGCCAGCGGGGTCCCTCCTGTAATAGCATTCAAAATCAGCGGCAAATTCAGCTTTTTACCCAAAAATTGGCACGACAGGTCTATTTCTTCCATATCAAGTTCCGGTATGGAATTGTGCACCAGATAAACTTCCTCAAAACCATTCGTATCCGGCCCATCCTTGGAATATACTGCAATATTTATATGTTCTTCCTTACGCTTGCCTCTTATAATAATAACCTCCCTGCTATTTTTTCTGCTTTTAACAAATCTTCTTCACTGTTTATATTATGAAACATTTCCGCTTTATTTCCAAACCTCGCGATTTCCTCTTCCTCGATAGCCAGAGCATTTAATTCTTCAAACAGGAGGGCCATTTTCAGCTTTTTATTCTGCAAATTATAGCTTAATTTGGGCAGACAGCTTTTATTGTAAACAGCAGCCGTCATGTGAAGAAAATTATCTATTCTGGGCACTACGGCATCATAACCGTCAAGTTTTTCCAGCATGTAATCTACCATCTGCATGTTTATAAAAGGCATATCACATGCTAAAGCAAATACAGCACCACTTTTGGCATAAGTTAGGCCGGCATGGATACCGCTCATCGGCCCTAATCCGGGATAAATGTCTTTATATACCGGAACTCTTAAATATTCATAAAGCAAAGGTTCATTGCTTATTATTATCGTTTCCGCAAAAAAAGAAGAAAATTTTTCTAATATTATCTCTATAATCCTTTTTCCCTTTATATACAAAAAAGCCTTATTGTTAAAATTCATGCGCGAGCTTTTTCCCCCCGCCAGAATAATCCCGGTCGCTTTCTGCATACCTTTATCCCCCACAGCTTTATTTTTGATAAAAAGGTACAAAAATAGACTGCTTAACGCAGTCTATCACATGTTCAGTTTTTAGTGCGAACTATGGCATCCGCTGCATCCTGCGCAGCTTCCTGCAGTACAGGAAGAACCGCCTGCCCCTTTGGCAAAGAAGCTCGACAGCTGCCTTTCTGCCTGATCAGATCCGCATTCCGGACATTTTACCTTCTTATCCCTTTCCTTTAAAGAAAGGAGCATATCAAATTTCCTGCCGCAGGAAGCACATTTAAATTCATATATAGGCATATCTCCTGCCACCTCGCCTTTAAAAACTATTCTTGATTTTGTAAATAAGCCTCCACTTCCTTGCGATCGATATCAGCAAGCGCTTCTTTAATAGATAAGCTCAGCTTTTTCTCTTCTATATTCATATCCAGTATTTTAACCTTTACTTTTTCTCCAGCTTTGACCACATGTTCCGGCTTTTCTACCCGGCGGTCAGCCAGCTGGGAAATATGGCAAAGCCCATCTACACCCGGTTCTACCTCAATAAAAACGCCAAAAGGAACTATTCTTACTACTGTGCCTTCGATTATGTCTCCTTTTTTATATTTTTCTCCTACAACTTCCCAGGGGCTTTTAAGCACCGCTTTGCGGCTCAAGGCAATCCTGCCTTTATCAGGCTCAAGCCCGATAACTTTTACCTCTATCTCCTGTCCTTCTTTTAATATATCAGACGGATGTTCAATCCGCTTATAATCAAGTTCAGACACATGCAAAAGCCCTTCAAAACCACCCAGATCAACAAAGGCACCATAATCAGTTATGCGCTTTACTATACCTTTCCGGATCTGTCCTTCTTCTATATGCTGCCAGAATTCCTGTTTCTTTTTCTCCCTTTCTTCAGCAACTACTTCCTTGCGGGAAAGGACTACCTGGGAACCTTTTCGCTTATTGCGATTAAATTCAAGCACCTTAAAACTAAGTTTTTTACCTTTGTACTCATCTAAATTCTTCACATAGCCTTCTTCCAGATGGGAGGCTGGCAAAAACGCTACCACCCCTACATCAACCAGAAGCCCTCCCTTAACAGTATCAATTACAGTTCCCTCCACAACAGCACCGCTTTTATAAGCTTCTTCCAAACGGTCTAAAGCCCTTACCGCATCTACTCTCTTTTTAGACAGCAGAATGGCACCATCATCATCCCATTTTAAAACTAATACCTCTATTTCATCCCCAGCCTTAACTACTTCTTTGGCAGAATTTACTTCTTTTATAGAAAGTTCCTTTAAGGGAATAACCCCCTCTGATTTTCCTCCCACATCTACCATTACCTCATTATCGCGCACCTCTACTACTACACCTTTTATAATATCCCCGCGCTCAGGAGGAATAAAATCAGCCATTTCCGCTTCCAGACGGGCAAAAGATTCTTCCACCCCTTTGGTGTATTTTCCCTCTTCATTATAACCTGTCATCCTATCAACAACCTCCTTAATTATCCAATCCGGGGTGGAAGCTCCTGCAGTTATCCCTACTGCATTAACTCCCTCAAACCAGGCTTTATCAATTTCTCCAGCATTTTGTATTCTATATGTTTTTACCCCGGTATTTTTGCACTCTTCATATAGAGTATTGGTATTGGAACTTTTTTTATCACCAATTACCAGCATGAGATTTACTTTTGAGCTCAGTTCTAAAGCAGCTTCCTGCCTTTCCCGGGCAGCCGGGCATATAGTGTTAAAGATTCTCGTTTCCCGTGCTTTTCTCAGTAAAATTTCACCTGTTTTAAAAAACTCATTTTCATCCTTGGTGGTTTGCGATACCAGTCCGATTTTGGCGGTATTATTTATTTCCAGAGCTTCTTCAGCCTTCTTTATCACCCGGGCATTATAGCCGCAATATCCCAGAATCCCTTCTACTTCTGGATGATTTTTATCCCCAAATATAACTATTTCATATCCTTCGCTGTGAAGGCTCTTTACCAGATCGTGTACCTTCTTAACCAGAGGACAGGTAGCATCTTCAATTATTATTCCCCTGGCCTTAGCTTTATCTATTATTTCTGGAGAAACTCCATGTGAACGTATTATCAATCCGCTGTTTTCCTCAATATCATCCAGTGTTTCTACAGGCACTATACCCTTATTTCTAAAATACTCTACAACTTCCTCATTATGCACCAGATTTCCCCAGGTATACCATCTGCCAGGCCTTTCAGCAGCTTTTTCTGCCATTTCAAAAGCCCTTCTTACCCCGGCACAGAAGCCAGCCTTTTCTGCCAGGTAAACCTGCAAAGTTATGCACCTCGCCAACATTTTTATAATATTCGCAAAAAAAAATCTAAATCCTCCTTATTTTTGTAAAAGAAGATTTATTTCCTGCATTATCCTTTCACTGACCTGGTTTAATAAAGCTGAATTTACTTTTTGCCCTTTAAACTCTTCCAGAAACATAGGTTCCCCTACCCTTACTATCAGGGGATTTTTCCAGCCTACTGGGAGCTTTCTTCCTGTTCCTATACAGGCTACCGGAACAATAGGAGCTCCCGTCTTTAAGGCCAGCATAGCTGCTCCATTTTGGGCTTCCAGATTTTCACCTGTCTGATTGCGGGTTCCCTCTGGAAAAATTCCTAATACTTTTCCTTCTTCCAAAATGCTTATAGCTTTCCTTATGGCATTGCGGTCAGCACTGCCGCGTTTGACCGGGAAGGCATTAAGCCAGGTAAAAAACCTGGCTGAAAGCCTGTTTTCAAAAAGCTCAGCTTTCGCCATAAAATAAATGACCCGCTTAAATGATATGCCAACAACTATGGGATCCCAATTGCTTACATGGTTAGAAACAACGATAGCAGCACCTTTTTCAGGCAGTTTATCGGCACCTTCAATTTTAAGACCCAGGAAAGTAAAAAAGAGGCGCATAATTATCCAGGCTAAACGGTAAACCATCTTCTATTTCTCCCCAATTATTTTCAGCATGTTATCTATTACCTGTTCTATGCTCATACTGCTGGTATCTATGACAATAGAGTCTTCCAATATTTTTAAAGCCCCTACTTTACGGTTTGTATCAGCCTCATCACGTGCTTTTATCTCTTCCTTAAGCGTTTCCAGATCTATATCATAGCCCTTGGCTTCCAATTCTTTTCTGCGCCGGTTAGCTCTTTCTTCGATACTGGCGGTAAGAAAAAATTTGTAATCCGCATCAGGAAGCACACACTCCCCTATATCCCTGCCGTCCATAACCACTGAAACCTTATCGGCCATTTTCCTCTGTCTTTCTACCATTACCCTTCTAACACCAGGGAAAGAGGCTACCCGTGAAACATTGGCGCTTATCTCCGGTTTTCGTATATCTTCGCTTACATCTTCCCCATCACAGAGGATTTTTTGTTCGCCATCGCCATAACAGAAGCTTATATCTGTATGCAAAATAAGCTGATAAAGCTCATCTTCATCACTTAAGTCTATGCCATTTCGGAGGGCTTTGAGAGTGAGTGCCCGGTACATGGCCCCGGTATCTATATATATAAAACCTAATCTCTGCGCCAGAAGGCGGGCAATAGTGCTCTTTCCTGCCCCCGCTGGACCATCAATCGCTATTTTCATAAACTTTATCACCTTTTTTAATACTTTATTATTTTAGCACATTCCTTAAAAAGGAAAAAGTTTTTCCCTTAAACAGATATTTTCTCTATTATATCCCAAAAAGCGGGGAAAGAAATATTAACTGCTTCTGCCCCATCTATAAAAGTCTCCCCTTCAGCAATAAGCCCCATTACAGCAAGGCTCATAGCGATACGGTGGTCATCATAGCTGTCCACCTCCGCTCCCCTTATATTTTCCCGATTTCCTTCAATAATAAAGCCATCCTCAAGTTCCGTAACTTTAACTCCCATCCTGCCAAGCCCGGAAACAATCGCTTTAATGCGGTCAGTTTCTTTTACCCTGAGTTCCTCAGCCCCCCTTACTGTTGAAATGCCTTCTGCAGCTGCCATAGCCACCGCAATGACCGGAAGCTCATCAATCAATCGCGGTATTATTTCCCCTTCTATATCAATAGCCTTCAAATGAGAAGCTTTTACCACTATATCAGCAGCCGGTTCTCCTCCCACTGTTTTTGAATTTTCTAATTTTATAGAAGCCCCCATTTTTTCCAGCACTTCAATAATACCCGAACGGGTAGGATTTATCCCTACTTCCCTTATGAGAACTTCTGAATCCGGAACCAGGGAGGCGGCCACCATAAAAAAGGCAGCAGATGATATATCGCCAGGCACTAAAAACTCCTGGGCAGAAAGTTCCCGGCCTGGATATAATGTTATATTAAGCCCCTCGACTTCTAAATCAGCCCCCATGGCTTTAAGCATCCTTTCTGTATGGTCTCTCGATTTAGAAGGTTCGCTGATTACCGTTTTGCCTTCCGCATTAAGCCCGGCCAGCAGCAAAGCTGATTTGACCTGTGCGCTGGCTACCGGCAGCTCATATTTTATCCCCTTCAGATGATTCCCTTTTACTGCCAGAGGCGGATAGCTCCCATTGTTCCTGCCCATGATTTCAGCCCCCATCATGGCAAGTGGGGCTATAACCCTTTTCATAGGCCGCTTATTCAGGGAATTATCCCCGCTTAAAACGGTAAAAAACGGATAAGAGGCACAAAGTCCTGTCAAAAGCCGCATGGTAGTTCCGGAATTCCCACAGTAAAGGACAGTTTCCGGTTCTTTAAGCCCATTTAGCCCCTTGCCCTTAATGTATACTTCATGGCCATCCTTTTTTATATCTACTCCTAATCCCTGCAGGCAGGTTAAAGTTGATATAGTATCTGCCGCTTCCAGATAATTGTGTATAACACTTTCGCCGCTGGCCAAAGCAGAAAAAATAGCGGCCCGGTGCGAGATAGACTTATCAGCGGCTACCTTTATTTCCCCTTTTAATCCTTTGGCTTTTACTATTCTCTTGCGCAACGCTTTTCCTCCTCATCTTACCCAGGCTTTTATAGCAAAAGATTTCAGGCATAAAACTGCCTTTTCCGCGGTTTCCCTATCTTTAACCCCTATGCGTATAGAGCCTCCATCCCCTTCTCTGGCCCGTAAAATCTCAATATCCACAATATTTATCCCTTCACTGCCCAGAATGTCTCCTATTTTCCCTATTATTCCGGGTTTATCAGGCACTATACATACTATGTCCGAAAACTCCGGCAAAAGCCCTCTTCTTTTGTGCGGAATCTGGTCCCTTATTTTCTTAGCTTCAGCCAGTTCCTTATATAAGGCTTCCCGGTCATTATCGCCAAGCGCTTTGCGCATGCGCTGTAAGATATAGATAAGCTCGTCCAGCTTCTCCCCTACATATTCCCGATTGGAAAAAAGTATATCCTGCCACAGTTCAGGGTTAGAAGAAGCTATGCGGGTAGTATCCCTGAAGCCTCCAGCTGCCATCATCAGGTTATCATCTTTTCCTTCCGTCAGGTTTACCAGGGCAGCAGCAGCCAGATGGGGGACATGGCTTATGGTAGCAACCAGCCTGTCATGATAGGAAGCCTCCATAATTTTTACCCTGGCCCCGGTAAAAGAAAGCAGTTCCTCAAGATAGCCTATTATTCCGTCAGGAATATCAGAAGGGGGTGTTAACACATAAACCGCATTTTCAAACAGATAGCGGTCAGCTCCGTTTATGCCTTTTATTTCGGATCCGGCCATAGGATGGCCTCCTATGCCCCATACCCCATCGGGAAGCTTTCTAAAAACATGCATGACATTTTCTTTCGTGCTCCCTGCATCAGTAATTATAGTTCCCGGAAGCAGCACATCATTTATTTCATCAATTATAGAAGCAAAGGTATTCAAAGGAGTGCACAAAAATATAATCCCGGATTTTTGGGCTCCCTCCCGCAAAGGCAGGGCTGCATCAATAATCCCCATTTCCAGAGCCTTTTTTTCTGCTTCTTTATCAATGTCAAAACCAAATATCTCATTAACAAGAGGTGATTCCCTGAAGGCCAAACCCAGGGAACCACCTATAAGTCCCAATCCTACTATAAATATGTTCTTTTTCATAAATTACCATTCCTCATGAAATCTTTTGCATAGTTTCATGCAGCAATTTTATTTTTTTAACCATAGACTTGAAATTATCAGGGGTTAAAGACTGCGGACCATCTGACAAGGCTTCACTCGGATTTTGATGCACTTCTACCATAATGCCATCACAGCCTGCCCCTACTGCCGCAATAGACATAGGCTCAACCAGCTCCCATTTTCCTGTGCCATGGCTGGGATCAACTATTACCGGCAGGTGGGTAAGCTGCTTGATCAAAGGTACCGCACTCAAATCCAGTGTATTTCTGGTATATTTTTCAAAAGTGCGTATCCCTCTTTCACACATTATAACCTGGCTGTTCCCAGACGAAATAATATATTCAGCAGCCATTATCCATTCTTCAATAGTGGAAGAAAGCCCGCGTTTTAAAAGTACTGGCTTGTCAACCCTTCCTAATTCCCGCAAAAGGAAGAAATTCTGCATATTACGGGCTCCTACCTGCAGGATATCCGCATATTCAGCTACAATATCGATCATGCGCGGATCCATTACTTCGGTCACCACCGGAAGTCCGGTAATTTCACGGGCTTCTTTAAGTATTTCCAGGCCTTCCCTCTCCAATCCCTGAAAGGAGTAAGGAGAAGTACGCGGCTTAAAAGCTCCGCCCCTAAGCATGGTTGCTCCTGCTTCTTTTACTGCCTGGGCAACTTCAAGGAAAGCCTCCCTGCCTTCCACCGCACAGGGGCCGGCGATTATCGTAAGGCTGCCATCTCCTATAACGGTATCGCCTACCTTTACCCTGGTGCACTCAGGATGAAACTCTCTGGAGGCCAGCTTAAAAGGCTGCAGAATAGGCACTACTTTTTCTACTCCCGGCTGGCGGGTGAAATAATCCATAATGGCCTGGGTTCTTTCGCCAATAGCCCCGATAATAGTCCTCTCTACTCCTTCCGAAAGGTGGGCTTTAAAACCTTTTTCCTGCAATTTTTCCACTATGGCCTCAATTTGTTCAGGAGCGGCATTTTTTTTCATTACAATAATCATCCTGTACTACCTCCTTTTTTTGCTGGAGGGTGAGAAAAAGCTCAAAATAAAGCCATTGGCAGCATAAACAGGCCTACCAATGGCAGAAACTACCTGCTTATATTCCCACCATCCTACCATACTACCATTTTTAAATTTCCATACCGTCCTACATATAATAGGTTATATTAATATTGGCAAAAATTCAATAGCATCCTCTTACTCGGCAGGGAGGAATTTATGGACAAAATTATGCAGCTTTTCTTTTTCTCCCAATAAAAAAAGTATATCTTCCGGCAAAATCAAGTCATGTCCTCCCGGGTTAGGTATAACCTCTCTGCCGCGCTGGATAGCCACCACGGTCACCCCGTACTTTTTCCTGAGTTCTATATCCTCAATCTTTTTTCCCGCCAGGAAAGATTTATAAGGTATCCTTATGCTGCTTACCTCCATACCCTTAAAAACTTCATTCCGGCTGGTAATTTTTAAATTTTCCCTTGATAAACTGCGAAACATTTCATATCCTTCCTGGCGCACTGACTCTACATAGGCTTCTATCTCCTCATGGGGCACCATATACCTGGCCAGAACCCGGGCAAAGATTTCAATAGAAGTCTCATATTCTTCCGGTATAACCTGATCAGCCCCCAGTTCATAAAGGTCATGCATATCCGCGACAAATCTGGTTCTTACAATAATATAGGCCAGAGGGCTTAATTTGCGCGCTACATAGGTAACCCTTCGGGTGGCAGCAGAATCAGATATAGCTATTACTACCACCCTGGCTTTCTCTGCATTCACATGTTTTAATACCAGTTCATGGGTAGCGTCACCATAATATATAGGCTCTCCTTTGGCCCTTTCTTCCCTCACTGTATCGGCATTTATCTCCAGTATAACATAAGGTATGCCGGCATAAGCTGCTGCCCGCGCCAGGTTCCTTCCGTTAAGGCCATAGCCTATAATAATCAGGTGATCTTCCAGATTAAGATCTTCTTCCAGTTCCTCTACTTCCGGCATCGTACCCTTAAGAAGCCTTTTAGGCAGAGGCAGCCTGTACACGGAAACGGCTACCCGCGGCGCAACATTCATTATAAAAGGGGTAAGCATCATCGTTATAATGGCAGATGCCAGAAAGCCCTGGTACATATAATTACCTACCAGTTTATGCTCAACACCGGTTTGAGCCAGAATAAATGAAAACTCGCCTATCTGTGATAAGGATAAACCGGCTAGAACAGCAATCCGCAGGGGATAGCCCAAAACCAGGGTAGCAATAAGTGCAATAAGTCCCTTGCCTAAAATTATTCCCAGAGTTAATAAAAGGATAATCCCTATATGTTCGATTAAAAAACTGACATCCAGCAACATGCCTATAGAAACAAAAAAAAGGCTGGTGAAAGTGTCAATAAAAGGCATAATATTTGATAATGCCTGATGGCTGTACTCAGATTCAGAAATAATAAGCCCTGCCAAAAAAGCCCCCAGCGCCAGGGACAATCCGGCACTGGAAGTCAGCCAGGCTACTGAAAAACATATCGCCATAATGCTGAGCATAAAAAGCTCCCGGCTCTGGGTACGCGTAATCTGGTACAGCAAAGGAGGGATTATATAAAGGGTTAACAGCATAACTACCAGGATTATAAAAGCTGTTTTCAAAAGTATAGAAATTATCGGCTCCCCGTTTTCTCCTCCCGCTCCCAGAAAAGGAGTAAAAAGCATCATGAAAACTACTATTATATCCTGATAAATAAGTATTCCCAGGGCGGTTTTGCCGTGAGGAGTGTTTATGTCCGCCCTTTCGGTAAGCTGTTTTAAAACTATAGCTGTACTGCTTAAAGAAACCAAAAAACCCAAAAAAACTGCCTGATTTGCTTTAAGCCCTGTAAGTTCAGCCAGAACAAAGGTAAATAAAACAGTCAGCCCTACCTGTATGCTTCCTCCCAGTAAAATCGTTTTCTTTATACCGGCCAGATTTTTGAAAGAAAATTCCAGACCTATACTGAATAGAAGAAGTATTACCCCAAATTCCGCTATAACATGTACCTGTTCAGAAGTCTCTACCAGTCCCAGGCCGTGCGGACCTGCCAGAATGCCTGTAAGCAAAAAGCCTACCACAGCAGGAATATTAAGCCGGTGGCATATAAAAAGCACCCCCACCGCCAGAGCAAAAATTATAACTATATCTTTTAAAATAGCAAATTCCAAACCCTCTTCACCCTCTTTTTTTCCTCTCCTTAATCAATATAGATTTTCTTATCTTCCAGAGCAGCATACTTCCTGAGCTCCTGCATCATCCTGCAAAAATTATCCATATTCAAGGACTGTTTACCATCAGACAAAGCTTTTTCCGGATCCTGATGCACCTCTACCATAACCCCATCAGCTCCTGCCGCTATGGCCGCTTTAGCTACCGGCATAACCAGTTCCCATTTGCCAGTAGCATGGCTGGGATCAACCAGTACTGGAAGGTGGGAAAGGTGCTTCACCAGAGCTACCGCTCCTATATCTACAGTATTGCGGGTATAAGGTTCAAAAGTCCTGATTCCCCTTTCACAGAGGATAACCTTATCATTGCCTCCCTTTAAAATATATTCGGCAGCCAGAAGCCATTCCTCGATAGTCGCGGATAAACCCCGCTTCAAAAGAACCGGCTTGTCTATTTTCCCCAGTTCGTCTAAAAGGGTAAAATTCTGCATATTACGGCTGCCTACCTGAAAAACATCAATATGGTCATATAAAATATCCAAATCTCTTACATCCATAATTTCGGTTATCAAAGGAAGTCCCGTTAAGTTCCTGGCTTCCACCATAATCGAAAGGCCTTCTTTTCCCAATCCCCGGAAAGAATAAGGAGAAGTGCGGGGTTTAAAAAGGCCGCCCCTTAACATATGTACTCCGTTATCCTTTAAAAATTCAGCCAGCTTTATATAATCCTCCCTGTTCTCCACAGCACAGGGACCAGCAATAACCGTACAATAACCTTCTCCGATAAAAACTGTATTATCTGGAGTATTTATTTTAATCACTGTATTTCCATCTTTAGCCTCTTTGGCTACCAGTCTAAACGGGCGCATAGTTTTTTCCTCCATGAAAACTTAAATCTCTTACTTATATTTCCCGGTTTTCTTGATACTAAATCACCTGTAAGCCATTGCTCTATTAGTATAATACAATAAAATGGTATATAATTAGTAAAAAAATCTGTTTATGTGCATTATAAAAGAATAACCCCATTTTTCTGCAATTTAATCCGGTAAAGGAGATTTTTTATGGCCTGCCTTAATGTAGCTGTATGCCAGATGAAAGTAGAAAAAGACAAAGAAAAAAACCTCAAAAAAGCAGAAGAAATGATAAAAGAAGCCGTAGAAAAAGGAGCTGAGCTGGTGGTACTGCCGGAAATTTTCAATGCTCCTTATCAAACTGACCTTATGCCTCAGTATGCAGAAACTTATCCAGGCCCTTCCACACTATTTCTGAAGGAACAGGCGGTAAAACATAAAATATATCTGGTGGGCGGAACTATTCCGGAAAAAGACAGCCAGGGGAAAATATACAACACCAGTTTTATCTTCAATGAGCAGGGGGAACTTAAAGGAGTATACCGCAAAGCCCATCTTTTTGATGTGGACATTCCCGGTAAAATAACCTTTAAAGAATCAGATATATTTACAGCAGGAAATAAAATAGATGTAATTCCTCATCCCCAGCTTCCTTTTGCCGTCCTTATATGCTATGACTGCCGATTCCCCGAATGGGCCAAGCTGGCTTCCCTAAAAGGGGCAAAAATGCTGGTTATCCCTGCTGCCTTCAGCCTTAAAACAGGTAAAGATCATTTTGAGCTTCTTATGCGCTGCCGGGCAGTAGACAACCAGGTCTATGTCATTGCTGCATCTCCTGCCCGCAACCCAAAAGCCTCATTTCAGGTATGGGGACATTCCATGATAGTAAATCCCTGGGGCGAAATAATAGCCAAAGGCGGCAGTGAAGAGGAAGTTATTTTTGCTTCCCTTGATTTGTCAATTATAGATAAAATACGGGAAGAAATGCCGTTATTAAAACAAACCAGAGTCAAACTGCAGGCAGAAGAATAAATTAAGGAGGTTTGAAAATGAAATTTTATACCGAATATCTGTGGTTTAATACAGAAAAAAGAAGAGAGTATATACGCATAACCGATAAAGTCAGGGAAGCCTGCAAAAAAAGCGGTATAAAGGAAGGCTTTATACTGGTAAGTGCCATGCATATAAGCGCGGGGGTTTTTGTCAATGACAACGAAAGCGGAATCCTTAAAGATATCGATAATATGCTGGAAGAAATAGCCCCTTTCGGTCCTGACTACCATCACCACCGTACCGGTGAAGATAATGGAGATGCTCATCTTAAAAGTATCCTCGTCCACCACCAGGTTATAGTGCCGGTAACTGATGGGGATCTGGATTTAGGCCCCTGGCAGGAGATATTTTATGCCGAATTTGATGGGCGAAGAAGAAAGAGGGTTATTATAAAAGTTATGGGAGAATGAATACTTCTCCCTTCTAACTCGTCAAATCTTCTCTTAATTTTCTGGCTTCCCGCAAATAAATATGTTTAATCTCTTCCTGGCTTTTTTCTGTGTTTATATGTACCAGAACCCTTATGCAACGGGGAAGAGCACCAGGAACTTCTATTTCCTGAAAGCACAGCAGAGGGACTTTATCCCACCCTATCATGCGGGCTGCCTGAGCAGGGAAAATCGAACGGACATCGGAGGTTACTGTAAAAAGAATGCTGGCGATATCGTCTACCTCAAAATCATTCTCTTCCTTTATCTTGAAAAGCAGTTCCTTGGTAGCTTCCAGTATTTCTTCCGGCGTATCCTTTTCTATCGTTATAGCCCCTCTTATACCTCTAACTTTCAATCACCATCAACTCCGCTTCTAATTTATTCAGGAAACAGCACGATGCCCCAGCCCTATGGCCACCTCATCCAGGTGAAGGAGCCCAATGCCTAAAAATATAGCTACACTAACATGATCTTTATAGCGGGCGATCCCTATTTTTCCTCCTACATTAAGACCCAGGGCTTTAGGCATAAGCTGGGCAATAGCCTCCCTGGCTGCACCTGCCACAGCTCCCTCTTCGGCATGAGTATCTTTTATTACTCCTTCCCTTTTGGCAGCTACTACTGATCTTTCTACAATTTTGCCCACTGAAGTAATAAATTCTCCTCCGTAATCAACAGCTACCGCCTTTATTCCATATTTATTATAAAGTTCATCTTTTAAAATATTTTCTTCCTGACGGGTTGCCGTTAAGGCCATCTTTATAGCTGCACTGGCTACTGCTTTACTCCCTACTTCCATAAAACTTATCCCACCTTTAGAATTTATTACACTTATTATTTTACTATAATTTCCCCAATCATTACCATACCACCATCCTGGCCTCCATTTGATCTGTATACGCTGCCTTTTTCCGGGTAGGATAAGTTATTGGAAACTTCCTTTATCCTGTACTCAACAGGGAGATCATAAAAGGTAGAATCAATCTCTACCTTATCTCCTGCCATAACCTTCAGCCTTACTTCATTGCTGGTAAATCTTTTTACTTCCCTATTATTAACCAAAACTACTGCTTTAGGCAAGCTAGAATACTTTTCCGCAGAAATAACCATAAAGGCATAGGGAGATTTTACATCAAACTCATTATAAGCCCCATAATCCACTTTATTTACCGGATATTCAATTTTCTGCCCCTCCAGCCGCTCTCCCCAGCTTAAATACAGCCGAAAAGGCTCTTTTACCATAAGTCCCTGTACCACAACTATGATTAAAACGGTTACCACTATGGTTCTTAACAAAATTTTTTCCACTTTATCTGCCAATTTCTTCATTTTCCACTCACCCCGGAACAAGCTTCTCCTCTATATTATGCCCGGGGGCTAAACTTTATCCCTAAATAACAAACCTCCAGCCTCAATTTTATATGCTGGAGGTTATAATAAATTATTACTGTATTTACATTTTTTTACCAGTTTTGGCGGGCATATTCCACGCCGACCAAAAAGGCTTCCTTATTCTTTCTTATAACTTCTTCACTTTTTCCCTTAAATATAACATCAAAATATTCCAGGGCTTTTTCAACCTCTACTACTTTGGTTTTTTCAAGATAAGCTCCCAAAAGTATCATATTGGCTCCCCGGGGGTTTCCTATTCTATCTGCCAGTTCATTAACCGGAAGTTTTAATACATTTAGATCATCCCTTCTAGGATCACGGTCAACAAGTGAAGAATTTATTACCAGGGTCCCATTAGGCTTTATTTTATTTTCAAATTTATCCAGAGAAGGCCTGTTGAGTATAACTGCCATAAGCGGGTTTTCAGTTATAGGCGAGCTTATTTCTTCATCTGATATAGTCACCAAACAATTGGCTGTACCTCCCCGCATCTCTGCACCATAGGAAGGAACCCAGGATACATGTTTACCTGCGCTTAATGCCGCATGAGTCAAAAACTGCCCCATGGAAAGAACTCCCTGGCCTCCAAAACCTGCAAACAATACCTGTTTTTCTTCCATCCTTCCATACCTCCTTACTCTTTGACCTTAAATTCTCCCAGCGGGAAATACGGTATCATTTCCTTTTCTACCCTTTCCAGCGCTTTAATAGGACTCATTCCCCAGTTAGTGGGGCAAGTCGACAGGATTTCCACCATAGAAAAACCTTTTCCTTCCATCTGGGTTTGAATAGCCTTCTTTATAGCTTTTTTCGTCTTATTTACATTGGCTGGATTATGTACCGACGTCCGGCAAATATATGCTGACCCTTCATTGGTAGCCAGAAGTTCAGCCATCCTTACCGGATAGCCTGCCAATTCAGGCTTGCGTCCATAAGGGGAAGTGGTAGTAACCTGCCCAATTAAGGTGGTCGGTGCCATTTGCCCACCGGTCATTCCATAAATGGTGTTATTGATAAAAATAACGGTTATATTTTCTCCCCGCGCAGAAGCATGAACAATTTCTGCCATACCTATGGATGCTAAATCTCCATCCCCCTGATAGGTAAAAACAAAATTCTCCGGAAGCATCCGCTTTATTCCAGTAGCTATGGCCGGAGCTCTGCCGTGGGCAGCCTCCAGCATATCGAAATTAAAATATTCGTATGCCAGTACTCCACAGCCTACTGGACAAACGCCGATAGTTTTTTCCCGCAGTCCCATTTCATCAATACATTCCGCTATTACCCTGTGAATAATACCGTGCGTGCATCCCGGACAGTAGTGAAATTTTTTGTCATAGAGGCTTTCCGGTCTTTTAGCTACTACTTTCATTACAGCCCCTCCCTTTCTGCTATCTGCATAACTACACCGATAATCTCTTCTGGATTGGGAATAACGCCTATTCTTCCATAAAATTCAACCCGGGAACGGCCATTTAAGGCTAATTTGATATCTTCTACCATCTGCCCCATATTGATTTCCAAAGATAAGAACAGCTTAGCCCCGTTTTCAGCAGCCTCTACTATATAGTCATCAGGGAAAGGCCATAGAGTTATAGGTCTTATTAACCCAGCCTTTATTCCTCTTTTGCGCACTTCAATAACTGCCTTTTTAGCTACTCTGGACATAAGTCCAAAAGCAACCAAAATTAATTCTGCATCTTCGGTCATAAAAGTTTCGGCTCTCTTTTCTTTAGACCTTATCAAATCATATTTGCTTTTTAGATATCTATTCCTCTGTTCCAATTCTTCGGGAGGCAAATGGAGAGTAGTAATAACATTAGGTCTTCTTCCCTTACATCCAGTAGTCGCCCAGGGCTTTTCATAAGCTGGAGTAACAGGATCTCTCAAAACAATAGGCTCCATCATCTGTCCCAGGGTTCCTTCTGCCATTATCATTACCGGTATGCGATATTTATCTGCCAGTTCAAAACCATCCATGGCAAAATCCATCATATCCTGCACACTGGCAGGAGCCAGGACAATGGTGTGATAGTCGCCATGCCCTCCTCCCCGGGTAGCCTGAAAATAATCTGATTGAGCAGGTTGAATGCCTCCTAATCCCGGACCTCCGCGCGATATATTAACGATAACGCATGGAAGCTCAGCCTCTGCAATAAATGAAATTCCTTCCTGTTTAAGGCTTATTCCCGGTCCTGAAGAAGCAGTCATAACCCTGGCCCCGGTAGAAGCAGCTCCATATACCATATTTATAGCTGCCACTTCACTTTCCGCCTGCAAAAAAACCCCGCCTATCTTGGGATATTTGCGGGCCATATATTCAGCAATCTCACTTGACGGAGTAATAGGATAACCGAAATATGCCTTACACCCTGCCCTTATCGCGCCTTCAGCTAAAGCTTCATTCCCCTTCATCAAGACCTTTTCCATACTACCATCACTCCCTTTCCACTTCGATAACTAAATCAGGACACATAATAGCACATGTACCACATCCCGTGCAGCTTTCAGGATTTATGGCAGTAACCGGATGATATCCCAAAGCATTTATAATATTCTTATCCAATCCCAGGGTATCTTTGGGACAAAAATGGATACATAATTCACAAGCTTTGCAGCGATCCATATGAAAACTTAATATCCCTCTTGCCATACTACCTTTTCCCCCTATGTAAATAGACTATATCCATTGTGGCCTTAAATTAATTTTTATTTTCTTTAATATTTGCGGATAAAAAACTGCCAGTTCTTCATAGAACTTTTCTTCAACTGTCAAATACCTTACCGGGAGATTCAACACTTCTGCATATTCTAAAACCTTTTCATGCCCCTCTTTTATTATTTGCACCGTAGTCTCTTCCACCAGGTTAGGGTTGCTTATAATACCCGTAAAATTGAGCCTGGAAGCCCTTTCCAAATAATACTTAAGTTCTTTTATGCTGTCTATATCCCCGGCAAAAGGGCGATAAGGATTTATAACCAGGAAAAAATCAAGTTCCTCCCTCTTTAATAAATAATCCCTGATATATCCCAGCACTACTGCCCCTACTTCATCACCTGCCAGGTCAATAATAATGTGGTTTCTCTGCTGTAAAACTCCAATAATTTCAGATGGTATACCCGGTACATCTCCAAATATAAGTTCTTCACCAGGTGCCAGTACCCTTATCCCTTTTTGCCGCAAAATCCCTCTCATTTCCCGGGAAGCAAAATAAGGATTTACTATGTCCAGATCAGCCAGTATTATTTCCCCACTATTTTCGTTTTTTTTCTCTACGGCAAAATTTAAAGCTATTTCACTCTTTCCACTGCCAAAGCCACCGGAAAAAATAACAGTACTTGCCAAAATAATCCTTCTTTCTTTGAATTTATTTGTAGCAAAATTAATATAAAGTAATATAATAAAAAAGTATATTACTAAAAAAAATAAAATTCTAGAGGTTTTATAATCTGTTAAAAAAAAAATAACATTTTGTTAAAAAAATAACCAGACACAAGGACATTCCCCTAGCATCTGTAAAAAACAAAATGTCCTTATATCTGGCTAAAAGTTGAAGCTTTGCTCATCAGAGAATATATCGGTAAGCTCATTTATAATAGCATATATATCCTCTTCATCCATTTTTAATATTCTTAATGCCTCCTCAGAGACCGCATAAAGCATACCATCTATGCCTATTCCTATACCCATAGACACACAAACAGCATCGGCCAGATGAACAATAGAAGTTAAAGGTTTATTTACTTTCGCCTTTTCCGGGCTATGATGGTGAGCAATAGTATCAACCAGTTCCAGTGGGAGATTCCATTTTTCCGCCACCTTGGAACCTACCATGGCATGATTAAATCCCAATACCATATTTTCAGCTTCTATAAAATCGATATTCCCTTCACTTACTTTTGCCACTACTTCATGATAGAACTGCTTCATGGCATTGTTAAGTATAACCTTGCCTATGTCATGCAGCAAGCCGCTGGTATATGCCAGATCAAGCTGGGCAAATTTAGCTTTGCGTGCAATATGCCTGGCCGCCATGGCTACACACTGTGAATGTTTCCATAATTCTCCGTGTTCTAAGGCATAGCCTGTCATTTCGGCATTCAGAATATCGCTCACGGAAGCTGCCATTACAATACTTTTTATAGTCTTGAATCCCAAAAAAACAGTAGCATCAGTCACCGTAGCAATACGCCGCGGAAAGCCATAAAAAGCAGAATTGGCAAGTTTTAAAACCCTGGCTGTCATAGCCTGATCCTGAGTTAAAACATTATTTATGTCCTGAGCAGTAGAATTGGGATCCTCTGCCAGTTTCATGACTTTGACTACCACACTTGGCAGAGCCGGCAAATCATTTACCGCTCTAACTATATCATCCAGTGAAACTCTCCCCATTAATTTACCTCCCCTTAAAACTGCTACTTCCAGTTATCCAGCTTTCTTTCCAGGTAAAACTTGTAGTTAGCCATTTCTTCTGAAATTTTTAACAAGATTCTTCCTATATCAAGCTTGGATAAGACAAGTTCTTCCGGTTCTAATATTTCAACCGTCCTAAACTCCTCTTTCATAGTAAACTTTACCGCATCTTCCAGTGAATCAGCAGTAAAAGTTATGACTACAGGGGCATAGGCTGATGATTTGCCGCTAAATTCATCATAAACAAAATAAATTTCCCCGCTCATATCTATATCTTCAATAGTTATTCCCTGAATAGGAACATTGCGCATAAGGGAAACCTTATGCTGTCTTATTTCTTCCGCTACCTGTTCACTTGTTTTACCGCCGAATATTTTACCTTGCTTTGCTCTTCCCAAAAAATCAAACCTGACTTTTAGCTTTAATTTTTTCAAAATCTTCCCCCCGGTCCTGCTTATTTTATTACTGTCATTTTAAGCAAATACTCTGCTGTTTAAGCAGGGTCATTTTATAACTAACCTGGACCAAATTCCTATTAATTTTATTATACCCTAAAGCCGCCAACTCCAATTAAAAATAAATCAATACTCTATACCTCTTTTAGCTTCTATCTTTTTATCGTAAGGATTTTTTATAAACTTTACTTCACTTACCAGATGGCAGAGCTCTATAATTTCTGCGGGACAGCTTCTACCGGTAATAACCGCATCAACGGGGATATTTTTGAGCAAATCTAAAATAACCTGCCGGTAAACAGGGAAAAGATTATAAACATTGATTATTTCATCTAGTATAACTATATCCCAAAAACTGTTTTTTATTTGTTCTTCTGCAAAAAGGAGCCCTTCTCTAATTATTTCATAATCCCTATTTTCAATATTAGAAGGCAAAACTATGCATTCCAAATTACCCAGACAGCAGTCCTCATCGCCATAAGGGCAACTGCGTCCAAAACAGGCTGTTACAAAGTCTTCAACATTTATTTTCTTTATCGCTTTAAACTCACCGCTTTTTAAACCTGATTTTAAAAAAGAAATAAATAAAACCTTTTTACCCTGTCCCCAGGCTCTAAGCGCCAAACCAGCTGCCGACGTTGTTTTTCCCTTACCATCACCTGTAAATGCCAGTATCATTCTAATGCCTCCGTCCGCAGGCCATCATTTTAAGCTTTTCCACCTCATCAGGAGTTAGGTAGCGATACTCTCCAGCAGATAAGCCATCCAAATTTAAAAAGCCGAATGAAGTCCTTTTTAATTTTAGTACCGGATGTCCAATCTCCCTGCACATGCGTTTTACCTGCCTTTTTCTTCCTTCATGAATCTTCAGCTCCAGCAAAGTTTTGTCTTTTCCCTTCCTGAGGATCTTTACCCTGGCCGGTGCAGTAATGCCATCCTCTAAAAGCACACCTTTTTTAAGCTTTTCTAATGCTTCCCTGCCTACCATGCCCTTTACTAAAGCTTCATAAGTTTTAGTTATCTCATAACGGGGATGAAGCATAAGGTTAGTAAAATCGCCATCATTGGTAAGCAAAAGCAGTCCTTCGGTATCAAAATCCAGCCTTCCTACGGGGTAAATCCTGGTTTTTACTTCTTTCACCAGCTGGACTACCGTAGGTCTTCCCTGAGGATCATAAACACTGCTTATATAGCCAGCCGGTTTATTTAATAAAATATATATCTTATCATTACATTTATTAACTACCTGACCATCAACTTCCACAACATCTCTTTCCGGATCAATTTTTATACCTTGAGTATCTACAATAACCCCATTTACTTTTACTCTCTTTTGTTCTATCATTTCTTCTGCCTTGCGACGCGATGCGACCCCTGCCTGTGCCAGGTATTTAGCTAAACGCAACCTCCATCCTTCCTTAAAGCATAATTTATATAAAAATTCTACATCTTCTGTATTTTATCCTTTTCAAAATCAGTCATTATTATGCCAAATATCAAACAACCTTTCCCTGCTTTATTCTGTAAATTTTAATCGATAACTAAAACCTTACTATCCTAATAAAATTCTTTAATATGACTTCTTTCCATTATCAATTACTTTTTTTAACATGATATGCTAAACTTAAGCTGAATGAATTAGCAACTATAAATACTTTTTTGTGCTACCGTTTAAACTATATATAAATAAACACAAGTCATCATCTTAATTTTTAAAGTTTGGAGGCATAAAAAATGGCATGCAAACAGATTGATAAACCGAAAATCGAGCAGGCTTTTCGCATGATTTTAGAAGCTATAGGAGAAGATCCGGAAAGAGAAGGGTTAAGAGACACTCCCAGGAGAGTGGCCAAAATGTATGAAGAAATATTTTCCGGGCTCTGGTGTGAACCGAAGGAATTTTTACAGGTATCCTTTTCAGAGTTCCATGATGAACTGGTTTTAGTAAAAGATATCCCTTTGTATTCCATGTGTGAACATCATTTTCTTCCCTTTTACGGGAAAGCACATGTCGCTTATATTCCGCGGGGAGGAAAAGTTATCGGCATAAGTAAACTGGCCAGGGTAGCTGAAGCTTATGCCAAAAGGCCGCAGCTGCAGGAAAGGCTGACCTCTCAGATTGCCGACTGTATATATGAAACTCTAAATCCTCATGGAGTAGGCGTTGTAATAGAAGCAGAGCACATGTGCATGACCATGCGGGGTATAAGAAAGCCAGGTTCTATAACTGTAACTTCAGCCTTAAGGGGACTTTTTGAAACCAGACACCAGACAAGAGAAGAACTGCTTTCATTAATCCTGAATAAAAGGTAAATAAAAAAGGGTAGCATTTAAGCTACCCTTTTTATTTGCCGTTTACATTTAGAACAGACCAACAATTTCTCCGCTGGGAAGAATGTCAATCTTTTCAGCAGCAGGAACTTTTGCCAATCCAGGCATGGTCATGATTTCACCTGCATAAGTTACGATAAATCCTGCTCCTGCCGAAACTTTAGCTTCTCTGATAGTAATTTCAAAGCCAGTCGGTCTTCCCTTCAGGTTCGGATTGTCAGAGAGTGAGAATTGGGTCTTGGCCATGCATATAGGCAGGTTGCCGTAACCTAATTCTTCAATTTTGGCAATATTCTTTTCAGCAGTTGGAGTATAGATTACTCCTTTGGCTCCGTAAATTTCAGTAGCAATTTTTTCAATTTTTGCTTTAACCGGCATGTCTAATTCATAGAGGAATTTGAAATTGCTGGGTTTTTCAGCAGCAGCAATAACCTTGCGAGCCAGATCTTCTCCGCCAGCTCCACCTTTAGCCCATACCTGGGATACTGCAACTTCTGCTCCCAGAGCATTGCATTTCTTTACTACCAGATCTACTTCTTCCTGAGTATCAGTCGGGAATTCATTCAAAGCAACTACTACCGGCAGACCAAACTTCTGTACGTTTTCTAATTGTTTTTCTAAGTTAGCAACACCTTTTTCTAAGGCCTCCATGTTAACTTCGCCTAATTTGTCCTTCGGCACTCCACCATGGTTCTTAAGAGCCCTGATAGTAGCTACTATAACTACCGCATCAGGTTTCATATTGCCATAGCGGCATACGATGTTAAAGAATTTTTCAGCACCCAGGTCAGCACCGAATCCAGCCTCAGTTACCATATAATCAGCAAGCCTTAATCCCATCTGGGTAGCCATCAAGCTGTTAGTTCCGTGAGCAATGTTAGCAAAAGGCCCGCCATGTATAAAAGCAGGAGTATTTTCTAAAGTCTGTACCAGGTTAGGCTTGATAGCATCTTTCATTAACAGAGCCAGAGACCCAGCTGCTTTAAGGTCATCAGCAGTTACCGGTTTGCCATCGTAGGTATATGCAACTACCATGCGCTTAAATCTTTCCTTAAGATCCATCAAATCTTTAGCCAGGCAGAGACAGGCCATGATTTCGGAAGCAACGCTTATATCAAATCCCGTTTCACGAGGCACACCATTAGCTTTGCCGCCCAGGCCTACGATAACATTTCTTAAAGCCCTGTCATTCAGGTCAACTACTCTGCGCCATACAACCTGGCGCGGATCTATATTAAGCTCATTACCATGATGCAGATGGTTGTCTATCAAAGCAGCCAGAAGGTTATGAGCTGTAGATACTGCATGAATATCGCCGGTAAAATGCAGGTTGATGTCTTCCATCGGTACAACCTGAGAATATCCACCGCCAGCAGCCCCACCTTTTACTCCAAAACTGGGTCCTAAAGAAGGTTCACGCAGAGCTATAATAGCAGTTTTGCCAACCCTGTTTAAAGCCTGTCCTAATCCAACAGTGGTGGTAGTTTTACCTTCTCCTGCCGGAGTAGGATTTATAGCAGTAACCAGGATTAATTTTCCACAAGGTTTATCCTTGATTCTTTCCCAAACATCCAGAGAAACCTTGGCCTTATACTTGCCGTAAAGCTCCAGATCATCTTCAGTAAGCCCAATTTTTTTGGCTACTTCCACGATAGGGAGCATTTTGGCTTCCTGTGCAATTTGAATGTCGCTCTTCATTAAATTTCAGTCCTCCTTCATTTATATTTTTATTTATTTTCAGGCATTAGCCTAAAAATCCGCTGTTTTTAAGGACTTCTACCGCTTTTTCATGGTCTTCTTTGGCTACCAGGATAACAGGACCTGTACATCCCATTCCGCTTGCTGCATATATCTTGTTCTTCCACAAGGCCTTTACTGCATCATCCATTTCCAGTATGTCAATTCCGCTTATCTGGCTCTCTACCACTTTCTCCGGCGGCATTTCCACTTCTTCTTTTCCTTCTTTCGCTTCTTTGGCTGTTTCTACTATCCAGCCTGCTTTCTCGGCTTTGGCTATCTCTTCTTCTTTTATTTTCAGAAATTTTCCTCTTACCATGGAGGCGCAGTATTCTATCGCATTGGCTACTACCGGAGTCCCGGAAGCTCTTGATAATATATGGATCAGTCTGTCAAATCCTTTGCCTACTCCAGGCCCGTATCCATATCCTAATGTCTCATAGCTTCCCCCGCTGTTGTAAGCACTGAAAAGCTTCATGAGTACATTCCCGGTCAAGGTGTCGGTTACCAGTACATCTACACTTCCTATTATGAGGTCGTTCCCTCTTAATACCTGCCCTCCATCACTTCTGGCTGATTCTCCCCACTTGAACCGATAGCCTCTCTCCTGCATGGCTTTTAGATGTCTTTCTACCTGTCTTGCTCCTTCTATATTTAATATCCCTACTGTCGGCTCTTCTATGCCATCTGCTTTGGCCACCGCTATCCCATATACGGCATTTTTTACCATGGCCTGTACACGGTTTACATCACTGGTTCCGGTACTGGTCGCTATATACATGGGTTTTCCTCTATACGGGGTTATTATTTTCCCTACGGTTGATACTCCTATGGGGAAGGGATAGTGCATGGTTACTGCTCCCTGTATTTCCCCACTGTCTAACAGGTCCTCCAATATCCGGTGTACGCTGTCTTCGTCTTCTGCTGGATAGTTTTTCAGGCTCTCATCAGGACAGGGGCCTATTATTACTACTTCCAGGCTGGAATCTTTTTTCATGGCTTCTTTGGCCCCTTTTATCAGAGCTTCTGCACCTACTTCACTCCCGTAGGTGGTTAAGCCTATTTTTACTGCCGCTTTCCCTTTTCCGGTTTTTATCATCTCTGCCGTTTCTTTTAGTACTTCTACTGCTATTTTTTTGGCCTGTTCTGTCATTTTATCACCTCCCGGCAAGAGATTCGGCTGCTTCTTTTATGGCTTCTGCTATTATTTCTCTTATCTGCTGTTTTAACTCTTCGCTGTCCTGTTTGGTTTCTTCAATCTTGCCGCTGTTTTTCTCTATTATGAAGCTTATTCCATCGAAGAGGTCGGTCATTCTTCCCAGGAATAAGCTGCCTTTTCCTATTATCATGCCTCTCTGTTTTTTGCCTTCTTTTATGTCATCTATGAGATGTCCTATTAAGGGTACTCCGGACGGTATATGTCCCTGGGTAGGTGCAAATCCAGGCACTCCATGTTTTTCAGCAAAGCTTGCCAGTTCGGCTTTGTCTATTTCTCCTTTTTTGACTGCCATGGCTCCTATCATTTTGTAGTTGGCAAGGGGGACATCTCCTGCTCCTGCTGGTACAGTCAGCTCAGGATTCTGCAGTTCCGGTGCAAATACATCTATGTCGGTTATTTTTAATCCGTTTTCTTCCAAGGGGTCTACTACTATGGCCTGCATTACTGCCTGCGGGGAAGAGCCGGATGCTATTTTGTGTCTCCCTACTATGTCGGTCCTTACTACCGGGCTTTGTCCATCGTTGGCACTTATTAATACGGCATAGCCTCCTACCATGTCTTCTAATGCCGGCATCCCTTTTTTGACATGGTCACGGCTGTTCATGCCCAGTTTGGCTGAGGATCCTCCAGCCATTACTACTACGTTTTTGAATATCCCAGCTTTTATTAAGCCACATGCGTTTACTATGCCGTGGGAAGGACCTGCACAGAATCCTCTTATATCACAGCCGGTGGCATTCATAAGGTCGCATACTTCCCCTATGGCTTTGGCCAGGTTCCCTCCGCCTCTCTGGTTCATGTCTCCTACTGCTTCTTCGGAGGTCTCAATTATATAATCTATGTCCAGGGGATTTATGCCGTGTTTTTTTATAAGGTTGGCCAGGGCCAATGCTCCGGATGCTTTGGATACCAGGTTCTCGAACACTACGTGGGCGGAAAGGTTGATGTCGGTTTCATGTGCTGCTCTTACACACCCTACCAGCTTGCCGTCAAGGTATAAGCCGTCTGCTTCGTGTTTTTCTACCATTTTTTCTATTTCTGCCAGGTCTCTGGTCTTGTCCAGGGCAGCAAGCTGTTTGGCGCTGAAAAGGTTCCTGGCTTCTATTTTTGGTTTGATCTCGCTTGCAAATTCAGGGGATAATTCTACCAGATCGAAGCGGTCTACTATTTTCATTAAGCCGTAAAATTCATCTTCCGGCATGATTTCACCGTATTTGCCATCTCTGCTCCCATTAACCGGGTTCTGGTACCAGGGGGAAGGATGGTTCCTTAAGTCTTCCGGCTTCATGTTGCCTATATATACCTGATTGGGAGCATAGTTTACTGCATCTTCAAAGCTCCTTAAATGCTTGGGAAGGGCTTTTAAATATTCGGAATCAGGGTTCAACAGTTTCTCTGATGTGATGGTTGTCCCATGCTCTAACAGTATGTTAGGTGCATGTACCAGTACATAAGAAGCTGCTTTGATTACTGGATAGCTCAAAGCTTTTACCTCCTTTACATTTTATTTATATAAGGGGTTAAGCCTTTAAAAGGCCTAACCCTCTTAGACTTATAAATTTAGAAAACCGTCTGGTCGTCAACATCAGTGCACAAAGCCTTAAGAGCTTTTTCCACAATTTTTCTTCTCAAGGCTTTTTCCTCTTCCGCACTCATTCTGGGATCACCCAGCGGATGAGGAATGGCGACTGCCGGAACTATGCGGTTAGCTCCAACGGTCTTGGAAATGGGAACTACCGTACAGATGTGTACAGCAGGTACATCTGCTACATCTTCCAGTTCTTTTATCATCGTTGCACCGCAACGGGTACAGGTACCTCAGGTAGAGGTGAGTATAATCGCATCCACTCCAGCTTCCTTAAGTTCCAGGGCTATTTCATGGGCGAATTTTTTGGAGTTGGCAACGGAAGTACCATTCCCAACTGTAGTATAGAAAACATTGTGCAGGCTGCCGATTATGCCTTCTTTTTCCATTTCACGCAGAACATCTACCGGCAGTACCCGGTCGGCATCCTGATTAGCATAAACCGGGTCATATCCACCATGAGCAGTTTCATAAGTTTCAGCAGTAAGGTCAGTTACGCCGGTTATATCATACCTTCCGTATTTGGAAGCACTGGAAGATTCAATGCGGTCAGGGTTCCCTTTCGGTACAATACCGCCGGAAGTAACCAGAGCAATCTTGGCTTTGCTCAAGTCTTTAACTGCTGGACGCGGTTTTACGCGGTCAAAAACCGGCATGGGATATTCAGTTTTGAAAGGCTCGCCTTTTAATTTAGCTACCAGCATATCAACAGCACGGGCAGAACCTCTCTTTTCATGGAATACGTTTTTGCGTACCCCTTTGGCAAAGTAGCCTTCTTCATCAGGTGAGCCAATTGGCTGTCCTTTTGCCAGTTTCACTGCCAGCTTGGCCATGGCAGGAATCGCTTTTCTCATCTGGGCAGCTGAATTACCGGTTTTGATAATATAAACATCTTTTTTATACATATCGGTTCCAGGATTTTCTTCATAAAGTCCAGTCAGAGCCGGAATATTAAGTCTTTCCTGTACCGCTTTACATACAGCGCCACATGCCATTCCATAACGTCCAGCATTAAATCCAGGTCCTGCAACCACGATGTCCGGTTTAAAGCTGGCAATCATTTCAATTACTTCATTTAAAGCTGTCTCTGTATTTTCATTAAAATAAGAGTCTCCACATATTACAGTTCCCACTATTTTCATATCCGGATCTAAAGCCTGCTGCAGCGCAGTACCCGGTCCTACAGGTCCATCCTGTTTCAAGGGAGCTATATCAGCTTTTTCTTCTCCACCTATTTGACCAAAGAACTGGTTCAAATAATGGACAACCCTGATCTCTGCCATTTTTCTTTTCAACTCCTTTTCTTAGCCAATTAACATCCACATTCTTTTCTGATATTTTCCATTTCGGCACAAAGAGCATCTACATCTAAGACCATTTCCATCATGCCGAGCTGTTCTTCATAAACCTGAGGATCAATAAGGTCCTTAAGCTCGAAAATGTGGAATACTTTCAGTTTAAGCTCTACTCCGGTCAAAGGACCTGCCATAGTCGGGTCGCCAACCATTACAGTTTCAGCTGTTAATCCAGCAGATTCTGCTTCAGCAGCACCAATTACCACGATTACATTTTCATTGCCGTATTTTTCAGCAGCTTCTTTAATACGAGCTTGATTGGCCATGTCCATGGCCCCGGCTGCAGTTCAGACGAAGCACTCAGTGCTGGTGAAGATTATTTCTCCTCCTATAGTTTCCATGCAGGCAGCGATAGCCGGACCAGGAATACCGTCACGGTCACCTAATATACAGATTTTTTTATTTTCAAAAAAGCTCTTATCCATTAAAAACACTCTCCTTCCTCTAACTCTCTATATTATTTTTAAAAATTAGAAGCCCAAAGCTCCCATTTTGTTGTAACCTAATTCGTTAGTAGCACCAGTAATAGCCTGTATCTCAACAGTTATAGAACCGTCTTCTGCCAATGAACCATCAAAGCCACCAGCAATTACGTTAACGGCATCGATGTAGCCTATTACACGGTCTAATTTGGGCAGAGTAATTACTTCATTAGCATTTCCGCCACTTACTACCGCGTCAGCAGAAGGATGGGAATCTGCCAGTGACTGGGAAGCTCCATCTCTTCCTGCATATTCATCAGTTACACAAACAGTTTTAACACCTAAAGCAGCAATCTTGCGGCAATTCATTATAAGGTCAGCATCAGGATTACCAAAGCCTTCTTCACTGATAATTACCCCGTCAACACCCAGATATTCTACCAGTTTGGCAGTAAAGTTCGAGCTACGTTCTTTATCAAGCAGGGTAACATTTTCATTGGTGCAGATAACGCCTATAAAGTTGTAATCCTTGCCATGTCTTTCATAGAGATCATATATAATGGGGTTATTCATGTGATGGAAAGTAGTATTTTTGTCACATGAAGATACGCAGTTACCGCTTATAATAGCCCCATCCATTACTTCCGTCGGATAAATGAAAGTTGGCAAAATCTGTTTGGCATCTACACCATAAAGATAGGTGTCATGCATAAGTCCCTGGCTCTGCAGCATGTAAACATAAGCAACCTTGGGAAGGTCAGGATATTCTTTAAGCTGTTCAAATAAAGGCTTGGTTTCATATACTTTAATTTCATCAGGTTCTACATTTCTGGCTACTTCAGCTATATAGCGGGTAGCTTTAAGTCCAGCCATTCTTACAGCTGCTTCATGTTCATGCTGCTGTAAACCTTCCACCTTATCAACCAGTATTACTACATTTATAGTTTTGGAAAAAGGTGTATAATCTGCTCCCGGTCCGGTCATATCGATAATTCCTTCCTGGAAGCCGACGATCTTACCTACCGTTAAAACAGTCATACCTTTTAAAACATGGGTTCTTCCTGACCCTACAATTTCAGCATTGCCAAAGAAACCGGGGAAAACCTGGCCATTACCGGAAACCTTAACCCTCGGTTCCAGAACATCTTTTACCGGACAAATTCTTACTGAGTCACCAGGGCGTACAATTTCTACATCAATTTTTGAAAAGCGTTCATCCTGTATTTCTTTTAAAAGTTCATCCTTGTTAATATAAACTACACCATCTTTAAATTCGGTCTTATCCCCGAATTTAACATCCTTGACATGAATATTGCCAAGTTCTAATCGCATCCTTATCCCTCCAGACTATTCAACATACTTTTTAATCTTTTCTTCTATATCTTCCGGGGTAATATCCTGACCGGAAAGCTCATCTATCTTTTCTCCATTCTTATAGAAGAGCATAGCCGGCAGTCCCAATACCTTCTGGCTTATCGCCAGCCTCCTGTTCCCCTGGGTGTTGCAGGAACAGAATTTCATCCTGCCCTGGTATTTCTCAGCCAGTTCTTCTACATACGGCATGAGCTCAAGGCACTTCTCACATTTGGGGCCCCACCAGTCTACCATTACTACCCCTTCAGCATTTAACACTTCCTGTTCAAAGTTGTCCTTATCTACTTCCAGAAGCTTGGCACTCATCTCTTCACTCCTCCTTTTTTATAGATTGGTTATCGCTTTTAAGCCTTCTACGCTTAAATCATAAGTCTCTGCCTTGATCTCCCCATTTACAAAGAGATGCACCAAAGGCAGCCTGTTCTTGTCTATGCCATAACGCCTTTCTACCAGCTCATTACGGGTAGCGTCCACTTTTACCAGCGACAGCTTGTCGTTGTTCTCTCTTACAAACTGGTCCACTATCCCTATCTTTTCGGTTCCTTCCATATCGGTCGGGTTGTAGTAAGCTACCAGTACAGGCTTTTCGGCCTTTAACACTTCTTTTTCCCACAAATCGGTTTCATGCACATACTTCTCGGCCGCTACCGCTGCTATTGCTCCATCTGCTGCAGCTGTTACTACCTGCCTTAAATATTTGGCTCTTACATCTCCTGCTGCAAATACTCCTTCTATGTTGGTTGCCATCTTTTCATCGGTTATGATATATCCCTGGGCATTGAGCTCTAACTGGTCTTTTACCAGCTCACTCATGGGCTGGGTACCTATGAAGATGAATACCCCGTTCGTCGGATATTCGGTTTCTTCTCCGGTCTTGATGTTCTTTAAAGTTACGCTTTCTACCAGTTCATCCCCATTTATGGATTTTACGGTTGAGTTCCATATCCATTTAATCTTGGGGTTCTTAAAGGCTCTCTCGGCTGATACTTTGTTGGCATCTACTTTGCCTTCTTCATGAATTACTATAACCGTTACATTCTCAGCAAATTTGGTAAGGTACTCAGCTTCTTCCACTGCAGCATCCCCGCTGCCTACCACTACTACATCCAGTTCTTCGAAAAGGTCAGCATCACAGGTTGCGCAGTAGCTTACGCCTTTACCCCGAAGTTTCCCTTCGCCAGGCACATTCAGCATTCTGGGCACTGCGCCTAAAGCGTAAACAACTGCTTTTCCGTAATATTCCCCTTTTCTCCCTACTACCTTTTTAGGATTGGATTTGAGGTCCAGGGAAACAATAGTGTCTTTTATAAGTTCAGCTCCGAAATCTAAAGCATGGTTGAGCATGGCTTCCGTAAGTCCGGGTCCGGTTGTTCCCCGTCCAAATCCAGGATAGTTCTCAAGTTCGGAAGTGGTGGCAGCCTGTCCACCAGGACGTCCTTTTTCAATTATGGCGGTTTTTAATCTTCCTCTTGCTCCATACATGGCAGCAGAAAGTCCTGCCGGCCCTCCACCTAATACCAGAAGATCATATACATTCTCCATATTTTTAGGTCACCTACCTTTCAAGTAATGAATCCAATGCATTTAAAAGCAGTTCTTTATCAACCAGCTGAAAATCTTCAGCATAGTTTACTTTTAAATCAGGACGAGTAGCCTCGGCAGCCATAACCTCAACTTTTTCCAGCGCATGATTTATAATCTTTAAATCATTTTCATCCGGCAATCCCTGTTTTTTGCTCACTACAATCGAACGATACGGATTCTGGTTAGGCTTAATACTGCCCGCCAAAGGATGGGAAAGCAGCTTGTGTCCCGTACCAACAAAATTTAAAGCCGTATAATAAACAGCCTGTGAGGTTCCTTCCACCCAGCATATTTCATACTTATCTATATTTTTAACCATCGGGTTGTTAGTTATTATTAAAACCTCGTCCCGATACATAAAAATTCCTCCAAAAATGACTTAAAAAAGGAACAGAAGACTTTATAGGTGATCCTTGTCCTCTGTTCCCTAACCTGAGAGATTCGCCCTATTAAGAATAAGGCTTGCTCCTTCGGTGTCTTACGACTCTCCAGAGTTTCGTCCAGAAGCGATACGCCGACCTGAGAGTTTCACCAGATACCGGATGCAGTATATCTGGCTTGCTCCTTCGGTATAAGGATTTCACCTTAATTCTCTCGCTTCTGTCATCCGAAATTATTAATTTTTAAACCCGATCTCAATAAAAGCCGTTCTCATTAATTTACGCTTCTAACATCTTGCATACTGCTTGATAAATTTTGTCCTTGCTCGCGCCGCCTTGCTTTAAAAACTCCTCAATTTCTTTCTTTCTATTATTTACATATGCTTCATCCTTGATGGAAGGCAGATTTATCTTTACATTCATTACTGCTCCTTCCAGTCCGGTATGAGCTGCCAGGGAAGCAACCCCGATATCGCTTATAGCATTAGTATTGACTTTATTTACAATACCTTCAGCCAAAGTCAAAACTTCCAGACAGGTTTTAGCAATGGTATAAGGTACATCCGCTGCTTTTTTATAAGCTTCCTGAATAGCAGCTTTTCTCGCTTCTTTTTCTTCTTCAGTTTCTTTTGGCATTTTGAAAGCTGCCATTACTTCATTAAAGGCATTAGTATCATCATCAACCAGCTGGGTCAATTTTTGATGTAAAGCCTCAGCTTTAGCAAGAGCCTGCTCCATTTCGCTCTGTACTTCTTCATATCCTTTTTTGCCAATAGTCAAGCGACATACCATGGCAACAAGTCCTGCTGCTAAGGCTCCTGATACTGCCGATACACTTCCACCACCAGGAGCTGGAGAGTCTGAAGCCAGTTCAGCTATAAATTCTTTTACTTTCATTTCTACTAACATTCCTCTTCCCCCTTACAGCCCAATCAGGTGATTTTCAATAATCTGCTTGCGGTCCCAGTCTACCAGCCGCAGGTAGTATTCCACACAGTTAAGCAGGGCATCCAGGTGTACAGTCCCTACTATCTGGGTTCCTACTACTTCCAGGCCATATCTGGCTGCTTCGAATTTTACTACTTCCAGGGCTCTGTATATCGGTGTAGCATCGGTATCGAACATGTTCATGGATACTGCCACCTGATTCCTGTCTTCCAGACGGAATCCTACCGCGCGTACGGTGGAGAATCCGCCAGACGGACCTCTCATCATCTTGGCTATGGTCTTGGCTATTTCTAAATTGTCGGTGTTCAGGATTATGTTTACTGCGGTAAGCCCTCTCATGGCTGCACTGACAATAGTTGCCCCCGCTGTCGGATGCAGAGCGGCAGGCCCAATGTCCGGCGCCCTTTCCGGGGTATGGGCTACCTCTTTTAATCCTTCATACTGCCCTTTTCTTATGAAAGCCAGGTCTTTTCTCTGTTCATTGCGGGCGTTTTCGCCGCTGAAATATACCGGCACTTTATAGCGGTTGTATATTTCCTGTCCAATCTCTTCTGCCAGCTGTACGCACTCTTCCAGGGTTATGTTGGCCAGGGGGAAGATGGGAATAGTATCCTGGGCCCCTATGCGCGGATGGCTTCCCTGCTGTTCCTCCATATTGATAAGTTCATAGGCTTTGCCGGCCATCTGCAAAAGAGCTTCTTTTAAAGGTTCCGGCTCTCCTATCACTTCTACTACGGTGCGGTTAAAGTCATAATCCGGATAGTAGTCAATAAGCTTTACTCCCGGTACCCCTTTTAAGGGTGCCACAATCGCTTCTACTACTTCCATGCGCCTTCCTTCGCTGAAATTAGGTACGGCATGAATATACTTCTTCAATTAAGGTCTCCTCCTTGCATTTTATTTCTATCAGGGATTAAGGACTTAAGCCTTAATCCCTGTTTTTTACTTATTCTTCATCCTCTTTTTCCATAAAAACTGCAGCTTCTAATTGTTGCTGACAAGCTACTTTTTCTAACCCATGGTCCAAAGACAGCTTATTTCTGATTTTTGGGCAGAAGAGCAATAGCCCGGATGGGAGAACCGGACCCATCCTTGATTTTGAGCGGCAGACCGATGTATATAAACCGCTTGCCTGCTACCTTGTCCAGATTGCAGTAGTGCTCGCTGTTGGTTATACCGTACCGGCCGCATACCCAGTGACCCGAGAAGTTGAGATCGTCCGGAGTCAGGTCGATGGCCGGAGCATCGATACCAATATTGACGACACCCTGCTCCGCCAGCCATACAGCTGCCCTTTCGGACACACCAGTGTACGGCCCTTCAGCATATTCCTTGGTCGGGTAGTGGCGATCGTAATGGCCCGTCCACATTATAAAAATGTCGCCCTTGCGGATCTCGAGTCCAGCCTTGTCCAGAGCTTCTTGAATATCCTCCGGTTCAATATATTTGGGGTATTGTACATGCCTCAGGTCTACGCAGATGGCATCACCGATGAAGAATTCGAATCCCATCTGGTCAATCGTTGGCCCATTAGGTTCGTATTCCCAAACCGCATCAACATGAGTCCCCGCATGCTCGCTGAGGAGCAGATTACGGGCTGAGAATCCAAGGGTCGGAGAACCGGTCGCCTTCTGGTTCTCTTCGTGGGTCTGGTTCACCATGATAAAGGTCTTCTGATGGATGGGGAAGAGCGGCATTCCCTGGTAAATAGGCTGCGATAAATCAATAATCTCGTATTGCTGGTTAAAATTCCGGGGGTCGATTTCAATCTTCCGCATTTTTTAAAAACACTCCTTCCTTTGTCGCTTAAACTCGACTTTAGAAATTACTCTTTGATAGTCGGGATTACACAGTAGTTGTTGGCATCAATTACTCCCTTGTCGGTTATCTTCCATTTCGGGCTGGTAGACAGGGAGAGGAATGCCAGGTGCATAAACGGTGCATGTACCTTGCAGCCAAGTTCTTCTGCTGCCATCCGGGTCAGGTTGCTCATGATCTCTGTGAGCTCTTCTGCAGTATGCTCATCAGTCATTAAGCCCCCTATCCTTAACGGCAGCTCCCCGATCACTTTTCCGTCCTTGGCTAATACTAATCCTCCCTGCAATTCTATTATCCGGTTTACAGCCAGTGCCATATCTTCATAGTTGGTTCCCATTACTATTATGTTGTGGGTGTCGTGGGATACGGTCTCGGCTATAGCCCCGGAGGTTAAGCCAAATCCTTTGACAAAGGTGGCTCCTATATCAGGCTGTCCATGTCTCCCTACTACCGCTATCGGCAGAAGGTCATTCTGAAGGTCCGGTTTTACATAGCCTCCTTCGGCTACCATTTCTGCCTCTACTGCATCAGTCAGGTTCTGGTCTACTATCAGCCCTATGCACCTTACGGTTACTTTGCCTTCTTTGTCGCATTTTACTTTGAGTTCTTCCGGTTTTACCGGCGCTCTCTTTACGGAGTGTTTTACATAGTCAGGATAGGTGTACCTGGGAAGATCTATTAACAGTTTTCCGTCTTTGGCTACCAGCTGCCCTTTCAGGAATACTTCGGATACGTTCATGTCTTCCAGTTTGCCTTCGATTACGGCTATATCTGCAAGCTTGCCGGGTGCCAGTACTCCCAGTTCATCAAGGCCGTGCCAGGTTGCCGGGTTGATGGTGGCCATCTGGATGGCTTCTACCGGGTCTACTCCCTGTTTGATGGTCCTTCTTATGATGTCGTTCATGTGCCCGTATTTGGCTATGTCTTCGGCCAGCATGTCGTCGGTTGCCAGTATCGCACGGCGGGAGTCCATGCCTTCCTCGGTTATGGCCCTTATGCATTCCGGCATGTTCCTCTGGGTTGAACCTTCTCTCATCAGCACATATACACCATAGCGCAGTTTTTCCATCATTTCTTCTTTGGTGGTGGTTTCATGACAGGATACATCGGTTCCGCCTGCTATGATGTGTGCTGCCAGGTGCGGCCCAAAGAGTTCCGGCGCGTTGCCGTCCACTTTTTTGCCCAGGCTTTTTGCATATACAGTTGATACTATGGTATCCCTGAATACAGCCGGATTGTGTTTGTATACATCTTTGGCAGCGCTTACTCCCTGGGTTTCCCCTATCCCGGATACGGTCGGATAGTTAAGCATTTCCGGCAGGTCTTTGGAGGTTATGTTGTAGCCTGCAGTCTCCAGGCCAGGTGAATCAGGGGTTAAGGCCGGTACTCTGGAAAATACATGCTGGGGCATTAAGGCTGCTTCTTCACACATAGCCTTTATTCCCATGGGGCCCAATACGTTCCCTATTTCATGCGGGTCAGATATTAAACAGGTTGTTCCGGTAGGTATGGACAATCTGGAAAATTCAGTGATGGTGAGCATGGCACTCTCAAAGTGCATATGGGAATCGATAAATCCAGGGCATATATATTTGCCCTTCATGTCATATACTTCAGTGTTCGGTCCGATAAGGGAAGAGCAGTCCCCTACCATTAAGATGTATTCCCCGTGGATAGCTACATCTGCTTCATAAATCTCCCGGGTAATTACGTTTACCACTTTTCCGCCTTTTAAAACTTTTTCGGCATACTGGTTGGGATCCATCAATACATCTACCAGCTTCTGCCTCTCGGATACCAGTTTTAAGTCTTTGATGTTGAGGCTCATTTCACCGGACATATAAACTTTCCTCCTTCACGTTTAGTAAACATAGAAAAACTTTTTAGACCACAATTGATCTCACATTTATTCTGCCTAAAAACTCCTGTTTTATTCCCGCTGTCGCCAAATTTCTGTACAGCACATCAAACTGCGAAATTTGCCTGTAATATGTATTTTTTGGAAAATATTTTACATAATTTAATCTTTTTTTAATTATTTCTTAACATTTTATTAACAAAATTCCCTACGTTTTCAGTCTATCTTAAGTGGATTATATAATTCAATACTTCCACGATTTTACTTTACAATGCTCACCATAAATATGTTTTATTGCCTTATGCATCTAAAGCAGCCAGGCAAAATAAAAAGACAGAGTATAAGACATCCTCCATGCCTTTACTCTGTCTTATGGGCCTGAGAGATTCGCTTTTTAACAGCTTGCTCCTTCGGCGTCTTTTAAGACTTTCCAGAGCTGCATCAGGATACGGTCCTTTTACCTGAGAGTTTCGCTAAACATCAGGCACATTCATGCTTAGCTTGCTCCTTCGGTATGGGACAAGCCCATTCTCCCTTTTCCTTCATCTGCATATATACTATTTTTATAAAACAGACATTATTACTTAACTTAAAGTTTGTGATTTTTATCGCAAAACCAATTTTAATATATCCTTCTCACCTTAACATGTCAATAGCACAAACTATTTATAAATAAAGGTTATCTGTATAATAAATTGCATATATATAAAGCCGCGATAAATCCGCTTATATCAGCAGATAATCCTGTAATAATCGAATATCTGTATTTTTTAATACCCACAGAGCCAAAGTAAACAGTCAAAACAAAAAACGTAGTATCGGTTGTTCCCTGCATCACAGAAGCCAAGCGGCCAATAAAAGAATCTGGCCCATATACGCGCATAAGTTCAGTTGCCATTCCTAACACCCCGCTGCCAGAAAGAGGGCGCATAATAGCCAGAGGCAAAATTTCAGAAGGTGCCCCCAGTTTGGAAGTAAGCGGATCTAAAATACTGCTCAAATATTCCATGGCTCCCGAAGCTCTAAAAACCGAAATGGCAACCATCATGCCCACCAAAAAAGGAATTATTTTTACAGCAGTGGTAAAGCCTTCTTCAGCACCTTCCACAAAGGTTTCATAAACCGGAACTTTTTTTATAAGGCCATAAACCGGAATGGTAAAAAGCAAAAAAGGAATAGCCCATCTGGATATTATATTCATGACTTCAAAAAGCACCTATCTTATCCTCCCCATCCTCTTCCTGAACCAGTAATCAAGGGAAACAGCTATAAGCATGGAAAAAGCCGTAGCAAAAATGCAGGGCCCTACAATTTCAGCAGGATTGCTGGAACCAAAAGACAGCCTGACTCCAATAATCGTGGCTGGAATCAATGTTATACAGGAAGTGTTAAGAGCCAAAAACGTACACATAGCTTCCGAGGCTTCTTTTGAGTTATTATTTAACTTCTGCAGTTCCTGCATAGCTTTCATGCCAAAAGGGGTAGCCGCATTGCCTAAACCCAACATGTTAGCACTCAAATTCAATATTATAGCCCCCATAGCTGGATGTTCCGGAGGAACGCTTGGAAACAACCTTACGGTCAAAGGTTTCATTACCCTGGCCAAACTTTCTACCAAACCGGCTTTTTCCGCAATCTTCATTATTCCCAGCCATAACGCCATAACTCCCACTAAATCAAAACATACTTCAACTGCTCCTTTAGCTGCTCCCAGCGCTGCTTCTGTCACAACTTCTATATTCCCATTAAAAGCTGCTGTAACAATCCCGCTTGCAAGGAGCACAAGCCATATTATATTGAGCATTACCCACCCTCCCAGCAAAAATTCCTGCTAGAAGGTTATGAAATTTCCATAAAAAATAGAACAGTTCAAAGTTTTTGAACTGTTCTGGACACTCTTACTGCATTTTTGTTTCATTTCCCTTATTTTTCTCTTTTATGAGGCTTTCCATTTTTTCAATAAACTGGGGGGCTAAATCTACAATCCTTTCTGCCAGAGGATTTCCACTTACAGACATCAAACGCACATCATTCATTCTAACTACCAAAAAACCTATTGGCTTAACCGACACCCCAGCTCCACTTCCTCCTGCAAACGGAAGGCTATCACCTTTTTTCCCATCTGACAGTTCATATTCCCCTCCCCCGGCTACAAAACCTGTAGCCACCTGGGAAACCGGAATTATAACCGTACCATCATTGGTTTCCACGGCATCACCTACTACCGTATTGACATCCACCATTTCCTTTATGCTCTGCATGGCAGTTTTCATCAATCCTTCAATAGGATGAGGGTTATTGCCGGTTTCTTTCTGTTCCATACCTAAACCTCCTGATTTTCAAGTAAAATATATATATTCCTATGAGAATAATATGTACGGTTGCCGTCCGTACTATACAAAGAAGCTCTGAGTTTTTATCCTGGAACATAAAATCAGGATAAACAGAAACATAAATCTTTTTTATCCTGGTTTGGCTGCTCAAAAAACTTAAAAATACCCCTTTTACAATCCACAAAACACCTGCCGCTAAAGCTGTATAGGCAGCATTGTTTAATCCCAGAGTCGTTTTCCAGGCAAACCTTTCGATAAAAATTCCCCTTAACATTTTTTGGTATATTTTTCTAATATCTCCTACATTTAAGCCTTCCCGGTTCTTCAGCCACTTTTTTTCCCGCAGGATTTTTTCAATACTTTCTATATCCAATCTGTGAGTAAAGCTATTCATGCATAATCTGCCCCAGCAGAACTGCAAACTCACCCTTGCTTTTTCATCTTCCAATCTTATTTTGACAGATACCTTTATTCTCAAAGGTGCAAGCAAGGCCAGAAAAACAAGAAGGCTGATGCATATAACCCACATAATTAGCTAATTCTCCTGTTTTTCATAATAGTTTCCATATTTTAAAAAGAGTTATACATCAGCCGTTATTTTAAATTTTCGATTTCTTTTTCAATAGCTGTTATTATTTTGTACATTTCATCATCTACCACTATATTGGCCCTGGTTTCCCGGAAAGTAGGGCAATGCAGATTATAGTCAACAATCTTTTTGCTTATACGTTCCAAAGCCAGGCGGCTTTCATAATAAAAATGCGCCTTTTTCTTTTCGAAATTTTTATAGGCCTGACTGCTTCTCTTCTGGCTGAAGAACATGTGTATATATTTTTTAAAATATTCAACTTCCCGGTTAAGTTTTTCAAAATCGGCATCAATTTCTTTCCCCAGTTCAATCCAGTAAGGAGCGAAATTATTATCTTTAAGTATCTTGAAAACCATGCGCAGTTCGGGAGGTTCAAAAGGATTTTCATAAAACTTGATAGGTTTGCCCGCTCCTTTAAGGTTATCAAATTCACCCCTGGCCATCGCTTTTTCTATCTGCATTTCCACCAAATCCTGGGTGCTGCTCATATACCTGGCCAAAGGCCTTGCCTTTTCTGCCTTAATTTTTACTTCTTCTTCATAGGATCTTTCACTCATCATCTATTCCCCCTCTAACTCCGGCAGTTCTTTAAGGCTTGACAAGCCAAAAAGTTTCAGGAATTCATCAGTAGTCACATATAAAACCGGCCTGCCCGGTACATCTTTATATCCAGCCTCAGCAATAAGCTCTTTCTCCAGCAGGCTGGATATAATCTTATCCACCTTTACTCCCCGTATTTTTTCAATCTCTGCCCTGGTTACCGGCTGTTTGTAGGCAATTATGGCCAGGGTCTCCACAGCTGCCCTGGAAAGCTTTTTCTTGACTGTGCGGCTTATACGCGCCAGAATATCTGAATATTCTTTTTTGGTACACATAAAAACTTCATTCTGGTCAACAACTATCTGTATACCCCTTTTTATATCTTCATTATATTCCTGCACAAGTTCATCCAGTATGACTATAAGGTCATCTTTCACAATATTTAGAATCCCAGCCAGCTCATCTATACTCATCTTTTCTGCCCTTACAAATAAAACTGCCTCGATGGCCGCTTTAATCTGATCACGCATAATCATAAGCCTTCTTCCACCCGCAAAAATATTTTTATCGGCATCTCCTGAGCCTCCTGACAGGCCATAACCTTCCCCAGACGAATAAGTTCAAGCAAAGCCAAAAAAAGAGCCAGGGCTTCTCTTCTCCATTTTATACCATGGAACAGTTCCTGAAAAATAATCTCCTTCTTTTTTGCAAGTTTAGCCAAAATTTCCTCCATTTTTTCTGCTACATTTATATCACCGACTGGAACTTCATACCCTTCCTCCACCTCAGGCAGCCTGCTAATAACAGCTTTATAGGCTTTTATCAAGTCTCTGGTATCAACTGTCAATTCTTCAACAAATGTCACTTCATAATGAGATTCCCGGAAAAATACCCTTCTTATATCTCCTTCCTGCCTGGCTTCTAGCCAAAGAGCAGCCTTCTTATACCTGCGGTATTCCAGAAGGCTTTTTACCAAGTCTGCCCTTGGATCTGCCTCCTCTTCCCCTTCTTCTTCGTCAAAAGATACCCGTGGAAGGAGCATCTTCGATTTAAGCTGCAGGAGATAGGAGGCCATAAGCAAAAAATCGCCCAGGCTTTCCATATTTATCCTATCTTCTTTTTTTAGATATTCTATATACTGGTCACTTATCCGGGCTACCGGTATATCATATATATCTATTTCATTTTTCTCAATCAAGTAAAGCAGAAGATCCAGAGGCCCGTGGAAAACTTCCAAATCAACCACATAACCCATAAGCTATCCCTCAATTTTAAAATACTAAAAGATGCAAAAAGCCGTAAATTATTTTAACCAGTGGCCATATGATGGCTGAAGTAGCCCCGGTAAAAATAAGCACCAGAAGAATAAGAAAGCCATACTGTTCCATAGAATAAATCACTCTTGCCCCGGAATCCGGCAAAATACCAGCCAAAATCTTGGCTCCATCCAGCGGGGGTACCGGTATAAGGTTGAAAGCAGCCAAAATAAGATTGATCCATATAAGAGGCTCTATAAGCCTTATGGCATATATACCCCATTCTGCTCCCTCAAAAGGCAGCAAAAACTTATAGGCCAGCATGCCAGCCAGAGCAAGCAGTATGTTCATACCTGGCCCGGCTAAAGAAACCAGCATCATTCCTTTTTTTACACCTACATTTTTGAAATTATAAGGATTTACCAGCACCGGTTTAGCCCAGCCGAATTTAAAAACCATGAGCATAAAAAACCCCAGCCAGTCGATATGAGCTAAAGGATTGAGGGTAAGGCGTCCCTGGTAATAAGGGGTATTATCTCCCAGCCAGTCTGCCACCTGGCCATGAGCATATTCATGAAAAGTTAAAGCAATCAAGATAGCCGGAAGCCAGGTTATCATCTCAATAATAGAAGGTACATTCATATACAACGCTCCTTTATCCATTCTTTGACCATTTCAATTTCATCATCTTTATCGCTTACCATTCCATCCAGTTTCATAAGATAAAGCCTGTCAAGTATCTTTTTATAGACCGGACCCGGCTTCAAACCCAAAGCCTTAAGGTCGTTTCCATTTATCTCCAGGAAGGTTTTCTCCTTGCTATCTATATATTCTACTATTTTTTCCCACATGTTTTCATCCTGCACACACAGTAGCAGATAAATCTTGCTTTCCTGTTCCCACTCTCCAATTACCCCGTCAATCCTGCTCGGTTTTATCTCCTGCCAATTTTTAATTTCCTCTATAACTTCACGCGCTCTTTCTATTTCCCTTATTGCCTTAACTGCCTGTTTGTCGAAAGGATAACGGTTAACAACATCTGCTCTGCTCTCCGGGGGAGCAAACGATAAAATAGCCCCCATATATATAAGCCAGCTTCGTATATCGAGAACATGGTACCTTTCCTTAAACCAGGCAGCAACCGCGGGAATACGCCGCAGCAAACCTTCATTCACCGCATCCAGGTCTACTTCAGGCAGAACATACGGCCAAACCCCAATCTCCATCATTCTCTTCAAGGCAGGCAAGGGATCGGGCTCACTCAGGATTATTACCAGTTCATTAAAAATCCTTTTATCAGAAAGTTTTCCCAGCATACGGCGGCTGATAGCGTCTTTGCCCAGCCGCAAGGTATCAGGTTCAATCGTAAAATTATATCGCTTTTCAAACCTTATTGCCCGCATTATGCGGGTAGGATCTTCGATGAAACTCAAATTATACAAAATCCTTATATATTTTTGTTCTAAATCATGCCTGCCTCCAAAATAATCGATAAGCTCACCATATCTGTCCGGATTAAGGGCAATGGCCAGAGTATTTATCGTAAAATCCCTGCGGTATAAATCTTCTTTAAGGGAGGATTTTTCAACTTTGGGCAAGGCAGCCGGAAATTCATAATATTCAGTACGGGCAGTAGCCACATCTATCTTAAAATCATCATTTATTACCACGACTGCCGTACCAAAACGTTTATGGACCCTGGCTCTTCCTCCTAATCTTTCTGCCAGCTTAAGGGCCAGATTTTCTCCTTCCCCTTCCACTACCAGGTCGATATCGAAATTGGGATAAGAAAGCAGTAAATCCCGAACAAAACCGCCAACACAGTAAACCTGGTAACCTAGTTCTTCCGCCAGTTCTCCTGCCGTTTTTAACAGCTGCAGTATATCGCGCGGCATCCTCTTTTCCAGCAGTTCTTTTACGTTAAAATACTCATATCCTCCCGGCTTGTACAATATCATGTGGTCTTCAGGATAATCGTTTCCATGCAGAGTACGAAGTATATCGGTCCGGGAAACTATGCCTACCAGCCTGCCCTCTTCTACAACAGGCAGCCGCCCTATATCCTTTTCCACCATTATCTTCTGGATTTGGCTTAGCGGGGTATCAGGAGACACTGCTTCAACAGCAGTGCTCATAAAGGCCTTAACCGGGGCATGCCCCAAATTGTGCATTCTTGCCTTATCAACATCGCGCCTTGATATAACCCCCACCATCTTATCCCCATCTACTACCGGCATACCGGTATGGCCATAGCGCAGCATCACCCTGCCGGCCTCTTCCATGGTAAAATGCAAAGGAACCGTCTTGACCGGAGTAGACATTATATCCCGGGCAGTAATTCCGGGAACCACACATTCTCTTAACTTTTTTTCCAGCAAGGCAAGCATTTCTTCAATACTTTTACCCTTAATCACTGTCGATGCTGCTTTTTCATGCCCTCTGCCACCAAACTCCGCTAAAACCTCATTTACCTTAACCGCATCGGTACGGCTCCTTCCCACAATGTTAACCTTTCCTTCCATCAGCACCAGGGTAAAAACAGCCTCACTATTCTCAACTTCCATAAGCCGGTAAGTCACCAGGTCAAGCCCAGGAATAAAATCTTTTCTTGAGGCACATGCAACCGCTATATCTGTATGGCCTATGTTTAAATGCTTAATATTTTGCAAAAGGTCCTGCATAAGCCCTTTTTGTTCTTCTGAAAAAGAAAATTCCATAAAATTAGCTATTACCGACAGGTTAGCCCCTTTTTGCAGAAGATAAGCGACTGCATAGGCATCCCGCCAGGTAGTGGATTTAAAAAGCAGGCTGCCTGTGTCTTCATATATGCCTAAAGCCAGAATAGTGGCCTCAAAGGGAGTTATATCAATCCCTGCTTCTATCAGTTTTTCCACCAGAATAGTGGTAGCCGCTCCTACCTCATGTGTTTCCGCGATTTCCCCCTTCAGGTCATCCATCATAACCGGATGATGGTCATATACATGTATCTCTATTCCGCCCTGCAAGGCCAAATCCTTAAGCTGTCCCAAACGGTTGGGGTTGGCTGTGTCAACCACAATAAGCCTTTTTACTTCATCAAAATTTATCTCCCTGGGGCTCTTCACCAGCAGAGAATCCCTATAAATCGCCATAAATTTTTTCACATTTTTAGATAAAGTCCCGGCCAGAACTTTATGAGCTGAAGGATAAAGTTTGTTGGCTGCCACCATAGCTGCCAAACCATCGAAATCCAGCGCATTGTGTGAAGTGATTATATCCACCTTTACTCCCCCATCCCAATGATTACCTGCATTATACCATAAATTAAGCCTTAATTTTAAATTTAGGTATCAAACCTTAAATTTAAATCATTTATCCCATAATAAGGAATAATAAAAACAAAAAATAATGACATCATAAATATTGTTTATTTGCTTTCCTGAATCCCCCTTTTTATAATAGGCTGATAAAAGCAGTAAAGGAGAGTGGAATGATGTACGAAAAATCTGAAAAATATACCGTAAAAGTCATACCCCACAAAGGTTATGAAGTCAAAGGCTGCTGGCAGGATGACATCCACTGCTTAAAAAGCCGAATCGTATTTGAATATAAAACAAATAAAATCATAGAAGCGGAAATAGAAGCGGAAAAAATTCCTTTTTCCATCTGCTCGCAGGGGGTACAGAGCATAAAAAACCTCATCGGCCAGCAGGTAGGCCCTGGTTTTTATAATGTGGTAAAAGCAAAGGTAATGAATGAAGGTGGCTGCATACATGTAGGTGAACTGGTTTTAGGATCGGTAAAGGCAGCTATCCAGGCTGCTTCGCGCGAAATGCCGGAGTGGGTGGATGAAGAAGACTACAAAGCACGGTGGGCAGTATTCAGCTCTATCTATAAAGACAAATGTATATTTTTTGCCCAGCCAGATGCAGAAACTAAAGCCCTTGAGCTGCTGCACAAATGTGAAAGCCATGGTAAAAAACAGCAGGCTATATAAAAAAAACAAAAATGCGGGAAAAAGCCCCGCATTTCTATTTTCTCAAACGTTCAGGCAAAACATCATTGCGTATAATATCTTCATAAGTTTCCCTTTTTACGATTACATCAGCTCTTCCCTCATTTACCAGCACCATGGCCGGCCGGGGAAGCCGGTTGTAATTGCTGGACATAGCATAATTATAGGCACCGGTAGCAAAAACCGCCAAAATATCTCCCGGCTCTACCTCTGGCAGTTCTATATCCCAGATAAGCATATCCCCTGATTCACAGCACTTGCCGGCGATAGAAACCTTTTCGGCGGCCGGCTTATCAGCCTTATTGGCCAAAATAGCCGTATACTTTGAGCCATACAGGGCAGGGCGCGGATTATCCCCCATACCTCCATCAACGGCTACATACTTTCTTATCCCCTTAACTTCTTTGCTTGAACCAACCGTATAGAGAGTGATGCCCGCCGGTCCTGATATAGCCCTTCCCGGCTCCACTATTACTTTAGGCACTCTAATTCCATATTCAGCTGCCTTCTCCCTGACCGTAATCATAACTGCCTCTGCCCACTCTTTAGGATCGCACGGTTCATCACCTTTATAATAAAAAATGCCAAACCCGCCGCCCATATCTAATTCTTCCAGTTCCAAACCGAACTCTTTTTTCAGCATTCCATAAAAATCCATCATTACAGCAGTCGCATGACGAAACGATGCCATTTCAAAAATCTGGGAACCAATATGGCAGTGCAGTCCTTTCAGATTAAGCCAGCGGCAGTCAAGGGCTGCTTTTACCCCTTCCAAAGCCTGCCCATCAGGAAGCGTAAACCCAAACTTGGAATCTATCTGGCCTGTTTTTATATATTCATGGGTGTGAGCTTCCACGCCCGGGGTTATGCGCAGCATTATATCCTGTTTTTTGCCTATTTCTGAGCATACGCGGTTTAAAAGTTCAAGTTCATAGAAATTATCTACTACAATACGCCCTACCCCGGTTTCTACCGCCATAAAAAGCTCTTCCCGGCTTTTGTTATTGCCGTGGAAAAAAACCTTATCCATGGGGAATCCTGCTTTAAGAGCGGTGAAAATCTCGCCCCCTGATACCACATCCAGCCCCAGTCCTTCTTCTTCCGCAATTTTTACCAGAGCAAGGCAGCTAAGGGACTTACTGGCATATATAACCAGAGATTCCCCATATTCAGCAAAAGCTTCCCTGAACTTACGGCAGTTTTCCCTAAATCCCTGCTCATCTATAACCCATAGAGGGGTCTTGAATTCCTTTACCAGTTCAACTGCATCTATTCCACCTATTTCTAAATGTCCTTTTTCATTTATCTTCATCGTGCCAGTCAAATACAAATTCCCAGCCTCCTTCACAAACTGAGTAAAATCTTCGTTATTTTAACATTATAAACCGGCAGGGGTCAATCAGCCTGCATAAATATACAGCATACATAAAAAACCAGGGACTTAATTCCCTGGTTTACCAGATGCTATTTTGGCTGATTTACATTTTCTGAAGCCTTGCCTTTAGCTTGTTTTTCTTTATCATTATCCCCTCCAGATAAACTTTTTATCTGCTTTTGCAGCTTGCGGTTCTCCTGGGTTAATTCTTTAATCTTACGGGCAATCTTGAACTGGCGAAAACTGTCGATGAGAAAAGTTATAACTGCACCAGACAGAGCTGCAATCAAAACTACTACCGCCAGCGAAACCCTGGGGGAAGTCCAGCTCAAAAAATGCACCGTAACCTCAGCTGTATTCTGGAAAACAAAAATAGCTACTCCCAAAATAAAAACCAGTGCACCGATAAGATATCCCTGCATACCTTCGCCCCCGTTTTTTGTCTTTTTCTGTGTTTATTTTAAACCTCATCTTCTTTTTTGCCAATATCTTTTCCCCAAAATAAAAAGGAGGGAAATACCCTCCTTTTTATCAAACTAAGCCCTGGCTTTAAGCTCATACCATATAGGGCTGGCAATGAAGATAGATGAGTAGGCTCCGCTTATAAAACCTATAAGCATGGCCAGGACAAATATTTTTATGGTTGCACCGCCAAAGGCCAAAAGAGCAAGCAAAGTAAAAGCTGAAGTCAAAACTGTATTGATAGAACGATTGAGAGTCTGCATGATACTGCGGTTTATCAGCGTCATGCGATCTTCCTTAAGCTTGAAGCTTAGGTTTTCACGAATACGGTCAAAAATAACGATCGTATCGTTTATAGAATAACCTATAACCGTAAGTATGGCGGCTATAAATGAGCTGTTTACTTCCCACTGGAAAAGCGAGAAAAGCCCCAGCACCACAAGCACATTGTGGATAATGGCGACAATCGCTGCAATACCAAAATGAAATTCAAACCTTATAGTTATATAAATAAGCATCAAAACTCCTGCGATAAGCAGAGCTAAAACGGCATTGCGGGTAAGCTCTTTTCCGATAACCGGCCCTACACTCTCAGCACTTAAAAATTCCACTTTGCCGAACTTGTCTCCTAAAGCCTTCATAAGCTCTTTTGTTTCTTCCTGGCTCAGTTCTTTAGTGCGGATATAAAATTCACTTCCGCTTTTCTGCACTTCCGCCCTTCCCAGGTCAAACTGGCTTAATACTGAGCGCACTTCGCCGGCGGTTACTTTCTCTTCCAGCTTTATATGCAGTATAGAGCCTCCGGTAAAATCTATTCCCAGATTTAGCCCCTGCATGAAGAGCGATATAAGGCCCGGAATAATTATGAGCAGGGAAATAACATAGAAAATCTTTCTTCTCTGTACTATCTGCATCTATATCCCCCCTTTAAACTCCGTATAATTTGGTGTTTTTGGTTATATTGGCAAAGAGAACAAGCATATAGCGGGTAAAGATCAATGCTACCAGCATGCTGGCTATTATTCCTATGGAAAGGGTAACAGCAAATCCTTTAATAGGCCCGGTGCCAAAATACATGAGAACCAGAGCCGTTATCAAGGTAGTTATATTAGCGTCGAATATCGTCCAGAACGCGCGTTTAAAACCGGCTTCAATGGCAGCCAGCAGAGTTTTGCCGACCCTCAGCTCTTCTTTTATCCTCTCATATATGATTATATTGGCATCAACTGCCATGCCAATCGAAAGGGCAAAACCGGCAATGCCAGGCAGTGTCAGTACTGAACCTAATCCCCACATAACCCCCAGAACAATTAAAGCATATAAAACCAGGGAAATATCAGCAATAAGTCCCGGCAGCCTGTAATACCCAAGCATGAAAATCAAAACGGCTATAATGCCAACAATTCCCGCTTTTATGCTTTTTTCCAGGGAATCAGCACCCAGAGTAGGCCCAATAGACCTTTTTTCCATTACCTTAAAAGAAACCGGGAGGGCTCCAGAGCGCAAAAGCACAGCCAAATCCTGCGCTTCTTTGGCCGTAAAATCCCCTTCGATAACTGCCTGTCCGGTAGTTATAACATCCCTTACGACCGGTGCGCTTATCACTTTATTATCAATTACGATGGCAATATGCCTTCCCAAATTTTCCTGGGTAGCCTTGGCAAAAAGCTTGGTCCCCTCTTTATCAAATTCCAGCTGCACCATGGCACCTTTCTGGGGATCAACAGTAGCCTGTGCATCTTTGAGGTTTTTTCCGGTTAGCAAAACATTTCCCTGTTCATCCCAGAATTCAAGCTGGGAAGTAGTCTTCAAAAGATCAACAGCAGCTTCCGGATCTTTCTCTCCCGCAATCTCAATTACTATCCTTCTGTCTCCCTGGGGAAACAGGTTAGTCTCCTTTACCCCTAAACTGTCTACACGGTTGCGGAGTATCCCTAAAGCTTTCTGGATAGTATCAGGGGTTATTTTCTGCCCTTCGGTCTCTTCTGCCTCCAGAACTACGCGAAGTCCTCCCCTTAAATCCAGTCCTAATTTGATATTCTTTTTAATCGGTTCATACAGGTAATAAGCAGCGGTTGCTAAAGCAGCGATAATAATAGCTATTATCAAAATACTGGTACCTTTTTTCACCTTTTTTCCTCCTTCCCACTAAAAAGCCCGGCTTAAGCCCAGGCTAAAACTTAATAATTTTTACAAAAGCTTGGCCCCATTGATTATCAGTTCAAATTTGCAGCCCAGAAAATCAGCAGCCCGCCTGCACATAAGCATGCGGCTTAAGAATATTTCGAAATACTCCATAACCGGGCATATGCTGGTATCTATGGCAAGCTTCATAGTGATAATCTTTTCTTTTTCCCTTACCAGAAGTCCTGATTCCTGCACTGCATAATTTACCCGGTCATGAATATCAAAAGTAGATACATCAGTATTGCGCACCCGGTTGCGGTGAACATGCGACTTGTCAGCAAGGATCAGAGCAGCTGCCACTTCATTTACCGGATGACCGCTCCCCTCATCATGGTTGCCAATCGCTGCCCCAATTACTGCAACTTCTGCCGGATCCATCCCCATACGGCGCAATATCTCCATGGCTATAAGAGCACCGCTCTGGCTGTGTCCATTCCTGTTTACCACATTTCCCAGATCATGCATATAACCTGCAATACCTGCCAATTCTGCCGTACGTTCATCATAACCAAGCTTTAGCATTATCTCCCGGCTCAAGCTGGCAACCAGAGAAACATGTACAAAACCATGATCAGTATAACCCATTTGTCCCAGATGTTCATTACCTTTTTTTATAAAAGCCTTTACCAAAGGATTTTCCTTTACATCTTTCAGAGTCACCATACTAATCCTCTACCTTGTAAGCAATCGCTTTCTTTAAAAACTCAATTTCCGTGTTATCATTAACCCTTACTATAAAAGTTTCATCTTTTACCCTGGCAATCTCTCCTTTTATCCCGCCTATCGTTACTACCTTATCCCCCTTCCTTAAACTGGCCAGAAGTTCGCTGTGCTTTTTCTCCTGCTTTTTGCGCGGCCAGATAATAAAAAGATAAAAAATAGCAATAAATGCTCCAAAATAGATAATTAAGGTTAAAATTTCATTGGTACCCATTCTCTCTAATCCTCCTTATTTTTTCAAAACTCATTTATAATTCGATAAAAAATTTAAAATCCCTTTTATTAAAACTTATACTGCCGGAAGAAATTATCGTAAAATTCTCCAAACCTTTCCTCCGCTATGGCCTTTCTCATATTTTCCATCAGTTTTACCAGGAAATAAATATTGTGATAAGAAAGCAGCCTGTGTGCCAGCATCTCTTCTGCTTTTATCAAATGCCTTATATAAGCCCGGCTGTAATTTTTACACACATAACAGTCGCATTCCGGGTCAATGGGATTAAAATCTTCCGCAAAGCCAGCATTGCGCACAGTAATTTTGCCTTGATGGGTAAAGACCGTACCATGCCTTGCCAGCCGGGTAGGAAGAACACAGTCAAACATGTCTATCCCTCTTTTTACTCCCTCTACCAGATCTTCCGGAGCCCCCACCCCCATCAAATAGCGAGGCTTGTCTTCAGGCAGCAGCGTATGGGTAAGTTCCAGTATGCGATACATCTCAGGCTTTGGTTCCCCTACGCTTAAACCTCCTACCGCATAACCGGGAAAATCAAGGGAAACAATATCCTCGGCACTCTTTTTGCGGAGATCGTCAAAAATACTCCCCTGCACAATGCCAAACAAAGCCTGGTCCTCGCGTTTGTGAGATTCTTTGCAGATTTTAGCCCACAGGCTGGTGCGCCGCAAAGCCTCTTTTGCATATTCATAAGTACAGGGATAAGGGGCACATTCATCAAAACACATAGCAATATCAGCACCTAATTTTTGTTCAATATCCATAACCTTCTCTGGAGTTAAAAAATGCCGCGAGCCATCTATGTGTGAGCTGAAGTAAACCCCTTCATCAGTTATCTTGCGCAGCTTGCTCAAGCTGAAAACCTGAAAACCGCCGCTGTCAGTAAGTATTCCCCTTTTCCAGTTCATAAACTTGTGCAGGCCTCCTGCCTTCTCTATCAAGGCTTCTCCCGGCCTTAGATAAAGATGGTAGGTATTCGATAATATAATGTCAGCCCCAATTTCATAAAGGTCTTCCGGAGTAAGGGTTTTTACCGTAGCCTGGGTGCCTACCGGCATGAATATAGGAGTCACACATTTCCAGTGTGCAGTCTCCAGTTCCCCCAGACGGGCAAAAGAAGCAGCATCTTTTTTTACAACCTTAAACTTAAGCATAAACTCCTCCAGTACTCTCTATTTTATAAACATGGCATCTCCATAGCTGAAAAAGCGGTATCTGTGAGCCACCGCATGGTTATAGGCGGCCATAGTATTTTCATAGCCGGCAAAAGCAGCCACCAGCATAATAAGGGATGAACCAGGCAGATGAAAATTGGTAATAAGTTTGTCTATTGCCTTAAACTGATAGCCTGGATATATATACTTTTCCGTTTCTCCGCTTTCTTCCCGAAATCCATAATCATCATTATATACTGTTTCCAGAGTTCTTACCACTGTAGTCCCTACTGCAACAATGCTTCGGCCTGCCTTTCTGGTACTGTTCAACAGGTCAGCCGTTTCTTTATCAATGCAATACCATTCGCGGTGCATTTTATGTTTCCTTATGTCTTCACAGGCTACCGGGCGAAAAGTCCCCAGGCCTACATGCAGAACAATACTGGCAATATTTACCCCTTTAGCTTTCAAATCATCCAGAAGTCTTTCGGTAAAATGAAGGCCGGCAGTAGGCGCAGCCGCTGAACCTGCTTCCCGGGCATAAACCGTCTGGTAGCGGCTTTTGTCTCTCTCTTCCGCCTTTCTTTTTATATACGGCGGAAGGGGCATTTCCCCCATTTTGTCAATAAATTCATAGTCATCCGGGCAGTTATTAAACCTTATAAGCCGGCCTCCTTCTGTTTCGGTTATCTCAACTATTTCAGCGGTAACCGGTATGTCCTCACCAAAAAAAACTATATGACCCGGTTTAAGCCGCTTAGCCGGCCTTACCAGGCATTCCCAGAATTCTCCCTGCTTCTTAAGCAGCAGTATTTCCACTTTGGCCCCACTTTCTTTGTATCCATGAAGGCGGGCAGGAATTACTTTTGTCTGGTTTATAACTAAAGTATCCCCGCTCTCCAGATATTCTATTATGTCACGAAAAATCCTATCTTCCACAGCTCCTGTCCTTCTATCAAGTACAAGAAGGCGGGAAGAATCCCTTGGTTCTGCCGGGAATTTAGCTATCAGTTCTTCCGGCAGATGATATTCATAGCTTTTTAAGTTATAAATATCCTTCTTTTCCTGCATACTTCATCTCCTGAATATAAGATTTGCAATCAGGGTTAAAAAAAGGCTGAGCAGCAAAAAAGTAGTTATCGGAAAATAAAAAGTGAAATTTTCTTTTTTTATATAAATGTCCCCCGGCAGCCTGAATAGAGAAATATTGCTGCCCAGTTTGGACAACAACAGGAATACCAGTCCGACAAAAAGCAGAAGCAAACCTAAGCCGATAAAAATTCTGGCCATGCTTTCCATAAGATTCACCATCTCCCCCTCCTCTTCTAATCATCTGATTTATAAACACCTTTCAACACATCCCGGGGAGCATATCTTTCCACTTCACTGTAAATGCATCCGCAGTACTGCTGGCGATAAATCCCCATTTCCCTGGATCTTTCCACCCCTTTAGAAAACCCTTCCCGGAAATCATAGTAAAGGAAAGGTATTCCATATCTCTCTCCGACTGCTTTTCCTACCTCACTAATAAGCTCATGTTTCTGGTATTTGCTGACCAGAAGGGTAGTCGTAAAATAATCAAACTTGCCTTTTTTAGCTATATGAGCAGCCTGATTCAGCCGCATCTCATAGCACATCAAACAGCGCCTGGCCTCACGGTAGGAAGCATTTCGCAAAAAATCGGCAAAGTCATATTTTTCATCATAAATAACTTTTAAACCAGCTATTTGGGCAAACTTCTCCAGCGCTTCCTTCCGCTTTATATACTCAGTATACGGATGAATATTGGGGTTGTAAAAATACCCCATAACATTATGTCCCTGTTCCCGCAGCACATCCAGAGGGTAAATAGCACAGGGGCCACAGCATATATGCAGCAATACTTTAGCCATTATTACCACCAGCTTTAAAATTAATCCATCACTCAAACAGACTGCCGCTTTCACCATTCCTGGCATCATAACCCAGATGCCGGTAAGCACGTTCAGTAGCAATTCTACCGCGCGGCGTTTTTTGAATCAAGCCTAATTTGAGCAAATAAGGTTCATAAACATCCGTTATGGTATCTGCTTCTTCGGAAACAGCGGCAGCCAGTGTCTCAAGCCCCACTGGCCCCCCGTTAAACTTTACAATTATAGTCTCCAGTATCATGCGATCCAAAACATCAAGTCCCCATTCGTCTATCTCCATCATATCCAAAGCCAGACGGGCAATTTTACAGTCAATTACGCCATCTCCCTTAACCATGGCATAATCACGAACCCTTCGCAAAAGCCGGTTGGCGATACGGGGGGTTCCCCGCGCCCTTTTAGCAATCTCCCGGGCACCGTCTTCTTCAATCTTTATATTCAATATCCCGGCCGCTCGCTTGATTATGGAAACCAGATCTTCTATATCGTAAAAATCAAGCCGGCATTGAATGCCAAAACGATCCCGCAGGGGAGAAGTTAAAAGGCCTGGGCGCGTAGTAGCTCCAATAAGGGTAAAAGGGGGCAAGTCAAGCCTTAAAGTTCTGGCGGCCGGCCCTTTGCCGATAACGATATCCAGAGCAAAATCCTCCATAGCCGGATACAGAATCTCTTCCACACTGCGGTTTAAGCGGTGTATTTCATCGATAAAAAGTATCTCTCCCGGTTCCAGATTGGTAAGTATAGCTGCCAGATCTCCCGGCCTCTCAATAGCCGGGCCGGAGGTTTTTCTTATAGGTTTTCCCGTTTCACAGGCAATTATAGTAGCCAGGGTAGTTTTTCCCAATCCAGGCGGACCGCTTAAGAGAACATGATCCAGACATTCTTTCCGCTCGCGGGCAGCAGAAATAAATACACTTATATTTTCCTTTACCCTTTCCTGTCCTATATAATCCTTTAAAGTTAACGGCCTTATGGATAAGTCAGTCCCTTCATCCTCTGCTAACAAATGAGGTGATATAATCCTTTCATCTGCCAAAATAGCACCTCCTTTTTCTGTTTAAAACCCTTTCTTTTCCCGTCCCAGCATGCGCAAAACAATTTTAAGGTTTTCTTCAATACTGCCCTGCAGCCTATTTTCACGATTCAGTTCCGCCAGGATAGGATAAAACTCATTTCTTTTATAGCCCAGTGCTTCCAGAACTTCTATAAGTTCCCCGGTTTTTTCCCCTTTTTCTCCGGCAGGAGAAGTCATTCTAGCCTGCAGCAATTTTTCTTTAAGTTCAAATATCAGCCTCTGGGCTGTTTTCTTTCCTATGCCTGGGAGGCTGGTCAAAAACTTCTCGTCTCCATTGATTACTGCCTGGTAAAAGACAGCAGGTTCGGTTGCCCCCAGGATACTCAAGGCACTTTTAGCCCCCATTCCGGAAACCATAATAAGCTTTTTAAAAAGCTCCTGTTCTTCCTTATATAAAAACCCATACAGCCTGAATTCATTTTCCATAACCTGCATACAGGTATATATAAAGATTTCTTCACCTATAGCAGGCATTTCCAAAAAACTTCGCTTATGTACATAAACAGTGTAGCCTACTCCTCCTACATCGATAACTATGTTTTCTTCCTCACATGCAAAAAGCCTTCCCCTTAAAAATGTAATCATCATAAAACCCCTCTTGCTATAAATATTTATCCCGCAGGTTGTGGGCATGGCAAATAGCCACCGCCAGAGCATCAGCAGCATCATCCGGTTTAGGAACATGGTCAAGCTGTAAAATATACTTAACCATAGTCTGTACCTGTTTTTTGTCAGCACTTCCATAACCCGCCACGGCCTGTTTAACCTGCAGGGGAGTATATTCTGCCGTTTTAATGCCCGATGCTGCCAGTGTACAAAGAGCTACTCCCCTGGCCTGGGCAACAGTAATAACTGTTTTGGCATTACGGTGGTAAAAAATCTCTTCTACGGCCGCAGCAGCCGGTTTAAATTTATCAATAATATCATTTAAACCGGTATGAATTTTAAAAAGCCGCATAGACATCTCCATATCTGGTGAGGTTGTAATAACTCCATACTCAACCAGGAGTTCTTTGCCCTTTTTTACTTCAATCAGCCCATATCCGGTTGTTGCCGTACCCGGATCTATACCTAAAATTAACATAATCCTTCTCCCCTAAAAATCCTTTTGTCATTTACTTCCTGCAGCCGTTTCCAGGTATATAAATCATTTTTAATAATACCTTAAAAATACTTACAATTCTAATGCCTTCCTGGCACATAAAAAAAAGATAAGGCTTTCTTGCTGCCTTATCCTTACGCAAACTTTTGTTCGCTTTTAAATTTATATATATTCATCAAAATTTTCCAGAGCATCCTGTAAAGCCCCTTCATCCCTGAACTCGTAATCCCCTCTCCTTATCTTGTCCTGTTCTTCAGCAGGAAGATTCCCCATCTTTATATTGGTAACTTTCTCTAAAACTTCTTCTTCTTTTGGCCCCTTAAATATAGCCACATAGCCCTTATATTCCTTTAATCTCCTCTTTTCATATTCAGCAGGGCAGTACTCATCAACTGTATGCCTTATAACCAGACTTTCCCCGTCTTTTTTAATCTCATATCCTTCCCGGGAACTGTAGATACTGCTTATATCATCTATAGTTTTACCATTTAAGCTATCCCGCTCAGGGAATTCAGATATAATAACATGACCGCATCTGGTATAGACTTCTTCATATATTACCTGGGTATCCTCACTGATTAGATTGCTTTTTTCCTTTACCTCAATTACCGGCTTTTTCGCTTTATCAACATCCGGAAAATCTGACCAAAAGCTGGCCAAAAAATAACCAATCCCGAAAAAGAAACCTAAAATAGCCAGGAAAAAAACTCCCTGCCATCCTTTATACACATCGATCACCTCATATAAAATTTTTGCCAAAAAAATACTATATATACTCCTTTTCCTGACTATTTTGCCCTTTTACAGTCAAAATTCGGTATCTATATGGTTTTTAATATAAATTTTGGATAAAATTGTACTTGCATAAAAATCCTAAATATGATTTAAAATAAGTATGAAGGTCAAACGAAGGTCAAATTTGTTTAAAATTTCTGAAAATTGCAGACAATTCGGCCTGATGTATTACAGGAGGTGAATAAAATGGCTAAAAGAGTACTCCCCGATATTCTCAACAATATCGTGCTGGACTACACTTTCTTTGATCCCAACTATGCATGGAGAGATGTAGAAGAAACCTTTTGGGTAGAAGAACCTGGTTTATCCAAAAATGAAAAACCAGAAAATCAATCTTACTGGAAAGATATTTTTCAATTTATGGAAGCAGCATTATGCAATGGCATCATATGGGAAGTAGAACCTCAGGAAATACCCGAAAAAAATGAAAAAGAACCTGTATATTACCAGGCTGCACTGCAAAGCCTTAATAACGAGATGGAAAAAATGGAAGAAGTGCTGACCATGTTTGATAACTGGGCAGGAACTCCAGTAGATATCCTGTCACCCTATGGAGATATCAGCTGGGGAGAAAATATTTTCGCAGAAGAGGAAGACGACTTAACCTTTGAAATACCGGTAAAAGTTTATCGCAAAGATTCTGACTATGTAATAAAAGCCAACATGCCCTGGATAAAAATAGGGGAATTCAACGATATGCCCCTTGATCCCAAACTAAATCTAAAAAGCGTTCTGGCTGCCTTACCTTTGAGGATAAACTCCAAACAGGCTAAAATAAGCTTTGTAAATGGTGAATTAAAGGTAGAAGTACCGGAAGCAGCAGAAAAATAAAAAAAATTAAGAAGGTGGCTTAAGGTTTCCTTCCTCAAGCCACCTTTTATTTTCATGATAACTTTTCCATAAGCTCATCAGGGATAGAAACATTGGTATAAACATTCTGGACATCATCATGATCTTCCAGTTTTTCAATAAGCTTAAGCACCTTGGCAGCAGTTTCCTCATCAGTTATTTCTACCGTGTTTTCCGGCAGCATCACTACATCAGCCATCTCCAAAGGAATATTTTCTTTTTCCAGAGCTTCTTTAACCTCCATAAAGTTTTCGGGAGCTGTTATAATTTCGTATACTTCTCCTTCATCTTTTATATCATCAGCCCCTAAATCCATAACATAAAGCATAAACTCTTCTTCATCCATTTTGAGATTTTCTTTTTTTATACTTATGAGGCCGGATCGCTTAAACATCCAGGCTACACAGCCGCTTTCCCCCATATTCCCTCCATTTTTGGAGAAAATATGCCTTACTTCAGAAGCAGTCCGATTGCGGTTATCAGTAGCTATTTCCATCAATATAGCTACACCGGCTGGACCATATCCTTCATATATTATTTCTTCCAAAGCTTCACTTTCGATTTCTCCCGTACCCTTCTTTATTGCCCTCTGTATATTTTCATTAGGCATATTAACTGCTTTTGCCTTCTGGATAGCCAGCTTTAGCTTGGAATTAGCATCCGGATCTGCACTGCCGCCGGTGCGAACGGCAATCATTATCTCCCTGGCAATTTTGGTAAATTCTTTGCCTTTTCTCTCATCAGAACGAGCTTTTTTATGTTTTATATTCGCCCATTTTGAATGTCCTGCCATCCAACTTCCTCCTTGCACAATCTTAACTAAATAAATATTACCATATTCCGGGAATCATGCGCTTAGTTCTTTTCATATAATCCAGATACTCATCGCCAAAATGCTTAACAAGCAGAGCTTCCTCAACCTTTATGCGATAAACAAGTGCAGGCAGATTAAGGAATAAAATAAGCAAAAGAGCCCCCCAGGAATTAAAAACCAGGGGAATAGAGATTATACTCAAAAAGGTTCCCAGATACAAGGGATGCCTTATCTTTTTATAGGCACCTCCGGTTATCAGCTTATGATCCTCATAAATAGCTACCCGCGGATTAAAATATTTGCCTATAGAATTAAAGCCCCACCAGCGCACAAAACAGGAAACTATAAACAGAGCAAAGCCAATATAAATTATAACCGGTTCTAAAGCCTTAATTCTAGTGTAATTTAAATCCACAAAATCTATAGCCGCGTAAAAAAGAGCCAGCAGGAAAGAAAGCTGCACATACAGATAAGACCTGCGGTCATCATCTTCCATCACATAAGTGTCAGGGTCTTTATAAATTAAAGACTCTGCCACCACCGTCCACAAAAGATACAGGCCAAAAAAAGCCGCAATAACTTTAAAATCAAAAAGAGGAAGTTCCTTATAAGCCATAAAGGCTATATAAACAAAAACAGCCACTGCAATTATTATCCTTATAAAAACATTGCGCTTTCTGGTATTCACAGTTACTGTCCTCCCATAATCAGTTCCTATAAAATTATAATCTATATTCAGGAGGAATATAAGCTATAGGGGGCATTTTTCGCTTATGCTCACTTCTCCTGTGCATATCTTCAATCCTCTTTATTACTTCCGGAGCCCCCTGCCCGCTTTTCAGGTAATTATCCAGTTCTGCGTAGGTTATGCCCATTTCCCCTTCATCGGTTTGCCCTTCCCATAAGCCGGCTGAAGGCGGCTTATTGATGATTTCCTGCGGTATGCCCAGATAATGAGCAAGTTCATAAACCTCTTCCTTTAATAAATCGCCCAGAATCTGCAGGTCTACAGCGCTATCCCCGTATTTGGTCGCATACCCTATATTTATCTCGCTTTTGTTGCTCGTGCCCACCACCAGGTAGTCCCTGGCCTGCGCTGAATAATAAAGAGTAATCATGCGCAGCCTTGGTTTTATATTAGCCCTCAAAAGCCTTCCCTTTTCGCCCTCTATTTTCAAATAAGATTCAAACTTGGTAACCAGAAGCCTGTAAATATCCGTCAGCTCCACTATGCGGTAGTCAATATCAAAGGTTTCCGCCAGAAGCTGGGCATGCATTCTGTCTTCCATGCTGCTTTCACAGGGCATGATAAGCCCTATGCAATTTTCTCCAAAAGCTTTTTTGGCAATTACTGCCGCTACAGCTGAATCAATACCGCCGCTTATTCCAAAGACTACTCCCCTGGCTCCCGCTTTTTCCACTTCTTTCCTCAGCCACGATACCAGATAATCGGTAACTGCCTGTACATTCACTTTCCAAATTCCCCCTTTTTATCCAAACAAAACCGTAGACATATATTTTTCCACCCCATCAGGGGCTATAGCCAGTATTTTTCTATATCTCATCCTTTCCGCCATTTTAATAGCTGCAAAAACAACTGCTCCCGATGAGATGCCAACTGCTATACCTTCTCTGCTCGCCAGCTGCCTGCAGGTATTTACAGCCTCCTCATCTTTAACGGTAAAAATGTAGTCTATCAAATCCATATTCAATATAGGCGGGATAAATCCTGCCCCAATTCCCTGTATCTCATGCGCACCAGCCGGACATCCGCTTAAAACTGCAGAATTTTTCGGCTCCACCGCTATTATATCAATATCAGGTATTTCCTTTTTCAAAACTTCAGCTACCCCGGTTATGGTACCTCCACTTCCCACGCCGATAACTACAGCATCAAGCTCTTTTCCCATCTGCTCAAGTATCTCCCGGGCTGTATAAAGAGCATGGCTTTCCGCATTATAAGGATTGGAAAACTGCTGTACATGATAGTATTTATGAGGCTCAGCTTCTGCAATACTTTTGGCCTTTTCCACCGCTCCCACCATTCCCTGAATAGGCGGTGTACAAATAACCTCAGCTCCGTAAAACTCAAGGAGCCTCCTTCTCTCTTCACTCATGTTGGCCGGCATCACGATAACCAGTCTGTACCCTTTTACCGCAGCAGCCATAGCCAGACCTATCCCGGTATTGCCGGTAGTTGCCTCAATAATAGTCATGCCTTTTTTAAGCTTACCTTCTTCTTCCGCTTTTTCCAGCATATAAAAGGCTGCCCTGTCCTTCAGGCTTCCAGCTGGATTAAAAGCTTCCAGCTTCACATAAACTTCAGCCGGCATTCCTTCTGTCAGGCGGTTAAGCCTTACGACCGGTGTTTCCCCTACCAGTTCCAGCATGTTGTTAGCTATTTTCATCTTTCCGCCCCCTATAAAAATCATTTATATCGACATCAGCCGCCAAAAAGCTATTTTCATAAAAATAGCTTCCCTTTGCCCCTTACAGAATAGGATAACAGTTATAAATACATTTTTTATATATAAAATTTTTATAGGGGTAATAAATGTAATATATATAAATCTAATTTATGGCTTTATATCCTCCTACATTCAACAGCCTTTGCGCGAGAAGCACTGCCGAACGCGCATCTTCTGAATAGCCGTCTGCCCCTATACTGTCCGCATATTCCTGGGTAAGCACCGCTCCCCCCACCATAACCCGGCAGGAAAGCCTGCGCTTCTTTATTTCTTCAATAACCTCTTTCATGCGCGGCATGGTAGTAGTCATAAGCGCACTCAATCCCACTATATCTGCCTTTTCGCGTTCCGCAGCATCTACAATATCTTTAGCCTTAACATCTTTCCCCAAATCTATAACCTTGAAACCATAATTCTCCAGCATTACCCCGACGATATTTTTTCCTATGTCATGGATATCCCCTTCGACTGTAGCCAGAACTACTACCCCTTTACTTACATCGCTTTCCTCGGCCAAAAGCGGCCTTAGATAGGAAAACGCCGTTTTCATGGCATCAGCAGATCGCATAAGCTGGGGCAGGAAATATTCTTTTCTGTCATAAAGCTCCCCTGCTTTTTCTATGCCCGGTATAAGCGCATTATTAATAATACTCAGGGGCTCAATCTTATCCCGTTTCAAAACTTCTTCAATCAAGGCAACAATGCCTTCCACATTGCCTTCCAGCACCGCATTTTGAATTTTGGCAAGGCCTGTGTCAGCAACCTCGTTTTTTGGGGAAGCATTTTCTTTGCCTGCTGCGCTTTTGTCTTCTCCCTTTTCCATTTTGGCCAGCAGTTCAGGTATATTGCAATCCCGGCACAAAGGATGCCTGATCCCTTCTTTTTCTGCCGCGCCCTGCCCCCTGGCGTCTTTATAAAACTGGATAAAATCACTGCAGTTCGGGTCACGGTTTAAAAGCACCGCTGCTGCCCTTACCACATCCATCATCCGGCTGTCAAAAGGATTCATAATGGGAAGATCCAGCCCCGCTGCCAGGGCCATAGCCAGAAAAGTAGAATTTAAAACCTCCCGGCTGGGAAGCCCGTGGGATACATTGCTTACCCCCAGAACCGTTCCCGCCCCCAGTTCTTTCTTGATAAGGGTCAGTCCCTTTATCGTTTCCATAACTTCAGCCTGTTCGGCACTTGCCGTTTTTACCAGGGAATCCAGGTATATATCCTCATCCCTTAACCCATATTTTTTGGCTTCTCTATAAATCTTGCGCCCGATTTCGATTCGCTCTTCTGCAGTAGGAGGAATGCCATTTTCATCCAGACAAAGCCCCAGAACGGCTGCTCCATATTTTTTAGCCAGAGGAAGGATTTTGGCCAAAGCTTTTTCTTCCCCGGTAGTGGAATTTATAAGAGCCCTTCCCACAAAATTCTTCAAGCCTTCCTCTACAGCTTCCGGATTGGTCGAATCGATAGAAATAGGCACATCCACCGCTGCCTGTATAGAGAGAACTGCTTTTTTCATGGCTTCCTTCTCATCTATCCCCGGAACCCCCATATTCACATCCAGCATGGGAGCACCGCTGGCCACCTGTTTTTTGGCTTCTTCCACCACCATAACCATATGCCCCTCTTTTATATCCTGAGCCAGCTTCTTGCGGGCGGTGGGATTAATTCTCTCCCCAATAAAAGCCAGGGGATAAGGAGGGCCTATTATGACATGACGGCTGCGGGAAGCAAACGCAAATATTTTCTTCTTCTCCCTGGGTAAAGGTGAAAGCCCTTTTACTGCCTCTGCTATAGCTCTTATATGCTCGGGGGTGGTACCGCAGCAGCCCCCTATTATATTGGCACCAGCATCCCGCAAAAGCAAAGCATATTCTGCCATTTCTTCAGGAGTATCAGGAAAAACAGTTTTTTCATCAACCAGCAAAGGCAAACCGGCATTAGGTTCAACTGATAAAAATACACTGGCATACCTGTTCATTTCTTCAATGACAGGCAGAAGCTGCAGAGCCCCTCCCGAACAATTAGCCCCAATAGCCAAAGGCTGCAGTGCTTCCAGTATGATAAGAGCCGTTACTGGATCAGTTCCCATCATAGTGCGGCCGTCTTTTTCAAAAGTCATATGTGCCAGGACAGGAAGCCTGGTATTATGCCTGGCCGCGATCAGGGCTGCTCTCATTTCGCCAATATCAGTCATGGTTTCAATTGACAATAGATCAGCACCTGCCCTTTCACAGGCTATTACCTGCTCCTTAAAAGCCTCGTACAAATCATCAAAAGAAACATCGCCTACTGGCTTCAAAAGCTTCCCGGTTGGGCCAATGGAAGCAGCCACCAGGGCTTTGCCTTTTGCCTTCTCTTTGGCTATCCTTACCGCTTCACTGTTTATCTCATAAACCTTGTCTTCCAGTCCATATTCCATAAGCTTGAAACGGTTAGCCCCAAAAGTATTGGTCTGGATAATATCAGCACCTGCTTCTATATATTTATAATGTATTTCCCCTAAAACCTCCGGATTATTGACTCCAAACCATTCCGGGCACTCTCCAGGCTTTAAGCCATTAGCCTGCAGCATAGTTCCCATAGCCCCATCCAGGATTAAAATCTTCTCTTTAAGCAAGACTTCCAAACTTTCCACTTCAATTACCCCGCTTTCTTTTTATTTTCCTAAATAAAAAAACCCTCTTACAAAGAGGGCCTTTTTACCCTCTTATCTCCCAGGTTAAAACCTGCAGGATTTGGCACCATACCTTATACAGGCGGTTGCCGGGTTTCATCGGGCCCGTCCCTCCACCTCTCTTGATAAGAGTGTTTAAAAATCTATTAAATTTTAAAAATCAACTTTCGCGGGCATCATCTTCAGCAGCCGCTTTTTCATCAACTGCCTCTAACACGAAATCTTCCTGTTCGGAAGGCTTATCTTCCGCCCTCCCTTCAGGCTTTATGTTAATACTGGAAGCTGAACTAGGTTTGTCATCCAGTCTTATAACATCTTCTATCTCCCTTTTTACCCCGCTGGTAGCCTTTTGAAATTGATTTACCGCTTTCCCAAGAGATCTGGCGACTTCCGGAAGTTTTCCCGGCCCCACTACAATCAAGGCAATAAGCAGTATCAAAACCAGTTCCCAAGGCCCTATATTACCTATAAATCCCAGCATATAAACCTCCTGAACATCAAGCATAAAAATTATCTCTTGTTCATTTTACTTGCAATTTAATATTTTCGCAAATATTTTATAAAACCTTAAATCCATAAAAAAACAGGCTGCCAGTACAGCCCATTTTCTCAAAGTATTCTCTATCTCAATTCCGTAGGCACAAACGCATCAATTATACCAATTACAAAAGCGGCAATAAGGCTGCCCAGAAGAGATACTGACAAAAAGCCGGGAATAATAAACTGAGCCAGATATATAACTACTGCTGAAGTAATAAAACCTACCACTCCTCTGGCTTTGAGAGATACCTTATCTCCCATAATCATCTCTACCACATAGCCTAACCCTGCAATAACCAGAGCAGCGATTAAAGCTCCCACAAATCCATTTACACTTATTCCCGGTATCAAAAAGCTTACCAGCATTAAAACCAGTGCTGATACGATAAAGCGTACTACGGCACCAATCATTTTTTTACTCCTTTCTTTTGGCTTTTTCTTTTCTAGATTGCCAAAAAAAAAGGATTATTATACAGGTTTTGATTATTTAAATTTATTTATAATAATCAAAACTGGAGTAGCTTATTATCAGCACCGGTTTCTTACAAACCTCCTGAAAGCTTAATCCTCCCAGGGCAATCAAGGCATCGCATCCTTCTTCGCCGCATATAATCATCCCATAATTAGGCCTTTTTTTCTCATACCAATCTTTTGCCAGAACAGTTATATCAAAATCAATGCCCCCGTATAGTCCATCTTTCACCATTAAAGCAAATTCTTCTTTTTTATCAAATTCAGGCTGATCATTCCATTTAACCCCATCGTCCCTCCAGGGTTTAATTACCGGATATACACAAATTTTTGCCTTTTGTCCATCCAAAAGGTCGTTGCGAACAATGTGCATTTTTAAACAAGCACTTTGTATTAAACTATAAGGGGGAATAATTTCATTAAGATATTCAATATCAAAATACACCAGACTGCGGTAAATATCGCCTTTTCCCTTAAATCTGCCGACAAACAAAACCTCACTGTTTATAAAGTTTCTTTCTCTATAATATTCAGAAATATAAAGCCCTTTAGTCAAAGGAACAATAACTGTATTCATTCTCTATTCCCTCTCCACCTTCTTTCTATTCACCGGTATCCAAATTTTTTTCATACCAATCCAGGGTAAACCGCAAACCTTCATAAAGACCGTATTCAGGTTCATATCCCAGCAAAACCCTGGCTTTGCTTATATCAGCCACTCTATACAGAGTCTGATCCCACTTTCTCCTTTCTTCATACTTTATTTCCAAATCTTTGCCTTTTAAATCCCTTAGTATATCTGCAACCTCCCTGATGGTGGTTCCCCTGCCGGTCCCTATATTAAAAACCTGATTAATTCCTTTTTCAGAAAAAGCAGCCAGAACAGTTCCTTTTACTGCATCCTCCATATAAGTAAAATCCCTGACTTCTTCCCCATTACCGGTAATAAACAAGGGTTTACCTCTTACCGCTGCTGACATAAATTTGGCAATAACACCCCGGTACATGCTGTCAGGTTCTTTCGGCCCATATACGTTAAAGTACCGGATTATTGTAAACGGCAGCCCATAATTTTCCCCGTAAAAAACAGTGTAATATTCACCTGCCAGCTTTGATATGCCATATGGTGTATGCGGCTTTAAGGGAGCATCTTCTTTTAAAGGATTAAATGAAGGAAGATAAACGCAGGAAGTAGAGGAGTACACAAAACGCTGGATACCGGTTTTTACCGCCAATTTAAGCTGTATAAGAGTGCCTTCCGCGTTAACCCTTAAATCATAAACCGGTTCTTTTATGGAAAGCTCATTTGCATAATGAGCAGCCAGATGAAAAAGCACAAAAGGCTTGTATTTGTCGTAAATCCGCTCCAAAGTTTCATCCCTTACATCCTTCTGATAAAAATACACCTTGCCAAAACGCGGAAGATTTTCTATTCTTCCTGCTGAAAGGTTATCAACAACTATCACTTCATAATCCTGCCTGACCAGATACTCAGTCAAATGCGAGCCGATAATCCCTGCCCCCCCAGTAACCACAACTGTTTTTTTGCCCATAGTTTAACCTTTCCTCCCCTTAGGCTTAAAACCACCGCTTCCCTTTTCCGTTCACAGGTCTTTTATAAAAGAAACCAGCCTCTCTTCCATAGCCTTTACGCGATGTATATAGGTATGCCGCTCTAAAATCTCTTCCCTTGCTTTATGAGCTATTTTTTTCCTTTCCTCATCATGCCTTAAATAATAATCAACCAGACTTACAGTTTCTTCAGGCGATGTCGACCAGACCACATGTTCAAAGTTGCGGAAAAAATTGGCATAGGCAGGAGTAAAAGGGGTAAGATGGAAGGCACCTGAGCCCATTATTTCGTAAGTCCGGCAGCTGGTTTGGGTTAAGGAGGTATTAACAGACTGCAAACCCAGTACAATCCTGGCAGAAGAATAAAGATAGGGAGTTTCGCGATAATCTATATAGCCGCCATACATGTGAGACGGAATAGTATAATCAGATTCAGGGTTAGTCCAATCTCCCCCCCATACCTTAAGGTTATAGTTGCCGTCTACCAGAGGCTTTAATATAATATCTATCGCTTCGCGCCTGAATCTTTTACCTTTGCCAAACCAGTAATAATTACTGGCAGCCAGAACCAAATCATAGCTGTATTCTTTTTTGGGAGGTACAGGTTTAAAAATATCCGGATTACAGGCAAAAGTAAGGGTAGAAGAAGGTATCCCCCTTTCCCTGTACCAGGTATTGCATTCTTCAGCCAGAGTAAAAACATAGTCACAGTGCGGGGCAAAAATAAGGGAAACTTCCTCAAAAAAAAGCGGATCTTCCGTAGCCCAGTAAAAATGAGGCAGCTCATGTTCCTTTACTGTGTCTAGAAAAACCCTAATATCAAATAGATTTATGGACCAGCCAGGTGTAAAAATAAAGTGGGGTTTAAATTCGTTTAGCCAGTATGCCAAAATGTCCTTTTGCTCATGAAGGGCATATTTAGAAAGGGGTAAAATACAGACAGTATACCCCATCTTTTCCATAGCGGCAAAAAGCCCAAAATTAAGGTAGTACAGGAGGTGGTTGACACACAATACCCTTATTTTCCCTTCCTTCTCCCGCCTCTGATAATGCCTGTAAAGCCTTAAAAAATTTTCTTTCTTTTTTAGATTCAATCTTTAAGCACACTCCAAAAAATGTCTCTATATAAGCCTTTTAAATATAAATATGTAGACTTTGCTGCTAATGTGCCTGCATAAACAAATTATTTATATTTCTTAAACTGGCATTCACGGCAAAAACTCAGAAAAACAAAAAAGCAGGAAAAATCCCCTGCCTTTTTAGCTACCATTTTTTTAAAGTCTGTTATCTTCTAATTAAGCCCTTTCTTTAACTCTTCTATCCTCTCTACAGAAAGCCCAGTGAGTTCAGCTATAGTTTCTATGTCCAATCCCTTTTTTAGAGCATTTATTGCTGTCTGCTTCAAGGTTTCTTCACGACCTTTCTCTATGCCTTTCTCCATCCCTTCCCTTATACCTTCCATTTTTCCCTCCTGCTTCAGCTGCTCAGCTATCGTCATTATCTCACCCCTCCTCTCCGGGATCAGCTCTTCCACATAGTCAAACAGCACTTCTTTTTCCAGCTTCTCCGCTATTTTTATTATCGTTTTTATTATATACAAGAGCAGGCTTTTAAACCATGTATAAATCCTGGCTGCTTTTTAGTCTACCTTTAAAAAGCAGGTATTAATAAATTTCTATCAGTTTCTGGCTTAATTTATCCCCACCAGTTTTGCTAATATCGTACAAATCTCAGCCCTTGTCGCCCAACGATTACCTTGGAAGGTTCTATCAGGGAAACCAGCAATTATGCCTTTATCCGTTGCCCAAGCAATTGAAGATTTAGCCCAGAACGGTATAGTATCTCTATCTTTAAACATAAGTTCAGCTTTTCCTTTTAAATCTGCCTTCAAAGCCCTAGCTATAACAACAGCTACCTCAGACCTTGTAATATTATCCTCAGGTCTCAAAGTCCCGTCCGCATAACCACTAATCAGTCCTGATTTCACAGCACTGGCTAATGCTTTTCGACTCCACATTGCTATTTCTCTTTCATCTTTAAATCTCTTAAGTACTGCCTCATCAAACATATTCCTAAATTCTTCATGATTATTAAAACAATAAGTCAACAAGTTGCTTATTACATCTTCTTTATCATGTATACCAAGCACTTCTAATAGATTATCGTTATTCATCTTCTAACCTCCATTTTTTTATTTGATTTCATAAAAATGTACATCACTTTTTCTTCCTCAAATACTTCCTTCTTCCCTTCCTTCTAACCGGCATTATTTCCGGCAAGCTGATACCCAGCATCTTAAAAAATCTAATCAATTCTTCCAGGCTATCAGATTCCACGAAATCATCAGGCAGGCAGCAATCTTCCAGAGAACTATATATCTCTTCTGTTTCTTCATCCATTTTCTTTACCCTGGCAATCATTTCCACGGCCTTTTTCCTGAACAGCTCATAATCTATTTCTCCTTCCGCCGGCCCCAGGTTGTAGTGGGAAGATACAGAGGTAGCCCCCCAGAAGTAACCCGCAGGTGATTTTTCCAGGTTTATCATCAATACCGGCTCTCTTTTGCCTCTGGGATAGCAAACCAGCCGGTAGGGATAATTTATAAAGTTATAAATGTCTTTTTTAGCCCGGAAAAAAACACCTGTCAATTCGTCATCAATCTGGATTTCCTCCACCACCTCGCTTGTCATCAAGTAATCCCCGATAAATTCAGGTGATAATAAATTAATATCATCGTCCATCCTGAAATCCCCCATTTAAAATTCTGGATTAATCAGCCAGTTTTTTTATTAATACCCGTTTTTATTTAAAACGTTCATAAAACTAAAAAACAGCCAATCCTCATCATTTTTTTTATTCATACTAGCAAAGCAGTGCGACACATTTTTGTCATAAAAATAAAATCAAAACATTTTTTACAGGCCAGGATTTTCATGCTATTTCTAATTGCCATTTTTTTAATATTATAGCACAATTTTCTGGTAATTTTTTCTTCAGCATGGCTTATTAAACTAAATTTGGATTTTTTTGATATTTGTTAAGTATAAGCAAAAAACTGCCAATTTTTAAGTTTACAGAAATTAATAAATCTGGTTAACTTATGCTTAGAAAATAGCTTAACCTGTGCGGGGTGAAGGATTATGCTGGCAGTTGTCAATTCCCTGGTAATAACCGGCATAGAGGCTAAAGAAGTAAAGGTGGAGGTAGATATACAAAGCGGCCTGCCTGCTTTTGAAATAGTGGGGCTGGCTTCCACTGCCATCAAGGAAGCCCGGGAAAGGGTAAGAAGCGCCCTAAAAAACAGCGGTTTTAAATTTCCCGGGCGCAGGATAATCGTAAATCTGGCCCCTGCTGACCTCAAAAAAGAGGGCAGCCATTTTGACCTTCCCATCGCCCTGGGCATCTTAAAGGCATCGGAACAAATCGACGGCGATATCCCGCTCAATCACTACTGGGCAGGGGAACTCGCTTTAGACGGCAGCCTGCGGCGGGTTCCCGGCATAATGGCTATGGCTCTGGAACTGGCTCAGTCAGAAGAAAAAATTATTTTTATAGTCCCTGAAGAAAACAGGAAAGAAGCCGGGCTGGTATCGGAAATCGAATCATTTTACGCAGCAAATTTAGGGCAGGCAGTGTCCTATGTAGAGAAAAAAGAGCCGCTTCCCCCCGTAGCTCCTACCCGCATAAACCAGCATAAAAAAGAGAAATATGATTTTTCCGAAGTCAAGGGACAGGAAATGGCCAAAAGAGCTATGCTCATCGCTGCTGCCGGCATGCACAATGTTTTGCTCATAGGCCCTCCTGGTGGGGGAAAAACTATGCTTGCTCGCCGTCTTCCCGGCATCCTTCCCGAGATGAGCCGGGAAGAAATACTGGAAACTACCCGCATATATTCAGTAGCTAACCTTCTAACCCCTAAAAATCCGGTAATAATCGAACGTCCTTTCCGAGCCCCCCACAAAAATGCATCCAGCTCCAGCATAATCGGAGGCGGAAGGATTCCTAAACCTGGAGAAATAAGCCTGGCACAAAATGGGGTACTTTTTTTAGATGAACTGCCGGAATTTGCGCGCGATGTGCTGGAAGCCCTCCGCCAGCCCCTGGAAGATCGCATTGTTACAGTAGCCCGCGCCCAGGCTACACATACATTTCCAGCTGATTTCATGCTTATATGTTCCATGAATCCCTGCCCCTGCGGCAACTACGGTTCGGAAGCAGAATGCCGCTGCAGCCCTGTGCAGATTCAAAAATACTTAAGCCGCATAAGCGGCCCTCTTTTAGACCGCCTGGATCTGCATGTAGAAGTGCCAAGAGTAAAATACGAACATCTGAAGGAACAAAAAGAAGGGGAAAATTCAGCTGTTCTGCGGGAAAAAGTCAAAGCTGCCCGGCAAATACAGCATAAACGCTTCGCTTTGGAAAATATAAAGCTTAATTCCCAGATGGGGCCAGCAGAAGTTAAAAAATACTGCCAGTTAGATGAAGAATCTGAAAACCTTTTCAGGACAGCTTTTACGAAACTGAATCTTAATGCCAGGGCTTATGACCGCATTCTCAAAGTGGCCCGCACCATAGCAGATTTGGAAGAATCATGCCACATCAAAACCCATCACCTGGCAGAAGCTATTCAGTACCGCAGCCTGGACCGCAAATACTGGGGCAGCTGATTATAAAAACCTTCTTAATTTACATGAATAATTTTAAAAAGGGACATCGGATATGCTATAATTATAAAAATTTTGGAAACAGGAAAAATTAAGCTAAAAAAGGAGGAGTTTAACATTGAAATCCCTGGAGAACCTTAAAGCTTCTTTTGCCGGTGAATCACAGGCCAACCGCAAATATACAGCTTTTGCTGAAAAAGCCGAAAAAGAAGGCTACAGCAAAATAGCCCGCCTGTTCAAAGCAGTGGCCGAAGCAGAAACTATCCACGCCTTAAGACAGCTTCAGGTGCTTAATGGGGTTAAAAGCACCAGAGAAAACCTGCAGACAGCTTTAGAAGGGGAAACTCATGAATTTACCGTAATGTACCCGGAATTTATCGAAGAGGCGGAAAAAGAAGGGGCCAAAGAGGCTAAAACGGCTTTCCATCTGGCCAATGAAGCCGAAAAAGAACATGCTAAACTTTTTGAAAAGGCCCTCAAGGCTCTGGAAGAAGGTTCTGATTTTCCTGCTGAAGGATTTGCCTTATGCCCGGTTTGCGGCTATGTAGCCGAAAATGAGGCACCTGAAAAATGCCCTATCTGCAGCACTCCAGGTACAAAATTCCGTTCATTCTAGAAATTGAAAAGGCAGAGCCGATCTCTGCCTTTTCTTACCTGTTTAATTAAGGAGGGATTCAGACCGTGATTAATGAGGACCATATAAAGAAAGCAATACTTGAAAAAGCGAAAACTATAGCTGTAGTAGGCCTTTCTGACAATCCGGACCGTCCCAGCTACCGGGTAGCCAGATACCTTAAAGAACAGGGATATAACATCATACCTGTAAACCCCACCCTTAACGAGGTGCTGGGTGAAAAATCCTATGCCTCTATATCAGAGATCCCTTTTGATATTGATATAGTCGATGTATTCAGGCGAAGTGAAGAGGTGCCTGGTATCATAAAAGAAACCCTGGAAAAAAGAGTTCCTGTCCTCTGGCTCCAGTTAGGCATCGAATGCCCGGCAGAAGAAGAAAAACTAGCCGGTAAAAAAGGACTAACCATAATAAAAAACTGCTGCATCATGGTCGAACACAGCAAATTGATAAGATAATACCTTCATTACTTTTGCCTTTTTATGTAATCGTAAGTAAAAAATGTTACAAAATTAACTATTTTTTTGCTTTTTGTGGTTTGTTTTTTATTAATTTTTAGTTTATAAATTAATAAAGAGGATTTAAAAAACTTGAATTAATAAATAATCATAAATGGGAGTATGATTTAAAATATGAGCAGTAATAAAGAAGGAAGTAAAAAAGTAGAAATAAATATGCGTCTCTCAGAATTCGAGGTTCCTCCTATCCAGGATGTTTTGGTAGTAGGTAAAAAAGCTCCCATTGGGCCGGAAGCAGCCAGACGCATGGTCGACGTTCTTTCTCCTGAACAATATGACATAATAAAGATTGAGCACCCATTTATTGAGGCAATAATAATACGCAAAGCCCTTTGCCGAATAATGGCACCCGAAAAAATAATAAAGCTTATAATAGAAGAAAGCGAAAAAATAATGGATGAGGATATGCTCATCAAAATGCAACTCGACATTTCACTCCAGATCAGTAAGGTGGTCGACATATGATACAAGAAGTATCCAGTGTGGCTCACTCCAATTTTATCACAGTTAACGCCATCACCAGCGTGAAAAAAATGATTTCGTATAGTGAACAGGGGATTAAATATTTTGTTGTAACAGAAGAAGGAAAGTTTTTAGGAGTCATAACTTTAGAAAATTTACTGGAAAGTCACCCAAATAGAATTGCAGTTGATGTGCATATGAATGATTTTGAAATAGCAGCACCCTGCCTTTCTATATGGGAAGCTTACGAAAAATTAGAAAACAATAAGCATAAAATATTGATAATTAAAAATAATCCCGACAAAATAACGGGAATCGTTGATTTTAATTCTCTACTCGTTACAGTCTCAAAATATACTGATCCTCTAACCGGCCTATACAAAGGTGATTACCTTTATTTTCAAGGGCTGCGCACACTTGATAACGAAGAGGAAATATCTATCTTTTTTCTGGATATAAACGAGTTTGGCCTAATAAATAAAAAATATGGTCACATAAATGGCAATATAATACTCAGCGAATTAAGCAGCATACTCAAGAAAACTACTCCCGACTATAAATGGTGCCGCTTCGGTGGAGACGAATTTGCTCTTATTGCGCCTTTACAATTAGAAGAAAGCATAAATCTGGCAGAAAAAATTATCAACAATGTAAATGAATATAACTTCAGCTTAAATATCCCTATTAATGTTTCTATTGGCATAGCGGGAGCAAAAAAATCACCCAGGAAAAAAACTTCTTCTCCTTATATGAAAGGAGATTACATAAAAATAATAAACACTCTTCTTAACAAAGCTAGCTTAGAATCAACTAAAGCTAAAAAATTTATTCCGCACTGTTTTTCCGTAGGAGGTTGTTTAGAAATAAGCGAAATCGCCTAATCACTGAATTTTATTTTTTCTGCATTTTTCGCCTTTCCTGCTCTTCTTTCAGGTATACCAGGTTCTTAAACAATTCAGCTACGGTAATCATCCCTACCCCTCCAGGAACCGCGCTGGCTATCCTTGCCTTTTCCTTGGCTTCCGGATGGACATCTCCCAGCATCCTTCCTTCTTCATCAAAATTAATACCGGCATCAATGACTACCACTTCTTCAGTTATCATATCCGGGGTTACAAAATTCGGCTTACCTACTGCTGCTACCAGTATATCCGCCCTTCTGGTCTCTTCTTCCAGATTTACGGTTTTGGAATGGCATAAAGTTACCGTCGCATTTTCTGCGGTCATCATAGCTGCCAGAGGCTGTCCCAAAATCGTGCTGCGTCCCAGGATAGTGACTTTTTTGCCTTCCACCGGAATATTATGAGCTTTAAGCATGGTAAGGATAGCCTTGGGGGTAGCTGGCCTTATCCCCTGTTCATAGCTTATAAGTTTTCCCAAATTGTAGTTAGTAATCCCTTCCACATCCTTATGCGGATCAATTACATTGGCCAGGACTTCCAGGCTGAAACCCGGGGGAAGCGGTTTCTGCAGCATTATTCCCGTAATATCCGGATCATTGTTCATATATTCTATTATATGTATAATCTGCTCCTGGCTGTTTCCTGCTGATAACTTGAGAATATCCGCATCTACTCCTGTTTCATCAGCAAACTTGCAGATACCGTTTACATACATCTGGGAAGCTGGATCTTCTCCAATCTGCAGTATTACCATATGCATCCTGTGAATAGAGGCATATTTTTTTATTTCATCCTTTATAGCATCCCTTACCTCTTTGCCGTAGATTAACATAAAACCTTCTCCCCTTTCCTGCATAATGGGAATCTAAAATATGCTTTATTTTTATTTTGCCTTATATGATTTTTTTCGTCAAATTTTTTGTTAATAAAATATTATTATTTTATATATCAATTATCTTTTTTATCGCCAGGTTTTAAGTTTTATTAAATCCTCCTCAATTCTTTCATAAGGCGTTTCCAGTATAAAAGGAAGTTTTCTGAAAAAATTATCATGCAGCAGCAAAGAAAAACCAGGCTCTCCGATAAATCCTTCCCCAATATGCGCATGGCGATCCCTTTTTTCTCCCAGCCCTTTCATGCTGTCATTGGCATGCACCAGTTTTACCCTTTCCTGTCCAAAAGCAGCATCTATCTCTGCCAGAATACTTTTTATCCCTTCTTCAGTAGTACAGTCATAACCTGCTGCATAGGTATGGCATGTATCATAACATATACCTACCCTGTTCCCCATTTCCATTTTGTCAATGATAGCTTTAAGTTCAGCAAAGCTTTTACCTATCTCCGTTCCCTGGCCAGACATAGTCTCCAGAAGAAGCATGGTATTCCCCTGGTAATTTTGGAGTACTCCGTCTAAAAGCCTGGCCACCCTTTTTATGCCTTCTTCCAGAGTAGCTCCTGTATAAGCCCCTGGATGTAAAACCAGATAATCAGCACCCACCATATCACATCTGGAAAGGTCTTCCTCTATCACCTGCTTCGCAAAAGAGTATAAATCTTCTTTTACAGAAGCCGGGTTGCATATATAAGGAATATGCACCACTATGGGACTTATCCCGTGTTCCTGCAGCTTATTTTTAAAATAAGCAACCTCATCTTCTGTAAAATTTCTGGCTCCTCTTCCCCGCGGATTGCGAAGAAAAATCTGCACCGCTTCTGCTCCCTTCAAAACCGCATCGTCCGCAGTCGCCTTGAGGCCTTTGCTGATAGGAAGATGAGCTCCAATAACTGGTACAGGCATATTTATAATAATCACTCCTTTTATTCCAGCCAGAATTTTAGATTATTATATCTTTTTCCTCCTCCTTTTGCACTCCCAGATATTTCTTAAATTAAACCTCCACGAGAAATGAATCTAAATAACATTCTTCTTAACTTGCCATCCTGCCAGAGCCCTGGCCATTATATTAATTTAATACTAGAAAATAATGAATTAAAAAATTAATCAACTTTATTGTCTTATGCGATTTTTTGCGCTATATTTAATAACAAATTTTTTGCCGTCAGGAATAATAATACCATTACAAAAAATATAACCAAGAAGGGGCTAATAAAATTGGAAACGCGTTTCAAAATAGCCAGTGGAATTCTTATACTTTTACTGATAATACTGCTGGGAACCCTGGGATTGTCATTTCTGGAACACTGGCCCTTATTTCAGGCATTATGGGTGACTGTAGAAAGCCTTACCACTACAGGATATGGTGATTATATACCTCAAACTACAGCCGGCAAAACCTTTCTGATGTTCATACTTTTATCCGGGGTAGCAGTAATAGGCTATTCCCTGGGAACAGTAACCAATACAGTCATCGAAAGGCAAATAACTAACATGGTGGAGAAAAGCAAAATGAAAAATATGATTCAAAAACTGGAAAATCATATTATAGTATGCGGAGCAGGAAGAGTGGGAAGAAATGTGGCTGCCATACTGAAAGGGGAAAAGGTCCCCTTTCTGGTTATAGATTCTAATCCGGAAATAGCCCTGCAGATGGAGAAAAAAGGCTACCTGGTAATGAATGAAGATGCTACCCAGGATGATATACTCATTTTTGCAGGCATAAAAAAGGCTCAGGGCATAATATGTGCCCTGCCGGAAGATGCTCTTAATGTCTTTATAGCCTTAACCGCCAGGGCACTAAATCCCGCCATAAAAATTGTGGCCAGAGCTAACCGCCCCGAAACCATAAATAAACTCTACCAGGCAGGAGCCAATCGGGTTATTTCCCCTGAACAAATTGGCGGTTTTCAAATGGCTGTAGCCATGTTAAAACCTAAAACAGTAGAACTGGTAGACACTATCTATACCCTGGGCAAAACAAAGCTGCAGCTTGAAGAAGTGATAGTAACCGATGATTCTCCCCTTGCCTACCAAAATATCGAAAACCTGCTCTCTAAAATGCATAACAGGATAAATATTGTAGGTATCGTAAGGCAAAATAATATCTTGATAAATCCGCAGCCATCAGAAAAAATCTTGCCCGAAGATACTTTAATAATGATTGGTTTCAGCGAAGATCTAAACAAGATTGAAAAAATATACCTTAACTCAGGCGCTTAAAAATTCCACCAGCATTCTGGCCCGTGCTTCTGCTGAATGATATTCATAAACATACTCCTGTCCAGCCTTTCCTATTTTATTCCTCTCTTCCGGACAGGAAAGGTAATAATTTACCTTTTCTATAAGCTCTTCACCGTTATTTACCCAGTCCAGGTGAACTCCCCGCTTAAACAAATGTTCATGGGCTTTGGTATACTGGGTAAGATAAAAGGCGCCACAGCTCAAAACTTCATAGGTACGCATGCTGGTTTGGGTCAGGGAAGTATTATCCAGATGCATACCCAGAATTATCTTCGCAGAAGCATAAGCTTCCGGAAGCTTATCATACGGTAAAAGCCCGCAATAAAATTCAGGCGGTATAGTAAAAGGTTTATCATCATCCCTCCACCAGTACCCCCATACTTTAAGGTTATAGCCTCTTTCTATTAAAGGCAGCAGCATAAAGCGAGACACCCAGGCTCTTATTTCATAATTGCTGCCTACAAACATAATGTCACACATGTATTCCGGATTAGCTTTGAGGGTACGGTGAAAATCGGGATTGCAGCAAAAAAGCATTAAAGTCGCCTTTTTCCCCATTTTTTGATATTCAGGTATAAGTTCACAGGTAGTGGTGCAGACATATTCAGCACTTTGGCAGCGGCAAAGTGATATTTCCTTAAACCATAAAGGGTCTTCAGTAGCCCAGTAAATTAATGGAATATTGAAAAACCTCACATTTTCGCTAATGGCTTCCCAGTTAACATTAGGCGGGTCCCCATCAGCAAAAATAAAATGGGGATTTATTTCTTCCAATTTTTCCTTTAATATTTTGACCTGTTCATCCCAGTGATACATCCACAAAGGTACTATATAAGGCTCCTCTCCTATTTTAGCCAGGCCAGCTGCTATGCCATACGTTATATAAGGCGCATTATTGACAAATAATATCTTCATAGCTTTCTCCCCAAAACATCTTATCTCATTACAATATACTTTGAAAATTTCATTTAGTTGACAGCAGCCAGGCATTATTTCAATTTATTACTAAACAAAAAGGATAACATAAAAAATCCCCATGACTATTGCCCCTAGTGGCACCCCTATTTTAGCCCATTCCGTACTGGTTATCCGCAGTTTGGAAGCTGATATTATATTCGGAATATTGCCAGGAATTAGCATGCCTCCGGAAATAATAAGCCCCATAAGAACAGCTTCAATCTGCATGGTGCTCATTTTGGGACTTATTTCCGCTGCTGTAAGGGTGGCATTGTCCAAAACCGCCGAAACCGTATTTACCCAGTAAAGCAGACGATAGTCAAGCTTTAAAACATAGGCATCTATCAAGGGATAGAACCCTTCCCCCAAAAAGGTTAAGGCCATAACAAAAAGATACACCTTTAATGCCCTTATTACTATCCCCCGCCAGGTATCCTGCTCCATTTCTTCAGCTTCTTCTTCCACAGTTACAGCCAGGTCACAGGAAGGCACATCTTTTTCTTCCTTTACTGCCCAGGCAGCATAGGCTGCTCCCAAAACTCCAAAAACTATAACCGCAGGTATGATGAATTTCCCTAAAAGTTTTACCAGATATAAAAACTCCTGATTAAGCTTGGCAATAGCGATAGTAGCCAAGGGTTCCCCGATGGGAGTCAATGCAGCACCTAACCCTATGGAAAAACAGGCAATTACGCATATCACTATTTTATGCCTCCTTTTAAGAGGCAGCTGGAAGATTATTTCCACCAGAATAATCGAGGCAATAATCGCCGTAATGATACTTGATAGCAAACCTAATATTACTATTACCAGAAAAACAACTACCGGCACGGGAATTTTATTGAAAATATTTTGCATAAAGCCTGTGAACGGTTCGCGCAGGATGTGAAAGAGGGCACCAGCGATAAAAACAGCCGAGGCTATCATGATAGGATGTTCGAGGGCAGCAATGAGGAGTTCCCGGTTCATGACTCCAGAAATCAGGGCAGCTGCAATTCCCATAATAAAAAGGAAAATCTCCAGCTGTTCCTCCACTATCTTAAAAGCGAAGGGCAGTATTAAGACTAATAGAAGAATAATAACCAGTCCCGTAATAACCATTACCATCTCTCCTCAACAGTCTTAGTTAAAAAACTGCACCTTTCCGCTGTTATTAACTTAATACTTACAGAAAGGTGCAGGGGGCAGGGCTTAAGATAAAAATCCGCTGTTTTTAAGGACTTCTACCGCTTTTTCATGGTCTTCTTTGGCTACCAGGATAACAGGCCCTGTACATCCCATTCCGCTTGCTGCATATATCTTGTTCTTCCACAAGGCCTTTACTGCATCATCCATTTCCAGTATGTCAATTCCGCTTATCTGGCTCTCTACCACTTTCTCCGGCGGCATTTCCACTTCTTCTTTTCCTTCTTTCGCTTCTTTGGCTGTTTCTACTATCCAGCCTGCTTTCTCGGCTTTGGCTATCTCTTCTTCTTTTATTTTCAGAAATTTTCCTCTTACCATGGAGGCGCAGTATTCTATCGCATTGGCTACTACCGGAGTCCCGGAAGCTCTTGATAATATATGGATCAGTCTGTCAAATCCTTTGCCTACTCCAGGCCCGTATCCATATCCTAATGTCTCATAGCTTCCCCCGCTGTTGTAAGCACTGAAAAGCTTCATGAGTACATTCCCGGTCAAGGTGTCGGTTACCAGTACATCTACACTTCCTATTATGAGGTCGTTCCCTCTTAATACCTGCCCTCCATCACTTCTGGCTGATTCTCCCCACTTGAACCGATAGCCTCTCTCCTGCATGGCTTTTAGATGTCTTTCTACCTGTCTTGCTCCTTCTATATTTAATATCCCTACTGTCGGCTCTTCTATGCCATCTGCTTTGGCCACCGCTATCCCATATACGGCATTTTTTACCATGGCCTGTACACGGTTTACATCACTGGTTCCGGTACTGGTCGCTATATACATGGGTTTTCCTCTATACGGGGTTATTATTTTCCCTACGGTTGATACTCCTATGGGGAAGGGATAGTGCATGGTTACTGCTCCCTGTATTTCCCCACTGTCTAACAGGTCCTCCAATATCCGGTGTACGCTGTCTTCGTCTTCTGCTGGATAGTTTTTCAGGCTCTCATCAGGACAGGGGCCTATTATTACTACTTCCAGGCTGGAATCTTTTTTCATGGCTTCTTTGGCCCCTTTTATCAGAGCTTCTGCACCTACTTCACTCCCGTAGGTGGTTAAGCCTATTTTTACTGCCGCTTTCCCTTTTCCGGTTTTTATCATCTCTGCCGTTTCTTTTAGTACTTCTACTGCTATTTTTTTGGCCTGTTCTGTCATTTTATCACCTCCCGGCAAGAGATTCGGCTGCTTCTTTTATGGCTTCTGCTATTATTTCTCTTATCTGCTGTTTTAACTCTTCGCTGTCCTGTTTGGTTTCTTCAATCTTGCCGCTGTTTTTCTCTATTATGAAGCTTATTCCATCGAAGAGGTCGGTCATTCTTCCCAGGAATAAGCTGCCTTTTCCTATTATCATGCCTCTCTGTTTTTTGCCTTCTTTTATGTCATCTATGAGATGTCCTATTAAGGGTACTCCGGACGGTATATGTCCCTGGGTAGGTGCAAATCCAGGCACTCCATGTTTTTCAGCAAAGCTTGCCAGTTCGGCTTTGTCTATTTCTCCTTTTTTGACTGCCATGGCTCCTATCATTTTGTAGTTGGCAAGGGGGACATCTCCTGCTCCTGCTGGTACAGTCAGCTCAGGATTCTGCAGTTCCGGTGCAAATACATCTATGTCGGTTATTTTTAATCCGTTTTCTTCCAAGGGGTCTACTACTATGGCCTGCATTACTGCCTGCGGGGAAGAGCCGGATGCTATTTTGTGTCTCCCTACTATGTCGGTCCTTACTACCGGGCTTTGTCCATCGTTGGCACTTATTAATACGGCATAGCCTCCTACCATGTCTTCTAATGCCGGCATCCCTTTTTTGACATGGTCACGGCTGTTCATGCCTAGTTTGGCTGAGGATCCTCCAGCCATTACTACTACGTTTTTGAATATCCCAGCTTTTATTAAGCCACATGCGTTTACTATGCCGTGGGAAGGACCTGCACAGAATCCTCTTATATCACAGCCGGTGGCATTCATAAGGTCGCATACTTCCCCTATGGCTTTGGCCAGGTTCCCTCCGCCTCTCTGGTTCATGTCTCCTACTGCTTCTTCGGAGGTCTCAATTATATAATCTATGTCCAGGGGATTTATGCCGTGTTTTTTTATAAGGTTGGCCAGGGCCAATGCTCCGGATGCTTTGGATACCAGGTTCTCGAACACTACGTGGGCGGAAAGGTTGATGTCGGTTTCATGTGCTGCTCTTACACACCCTACCAGCTTGCCGTCAAGGTATAAGCCGTCTGCTTCGTGTTTTTCTACCATTTTTTCTATTTCTGCCAGGTCTCTGGTCTTGTCCAGGGCAGCAAGCTGTTTGGCGCTGAAAAGGTTCCTGGCTTCTATTTTTGGTTTGATCTCGCTTGCAAATTCAGGGGATAATTCTACCAGATCGAAGCGGTCTACTATTTTCATTAAGCCGTAAAATTCATCTTCCGGCATGATTTCACCGTATTTGCCATCTCTGCTCCCATTAACCGGGTTCTGGTACCAGGGGGAAGGATGGTTCCTTAAGTCTTCCGGCTTCATGTTGCCTATATATACCTGATTGGGAGCATAGTTTACTGCATCTTCAAAGCTCCTTAAATGCTTGGGAAGGGCTTTTAAATATTCGGAATCAGGGTTCAACAGTTTCTCTGATGTGATGGTTGTCCCATGCTCTAACAGTATGTTAGGTGCATGTACCAGTACATAAGAAGCTGCTTTGATTACTGGATAGCTCAAAGCTTTTACCTCCTTTACAAATTTATTAAGAGGGGGTAAGTCCCCGGTTAAGAGACTTACCCGTGAATTTTAATATCTAGCATCCACATTCTTTTCTGACATTTTCCATTTCGGCACAAAGAGCATCTACATCTAAAACCATTTCCATCATGCCGAGCTGTTCTTCATAAACCTGAGGATCAATAAGGTCCTTAAGCTCGAAAATGTGGAACACTTTCAGTTTAAGCTCAACTCCGGTCAAAGGACCTGCCATAGTCGGGTCGCCAACCATTACAGTTTCAGCTGTTAATCCAGCAGATTCAGCTTCAGCAGCACCAATTACCACGACTACATTTTCATTGCCGTATTTTTCAGCAGCTTCTTTAATACGAGCTTGATTGGCCATGTCCATGGCCCCGGCTGCAGTTCAGACGAAGCACTCAGTGCTGGTGAAGATTATTTCTCCTCCTATAGTTTCCATGCAGGCAGCGATAGCCGGACCAGGAATACCGTCACGGTCACCTAATATACAGATTTTTTTGTTTTCAAAAAAGCTTTTATCCATTTTCAAAACCTCCTTCAAATTATTGCTCTGCATACTTTTTAATCTTTTCTTCTATATCTTCCGAGGTAATATCCTGACCGGAAAGCTCATCTATCTTTTCTCCATTCTTATAGAAGAGCATAGCCGGCAGTCCCAATACCTTCTGGCTTATCGCCAGCCTCCTGTTCCCCTGGGTGTTGCAGGAACAGAATTTCATCTTGCCCTGGTATTTCTCAGCCAGTTCTTCTACATACGGCATGAGCTCAAGGCACTTCTCACATTTGGGGCCCCACCAGTCTACCATTACTACCCCTTCAGCATTTAACACTTCCTGTTCAAAGTTGTCCTTATCTACTTCCAGAAGCTTGGCACTCATCTCTTCACTCCTCCTTTTTTATAGATTGGTTATCGCTTTTAAGCCTTCTACGCTTAAATCATAAGTCTCTGCCTTGATCTCCCCATTTACAAAGAGATGCACCAAAGGCAGCCTGTTCTTGTCTATGCCATAACGCCTTTCTACCAGCTCATTACGGGTAGCGTCCACTTTTACCAGCGACAGCTTGTCGTTGTTCTCTCTTACAAACTGGTCCACTATCCCTATCTTTTCGGTTCCTTCCATATCGGTCGGGTTGTAGTAAGCTACCAGTACAGGCTTTTCGGCCTTTAACACTTCTTTTTCCCACAAATCGGTTTCATGCACATACTTCTCGGCCGCTACCGCTGCTATTGCTCCATCTGCTGCAGCTGTTACTACCTGCCTTAAATATTTGGCTCTTACATCTCCTGCTGCAAATACTCCTTCTATGTTGGTTGCCATCTTTTCATCGGTTATGATATATCCCTGGGCATTGAGCTCTAACTGGTCTTTTACCAGCTCACTCATGGGCTGGGTACCTATGAAGATGAATACCCCGTTCGTCGGATATTCGGTTTCTTCTCCGGTCTTGATGTTCTTTAAAGTTACGCTTTCTACCAGTTCATCCCCATTTATGGATTTTACGGTTGAGTTCCATATCCATTTAATCTTGGGGTTCTTAAAGGCTCTCTCGGCTGATACTTTGTTGGCATCTACTTTGCCTTCTTCATGAATTACTATAACCGTTACATTCTCAGCAAATTTGGTAAGGTACTCAGCTTCTTCCACTGCAGCATCCCCGCTGCCTACCACTACTACATCCAGTTCTTCGAAAAGGTCAGCATCACAGGTTGCGCAGTAGCTTACGCCTTTACCCCGAAGTTTCCCTTCGCCAGGCACATTCAGCATTCTGGGCACTGCGCCTAAAGCGTAAACAACTGCTTTTCCGTAATATTCCCCTTTTCTCCCTACTACCTTTTTAGGATTGGATTTGAGGTCCAGGGAAACAATAGTGTCTTTTATAAGTTCAGCTCCGAAATCTAAAGCATGGTTGAGCATGGCTTCCGTAAGTCCGGGTCCGGTTGTTCCCCGTCCAAATCCAGGATAGTTCTCAAGTTCGGAAGTGGTGGCAGCCTGTCCACCAGGACGTCCTTTTTCAATTATGGCGGTTTTTAATCTTCCTCTTGCTCCATACATGGCAGCAGAAAGTCCTGCCGGCCCTCCACCTAATACCAGAAGATCATATACATTCTCCATTTCTTTGTGTCACCTGCCTCTTAACACTATTTAACAACTGCTGAACCTGTTTCTTCGGCTAAAGCCTTATACATGGACACACATGCCAAAATCATTATGACGGCAAAGGGGAATGCTGCTGCAATTGAACCAATCTGCAAAGCCTTTAATCCGCCAGCAAACAGAAGCGCAGTAGCCAAAAGGGCCTGCAAAACTCCCCATAAAGTCTTAATAGTATTATTAGGATTCAAATCCCCATTGGAAGAAAGCATACCCAGAACAAAAGTAGCGGAATTAGCAGAAGTTATAAAGAAAGTGAAGAGAAGTATTACTGCAATTATGGAAATAATCTGCCCTAAAGGATAGTGCTGCACTACTGCAAAGAGAGCAGTTTCTGTTCCACCTGCAATAGCTTTAGCAGCTTCTTCTGCACCCAGGTTAAGCCCCAGAGTGCCAAAGCCACTGAACCATATAAAAGAAGCAAGGGCAGGAACAAAGGTAACCCCTATAACAAATTCCTTAATGGTACGTCCCCTGGAAATGCGGGCAATAAAAGTACCTACAAAAGGAGCCCAGGCAATCCACCATGCCCAGTAGAACACAGTCCATCCTCCGATCCAGCTGTTGTCTCCATTTATCGAAAGCCGGAAACTGTCTGCAATAAAGAAGTTTATATAATTGGCCAGTCCAGCTACTAATCCATTCAGCATCTTAACTGTCGGCCCTACTGCAAATACCAGAAGCATTATAAGTCCAGCAAAAACCAGGTTAATATCAGCAAGCAGCTTTATCCCTTTTTGTATCCCTGTCACTGCAGTCCAGATGTAGATTATAGCAATGATAATTATCAGAATTAATTGAACTAATTTGGTAGTAGGTACCCCAAACATAAAGTTAAGTCCACTGTTTATTTGTAAAATCCCCATTCCCAGTGAAGTAGCAACCCCGGCTGCCGTAGCAAAAATCGCCAAAATATCTATAATCTTGCCAACAGGCCCATTAACTCTCTCTTCACCTAAAAGGGGGATAAAAATAGTGCTTATAAGTCCGGGTTTATTTTTTCTAAACTGGAAATAAGCTAAAGCTAGTCCAATTACTGCATAGTTAGCCCAGGCATGAAAACCCCAGTGGAAAAAAGAAGTACGCATAGCGAAGTCAGCAGCCTGAGGACTTCCTGCAGTAATGCCAAAAGGCGGAGAAGTAAAGTGATAAAGAGGTTCAGCAACTCCCCAGAATACAAGTCCAATCCCCATACCACAGCCGAACAACATACCAAACCAGGTCAAGTATTTAAATTCCGGCTCAGCATCATCCGGCCCCAGTTTTATATTTCCATAACGGCTGAAAGCAAGCCCCAGGGAGAAAACAACAAATGTAAACATTGCCAAAAGATAAAACCATCCAAACTTATCTACCAAAAAACCAAATAAATTATTGGCATATTTTCCAAAAGCCTCCGGGGAAATTAATCCCCAGAGGGCAATAGCCAGAACTATAGCCAAAGATATATAAAAAACGCTGTTACCCTGCTTTTTATCCATATTTTCATCCCCCTTTTTCATTTAAAGCAGCTACCTTACAGGCTATATTTTTACTTTAAATACTGTCTGTTCCTTAATATCGGTAGCCAGGGCTTCCAGAGCTACCCCAACCCGGTGATAACGAAGCTTCCACTGTTCTTCTTTGGGAGATGCAGGATCACCTAAAGGATAGGGGATAGATATAGTAGGAACAATGCGGTTGGTGCCTACAGTAAGGGATATAGGAACCAGGTTGCACATGTGGACAACAGGCAAACCGGCTTTTTCAATCTCTTTTACCATCGTTGCACCGCAACGCGTACAGGTACCTCAGGTAGAGGTAAGTATAACCCCATCTACTCCCGCTTCCAGAAGTTCTTTAGCTATTTCGCGTCCCATGCGGGCAGCTTCGCCCTGGGTAGTTCCAGTTCCGACCGTAGTATAGAAATAATCATGAATTCTGCCTATTTTCCCTTCTTTCTCATAAGCCCTAAGGGCATCAAGGGGAACTACTCGATTGGGATCTTCATTAGCCGCATTTGGATCATAGCCGGCATGAATAGTTTTGAAAATTTCGGGGGATAGAAAATCCATTCCAGCTATATTATATTTACCCCATCTGGTAGCCGAAGCTGACTGTATGCGGTCAGGATTTTCATGAGGTACAATACCACCTGAAGTAACTAAAGCAATGGTGGCTTTGCTCAAATCAGCAACCGGAGGGGCAATCGGAATCCTTTCCGTCCTGGGCATAGGAAGTTCAGTTTCAAAAGGTTCTCCTTTAAGTTTTTTAAGCAGCATGTCTACTACCCGGTCAGCTGCCATAGGCCCATTTTCAGGATATATTTCATGTCTTTTCCCTCTCCCGAAATAACCTTCTTCAGCAGCCGGAAGGAGAGGCTCTCCATGCATAAGTTTGTTGGCAAATCTGGCCATGGCTGTGATATCTTCTTTCATATGGGCAGCGCTCTTACCGCCTTTAAAAATATAGATATCCGTATATCTAAACATCTCCACTCCGGGATTTTCTTCATTCATGGAAGTTATGGCAGGAATATTGAGTTTTTCGTTAATTTCTTTACATATAGTCCCGCAGGCAACTCCGTAGCGACCTGCACGAAATGCAGGACCAGCAAAAAAGATATCAATTTCCTTGTCTTTCAGAAAATCCATTATTCTTGCCACCGCTTCCTCTTTGCGGGAACCCATAAAGTTGTCACCGCAAATAATGGTATGGGTTATCTCTATATCCTTAAGCTGCTGCTGCAAAAAGGCAGCAGGCCCTACCAGCCCTTCTCTTATTTCCGGTTCATAATCTGCCATCTCTTCTCCGCCTATTTGCCCAAAGAACTGATTAATATATAGTATCCCTTTTTTCATGTCCACACCTCCTTAAAATTCTGCCATACGCTTACGGGAAAAGCCACATATAGTATCACCGCAGAACATAGCATTGTCTTCCATAATTATTGAACCATCCGGACGGACACATCCTTCCCAGCCACCAGATAAACCATCCCGGGCTAAGGCTTCTAATTCTCCAATTACAACCGGCATAGGAGGAAGCTCTATTAATTCCGAAACATTACCAGTAGTAACCAGAGCATCAGCTTTTTCATCCAGGGCTACCAGAGGCTGAGATCGGCCGTCTCTTCCTGTACACTCATTGGTAATGCCTACCGTCTTGATGCCTGCTTCTTCTAAAGCGACAATACACTTGATAAAATCAACATCTGGATTGCCATAGCCTTCTTCCGCCACTATAGCCCCTACCGCTCCCAGGCTCTTGGCGATCTGAGCCACAAAAAGGGCAGAACGAGTCTTTTCTTCCAGATTAACATTGAGATTAGACATGATTACACCCAGGAAATTTATAGTCTTGCCGTGTTCCTGGTATAAACGTTTTATAGTAGGGTTATTTTGATGGCAGTAGGTGGAAAACTTTGACGAGCAGGGCATAAAACTTCCGGAAACAATAGCTCCGTCTAAAACCTCATTGGGATGCATAAAAGTAGGCAGCATGTGATTGGAGTCCCATCCATAGACAAGCGCATTATAGCCATCCTCTTCCATCTGGGAATCAAGCTGCATGACATAAACCACCCCGGGGAGAGCATTAACTTCAGGACTTCTTTGGGTAATAGGCGGGAGTTCATAAACTTCCAGGGTTTCAGGTTCCAAATCCTTTACACAGGTTGCGATATATTCAGCCAGGCGATGTCCAGCCCATCTTAAGGCATGGTTTTTCTTCTGCTGTTCATATCTTTCAAATTCCTCATCTGTATCCGCAACCAGGCAGATATGCTTAAGGCTGGAATAAAAGGTGTGTTTAGCACCAGGACCGCTCATATCGATTAAACCATCCTGAAATCCTCCCCAGTGTTTGCCAACAACCAGTACATCTACACCTTTTAAGGCATGAGTCCGCCCTCTTCCTACCTGCACCAGCTCATTGGTAACTCCCGGAAACATAGTACCACCGCTAACCTTTACCCGTGGTTCAATAGCTTCCTTTACCGGAACAATACGGACCGGATCTCCCGGGCAGGCGATAACAATATCTGCTTCCGTTATGTGTTCATCTTCCATAACCACTTTTAATGCCTCTTCTTTATTGATAGTCAAAACACCATTATTATAAGAAGTAGTTTCGCCAAAGCGAATTTGGTGAACTGGGAAATTACCAATTTCTAACCGCATTCATCTCTCCCCTTTCTTTTTTATTAAATTAATGGAAGTCATAAAATAAATTTTTTAGATTTAAGAGCCACCTCCTCATATAAAAAAAATTAATCGGGTATAAAAAGCGATTAACCTGGTTCTGATTCCAAGATATCATAAACATGTTTATTTAGTAAACATGTTTATGAAATATTTCACAATATATAATAAAAAATAATTAATTATATAAAAAAGTGATTAAATTAACAAATTAAAAAAAGCTATTTCTTAAGGTCTGCCAGCAGTTTCAAATAAAATTACCAATCGCAAATAATAAAAATTATTTTTCAGCCCGTTAATCCCCATTAATTCATCACCCTTAAAAACTTAAGTTCTTATGGCTCTCCAACCACCAAAACCAGGTAATTCACAAGCCAAAAAACAAACCCGGGAATTGTCATTCCCGGGTTTTAATATCATATTCAACAATCTTTTTATAAATACCCTTTATCCTCATTAATCAAATAAAAATGCAAACATTTCTTTATAAAAAACATAGTCTTTTCTACAGCTTCTTCTACACTGTAATTTAGCCTTTTGCTTATCAGCCCTGACAGCATCCCCTGATATATGAGCAGGAGAAGCTCATTTATTTCATCAATATCTTCCTGTTTTATAAAACCTTCTTTGGCACACTCTTCTAAAATGACCTTGTCCCTTTCATAAATATCTGTCCGCGTAAGCATAGGCAAAAGCTCTTCTGGCTGATTGGACAAATCCTGAGGAAAAAGTTCATAGTACTGGCTTATAATATCTTGCAAAGGTTCATCAATCCTGGTAAAGAAAATAGCATTATAAATTTCAGTCTGTTTGAAAGAATAATAGCAAAAACATTCCCAGATTTTTATAAACCTCTCCAGAGCATTTTGTGCATTATAAACATAAAAAGGCAGGCTTTCTGTATATTCCCGCATAAACCTCAAAGCAGCAAAAAGAATTAAATGCTCCAGATTAGAAAAATAATTGTAAAGGGTAGCTACATTATAGCCTGCCAAATCAGCCACTTTGCGAGCAGTAACCCCTTTTATCCCTTCTTCTTCTATTATCTGTACCGCTGCATCAATAAAACAGATCATCATCCTCTGCCTTTGCAACTCTTTCTTATCTATTTCCATATCTACCACCTTAACCTGATTATGCTGATTTTCAAAAAGCACTTTCAATATGTTTTATTTCACATCGCTTATCCTTGAGCAAAATGCTTACCACATCAAATCTCACTTCATCGTAAAAAATATCTGTCTGGCTCAAATAAATACCTGCTGCTTTCTTAAGATGACTTATCTTATGCCTGGTAACTGCCTCCTCAGGTTCTCCATAACCAAGTTTCTGTCGGGTTTTTACCTCTACCAGCACCAGAATCCCATTTTTTTTGCATATTATATCAATTTCCCCATAGCGGGTATAGTAATTGCGGGCCAAAATCGTATATCCCTTTTGTACAAGATAATCAACCGCTATCTTTTCTCCCAGCCTTCCCACTTCTCTTTTCATAAGCTTCCCCCTAATATTTTTCATGCACACGGTATATAAAAGCAAGTATCTCCGCTACTACTGCATAAAGTTCCGGGGGGATTTCTTCATATAAATCAAGGGCCAAAAGATAATCGGACAAGACTTCATCCTTATGCAAGGGCACCCCATATTCTTCTGCCAGCTCTTTAATCCTTCTGGCCACTATCCCCTTCCCTTTGGCCACTACCCGGGGGGCTCTATCTTTTTCCTCATCATAGCGCAAAGCTACTGCCTTTTCCCGTTTTAGCTCTTCCATAAATTTAGCCTCCTGCTAAACTATCACATCAATACCAAAAGGCTTTACCTTTTCTTCAGTTTCCATCAGCCTTATACGGTTTATAACCATTTCTTCCCGGCTTTCAGCCACTCTGGTTCCCAGATAATCAACCCGGTAGCCCAGGCCAGATAAAACATCAACCAGTTCAGAAATGTTTTTTTCTATATATTCTTTTACCGGTACTGTTTCGACTACCCCTCTTAGTTCAAGCTTGTAATTCTTTATCCAGCTCACATGGAACAAAACCTTCCCCATACGGGGAGTATCCAGAGCTACCGCTATAGTTAAACTATCTGCGTCCTTTAAACTCTTATACCTTTTTTCCCGGTTTACCCTCATCTCTAAAAGATAGGTGCTGTCATTAAGCTTTACCGGCCAGGCAAAGTAGTAGTAATTGAAACTATTATCCGCACCCTGGCGGCTTATAAAATTAAAAAGCCTGTTCCCGCTGATTTCCTTTTCTATGCTTTCCAGAGCTCTTAAAAACTGAGCAGCTGGATGGCTTTTTTCTACTCCTTTTTCCCCGGCAGCCGCTTCTAAAAACCTGTCTAAAACCTGAATTAAATCCTTTTCAGCAGCCAGAACTTCTTTTAATCTGGCTGCCAGAAGGTTGTTTTCCCTTAAAAGGGCTGGATTAATCCTTATTTCTTCAAAGACTTTTCCCAAAAATATCATAAGGGGCCTAAACCTGTCAGAAATCCTGAAATAATCAAAAATAGCCTGTTTAGATAAATTAACCCCTTCTGGCATATCTGTTTTTAAGCCAGATATATTTTCCATGCGCAGACTGCTCTCTATTTTTGCCTCCGATAATTTATAATCAGCCTTATTGCCGCTTAATCCCTGGTTTAAGCCTTGTTCCCCGCTTACTTCCGGTTTTGCTGTTCCTTTGAAGCCGGCGGCATCTATATACCTTCCTTTTCCTGTTTCTTCAGGCTGATTAGCATCCAGCAGCCCAGGTTCTTCAGCATACTGGCTCGACAGCTTTAAAACATCATCTATCAATTCGGCCAGGCCAGTATTCTTATCAAGGTGATAGGTAATCAGGCTCAAAGTTTCCTTATTGAGAGGTATGCCTTTAGCCAGGGCAAAGGCTGCTATTTCTAAATTTCTGGCATTAAATTCCCCCAGCATTTTTACCCCGCTTAAAAGCTTTCTTACATTTTCCTGGGTAAGGGGCAAATGGTGCTGGATGAGTTTTTTGGCTATCAATACCTCCTGTTCCTGAGGGGAAATCCCCAGTTCCCTGAGGCGAAAAGCCAGGGCATCATTCTCCAGCCTGCTCAAGCTCTCCGGAGTCAGCACTTTAAGATAAGCCTTTTTATCCTTAAAATCTTCCACCATAAGATAAAGGGTATCTCCCGGCTTTACCATCACTTCACTTAAAGCTTCAATAAGCCTGCCTTTAAGATAGATAAGTACAAGGCCATTATCTTTTACATCTTTTACCTGCCCTTTAAGGATTTCTCCCTGGCTCAGCTTAAGCTCATTTCCCTCAGGAGAAGTTATATTAAGCTGTAACTTATTCAAAGAGACACGGCTGTACATTCTGGCCTCCATAAACTAAAGATTTAACCGGCTCAAAGCTTTTGCGGTGCAAAAACGAACACCCTTTTTTCAAAAGCTCCTCCACATGCTTTTTGGTCGCATATCCTTTATGTTCTGCCATTCCATACCCCGGCAGGAGAATATCCAGGTTCTGCATGGTTATATCCCTTTCCACCTTGGCTATAATCGATGCACAGGCAATAGATACGCTCAGCCGGTCACCCTTGGTTATATTTATCTGTTCAACATTTATATCGGGTATTTTTACTGCATCCGTTAGTACCAAATCCGGAGCCAGGTTTAAATTTTGAACGGCCAGTTTCATAGCCAGGCGGGTGGCATTTAATATATTTATTTCATCGATAACTTCAGGCCAAACATAGGAAACTGCCCAGCTTAAAGCTTTCTTTTTTATCTCTTCCGCCAGTTTTTCCCTCTTCCTGGCGGTAAGTTTTTTAGAGTCATCAACCCCGGGCAGGAAAAAATCGGCCGGCAAAATCACCGCCCCTGCCACTACCGGGCCTGCAATAGTGCCGCGTCCCACCTCATCAACTCCTGCTATGTATCTTAGGCCCCTTTCATAGGCCTCTTTTTCATATGCACTCAACATATCAATCCTGGCTCTTTCTTCCTCTATACCAGTTTTCATTCCCGAAAGCCTCCCTGCAGCTTTATTCCAAACGGCGATAAAAAGGCGGACCCAGTGTAGAAGAAGTAGCATTTAAAACCTCTTCCAGAACTGGTACATAACTTTCATCAAGATAAGCTTCCTCTTTGCTTATTATCTTTTCTATCGTCCTCTTGACTGGCACTACCCTGAATCTTAGCCTGCCGCTTTCATAATACATATGGGAAAAAGTGGGAGTATAGCTTGCCTCCTCTAAAACCGTAATATTTCGCTTGAGGTCTTTGGCAAACTTGAGCTTTACCACTATTCCGCTGTTGCGTTCAATACCTCTCTGGTGGCTTATAAAATTTCCCATAGAATAAAAAACAACTTTATCCCTGCCGCCGATATTAATTACCTCCATAGGCTGGATAACATGAGGATGACTCCCTAGTATTACATCAGCTCCCTTTTCCAGAAACTTACGCGCCATCATCCTCTGTTCCTGGGTAGGCTGGGGACTGTATTCCACTCCCCAGTGCAGAATCAGAATCAATACATCAACCTCTGGCCTTAGCCTCTCAATATCGCTTAATATCTTTTCTTCATCAATATAATTCAAAAAATAGGCATGTTCCTCCGGAACCGGAATGCCGTTGGTGCTGTAAGTATAAGCTATATACCCTACCTTTACCCCGTTAATATCCTTAATCAGAAACTTTTCACTATCTTCCTTGTTTTTATAGGTACCTACATAATCAAGTCCTGCTTTTTCGATAACCTCCATCGTCCTTACGGCTCCTTTATAGCCACGATCCATAATATGGTTATTGGCCGTAACTATAAGGTCAAATCCCGCCTTTTTAAAGGTATAAACTATCTCATCCGGGCTGTTAAAAAGGGGATATCCGGTATATTCCGCTTCTTTGCCAGCCATAGGAGCCTCAAAGCATACCGAAGTATAATCCCCTTCTTTAATCAAATCTTCCACTTCCGCAAAAAAAGAGTCAAAATTATAGCTTCCATCCGGATTTCTTCCTGACATAATCTGGGTATTATGCATAAGGCAGTCTCCAGTAGCTGTAAGGTTTATAGTTCGGATAACCTCTTCTTGGGAATTCTCTCTTTCTTCTTTTTTAACAGCCGGAACACTATTTGTATGAGAAGCCATATTAATATATAAAACAAAAGAACTAAAACAGCCCAAAAACACAACCAAAATAATTCCCAAGACCTTTTTTGGCAAAGAAAAGCCCGCCCTTCCTTTAATTTTACATCTATAACAAAAAAGAGGAAAACACAAAAGTGTTCTCCTCTATTTTAGCTTAATATGTTTTAGCCAGGAAAGTTATTTTCTGAGCTCCATTTCCCAGTTATCCTTATTATCAATTTTCATCACAACTTCATATCCCTGTGATCTGGCAAGTTTAGCCACATTTTCCTTGGATACCTGGCTGGTTCCCACCACTAATATTTCTTTCGCTCCGCTGTCCATAACCTTCTTGGTCTTCAATACCGGCATAGGACAGCTTAAGCCTCTTACATCCACCTTTTCCATGCTTTTCCCTCCTATTCTTCCCTGAAACTAAAGCCAAGCCAGAACATAACAAGGATACCTACCACACAGGCAATCTGGCCGTAGATGCCTACCCCGTTGGGAGAACCTGCAAACATAAAGTTGTGGGCAAAAGCTGCACCTACAATCATGCCGAAAACTACCGCTGCAGCATCCATATCCCCTTCGCCGGAAAGGATAAGCTGTCTTAAGGGGCATCCGCCCAGGAGGGTTGCCGTCACTCCTACCAGGTAAAGTCCCAGGAAGTTCCAAACCGACATGGTATGAGCTATCGGCTGGTCAGCAAATCCAGGTTTAAAGAAACCAAAAGCTATATTTAAAATCAAAGCCCCGATAAAAATCCCCAGGAAACCTAAAAGCAAGTAGCTGTCCCTTATAAGTATAAAATCCCTTATTCCTCCACTCAAGCAAAGCCGTGTTCTCTGAGCCAAAGCGCCTACTACAAGTCCAGCAGCCAGGGATATACCAAGGGGCGCAAATTTGGAACCTGGCCCTTCCGCACTGAAGAAAAGGGGGCCGCCTGCTTCCGGATTAAATACAAGCCCTTTAAGCAGGAAAAACAGGAATAAAAGGAAAATGAAAGGAAGCACAAGCCCACCCGCATTGGAATGGCTGTATTCACTGCGTCCCAAATTGAAACCTCGCTTCAAGAAAAACACCCCGGTAGCCACACCACAAACAAAGCCTATAAATCCTACCACTGCATTATAATCTCCGCCCGCCATGCGCAAAACATCACGCAAGGGACATCCCAAAAATACCAAGGCGCCAATCATCATAAAAATGCCCATAACAAAACGGACAAAAGTAGCTGAACCTCCGCGGGCTTTAAATTCCCCGGCAAACAGCGAGGTTAAAAGTGCTCCCAGGACTATACCGATAATTTCAGGGCGCATATACTGCACCAGAGCCGCCCTGTGCAAACCTAGAGCGCCGGCTATGTCCCGCTCAAAACATGCGATACAAAAGCCCATGTTAGGTGGATTCCCCAACTTCACCAGAACAGCAGCAATAGCTCCGATAATAAGTCCAGTAATTAAAATAAACCACTTACTGCGGTCCATATATGTAATACCTCCTCCTTAATTTTTAATCAGCCTTTCTAAATTATAACTTAAAGTTATAATTTAGATTAAAGCTTCATATACACAATAGATTTATATTCTTTTGGATTTAAAAAATTCCTGCTTTTTTGAAAAAATTTTTGCAAAAAAAAAAGAGGGTTTTGACAACCTCTTTATGTATTTAGTCCAGGCTTATTCTGCCCAAACTCCCTTTTCTAAAATCATTGAGCAGCATGCTGCATGTCTTGTTAAAATCCACTTCTCCGCCCTTAATAAGGCATCCCCTTTTTCTCCCTATTTTCTCCAATATCTCCAGGTCAGTTCCGTCTATCTCCGCCAGCTTAAACTTTTCCTTTAATATTTCCGGCCTTTTTTCTCTTAAAATTTTAACCAGATATAAAGCAACTTCATCTTCCTGATAAGCATTTTCCCCTATCACATCAATCAGGGCAAGTTTTAAACCCTGCTCCTCATTTTCTATTTTAGGCCACATGAGTCCCGGGGTATCCATAAATTCAATATCTTCCCGCACCCTTATCCACTGCTTCCCCCGGGTAACCCCTGGCTTGGCTCCCGTTCTGGCCACTTTCTGCCCCACCAGACAGTTCAAAAAGGTAGATTTGCCAATGTTAGGCACTCCCGCTACCATAACCCTGGCTGGCCTTATCCTTCTTCCTTTGGCCAGCATCCTGTCAGCCAGTGGTTTATATGCTTCTCCAATCTCCCTTAACACCTGCGGCATACCTTTTCCGGTTATTGAATCTACTGCTGCCACCCTGAAACCTTCTTCACCCAGCTTTTCCATATATTTTCTCGTACAGTCCTCATCCGCCAGGTCAATCTTGCTTAAAACCATGATTAAAGGCTTTTTGCTGACCAGATTTTCCAGATCTTTGTTGCGGCAGGAAAAAGGAGCCCTGGCATCGAGAAGAATAATTACCATGTCTACCAGCTTTACATTGTTTTCTATTTCGCGCCTGGCCTTCACCATATGTCCCGGATACCAGTTTATTACCATAAAAACTTACCTCCAAAAAAAGAGAATACCTTTAATGGTATTCTCTCAAAAAATCGGTATTATATTTATCTTCCCTTTTCCTTAACCTTAGCCTTTTTGCCAGTCAGTTCACGCAGATAGTAGAGACGTGCTCTACGCACTTTACCTTTTCTTACTACTTCAATCTTGGCAATTTTAGGAGAATGTAAGGGGAAAGTTCTTTCTACACCTACGCCGAAAGATATGCGGCGTACGGTAAAAGTCTTGGAAAGCCCTTCTCCTCTTATCTTTATTACTGTTCCTTCAAAAACCTGGATTCTTTCCCGGTTGCCTTCGATAACTTTTACATGTACCTTGACAGTATCTCCAGGTCCAAACTGAGGCAGATCTTTCTTATAATATTCTTCTTCGATTGAACGGATTATGTCCTGCACTTTCTTACCTCCTTCCACCAGGTGTTCATGCATATTTCATGCAGCGGACCACCTTTATTACACATAACATTTAGATTTTAGCATAAACAATTACTGTTAACAAGGGATAAAAACAAACATTATAAATACCATTCTTCTCCTAAAAGGCGGTCCAGAATTATGGCTACCGCACTGCGTACCGACAGGTGGTTGTAAGTGCGATCCTTTTCTACCGGTTCCAGTATATAATCACATGCTTCCATGAGTTCTCGTTTTATACCCCAGCCGGTACCGAAAAGGACAAGAAAAACATTTTCATCTTCTTTTATTTTAGTTTTCAAAGTACGATAGGAAACCGTATTGGGATATACCCTGGCATCAGTTGCCACGGTCAGCGGCTTTTGACCGGTTTCCTTTTCTATATGTTGCATGGCTTCTTCCAGGGTATAAAAAGTCCTTAGTATGTCAAAGGCTTCCTTACGGTCGGGATTATATTCCCCCCCATAGCCTTCCTGCCAGTAAGCAACAATCTCTTTTAGAAGTTTATGCTGGTTTTCCGAAGGATGAACCACCAAAAAACCATCCACGTCATAAGTGCGGGCAGCTCTGGCTATATCATGAAGATCGAGATTAGTTATGGAGGTAGTTACAATATCCATCCTCTTGTTATACATAGGATAGTGCAAGAGGGCTATATATACCTTGGCCTTTCTCAAAATTTCACTGCTCCCTGCCAAAAAGTATTTCCTGCAATAATCTTTTTTCTTCTTCATCATATTCCCGGTTCAAGAGCAATTCCGGACGTTTAAGCAGAGTAGTCAAAAGGCTCTGTTTTTTGCGCCAAAGCCTTATATTTTCATGATGACCAGAAAGTAAAATCTCCGGCACTTTCCTGTCGCGAAAAACACCGGGCCGCGTATACTGGGGATATTCCAGAAGGCCTCTGGAAAAAGATTCATCTTCAGCTGATTTTTCATCTCCCAGTACACCAGGAACCAGCCTTACCACTGCATCTACTACCACCAGAGCCGGAAGTTCTCCTCCTGTCAATATATAATCTCCAATAGAAATCTCTTCATCGACAAAATCCAGTGCCCTTTCGTCTATTCCTTCATAATGGCCGCAAAGCAAGATTAGATGTGGTTTTCCTGCCAGCTCTCTAACTTTATCCTGATTTAGAGGCTTGCCTCGTGGTGACATATAGGCTACCCAGGAATTGTCATCCCTTACACTTTCAATAGCCCTTACCACCACATCAGGCTTCATGACCATGCCGGCTCCCCCTCCATAAGGGTAATCGTCCACCTGTCCATGTTTATTCCCGGCATAATCCCTTATATTCACCAGATTTATAACTACTTTTCCTTTTTCCTGCGCTCTCTTTATGATACTTGCATTTAAAGGTGAAACAAACATTTCCGGAAAAAGGGTTAATATATCTATCCTCACCATTATCCTCCCTGCTCACTAATTTAGCCAATTAACGCGATTAGTCAATAATCCCAGGAAGGAGTTTTACCCTCATTACATTTTCCTCCAGATTTACCTCTTTTATCACACTCTTGATAGCTGGCAGCAAAACTTCGCCATATTCCTCAGATTTTACTATATATACATCATTGGCTCCTGTTTCCAATATCTCAGTAAGCTCCCCTAAAAAGCCTTTTTCTTCATCATATACCTTAAGCCCTTTTAGCTGAAAATGATAATAATACCCTTCAGGCAGAGGATAAACCTCACTCTCATGAATCATCAGGAACACATTTTTATATTTGGCAGCTTCCTCTTTGGATTCGATTCCCTTAAATTTTATCAAATACATATTATTGTAGGCTTTAGCTTCTTCAATCTCGAAATCCCGGTTTATCCTTTCCCCGTACAGCCTTACCCTCTTTAATTCCCTAAACCTCTCCGGGAAATCCGTTAACAGGGCAATTTTCACGGTTCCTTTAAACCCGAAAGTGCCTATTATCTTGCCAATAGCGACCATTTCATCATAATTCACCAAAAATCACCTCATAAAAAACCCTTAATAAAGGTTATAGGGCTAAAACTAGCCCTATTTGAGTATCTCTACCACTACCCTTTTTCCCTGTTTGGCACCTGCTGCCTTGGTAAGGGTCCTGATGGATTTGGCAATTTTACCTTGTTTGCCTATAACCTTTCCCATATCTTCTGGAGCAACCCGCAGTTCCAGTATAATTGACCTTTCTCCTTCAATTTCTCTTACCTCAACTGCATCGGGGTTATCTACCAGTGATTTAGCAATATACTCAACTAATTCCTTCACTTAATGTCACCCCCTGCTCCTTTCCATGCTATTTGCGGGTTTCAGCAAATTTAGCCAGTATACCTTCTTTTTGCAAAAGAGATTTAGCGGTATCAGAAGGTTTAGCCCCACTCCTGAGCCATTTTAATGCCTTTTCCTCATCAATCTTTATAGTAGCAGGGGTAGTATTGGGATCATAATAGCCTATTTCTTCAATAAACCTTCCATCACGCGGAGATCTGGCATCAGCCACCACTATTCTGTAAAAAGGCTTTTTCTTTGCCCCCATCCTTCTAAGTCTGATCTTGGTTGCCACTTACTTCACCTCCTTTATATTATTGCCATTAAACTGCGGTATTAAAAAGGAAATTTTATAGGTGGAAAACCACCCTTTTTGCCTTTTTTGCCTGCCAAATCAGTAATCTGCTTCATAAGCCTGCGCGATTCCTCAAACTGCTTTAAAAGACGGTTTACATCCTGTACTTTGGTTCCACTTCCCCTGGCAATCCGTTTTTTTCTGCTGCCATTTATTATCTCCGGATTTCTTCTTTCCTCGGGAGTCATGGACTTGATTATAGCTTCTATATGAGCAAGCTCTTTTTCATCAAACTCTGCTTTCATCCCTTTAAGCTGTTTTCCTAAACCAGGTATCATGCCCAAAATTTCTTCTAAAGGCCCCATAGACCTTACCTGCTGCATCTGTTCCAAAAAATCTTCCAGAGTAAATTCCTGCTGGCGGATTTTGCGTTCCATCTCCCGGGCCTTTTTCTCATCAAAACTGGCCTGGGCTTTCTCAACCAGGGTCAGGATATCCCCCATCCCCAGTATACGCGAAGCCATACGGTCAGGATGGAAAACTTCCAGCGCATCAAGCTTTTCTCCCATCCCTACATATTTGATGGGACAACCGGTTACTGCCTTAACAGAAAGAGCAACTCCTCCCCTGGTATCTCCATCCAGCTTGGTAAGTATTACTCCTGTTAGGCCCAGGTCATTATTAAAGGACTCTGCTACATTTACTGCATCCTGCCCGGTCATGGCATCTACTACCAGCAGTATTTCATCAGGAGCAACCGCTGCCTTTATATTCTTCAGCTCCTCCATTAACTCTTCATTTATGTGAAGGCGTCCAGCCGTATCCAGTATAACTACATCCCGGTTGTTGGACCTGGCATACTGCAGAGAAGCTTTGGCAATATCTACCGGATTATTTTGCCCCATAGAAAATACCGGCACATTAATCTGTTCTCCCAGTACCTGCAGCTGCTTTATCGCTGCTGGGCGGTACACATCGCAGGCTACCAGAAGCGGCCTTCTTCCCTGTTTAACCAGAGTCTTGGCCAATTTTGCCACCGTTGTAGTTTTTCCTGCCCCCTGCAGCCCTACTGCCATAATTACCGCCGGTGTCCTGGAGCCTAAATTAAGCTTGCTTTCCTTTCCCCCCATAAGTTCAGTCATTTCATCATAAACAATTTTTATAATCTGCTGGCCGGGGGTAAGGCTCTGCAAAACTTCCTGTCCTACCGCTCTATCCTTTACCCGGTTTATAAAATCTTTCACCACTTTAAAATTGACGTCTGCTTCGAGCAAGGCCAGACGCACTTCCCGCATGGCAGCTTTTACATCTTCTTCGGTTATCTTGCCTTTGCCCCTCAATTTCCTGAATATATCCTGCAGCCTGTCTGTTAATCCTTCAAATGCCACCTTACCTCTCCTTTTCCCTATAAAAGATCGGTTATCTCACGCAACATGCCTACTACTTCATCGCGTTTACTGCAATCGCCTAAAAACTCTGCATCCTGCATCAGATTACATACTTCCTCTATTCTATTTTTAATAATCAAAAATCTATGCACCAGTTTCAGCTTTTCTTCGTAGTCATTAAGCAGCCCTTCCGCCCGCTTTATAAGATCATGGACGGCCTGGCGGGAAATTCCCATCTCCTCAGCTATCTCGGAGAGGGAAAGGTCATGTTCATAATATAGTTCCAGAACATATTGCTGTTTATCTGTGAGCAGAGACGCATAAAAATCCTTAAGCATTATGAGGTATTCCCTTTTGGCAAGCATATAATATCTTCTCCAAGGTGTAAAGTAAATATCCTTTACGCAAGTATTCTATATTAATTGTCATTCCATGTCAAGAAATAAAAATTGCTTTTAAAATGGAAAAGCCATATAATTAATTAAATATCCAAAATCTGAGGTGAAGGTTTTGTTTGAAAAAATAGCGATTTTAACAGATAGTGCCTGTGATCTCCCCCGGGAGATTATCCAGAAATACGGGATAAAAGTTTTGCCCCTTAAGGTTATTTACGGAAATCAAGCTTATTCCGACCGCGAAGATATTCAGCCGGAAGAAGTATATTCCCGCATGCCGGAAGAAATCCCCACCACTTCCATGCCTGCTCCGGAAGAGATTAAAACTACTCTGGAAAAGATCAGGGAAGAAGGCTTCAGCCATGTACTGGCCCTCCATCTTTCCAGCAAGCTATCCGGCACTTATAATACTGTAAAAATGATAGCCAGGGAAATTAATGACCTCAAAATAAAAGTTTTGGATACCAAAACCCTATCCATAGGAAGCGGTTTTATAGTGATGGAAGCGGCAAAAAGCATCGCCTCCGGCATGAGCTGGGATAAAGTTGTGGAACATGTACAAAAAATCCAGTCCCAGGTAAAAGTGTTTTATGTAATTGAAACCCTGGAATACCTGCGCCGCGGCGGACGCATAGGCAAAGTGGCATCCATGCTCGGCCAGTTTCTGCACATAAAGCCTATAATATCTGTAGATGAAGAAGGGCAGTACTTCGTATATGCCAAAGCCAAAGGGCGCAAAAAATCTATTGAAAAACTGGCAGAAATTGTAGAGGAAACCGTACAAAACAAAAAAATAAATCTGGCAGTAATGCACGGGGGAGCCAAAGAAGAATTTGAAAAACTGGTAGAAAGGCTTAAAAAACTTCCTAACATCCAGGAGTTTATATGTTCTGACATCAGCCCCACTCTGGGGGTTCACACCGGTCCCGGCCTCCTGGGAGTAAGCTTTTATGAGGTATAAAATAAGCGGCTTTAAAGCCGCTTATTTTTATTTATATATATCTTCGATCAAATCCTTGTATTTTTCCATAACTACCTTGCGTTTTATCTTCAAGGTGGGGGTAAGTTCTCCAGCTTCTTCAGTAAATTTATGCGGGAGGATGCGGTAGTCCTTAATAGTTTCATAGTCTTCCAGATACTGGTTTATGCGTTTAACCTCTTCCGCTACCATTTCTTTCACAAAAGGATGGCTTATAACATCTTCTCCCACCTCTATACAGGTATTTATCCCATTTATCTCTGCATATTTCAGTTTCGTTTCATCAAAGGCAATACCTTTCTCCCTCATCATATAAAGGATTACATCAAAAGCGGGAACCAAAAGTGCAGAAATAAACTTGCGGTTATCTCCCAGGACTACTACCTGTTCTATTATTGGGCTGTTAATAAATTTAGATTCAATCTTTGCAGGAGCCACATTTTTTCCGGTATCCATAACTATGATATGTTTTTTGCGCTCAATAATCCTTAAAAATCCATCCTCATCAAATTCCCCAATGTCCCCTGTCCTGAACCAGCCATCCTCAGTAAAAGCCAGTTTGGTTTCTTCCGGATCTTTATAATATTCTCTTATTATGCCTACCCCTCTTACCAAAATTTCCCCATCTTCATCCAGCTTAGCTTCCACACCGGGAACCATCCTGGAAAGCCAGCCAATCTTGGTGGCGTTGGGATAGCCATGGCTTATGCCGGCTGCTGTTTCAGTAAGACCCCAGCCGTTGAGAAGCGGGAAATTAAGAACCAGGTAATTGCGATGCAGATCAGGCGGGAGATGTCCTCCTCCTGAATAGGGTATTTTAAGATTGCCTCCCAAAAACTGCCTGAGCTGGCTGAATACCATGGCATCCGCCCTCTTAAAATCGCGGGCCAATTCTTCATCTAAATATTTGGCAGGATCTTCTGTCAAATCTATAGCGCCATTAGGCTTGGTCCTTTTCTCCAGTACCTTCTCACCTATCCGGTAAGCCCAATCAAAAAGCTCCTTGCCTTCAGGACTGCTGCAAAAGGCTGCCTTAAATCCGGCATAAATGCGATCCCACAAGCGCGGCACCAGAAGGACCCAGGTAGGCTTAATCTGCTGGATATCCTGAATCAGAGTGGTAGGCTTTTCAGCATATCCTATACAGCCTCCTACAGATATCATGGCCAGATAAGAATTATTTCTTTCCCATATATGGGCAAGGGGTAAAAGGGAAAAAGCTACATCATTATAAGTTACAGGATAGCCGCCTATTTCCATGTGTTTGAGGCTGCGTGCCAGAGCCCCGATAAGGTCCTCATGTGTTAAAAGGCTTCCTTTAAGATTCCCGGTAGTACCTGAAGTATATATTATGCTGGAAGGATCACTGCCTTTTAAGGATTCCCAGCGGTTTTGCAGCGCCATAGGGTTCTGCAGGGCATAGGCCTTTCCTTTGTCCCGCAGTTCACTTAAGTTCATTATTTTGGGATGGTTGCCCTGATAAGTAGAATTCATTACAATTATGTATTCCAGCTCCGGAAGATTATGCAAGGCGGTTTCTATACGGCTTGCAATATCACTGTTGCCTACAAAAAGGAGTTTGGCCTCGGAGTGTTTTAAAATAAAAGATGCTTCCCCGGCTGATAAAGTCGGATATATAGTAACTGTAATTCCTCCTGCACACTGGATAGCAAAATCAACCCAGCCCCATCTTTCGCAGGTATGAGCCATAAGCCCAATAGCTGTGCCTTTAGCCACCCCTAAACTTAAAAGCCCATTGGCTATTTCCTGGACAATATCAGCAAAACCCTTATAACTCAGAGTGACATAAGTCCCTTCCATCTTGAACCTCATGGCTGGCCGTTCAGGGAAATTCTCTACCGTATTGTAGAACATCCTCGGCAAGGTTTTTACTTCTTTTTCAAACCTTTCAAGCATCTCCATAGTCCTTCCCCCTCACCATCAATTTTTCCTGTCCGTTATTTTTATTTTATCACTATTCAATATGATATTACAGTATTTCGTAATATTTTTATTACAAAATGTCTTAATTTTATTTATTTTGTTCTGCTTTATTTCGACCAAAAATTATCGTTCCATTATCTGGAAAATATTATAATAAATTAAAAAAAGGAGTATTGTATGAAAAAACTGGCAGCTTATACCCTGATATTGATTGTATTTTTTAATTTAGCTCCTGCTCCTCTTTATGCTGCGGAAAATCCCATCTTTAATCCAGAGGCTTTAAGCAGGGCAGAAATAAAAAAACTTTTACTTTCCGAACTCATATACCGTTACAGTTTTTATAACCTTTTCCTGAAAGAAACACACATAGAAAAAGGTTTTATCATATCTGATCACGGAGAAAACAACAGCGAGATTCTAAAATACCTTGAACAAGGTTTTTGTGCGGAATTAGCCTGGCAAATTATCAATTATGCAACCGCCTATCAGCCAGAAATCAAAAAGCAGGTAATAATCCCCAGGGAAGGACTGCCTATGATTACCGAAGAAGATTTGCCATTTATCAGATGGGAAATAAAAGAAAAGGAAATTATCTTTATCCGCACCTACCAGATCGATTGCCCGGATTTCATGCAGACTATCTGCTATAAAATCCATGCCCGCTTTAACAGTGATGGTTTTGAAATATACAAGCTCGAACTTGAGGAAAGGGAGACAAAAAAAGAAAATCCCAAATAATCCCCAAAAAGAAAGAGCTCAGTTTTCAAACTGAGCTCTTATAATTTCGCTATGGTGGGCGATGCAGGGCTCGAACCTACGACCCCCTGCTTGTAAGGCAGGTGCTCTCCCAGCTGAGCTAATCGCCCGTATTTGGTGACCCCTAGGGGATTCGAACCCCTGTTACCGCCGTGAAAGGGCGGTGTCTTAACCACTTGACCAAGGGGCCAAACATGGTGGGCCTACCAGGACTCGAACCTGGGACCAACCGGTTATGAGCCGGTAGCTCTACCAACTGAGCTATAGGCCCGGGAAATTTAACCCGCGAAATAAGTATATTAAATTTTTTCCCTCAGGTCAATAGACTAAAACTTATTTCGCTGCAATTTATTCAAGTAAAAAGCGGTAACGTGGTTACCGCTTTAAAGTTTTCTAAATGGCTCCCCGAGCAGGATTCGAACCTGCAACCCTCCGGTTAACAGCCGGATGCTCTACCGTTGAGCTATCGAGGAACATCATCATCGCCTCAACGATATTTATTATATACGCCACCTTTTAAATTGTCAACACATTTTTTATTTTTTATTCTATATAGTCTTTAAGTTTTTTACTGCGGGAGGGATGCCTCAACTTGCGCAACGCTTTAGCCTCAATCTGCCTTATGCGTTCTCTGGTAACCCCAAACTCCTGCCCTACTTCTTCTAAAGTTCGCGGCCTGCCATCATCCAATCCAAACCTCAGGCGCAAAACTTTTTCTTCGCGCTCAGTCAGGGTACTCAAGATCCCATCCAGGTGTTCCCTTAACAGTACAAAAGAGGCTGACTCTTCAGGAGACTCTGCATCTTCATCAGTTATAAAATCTCCCAGATGGCTGTCATCTTCTTCTCCAATAGGAGTCTCCAGTGATACAGGCTCCTGGGCTACCTTCATTATTTCAATAACCCTATCCACAGGAATATCCATTTCTTCCGCAATTTCATCCGGGGTAGGCTCTCTTCCCAGGCTTTGCAGAAGGCTCCTTTGTACCCTTGATAATTTATTTATAGTTTCCACCATATGCACAGGAATCCTTATGGTGCGGGCCTGGTCTGCTATGGCTCTGGTAATAGCCTGCCTTATCCACCAGGTAGCATAGGTACTGAATTTGTAGCCTTTGCGATAATCAAACTTTTCTACCGCCTTCATAAGGCCCAGATTGCCTTCCTGAATGAGATCCAGAAACAACATCCCTCTTCCCACATAACGTTTGGCAATACTTACTACCAGTCTCAGGTTGGCTTCTACCAGCATTCTTTTCGCTTCTTCATCCCCGTTTTCAATCCTTTTGGCCAATTCTATTTCTTCATCAGCTGTAAGAAGAGGCACCCTTCCTATTTCCTTCAAATACATGCGAACAGGATCATCTATTTCAATCCCTTCTGGGATCATTACCTCTTCTAAATCAAGAGCTTCCGGGTCTATATCAAGACCAGCATCATCAATGCCAGCATCAATATCAGAATCCCCAACAACTACGTTTATGCCCGATGAATGCAGGCGTTCTAATATTTCTTCAATATCTTCAGGTTCTAAGTTACTGAAAACCTGTAATTCATCGATAATCTCATTATAGGTTATATACTTTTTTTTCTTGGCTTTTGTTTCCAGCATTTTTACTATTCCATCCAGCTTCTTGTCCAATTTCATCTTATCCCCCCTTCCTGGGCATTATTTAGAAATAAATCAAGATAAACCAGAAACTTCAACACTTCCTTAAAATCCCCTTTATCCTTCAAAATATTTATCCTGGCAAAAAATTTTTGCCAGATAGCTTCTCTCCTGCTTTCTAAAAATCTTTTAACTACATCGGCTATCTGTGCCTTGCTTAAAACATTACCATCCTGTATTAAAAAAGTTAATTTAGCATAACAGGACATAAGTCCTTTTTCCTGCAGCCTGGCTTCTAAAAGCCTTTCTTTTTCCATATTATCCTTTTCACCTATCTCATCATATACCATACATATCTGGCGATAATCCTCATTAGTAAATATCCCGTAACCTGCTTTTTCTTTTACATATTTAAATACTGCGCTGTCCATAAGCATAGCCGCCATTAATCTATCTTCCCATGTATAATTACCGTATTTTATATTATACCTTTTTGTTATAGTTTTATTCCCAGTTTTATCCGTTTTTTTGGGGTTTATACGGTTTATCTCGCGATATATAAGATTTTCTTCCAGCTGTAATTTTTTTGCCAGCACTTTTATATAATAGTCCCTGGCTATTTCACTTTCTAAATCCAATATATCGGATTTTATCGCATTTATTACCCGTATCTTATCCTCCAGCTGCATCGTTTTCTGATTTTTTATATATCTGTCGATTTTAAATTCTATATAGCTTATTTTATTATTCTGTATAAATGTCAAAAAATCCTCTTTTCCGACTAAATCGATATACTCATCCGGATCATGTCCCCCGGGAAGTAATGCCACATAAGTCTGCAGCTTTTCTTCATGTAAAATCTCTCCTGCCCTCAAAGCTGACTTTTGTCCTGCTTCATCACCATCATACAGGATTATTACCTTTTCCGTATAACGCGCCAGAAGTCTCGCCTGTTCCGGTGCAAAAGCCGTTCCCAGAGAAGCTACCACATTTTTTATACCAGCCTGGTAAAGCTTTACACAATCAATATAACCTTCCACCAGGATAGCCTCATTAGCCTCTCTAATCGCTTCTTTGGCCTGAAAAAGGCCATAGAGATTGCTTCTTTTGGAAAAAAGCTCAGTCTCCGGGGAATTAAGGTATTTGGGAAGGCTGTCATCCAAAACCCTTCCCCCAAAAGCCACAATATCGCCATTATATTTAAAAATCGGAAAAATTATGCGATTGCGGAAAAGATCAAAATAATTTCCGGTTTTCTCGCTCTTTTTTAACAAACCTGATTTAACCAGATAATCACCTGCCACCCCCTGGGAAAGCATAAAAGCTTTCAGGCTTTCCCAATCATCCGGAGCATAACCTAATTTAAAAAGATCAACAATTTCCTCTGTTATACCCCTTTTTGCCAAATATTCTCTAGCTTCTTGCCCTTCCGGCTTTTTCAGCATGTCATGGTAAAAAAGGGAGGCTTTTTTATTAATATCGAGGATAACTTTCCTGATATCCCCATTTTCTTTTTTAAAACTGGCGGAAGAAATATTAATCCCCGCTTTAGCTGCTAAAATCTCCAGAGCTTCCTTAAAACTTACTCCATCCCTTCTCATTACAAAAGAAAATATATCGCCACCGGCATGGCAGCCGAAACAGTAATACATATTTTTTTCAGGCGTAACACAAAAAGACGGTGTTTTTTCCTGATGAAAAGGGCATTTCCCCCAGTAGCGGTTTCCCTTGCGTGTCAAACTTACAGTTTCTGAAACTACATCAACTATATCCAGCCTTAGCTTTATTTCTTCAACTATATCATTGCTACCTTGATAAGAATTCATTTACCTCACCTACTATTCGATAAAAAAAGATAAACTCCTTCTAAATATTCTAAATATGTCTAACATTTTTAGTTTTTAATTATCTCACCCTTTTTTTCTTCATATAACCTGAAGGCTTCCGGCACCAGAGACTGAGGAATATATAAATCTTTAAACACAGAAATACAGTATTCGTCACTCATGCCGGAAATATAATCTGCCACTGCTCTCTCCAGTCCTTCCTCATCAGCTATCTCCCGGTAAAGAGGGCTCATCTTGCCCGGATTCTTGCGATAATAATCATACAAATGCTCAATAATAAAAGAAGCCCTGCTTCTTTCTGCCTGACATACCGGACCAGTATATACATTTTCAAACATGAATTTTCTTAAACCTTTCAGGGCTTCTTCTATCCGGGGACTGGGGACAACGATAAGCTCACCCGATTCTTCCCAAATTCTGCGGGTATTGTATATAGTATCAGTAACCAGGGTAGCTATCCGCTGGCTGTGGGTGTAGCCCAGCACTTCCAGATATTCTTTCGGAATATCTTCCAGGGTCAAAAGCCCTGCTCTTATAGAGTCATCAATATCATGCTGCACATAAGCAATCTTGTCGCTTAGCCGTACGACCTGCCCTTCAGGAGTAAATGGCTTCTTATCTTCTTTATCATAGCCACTGTGATAAAGAACACCATCCAAAACTTCTTCAGTAAGGTTAAGTCCATTTCTGCCCTTATGCTGTTCCACCCGGGTTAAAACCCGAATACTATTTTCATTATGTTTAAATCCTCCAGGCAAAAGCTCATCCAAAACCTGTTCACCCGCATGGGCAAAAGGGGTATGTCCTACATCATGGGCCAGGGCTATGGCCTCAATCAAATCAAGGTTAAGATTTAAGCCAGCCCCTATTGTTCTTGCAATCTGGCTTACCTCCAGGGTGTGAGTAAGGCGGCTCCGGTAATGATCACCGGGGGGAGCAATAAAAACCTGTGTTTTATGTTTAAGGCGGCGAAATGACTTGGAATGAATTACCCGATCCCGATCCACCATAAAACAGGTTCGAATAGGATCCATCTCTTCTTTCTCCCTTCTGCCCCTGGAATTGATGGCTAAAGTAGCAAAAGTGCTCAGCATCTTTTGTTCCCTGGCTTCCAGTTCTTCTCTTATATGCAAAACTTCTTCCCCCCTTTAAAATTGCTAAAAATAACAAAAATCCTTAAAGCCCTAAGCTTAAGGATTTTGCGTGCTAAACCGCCTTAATATCTTACTCCTCAACAAAAACAGCAATAAACCTAGCGCATCCTCAAAGGCTTAGTAGCTCCTGCTACCTCAGCTATTCTCTTACCAATAATAGAGGCTCTTAATACAGCATTATCATCTTCCCAGGACGGTCTTTGCCCTGCAGCTCCCATATGTCCGCAGTCATCATCATAATAACCGTCTCCTACTACTATCATACCCTGTACCAGCATCATATCCTGCATAGCCCTGATAGTAGTTTCCTGTCCGCCAAATCTGGAAGCTCCTACCGCCACAGCTCCTCCTACCACATTAAGAAGTTTTTTATCATTTCTTAAGCCTCTTGTTTTATCCCAAAAAGCCTTAAGCTGTGCAGAAACAGTACCAAAATAAACCGGACTCCCCATAATAATGCCGTCAGCTTTAGAAATAAGCTCTAAAGCTTTTTCCATTTCTTTATCCTTAAAACATTTTCCGGAACAAGGTGCAGAACAGGCCACACAAAAAGGGGTAGCCAGGTCTTTAATTACCTGCTGACAGTGGATGAATTCAACCCTGGCCCCCATTTTTTCACATTCATCGGCTGCTTTTCTTAGCAAAAATGCGGTATTTCCTTCCCGATCAGGGCTTCCATTTATTGCTACAATTAACAATTCGGACATTTAATTACACCTCCACTGCTATTTTAATACTACATTTTAAATCATATTCCTCTATATTTATGCTTAATTATTTATTTTATTTCACACAAATTCAATTTATGACTAAAAATAGAGAAAACCCGGAATATTCCGGGTTTTCTCCTGTTTTATACCTATATCCTGTAGCTGGCTGCTTTCATTATTGCTGCCTGGTGAGCTTCATCCACCCTGTCAGTTCCATGGGTTCTGCTGTTTTTGAAGTGGATACAAAAATGGCCGTCAAAATTATTATCATAAATATCATATAGCCCATGGGGCATTCCATTCTGAGAAGCAGCAAAAACACGTCCGTTAACACTTACTATTATTGCCCGTCTTGCCCAGCTCCACTGCCCACCATATATCTGCTTCATTTTGGCGGTATCAGCTTTGGTTAAAGGTTCACAGTCAGCATGATTGGTACCGCCTTTTCTCTTTACCTGATAACTTATTCCGGTATCTACATCAGTAACGGTAGCAATACTGCCTCTGGTAAATACATACTGCACTTCAGTCCACCAGTCTGCTGCTTCCGGATACCTTATTCCACTGCGGGAAGGAGCAGTCATATTCGATGCAGGTATTAATAGCACCTGTCCAGGGTATATCATGTCAGATTTGAGATTATTTGCCTGTCTTAATGCATTTACAGTTATTCCGTATTTTAAACTTATTTTATATAAAGTATCTCCTGATTTTACTACATAAGTCCTTTCCGCCTTTTTCCTTAAAAGCATCTCTTTAGTCTGTCTGCCAACTATGCCATCAGGATACAGGTTATTATCTTTCTGAAATCTGACTACTGCATTATAGGTATTGCTGCCAAAAATCCCGTCTACCCCTTTGGTATCATAACCTAAAAAAGTCAAATCACGCTGCAAATTTTGTACATATGTACCTTTGCTTCCTAACTTTAAATCTAAATTTCCATAATCGGCTAAAACATCACCCGTAATAATTAAAGAACTTACAGTAAAAAACATCAATAATAAAAGTATTCTCCCCAACTTAAACTTCGTTTTGCAGTTCACTTCATCACTCTCCCTTAAACTAAGAAGTTATCATATTTTAGTCACAACAAAAAAAAAGAGACAAACTACGAAATGTTTGTCCTACCTGTATAATCTTTCAACAAATGTAAGCATCTTTTTTTTGTTGTATTTAAGTTAAAAATATTAACATTAATTCCTATATGTATTATTAATACTATAATGTATATAATTTCCTTATCCTTAAGTATTTTTTAAAAAAAGTATAAATCACTGGCCTGAAACAAAAACTGCTAAAAGGACTATTTTCAATTTCATGAGGTGATAAAAATGCAAACACAAATTCTATCCCGCATTTCTCATTATATACCAGGCAGAATACGCCTCAACTTTCCTGAGATAAAAAACAATCCTGTTATTCTAAAAATCATTGAACAGGAACTGCATACCCCTGATATCAATATTTTAAAAATCAATAAACTTACCGGGCGTATTCTTATCCAATATAATCCCCAGCAGCTCTCTTCAGAAGAAATAGAAAAAAAATTAACTATTATAGAAAAAAAAATCGAAAATAAAACAGCTAAAAAAAATTTACCTATAACCGAACCTGAAGACATAAGTATAAAAGCTCAAATAATAAGGTTATTCATTATAGGTGCTGCAGCACTCTTTCTTTTGATAAATCGCATATCTTCACCAAAAAAGGCTCCTATGCGCCCTTTAGTTTTTAATCTTAATGCTATCATAAATATAATTGCTGCTTACCCTTTTTTAAACAGCGGTCTTAAATTTTTAACCGGTAAGCTAAAAATCAATCACGACCTTTTGGTAGGCAGTACCATTTTTGTTTTGTTATTTTTACAAAAAAATATTTTGGGCATTTTAGTATTATGGTTAAGTTATTTAAATGCACTTATATATAGTATGGTAATGAAATCTTCGGAGGAAAATCTAGAAGATATATTGCAAAAACTTCCTGGATTGGATGACAGTTCTTATTTTGCTAATAAACCCTTAGTTTTAAAAAAATCGCAATATATTCCTTATAGCGCCCAAATAATAGAAGGTTCAGCAGTAATTGATGAATCTTCAGTAAGTGGCAACCCTATCCCTCTTATTAAATCAAGCGGGGATCATGTTATGGCCGGTAGTTTCATAAAATCTGGAGAAATAAAAATAACTACCTCCTTTGATGATAAAATACTTACTGATCTGGATGAAGTAGTTAAAAAAGCCACTGTCAATACTGAAGTAAGTAACGATATAAATTCTTATATTAATAAAATAACTAAAATATCTTTTATCTGTGCATTAAGTTCATTTATATTTACCCGTGATATCAAACGATCCATATCTGTGCTTCTTGCCGCTAACCCTACAGCTGCAAGTATGTCAGCGTTAGGGGCTTATCGTTTTGCATTAGCCAAAGCAGCACAAAACAATATCTTAATCAAAGACATTAAATCTTTAGAAAACCTGGCAGAAACAGATACTATAATATTTGATAAAACAGGAACTTTAACTACCGAAACACAATTTAAGCAAATAATCGCAACCACTGATAAATATTCACCGGAACAAATCTTAAAACTGGCTGCCTCTACTGAACAAGACTCAATGCATCCCCGCGGATATGCTCTGATTAATACAGCTCAAAAACTAAATATGGAACTGCTCCCTATAAAAAAATTAAATCTGCAAATAGCACAAGGTGTAAAAGCCAATATTAAAGGCAAAACAGTAAGTGTCGGTAACAGCAGGTTTATGAAAACTCAAAACATTACTATTCCTGAAGATATAGAACTAAAATATAAAAGTTTATCCCTCAGAGGATATTCTGTGCTTTATGTAAGCATTGACAACCAGATAGCAGGTTTGATTGTTTTAGAGGATATAATTAATCCCCAAAATATAAGAAGCATCCACAATCTTCGCATAACCGGTATTAAACATATAGGAATATTTACAGGAGACAACAGATATGCAGCTCAAAATATAGGAAAAAAAATAGGAGCAGATTTTGTATATGGAGAAGTTTCACCTGCTGAAAAAGAAAATATAGTACAAAAAGTCAAATTAAAAGCTAAAAAAGTAGCTGTAATAGGCGATGGTATAAATGATATACCTGCATTACGTACAGCTGATGTAAGTTTTGTACCCGGATCTTCCCCTCAAAGAGCTGTAATAAACAATGCTGATATAATATTACTGGATTCAAATCTTGACAATATAAACAAAACTATTCAAATCTCCAGATTAAGTTTCCAAATATCCAGGCAAAACCTGGCCCTTGCCGGTATCTTCAATCTTTCCGGCCTTGGATTAGCCCTAGCCGGGATAAGCAGCCCCTTGAGCAGTTTTATAATCAGTAATCTAAATACTTTATCAGTGCTCCTTAATTCGTCTCGCCTGCTGAAAATATCTTTATAATAATATTTTATATTTTACATAAAAAATTCCTCCTGCTATTTATAATGAAAATCTACAATTTTTACAAAAAAATTACATTAATCTAAAGCCATTTTATAATATCAGGTTTAAACTAAAACCAGCAGTTTATAAGCAGGAGGAAATCTTGAAATGCATAAAGTTCTTTACTATGAAAACAGCAGATTTATAAGCAAAAATATAGATAAATTGATAATTGACGTTTTGGAACAAACTTCATTCGCCATAGAACAGGAACTTAATAATTTTACTGCACTAAAAAAAGACGAATTTAATAACATATTAAAAAATGCTGTAAAAAATAAATATGTAATATCTGAGTATATCTCAAATATTATAAAAAATAATGAAATTAACCATTTAAAAATAAAAATTGAAAAAAGCGTCAACAATATAATGGACAGGCATTTTATACCCATGCTAAATTTACAGCTGCCTGCTGAAATAAAACCGGATGTAAATTATCTCAAAATATTTGGCCAGGAATGTATAAATTACATGTTGTTGTTAGAAAATGGGAAAATAGCAGTTGATTTATCCTGGTCCTTAGTTTTTAATAAACTTCCCTGGGTAATAGAGAAAAAAATAGATATGCCTAACAGGTTGCTCAAACTTACAGGATTAGGGAAGGAACAAAATAGACAACAAATTGAAGAAATAATTCAGGAATTAATTGATGGTTTTTTTAAAACATTCACTATTTCTATCAGCAACCATATTTACGAACAGATAATCTATCATCTCAACCTGTATGAAGAAAAATTATATAATAATGAGCCTGTTTACCGTTTGCTAGATCAATATTTTTATAACAACAACTTTGAATATGCTCCACAAGCCGTTTAATCGTTTTTGACAAAGATACAGAAACTAAAATTCCATTCTTCCCTCCATAAAGCAGATAAGGCTTTCTAACCAGCCTTATCTGCTTCATATATTCAAGCCTTTAATTAACAGTCAAATATTAATCCTCATCATCAGCATCAATCTCCAGTTTTTTTGTTTCTGCCTTATTGTTTTCAACTATATCAGCCAGGTCATTCATAAAATCAGCTGTTTTTTGCATATAAGTTACTACTTCTTTTTTCCCCCTATCAATAGTGTTGTTTATGAACATTTTTTTCTTTTCTTTTTCCATGTGAGCTTCTTCCAGCAGTTTATCCCATTCCCTCTTTAAATTAGAAGCTTTGTCCACTACCATATCGGAAGCATTCATTGCCTTTGCTGTAGTAGCTACCGCCAGCTTTCTTATAGGATTTTTAAAGATTTTTACTACTGCCAGCCCTACTCCCACTCCCAACGCATATCGCAGAAAAACCTGATTCACAGCCATATCACCTCACAAATTTTTTTATATTTTTACCCTTTTTTAAAAAATTATTAATAAAACTATGGCTTTATTTTATTTTCTGGAATTACAGGTATATATTTCATATTTTGCGGAAATAAATATTATAAAATTAACAGCTGAGGTGATACTAGATGCAAAATGTTCAACAAGAAACAAATTATCTAAACGAACAGCAGTTCAATGAACTAAAAAAACAGCTTTTTGAAGAAATTGCTCAGCAGGCAAATACCAATACCAGGCAAAACAATAATTCCTACCAGCACTACTCAATAGATCAAGAAACTATGGATAATTTGATCGAAGAGATAATGCTCGAATTGCAAAAAAATAATAGCAACACCAGCCTATGGAATAACCTGAGAAACAAGTATTCCAACACCCGGGATGACTTTATGTACATGAAAAATGAAATCGCGGAAAAATTGCGCGATCGCATGGGTTATTATGACTACCAGGAAAAAAAAGCTAAAAAAATGTTTCTGGAAGGGCTAAAACAGGAAATAATGGCTGACCTTAAGGCACAACAAATATACCAAGACTATCTTGCCCGCAACCCCTATCCCCAAAGCCGGGATATAATAAATGAAATAATGTACGATATCCAGAAGATGGGATATACCAGAAGAGATCTCCTTGAAGCTATCAAACAGGTACAAAACTCCAATTCTATCCGGGGACGCATCGATAACTGGCTGGCTTCACCAGAAGGACGCGGTTTTAAATTGGGTACTATCGCGGCACTAACGGCAATATTTTTACTCCCTTATATGGGAAAATCTCTAAGGCCAGTGCTAAAATCAGTTCTGGGTGCTGGTATTGGCTTATCGGAAAATGTTCAGGCTTCGCTGGAAAGACTAATAGAAGAAGTTCAGGATATTTTCGCGGAAGCTCAATATGAAAAAAACAAGTACACCCAGCCCGCACCCGGCAATGTAACACCATTGCCAGGCAACCCGATTATACCCAATAATGACAAGGAGGATAATTAATTGGAAACTGAGCAGTTAAAAGCAAAGCTTAAAACCGCCTTTGTCCTGCTAAAGGAAGCAGTTGACATAAGCATAAATATAAACAAAAAAAATGACTTTTCAGTGTGGCAAGAAACTTTACAAATATGGGAAATTTTCGTGTCCCAATTTATAGAATATATCAAAAAAATAGACAAACAGCACCAGCTGGGGCTTTTAAAAAATATTGCCCCCTGGTGGAAGTTAATCAAATTCTAGCATCCATAAAGTCAGGATAAATTCCTGGCTTTTTTAGTTTATATGCATAATTTATTCTTCCCTGGAAAAACTTATTTTTAGTTTAATTCGCTGGTGAGGTGGTATAAAGTTGCCAAAACAATATTTTCATTATATACCCGGTAGATTACGCATATCATTACATGCCATCAACCAAAATCCCGGCAATGCCAAAATTATTCATGAAAATTTGTCTGCCATCACCGGAGTATACAATATAAAACTTAATCCTGTTACGGGAAGAGCTCTTATTGAGTTTTCGCCAGAACTGATAAATCTAGATAAATTATTATTTTATATATCCCAAATTGAACAAAGCCTGATTACCCAGCCAGCAGGCTATTTCACTAACAATAACCCTTCTTATTCTAAAAACAACATAATCCCTTTTAAAACCCCTATAACAGCCAAGCATTCCATTATGGACAAATCATGGCATGAAATGAAATGGGAAGAAGTTATAAACCTGCTTGAATCTGATATGCAAAACGGTCTCTCCTCTCAGGAAAGTCTACGCCGACTTTATATGTATGGTCCCAACCGTTTGCAAACCGAGAAAAAACGTTCTTTATTCTCCATGATATCTGAACAAATTAATCTCATAAACGGCTTATTAATAGGTGCTGGCATAGCTTCCTTTTCATTAGGTAATATCGCAGATGGTATAAGTATTCTCATTATAGTTGTACTTGAAACTATCATCAGCTTAATTCAAGAATACCGAAGCGAAAAGTCTCTTGCACTGCTAAAAGACTTTACCTGTCCGGAAGCTATTGTTATACGTGATGGAAAAAAACAAACTATCCCTGCCACTCATCTAGTGCCTGGTGATGTTATAGAATTGGAAGCCGGTAATATAGTTCCCGCTGACTGCCGGCTTATAACAGATTATGGTCTGGAATTAAAAGAAGATATCTTAACCGGTGAATCTATACCGGTTAGAAAAAGAAGCAATGTGACATGTATCGGCAACACAGCGCTAGCAGAACAAGAAAATATGTTATTTATGGGAAGTTTGGTTACCAGAGGACGCGCACGGGCAATAGTCGTAGCTACCGGGATGGCGACAGAAATGGGTAAAATAGCCAAACTTCTTGAAGAAGTAGAAAATGAATTAACTCCTCTGCAAAAACAACTTAATAAAATGGGACATAATCTTTCGTTCGCATGCATAGCCACCAGTGCCCTTATCACATTAATAGGTATACTGCGTGGTCAATCATTTTTCAATATGCTGCGCACCGGAGTCAGCATGGCAGTAGGTGCTATTCCAGAAGGTCTGCCTGCCATTATAACTATATCCATGGCCTTCAGCGTACAACGTATGGTCAAGAAAAATGCCATTGTAAGACAACTAAACACTTTAGAAACCCTGGCTTATGTTTCTGTTATATGTTCCGACAAAACTGGTACCTTAACCAAAAACGAGATGACGGTTACTGATATATATGCAGGCAATAAACTATATAAAATCACCAACACAGGCTTTTACCCCTTCGGCAAATTCATCCATGAAGATAAAGATATAAAACCGGAAAATATACCTTCTTTGGAAAAAACTCTGTTAGCTTCTGTTCTCTGCAATAATGCTGAGCTGTATTTAGACAATGCCACCAGCTCATGGCAAAGTCATGGTAATCCAACGGAAACAGCCTTATTAGCTGCGGCTTATAAAGCAGGTATGCACAAAAATAAAATTAACAAACAATACAAACGGATACGGGAAATCCCTTTTGATTCCGAAAAACGGCTTATGGCAGTTATAGTAGAAAATGAAAACAAAGAATGCTGGCTTTTCGTCAAAGGAGCCGCTGATGAAATAATTGCCCTGTGTGATAAACAACTTCACGATGAAAATGGAGAAATCCCTTTAAATATCGAAGATAAAAAACAGATTACATCTGCTCTGGAAGCAATGACAGAAAAAGCGCTCCGGGTTATAGCACTTGCCAGTAAACAAATAGATCATGATGATATAAAACAAGTTATGATGAACGATACCCTGGACGAACAAAATCTGCTAAAAAATTTAACTTTTTTAGGCCTAGCCGGTATGATGGATCCTCCCCGCCCCGAGGTAGTCACGGCTGTCAAAAAATGTCAAGAAGCAGGTATCAAAGTAATAATGATTACCGGTGACCATAAAAATACAGCTATAGCCATTGCTAAACAGCTTAACATCCTTACCGATGGCCTGGTATTAAGCGGTATGGAAATCGAAGAACTAAATGAAAAAGAACTTGAAAATAATATAGATAAAATTCAGGTAATCTACCGGGCTTCTCCCTCCCAAAAACTAAAAATAGTAAAACATCTTAAAAATAAAGGATTTGTAGTTGGAATGACCGGAGATGGAGTCAATGATGCCCCAGCAGTTAAAGAAGCTGATGTAGGTATAGCTATGGGTAAATGTGGAACCGATGTTACACGCGAAGCTGCAGGTATTACTTTAACCGATGATTCCTTTGCTACTATTGTAAATGCCATTGAAGAAGGACGCGCTATAAAAAATAATATACGAAAATTTATACGCTATGTACTGGCTGGCAATTTAGGGGAATTAATGGTAATATCTTCAGCCACTGTCCTTAAAATGCCCATCCCACTTGAACCTGGGCATATTCTATGGATAAACCTGGTAACTGAAGGAATCCCTGCTCTGGCTCTGGGTATGGATCCTCCTTCACCATACATCATGAAAAATCCCCCTTCTATGCCCCAGGAAAATATTTTTGATGAAAATATGAAGAAAAATATATTCAAAAGAGGCAGCAGCATAGGTTTAACAAGTTTAGCATTATTTAAAATGTCATTACTTTTATATCCCTATAACATATCTAAAGCCAAAACTATGGTGCTTGCCAATATAGTAGCAAACCAGATGTTTAATGTATTTGACTGTCGCTACGAAGAAACAGCTGACCTGGTATCAATACCAGGCCACAACAAATACCTGTTACCTTCTGTACTTGCTTCTAGCAGTCTCTTACTGGCAGTAGTCTATGTACCGTGGCTGCGGTTTATTTTCACTACTACCCCACTAAATATATTTGATTGGGGTATTGTGCTTTTCTCCTCAGGTATATTGGGGCGCATAAGCTCATTAAAAAACAAAAAACAGATTTATACTTTGCTGCCACAAATAGAAAAAGATTCTAAAACAGTATATACAATTCCCACATTATCTGAAAACCAGGATAATTTTGTAGAAAATGCCGCCAACTAATAGGAGGTGAAAATATGCAGGAACGCAGTGTAATTCCTGGGAGAGCTCGATTATACGATCCAGGTGTTTTAAATGAATCAGTTGCGAAGTATATTGAAATTTATGCCAAGAGCATATATGGACTAAAAAACTGCAAAATCAATCCTGTATTAGGCACTATTCTAATTGAATATGACCCGCAAAAAATATCTCTTGATGTCATTAAATCCAACTTACAAAAAGCTATAGAATCAGCATTAAATATGTCAGAAGAACAAATTAAAGAAAAAACCGAATTATATAAAGAATACTTCAATCTCGCCCAGCAAAAAAAGAAAACCGGCAAAAAATTTTTAATATACTCAGCAATATATATTTTATTTAAACTTAAACAGTCTAAATACGGCAAATTTGCATTGAGCAAAAATGTAACCTTACTTCAGATAGCTTCAGCAGCTACTATTATAGGAGGCTATCCTCTGGTTAAAAGCTTGTATAAAAAACTTACCAAACAAGTTCCAGCTGATAGTGACATACTTTTAAAACTTACAGCACTTTCCCTCACTATTATCAGAGAAAGTGCCAAAGGGGTGCTTGTCCTGGCATTGAAAGAACTAAACGACTATCTAAAATATGCTGCTGATGTATCAATACACGATATTATAACTAAAAAAATAACCAACCCTCCAGGAACTGCCTGGGTCAAAAATAATAATGAATTCCAATTAATGTCAATAAATGAATTAAAGCCTGGCGATATTATCAAAGTTAACACAGGAGAAATAATACCTGTAGATGGTAAGGTTATAGACGGTAAAGCAGTCACTAACAGCATTTACTATAACGGCCAAATGGTAATTGAAAATATAGAAAAAGGCCGCAAGGTAGCTCACGGTCTAAGTATATTATCAGGAGAATTAGAAATAAAAGTTACTAATATACCAGATTTTGAGCCCAAATTGGATATAAGCATTGAAAAATTTCCGTTACACAAAAGAGTCCACCAGTTTCAAAAATGGATAACACCAGTAGCTTTTTCTGCTGCTACAGCCAGTTATCTGTTTACACGCGATATAATGCGTTCTCTATCTATTATGCTGGTATTAACTCCATCTGCAGTGGGGGTAGCTGAAAGCTCCGGTATTAAAAACTATGTTGCTCTTTTGAATAAAAATAAAATATACCTCAAAAATCCCAATACCTTAAATAATATAATTGATGCCAAACAGATCGTGTTTGATAAAACAGGAACCCTAACTTACGGTAAAATGCAAATTCGTGACATAAAATTATTTGATAATACCCTGACAAAAGAAAAGCTACTCAATATATGTGCAGCATGTGAAGTCGAAAATTACCATCCCATATCTTTAACTATACGTGATCTTAAAAATGAAAAAATTGATTTTTCAAAGCTGCAAAGTTCAGTATATTTACCAGCCAGGGGAGTAAAAGCACAATATGATGGGCATGATATAATAATAGGTAATTCTGAACTTCTCACAGATAACAGTATTGATATAAATGAAGCCCTGAACATATACAGAGACTTGCAAAAACAAGCCTTAACTCCCATTTTGGTAAGTATAGATAATAAATTAGCCGGCATGATAGTACTGGAAGACAAATTACGCGAACAAGTGCCTGAAGCAATAACTAAACTAAGAAAACTTAAGATCAGTGATATTTCACTTCTTACAGGTGACAGCAAAACAAATGCAGATTTTATTGCCTCCAAGCTAAATATACCTAATGTTTATGCCAATAAAAATGCAGAACAAAAAGCACAACTTATACAGCACAAAAAACAGCAGGGTAAAGTAATAATGGTAGGAGATGGCATAAACGACATTCCTGCCATGCAGGCAGCAGATTTAAGCATAAGTTTTATCAGCCCGGCAGCTGATAAAGTATTCTTAAATTCTGATTGTCTCATAGATGAAAATAACATCGCAGGTTTAGCTGATTATATCATGTTGTCACAGAAAACCTACCGTATTATAAACCAAAGCATTACTTTTGCCCAAATATATAACATCTTTTACGGTATATGGGCTATCTTCTTCGGCTTAGACGCATTTACCGCTAAAACACTAAATACCGCGAACTCTTTATATGTTCTCTTGCTTAACAACAGAATAAATTTCCTAAAAAGTAATATTTAAAAAGCGTATATGGGTTTTTAGCCCATATACGCTTTTTTTAATTAAAAAAGTTAACAAAGTTAACGATTTTTTATCTCCGCCTGGGCAGCAGCCAGTCTGGCAATCGGAATACGGTAAGGAGAACAGCTTACATAATCAAGTCCTATCATATGGCAGAATTCGACTGAACTTGGCTCACCGCCGTGTTCGCCGCAGATACCGAGGAGTATATCCGGATTTTCTCCCCTTGCTTTTTCCACAGCTATCTTCATCAAGCCGCCTACCCCTTTACGGTCCAATACGGCAAACGGATTATCTTTTATTATCTTTTTATCAAGATAAACCGGGATAAACTTGCCTTCTGCATCGTCACGGCTGAATCCCAGAGTAGTCTGGGTCAAGTCATTGGTACCAAAGGAGAAGAACTCAGCTTCTCTGGCCAGCTCATCAGCAACTATGCAGGCACGGGGCAGCTCTATCATGGTACCTACTGCATAATCCAGCTCTATTCCTGTTTCTTCCTTAATCTGGCGGTAGACATCATTTATTTCCTCTTTCATAAGAGCCAGCTCAGCCACATCCATTACCAGCGGTATTTCAATTTCAGCAAAAGTAGGTATATTTTCTTTCTTAAGCTCAATCATGGCCTCGAAAATAGCCCTCGCCTGCATCCTATAAATTTCTGGATAGGTTATACCCAGGCGGCATCCTCTATGCCCCAGCATAGGATTAGCTTCGGACAGGCTATGTACTTTGGCTGCCAGTTCTTCTTTTTCCCTTATAACTGCCGGATCAGCACCCTGGTATTTTAATTCAGCAATTTCCAGGAGCAATGTTTCATAATCCGGTAAAAACTCATGTAAAGGAGGATCCAATAACCTTATGGTAACTGGATAAGGAGACATAGCTTTCAATATACCGTAAAAATCACCTTTCTGGAAAGGCAAAAGTTTGTCCAGGGCTTTCCTGCGCTCTTCCTCATTGTCAGCCAGTATCATTTCCTGTACGATAGGAAGCCTTTCTGTTTCCATAAACATATGCTCGGTACGGCAGAGGCCTATGCCTTCAGCTCCAAATTCTCTGGCTTTAGCTGCATCCTGGGGATTATCAGCATTAGCCCTGACCTTCAGCCTTCTTACTTCATCTGCCCAGCCAAGCAGAGTGGCAAACTCTCCGGACAAACTGGGTTCTATCATAGGTACTTCACCCAGCATAACTTTTCCGGTAGCTCCATCGATAGATATTATATCTCCTTCTTTTACCACCGTACCATTTACGGTAAACTGTTTGTTAGCCATATCTATTTTTATAGCTTCACATCCACATACACACGGTTTTCCCATACCTCTGGCCACTACCGCGGCATGAGAAGTCATGCCTCCCCTGGAAGTCAAAACTCCCTGTGCCAAAACTATGCCGTGTATATCATCAGGAGTAGTTTCATTGCGCACCAGAATTACTTTTTCCCCTGCTTCTCCCATTTTTTCAGCCAGATCAGCGTCGAATACCACTTTACCACAGGCTGCTCCAGGCGAAGCAGGAAGTCCCTGAGCAATAGGCTCCAGCTTGGCTGCTGGGTCTATCTGCCTATGCAGAAGCTGGTTAAGCTGTTCAGGATCAACCCTTAAAAGGGCTTCTTCCTTCGTTATCAAACCTTCATTTACCATATCAACAGCAATATGAACGGCTGCCCTTGCAGTACGTTTGCCGCTTCTGGTCTGCAGCATGTAGAGCTTGCCTTTTTCCACAGTAAATTCGATATCCTGCATATCGCGGTAGTGTTTTTCCAGCTTGGCACAGGTATCTATAAACTGTTCATAAACCCCCGGCAGTTCCTCTTTAAGTTTGGAAATAGGCATAGGGGTTCTGATCCCGGCCACTACATCTTCTCCCTGAGCATTAACCAGGAACTCCCCGTAAAGTTCATTTTCCCCGGTAGAAGGATTGCGGGTAAAAGCTACTCCCGTACCGCTGTCATTTCCCATATTGCCAAAAGCCATGGACTGTACATTAACCGCAGTACCCAGGTTATCATCAATCTTATTTATACGCCGGTAGACTATAGCCCGCTGATTGTTCCAGGAATCAAAAACTGCCCGGATAGCCATTATGAGCTGTTCATTCACATCCTGAGGAAAGTCAAACCCTTTTTCCTTCTTTACCAGAGCCTTATATTCTTCAATTATCTTTTTAAGCTCCTCAGCAGGTATTTCATAATCAAAAATTACCCCTAATTTGCTCTTGTACCGTTCTATAATATCTTCAAAAAGGGAATGTTCAACTTCCAGGACCACATTGCTGAACATCTGGATAAAGCGGCGGTAGCAGTCATAGGCAAACCTTTCATTGTCAGTCAAAGCCGCCAGGCCTTTTACCGTTTCATCATTCAAGCCTAAATTAAGTATGGTATCCATCATTCCCGGCATAGAGATAGCTGCTCCGGAGCGCACGGACACCAGCAGAGGATTTTTGGCATCCCCAAAAACTTTTCCTGTTTTTTCCTCAATTTTTCGGAGCGCAGCATAAACCTGCTCCATCATGCCTTCCGGAAAGTTCTTATTTTCTTTAAGATAAAAATTGCAGGCCTCCGTGGTTATAGTAAAACCAGGAGGAACCGGAAGGCCTATGCGGCTCATTTCAGCCAGATTAGCACCCTTGCCCCCCAAGAGGTACTTCATGTCAGCATTGCCTTCTTCAAAAAGATAAACATACTTGTGACTAGACATTGCTCAACCTCCTATAATAAATTTCCAAAATTTTGCTTGCTGTTTCCTCCACTGCTTTATTGGTGACATCTATTACAGGACAGCCAATTTTCTTCATTACTTTGTCTGCAAACTCCAGCTCTTCCAAAATGCGTTTTTCATCAGCATAACTGGCCTGTCCTTTAAGCCCCAGGGTTTTTAGCCTTTCCGCCCTGATGTGATAAAGCTGTTCCGGTTTTATAGTAAGCCCTATAACCTTGCCTTTCTCCTGTCTGAATAATTCTTCTGGAGGGGCCACTTCCGGAACCAGCGGAACATTAGCCACTTTTATCCTTTTATGAGCCAGATACATGGATAATGGAGTCTTGGAGGTACGTGAAACACCTACGAGAACAATGTCTGCCAGATTAATCCCTCTGGGATCTTTTCCATCATCATAGCGTACTGCAAATTCAACAGCTTCCACCCTTTTATAATACATTTCATCAACTTTGCGCAGAAGGCCAGGCTCTTTCTTGGGTTCCATGCCGCTAGCCCTCTTAAAAGCCTCGATAACTGGACCCAATATATCTATACATACTACTCCCGCCTCCAGAGCCTTTTGCTTTAAATAATCAGCCAGTTCATCAATAACCAGAGTATAAGCGATAATAAAATTGTTGGCCGCTGCCTGTTCCACTACATGCAGCAGCGTATCCCGGTCAGATATATTGGGTACCCTTCTTATTTCCATATGGCCAGAATTGAACTGGCTGGCGGCTGCTCTCACGACCATCTCAGCAGTTTCCCCTATGGAATCGGATACAATATATACTCCTGGCAAATGCCCTGTCAAAGCTTAAACCCCCTCAAATCTTTTCATAGCCAGATCTAAAAATAGCCTGGCTATGGTAGTCTTGCTTATTTTCCCAACTACTTGCAGCTTTTCTTCATTATTCTCATCTATAAAACATTTAACAACCGGGAGGCTGTCCACCTCATGTTCGACAATCTTCCTTACTGCTTCTACTACCGTTTCATCCAGAGTAGTAGTTATTATATTGGGCATCCGGGTCATTATCACACTTATGGGAACCTTATTAATATCCATCTGTCCCAGAGTAGCTTTCAGGAAATCTTTGCGCGAAACTACCCCAGCCAGAAAATTATCCTCATCCACTACATAAATACTTCCTGTATCTTCCGTAAAAAGTGCCACAATAGCATCATATATGCTGCAGGTTTCCTTTACCACCACCGGAACCGACTTTACATCCCTTACCCGATAGCGGTTAAGGATCTTGCGGATTTCATTCTCCACGGCTCCATTGCGAAAAGTATAGCCTACCCGGGGCTTGGCCTCCAGATAGCCTGACATAGTCAGAACCGCCAAATCAGGCCTTAAGGCTGCCCGGGTAACATTAAGCATCTCCGCAATGCTTTCGCCGGTAATGGGGCCATATTTTTTTACTATTTCCAGGATTTTTTCTTGCCTTTCGGTTAACTCTATCATTGCAATCACCAAAATATGATATACTTTTTGCCTAAGTTTATTTAATTATACTATACTATATGGCGCAAAAAAATCCTGTTTTTAAAAAATTTTATTCCACGATTTTACTAAAATCAGCAATTTTATTGCATAATTTTACAATAGATTTTAAAATTCCCAGCCTTGCTTTTTTAAGATTTTCATCCTCTGCCATGACCATGACCGCATTAAAGAAGTCATCTACATACCTGCGCAGATGGGCTATCCTTTCCAGGGCTGATTTATAATCCCCTCCTGCCAGAGCCCCTTCTACCTCATCTTTAACCTCTGCATACTTTTTATAAAGTACCTTCTCAGTTTCATCTACAAGCACATCTTCATCAACCCGGGTAGATTCCCACTTCCTGGAAAGATTATGGCAGCGGTTAAACACAGTCATCAATTCCGCAAAAACAGCATCTCCTCTAAGCTCTTTCAATACCGACGTACGCATCGCAATATCTACCAAATCACCGGACGGACAAGCCAAAACAGCATCAACGATATCATAGGAAATTCCCTGTTCCAGCATAATTCCCCGCATACGCTGCAGTATAAATTCCAAAACTTCTTCTCTGGTTTCTTCTTTTCCTTTATCCGGATTAAAAGGCATTACTTCCTGATAAGCCTTTTCTATTACGGAAGATAAATCAATTCTTAATCCTTTATCCAGAATAATATTTACTATCCCCATAGCCTGCCGGCGCAGAGCATAGGGGTCCTGTGAACCGCTGGGCTTTATGCCCATGGCAAAAAACCCGGTTAAATTGTCAATCTTTTCAGCCAGGCTGAGAACTGTTCCTGTTTGGGTAAGAGGCAGCTTATCTCCCGCAAAGCGCGGTAAATAGTGTTCAAAAATAGCCTCGCTCACTTCTTTATCTTCACCATGGTGCAAGGCATAATATCTTCCCATTATACCCTGCAGTTCCGGAAATTCATAAACCATGTTGCTTACCAGATCAGCCTTGCAAAGGTAGGCTGCTCTCCTTATTTTTTCCGCATCGCTCAAACCGTAATTTTCGCACATAAAAAGCGCTATACTGGTAATCCTGTCAACCTTGTCCATAATAGTTCCCAGCCGTTCATGAAAGAGGATGCTTTTGAGTTTTTTCGCCATACTGTCCAAAGGCTGTTTTAAGTCTTCCTTCCAGAAAAACAGCGCATCCTCCAGGCGAGCTTTTAAAACTCTTTCATTTCCTGCCCTCACCACATCAATAAATTCATCTGTACCATTTCTTACCCCAATGAAAACTGGCATAAGCTTTCCTTCTTTGTCAAACACCGGCACATATCTCTGATTTTCTATCATGGTGGTAGTTAAAACTTCTTCCGGCACCTCCAGATAGGAAGAGGAAAAGCTGCCAGCAAAAGCAGTCGGATATTCTACCAGATAATTAATCTCATCCAGCAGCTCCTCATCCTTTAAAGCCTGTCCTCCCACAGCAGAGGCTATTTTTTCAATTTGTTCCCAGATTATTTGTTTTCTCCTATCCTGGTCTATAATCACATAATTCTCCTCTAAAACCTTAAAGTAGTCATCAGTATCCTTTACTGCAAGCTGGCCTTTTGACAAAAAGCGGTGTCCGTAAGTATAATGGGAACTCACCAGATTTTCCAGGCTGAACTCAATCTTTTCCTCTCCATATAAAGCCAAAAGCCACCTTATAGGCCGGGCAAAACGAAAACTGTACCCTCCCCAGCGCATGGACTTGGGAAAAGAAAACGCTTTAACCAGTTCATAAAGCAGTTCAGGCAATACTTCTCTTGTAAAAAGGCCTTTTTCAGTCCTCACGGCAAAAACATACTCTACCCCATTAACTTCCCGCACTTCTACATCATTTATGTCGATATTCTGGCTGCGGGCAAATCCTTCCAGAGCCTTTGTCGGATTACCTTTTTCATCAAAAGCAGCCGCCTTTTTAGGACCCCGGTTTTCGATCACTGCATCTTCCTGCTTTTCGCTCAACCCTTTTACATATAAAGTTAGTCGGCGCGGGGTGCCAAAACTTTTTACCTCTTCATAATTAAGCCGTGCCTTTTTAAAGCTGTTTATAGCATTATTTTTAAAATCTTCCAGCGCTTTTGGCATATAAGCTGCAGGAATCTCTTCCACCCCTATTTCAAAAACCAAATCTTTTGCCATTTTTTAAACCTCCTCTCTGGCTAAAAGTTCTTGTCTTAGCTTTTCATCCTTAATCAAGGGATATCCCAATCTTCTTCTCTGCTTCAGGTATTCTCCCGCTACCATACGGGCCAGGTTGCGCACTCTTAATATATAACTCATCCTTTCCGTTACACTTATAGCTCCTCTGGCATCCAGGAGGTTAAAGAGGTGCGAGCACTTAAGAACATAATCATAAGCCGGTAAAACCAGATTTTTTTCCGCTATCCTTATAGCTTCTTTTTCACACAGGTTAAACATGGTCATTAAGGTATCTATATCAGCATATTCAAAATTGTAGTGTGAATAATCAACTTCCCCCTGATGATGTACATCGGCATAAGTGATGCCATCTACCCATTCAATATCAAAAACACTTTCCTTATTCTGGATGAACATGGCTATGCGTTCCAATCCATACGTAATTTCCGCACATACCGGATTACAATCATAACCTCCACACTGCTGGAAATAGGTAAACTGGGTTACTTCCATGCCATCCAGCCATATTTCCCAGCCTAATCCCCAGGCACCCAGAGTAGGAGATTCCCAGTTATCTTCTACCAGGCGTATATCGTGTTCTTCCGGCTTGATGCCCAAATCACGTAAACTATCAATATAAAGGTCAATAACATTATCAGGAGAAGGTTTTAATATCACCTGATACTGATAATAATGCTGCAGCCGGTTGGGATTTTCACCATAACGCCCGTCAGTCGGACGCCTGGATGGTTCAACATAAGCCACATTAAACGGTTCTGGCCCTAAAGCTCTAAGAAAGGTAGCAGGATTCATGGTTCCCGCACCTTTTTCCACATCATAAGGCTGCTGGATTATACATCCCTGTTTTCCCCAGAAGTTCTGCAAACGCAGGATAATCTCCTGAAAATTCATGTCTTTTTACCTCCTTTTAGCTAGTTTTGCCTTAAGCCTTTAAAATAATAAAAGCCCGTCCCCCATGCAGGGACGGGCTTACTACCCGCGGTTCCACCCTGGTTGGCGCTAAATAAGCACCCTCCTTCATTAATGCGGGCTTTACTCGCCGTAAGGCTTTCCTCCCGCAGCTCAGAAGCGCCTTCAGAAAGTTTAGCCTGCCGGCTCCCACCTGCCCCGGCTCTCTTTCAAGGCATCCCTTTCCTACTCCTCTTCTTCATCGCCCATATATCAAATTTTAAAAACTGCTTTATCTAAAAGTGTAGCAACAGGTTTAATCCTTGTCAAATTCAAGCGGTAAATTTTTTTTAAGCTGGTATATGGTATTTTTCAAATGCAGCTTGCTTTCCAGATAGTATTCCAGATATTTTTCAAGAAGCTTTTCCAGCTTATTCAGGGCTTCATCCGAAGCCTTTACCCTTTCCAGAGATTTTAAATTGGCCCGGGTAAGAAACTTAAGGAGGCTAAAGGCTTCAGCAGAAAGGATAAAATCGGTCTTCAAGAATTTGGCACAATCATCACACAATATTCCGCCTTCTGCCAGGTTAAAGCGGGGAATAGCCGTTTTTTTCCCACAGGCAGCACACTCCTCCAGTCTCGGCCTGTAACCCAGCTCTTTTATAAGCTGCATTTCAAAATATCGTATGGCTAACCTTTTTGCCCCTTTCTCATTTATATAGCCTAAAACCTGCAGGGTTTCATTATAAAGCGCCGGGGAAGGATTCCTTTCCAGAAGCGATTTATCCAAAAGCTCCATGATATAGGCTGCATATAAAGTCCGTCCCAGGTCTTCCCTGATATGAGGATAGAAATCCAAAAGTTTTCCCTGGGTAATGAGGTCCAGGTCCTTACCCCGGTTCAAATACAAAAAAGAATGGCTAAAAGGCTGCAAAACAGCCCTGAGACTGCTTTTCGGCTTTTTTACCCCTTTGGCTACTGCCTTTATTTTGCCTTCCTTTTCAGAAAAAATAGTAACCAGCTTGTCGGCATCCTGATAATCCAGGCTTTTAAGGACTATGGCCCTGCTTCCGTAATACATGCTTCTTCCCCCATAAAACATTAAATGCCGTAAAAGGTTCATTTACCACATATACCGGTATTTTCAAAACATCCTCCACATCTTCAGCATAGGCACAGGCACTTTCCCGGTCAGCAAACCTGTAATCAAATGCCAGATATATCTCATTTACATCATCAATGCCCAACCTTTTAATACATTTTACAAAACCAGCTATATCCTTATAATACTCCTTTTCCACATAAGCAAATATCAGTCCGTTTACTTTGCTTATCCTGTTACACGCACAGGGATGAAAAGGGGAAAAAGATGATATTCTCCTTGTCTCCCTGTGCAAAGCCTTATAAGCTATATTTTCCAAATTGCTTTTTTCCTTAACCAAAGCCCAGCGGGGAACAGACACAATCATCGTGTTCAGACAGGCTTTTTTTGCCAGATAAACTACGGTTTCCACTTTTATAGCATCCTGCATGTAGCTGTGCGCGGCATATCCCCTTATCTCCGGTATAATTATAACATCCGGAGCCATACCTAATGTAGGCAGGTGGTGCCCCCCATCAAAAACTACTATCCGGTAAGCTTTGCTGTACATCTCTTTTGCCAGAACCTGCCCATAAGGAGTAGTGTGAAAGGAATCCAGAAGAGAACATTCCACCACTGCTGTATATCCTTCTTTAAGCGCTTTTTTAAGTTCCTCACTCAAATTTTTTGTCTCTCCGGGAACAAAAGCCTTCACTCTTATCTCTTTATCCCCCAGGTCACGCAGCCCTTTATGGTAAAGGACTTTCACCTCTGCATTCCTTCCCGCATTATAGCCATAAAAAGCCAAAAAACTTTTATATAAACTGTTGTGCAGCCAGGCTTCCGGATAATTTACGAAAAGATAAAAATATGAAAATAATAAAATCATGAAAAAACAGACCGTCTTTTTCGCCATAATAACTTCTTAACCCCTTTTTGCTGTTTATCCGGCAGCCAAACAAAAAGAGGGGATCTCTCCCCTCTTTTCAAAGTCCCAGCACTTTAAGCGGGCTGCTGGTTCCCAGCCGGTGTACTCCAGCCTCTACCAGAGTTAAAGCAAAATCCTTATCTTTTATGCCTCCACTTGCTTTTATTTTTAAATTATCGCTCTTATTGGCCTTTATTATTTCAATATCCCTTAAACTAACCCCCCGGCTGGCAAAGCCGGTAGAAGTTTTTATAAAATGAGCTCCCGTTTGGCTCACTATCCGGGTAGCCACCTTAAGTTCGTCCTCACTGAGCAGGGCAGTTTCTACAATTACCTTGAGAGTAAAGTCAAAATCCTTTTGCAGGCTTAATAAATCCTTAATCTCTTTTTCAACCAGTTCATAATTCCCGTCTTTAAATGCTCCTATATTCATTACCACATCAAGTTCCAGCGCGCCTTCTTTAAGTGCCTCCAAAGCCTGCGCTTTCTTTATCGAAGGCAGTTCAGCCCCTAAAGGAAAACCTATTACCGTACAGGACCTAACCTGAGTCTCTTTTAAAAGAGAAACCGCCAGCGAAAGTCGGTAGGGATTTACACATACAGCTGCCATATTATACCTTACCGCATTCCGGCACAATTCTTCTATGTCTTCTCTCCTGGCCTCCGCCTTAAGGTTGGTAGCATCAATATATCCTGCCAGCATAAGCATAATTACCTTACTCCTAACCCTATAGTCTAAAACCTAATTGACGCAAATTAGCCTCATTATCCCGCCAGTTCTTCTTGACTTTTACCCATAAATCCAGATAAACCGGCATTCCCAGCATGAGTTCAATATCTTTGCGCGCCATCTCTCCTATATTCTTAAGCATCTGGCCATTGCGCCCAATGATTATTCCTTTCTGGGAATCCCTTTCTGTATATATAACTGCCCTTATATAAGCCTTTCTGCCTTCCTCATTTTTGAACTCTTCCACTTCTACAGCAATCGAATGGGGTACTTCATCCCTGGTCAAGAGCAAAACCTTTTCCCGGACCAGTTCAGCAGCGATAAAAGATATCGGCTGGTCGGTAAGGTCCTCTTCCGGATAATAAAGAGGCCCTTCCGGCAAAAACTCAAAGGTTTCCTTTAATAATTTATCTATATTGCTGTTTTGATAGGCAGATATAGGAATTATGCGGGTAAAATACATCTGGCTTTTAAAGCTCTGTATATGCTCATCTATCTCTTCTTCAGAAGCCAAATCTATCTTGTTAACTACCAAAAATACCGGCACTACTGCATTTTTTAGCTGCTCAATTATAAACTGATCCCCGCTGCCAAACGGTTTGGTGACATCAGTTACAAAATATACCAGGTCAACATCTTCTATACTGCGGGTAGAAACTTTAACCATATACTCACCTAAAAGATGTTTAGGCTTGTGGATGCCAGGAGTATCGACAAACACTATCTGGCCTTCCTCACAGGTATATATACCCTGAATACAGGTCCTGGTAGTCTGCGGCTTTTCAGATACTATAGTTATCTTTTTGCCTATTATGGTATTTATCAGAGTAGATTTCCCTACATTCGGTCGTCCTACAATACTAACAAATCCTGATCTCACGTATATTATCCCTCCTGTTTATCCAAACGAAAAGCGTTAAAAAGCAAATCGCCTAAGAAATGCTCCTTATAGCTGTCATTTTCATCAACCACAATAACTTTCAGCTCCGGAGCAAATTCAGACATAACCTGCAGACATGCCCCACAGGGGTAGGTAAAACCGCTTCCTGAACCTACCACACAAACAGCTTCCAGTTCATACTCTCCCTCAGTTACTGCTTTAAAAACAGCTATCCTTTCTGCACATACCGTAAGCCCGTACGAAGAATTTTCTACATTAGCCCCTTTATATATCTTGCCGGTTTTGGTTAACAAAGCAGCCCCCACTCTAAAGCCTGAATAAGGGGCATAAGCGTGATTTCGCGCTTCTTTGGCACTTTCTATAAGCACATTTATATCCATAAATCGATTTTCCCCTCATATCTTTATTAATTTTAACAAATAAGGCCCAAAAACTATAAATCCTATGGCCACCGCCATCAAAGCACTTAAAAAAACGGCACCAGCAGCAACATTCTTGGCTGCCCTGGCTAAAGGATGATAACTATCAGTAGCCAGATCTACCGCTCTTTCAATAGCTGTATTTATCATTTCCGCCGTCAATACCATAGATATAGTAATTATAATAAATCCCCACTCTAAGCGGCTGATCTTTAAAGATCCCCCCAGCAAAACTGCCAAAGCAGCAGCCAGGAGGTGGATTTTCATATTTCTTTCTTTTACTACCGTTTCCTTAAGCCCTGAAAGGGCATAAACAAAACTTTCCTTTAGATTCCTAGCTTTCATGGCCTTATTACCTTTCCAGTTTTAACTCCGTCATTATCCTCTCTTCTTTCTCACGCATAATTTTTCTCTCTTCTTCATTTTCATGGTCATAACCCAGCAAATGCAGCATACCATGAGCCACCAGATAACCCAGCTCCCTTTCCAAACTGTGGCCATATTCCCTGCTTTGCAGAAGAGCCTGTTCCAAAGATATTACTATATCACCCAGCATATTGGTTTCCTCTTCTATAAAATCCGGCTCATCTTCTCCCCGTTCATTCATGGCAAAAGACAATACATCAGTAGGCTTGTCCTGACCCCGGTATTCAAGATTAAGCTGGTGAATAAAATCATTATCAGTTATAAGCACACTTACTTCTCCCTCGGTTAATCCTTCCATGCGGGCTGCGGCCAGGATAACGTTTTCCACTATTTTCTCCATCTCTTCCGTAAAAATAATCTTGTCCTGGCTATTGGTTATCATTATCTCCATCTAATCCGCTCCTCTTCAATTCTTTAGCTATGTTCTCCGGATATTCTATTCTCTTATGGTAAATCCCATCTAAAACTTTGCAAAAAGCCTCTGCTGCGGTATTTAAATCACGGAAGGTAAGTTCACTTAATTCCAGCTGTCCATCATCAAGTTTTTCCTTTATTATTTTGTGCACCATAGCCTTAATTTTTTCCGGAGTAGGATCAGGAAGCGACCTGACAGCTGCTTCCACTGAATCGGCAAGCATAACCAGAGCTACTTCCCGGCTCTGCGGAAGCGGTCCTTCATACCTGAAACTTTCCTCACTAACTTCTCCCTCTTCATGCTCCTCCAGAGCCCGGTTATAAAAATAACGCGCCAAACTTGTGCCATGATGCTGTTCTATAAAATCCATAATAATCCGGGGAAGCCTGGCTTCCCTTGCCAGTTCCAGCCCTTCCCGCACATGAGAAGTTATAATAAGGGCACTTAAAGCAGGAGCAATTTTGGCATGAGGATTTTCCCCGCCCCGCTGATTCTCTATAAAATATTCCGGCCTTTTAAGCTTTCCTATATCATGATAATAAGCCCCTACCCTTACCAGAAGCGGATTAGCCCCTACTGCTTCTGCCGCTGCTTCAGCCAGATTTCCTACCAGCAGACTGTGGTGATAAGTGCTGGGAGCTTCTAAAAGCAGCCTTTTTAAGAGCGGATGATTGGGATTAGAAAGCTCTAAAAGCCTTATCATGCTGGTTATAGAAAAAGCAGTTTCCAGATATGGCAGAGCCCCTATCATCAAGACTGCCGACAGCAAACCGTTTATAGCACCAATAGCTGCTCCCGTGAAAACCAGGCTTAAGCTTACATTTCCACTTATAAAGATCAAAGTTATTATCGTCAATATATCAGCCAAAGCTACATAAATGCCAGCTTTGGCCAAATCAGAAGTCTGGCTGAGCTTATAAACCCTGAAAACCCCTACCGTACCTCCTACAAAAGCTACGATAGCGTAAAAAAGCTGATTGCCTTCGGTTAAAAGCCCTACATAAAGAGCCATAATCATAGTCATAAAATAAGCCAGACGGTTATCTAAAAGCATAGCAATAAGCATGGAGCCTGCTGCTACCGGTGCCGCATAACCCATAAGATTATTAAGTTCCGGTTTATCCCCTATTTTTATGACGGTCAAAAACCTGGTAATAAGAAGGATAAGTATGAAAATCAAAGCTATCAAAAGAAGCAACGAAGAATTTTCATAAATATCTTTATAATACCTTCGCAAGAATTCAATTATAAGCCAGAAAGTAATAAGCACAAAAATCCCTGCCCCCACCAGGGTTAAGGGATAGCTTTTGCTTCTTTGTATGCCCAGTTGCTCCAATATTGATATCTGCTCCTCAGTAACCCTATCTCCTTCTCTGACAATTATTTCTCCTGCCTTGATAGTCTTCTGTACCGGCTGAACTGCTTCTACCGCTTCTTTTATAGCCTTCTCCGTAGCTTCCTGGTTGTAAATCATGTTGGGACGCATAAAGCCATGGGCAGTAATTTTCATTATTTCTTTTGCCTGCGGTGTATAAGCAAGTCCATCTATTTCTTTTTCTATCTGTTTTACCGTATCAGGAAGGGCTTCTTCCGTTATAGGCTTCTGAAGTGCATTATAAATAATAGACCATATAACCTGCTGTATCTGAAGCAAATTATCGCTTCCCGTTTGTACCAGATAGCGTGCCAGTTCATAATAAGAAATAGATGGCTGAAATTTTTGGTCCCCTACTGCCCCTTCCAGCAGTTTCTTTATCTTCTCTTCCTTATTCTCGTCCCCACTTTGCAAAACCTGATTCAAACCTGTATAAAAATTATTTATCTCCGTTTTGGCATTGGAAACTGCAAAATTATCTTCCTGATATACCTTCTGCACCTTGCTGGCAGCCTGTTCTCTAAGTTCAGCAGTCTTCTTCTCATCAATAACAATAGTGGTAACATTAGACTGTATATCCCTGGGGGCTACTTCATCAGGCTTTAAAGAAAGCTGTTTAGGGCTAAAATTGCTGAAAAGAATAGTTATAGTTATACCGAAAAAAACCAAAACCCCCAGCACCTTTTGTACTCTAGGATTAGTAAAGAAATCGTGTAAACTGCATGAACCTATATTCAAAAAGTCTTTTAGCATAAATACTCTCCCTTAAAGAAGGCTCTCCTTGGATAAAATATCCTAAATCTATTCCTTATTAGTTTTATATTTAGGTTCCTTTGCTTCATAAGCCTCATAGGCATCAATAATTTTCTGCACCAGGGGATGCCTTATCACATCTTCCTTGGTCAAATACTGAAAAGCTATCCCCTCTACATTTTTAAGTATTTTTTGAATTTCAATCAATCCTGAATATTCTTCCTTGGGCAAATCTACCTGGGTTACATCTCCCGTTATCACCGCTTTAGAGCCAAAGCCTAACCTGGTAAGAAACATTTTCATCTGCTGGGGGGTTGTATTCTGGGCTTCATCCAGAATAATAAAAGCATTATTCAAGGTTCTCCCCCGCATATAAGCTAAAGGAGCTATCTCTATAATATTTTTTTCCAGATACCGCTGGGTAACATCCACTCCTAAAATATCAAAAAGCCCATCATATAAAGGCCTAAGATAGGGATTAACTTTTTCAATAAAATCTCCCGGCAGAAAACCTAACTTTTCTCCTGCCTCTACCGCCGGACGCACCAGTATAATTCTTTCCACTTCCCGGTTTTTTAAAGCACGTACCGCCATAACGGCAGCCAGATAAGTCTTTCCTGTTCCGGCAGGCCCTATACCGAATACTATATCATTCTGCAAAATAGCTTCAATATATCTTTTTTGTCCCAAAGTCTTGGCCTTTACAGGCTTTCCCCGGGCAGTTTTCAAAAGGGTACCTGACACAATATCCTGATGTCTTGCCTTATCTCCACATCGTATAAGGTTACTGTAATAATTTATATCATTAATGCTAAGCTGTCCTTCACTCTCTACCACATCTATAAGCCGGTGCAGAAGCTCATAAGCTTCCTCCACTTCCTCCTCATTTCCCCTTATATATATATCCCCTCCCCTGGCAAATATATCTGCCGAACAGATATCCCTTATATAACGAAGGTTTTCATCATTGACTCCAAAAAAAGCAACTGCTTTATTATTGTCCTTTATAGATATTCTCGCTTCTCTTTCGGTCAAAAAACAATCCCCCTACTTAAACAGAGATTATATCTTATTTATTATATCATGCTATATTTAAATTACCAATTTACAAAGCTAATCTTTCTTCTCTTCCGCTATAGACTGGCAAACCGCTATATTTTCAACTACCTCCGCATAAGCCTTAACCCTTACCATAGCATCACTGGGAGATGAAATTACCTCGGTTTTCATTTCTAAAATTTTTGTATCCCTGGCCAGTTTATCTTTTAAACTCTTAAGGGCCTTTTCCCTGGCTATTCTTAAGGCTTCTTTTTCGGAGTAAACCGTAACTTTTTTGTCTTTTTCTTTCCATATCTCCTCTCCTAAGCCCAAATCACCCAGCGGGGTTCTTACAACCCTTTGTTTTTTATGTTTCACTGCCATTTGGAAAACCGGCTCTTTTTTCCCTTTAAGATAAAAAAACCTGTTTCCAGCCTTCAAATAAAACCTCTTATACTGCTTTCCGGTCATAAATACCTCTTCTTTCTTAAAAGGGCATTCGCCATAACCTTCATACCACACCCTGGCTTTAACCTCTCCGCGCGCTCTTACCGTATAAGGCTTAAGTTCTTCTTTAAGGCTGCTATCTTCCTCATTTTCCTCTGCTAGCAAATCATACTTGGGAAAAATAACCCCTGATATCAATATATCACCTTTAGCCACTACATCTCCTATTTTAACATTAGGTTCTCCCTGCAAAACCAGCATGTCATAGATAATCCCATCTCTTCCAGCTACCAGATGGCAAGGGGCATTAACATTTTCATCGGGCAGGATTTTTTCCACCACTTCTATATTAGCCTTAACCCCTCTTATATCAACCTTTACATAAGACAGCTCGCTTAAATCCCTTAATATGCCTTCTTCCACCTCACTACGCTTAAATCCCCATTTGGGAGCCCCTTCATAAAGTCCATATTTAGCAGCTATTATAAGTATCTTATTCCTATCAACTTTTTTGTTGCCACTTACCTCCAAAGTCCACACAAACGAAGACAAAAAATATAAAGCCAGTATAAAAACCAGAGCCCCGGTTATAAATCCCAGCCGTCTTTTTATAATCCCTCGCCATAAATAAAATCCCTTTTTTTCAACTATTTCCAGTTCATGTCCACTTTCTCCAGCAATATTCTTTAAAGCTTCAAAAGCGCTGTCCCTGACCCTGAATTCTATATGGTCCCCAACTTTTTTAATCCCCCAGATATATATACCTCTAGCAGAAGCCATATTTATTACTCTTTCCTGTTTTTTCCCCTTTAGGCGAACCTTTTTTATTCCTCCTACCAGATCAAAAAAACGAATAGCCAAAATATCCCCCCTTAATCCATAAACCTTACCATATAAACTTCTCCGGTTATACTCATTTCCTCCGCCAGAAGCGCCTTTATAACCAGATCCTTTCCTTCTATTTCCAAAAAACCGCGTATAAGGTTTACCCTGATGCGGTGGGGACTATATTCAATGATTCCCCGGTGATTTTCCAGATAAAGCTCATCTCTGCCAATAATAGTTATTTTAGGGAGATCCAGCACCAAATCCTTCGGTATTTCAAAAAAATCAGTCATTATTTTATTAACCAGCTCCTTGCGCCTGCTCATCTTTTTACCCCCAGTTTTAAAAGCCTTTATTTAACTTTTCCTAAAAATATATTCGTATAAACCCTCTTAAATTACAAAAACCGGGAAACAGGTACTCCCCTGTTTTCCCGGCTAACAACAGATTTCTGTATAATCTTTATATCCAATCAAAGCGCCTGGCCTGAAACTTAAGTTCATCTCTAAAATCAGGATGCGCTATATTTATAAGCTCTTTAACCCGCGCAGAAACCCCTTTGTAACGAAGATGGGCCACCCCATATTCAGTTACCACATACTCCACATCATTGCGGGAAGTAGAAACAATAGTCCCCTGGGGTAAAAACGGCACTATTCTCGATTTCAACTTACCTTCTTTATCTGTAAAAGTAGAATTCAAAGCAATGATACTCTTTCCGCCTTTAGAATATTTGGCGCCTACTACAAAATTGACCTGGCCTCCAGTTCCGCTATACTGTTTATGCCTTATTGACTCTGAGGCCACCTGTCCTGTCAGATCTATCATCAAAGCATTATTAACTGAAATCAGGTTATCATTTTGCCCTATAATATAAGGATTATTGTTATATTCAACTTCAGTAAAGATTATGTCTTCATTGTGGTCAACAAAATCCCATATCTTGCGGTCTCCCACACAAAAGGTAGCCAAAACCTTTCCAGGATAAAAATTCTTGCGCGATCCGTTTATAACCCCAGCTTCCATCAATTCCTTAAAACTGTTCTGCACTACTTCCGTATGAGCACCCAGGTCTTTTTTGTCCTTTAAAAAATAGCCAATAGCATTAGCCAATCCTCCCAAACCCAGCTGAATCGTAGACCCGTCCGGGATCATTTCCGCAATATAATGAGCTATATTGCGTTCTACTTCCGTAATAGGTATATCAGGTATTTCTGTCAAATCTGCATTACTCTCTATTATATAATCTACCTCAGAAACATGAATTTTAAGATCATCTCCATTCAGCCAGGGAGTAGCTGGATTAACTTCTGCTATAACCAGTTCTGCCCTTTCAATAGCCCTTTTAGGTACCAATCCGCCAAAACACGACCTGTTCATATATCCCTCATCATCGGGAGGAGTAACCACAATAGCCGCTACATTAGGTTTTTTCCGGTCCATCCATAACCCCATCTCATTAAGATGCAAAGGTACATACTCGGCGGTCTTCCATTCCATACATATCCTTTCGACTGGGCCTACAAAAGGGGTTTCAATATGAAAACTTTCTCTGAATTGGGGCTGCATATAATCATAAAGCTTAAGCGCCAAACCCAAACATATGGTGACATTGCGCAGTTCTCCCGCCCTCTTGCTCAGGGCAACCGAAAAATCATGCGGAATACAATGCCCTCCCGGCATAACAATAACATCGAGGAGGCCACCATCCTTACCTTTTCCTTGGCTTCCATAATCGCTTCACTTCTACCGACAATCGAAGCCAAAGAATATTTGGCCATGGCATCTCTTTTTACTTTTTCTTTCTTCTTCGTTTCCAAACTTGAAAAAACAGCAGTAATTTTTTGGGCAAACTTCAAGACCTCTTCATGATACCTGAATATGCTAAAACCGGCTGCCCCAATAATCTGCCCGTTGGCAGTTATAGGTATGCGGGAAACCACCTGAGATTTGCCATTATATTCCCATATATCTGCAATTATGGGAACCCCTTTTTCTAAAACCTCCAGCATGCGCGTATTGGGAAATACCTCATCTACCCTTTTCCTATCACATCTTCTTTTTTAAGCCGGTCTCCCGGGCATAATTATCAGTAAATACCCTTATGATGCCTTTTTCATCAATAATCAGTGCCCCATCAAATTCATTAAAAACCGTTTCAATTATTTTAAAATATTCTTGTGGCAGCTTGCTCAGCTTTAACATATCCTCCCCCCTTACTACAATTATATCATTTCATAATATTTTATTCGCTTTTTATTACAAAATAAAATAAGGGCTTATGTTTAACATAGGCCCTTATCTATGTGCAGTTTTTATATTTTAAGATAATCCACAAATTCCTGCCAGGGCATGGGTCTGGCCCAAAAATAGCCTTGCCCGTATTGACATCCCAAACCCCTTAAAACTTCTATCTGTTCTTCCTCTTCTATTCCTTCAGCCACCACTTCCATACCTAATTCCCTGGCTATGGAAACAATAGCCTTTACAATCATGTTTTCCCGCTTATTAAAAATATTCTTTATAAAGCTGCGGTCAATTTTTACTTTATCAACCTGCAGATTAAGCAGCATAGACAGTGAGGAATAACCTGTTCCAAAATCGTCCATAGCCACACTTATGCCTAATTCTTTTATCCTTTTCAAGTTTTCAGCAATAACTTCTATATCCCCTCCTGATACCCTTTCCGTAATCTCAAATTCCAGCTGTTCCCCATCAATTTCAAACATGTCAATCATCTGTTTCACTTCTCCAGCAAACCAGGGATTTTCCAGCTGTTTTAATGAAATATTTATGGATAAGGAAACCTTTTGTCCGCTTGCCTGGCCAAATTCCCTTATAAATCGGCAGGATTCCCTTATTACAAAATCTCCTATATTGTGAATCAACCCGGTTTCTTCCGCTACCGGGATAAACTTTTCCGGCGGCACTTTGCCCATGATCTCATTTTCCCAGCGCAGAAGAACTTCCGCTTTTTGGCTCCTGCCCTCCTCCAGGTTTACGATAGGGTGGAAATAAAGGCTTAGCTCACCTTTCTCCAGCGCACTGCGCAAACAGTTATAGATAAAAAACCGTTCCTTAACCTCCTCCTCCATTTCCGTTGCAAAAAACTTTATACTCTGGGCCAATACGCTTCTTTTCGCCTTTGCACTGTACATGGCAATATCCGCGTTTTTTATGAGGGTATCCGCGTCTTTCCCATCTTCTGGATAAAAAGCTATACCTATACTGGCTGATACGAAAAAATTCCTTCCCTCCATATAAAAAGGCTGGTTGATAGCCTCCATGACCTGGCAGGCTATATCATACGCATCTGCTTTTTCCGCTATGCCTTCCAGCAAAATTACAAATTCATCTCCCCCATACCGGGCAATTAACGCTCCATCTGGCAGGACTTCTTCCACTTTTCCTGCTATATCCTTTAAAAGCTTATCCCCCGCCTGATGTCCCAGAGCATCATTTATCTCTTTAAAATGGTCAAGGTCAATAAAAAAAGGGCAAATCTTTTTCCTCGGCCATTTAGACACAGGCTTTCCAGCCGTTCCCGGAAAAACCTCTTGTCATAAACTCCGGTAAGGTAATCCCTTACCGGAGCAAGATTAAGCGCAGGTTTTAAATTCCCCGCCCCATCAAGATTAATAACGGTAACCAGAAAAAATTCGCCGTGCCGGTATACAGCTACTTCTCCCCAAAACCCCTCCCTATCCGCCGGTTTAAACAACCAGCGGGCACGATGAAAACCTTCCTTTGCTGCCCTTTCCCATGCCTGGCTGACTTTTTCCCGGGAGCTTAATCCTTCCGGCTGCTGGCAGGGTAAAAAAGAAAGCAGAGATTTTCCCACTATGCTTCCCTTTTCCTCGCCCAAAAGGGAAGCTCCTTTATTATTGCTAAGAACAATTTTTTCATCTTTAAAAACATAAAAGGGGAGAGGAAAAAATTCAATAAGCTCAACATAGGCATTATCTGATATAGTTCTATCCAATTTTTATCTCCTCCCCAGGCCTTACTAAAAAACATTATTAAACCTTAAACCGCTCTACAGTGCGCAGCATATCTTCCGCAATAGCTGCCAGATTTTGAGCGGTAGCTGTAAGCTCCTGGGAAGAAGCGCTCATCTCTTCTGAAGAAGCCGCCACTTCTTCCGTAGCTGCGGAATTTTCCTCGGTTACCGCGCTTACCTGTTCTACCCGCTGCATTACTTCTTCTTTCGACTTTACAATCTCATCCATCGCCTTGTAAGTCCTATCCATAAGGGGGGCAATGTTTTCTACCGCTTCCAGAATGTCGGCAAAAGATTTCACCGCTTTTTCTACCGATTCTGTCTGTTCTTTTACCGAGGTTTCAACGGTGCGGGAAGTTGCTATAACATCATCCGTATCCCGCGTTATAGAGTTAACCAGGTTGATGATTTTTTCCGTGGAAGCTTTTGATTCTTCCGCCAGTTTGCGCACTTCTTCCGCTACCACTGCAAAGCCTCTGCCGTGTTCTCCCGCTCTTGCTGCTTCAATAGCCGCATTAAGGGCTAAAAGGTTAGTCTGTTCGGATATGCCTGATATTATTTCGGTTATGCCGCTTATTTCGCGTACAGACGAGGTAAGGGTTTCTACCTTGTTCACCACCAGGGCAAAAGCCTTGCTTATCTCTTCAATCGATTTTACCAGCTCATCCATCTCCTGTTTGCCTATATTAGCCTTGTTTTCCGCATTTTCTGTTTCATCCTTTACATTCTGCAGCTCTCTATATACATTCTCGATATTGGCAGTAAGCTGGGCCAGTGAGTTTACGATATCTGCCAGATCCTGAGCCTGGCTGGTAGCTCCTTCTGCCACCTGCTGCATGGTGGTGGCCAATTCCTGGGAAGAAGCTGATAACTCTTCAGAAACGGCTGCCAGCGTCTGCGACTGCCCGGTTACCCGGCCTGCGCTTTCTTTTACTTCTGCCAGAGCCTGCTTCATGTTCTTTATAACCTGGGCCAAAGACCTGTTCATCTGGGCAAATTCGTTGCTGCCGTCTTCTTCTAAATCTACGGTAAAGTCATAATGGGCAACTTTATCCAGAACCTCATTTATCTGTGCCATATAGCCGATAATAAGCTGCCGCAAAATAAAAGTAAGTATAAGTAAGACTAATATCAAAGCAACTGTTATTCCAGCAAATACACTGCGTGCCTTGCTGTATAGAAAATTGGCCTCTTTAACTTTTTTATCCGCTGTCTCTGCATTTAACGCTACCAGTTTATTTATGTTATCCTGCACATCAGAAGCATAGACAGCAAAAGCGGCTGCCTCTTCCGGGGATACCTGATCTCCCTGTTTAAGGCTTTCGGTTACCCTTAATGCCTGTTCCATATAGGTATTGTAATTTTGTTCAATCTTATCGAATAATGCTCTTTCTTCCGGGGATAAATCGTAACTGCGGTAGGTATCGAGTATGCTCTTTAAGCTGGTTTTCTTCTCCTTTATGAGAGAAGCTGCTTTTTCGTCATACCGGCCTGAATAAAGCATTTCTGTCATCTGCAGCCTTATTATGTAAAATTCGGTTTCCATCTCTTTTAGTTTGAGGGATACCAGCATGTTCTTTTCATAAAGCCGGTTCATGTCTTCACTTAAAATGCGCATTTCTTTAAGCGACGAATAAGAAAGGTAAGCCAGAGCCAGGGAAGTTAGAACAAGCAAAAACAGGATAAGTGAACTCACCTTAAGGTTTTTTAGAAAGTTACGGCTCTTTCTTATCTGATTACTTCCATCCCCACTAATCGCTGACATCTTTCTCTACCTCCCTCATAACATAGTTTTAGCCTGAATACAGACACAATATGTTACTATTTTATCAAAAAAAAAAAACCATAAAATTGGATTATAAGCCTTATAAAACTTATTTTTTTAAAAATATACATTAATACAACAAATAATGGTAAAATCACTAAAAAGGAGGTGTAAAATTGCAAAAAAGATCAGCTCTTATAATAAGCCTTCTGATACCCCAGTTAACAGGAGCCTTAAGCGCATACCTGTCCGCATCCCAGCGCGAAGTATACCAGAGGCTTAATTTACCTGCCTTTGCTCCTCCTGCCTGGGTTTTTGGGCCGGTATGGATTTTGCTTTACCTTCTTATGGGTATAGCATGTTACCGTGTTTATCTAAAAGGCCCCGGTAATCCTCTTGTTAAAAAGGCTTTGCTCTTTTATCTCATCCAGCTCCTTTTTAACTTTGCCTGGAGCATCATATTTTTCCGTTTCGAACTTTTGGGAATCGCCCTGGTAGAAATAATAATCCTCTTTATTTTTATAATTATAACTACCTATTATTTCTATAAGGCAGAAAAAACCGCCGCCTATCTGATGATACCATATATAATATGGGTAGCTTTTGCCAGCCTGCTCAACTATTATATCTGGCTTTTAAACTAAATCTAGATAAAGGCAAATGCCACTATACTGGCCAGAAAGGATATGATAACCAGTCCGGTGATTATATATATAAACCTTTTTTTGTTTCTGTTCATAAAACTCATCATTTGCCCTTCCCCCTTTTTCGGCAATTAAAAAGTCTGGTAAATCTTATTAGAATTTACCAGACTTAGACTTCTTATGCCAGCATTTCCTTTACTATTTCATTTACCACCTTGCCGTCTGCTCGCCCCTGAATTCTGGGCATAAGGATTTTCATAACCTTGCCCATATCCTTGCTGCTTTCGGCACCTGCTTCTGCAATAGCCTCTTTTACCATTTTTCGCAGTTCTTCTTCACCTAGCTGCTCGGGGAGATATTCCTCTAAAATGCTTATCTCTTCCTTCAACTGCTCTACCATTTCCATACGGCCGGCTTTTTCATAATCGGCAATGACATCCTGGCGTTTCTTCATTTCCCGCCTTATCAGCTGGACCAATTCTTCATCAGTAAGTGCACGCTTTTTGTCAATCTCCATTTCCTTCTGGGCAGCCCTTACCATCCTTATGGTAGCCAGCCTTATCTTGCCAGCTTCTTTCTGCTTCATTGCCTCTTTCATATCACTAAGCAGTCTTTCGTTTAGAGACAAAGGATTACCTCCTTAGTATTTTTTCTTTCTGCGGGCAGCTTCTGATTTCTTCTTTCTGCGCACACTTGGTTTTTCATAGTGCTCGTGTTTTCTTATTTCCTGCATAACACCAGCCTTCTGGCAGCTGCGCTTAAACCTTTTAAGAGCACTATCCAGTGACTCGTTTTTGCCTACTCTTACTTCGCTCATCATATCCCTCCCCTCATCAACCAGGTGTAAATAAATGCTTTTCTATTTTACTATTCATCAGTAATATAGTCAAGATTAGCCCGGCGGCCAAGCAAAAGCCCTTCCTCCCAGAAGATGGTAATGAATGTGGAATACGGTCTGCCCACCCCCGCTTCCACAGTTATTGACCAGGCGGTAGCCATTTTCATTTATTCCCAGCTTTTTGGCCAGTTTGGAGGCAGTAAGCTGTATATGTCCCATGAGTTCCAGGTCTTCATCAGCTACCGCATCCAGGGAAGCTATATGTTTTTTAGGTATTATAAGTATATGCACGGGAGCTACCGGATTAATATCCTCGATAGCCATAATTTTTTCATCTTCATATACAATCCTGGCATTCATTTCTTTGGCTGTTATTTTGCAAAATATGCAGTCTCCTGGCACTTTTTCACCTCCTAACTACATTTTATACCTCTTAAATTCTAAATTATACCATGTACTATGATTTTATCAGATTATAGAGAAGAAGTGAACCATGGCTCCCCACAAGGAGTGAATAAATTAGTCTAAAGCTGCGCTGCCAAAACCTTTTTATGCAGATAATCGCTGCCAGCTATCATAGAAAGCATCTGGGCATCACGCAGATATTTTTCTGCCGGGTGTCCGATGAGAAATCCCAGACGCCCTATAATATCTACAGCACTGGAAGTAACCTGCTGGGCTACCTGGGTAGCATAAAGCCTGGCCATACCTGATACCCGGGCATAATTTTCATCTGCGTCTATATAATAAGCAGCCCTCATTACCGCAAGCCTGGCGGCATCAATCTGGGTAGACATATCAGCCAGGGTAGAAGATATATAATACCTTGAAGGCGAGCTGGTACCCAAAAGCGAGTTGCTGCGGGCGATTTTGAGAGCCAGGTTAAAGGCAGCCTTGGCTACGCCAACGCCAATAGCTCCCAGCAAAGTACGGTTAAGGTCAAAGGTTTGCAATAGCAAAAGATAACCGCTTCCCCTTCTGCCTATTACATAATCCTCAGGTATGCTAACCTGATTGAAACCGAGTTTCACTGTATGGCAGGTTCTAAGCCCCATTTTGTGCAGAACTTCTTTTACCTCTACCCCTTCACTGCTTCCCGGCACCAGTAAAAACTGCAGGCTCGATTTATGCCGGGAATCTTTATCCCTTGCCAAAACCAGGATAAACGAAGCCTCTGCCCCGTTTATTATGTAGTCCTTGCTCCCTTCAATGACTATTTTATCATTTTCCTGGTAAAATGTTGAAGATATGCGGGTTATCTCCTCATTATCCTTTTTTTCCGGCCTTTCCAGGTTATAATCAGGCCTGGCTTCATTTATGGCGATGGCGGCAAGTTTCGGCTTTTTATCAGTAAGCAGGGGCAAAAATTCCTCTTTAACCTTTTCGCTGCCAGCTATCAAAAGAGGAGTTATGGCATAAATATTCTGCACCACAGTCGCTGCAGCTCCCGCACAGCCAGCAGCCAGTTCTTCAATTACCGCAGCAGTAGCCACCATGCTTAAACCCCTTCCCCCGTACTGTTTGGGGATAAGAGGCGCCAGAAGGTTTTTCTCGGCCAGCATCTCAGGAATAGACCAGTCCTGTATGTCATCACCGATAGCATCAAGCTGCAGGGCCCTGGGAGCTATCCTCTTTACTGCCAGTTCATGCACTTCATTTATGAGTTCTATTTCATCCTTGTTCAAAACAAAACTAGCCATAATAATTCTCCTTCCTCGCTTCCTAATATAACTGAGCAGCCAGAAGATTGCGGTGGAACTGTTCACTTCCATCAATGATGGAAAGCATTTTGGCATCCCGCATATATATTTCAGCATGATGGCCATAAAGATAAGCCTGGCCCCCTATAATCTCCATAGCTTTGGCAGTAACTTCCTGAGCTACACTGCTGGCAATTATCTTAGCCTTGGAGGAAGCCTGAGAATAATCAAGATCCTGGTCTATAAGCCAGCAAGCCAGATGTACACTTTGTCTGGCAGCATTAATTTTGGTGGCCATTTCAACCAGGGCAAAACTTACCGCACTTTCTTCAAAAATAGGCTTACCCATAAACATACGGCTTTTAGAAGCTTCCAGAGCTGCTTCATAGGCTGCTCTGGCTACCCCCAGCGACAGGGCAGCAGCCAGTGGGGTTATACGGTCTAAATTCTGCATAAAAACCAGAAATCCGCTTCCTTTTTTGCCTATAAGGTATTTTTCATTTACCCGCACATTATCGAAAATAACTTCATTGGCCTTGCAGTATCTGAGCCCTAAAACCCTGCGGGGATTCCCCACGGTAATCCCCTCTGTCTCCATGGGCAGAATAGCAATCTGAAGGCCTGACTTGCTCTGTGAGGGACTGGTAGATAAGGCCACAGCTATAAAGCTGGCAATCCCTGCATTCATCACATAATCTTTTATGCCTTTTACTATTAAATCCCCTTCTTTTACCTCCTGCACATTTACTGATGAATGCCTTATATCCATGGTTTCCGGTTGGGCAACCAGCTCCAAATTAGGCCTGTGTTCAATGATAGTCGCGGCAGCCAGTTTGGGAGAAGGATTCGTCATCAAAGGCAGTATTTCTTCTTTCTGCTCTTTGGTGCCAACAGTTAAAAGAGGGCTTACTGCATGTAAATTGGTAAGTAAAACAGCAGCCAGGCCTGCTGAACCTGCTGCGATTTCCTCCAGTATCATAGCTGTCGTTATATTGCATAAACCTCTTCCGCCATACTCTTCAGGTATATTGGGGGCTATAAGGTTATACTTGGCCAGTATATTTACCGGTGTCCAGTCAAAGACTCCACTTTCATCAGCATCATAATTTACGGCCTTAGGCTTAATCTCCTTTTCCACCAGTTCCCTTACCATCATCACCAGTTCCCGGTCCCTGGACGAAACGGTGCTTCTGAACATCATTTCCCCCCCTCGCTGCGCGTTTTCTGCCAGATAATATAATCCATAACCGAACGCCTTTTATCCCGCGGCAGGTCATAGAGGGCATTTATTATCTGCAGCAGTTCCGGCTCATCATCCAGTGCCGAATTAATATTTTTCAGTTCTTCCTTGCGGCTGTTTTCTGCAGCGGTACTGCTTTCCAAAAAATATTCGATAGGCTTGCCTAAAACTTCAGCAATCTGCTCTAACTGCGCCAAGTATATGCGCCTCTTTCCTTTTTCATAATTGGAAAGCGTCGACTGCGCACATCCCAGCATGCTGGCCAGCTGTTCCTGGCTTAATCCTGCTTCTTCTCTAGCCATCTGCAATTTTTTCCCTATTTCTTTATAACCCATCTCTTTCACCTTCCATAATGATGCTGCTTGTGCTATAAGTTATCTTACACCAAAATTCCATATCCCTTTTCTCCATCAGTATGAACAAGCCTTGCCCTTACTATTTGCCCCGTATAATCTTTGTCGCTCTCAAATTCTACCTCAATATAGTTATCACTCAAGCCTATATAACTTTTTATACCCGATTTTCTCTCTACCAGCAACATCATTTCACATTCCAAAAATTTCGAAATGAAATTTATTCTTTTTTTATCGGCCAATTTGAGCAGTTTCCCGCTTCTTTCATTTTTTTCTTCCTCGGTAACCTGGGAAACCATATCCGCAGCCCTGGTCCCCGGACGGCGTGAATATTTGAATACATGCAAATCATAAACCGGAAGGCTCTCCAGGAGCTCATAGGTATCCCTGAAATCTTCCTCCGTTTCCGTAGGAAATCCTACCATCACATCAGCAGTAAAAGCTATACCTGGTATCTGGGAAGCGATTTCCATAATAAGATCGTAATAATATTTCCTGGTATAACGCCGGTTCATGTCTTTTAAAACCTTGTCGCTCCCGCTCTGCAGGGGGATATGCAAATGGCGGCACAGCCTCTTTTCCTCCTTTATCAGCCTGTAAAGCCCCTCACTCACCTCCAGAGGCTCAATAGAACTTAGCCTTATACGGTAATCACCTTCTGCTTCTGCCAGTATAAATTTTAAAAGCCTTACCAGATCCCATCCGGGAAGGTCTGCCCCGTACATACCTGTATGTATGCCGGTAAAAACCAGCTCCCTGTATCCCAGCTTTAAAAGCTGCTTAACCTCAGCCAAAACATCAGGAGGCATTTTGCTTCTTACTGGTCCCCGTGCATAGGGAACTATGCAGTATGAACAAAAGCTCTGGCAGCCATCCTGAATCTTTACAAAAGCCCGGGTTCGCTCATGACGGTAGGTGTAAATTACTGGAGGCAGCTTGTCCCCAGGCTTGATAACCGGGTTTATCACCCGGGGTTTTCTATCCTTTATATATTCATCAACGAGAGCTGCCAGGTTATATTTTTCCTTATTGCCTACAATCAGGTCTACCCCTTCAATACTCAAAAGCTGGTCTTTATCAACCTGCGCCAGACATCCGACTACCGCAACTACTGCTTCCCGGTTTTTCCGCACCGCCCTCCTTATTGCCGCTCTGGACTTGCGGTCACTTATATGGGTAACCGTACAGGTATTTATTACATAAACATCTGCTTTATCCTCAAAACCAACAATCTGATAACCTCTCTTTATAAACTCTTCTTTTATGGCCTCTGTTTCTACCTGATTAACCTTACACCCTAAAGTATAAAAAGCAGCCTTTAGCAATTCCCATAACCCCTTTATTCCTTTTATCCCAGGTCTCCCAGTTCATAAAGAATTATACTTATGGCAGCCAGGCTGGCCGTTTCGGTTCGCAAAATCCTTGGCCCCAAACGGCACAGGATAATCCCCTCTTTTTTGGCAAGATCAGCTTCATGAGGAGCAAAACCGCCTTCCGGCCCTATCAGCAAAAATATCTCATCCTTTACCTCATCCTTTTTCTCCCTTAAAACATCCCTCAAGCCTTTGTTTTCCTCATTTTCATACAGCATGAAAGCAGGTTTTCCCGCCATAATCCCCAGCATATCTTTAAAAGCAGCTACCGGCTTTATCTCAGGAACCACATTGCGCCGGCACTGTTTGCAGGCTTCAACTGCTATCTGCTGCCACCTTTCTACCTTTTTGGCCTCTTTTTCTCCTTTAAGCATTACTACCGTCCGCTCAGTCAAAACCGGATATATCCTGAAAACTCCCAGCTCCACCGCCTTCTGTATTATTAATTCCATCCTGTCCCCTTTAGGTATTCCCTGCACTAAATTCACCTTAACAGGCGGTTCATTGTCCACCTCTAAAACATCTTCGATAAAAGCCACCAGCTTTTTATCCTTTACCCCCTGTAAAAAGGCATGATATTCTGTTCCCTGGCCATCGAAAAGGACTATCCGGTCCCCTTCTTTAAGCCTTAAAACCTTTTGTATGTGGTGTGCTTCCTCTTTATCAATAAAAGCTTCTCTCCCTTTTATATTATCCTTTTTAACAAAAAAGCGGTGCATAAGCACCCTCCTTCTTTAAGGCTAAATATAATACTTTTCTCTATCTGCTCCTATTTTTTGCGGGCTGCTACCCCTACCCAATCTACATCAGTCAAAATCTCTTCTATAACAAACCCACATTCATCAAGCTTTTGCTGCACACCGGGAAAACGGCTGTCAACTATACCAGAGCCAAAAAACCAGCCTCCCGGTTGCAAGGCTTTCGCCGCTTCCGGTAAAAGTTCATTTATTACCTCTGCTGTTATATTGGCAAGTATCATGTCAACTTCAAGAGTGCCTATTTTCTCTATAATATCTCCCTCTTCTACCTGTATCTTGTCTTCCAGCCCATTAAGCTTTACATTTTCCCTGGCTACTTTAACAGCGACATCATCAATGTCCATAGCCAGAACACTTTCAGCTCCCAGCTTCACCGCAGCAATAGAAAGTATTCCCGAACCGCAGCCGGCATCAACTATCTTTTCGCCTCCCTTGAGATACTTATCTAAAAACCGGAGGCAGAAACGGGTTGAGGCATGCACTCCAGTGCCAAATGCCATTCCGGGATCGATTTCCACCACTATTTCATCATCTTCAGCCGTATAATCTTCCCAGGAAGGCTTTATGACTATGCGATTTCCCACCTTAAAGGTATGGTAGTATTTTTTCCAGGATTCTTCCCAGTCCTCATCTTTTACCTCATCCAGAAACACCTTGCATTTTACCCCAAAGTTTTCTTCCACTTTAGCAAGCAGCTTGTTTACATCTTCCAAAACCTGGCGTTCCTCACTAAAATAGGCCTTTATCACCACAAAATCATGTTCATAAAAATCAGGCGAAAATAGGTCTGGATTCCATTTTTCCTGATTTTCATACCTTCTGGCCGCTTGAAAATCTTCAATTACTACTCCTCCTGAACCCAGTTGATGAAATATGCCGGCTACCGCTTCCGCACATATTCCTTCTGTCACTACACTTATCTCTTTCCACTTCATAATCTTATACTCCTTTATCCCATAGCATCTTTAAATTTTTCAAAAAAACCTTTTTTCGGCTTTTCTTCTCCACTTTCCTCTTCATAGAATTTCTCCAAAAGCTCTCTCTGCTTTTTAGTAAGCTTAGTAGGTATTTTAACCTTTATTACGACATTTAAATCACCGCGCCGCTGGCTATTAAGATAAGGAACCCCTTTTCCCTTTACCTTAAGCACATCCCCCGGCTGAGTTCCTTCCGGTATGCGCAGAGTATAGATTTCCTCTCCCGGGAGCGTGATTTCTATATCCCCACCTAAAGCAGCCTTGACAAAACTTATTTCTTCTTCCGTGTACAAATCATAGCCATCCCTTTCAAACCTGGGATGGGGTTTAATAACTACTGTTATATATAAATCCCCCGGCGGACCTCCCCTTAACCCCAATTCTCCCTCGCCCTGAATCCTGAGGCGGGAACCGCTGTCTATCCCGGCTGGAATACGGATATTAATCCGGCGCGCTCTTCTTACATGGCCGCTCCCTTTACAGGAAGCACATGGCTTTTCTATTATCTTTCCCTCTCCATGGCAGCGGCTGCAGGTTTTAATAGTTTCAAAACGTCCAAAAGGCGTAGTCTGCACATTTCTCACCTGTCCGTGCCCATGACAGGTAGGACAGGTCTTTACCCCGGAACCAGGTTCAGCTCCTGTTCCATTACACTTTTCACACTTTTCCATACGGCTTATTTCTATCTCTTTCTCGGCTCCAAACACAGCATCTTCCAGGTCTATTTCCAATCTTATCTCCCGGTCAGCACCGCGCTGGGGACCAGTTCGGCGCCTTCTGGAAGCAGTACCTGAGCCAAAAAACATGTCAAAAATATCCCCAAAACCGCCTAAATCCTCAAAGCCGCCAAAACCACCAAAACCTCCAAAGCCTCCTGCTCCTGCGCTGCGCGCCTGGTCAAAGGCATCATGCCCAAACCGGTCATAAGCTGCCCTCTTTTGCGGATCGCTTAAAATTTCGTAGGCTTCATTTATTTCCTTAAATTTTTCCGCAGCATTGGGGTCTTCTTTATTTACATCAGGATGGTATTTCCTGGCCATTTGCCGGTAAGCCTTTTTTATCTCTTCCTGGGTAGCATCGCGGCTTACTCCCAGGACCTCATAAAAATCGCGCTTGGCTGCCATTTTATCCCACCTTCCCTGTAAAGCGCACTCTTATGACTTTTTTCTCCACATAAAATACCAGTTTAAATTCTAGCAAAAAAATAACCTGAAATCTAATCAATCCTTCTCTAAAACAGTCAAAACCCGGAAAACCAGATGGCTTCCGGGTAATTTTGAGGCTTCATTTATTTATCATCTCTTACCTCATAATCTGCATCATAAACGCCATCATTGCCGGCATCTGCTCCGCTTTCACCAGAAGCATTCTGGTACATCCTGGTGGTAAACGCAAAAATAGCTTCCATCAGGGCATTAGTCTTAGCCTTAATTTCTTCCACATTATCCCCATTCATTACTGCTTCTAAATCAGCTTTAGCCTGCTCAATCTTCTTCTTCGATTCTTCGTCTATCTTATCAGCATAATCTTTCAAAGTCTTATTCGCCTGATATATGGTGCTGTCTGCCTGATTGCGCGCTTCAACCCTGGCCAACCTTTCTTCATCTTCTTTCGCATACTGTTCGGCTTCCCTTACCATTCTTTCAATCTCTTCCTGGCTTAAGCCGCTGGAAGAAGTTATGGTGATTTTTTGCTCTTTATTGGTAGCCAGGTCTTTGGCTGATACATGCACAATCCCGTTAACATCGATATCAAAAGTAACCTCAATTTGAGGAACTCCCCGGGGAGCTGGTGGAATACCGGTAAGCTGGAACCGTCCTAAAGTAACATTGTCGGCTGCCATCTTTCTTTCTCCCTGCAGAACATGAATATCGACAGAAGTCTGATTGTCAGCAGCAGTTGTAAATATCTGGCTCTTGGAAGTAGGAATAGTAGTATTTCTTTCGATAATCTTGGTAAATACTCCTCCCAAAGTTTCGATACCCAGGGAAAGGGGAGTTACATCCAGAAGGACTATATCCTTTACTTCTCCAGCCAGAACTGCTGCCTGAATAGCAGCACCGATAGCCACCACTTCATCAGGATTTATCCCTTTAAATGGTTCCTTCCCAATGAAGTTTTTGATAGCTTCCTGCACAGCAGGTATACGGGTAGAACCTCCTACCAGAATAACCTTATCTATATCCTCCGGTTTAAGGCCGGCATCCTTCAAAGCCTGCCTGGTTGGCCCCATAGTCTTTTCTACCAGGTCAGCGGTAAGTTCGTTAAACTTGGCCCTGGTTAAAGTTTTCTCGAGATGCAGCGGTCCTTCCTGGGTAGCCGTAATATAAGGAATATTAATTTCAGCCGTTAAAACATTGGAAAGCTCATGCTTTGCTTTCTCAGCTGCTTCCTTTAAACGCTGCATAGCCATTTTATCATTTCTCAAATCAATGCCGGTATCTTTCTTAAATTCCTCAATAAGCCAGTTTATAATGCGTTCGTCAAAATCATCTCCGCCCAGGTAGTTATTTCCGCTGGTAGCCTTTACTTCAAAAACGCCATCCCCTATTTCCAGAATAGAAACGTCAAAAGTTCCTCCACCCAGGTCAAAGACTAATATAGTCTGATTTTCTTCTTTATCCAGGCCATAAGCCAGGGCAGCTGCTGTCGGCTCATTTATTATACGCAGGACTTCAAGCCCGGCAATTTTTCCGGCATCCTTGGTCGCCTGCCTCTGCGCATCAGTAAAATAAGCAGGGACCGTTATTACCGCCTGGGTTATCTTTTCCCCCAGATAACTTTCTGCATCAGCCTTAAGCTTCTGCAGAATCATAGCGGATATTTCCTGGGGAGTGTATTTTTTGCCATCTATTTCTACCTTATAATCAGTTCCCATCTTGCGTTTAATAGAAATAACCGTGCGGTCAGGATTGGTAATAGCCTGCCGTTTAGCTATTCTGCCCACCAGTCTTTCTCCTGACTTGGAAAAACCGACTACAGAAGGGGTTATCCTTTCTCCTTCGGCATTAGGGATAACTATAACATCATTTCCTTCCATAACTGCCACACAGGAGTTAGTAGTTCCTAAATCTATACCTATAACCTTGCCCACCTTAAACACCTCCAGAGTAATATGCTTTTATTTTTGAAACTAACCCTTATTTACTTTAACTAAACTCGGCCTTATGACCCGGCCGTGCATTACATACCCCTTGCGCATTTCTTCAATAATAGTGTCAGATGGATATTCACTGTTTTCCTCTACAGCAAATGCTTCATGATACTGAGGATCAAAAGGCTTACCTACCGCTTCGATAGGCTCTACCCCTTCTTCCTCCATGATTTTATGCATTTTCTTGACCACCATTTCCAAACCTTTGCTCAAGCTCTGGTAATCCTGATTGGAAAGAGAAGCAGTAAGAGCCCTCTCCAGATCATCAATTACGCCTAGAAACTTTTTTATAAGAGGGAGAGAAGCATATTTTATGTACTCTTCCTTCTCCCTGGCCGCTCTCTTTTTCACATTATCAAGCTCAGCCAAAGCTCTTAAATAAAGCTCATAATATTTCTTTACCTCTTCTTCTTTAGCTTTCAGCTCTTCTTCCAGCCTTACCATCTCATCGTTTTTTTCGCCGCCTGTTTCCTCTTCACTGTCTGCTTTTTTTTCCTCCTCTCCTACCTCCTTTATCTCTTCTTGCCCTTCAGCTTTTTCATTTATTACATTTTCCTCATTCAACTCTTTTTCCGGCATCTAAAAATTCACCTCTTTACTCGGTTTTCAGCTCATTTTTCCTTAAGGCATCATCTTTCATCCTTATAATTGTATTTATGCGCAAAATGGCTACTGCCACTTCACTGGCCGCTTTTATGGCATGAATCTTAACAGGAGCTGGATCTACAATCCCCTTCTTAAAAGCATCAATAATTTTGCCGCTATCACTGTCAAAGGTAAGAGCTGGATTTTTTTCCCGATTTTGAGCTCCCATCACTTCTCCCAATTTTTCCAGAGGATTAAAGCCTGCATTGGCTGCCAGACAGTAAAAAGGCTTAAGCAAAGCCTCCTTAAAACACAAAACCCCAAAAGAAGCTACTCCTTCAATTTTTTTAGCGTACTCCTCCATACACCCGGCCAGCCATACCTCAACAGCTCCTCCTCCCGGCACTACCCCTCCCTTTAAAGCTGCCTGCAGGGCAGAAGCGGCATCTTTAGCCATCCTCTCTCTTTCTTCCACAACTTCCTCGGTAGCAGCACCTACAATAACGGTAGCCCGGTTTTCTCCTCCTCCCTCATAAAAACAGGCATGTTTCAATTTCTGGTCAACCTTTACCAATCTGGCTGTCCCGGTATAGGACTTTATAGATTCTATATCCCTTTTCAAAACTGCCCTTTTTACTTTCTTAGCCCCGGTATGCCGGCACAGGTTATCTATCTGGCTGGAAGAAACCCGGGAAAAAACAAGTATCCCTCGCTCAGTAAAAATCTGTTCTGCCAAATCATCAACCGAGCGGTCCACGACAACTACATTTATTCCCGCGTCACATATGCGGTGCAGATTCCTTTCATACTCCTCCCTGGCCTTTATGTAATACTGAAAGCCAGCATCGGTTTTTATCACTTCATGCTCCGCATCAACCGGCTGCAGTGCATCATCAATAACCAGAATCCTTGGATTTTCTACTAGCCGGGGCATCCCATCATTCAAAGGTTCCTTATTTATGACAATACCTTTAAAGACTTCATTTTCCGCCAGTTCCCGGGCCAAAACCGCCTCGGCAAATTTGTAATCTTTCTCCTTAAGCTTTTCTATTCCTACCAGTTTGGCTCCCTGCAGAACAAGGGAGGCCAAATCGTTCTGGCCTCTTCCCGCTATACAGGCTACATTAAAAAGCAAATCATCTTCCATATCTTCTATCTTTACCGTCTGTTTCTCTATAAGCTCCACAGCTTTGGCTGCTGCATAGTTGATGCCTTCGATAACCTTGGTTACCGGTACCCCTTTTAGCACATAGCTGCAGCCTTCAGCCACCAGAGCACCTGCTATTATAGTAGTGGTGGTGGTACCATCCCCAACTTCCGACTGCTGCGCCTGGGCAGTATTTATTATCATCCGGGCAGCAGGATGGTTTACTTCCATAAATTTCAAAATGGTTACTCCATCATTGCTTATAACTACATCCCCAAAACGGTCAACCATCATTATATCAAGGCCTTTAGGCCCTATCGTGCCTTCTACCACCTGGGAAATAGCACGTGCAGCACCGGCGTTATGAAGTAAGGTTTGCAGTTTATCATCTACCTGCTGATTGGATGACAAAAGATTATCGCTCATTACTACCTCCAGTTAAAACTTATCCTTCAAAATCTGTTCCAGCACCTTGCCCACCGTTTCCACTGTACCGGCTGCTTTCCAGTATTCCATGCGTATAGGGCCTATTACACCTATCTTCCCTTTTTGTCCCAGGGTATGGTAACCAGAAACTACTATGCTGATTTCTTTTATGCCTTCAATATTATTCTCGGTACCGATGCGGATTTCCACCTCTTCTTTCACATCTTCGGGAATAAGGCTTCGAAGCAGTACATCTTCCTCTAAAATGGCCAGTATCTTCTTCAGTTTTTCCAGGTCTTTGAACTCAGGCTCATTAAGGATATTCAAGGTACCGCTTATGGCTATCTTTTCCTCTTTGGAACCGGCCAGCATATACTCTACGGCATCCAGTACCCTGTCAATAACTTTTTTGCGCCTTCTTAAACTGTCCCTTATAAGCATAAGGTCAGTCTTGCTTATTTCATTAAGTTTTCTTCCTCCAAAAACCTTATTGAAGGCCTTGGATATGGTTTCCAGATCAGAAGAGGCAATATTTTCCGTAACTTCTATCTTGCGGTGCATTATAAGCCCACTGTCAGTAACGGCAATGACTAATGCCTTGTGATCTTCAATGGGCAAAATTTGCAAATATTTAAATTTGCTAAAAGAAAGGGAAGGAAAAATTACAAATGAAGCGTAACTGGTAGCCTGCGCCAGAAAAATGCTTACCTTTTCAATTACCTCATTCCACTCATGTATATTATCCCGCAGTATCTTCTGCAAAAGCTCAATCTCTTCATCAGACAAAGTCTCTTTCTGCATCATACAATCTACATAATACCGGTAGCCTAACTGGGAAGGAATCCTTCCTGCCGAAGTATAAGGCTGTTCCAAATAGCCCATTTCTTCCAGGTCGGCCATTTCGTTGCGTACAGTAGCTGCACTTATATTAAGCCCGTGCTTCTTTACTACCGCCCTGGAGCCTACCGGCTCTGCCGTTTCCACATAATCCTTAATTATAGATTCCAGGATAAGTTTTTTTCTATCATCTAGGGTCATCTCTCATCACCTCTGTTAGCACTCTCCTTTATTGAGTGCTAATCAGTATTTACTAAAAAAATATCACCTCATATATTCTTTGTCAAGCATACCTCAACTTATTATAAATCCCCTTAAAACTTCATTAGAAAGAAAATAGCCTTTTTTCGTAAGATACATGTATCCATCCTTCACAGCAAGCAGTTTTTCTTCTTCATACTTCCGTATTATATTCTTATACTTTTCTTTTATATCTATTCCAAAACGTTCTTTAAACTCCTCAAGATTTACTCCCTGACACAACCTCAAGCCCAATATGATAGCATCAACTGCTTTTTCTTCCCTGGTAGCCATATATTCAAGCTCTTCTCTCTCTGGCAGCAGGCCTTTATGCAGGTTTTGCATATATTTCTTTACCGAAGGAAAATTCATAAAACGTCTTCCCTCAATATAGCTTACCCCTCCAGCTCCCAGGCCTATATACTCGTTTGCCCTCCAGTAAACGAGATTATGCCTGCAAAAGAACCCATCCAGGCAAAAGTTAGCAAGCTCATATTGTTCATATCCCTGTTCCTCAAGATAACCAATAGCCATATAATATAAATCATGTTCTTCCTGGTCAGAAAGCAGGGTAAAAACACCTTTCCTAACCGCCTCTGCCATAGGAACAGAATCATCCAGCTGCAAAAGATAGGCTGAAATATGAGCAGGACGGCAAAAAACCGCCTTTTTCAGGCTGTATTCAAAACTCTCTGCCGTCTGCCCCGGAATGCCGTAAATAAGATCAAGATTATAGTTTTTTATCCCCAGACCGTCTAAAGCTTCTACCGTTTGTAAAATATCTTTTTCCGTATGCACCCGGCCCAGAATTTTAAGTTCCTCATCCCTGAAACTCTGCGCTCCTATAGAAAAACGGTTAACTCCCGCCTCATAAAAACGGCTAATCCTGCCCTTATCTAAAGTAGCAGGATTAGCTTCCAGAGTTATTTCAGCATCTTTTTTTAAAACAAATCTGCTCCTTATTTTTTTTAAAAGTGCCTCAACATGCTTACCCTCAAGCAGGGAAGGCGTTCCCCCGCCTATATAAACAGAAATAAAATTCAAATCTTTTCCCTCTTCAAATATTTCTATTTCTTTAAGCAGAGCCTCTACATAGCTGTTTAAAGTCTCTTCATTAAAAACAGTTTCCGAATAAAAATCGCAGTAGCTGCATTTGCGGAGGCAGAAAGGGATATGAACATAAATGCCGGCTTCCCTGTTTTCCCCTTTCATTTTTATCCTCCTATTCATTTTCTATATCCAGAATAGTCATAAAGGCATCTTTAGGTACTTCCACATGTCCTATCTGCTTCATCTTTTTCTTGCCTTCTTTTTGTTTTTCCAAAAGCTTTTTCTTGCGTGTTACATCACCGCCATAACACTTGGCCAGAACATCTTTGCGCAGAGCCTTGACGGTTTCCCGGGCAATAACTTTACTCCCAATGGCCGCCTGGATAACTACTTCATAAAGCTGGCGGGGGATAATTTTTCTTAATTTCTGCACTATAGCCCTTGCTCGATAGTAAGCATTTTCCCGGTGCACTATAAAACTTAAAGCATCCACTATTTCACCATTAAGAAGGATATCAAGCTTAACCAGATCCGATTCCTCATAACCGCTTATTTCATAATCTAAAGAAGCATAGCCACGGGTACGGGATTTTAAGGCATCAAAAAAGTCATACAAAATTTCTGATAAAGGCAGTTTATATGTCAGCAATACCCTGTCTTTAGAAAGATACTCCATATTTTCATAACGGCCTCTTTTTTCCTGGCACAGCTCCATAACTGCTCCTATATAATCACTGGGTACCATGATAGAAGCCTTGACAAAAGGTTCCAGAACCTTATCAATCTTCTGTGGCATAGGCCAGTGTTTGGGATTCTGCACTTCTACCTCAGAACCATCAGTAAGCTGCACTTTATAGACAACACTGGGTGCAGTAGCCAGGAGGCTTAAATCATACTCTCTTTCCAGCCGTTCTTTTATAATTTCCAGATGCAAAAGGCCTAAAAAGCCGCATCTGAAACCAAATCCCAGAGCTTCTGAAGTTTCAGGCTCATAAACCAGGGAAGCATCATTAAGCTTAAGCTTGTCCAGAGCATCCCTTAATTTTTCAAATTCGCTGTTCTCCAGTGGATAAAGCCCGCAGTACACCATAGGCTTTACCACCTTATAACCTGGCAAAGGCTTTTCAGCTGGATTTTCCGCCAAAGTTATGGTATCCCCCACTTTGGTATCACTGACATTTTTTATGCTGGCTGCCAGGTAACCAACTTCGCCTACCTCCAGCGAATCCACCTCAGTCATGTAAGGATTTAAAACACCTAATTCCGTAACTTCAAATTCTTTTCCTGTCGACATCATCTTTATAATATCGCCTTTTTTAACTTTGCCGGAAACTACCCTTATATAGGAAATAGCTCCTTTATAAGGATCAAAATAAGAGTCGAAAATCAAGGCCTGTAAAGGTGCATTGACATCCCCTTTAGGAGGGGGAATATGTTTTATTACTGCTTCCAGCACCTCTTCAATACCTATGCCCAGCTTGGCAGAAATAGGATATATCTCATCGGGAGCGAGCCCGATAACATTTTGAATCTCTTCCTTTACCTCTTCTACCCTGGCTCCGGGAAGGTCTATTTTATTAATAACTCCCACTATAGCCAAATCTAAATCCATAGCCATATATACATTAGCCAGGGTCTGCGCTTCTATACCCTGGGAAGCATCTACTACCAGCAAAGCCCCTTCACAGGCAGCCAGGCTGCGGGAAACCTCATAGGTAAAATCCACATGTCCCGGAGTATCAATAAGATTTAATATATAATCATTGCCATCCTTTGCTTTATAATTAAGCCTTACCGGCTGCAGTTTTATAGTAATTCCCTTTTCCCGTTCCAAATCCATCTTGTCCAAAAACTGTTCCCGCATTTCCCGGTCCGAAATAGCCCCGGTAAACTCCAGCAGCCTGTCTGCCAGGGTAGATTTACCGTGGTCTATATGAGCGATTATGCTAAAATTTCTTATCCTTTCCTGCAATTTATAACCCTCCAAGCTGCAAACACCTCAAATTTATCCATTAAATTATATCTAATACCGCCTATCTGTTCAACTGAAACAGGGGACGCTGAAACAGGGGACGGCAGACTGTGTGAAAAAACTTTCATCAGAAAGAGGGATTAATGCAAGAAAAGTCGAATACAGGGTGATAGAGAGGTGAGAAAATGGGATACATAGAAGGAGAAAATCGGGAACTTATCACCCTGTTTCCTGAAGCAATAGATGATTATATTACACCTGACAATCCAGTAAGAGTGATAGAAGCATTTGTAGAATCTTTAGATATGGAAGCGCTTGGTTTCAAAAGAGCGACACCCAACCAAAAAGGCAGACCCTCATATGATCCCAGAGACTTATTAAAATTATACTTATACGGATACCTGAATAAAATCAGATCCTCCAGAAGACTAGAAGATGAAACAAAAAGAAACCTTGAAGTAATTTGGCTATTACGCAAACTAAAGCCAGATTTCAAGACCATAGCTGATTTTAGGAAAGACAATCCGGAAGCAATAAAAGCCTTATTCAAGCAGTTCACACTATTATGTAAAGAGTGGGACTTGTTTGGGAAAGAGGTACTGGCTGTTGACGGTTCCAAATTTAGGGCCAGCAATTCCAAGCATAACAACTTTAACCAGAAGAAAATACAAAGGCATTTAAAATATATTGATGAAAAAATAGAAAACTATTTAAAAGAATTAGACAGTAGTGATCATGAAGAAGCTAATATCCATATTCCAAGCGCAGAAGAAATTCAGAAGCGAATAGAGGAGTTAAAAGCGAGGAAAGAAAAATATACGGCTTTGCAAGAGCAGATGAGAGAAACAGGAGCGACAGAGATATCAACTGTTGATCCAGATGCGCGTTTAATGGCAGTTAACAATAACGGTTTAGAAGTAAGTTATAATGTACAAATAGCAGTAGACCATAAACATAAGCTGGTAGTAGATAGTGAAGTAATAAATAATCCTTCAGATCAAGGGCAACTGAGCAACATGGCCAAAAAAGCCAAAGAAATACTTGAAGTGGAATCGATAAAAGTTTTAGCGGATAAAGGCTATTATTCTACCAGCGATTTAATTGAATGTGAAAAAAATCAGATAGAAGCATATGTAGCAAAGCAGAGATTTACTGGCAATATAGCTGACCCGGAATTTCAACCTGACAAATTTATATATGATAAAGAGAAAGACATCTACATCTGTCCAGCAGGGGAGACATTATATCCAAGCAAAATACGGCAAGAAAAAGGAGTAAAATACCAGGTATATAAAAATAGCCGTGCATGCAAACAATGCAGCTTAAGGGATAAATGTACCCAATCTAAAAATGGCAGGACTGTTAGTCGCAACTTAGCACAGTCATTGTTAGAAGTAGTAGATAAAAGGACCAAAGAAAACAATCAACTGTATATACAGAGGAAAATGATAGTAGAGCACCCATTCGGCACAATAAAGCGGATATGGGGATATGGTTATTTTCTGACAAGGGGATTAGTTTCTGTAAATGCAGAGAATAAACTGCATTTACTGGCCTATAACTTAAAAAGAGTAATAAATATCCTGGGAGTTAGGGAAATAATTGAGAGGCTGGCTCTGGTATAGCAGAAGCCAGCCTATTTTTTATATCTTTTTCAATAATAAAAATAATGCTTTTAAAATAAACAGCCAAGTTATTAAAAGAGCAGATTCTCACACAGTCTGCCGTCCCCTGTTTCAGTTTCGTCCCCTGTTTCAGTTTTTCATTCTCCTACTTCATAAAGAAAAACAGCTTCAAAAATACGCCAGATTTTTTGCAAATAATCTTCTATCTCCTTTGCCAGTTTATAAAAATCTTTATAGTCTATATTTCGGTACCCCCCATAAACATAATCTTTGCCTAAAGCAGTAACAACAAGGCTTCCATTTCGGAATTCAGCATCCAGTACAGCCCCTCTTTTTTCCATGGTAAGCTGGCTTATTCCATAATTACTGATATTAAGACCGGCAACAACCAAACCGATGATCATTAATAAAACAAAAATCCTTCCTGCTCTTGCCACCAATATTATCCTTCCTCCTGCAGCACAGTAATTAAAACATCAGCAAATAAACTTGTAGCATATAGAACTTCCTCCAAAGTATTATAATCACTGCCGAACTCTAATAAAAGCGCTTTTTCATGAAATTCCTGATTATAAGTCCCTGCTTTAGTTCTTACCCCCTTTATAAGCCCGGGATACATTTTTTCCCCTGCATGATATATTTTTTCAGCAAAACTCAAATTTTTCCGCCAATTGGGATGAGGTTTTCTTTCATCAGTTCCTACAATTATCAGGATACGTGCACTCTTTTTCCCATTTATATCCACTGTTTCTCCGGTATTAACTCCGGGAATACTGTCCCGGTGAATATCAAACAGGGCTACGATTTTGTCTTCGGTCTGTAAAATTTTCTTCACGGTTTCCCTGGATTTTACATAACTCTGGCTGTAATCAGGATAATCATGTATGGTATCTATATATTCAGCTCGCAAGCCTCTCTTATTTATCTCTGAAGCCAGGTTTCTTGCCACCTCATCTATCAGGCCTCTTTCCCCTTCATGCTTAGTTTTCCCACTGCTCAAAATATAAGATTCAGAAGTGTGGGTACAGTACATAACTGCTTTATAATGCGGGGGAAAAGAATAATATACTCTTCTTTCGGTTTCTTTTTCTCCCTCATTTTGCACAGCAGGAATTTTTACATTTTCTTCTTCAATCTCTTCTCTTTCAGAATAGCTTGCTGTATAAGCTAAAGCCTGGATAGTAGATACCATAAGTTCCTCATGCAGATTTTTTTTATAAGCCTTTAAAAAAAATGGTTCCAGATTGCCTGATAAAGCAAGATTAACCTGACCAAAAGCCATCGTACCAAGTTTAGAACTTATATGGATTTTGGAAACCGGGAGAATAAGTCTGCCCCACCTGATTCCCGAAAGCTCTTTTTCATAAAATTTATTCATATCTAAACTTACACCTGCTATCAGCATAAATATAAAAACTGCTAAAAAAAATAAACCCTTGAAGAAATTCTGCAAATAAACCTTCCTCACCCGGTTCCCCCCTGTCTTGAAGCCTATTTTTAAAAATTTATGCCAAAAAACAGCAGATAGAACCGGGAATAACCCACAAACACAGACCAAAAAATACATAAAAGCAGGTTGCATTTTAAAACCAGTAATGCTATAGTAATTCTGTTAGTGTAAGAATTCGAGGAGGTGAAATCTTGGCTAAAAGTAAGACACCTGCTAAAAGGGCAAGAAAAGCAGAAGCAAACCGTTTAAGGAACAGAGCGTATAAGAGCAGAATCAAAACCGCAGAAAAGAAATATTTAGCAGCTCTGCAGGAAAATAATATGGAGCAAGCCAAAGAAAACCTGCTTCAGGTTATATCTCTTTTAGATAAGAGCGTTAATAAAGGAATCCTGCATAAAAATACGGTAGCTCGCAAAAAATCCAAACTTATGCAAAAATTTAATCAGTTAGCAAAATAAGCCTGTCATTCGACAGGTTTTATTTTTTTATCTGGTTATTTCGCTTATAAGAATTTCCATTATAATATCCTCATTGGCACTTTCCGAACTCTTTAAAGCCAAATCAGCTTCCAGAAACCGGGCAAAAAAAGCTTCTATTTCTCCTGCAGTATAATTGCGCGAATAGCCTGTCATTTTATTTATAACAAAATCCTTAAAGCCGGTTTTTTCTTCTATCTCCCGCCTGCTGCAGCCTTTTTCCATATAAAACTTAACTTTAGCCAGCGATACAAACTGCCTTACCGTCATATACAGTATAAAAATAGGGCTCACTCCCTGTTCCCGCAGCCTGTAATAGGCGGCAAAAGCTTCTTTTTTGTCCCTTTTTAAAACTGCATCGGTAAATTTAAAAACCTTAATCTCTTCCTTGCTTTCCACCTCTTCCTGTATATCATCAACTGTTACTATCTGGCTTTCCTGCTTAAAAAGGGCAACTTTTTCTATCAAATTCAGCATATAATACATATCCTGCCCGCTTTGCACCAAAAAACTAGCGCCTTCTTCGGTTATCTTTTTGCCCCTTTTGCCGAATTCTTCCTTAATCCACCTGTTTAAGAAGCTTTTCCCTTTTTCTTCGCATTTTATTACCCTGGCATTCTTATTTAACCAGCCAGCTACAGGATTAGAAGTATTATTTTCCAGGCTGGTAACCACCAGGGTTTGATCATCAGAAGCATTCCTGGCATACTCTTCCAGGGCTTTAACTATCTCGAGGAGTACTTCTTTACGGCGCACTTTATCAAACCAGTAAGGATTTTTAATAACTACTACCCTCTTTAAAGCAAAAAGGGGGCTAAAGTCCAGCCTCTGCAAGAGTTCCTGCCCATTTAGATTTTCCACATCCAGATATTCAATTTCCGTTTCTTCACTTTGCAGAGAAAAAATAATTTTTTTAACTTCTTCATCAACCAGATAAGCTTCTTTTCCCCATATATAAATAATATTTTCCTGCATAAAAATTCCCCTTTTAAAGCAATTTCTCTATATGGCACATTAATTTGCGAAAAATGGCATATTAAACACTTCGCCCAACTATGTATTAATTATAGCAAACCAGCCCTGAATTACTTAAAACCCTTTTTTATCTTGTAGCTTAACCTGTAAAAAAGTGATAAATTTACGGTAGAAGCCGTCAGAGAAGTTTAGCATACCATATCAGGAGGGATAAGCATGAAAGCCGACTATGATGTAATAATTATAGGTGCAGGTCCAGCTGGAATTTTTGCCGCTATGGAACTAAGCCAGAACAGCAATTTTAAAATACTTCTATTAGAAAAAGGCAGAAAAGTAGAAAACAGAAAATGCCCTATCGGTACCCAGACAGAAAGCTGCATAAGCTGCAAACCCTGTTCCATAATGAGCGGCTGGGGGGGAGCAGGCGCTTTTTCTGACGGCAAATTAACCCTTACCACCGAGTTTGGAGGCTGGTTGGCTGATTATATAGGTAAAGCAAATCTGGAAAAGCTGATAGCCTATGTAGATGACATATATGTAAAATTTGGAGCTCCCAACCGGATATTCGGCGAAGACAATGATAAAGTCAAAGACCTGGAATTGAGGATTGCACGGGCTGGCCTTCGCTTGATCCCTGCGAAAATCAGGCATATGGGTACAGAAAATACTTTAAATGTGCTTAAAAACATGTTTCTTTTCCTTAAGGAAAAAGTTGAAATAAAAACTGATACTCCGGTTATAGATATAGAGGTGGAAAATTCGGGCATAAAGTTAGTCAAAACCGCCCAGGGAAACTTTACAGCTCCTTATTTAATCCTGGCCCCCGGCAGAGACGGAGCTCACTGGTTTTCCGAACAGGCTAAAAAACTGGGTATAGCCTTGAGCAATAACCAGGTAGATCTGGGGGTAAGAGTAGAGGTTCCTGCCGTAACCATGCAGGAATTCACCGACAATATCTGGGAACCCAAAATAATATATAATTCCCGCACTTTTGACGATACGGTAAGAACCTTCTGCGTAAACCCCAACGGACATGTAGTTATGGAAAATACTAATGGCATTATAACAGTAAACGGCCATGCGTTTGCCAGCAGCAAAAGCAACAACACAAATTTTGCCCTGCTTTTGAGCCAGGAATTTACCGAACCCTTTGATAAACCTATATTATACGGAAGATGTATTGCCAGCCTGGCCAATATGTTGAGCGGCAGCATAATCGTACAGCGTTATGGTGACTTTAAACGGGGCCGGCGTTCTACTCCTTCCCGCATCGAAAAAGGAATGGTGGAACCCACTTTAAAAGGAGCCGTACCTGGCGATCTCTCTTTAGTTCTTCCCCACCGCTATATGGTAGGTATTACTGAATGCCTGGAAGCCCTGGATAAAGCTATACCCGGTATTGCTTCTGATCATACCTTGCTCTACGGTATTGAAGCCAAATTTTATTCTGCCAGGCCTAAATTAAACAACCATCTGGAAACACCTGTTAAAGGCATCTGGGCTGTAGGAGACGGTGCAGGAGTTACCAGAGGGCTTATTCAGGCCAGCGTATCAGGGATAATTGCCGCTCGTGATATACTTTCCAAATAAGCACTTTAAGGGGAAGACCTAAAGGTCTTTCCCTTTCTTATTACTTTATTACTTTATCCAGGCTAAAAGCCTTTTTAATATGTAATTCCACCTAAAAAAAATAACCATAGGGGTTTTTCTTTCATCCTGCAATTCCCGCCACAATTTAAGAAAAAAGAAAATAGACAAAATTCCCCCTATAAGTTCTGAACCCGAAAAAGCCAGCCATATGCCATTTATTCCATAATATTCTGGCAAAATAATCAGCAAAGGAAGCAAAATCCCTAACTGCCTGACTAAAAAGAGCTGCATGGCCATAGCCCCTTTTCCTACTGCCTGCATAATATTAAGCAGTATGAGATAAGGTCCAGCAAGAGGCAAAAACATAGTCCCTATTTTTACCGCATCAATTCCGGTAACGATAAGTACCTCATCATGAGCAAAAAGCCTTATTAACGGGGAAGGATAAAACTGCAAAACAAACCATATTAAAGTAGTGTAAATACAGGCAAAAAAAGAAGCTTTTACCATGGTTTCTCTCACCCGCAGGAAATTAGCCCCCCCATAGGCAAAAGAAGCTATCGGCATACTTCCCTGCATAAGCCCATATACAGGCATAAATATAAACGCCCTTACCCTTAAAAATATACCCAGAGCTGCCAGAGCCGCAGAACCATATCCTCCCGCTATCCTGGTAAAAAAACTCATGATAATAATTCCAGCCAATTCCATGAGGATGGCTGGCAAGCCTACCTGATAAATATTTCGCAGCACCCTTAAGCTGGGATAAAAATTTTTTAACGACCAGGTTAAAATCTTGCCTTTTCTTTTCAGCATCACAGCTATTGCCAGAATACCAGCAGCCATCTGAGATAGAACTGCAGCTAAAGCTGCCCCTTTAAGCCCCATTCCCCTGAAACTTCCCAGGCCAAAAATAAAAAACGGATCCAAAAGGACATTAACCATCATACCGGCAAGAGCTATCATTATCGGCCATAAAGTATCCCCTTCTCCCTGCATGATATTTCCTGCCGTTATCGGTACAAAAGAAAAAATACAGGTCCACAGCATTATCGACATATAATCCCTGACCACAGCCAAACTTTGGGAAGGAGTCCCTGAAAGCGAAAGCAGGGGCTCCATATACCAGCCTATCAGAAGCCAGAAAACAATCCCATAGATGATAGTTATCAAGACAGCATGAAAGGCTGTATTATCTGCTTCCCTCATATCATGGCATCCCAGTTTTCTTGCTATTTCAGAGGTAATGCCATTGCCGGTTGCTGAAATCAAAGAAGTTATGAAAACCTGCAGGGGTATAGAAAGGGTTAAAACAGCCAGGGCCCTGGACCCTAAACAGGCAATAAAAAAAGTATCTAAAAGATTAAGTCCTGAGAAAACAATCATCCCCAGGGCTGGCGGAAATGAAAGCTTAAGCAAAAGAGGGCCTACCCGTCCTTTTAAAATCTTATCCCTCTGCATATACATCGCCTCTCTCGCTTCAATTTATGAACGAGAAAAGCATATTATGTGAGCTTTGAAATTATTTCCCAGCAGGAAAAATGTTCACACCATGTACAAATAGTCTTTTTTATTCAAATCCCTTTTTCAGGGTTTTTAAGAGTTTGGCACACTTATTGCTTGTAAAATATAATTGGCTTGCGCAAGACCATCAAAATATTATAAAAATTATAAAATACTGGGAGGTCTTAAGCTTGGAGTCTAGTATCTGGGAGAGATTTTTTAAGCTTAACGAACGTGGTACTGATCTGCGTACCGAAATAATTGCGGGCTTTACCACCTTTGTAACTTTAGCTTATATTCTTTTTGTAAATCCTAATGTATTAAGTGAGGTAGGAATACCTAAAGAAGCAGCTATCACGGCAACAGTACTGGCAACTGTAGGTACTACTCTTTTAGTCGGGTTTCTGGCCAATATGCCTATGGCAGCAGCCCCGGGACTTGGCCTGCAGGCTTTCTTTACCTATACGGTCGTTCTGGGAATGGGACTTCCCTGGCAGACCGCATTGGGAGCAGTATTTTTCTCGGGTGTTTTCTTCTTTATCCTGACGGTTACCGGAGCTCTGCAGTATATAGTCAAATCTATCCCTGAAGTGCTTAAAATTTCCATGAGTGTCGGGGTAGGTCTCTTTATAGCATTTATAGGCTTAAGAGCAGCAGGCGTGGTAGTAGACAATCCTAATACTCTGGTAGGAATAGGTAATATTACCAGTCCTCCGGTTATTTTAAGCATTTTAGGTGTATTCCTGGCTGGCGCGCTTATGGCTCGTCAGGTAAAGGGCGGACTTCTGATTTCAATACTGGCCACCACTATTGTGGGTATGATCCTTGGTATATTCGACCGTCCTACAGCTATAAGCGATATAATAAGCTTTACACCACCTGACATAAGCCCGACTTTTGGCAAACTTGACCTGGGGGCTGCGGTAAAATATGGTTTGTTCTCAATAGTATTCAGTTTTACTATTGTAGAAATGTTTGACAACATTGGTACCTTAATAGGGCTCAGCCGCCGTGCCAACCTGATTGACGAAAACGGGGAAATACCTAATCTTAATCGTTTCCTCCTGGCACAGTCTATTGGTACCATGTGGAGTTCAATCGTAGGTACCTGTACCGTAACTACCTATGTAGAAAACGCAGCAGGTATAACAGAAGGTGGAAGGACAGGCTTAACTGCTATAGTAGTAGGCATACTTTTTGCCCTGGCCATATTCTTTGCCCCGCTGGTAGGTTTGGTACCAGCTTATGCTACTGCTCCTGCTCTTATAATAATTGGAGCACTTATGATCCAGGGTATTAAGGATATAGACTTCAGTGATTTTACTGATGCTCTGCCTGCTTTCCTTACTATAATTGTTATGCCGCTTACCTACAGTATTGCCCAGGGTATAGCTTTTGGATTTATCTCCTATGCCGTGGTGAAGACAATAAGCGGTAAAGCTAAAGAAGTACACTGGCTGGTTTATTTGATAGCAGTAGCTTTTATCATCAACTTTGCCTTAAGGTTGGCCTAAAAAATATTAATGTCTAAAAGTCGAAACCGTAAGGCGGGAGCCGTCGCTCAGCAAAGTGATGGCTCCCTTTTCGTCTGTACGCAGGACTTCTATTTTGTTCTCTTTTAAAAAATTCAAAACCTCCGCATGCGGATGGCCAAAATTGTTTTTTCCTACCGATATAACAGCCAGATATGGATTAACTTCTTCATAAAAGCCAGGATACAAAGAGCCTCTGCTGCCATGATGGGGCACTTTTACCACATATGCTGTTTTTATCCCTTCATAAAGCAAATTCTGCAGCCCTTCTTCCTCTATATCCCCGGGAAGCAAGGCAGAAAAACCCCGGTATTTAACATACAGGACCAGAGAATAATCATTATATTTCCCTCCTTTATACTCCCCTTCCGGATATAAAATTTCTATATAAAAATCTTTTTCGATATTAAGCCTCTTCCCCTTTTCCAAATAAAGCAACTTTCCCCCATGCTTAAAAACCCGGGATTTGAGAATATCATATTCATGAACATCTGCCAGACTACCAGGCAGACACAAAAAATCAGCCCTGTGCTCAAGGGCAACCTCCTCTAACCCCTTAAGATGGTCAGTATCAGGATGAGAATTTACCAGCATATAAAACCTGTTTATCCCCCGGCTGTGCAGGTAGGGAAGCAGTTTTCTCCCCGCTATATCTGTCCATCTGCTCCCTCCCCCATCTATTAAGATAAATTTCCCCTCCGGGGTTTTAATCAGTATGCTGTCTCCTTGCCCCACATCAATAAAAGTTATCTCCAAAACACCCCGATTATAGAAATAAGGAGGCAAAAGGAGGAAAATAAAAAAAACTGTTATAATTAAAATTTCAAAAGCTGCTTTCTTCCATGTCTTGGAATATAAAGCGCCACATAAAAATAAAATACCGGCATAATAGAAAATGAGCAGCCAAACCTCCGGTTTTTTTACCCACAGATAAGAAAAAGGGAAAGCATTGGCTGCATTAACCACCATCTGCATGATTTCTATCATAAATCCTGCTGGATAAATAAAAAGCGGGCTTAAAAAAGGAAAAAGAAAGCCTGCCAGCATTCCCAAAAAGCCAGCAATTATTGCTCCTCCTGCCAGATAGGAAACAAAAATATTAGCAACCAACGCTGCTGGGGTGAAAAGATAAAAATAATAGGCTATCAGAGGCAAAACTGCCAGCTGGGCAGATAAAGGAACCAATATCAAATCAAGCCACCATTTTTTATAATCTATAGCTTTTTTAAGCAGCGGATAAATATAAAGCAATCCCCAGGTAGCCATAAAAGAAAGCTGAAAACCGGTTTTAAAAAGAGCGTAAGGATCTAATAAAAGTATGATAAAACCTGCCAGCCCCAGGCTGTTTAAGGGACTAACCTCCCTTTTCAGATAAAAAGCGGTAACTGCCGCTAACGCCATTATAACTGCCCTTGCTACGGAAGCTGGCCAGCCGGTTATGCTCCCGTACAACAGCAAAACTATATAAATAACTGCCGTTTTAGCCCCCGGGGCAAGAGATAAAAAAGATAAAATAAAAGCCATCAAAAATACCAAAAATCCTACATGTAATCCTGAAACCGCAAAAATATGCACTATTCCGCTTTTTTGAAATTCCCGGTAGTCCTGCGGATCTATCTCCTCCTTTTTTCCAAGGAGCATCCCCAAAAGGATGCCAGCTTCTTTATCAGAAAGGGTATCTTTTATTATCTTTTCCGTTTTCTTTCGCAAGCAGCCTAAAAAATAGCTTATTCCTGCCGCCTCTTTTAATAAACGCAAATCTTTTTCATTGTCTGTGGTCAAAATATAAAATATCTTTTCTTTTTCCAAAAAACTGGCATAATCGAATTCACCCGGGTTTCCCGGCTTTTCTGGCTTTTTAAGTTCCCCTCTTATCAGGACTTCATCCCCGCGGTTTAAATGAGCATCAAAATAGGCAAAAACCTGTATTTTTTTCAAATAAGGCCTTTTATCTTCCACTTCTAAAACAAAACTGCATTTTTTATCATCACAGCGGGGATAAGACGCAACCTGGCCTTTTACCGCAAAATCATCTATACTTGCCGGCAACGGGGAAGGCAGCCTGACCTCATTTAGATTAAAATACAGCAAGCCGGCCAGCAAAATAAAAGCCGGAAAAAGCATATGAAAATCCAACCTGCCCTTGGCAAGGGCAAAAAGCAATATAAAACATGCCAGAAGGCAAACCAAAAAGTCAAGCCTGTAATAAGCCAAAACTATGCCCAGGGCAAAAGCTGCAAAAATCTCTATCCACCAGGGTAAAAATATTTCTTTCATCGCACACATATCTGGTCTTTTATCTGTTCAAACCTTTTTTCCCCAATCCCGCTTACATCTTTAATTTCATCTATGCTTTTAAACTTCCCTTTCTGATTTCGGTAATCAACTATGCGTTTGGCCAGCTGAGGCCCTATACCATTAAGCTTATCTGCCATTTCCTCAGCGGAAGCAGTATTAATATTGACCTTGCCTGATGCGCCCCCGCCCGGGGAAGAAAAGTCTGTATTACAGCTATCCCCCATCCCTGCCGTCTCTTCCGGGGAAGGAATCCACACCGTCTCTTCATCTTCCAGTATTCTGGCCAGCGGAATATATTTCAGATCTGCCCTTTCAGTAGTTCCCCCTGCCTGCTCTACTGCCTGATAAACCCTGGCCCCCCTGGGCAAGCGGTATACTCCCGGTTTAGCTACCTGTCCACCCACATATACCTCAATATATGAAATTCCGCCTTCTTCCGCATTCTTTAGCTCATCCACCGCGCTTTCCTGCCCTTCATTCTGCAAAACTACTCCTTTCGTGCCTGCATTATTTTTAAATTCAGCATATTTTATCCCGGCATAAAAAGTTAGTAACAGAACAAGCACCAAACCCGCCGTCCATTTTCTGTCAAGGTTAAACATTATTACCACCTCAGCAGCAATATTCGCTAAAAAATCCAAAACACCTTTATTGTGGAAAATTTTTTTAGCTGTCAGGTTCGTTTTTTCAAACAATATTTTTATATTGATAATAAAAAATTTTGATATCACTTTAGACAATTTAGAAAATTTAAATTTTATTTTTTTAGAAAAAAGTTATGGATTATTTATTATTTTTATGGAATACTGTAAGTAGAGTGGTTGGCTGCTAAGCAGCCTGAGTGCAGACCGAAAAATTATACTTAAGGGGGAATTATTTAATGAAGGAAGTATTTGTAGTAGAAGCTGCGCGTACTCCTATCGCCCGTGCAGGCAAGCAGTCCTGGTTCACCAATATCCGCGCTGAAGAATTAACCGCTATCGTTTACAAAGAACTGAGAAAGAGATGCGGCCTGGAAGATAAGAAAAAACAAGCTGAAATCATCGACGACGTAGTTTGGGCAACCTGTGCCAACGCTTTCATGGAACAGGGTCTTAACATCGGCCGTCTGGCATGGATCCTCTCTGATGGTGCTTATGAAGTTGCTGGCTGTACCGTTGACCGCTTCTGTGCATCTGGATTACAGTCCATCCAGTTTGCTATCTCCACCATGATGTGCGGATGGGGCGGAGATGTACAGTTTGCCGGTGGAGTTCAGCACATGACCCACATCCCCATGGGAGCCGGTGCAGATATCCATCCTGACCTCGGCAAATACATGGATCTCGGCGCTATCAACATGGGATACACCGCTGAAATAGTTGCTCGCCGCTTCAACATTACCCGTGAAGAACAGGACCAGTTCGCTTATGAATCCCACATGAAAGCCACCAAGGCTCAGGAAAAAGACAAAGTCGGAAGTGTAACCATCCCGATTAAAGTAAAAGTTCCTGCTGCCAGCACCAAGAGAAATCCCAACCCCTTCAATAAAGAAGCTGCTTATGTAGCCAGCGATCATCTGGCCAAAGCCAGAGCCGAAAAAGGCGAAGAAGATGTAGAAGTAGTAGTAGCTATCGACCAGGGTACCCGTCCTGACACTACTCTGGAAGGCCTGGCAGCTATGCCTACCGTTTTCATGCAGGATGAAAAAGCTACTGTAACTGCTGGTAACTCTTCCCAGATAAACGACGCTGCTGCCGGTGTAGTTCTGGCAACCGAAGAAGGCGTAAAGAAACTCGGTCTCAAACCCAAGATGAAACTCGTTTCCTATGCAGTAATAGGTTTAGAACCTGAAATCATGGGTATCGGTCCGGCCCTTGCTATTCCGAAGGTACTCAAGAGAGCTGGCATGACCCAGGATCAGATCGGTCTGTGGGAAGTTAACGAAGCATTTGCTTCCCAGTCCGTATATGTACAGAAGACCCTCAATCTGCCGAAAGACCGCCTGAATGTATGGGGTTCCGGAATCTCCATCGGACATCCGCTGGCATGTACCGGTGCTCGCATAGCATGCGACATTACTGCTATGTTTGCTGATCCTGACTTCTCTGATGTAGAATACATCGTTGAATCCATGTGTATCGGACATGGCCACGGTGCTGCTGCTATCTGGCAGAGAGTTAAATAATTAAGCTTACAACATAACTTAAAAAGGAAGAGCATATGCTCTTCCTTTTTGTTTTATTTATTTTTTCTCATAACTTGCACAGTAGTTTTCATCTTCTGCACAGCCGCTGTTTACATTACTGGTAGGGCTTACCTGAATCTGCTGCAGTTTGCAATAGTTGTTAGAATAATGTTTGCAGCTGGAAACACTGCAGCTTATAGTCTGTTTTCCATTCAATTCCACGGTAAATCCTCCTTTCTTTATTACATCGCTATTAGTTTTTGTTTTTAAAAAAACTTTATGCGCTCATTTCCATTTACCGACATAAAAATTTTTTCAAAAAATGTAGATTTTCTTCTTGACTTGTGCAAAAAATTATCATAAAATTGTTCTTGTCAATTGAATAATACAAAGCGAGGAACTGGAGTAGTAGGCTGATAAGTAAGAGAGCTGCCGGCTGGTGCAAGGCAGTATTAAGGCTGAACTCGCCGGGGAGCTTTACAGGCGAAATGAGTAGCCTGTAACGGGAACTTCCGTTATGGTAATGAGCGGACAAAGACGTGGGGCTATGGCGCAGTTGGGAGCGCGCTTGAATGGCATTCAAGAGGTCGAGGGTTCGAATCCCTCTAGCTCCACCATTATTTTATTTGTCAATAAGGGTGGTACCGCGGGAAACTCTCGTCCCTTAAGCTGGGAAGAGAGTTTTTATTTTTATTAAATAAATATAATAAATGTTCCTGCAGGGAGGAAGAAATCTAATATGGACATCAGGTACGATTTTAAGACTATTGAAGCGAAATGGCAGAAATACTGGGAAGAAAATGACTTTTACCAGGTAAAGGAAGATAGCGAAAAACCCAAATATTATAATCTGGAAATGTTTCCTTATCCATCTGGCAACCTGCACATGGGACATGTACGCAATTATGCCATAGGAGATGTAGTAGCCCGCTTTAAAACTATGAACGGATATAATGTCCTGCATCCCATGGGCTGGGATGCCTTTGGTCTGCCAGCAGAAAACGCTGCCATAAAACACGGCCACCATCCCGCCAAATGGACTTACGATAACATAGCTAACATGAAAAGGCAGCTTAAAAGCCTGGGAATAAGCTATGACTGGACCCGCGAAATAGCCACCTGTAAACCTGATTACTACAAGTTTACCCAGTGGATGTTTTTAAAGCTCTATGAACATGGCCTGGCTTACAAAAAATTCTCGGCTGTAAACTGGTGCCCGTCCTGCCAAACAGTTTTAGCCAATGAACAGGTTGTAGAAGGCAAGTGTGAGCGCTGTGAGGCACTGGTGGAGAAAAAGCAGCTTGAACAGTGGTTCTTTAAAATCACTGCTTATGCCCAGAGGCTGCTTGATGATCTGGATATGCTTGCTGGCTGGCCAGAAAAAGTAAAAACCATGCAGAGAAACTGGATTGGACGCAGTGAAGGCTGTCAGTTCTCCATGCGGGTAGAAGAAACTGGTGATGAAATACCCGTCTTTACTACTCGTCCGGATACGGTTTTTGGGGTAACTTATATGGTTCTGGCTCCAGAACACCCTCTGGTAGAAAAAATATGCCGGGGTAAACCCCAGGAAAAGGAAGTTAAAGCTTTTGTTGAGCGCATGAAGTACTTAAATGAAATAACCCGTACTTCCAATGAGACCGAAAAAGAAGGGGTATTTACCGGAGCCTATGCTATAAATCCCATGAATGGCGAAAAGGTTCCCATCTGGATAGCCAACTATGTTCTAATGGAATACGGAACCGGTGCCATAATGGCCGTGCCTGCTCATGACCAGCGCGACTTTGAATTTGCCCGTAAATATAACCTTCCTATCAAGGTAGTTATAAAAGGTGAAGATTCACCAGCTTCTGGTGAGGAAATGACTGCTGCCTATACTGGTGACGGCATAATGGTTAATTCCGGAACTTTTGACGGTCTCACGGTAGAAGAAGGCAAAAAAGCAGTAATCGCCTATATGGAAGAAAAAGGTATAGGGCAGGGTACGGTAAACTACCGCCTGCGCGACTGGCTCATATCCCGCCAGCGCTACTGGGGAGCCCCTATTCCCATAATTTACTGTGAGGACTGCGGAATTGTGCCGGTACCGGAAAAGGATTTACCAGTCCTTTTGCCAGAGAATGTTGAATTTAAGCCTAATGGAGAATCTCCCTTAAAATATGTGGAAGAATTCTATAAAACTACCTGTCCTAACTGTGGTAAAGAAGCCAGAAGAGAAACAGACACCATGGATACCTTTGTGTGCTCTTCCTGGTATTTCAACCGCTACTGCAGCCCTCATGAAACAGAAGTGCCTTTTGACAAAAAAGCTGTTGACTACTGGATGCCTGTAGACCAGTACATAGGTGGAGTGGAACATGCTATATTACACCTTATGTATGCCAGGTTCTTTACCAAATTCCTGTATGATATCGGGATGCTTTCCTGTGTAGAGCCTTTTACCAATCTTTTAACCCAGGGCATGGTTTTGAAAGACGGCTCCAAGATGTCTAAATCGAAAGGCAATGTAGTAAGCCCGGAAGAAATAATCAATAAATACGGCGCTGATACAGCCAGGCTTTTTATACTTTTTGCTTCTCCACCAGAAAAAGATCTGGAATGGAGCGACCAGGGAGTGGAAGGCTGTTATCGCTTCCTTAACCGGGTATGGCGCACGGTAACCAGCTATGCAGAAAAAATAGCTTCTGTCAGTTTGCCTGCTCCAGGGGAAGTGCTGGATGGTGAAGCTAAAAAACTGCATTATAAAACCCATGCCACCATTAAAAAAGTGACGGAAGATATTGAAGAAAGGTTCAATTTTAATACAGCAGTCAGTGCTATAATGGAGCTTTCCAATGCCCTTAATGATTATGCAAATACCGAAAATCAGAACCTGAAAGTAATAAAAGAAGCTATAAATGCCATGCTGCTTCTTTTAAGCCCATTTTGCCCCCATATCTGTGAAGAGCTGTGGCATCTGATTGGAAATAAAAGCAGCATCCATCTGGAAAAATGGCCTGAATATGATCCTGAAGCTCTGGTACAGGATGAAATAGAAATCGTCATTCAGGTAAACGGAAAAGTGCGGGACAAGATAAATGTGGCACCAGATATTCCGGAAGAAGAACTAAAACAAAAAGTAACTGAAAATACCCGCATTAAAGAATTGACAAAAGATAAAAAAATAGTAAAAATTATAGTGGTGCCGCAAAAATTGGTGAATATTGTAGTTAAATAAGGTAGCAACTTAGTTGCTATATATTTTACACCCCAGGGTTGGGTGTTTTCACCCACCCCTCCCCCTTTCTTAAATAAAAAAACAGGGATTTTCCCTGTTTTTTATTTAAATCTCGCTTAATGTCAATCTGGGAGCATTTCCCCACAGGCTTTCCAGATTGTAATATTCCCTTTCTGCTTCCCGGAATATATGCAGAATAATAAACCCATAATCCAGAACTATCCAGGCTCCTTCTCGAAAGCCTTCCTTGCGCAGAGGGATTATTCCATATGTTTCCATCTCATTGATTACATTTTCCGCAATACTCCGCACATGCAAATGGCTTCTTCCGCTTACGATAACAAAATAATCCGCCAGTATAGTAAGATCTTTGACCTCCAGTATGGATACATCAAAAGCCTTTTCATCCAGACATGCTTCTACCAGAGCCTTGAGCACTTCACCTTTATTATAAGCCAATCACACTTCCTCCTTAAAATTTTTAATATTTTTTGTTAAATATTCGACAATTATTATATTAGCACAATTTGCAGATTATGGTGTCATTTAACTTAAAAAACCTCAATTATTTAAGTTTTCGCAAAAACAAATTTCTTACCGCCACCGTTTGGGGATGGATTATCCTTCCCCTTTCCATGCAGTAGCGAATAGTCGACTCCAGAGCATAAAGCATAGCCTGGTCAAGGTTTCTCTCAGTCAGGCATCTTAAGCGCTCTATGCCTGGAAAATCACGGCCAGGTTCAATCATATCAGCCAAAAAAATAACCTTATCCAGAAGGCTCATATCTATATCTCCCAAAGTATGTTTGGCTACAGCACTTAATATTTCAGGATCATCAATTTTAAGCTCCTTTTTTACCAGAAAAGCCCCTACCGGTGCATGCAAAAGATCCGGGACCTCCCGGTATATCTCATCATCCACCAGGTTAAATTCTTCGGCCATTTTTAACAGCTCATCACCAGCTATCCCCTTAGCATAATCATGTACTATACCTGCCAGATAAGCCTTTTTTTTATCTAATCCAAACTTCTCAGCCAGTCTTTCTGCCTCTGCAGCAACTTTAAGGGAATGCTCAAAACGGTTGACAGAAAGTCTGGCCTTCACTGCTTCTGTTATTTTATTTATGTCATACATCATATTACCTCCGGTAAAGCTTATGTATATAAATATATTCCTCTACTTCTCGCGGCAGAAGATATCTTACAGATTTATCCTGTTTAATCCTCTCCCTTATCTCGCTGGAAGATATATCCATGCCCGGTATTTCCACTACATAGAGCTTTTTCCGCAGCAAAGAAGGCAATCCTTCTTTTTTCCAAAAATCATCAGGTATAATATAACCCGGACGGCTTACTACTATAAAACTGCACAGAGTAACCAGCAAATCAGGATTTTTCCAGGTAGAAAAAGAAAGCAGGGAATCTGTTCCCATAATAAAATATAAATCTTTTCCCGGATAAAGCTCCCTAAAATAAGCCATGGTATCAACTGTATATGATTTTCCATCTCTCTCCTTTTCCACCGGAGAAATCCCGAAATACGGATTATCCCTTATAGCTATCTCTACCATTTGATAGCGGTGTTCAATATCCGTTACCCCCTCTCCAGCTTTATGAGGAGGGCTGGCTGCCGGAACAAAAATCACCTTGTCCATATTAAACTCAAACCTTACCCATTCTGCAGCCAGCAGATGCCCAATGTGAACAGGATCAAAAGTTCCTCCCATAATGCCCAGTGCTGCCAAAAAATCACCTGCTCCTTTTTCTTATTCTTTCCTCACATAGTAAATAATAACGGCCTCCTGCTTAAAATGCAAATCATAAAATAAGTCTTCCCTTTAAACCTTAAAAAATCTATAATGTTGGTATTAAAGGTAGGAGAGGGAAAAATGGAGAAAGAGATTACCCTGGTTTTTCATAATAATGGACTGCGCAGTTATATTGAAGTAGACCTTTGCGCCCGGTGTCCGCGTTTGGATGGCAAGGGATGCTGCGGCTACTATTCGCCAGTTTTTTATCCCACCGATTTTGCTTATCTTATGCAAAACAAACCTGAACTTTTGGAGTCCCTTTTTAACATTCCCCATATCACCATTCTGGACGCTTCCCTTACCGTAAACAGCATGGCGGATGGGGAAAGCTATCGCTGCCTTTTTCACGATTCCCAGAAAGGCTGCATACTTTCCCAGGATTTGCGGGAAACTATATGCCGTCACTTTGTATGCCCTGGCATAGGCTGGGAAGAAGAGCCCCTGCTCAAACACTGGCATGAATTTTTTCAAAAACTCTTTGATTACGAGATATACCTCAACAACCTTATTGCCGATGAGCTAAAAGCCAGAAACCTGAGCCTGCGGGATGAAGAAAAAAGGCCCATATTTTTTAAAGAATTGTTCTGCATTTTCAAAAGGGAAACCAGCAAACTGCCGGATTTTATAATTAATCATCCCCGGGAGGAAAAATTTACTTTAAAGAGAGAAATAAAATTCGGCAGGGAATGGAAATTATAAACTTTAGGCATGGAGGTTTTGGAAATGGACTGGGAAAGAAACCGTCACATAGCAGATAATGTACTGGAAGCCATAGGCCTAACCCCTATGATAAGGCTTAAAAATATTGCTGCTGACCTCAAGCCGGAAATACTGGCCAAACTTGAATATGTAAATCCCAGCGGCAGTCTCAAAGATCGGGTAGTCAAAGCTATTGTAGAAAAAGCAGAAGCACGGGGCGAACTTAAGGAAGGCATGATCCTTCTGGAAGGTACTACCGGCAATACCGGAATTGCCACCGCCATGGTGGGAGCAGCCAAAGGATATAAAGTGATAATCGTCATGCCAGAAGGGATGAGTGAAGAACGTAAAAAGACCATAAAAGCCTATGGAGCTGAACTGGTGCTTACTCCTGGAGCAGAAACAGATGTCGATCTGGTACTGGAAGAAGTTGAACGGATAAAAGGAAGGTATAAAGATAAAGTTTTTCATATCGATCAATTTTGCCGCCAGGAAAATGTAGAAGCCCATTTTGAAAATACAGGGCCTGAAATATGGGAACAAACGGAAGGAAAAATTGATGTCTTTATCATGTGTCAGGGAACAGGAGGTACCGTAACCGGAACCGCCAAATATCTTAAAAGCAAAAACCCTGCCATAAAAGTATATATCGCTGAGCCAAAGGAATCCCCCATTCTTGCATATGGCCAAATTGGTCCGCATAAAGTACAGGGAATTGCCGACGGTCTTATTCCTGAAATACTGGATTTGGAATATATCGATGGGGTAGTGCTGGTAAGCTCAGAAGAAGCCATAGCTATGGCCAGAGAACTGGCCAGCAAAGAAGGCATATTCTGCGGCATATCAGCTGGCTGCAATGTAGCAGCAGCTCGCAAAGTAGCCCTTAAATACCCGGACAAAAAATGCATCGTTACTATGCTCAACGACAACGGTTTGCGCTACCTCTCCACTGAATTATGCGGCGAAGCCAAAGAACGCAAACTTCTTGACCGTGATTATAAGCTTAAACCGGAAGATAAGGCCAAAATCGAAAAATATAACCTGGAAATAATAGAATAGGCGGGAATTTCCCGCCTCTCTCTATTCTCTAACCTGTCCATCACCATAAATTATAAATTTGGTGGTAGTAAGCTCTTTAAGTCCCATAGGCCCTCTAGCATGAAGCTTCTGGGTACTTATTCCCATTTCGGCACCAAACCCAAATACTCCTCCATCAGTAAAACGGGTCGAAGCATTGGTGTAAACGGCCGCTGCATCTACCGCTGACATAAATAACCGGGAATGGGTGTAATTTTCGGTTACGATTGCTTCACTATGTCCGGTTCCATAAGTATTTATATGTTCAATGGCCTCCTCAATAGAAGAAACTACTTTAATAGCTATTATAAGGTCCAGATATTCTTCTTCCCAGTCTGCCTCAGTAGCCTCTTTGATTCCCTCAAGCACAGCCCTGGTCCTGGGACAGCCTCTCATTTCCACACCGGCTTCTCTGTATTTTTCGGCTATAAGCGGTAAAAAGCTGGTCGCAATCTTCTCATGCACCAGAAGGGTTTCACAGGCGTTGCATACCGAAGGTCTCTGTACTTTGGCATTAAAAGCAATCCTTACGGCTTTTTCTATATCGGCAAATTCATCTACATAGACATGGCAGTTGCCCATTCCGGTCATTATAACTGGTACGCTGGCGTTTTCCTGTACCGCTTTTTTAAGGCCTTTGCCTCCCCGCGGTATTAAAACATCCAGGTAATCGTGCATTTTCATCATAAACAGGGCAGCGTTCCGGTCTGCACTATCAACCAGCTGAATAGCGCCTTCCGGTATGCCGCAGCTTACAGCCGCCTCAGATATAGCCCTGGCAATAGAACGGTTGGAATTTAAAGCTTCTTCTCCTCCTCTTAATATAATAGCATTGCCTGATTTTAAGCATAAGCCAGCAGCATCTGCTGTTACATTAGGCCTTGATTCATAGATTATGCCTATAACTCCAATAGGAGTCCTTATCCTCCCTATATCAAGCCCGTTAGGCCTCCTTACCATCTCCAGGACTTCCCCTACCGGATCAGGAAGAGCAGCAATTTCCCGCAAACCGTCAGCCATTGCTTTTACCCGCGCTGGATTTAAAGTAAGCCTCTCCAGCATGGCTGAACTTAAGCCCATCCTTTTCCCTTCCTCTAAATCTATCCGGTTATTTCTGATAATCTCATCCTGGCTGGCCTCCAGGCTTTCCGCCATAGCGAGCAGGGCTTTATTTTTGAGTTCAGTAGAAGCAGTAGCTAAAAAACGCGCTGCCTTTTTAGCTTTCTTTCCCTGCTCGATAAGCATAGTTTTAAGATTAGCATCCATATTTTTTACTCCCCCTTATGTAAACTAAAATTCTACCCACAGATTGTTGCGGTGGATGACTTCATCATAATCTTTGTATCCTAATATTTTTTCTATGCTGCGGGTATTTTTGCCTGCAATAAGCCGCACCTCCTGTGCACTGTAGTTGGTAAGCCCCCGAGCGATTTCCCTTCCTGCAAGGTCCAATACCTTAACTACTTCCCCTATCTGAAAATCCCCCTTCACTTCCACTATGCCGGAGGGAAGAAGGCTTTTGCCCTTAGCCAGCAAAGCTTCCTTCGCTCCGTCATCAACTATTATTTCTCCCTGCGGCAGCCGGCCAAAAGCGATCCACTTTTTACGGGCCTGCATTTTTTCTTCCCTGGGTACAAAGAGAGTCCCCAGTTTCTCCCCATTCATCAACCGCGTTATTACATTATCTTCATCACTATTGGCTATCAGCATAGGAATACCGGATGCCATACACATACGGGCCGCCTTAAGTTTGGTATACATGCCGCCACTTGAAAACTTGCTTCCCCGGCTTCTAGAATTTTCTTCCATTTCTTCAGTTATCTCATAAACTTCGCTTAAAAGCGAGGCATCCTTATTAAGCCGGGGATCGCAATCATAAAGGCCATCTACATCAGAGAGTATTATAAGCAGGTCAGCATCTACCACTCCGGCTACCAGGGCAGATAAAGTATCATTATCCCCAAACCTTATTTCTTCTACTACTACCGTATCATTTTCATTTATGATGGGAATTACCCCCATATTAAGAATAGCCAGCAAAGCATTGGTAGCATTTAAATAACGTATCCTTTCATCGAAATCCCCGCGGGTCAACAAAACCTGAGCTACAATTTTGCCATATTCAGCAAAAATCTTTTCATAAATATGCAGAAGGGCTCCCTGCCCTATAGCAGCCAGTGCCTGTTTTTCCGGCATGGTAAGAGGCACCTTCTTTAGTCCCATGCGGCTGGCTCCTACTCCGATAGCACCTGAACTCACCAACAGGACCTCTCTGTCCTGGTTATGCAGGTCGGCCATCTGCCTTACCAGTTTATCGATACGCTGCAGATTGAGCTGCCCATTTTTGTAAGTTAGGGTGCTGGTCCCTACTTTTATAACTATGCGCCTGCATTTAGCCAAATCTTTTCTTTCTATCATAAATATCACCCAAACTATTCAGTATATTCAAATTCAAAATCTTTTATGCGGACAATGTCTCCTTCTTTAATTCCCATTTCTTTCAAAGCATCTTCCAAACCCATCCTGATTACAGCATGCTGAAACCTTCTTAACCCTTCCTCGGTATTAAAGTTGGTCATGGCTACCAGTCTTTCAATCCTTTTGCCGCTAACTTCATAAACCCCGTTTACTTTATTTATTACAAAAGGCACTTCTTCTTCATATTTGCGCACAATTCTCTCTTCGCCGACATACAAATCTTCCGGCACGCTCTTTAAAAGCTCATAAGTTTTTTCTATCAATTCTTCTATCCCTTCTCCGGTAACTGCAGATATAGGATGAACCTTATCTCCATAAGCCTCCCTTAAGCGAACCAGATTCTCATATGCTTCAGGGATATCCATCTTGTTGGCCACTATCAAGTAAGGCCTTTTTAAAAGCTCTGGATTATATTTTTCCAGCTCCCTGCGCAGGATCTGATAATCGTTCAATACATCACGCCCTTCGGTTTGGGCTGTATCAAGCAAAAATAATAAAACCCTTGTTCTTTCTATATGGCGCAGAAAATCGTGCCCCAGGCCGGCTCCTTCTGATGCATTTTCGATAAGTCCTGGTATATCAGCTGCTACAAAAGTTTCCTTGTTTTTAGTCTGTACTACTCCCAGATTAGGTACCAGGGTAGTAAAAGGATAATCAGCTATTTTAGGTTTAGCGGCAGAAATCCTGGATATAAGCGTAGATTTGCCGGCATTCGGAAATCCTACCAGTCCTACATCAGCCAGAAGTTTAAGTTCAAGCCTTATCCATCTTTCTTCTCCAGGTTCGCCATTTTCCGCAAAAGTGGGAGCCCGGTTGACAGAAGTGACAAAACGGGCATTACCCCGTCCCCCTCTGCCGCCTTTGGCTACTATCACTTCCTGTCCATGCTGGGTTAAATCAGCTATCACTTCCCCGGTAGCATCATCTTTTATAACGGTACCTACAGGAACCTTGACAATCAAGTCTTCTCCCGATTTTCCATGCATGTTTTTGCCCTGGCCATGTTCCCCGCGTTCAGCCTTAAAATGTTTCTTATAACGAAAATCCATCAAGGTTTTAAGCCCTTCATCAGCTACAAAAACTACATTGCCTCCCCTTCCCCCATCCCCTCCCGAAGGTCCGCCCATCGGCACATATTTTTCCCTCCGGAAGGCTACCACTCCATTCCCTCCATCCCCGCCTTTTACATAAATCCTGGCATAATCGACAAACATAGCCTCACTCCTTAAGTACCTGAATAATTTCCGTATGTGCGCCCTTTACCTGCATTTTTAATTCGTCACCTTCCTGTTTAAGCACCACTTCAAAAAGCATACCATTTTCCCGGTTTAATTTTCCACACAGCTGGGCCACAGTTGCATAAGGTTCATCAGCCTTTTCTATTATTCGCAAATTATCCACTTTTATATCCTTATACCTTATTATGGCTCCTAATTCTTCTGCTCTCAACATCTGGTAATAAAGATACAAAGCAATCTCCGGCTCAGTTGAAGAAAACAGCCATTTTTCATATTGCATATATTCAGTAATCTCATCTATGTAGTTTCTTATTTCATCCAGGTAACCCAAATCGAGATAACCGCTTATAACCTGAAGGTGATTCCCCAAATCATGCCTTACCCGCCTTAGAATACTTACCATTTTTTCCGCTTCCACCATGCATTCCCCCTGTTAAAAACCCTTCATCTGCCTAATAATAACAAAAACCCCTGAAAAACTCCAGGGGTTTCGTCATCAGTTTAATTACATAGTTATAGTTTCCAGAGGATATACACTTACCTGCTTCTTGTCACGGCCTTTTCTTTCAAATTTTACTACACCGTCAACGACAGCAAATAAGGTATCATCTCCGCCTCTCATAACATTTTTACCCGGGTGAATCTTGGTTCCTCTCTGTCTAACCAGTATATTGCCAGCTCTTACTACCTGACCATCATATCTTTTTATACCTAATCTTTTAGATTCACTGTCACGTCCGTTTTTAGAGCTTCCTACCCCTTTTTTATGAGCAAAAAGCTGCAGATCAAATCTGAACATCTTCAGCACCTCCTTATTTCAAGCTGAACATAATCCTTATATGCTTCCCTGAGAGAAGAAAGCCCAGCTTCCATAGTGGAAAGTATAATCTGAGCCTTATTAAGGTCTTCTTCATCTAAATGTCCGGGAAGCTTTACCTTTAAGTCACCTTTCTTTACATAATAATCAGGCTTATTTTTAAGGTGTTTTAAAAGCCCTATTAGCGCTGTCTGGGTAATGGCTGATATACCAGCACAGTATATGTCATACCCCGGATCAGCATAGCCAGCATGTCCTTTAACCGTAAAACCGGTTATATATTCACCCTGATAAAATATAGTTACTTTAATCATTACCCTTCAATCTTCTGGATTTTAATCTTGGTAAAAGGCTGCCTGTGCCCTTTTTTCCTGCGGTAGTTCTTTCTGCGCTTATACTTCATAACATAGATTTTTTTCCCTTTGCCCTGTTCCAGAACTTGAGCAATAACTTTGGCACCTTCTACTACCGGTTTTCCTACCTTTACATTGCCGTTTTCATCATTTATAAGCAGTACTTCGTCAAGGACTACCTCTTGACCTTCCTCTACCGGCAGCTTTTCTACCTTGATAATGTCGCCTTCGCTTACTTTGTACTGCTTGCCGCCTGTTTTAATTACTGCGTACAATTAACACACCTCCACATTTTTAGACTCGCCAATCCCAGGTAGGCCTTTACGCCGTTTGATAACCCGGATTGAGCGGTTACAAAAGCAAGCAACCCACATAAGAGAATAACATAAAAATATTACTTAGTCAATGTGCAGCATATTTAAAATTCTTTCCAGAATATTTACGGCCTAAATTTTTCAGAAGCAGAATATATCCTGTATTCATAAGTCCCCAAATCGCTGTTTTCAACCAGCTTTACTCGTTTTCCACTCTTTTTTTCTATGTAAGACAGGTTAGAAGGGTCATTGGCTACAAACTGCAGAAGTTCGGGATTAGCTTCGCACACTATTTCTTCGCTTTCCAGATACCCCATATTGGCAAGTTTACGCTTTATTTCACAGGCCAGGGCAAAATTATTTATACGCCTTCCTTTACCTCCGCAGACATTACATTCCTGGGTAAAAAACTCGGAAATCCCGTAACGCGATTTTTTACGCGTCATTTCAAGAAAACCAAGACCAGTAATCCCTACTATACGGGTATGAGCTTTGTCTTTGGCCAGCTCTTCCTGCAGAACTCTGACAACTTCCTCTTTGTGCCGCTTATTTTCCATATCTACAAAATCTATTAATATTATTCCTCCTATACTCCTCAACCTTAACTGTCTCGGTATCTCCCTGGCTGCTTCCAGATTAAGCTTAAATATAGTTTCCTCAAAATTATCTTTGCCAGTATATTTGCCGCTGTTTACATCTATAACCGTCATCGCCTCAGTTTCATCTATTATAAGGTAGCCTCCGCTTTTCAGCCAAACCTTCCTTTTCAAAGCCTTGCGAATATCTTTTTCCAGCCCGTACTTTTCAAAAAGATCCCCTTCTTCATACTGTACCATTATATTTATATTAGCTTTTTGCTTTATAAAATGGGCTACTTTTTCTTTCAGTTTAGCATTATTTATAATTACCTTTTTGGTATTGCCATCCAGGTAATCCCGCAAAGTACGGTCTAGAACATCTATATCTTCATAGATAAGGCTGGGCGCTTTTGCCTTCTCATACCTTTTCCTGATATCCTCCCATATTTGATAAAGGCTGTTTAACTCAGCAGCTATATCCTTTTCTTCTGCCTCCATACAGGCAGTACGTACAATAACCCCCATATTCTGGGGATTATTTTCCTCTACTATGCCTTTTAACCTCTTTCTCATATCATCATCCGTTATCTTACGGGAAATGGATATTCCGCTTTGAAAAGGCAGCAGCACCAAAAGGTGTCCCGGCAGGCTTATATCACAGGTAACCCTGGCCCCTTTTTCCGAAAAAGCTTCTTTTTTTACCTGTACCATTATATCCTGCCCGGTTTTTATCAGCTGCAGTACATTAAGGCCTGCTTTTTTCCCTCCCAAGACTATATCTCCGGCATACAAAAAAGCATTTTTGCTAAGGCCAATATCTACAAAAACACAGGATAACCCGGGTAATATATCTTTTACCTTTCCTTTGTAAATATTGCCTACATTTTCATCCTCATTGGCCCAGAAAACTTCCACCAGACGGCCATCTTCAACTACCCCTACCCGCGACTCCCAGGGATACACTTCAACAATAATCTCTCGCTTCACCTTTAAATCACCTTTTCTAATGGAGTATAGAAAAACTCCCCTTCTTTTATATAATTTCCGCTGCGGTAAACATCTATTATATCATGGCCTGCTATCCCGGTAGCTATTAACAAATCATATAGCTCATCATACCTTACATTAATCGGTTCCCCGGCAGCTACCCATACTGTAACATAAGCCCGATCATTTTCATGATCTATTTCTATTTTAAAAATTCCCTCTTTTAAATCTTTTTCTACATCTTTTTTCTTCCCCCTGCTTTTTACAAATAAATGTTTTGCACTTAAAACCTTTTCTTGCCAGGCTTTTAAATCATAGTTATTTTTAACAACAAAAGTATAAGCAGCCGCATTGATTATCTTCATAAGAGAAGGTGCCTTTTCAGGAATAGCGATTGCTCTTGTTATCCTCACCCCTGATGGCAAAACCTCATTCATTTTTTGCGTAAAATACTCTACTGTAACATCTTCGTTAAGCTCTACATCCATATACTCCCTTAATCCCCAGAGCCCTACCGGTAAAACCGTGCCCAGGGACAGCTTTATATGCGGGTTAAAGCCTTCTGTTAATGCATAAGGGAGAGAAGCTCTGCGCAGGCTTCGTTCCATAAGCCTCATCATTTCGAGATTGGAGAAAAACCTCAAATCAGAATACAGGCTATATTCAGCTCTTATCCGCAATTTCTTTTCCCTCCCTTATATCAACTTTAACCCCGAAACGCGGGCATATGCCGCAGCCGCTGCATTCATCGTGGCGGCAGTCCAAAGTAAGCGCTTCCTTTTCTGCCTTTTCATTTTCCCTCTTCAAAAAAGCCTTGGTTACCCCTATATCAATAAAGTCCCAGGGGAATATTTCCTCGTAAGAAGGACGGCGCCGGGTATAAAAATCTGGATTAATACCTGATTCATGAAATGCCTCTTGCCATAAATCAAAGCGGAAATATTCACTCCAGCCATCAAATTTACAGCCTTTCTTATAAGCCAGGTAGACAGCTTTTGATAATCTGCGGTCACCACGGGAAAATACCCCTTCCAAATAGCTGGTCTCACTGTCATGAAAACTCAACTTTATACCCTTTTTCTTTTCCCGCAGCATATACCTCTTCTTGGCTTCCAGCTCTTCTATACTGTCCTGTGGCTGCCACTGAAAAGGAGTGTGGGCTTTGGGGACAAAACAGGAAATACTTCCCCTTACCTCTACTGCTCTTTTGGCGTATTTTTTGCCTACATCCCTTACCTTTTCCATAAGCTGAATTATGCCGTCCAAATCCTCCTCCCTTTCATAAGGAAGGCCGATCATAAAATAAAGTTTAACTGCATTCCAGCCTGATTTAAAAGCAGCTTCCACCGCTTCCAAAAGCTGTTCTTCGGTAACATTTTTGTTTATAATATTGCGCATCCTCTGGCTTCCTGCTTCCGGCGCCAGGGTTAAAGTTGTCTTTCTGACCTTTTGTATCTCATTGGCCAGATCAATAGAAAAAGCATCGACCCTTAACGAAGGCAAAGATATCCCTATCCCCCGGTTTCCGTATTCAGCCACCAGCTCTCGCGCCAGCCTCTCTATCCCTGAATAATCCAGGCTGCTCAGGGAAGTTAAAGAAATTTCCTCATAACCTGTATGCCTGATCTGATTCTCAGCCTGCCTTTTTAAAGTAGCAATACTTCTTTCCCGGGAAGGCCGGTAAACTATACCAGCATGGCAAAAGCGGCACCCTCGCTGGCACCCCCGCATAACTTCCAGGACTGCCCGGTCATGAATTATATTCATATAGGGCAGTATTGGCTTTTCTGGAAAATATGCCTTATCCAGGTCCTTTACCACCCTTTTCTTTACTTTTTCCGGTACTCCCGCACATTTAGGGTACATTCTTTTTATAGTACCATCAGGATTGTATTCTACCTCATAAAGAGCTGGCACATATACCCCTTCAATCCTGGCTAATTCTAAAAGCCTTGCTTCCTTCTTCAAACTGCGCGTTGCATAAACTGCATCCAGAAACTCAGGCAGGAGTTCTTCCCCGTCGCCAATGAGGAATACATCAATAAAATCTGCATAAGGTTCCGGATTAAATACTACCGGTCCTCCTGCCACTACCAGCGGATACCTTTCATCCCTTTTTTCTGCCCACAGAGGAATCCCTGCCAGGTCAAGCATGTTCAAAATATTGGTTATGGAAAGTTCATACTGCATGGTAAAACCCAATACATCAAAATCGGTAAGCGGCCGATAAGACTCCAGGGTGTAAAGGGGAATATTCTCCCTGCGCATCACTTCTTCCATATCCGGCCAGGGAGCAAAGACCCTCTCCAAAAGGTGGTCAGTTTTTTCATTTATAAGGCCATAAAGTATTTTACCTCCGATATGTGACATGCCTACTTCATATACATCCGGAAAACAAAAAGCCATTTTAACTTTGGCACTGTCCCAATCCTTGCGGATTATATTAATCTCATTCCCCATATAGCGTACAGGTTTAGAGACTTTAGGCAGTATATCCCGAAAAAGCTTTTCTTTCATGTTCTTCCTCCAGTTTTAGCAATTTCTTAACGTATATATCTTACCACAAAGCGCTGCCTTTTAAGCTTTTTTAGCCGCATAACAAAAAGCCAGCCTGAAAGCTGGCCTTCATTAAAAATTATACCCTATTCTTCTACCGGATCAAACATGTCCTTGGGTGCTCCACATACCGGACATTCATCGGGGGGTTCAGGCCCCTCATGAATATATCCACATACCCGGCATTCCCATTTGTTATATCTCTTCTGTCCGCTTTCATCCCTGCCCAGCCGGTTTACGGTATGGGTAGTATCTACCCGGGAAGCTATAACGATTTCCCCCACCAGTACCCCGTCTTTTATAAAACTCTTCTTGTAATAATCGTTAACCGGATCTTTTACTTCTACCACCCTGCATTCTTCTGGAGGCAGGTTTACTTCTCCCACCGAGAAAATCTCCTTGCCAAAAGCCATCAGCATAGTGGAAATGAGAGGCTGTTTATATTCTGCCCAATCCTCACCAGCTGCCACTGCTCCTGCAATGCGCCCCATTTCCATGGAAACCGGCCACAATCCTATAACCCTGCCGTTGTACTGAGCAACATCCCCCACTGCATAAACATCAGGTGCGCTGGTGCGCATCTTTTCATCTACCACTATACCCTGTTCCACCACTATACCTGCTTCCTTGGCCAGAGCCGTATTAGGACGTACACCGGTGGAAAGCAGAACCATGTCAGCTAAAATCTCCGTCCCATCTTTAAGCTTTACTTTTTCTACCCGGTCAGTCCCGATTATAGCCTCTACTCCCGCTCCCAGATAGAGTTCTACCCCATATCCTTTTATGAGTTCTTCCAGCTTGCGGGAAGTATCAACATCAAGCTGTCTGGGCATTAGGCGATCAAATCCTTCAATTACCGCCACTTTAAGACCAGCATTAACCATTTCCCAGACTGCTTCCAGCCCCAAAACTCCTCCTCCAATAACTACTGCTTTTTTGGCTCCTTGTATAGCCTCTTTTACCTTTAAGGCATCATCAAGGCTTCTCAGTGCATAAACACCTTTTAGCTCTACTCCCGGAATCGGGGGGATATTGCTGCTGGCACCGGTAGCAATTATCAGTTTATCGTAGGGGAATTCCTGTCCATCTCCGGTTATAACCTTTTTCTCCTTTAATTCTATCCTTACAACCGGCAGGCCTCGTTTTAAATCTATATTCCTCTCCGCATACCATGCCTCATCATGAATATAAAGCCTTTCCTCCGGCAAATCCTCACTCAAAAGGTCAGACAAAGCCGGTCTATAATAAGGCAAATACTTTTCGTCTGTCAGCATAGTTATAGTTGCACTGCGGTCGCGCTTCCTGATATTTTCGGCAGCTGTCAAAGCTCCTATGCCGCTTCCGATGATGACAAACTTTCTTCCTGTATCATTTACAAATTCATCTTCAGGATTTACAGGAACAAAGTTTTCTTTGCCTACCCCACAGGCTGGGCATACTTCAGGAGGCTCAGCCCCTTCATGTTCATACCCGCATATTACACAGCGCCATCTCATTTTGGAAACATCCTGTTTCTGGGCTATAACTGCCTTGCCAAATTCCATACCCATAGTAAATGCCAACTCCTCCTCTCTCATCGAAGGCTTAAAGTTTACCTTAAGCCCCGGCAACACCTTCATACGCAAAGCCTTAAGCCGATTTTCTATACTTGGAACTGCCTCCCCGCTCCAGCCATAAGCCCCAAAAGCAGCGGCTACTTTCCCCCCGTGTACAATCGGGGAAAGCCTTATTAAAAGCTCCCATACCGGAGGAAGAACATCCCCGTTTATAGTAGGGGAACCGATAAGGATGCCATCTGCCAGTTCTATATCTTTAAGCACTTCTTCCCTGTCTGCATATACCAGGTCATATTTCTTTACCTCGAAATCGCCAGCCGTCTCTATACCTTCAGCAATATTGCTGGCCAATGTTTCCGTATAGCCATACGCACTAACGTAAGCTATGACAATAAGCGGCTTATCGCTTTCTCTTACCACCGGTTCTGACCACTTACGGTAAAGGTCTACATAATAATCGAGGTTGCTGCGCAGAACCGGCCCATGTCCCGGACATATGATCTTTATATCCAGATCTTTTATCTTTTCCAAAGCTTCCCGCACATAAGGCTTAAAAGGCCCCATTATAGCATCAAAGTAATATTTGTACGCATCATAAAAGTCTCCCTCTATGAGGTCACTAAACACCTTGTCATCCGCGTAGTGACAGCCAAAAGAATCACAGGTAAACAAGATTTTATCTTCCTTAAGGTAGGTATATCCAGAATCAGGCCAGTGCAAAAAAGGAGCGCTTATAAACTTTAATGTCTTTCCTCCCAGATCAATCTCTTCTCCATCTGCCAGTGAACGTCCGGGGAAATTAGTGTTGGTAATACCTTTCAGGAAAGTTAAAGCGGTGGAACTGCCCAGTATCGTCAAATTAGGAATCTTTTCCAGCAGCTTCTCTACCGAGCCGGCATGATCAGGTTCGGTATGGTTCATGATGAGATAATCTATGCTCGATAAATCAACTACTTGCTGCAAGTTTCTTATGTACTCATCAAAAAATTTTACCTTTACGGTTTCGATAAGAGCTGTCTTTTCACTTCCTTTTACCAGATAGGCATTATAACTGGTTCCATATTCTGTGTACATTACAATGTCAAAAATACGCAATTCTGGATCCTGTACCCCTACATAGTAAACCCCATCACTCACAGGTAAAACTGGCATTTAACCCCTCCTTTTTCCATATATTTATATCTTAACCCAAAAAATCTTATAAAACAACAATCTATAATTTTCATAAAAATAAAATCCCCCGATACCTTTAAAGCATCAGGGGAAAAGTTTGGCAAATGGTTATACCAGTTTGCGGATAATTTCATCTACATCTCCATACATGTAATCAATAATAGGTATCTGAATCATGGTATAAGCGCCTGGCTTCTGCTTTACGCTGGCTCTGGCTGAAGCTACCATAATCTGAGCTGTTAAAGCCGGGTTATTTATGCGCATGGAAAAGCTCAAAAGCTGATTGTGGGTACCACCTGATACCCCTTTTCTTTCCATAAGCACGCCATGCCCCATATCAATAAGGGCATCTACATCTTCTACCTGGATTACATGGGTTTCATCTTTTACAAAGTAAGGGTCAGTTTTTACTGCCTTTTCTACTGCGGCAAAATCAGCACCTTCTTCCAGTTCTACATAAACCATGCGGCGATGTACACTGGTACCCAGCGGGATAGTCATGGAAAGGGCATTTTTTACCCCTTCAATAGCTTTTACAGCCACAGAATGCCCCATGCTCATCCCTGGGCCGAAGTTGGTGTAAGTTATGCCTTTAGGAGCCATAAATTCAAACATGCAGCGTACCATAGAATCAGTTCCCGGATCCCAGCCAGCAGATATTACTGCTACTGCATTATTTTCTTTGGCTATTCTGTCCAGTTCAATTCTTAAATCGGCCAGTTCCCCATGAATATCATAGCTGTCAACGGTATTAATTCCCAAGGCCAGTATTTCTTTGGCATACTGGGGAACAGAACGGGTAGGAGTACAGAGAAGGGCTACCTTTACACCTTCCAGTTCCTTGATGGACCCTACTACCGGAATGTCTGCCAGTTCTGCCGGTTTATCTCCCAGGGATGACGAACGGCGCACTACCCCTGCCAGCTCCATATCAGGAGCTGCCTTTACTGCATCCAGAGCATACTTTCCTATATTGCCGTAACCTACAATAGCTACCCTTATTTTCCCGCTCATAAACTCCTCCAAACTCCTTTTTTAATAATTTTTTCTTTTTGAGTATATAACACCCGGGACATGTAAAACAATATTCCTTCCTCTAAAGTACAGTATACATGGCCAATCAACTCGCCATACTTCGCAAATAATCTTTAAATTTCTTATTCATATAAACCTTATATAGAGGCAATACAAAAGGTAAATACCGGTTAATAAACTTAAACAGACTGGAAGGATAAACTTCGCTCTTATCCTTCTCAACTCCCTTTATAATTTTTCTGGCCACCGTATCAGCCTTCTGCACCGGAAAAGGTACAGGTATATTTTCCCCCGCCCGCGCAAAAAAATTAGTCCTGGTGGCAATAGGATAAACCAGGCATATACATTTTTTATCTTCTTTTTCAAAACGGTAGGCATCAAAAAAGCTGTCAACAGCTGCCTTGGTCGACGAATAAAGTGCATAGCCGGGGAGAGGCAATTTCGCCATCGCGGAAGCAGTTATCACTATCTTATACTGCTGGCCTTTATTTATAGCTTCCATCTTTTCCGCAATATAAACAGGGGCAAAAACATTTACCCGGAAAATATTTTCGATATGCGAATAATCCGGCTTATCTATTTTCTCATAATATGCAAAACCGGCATTGGCAAAAAATATATCAATTCCTCCCATTTGCTTCAGAGCATAATCTATAAGTTCGTCAATCTTTTCTCTAAAAGATAAATCACCAGTAAAAAAAGAAACCCTTTCATCGTTTACCCGCAAATTTTCTCCCGTCAAATCTGCAGCCACCACTTTTACATCCTTATATTTAAGCACTTCGCATAAAATAGCCTGGCCAATACCAGAACCTGCACCAGTTATAACTATCCTTTTACCTTTTATCTGCATAGTTTTTAACCCTCCCTTATTACTGCCGGGGGAAAAGTAATCCTAAAACTTTCCACCTTTACCGCCAGAAGAGGTTTTACTGCTGATAAATCAGGGAAGAAATCGGGATCACAATAAACTTCTTTTAAACTTGCCAACCTAGCCCAGCCTTTTCCTTTAAAGCGGGTATAAAAAACTTTATCATTCATTTTTTGATAGAGAATACCGGGTATAATACCCGTATTTAAAGGGAACTTTAGCCCCCTGGCCTGCAAAGTGGCACGGAAAAATTGCCGTCCATCCTTAATAAAACTTACCTGCTCCTCATTCTGCCTTATGCTGTCAAAAGAAGCTGCCGCCAGTTCCTTGGGAATCCCCCAGTTAGCCCTCCCATTTTCCACGCTTTCTTTTGTACTTACATAAATCTTGGTTATGGAATAAAACTTTCCCTCCGGTTTTTTTAACCTGCCCGGTATAAAAAGCAGCTCCTTATAAGGCCCGGCGTTGGAATTTTCGTAGTTCACCAGCATTACACAACCAAAACCACCAGCAAAACAAGCCTTATCTTCTTCCGGAATAAACGCATTTTTCAAGCTAAAATCCCTAGGAAAGCGATAAACCAAAATATACCCGTATCCGTTAAGATCCCAGGGAGCAGGATATTCAGCCATTAAAACCACTTCCTTTTTGCACAATTTTCCCAATAACTATGCTATATAAAGCACAAAAACCTGTAAATAAATTATAATAAATCCCTATGCCAAAATATTCACTTCATTTTAAGCCAAAAAAACAGCAGCCTTGCCTTGCAGCAAAGCTGCTGTTTTTATTAGCTTAATTGCAAATCGAATATAGTATTAATAATCAAAAATTTCTACCGGAGCGTCAATTACAGAAGTATCGCCAGATTTCATTATTTCAGCCAGAGTCCATACATAAGGCACTGTATTCATGAGATAATACCTGGCAGCTGCCACCTTTCCTGCATAGAACTTGTAATCATAATGATCGGTTCCTAATTCTTTAATCTTGGCATCAGCCAGCATAGCCTGGTCCAGAATCAGCATTCCGCAGTACAGATAAGAAGTTGCGGTTAAAATTCTGCGGGCATAGGTGGGTACCAGTCCAAACTGCTTGTTGGCAAAAGCCTGGCCTACTGCCATCTGGATTTCACCATAAGCATTGAGTGCTTTTTCCAGGTTAGCAAATTCTTTTTCAAATCCAGGAGTATTCTTGTTGGCTTCTACGAAATCTCTTATCTGCTGGATAAAGCGGGCAAAAGCCTGGCCTTTCTTCATCATCCATTTTCTTCCGATAAGGTCCATAGACTGGATGTAGTTAGTTCCTTCCCAGATAGAATAGATCTTTACATCGCGAGCAGCCTGAGCTACCGGATATTCTTCACAATATCCATATCCACCATAAGTCTGGATACATTCAGCAATTACCGGCCATGCTTCATCAGAGGCATGAGCTTTTACCAGAGGAGTTAAAATATCTACCATTTCCTGTGCCCGTTCTCTTTCAGCCGGATCCGGATCATGTTCTTTAACATCCACATAGTAGAAGGCTTTAAATATCATGGCTCTTATTGCTTCGATATGAGCTTTGGCATAAAGGAGCATTCTCTTTACATCTTCATGCTCAATTATCTTTACCCGATCGCCATTAGGATTGGTAAGCGGCCTACCCTGAATTCTCTCTTTAGCATACTGGGCTGCATTGTAGTAAGCATTGGCCATAACTGCCAGAGCTGCATGCCCGGTACCCAGACGCTCTTCATTCATCATCTTGAACATCTGAGCCATGCCTTCGCCTTTACCTTCATTTTCCAGAGGATTTACTCCCAGTAACCAGCCGCGGCATCTGCCGTTTTCACCAAAGCTCAATGCAGCTGTACCAGTACCATGCTGACCCATCTTATGTTCTATTCCTACACACTGTACATCATTATCTTCTAAAGTTCCATCTTCATTTACCCAGTATTTAGGAACAACAAACAGGGAGATTCCTTTTGTTCCAGGAACTGCTCCTTCTACACGGGCCAGGAAGAGATGGACGATATTTTCGGTCATATTCTGTTCGCCGCCGGTTATGAATATCTTGTTGCCTTTGATCTTGAAGATGCGAGGATGTTCGGTAGGATAAGCCTTGGACAGAATGTCGCCTACGTCAGAGCCTGCTGTAGGTTCAGTCAAACACATAGTTCCCGACCATTCTCCGGAGAACATCTTGGGCAGGAACATCTTCTTTAAGTTTTCATCGCCAAAAGCCTGTATAAGCCCTGCAGCACCGGTAGTAAGCGCAACATAAGGAGCCCAGGCCGGGTTAGCAGAAGCTATCATTTCCTGGATGGCAGCATAAACTACATAAGGCAGGGTACCTTCTGCTTCTTCATCAATGTTTGCAGTTCCATATCCATTTTCCTGGATATACTTGAAGTTCTTGGCAAAAGATTCCGGTACATATACTTTGCCATTTTCAAAGCGAGCTGGATTCTTTTCCCCATCATCATTACTCGGTGCAATCATATCCCGACAGATTTTGAACACCGGATCCAGAATCATTTCGACATCATCTTTGCTGTAATAATCTTTAAACTTGTCATAGGCAAAAATTCTGTCGGTGTCCATCCATTCTTTTAGAATAAACAAGAAATCCCTGGTATGATACGCCCAGTTAAACGCCATCATAAACCCTCCCCAGTTATTTTTTATTATATAATGGTATATTTTCGCAGATATTCTCATAAATCCTTTTTTCGATTAAAATTTAAATTTTCTAAATTTTTGTTGGCAATCTTAACAAAAATACAAGGCTTCAGAAAATAAAAAAGCCCCCTCGAAAAAGGGGGTATAAAAGGCTGTATTAATATTCAAAAGCCTGCAGCGGTATATCTAAAGCTGAAGTATCTCCTTCTTCTATTATTTCAGCGGTTAACCAAACATTAGGCACTACATTGCGCAGATAATACTTGGCTGACATAACCTTCCCGACATAGAAGCTGTAATCATAATAATCTGGCCCAACTTCCAGGGCTTTCCTGGCCGCTACCAGAGCCTGATCCAGTATGCACCTTCCTGCGTAAAGCTGTGAGGTAGCCGTAAGTATCCTTCTGGCATACAAAGGCATCATGGATATCTTGCCTTCTCCAAAATACTTGCCAATAGCTGCCTGTATTCTGCCATAAGCATCCAAAGCTTTGCCCAAAATAGCAAATTCCCTATCCAGGCTTAAATCTATCCCGCCATTGTTTTCTCTGGCAGCAGCAATCTCTTTTACTACTTCGCTTTCCTTATTAGCTTCATAAAAATCACGCATTTCCTGGATAAAGCGGGCAAAAGCCTGTCCTTTTTTCAAAAGCCACTTGCGTCCAACCAAATCCATGGACTGGATATAATTGGTTCCTTCCCAGATAGAATAAATCTTCACATCACGGGCTATCTGAGCTACCGGATATTCTTCACAATATCCATATCCGCCATAACACTGGATAGCTTCACCTATAAGCCACCATGCCTCATCAGAAGGATAAGCCTTCAATATCGGAGTAGTAATTTCAATAAGTTCGCTTGCCTTTTCCCTCTTTTCCGGATCTGGATCATGGTGCTTCACATCAATAGCAAAATAAGTCCTGTACATCATAGCTCTAATAGCTTCTACATGGGCCTTGCCCATCAGCAGTGCGCGCCTTATATCCTCATGGTTAATGATAGCTACCCGGTCGCCTTTGGGATTAGTTATAAGCCTTCCCTGCACCCTCTCTTTACAGTAATCCTTGGCATTGTAAAAAGCATTGGCAATACATGCTAACGCCGCATGCCCAGTTTCCAGTCGGGCTTCGTTCATCATATTAAACATCTGGGCCATTCCTTCACCCAGGCCATTATTATTGAGCGGATTAGCTCCCAAAAGCCATCCCCGGCAGTTGCCGTTTTCCCCAAAGCTTAAAGCTGCTGTACATGAGCCGTGCTGTCCCAGCTTATGTTCTACTCCGGTAGTCTGCACATCGTTGTCTTCCAGGGTGCCGTCCGGATTTACCCAGTATTTAGGAACTATAAAAAGCGAAATACCTTTTGTACCAGGCACTGCCCCTTCTACCCTGGCCAAAACCATATGCACTATATTTTCGGTAAAATCATTGTCGCCACCGGTTATGAATATTTTATTTCCCTTAATTTTAAAAATACGCGGATCATCAGTAGGATAAGCCTTGGATAAAATATCTCCTACATCGGAACCGGCTGTAGGCTCCGTAAGGCACATAGTCCCTGCCCATTCCCCCGAAAACATCTTCGGAAGAAAAATCTTTTTCAAATCTTCATCAGCAAATTTTTGAATTAATCTAGCAGCTCCAGTTGTTAGAGCAATATACGGCATAAAAGCCGGGTTAGCCGCCCAAAACATCTCCCAAACCATAGCATGCAGAAGATGCGGCAATACCATAGAATCTTCCGATTCATCTACATTGCTGGTACCCCATCCTTCCGACTGCAGTTTCTTAAAAAGAGGGCCAAAAGATTTGGGAAGGATAACCTTTCCATTTTCAAATTTCACCGGGTTTTTGTCCCCATCATCATTGGTAGGCTCAATAAGTTCTTTGGCCATTTTTAAGCAAGGCTCCAAAACTGAATCCACATCTTCCTTGGAGTAATATTCTTTGTACCGGTCATATGAAAAAATCTCTTCTGTAGGCAACCATTCCTTAACTATAAACTTTAAATCCCTTATATTGCCGTACGCAAAATTAGCTGCCATATTTTACACCCCTCTCACATGTTTCAATACCCCAATAATCCCCCAGTAGATACAAGTATCAATTTTATTTACCTTAACTATATTTAATAGATGTTTATCCATTCATCCCCCCCAACTAAATATTTGTTTGCTAAGCCTCCTCTCCAGCAACTATTATATGATGATAAACTTTAGCATATAATACATATTATTCTTTTTCTTCTTTTTATTTCCTGCTATGTATTTAACATAATTATTTTTTATCAAAACAGGTTGCAATTTTATTTGTATATTTCTGTATATGTCTGAATAATTCCTCTTTTGTGAATAAATTATCAATTTTGTTTTTACATAAAAAAAGGACAGGCTTTTGGCCTATCCTTTCCGTATATGGATTTTTATCAAACCAGCTTTCAATTATTTATAAGTAAGGAAAGCTTCTTCTTCAATTTCTAATACTGACTTATCCCCATCCTTAATTATATCTCTTATCATGAAGAGATGCGGCAGAATGTTGTGAACGAAATACTTGGCAGCCATTACTTTACCCTGATAGAAAGCATAGTCATAATGATCTTTGCCGTATTCCTCAATCTTCTTCAAGGCTACCCGGGCCTGGTCAAGTATTACATGGGAACAAGCCAGGTCTCCTGTTGCTCTAAGAATGCGGGTAGCATACATAGGAAGCATTCTAATATTGCCTTCACTTACATATTTGCCAATAGTAGCCTGAATTTCACGATAAGCATTAACAGCATCTTTCAAAATAGCCATTTCAGTTTCTAAGCCAGGAGTATTGGCATATTCATTGGCAAAGTTTTCGATATCCGCCAGCCAGGCAGCAAAAACCTTGCCTTTGCCGAGCATCCACTTGCGCCCTACCAGGTCCATGGACTGTATATAGTTGGTTCCTTCCCAGATGGAATAAATCTTTACATCACGGCAAAGTTCAGCAATAGGATATTCTTCGGAATAGCCGTTGCCGCCAAATACCTGCATAGCTTCCGCACAGAGTTCCCAGGCACGATCAGAACAATAAGCCTTAACTATTGGAGTAGCTACATCAATAAAGCCCTGCAGCTTCTTCTTTTCTTCCTCATCCTGGGTGTGATGAACGATGTCAAAGAAATAATAAGTCCTGAAAATCAAAGCCCGCATAGCTTCTGTATAAGCCTTGAGATCCAGAAGCATTCTTCTTACATCTTCATGTTTAATAATCGGAACCCGATCAGAGTTAGGATTGGTAATCGGACGTCCCTGGATCCTCTGAGTCGCATAATCAGCAGCATTATGATAAGCTACCGCAGTTTCCGAAAGGGCAGCATGTCCTGTTTCCATACGGGCTCCATTCATCATCTGGAACATCTGAGCCATACCTTCGGCATTACCTTCTGCATCCGGAGGATTACCTAACAGCCAGCCGCGGCATTCGTTGTTTTCACCAAAAGACATTACACAGGTAGCGGAACCTTTAATGCCCATCTTGTGTTCAATACCAACACACTGTACATCATTAGGCCCTATGATATTGCCATCATCATCCACCCACATTTTGGGAACTGCAAATAAAGAGATACCTTTGGTCCCTTTCTTGGCCCCTTCTACACGAGCCAGAACCAGGTGTACTATATTTTCGGTAATATCCTGTTCCCCACCGGTGATAAAGCATTTGGTACCTTTTATTTTATAAACCCCTTCCTGTTCAGTGGGAATAGCCTTGGTCAAAAGATCCCCTACATCAGAACCGGCATTAGGCTCAGTCAAGCACATAGTTCCAGCCCATTCACCGGTAAACATTTTTTCCATAAACAGCTTTTTAACTTTTTCACTGCCAAAACTCTGAATCAGTCTGGCTGCCCCGGCAGTTGCCAGAACATAAGGCATAAGTGCTGCATTAGCACCGGCAAAATATTCCCCACATGCACGGAACAAAGGCTCAGGAAGCCTTCCTTCATATTCTTCCCATTCATTGGTAGCACCCCAGCCATTTTTCTGCAGGAACCAGTAAGCATCTTTGAAAGACTGGGGAACCGTTACTTTGCCATCTTTGAATACTGCCTGTACCCTGTCATTATCATCCCGGCTGGGTGCTACTACCTCTTTGGCTACCTTTAAAGCCTGTTCCAGAATCATGTCGATATCATCTAAACTGTAATAATCTTTATAAGCATCAAATGCCAAAATCTTTTCCATGTCCAGCCATTCTTTTAGAATAAATTTATGATCCCTGGTTGAATAAAGAAAATTAGAAGCCACCTTTTATACCCCCTCCAAAAATTAGACAAATTAAGTAAAAACTCACCTTTTACCCCAATAAACAGCCTCTTATCCATCACCCCCAACCAGCTGTTTCCCTGACGAATTATGCTATTTAGATACAAATTCGACAATAAAGCACGAAAAACTATGTACTTATTTTATTATATTAATTTTAGTCGGAATTTTAAACCCTAGAGGTTATAGTTTAAAAATTTTTGCAACTTTAATAAATAAAAACAGCAGGCCAAAGCCTGCCTTATCTGGTTTTATTTTGCAATTCCCTTTTTAGCCGTGCAATTTCTGCCTTGAGCTGTTCATTTTCTATCTGCAGAGCCCGCACTTTATCACCGGTATAGCCTGTCCCATTACTTCCTGTGGCTAAAGCTTTACGATAATAATCGTTTAAAATACTTTCTCCATAACCATTACCGGGAACTGCCCATTTTCCATTCAAATCTGTCCAGTACCTGGCTGTCCCTCTTTTCACAAGAGTAAAACGCGGATCCACCAGCTTCTTACCCGGCGGGAGAGGAGCATCTGTAGCATAGGCATAAAGATGCTGAATATGGGCTTCTACCCCTACAGAAGGAGCAGCAAAAAAAGCTCCGTGCTTGCCTGCTTCATACCAGACCAGCGAAGGATCCGCTCCATTTAAGCTTTCTTCTCCAGTAGCGGCTCTTCCGGTAGCTGCCAGCCCACAGTAATTATTCTGCTCGGGCCTTACCAATCCCCCAAAACGCCACCATCCTGTTTCCTTGGCTGCCTGGCAGAAAGCTATATCTCCCCTTATTCCATATTCTTTGCCTATCTGCAGATACAGGTCAACCAAATCAGGAGCTTCCGGGTTATTTTGCTTAAGGAGCTGGCGCAGCTGTTCAGATGTAGCTACCGCTTCTCCCATTATAGGTATATTTGTATCAACAACCGGCAAAGGACTATTATCTGTTGCCTGCCTGCCTGTTATGTAAACCCTGTACTCTTTGGGATCCCACTCTACACTGAAGCCCAAAGCCTCAGCTACCGCCCTTACCGGCAGCATGGTGCGTCCCCCGATTATCTGAGCTGGAACATCGGATTCTATTTTCTGCCCATTTACATATACCTGCAGAGCCGGGCCTGCTTCAGCCGGATATGATAGATAAAAAAACATGCTTATTATAAAAAAAGCAGCCAGCAAAAACCATACATTTTTTAAACTACGACCATATTTCATCCTGTACTGCACCTCCTGTTTAATTTACTTTTTACTTAATTCAGCATCACCTCCGTTATTCCTTTTTAAAAACACTTTATTTTTTAAAACCTGTCATTATTTTTATATGCAGCACCCTTTTTATTTCTTTCAGCAACTATTCGTTTTATTTTTCAGATCCGTCCGCAAAAATACCCGTAAAACCCTTTAATTCAACATAATCTTGCAAAAATTTTCCATGTTTTATGGCAAGAGAAGACATGTTTTTCATAGCCTATGGTGTATCTTATATTTGTCACCCATTTTAAGACTTTAATTTCTTTTTTCCAAGGAGGAAACAAAAAGTGTCAAAAAAAATACACTATCATTTTTATGCCTACTGGATTTTGCTCTTTACATTGACAGGTGTCATTTTTTTAGTTTTCATAAATAAATATGGGATATTACAATATGAAGATTTAATAAAAACAGCTGAAACAATAGTAGTAATAGCAGCCATCTATCTAGCCTTGCTGTTAATACTGCATATCCTGTTTTTTATATTCAAACTCAGTCAAAGTGACTTTTACATTAGACTTAAAACCCGCTTCATGCCTGCAAGATATCAGGCCCACATCCTGGAAAATGTTCAGGAAAGCATAGTCGCGGTAGCTTTAAACAAAAACAATAATATATTCTATATGAATGAACAGGCTAAAAGATTATACGGAGACTACAAAAAGGGCGATCTGGATCTTATGCGCTGCAAACTTTCCCTGTCTGAGCAAGAAATAGAAGAAATAAAGCAACATATAAAATCAGGTAAGCAGTACAAAATACAAAAACCGCTCACTGTAGAAGGTGAGGAAAGGCTGTTTTTGCACAAAATAACACCACTATATAATCATTATTATCTGGAAGGATTGCTTATAATGTCCAGTGATATAACAGAACTGGTAAAACAAAAAATAGAAGCCGAAACTGCTAGTATCAGCAAAAGCCTGTTTCTGGCTAATATGAGCCATGAAATTCGAACCCCTCTCATAGGTATTTTAGGGGCGGTGGATCTTCTGGAAAAAAGCGACCTTACCCAAAAGCAACATGAAAATATATCTATAATTCGCCAGTGCAGTGAAGAAGTGCTGAATATAATAACCCAAATACTGGATGTCTCCAAAATAGAAATCGGACTCCTTAAAGTAGTACCCCAGCCGTGCAATCTATATGAAGTTTTTCAAAACCTGCTTACCATAATAGAACCTTTAATAACGGAAAAGAACCTTAAACTGGAATTCAGCCTGAACCTGGGATCTTCTGCTTATGTGCTGGCTGACCCTGTAAAGGTACGGCAAATTTTATCGCAAATCCTTTTTAATGCCGCAAAGTTTACACATAAAGGCAAAATAAGCTTTAGTGCGGAAATAATCAATGCAGAAGATAGCACCTTTTTGTCTGTGGCTATAACGGATACAGGCATCGGCATCCCTGAAAATGAACTTAAAAACATTTTTAATCCTTTTACCCAGGTAGACAATTCAACATCCCGCAGTTATGGAGGTACGGGACTGGGGCTCTACATTTGCTATAAACTGGTGGAAGCCATGGGAGGAACTATAAATATAAAGAGCAAAATAGGGCAGGGCACTGCTGTAAGTTTGAGAATCCCTGTAACACCAGTTTCTGATAGGGAAGAAGTTTATAACCAGAACCAGGGAAATACACAAGCCTCAATAAATAATAATGATGTGAGCCACCAAATCGAGTTTTTTCCTCGCAGCATCCTTTTAGTTGAGGATAATAAATTAAATCAGAAAATTATATCCGAAATGCTTACTGGCTACGGCTTTGAAGTGGCAACCGCAGCTAATGGTTTAGAATGCCTTAATATACTGCAAAAAGAGTATTTTGATATAATCCTTATGGATATGCAGATGCCTTTGATGGACGGCTATGAAACTACCCGTCTTATCAGGCAGGATGAAAAGCTTAAAGATATTCCCATTATAGCTATAACTGCCCATGCTATAACCGGAGACAGGGAAAAGTGTTTGGCCTGCGGATGCAACTCATATATTGCCAAACCTTTTAAATCGGAAGAATTAATTGAAGAAATCAAAAAATATTTAAAAACACAGGTCAAACCCAAAAAAGTTTCCCCTCTTTCCCCTAATCTGTTTATAGCTGAACTTATTCCTGAATTTTTATCTACTCTGGGAGAGATGCTGGAAGAACTTGATATATTCATAGCTAATCGAAATGTAGATAAAATCTGCAGTATAAGCCATGATATAAAAGGCATGGCTGGCATGTATGGCTTTAATGAAATTTCTGAAACCGCAGCCAGAATGGAAAAAGCTGCCAAATCGCATACCTGGGAAACCATATATATTATGCAGCAAAAACTTTATTCATTGTATCAAAACACAGAAAGCCAGGTTTCTTAGATTTTTCCCTTTACATAAATCCTGAACAAGTTGTAAACTTAAGAAGAAAATTTTGTTTTATATAAGGTATGTCATCAAACAGATAAGCACAGCATAATAGATAACAAAACAGGATTACAAGGTGATAGATTATGCGGCTAATAATTACCGACAGCACAGCAAGCTTGCCTCCAGGATTTGCACAAACCAACAACATAACAATAGTACCCCTTAAAGTTAACATCGAAGGAAAATCCTTGCGCGACGGTATAGATATATCTAACCGGGAATATTACAAAATTTTGCGGAGCAAGCCTGTTTTTCCGCAAACTTCCCAGCCCTCATCCGGGGATTTTCTTAAAATATTTAAAACCCTAAAGCCAGGAGACGAAGCCCTGGTTATCCTGATATCATCCCAGATTTCCGGGACCGTACAGGCAGCCCAGATCGCTAAAAATATGCTTAATAATGATAAAGTACGCATAGAAATTATAGATTCACTTTCCACTGTGATTGGCCTGGGCTTCCAGGTAATGAAAGCATGCGAACTCAGTGAAAAAGGAATGGCCATGGAGGAAATAATCGCTGAACTAAAACAGGTGCAGGAAAAGAGCAAAATACTGTTTGTAGTAGACAATCTGGAATATTTGCATCGAGGCGGGAGAATAAGCCATGCTGCCAAAACTCTGGGTAATCTCCTGCAGCTTAAACCTATACTATCCATTATCGGCAACGGGCGTATAGAAGTGTATGACAAAGTACGCACCAAAGGGAAAGCAGTAAAAAGGATCATCGAAGAATTAAAAAAAGAAGCCCCTTTTGCTCAGATAGTTTCCGTAGCTCATGTAGACGCGCCTTCTGAAGCAGAAGCCATTTATAAACAGGTTAAAGAATTTTATAGGGGGCCTGTTATTATAACCGAAGCCGGGCCGGTAATCGGTTCCCATGTAGGTCCCGGCTCCGTAGGCTTAGCCTGGTATTAGAAAACAAAAGCTGAGTGCCTTACAAATAACACTCAGCTTTTGTTTTTAAGCCAACCCTACATTTCTTACAATCTGTGCTATTTGCCTGGCTTTATTCATGGTATAGAGATGTACTCCCCCAACCTTTTCCTCCAGAAGATCCCTTATCTGCTCACTGGCATAATCTATCCCCGCTTTTTCCATATCTTCTGGTTTGAGCCCATATTTTTCCACCAAATCCAATAATTTGGATGGTATAGATGCGCCTCCCGATAAATATATTATGCGCCTTACCTGCTTGGGATTTAAAACTGGCATAATTCCGGGAATAATGGGACAGTTAATGCCCATAGCCACCGCCTTATCAACAAAATCATAGTAAAAACGGTTATCAAAAAACATCTGGGTAATTAAAAAATCTACCCCTTCATCCACCTTTTGCTTTAGATACTTCAAATCTTCGCTAAGCCTCTTGCATTCCCTATGTCCTTCCGGATAAGCAGCTGCTGCAATACCAAAATCATATACCTTTTTGGCATCGCGTATAAGTTCATAGGCATAGTGGTATTCCTGTTTGCTGAAGTCAAAATTCGGATCGTCTTCCGGCGGATCGCCCCTTAAAGCTAAAATATTATGGATATTTTCTTTAACCAGCTGTTCCAGAATTTCCAAAACTTCCTGCCGGGTATGGCTTACACAGGTAAGGTGGGCCAAAGGCTCAACTCCATAATCCCTTTTAATCCTGGCAGCAATCTCCACCGTTCTTCCCCGGCTGCTTCCTCCTGCACCATAGGTTACACTTATGAATTTAGGGTTTAAATTTTTAAGTTCCTCTATCGTTTCAAATACCGTTTCCAGCGGATAATCCCTTTTCGGAGGAAAAATCTCTAATGAAAGAACTGGTGCGTCTTTTTTATAAAATTCGCCTATTTTCATTTTCCCCACCCCGTTTTCTCTATAACTGCCACTTTTATTTAAAGTAATTTTAACACCTTCCGCATAAATAACATATACCCTTTTAAAAATTATTTACATATTGGAAATCAAAGCATCAGCAAACTCAGAACATTTAACTTCCGTAGCCCCTTCCATCAAACGGGCAAAATCATAGGTTACTATCTTTTGCGCAATAGTCTTTTCCATTGCGGAAATAATAAGGTCTGCCGCTTCATTCCAGCCCAGATGGCGGAACATCATTTCCCCTGACAGGATAACTGAAGACGGATTAACTTTATCTAAACCTGCATATTTAGGTGCTGTACCGTGAGTTGCCTCAAAAACAGCATGTCCGGTCATATAATTAATATTAGCCCCTGGGGCAATACCTATACCTCCCACCTGGGCAGCCAGAGCATCAGAAATATAGTCTCCATTAAGATTCATGGTTGCCACCACATCAAATTCCCGGGGGCGGGTCAAAACCTGCTGCAGGAATATATCAGCAATAGTGTCTTTTATTATTATCTTGCCGTCTGCTTCTGCCTGCTTCTGCGCCTCATCAGCAGCTTTAGTGCCTTTTTCCTCCTTTATGCGGTCATACTGTTCCCAGGTAAACACCTTATCCCCGTATTCCCTTTCTGCCAGTTCATAACCCCAGTTTCTGAAAGCCCCTTCGGTAAACTTCATGATATTGCCTTTATGTACCAGGGTAACGCTTTTCCGTTTATTTCTTATGGCATATTCAATAGCAGCTCTAACCAGCCTTTCTGTTCCTTCTTTGGATATAGGCTTTATACCTATTCCTGAAGTTTCCGGAAAACGGATTTTGTTTACTCCCATCTCTTCCTGGAGAAATCTTATAAGCTTTTTGACTTCTTCAGAACCCATGGGATATTCTATTCCGGCATAAATATCTTCCGTATTTTCCCGGAAAATAACCATATCCACATCCTGCGGCCTTTTCACCGGAGATGGCACCCCAGTAAAATAACGCACCGGCCTTAAGCACACATAAAGGTCAAGCTCCTGTCTTAAAGCGACATTTAAGGAACGTATACCGCCTCCTACCGGAGTAGTCAAAGGCCCTTTTATGGCAATTATATATTCTTTTATAATGTCCAGGGTTTCCTTAGGCAGCCATTCACCTACCGTATTAAAGGCTTTCTCCCCGGCCAAAACCTCTTTCCAGACAATCTTCCTCTTTCCCCCATAAGCCTTTTCCACTGCCGCATCAAAAACCCGGGAAGCAGCAGCCCAAATATCAGGCCCTGTCCCATCCCCTTCTATGAAAGGTATAACAGGATAGTCAGGCACATTTAAAACCCCATTATTGACAGTAATTTTTTCCCCCATAACCATATATATTCCTCCTTTTTTAATTTAAAATACAGAAAAATGCATACAATATGCAAATCCCCTTTAATACAAACAGGGGGATATTTCCCCCTTTTTTTAGTCAAAATTAAAGGTGCCGTATTTTTTAAAATGTTCCACCAGGCCGCCATCAGAAAGAATTTTAAGCATAACCCTGGGCAGAGGAGTTATTTTTAAATCTATGCCTTTAGTAAGATTATGCAAAACCCCTTTTTCTAAATCAATAGACAATTCATCCCCAGGATCAATCATGTCTGTATCACACTCAATTACCGGCAAACCGGTATTTATACAGTTGCGGTAGAATATGCGGGCAAATGATTTGGCTACTACCGCACTTATGCCAGCATGTATAATCGCCAAAGGAGCCTGTTCTCTGGAAGATCCGCAGCCAAAATTGCGTCCTGCCACGATAAAGTCGCCAGGAGTAATTTTGGAATAAAAATCCGGATCCAAATCTTCCATTACATGTCTGGCCAGTTCTTTCATATCCAGAGTCTTAAATTTATAACGCCCCGATATAATATAATCGGTATTTACATCATCCCCAAATTTATGCGCTTTACCTTTTAATTCCATGCCTCACCTTTAGCCTCCTTTATAAAAATTCCCGCGGATCCGTAATTTTACCGGTCAGCACAGACGCAGCCACCGTAGCAGGAGATGCCAGGTATATGAAAGCTTTGTTATTCCCCATTCTTCCCTTGAAATTACGGTTTGCTGTTGATATTACATTTTCTCCATCAGAAGGTATCCCATTATGGGTTCCTACACACGGCCCACAGCCGGGAGTTACAACTGCTGCACCTGCTTCTACAAAGATTTCCAGTATTCCTTCCCTTATCGCCTGCAGCATAACCTGACGGGAAGCCGGGGCTACCACCAGACGCGTATCTTTGTGTATTTTTCTTCCTTTTAAAATTTTAGCCGCAATTCTTAAATCTTCCATCCTGCCATTGGTACAGGTACCAATAACTCCCTGCTGAATAGGAGTTCCTGCCACTTCTCTTACCGGACAGACATTGTCTACGGTATGCGGTTTGGCTACCTGGGGTTCCAGATTAGACACATCATATTCCCTCACCTGGGCATAAACCGCATCCGGATCCGGGCTTACCGGTTCAAAAGGTTTATCGGTGTGCTGTTTTACCCATTCAATAACTTTGTCATCAGCCTCCATAAGGCCACATTTGGCTCCCATCTCAATAGCCATATTGCTTATGGTGAAGCGGGCTTCCACCGATAAATCCCTTATCGCCTCACCGGTATATTCTGCTGCCATGTAGGTAGCACCATCAGCAGTAACATCACCGATAAGGTAAAGAATAAGATCCTTGGAAAATACCCCGTGAGGAAGTTTGCCATTAAGCACAAACTTTATGGTTTCCGGCACTTTAAACCAAAGCTTGCCGGATATAAGGCCAGCAGCCAGGTCAGTAGATCCCACCCCGGTAGAAAAAACATTTATGGCTCCATAAGTACAGGTATGGGAATCTGCACCGATAACCAGATTGCCAGGTACCACATGTCCCTGCTCCGGAAGCAGCTGGTGGCATACTCCATCTCCTATGTCATACAGATAAATCCCCTGCTCTCTGGCAAATTCCCTCATCTGATGATGCAGTTCGGATACTCCCTGCAAGGGGCTGGGGGCACTGTGGTCAATAACCATCGCTATCTTCTTAGGATCAAAAACCTTTTTCGCCATCATTTCCCTGAATGCCCGGATAGCTAAAGGTGAAGTACCGTCCTGGCCCATAACAAAATCAAGATCAGCTATCACTATGTCATTAGCCTTAGCATCCTGGCCGCTTTTAATCGATAAAATCTTTTCGGCAATCGTCTTACCCAAAGTTTATCCCCTCTCTTTTCTATATTCTTCATATATTACCCGCAGCTCCTTATCAAATAAAGGCCGCTTTAATTCTATAGATTTTTCTCTCACCCTGGCCAGTATGTCTCTGGCTTCTTCCTCCGTAAGCTCAATATCATACTCCAGAAACTTGGCTTTAAGGGCAGCCGTTCCTGAATGTTTGCCTATTACTATCTGCCTTTCCAATCCCACTTCTTCCGGGCTAAAAACTTCATAAGTAAGCGGGTTTTTCAATACGCCATCCCCATGAATTCCGGATTCGTGAGCAAAAATATTGGCTCCTACTATAGGCTTGCTTACTGGCAGCGGCCTTCCGGAAGCATTAGCTACGAATTCGGCTACCTCCCGGAACAATCTGGTATCCTGGGGCATATCAATACGCATGAGGTACTTTAAACCCATTATAACTTCCTGTAAGCAGGCATTACCTGCCCTCTCTCCCAATCCATTGACCGTTACCCCTACATAGTTGGCACCTGCATAAACCCCAGCCAGCGCATTGGCAGTTGCCATCCCGAAATCATTGTGGGTATGCATTTCTATATCAATACCTACAGCTTCCCGCAGAGTGCTTATATACCTGTAAGTAGACAAAGGAGTAAGGATACCTACCGTATCACAAAAGCGCAGACGGTCGGCTCCTGCATGCTTGGCTACCAGAGCAAATTCGGTAAGAAAATCTATATCGGAACGGGAAGCATCTTCTGCATTTACTGAAACATAGACTCCATTATCTTTGGCAAACTTGACTGCATCCGACATGCGATTCAGGACATCCTGCCGGGTAGTCCTTAGCTTATATTCAATATGAATATCAGAAGTAGAGATAGAAATAGCTACCGCATCTACTCCGCAGGACAGGGATTCCTTAATATCACCTATTACTGCCCGGTTCCAGGCCATTATACTGGCTTTTAGGCCCAGATTTACAATCTCCTTAATGCACTCTTTCTCAAAACCGCCCATTACCGGTATACCAGCCTCAATCTGGTCTACTCCAATCTGGTCAAGGTATCTGGCAATCTTTATCTTTTCTTCATTGGAAAATACTACCCCGGCCGTCTGCTCACCATCCCGCAAAGTAGTATCAACTATATAAACCTTAGCCCCTGCCTGGTTAAACCAGTCCAGGTTCATCCTTTCCCATTTCATAACATCACTCCTTGTTCAAATATTCTCTCAACAGCTCATTTACCAGTGCCGGGTTAGCCTGCCCCCTGGTAGCTTTCATTACCTGTCCGACCAAAAAGCCAAACGCCTTTTCTTTTCCGCTTCGATAATCTTCCACTACCTTGGGATTACCCTTGATTACGTCTTCTATAATCCCTTTCAGGGTATCAGTATCAGAAATCTGCACCATGCCTTTTTCTTTTATGATAACTTCCGGTTCTTTCCCGGTATTAAACATTTCCTCAAACACTGTCTTGGCCATCTTGCCACTTATAGTTCCGTTATCAATAAGCTTTAGCATAGCAGCCAAATGTTCTGGCTTAAACTTTACCTCCGTTATTTCCAGGTTATTCTGATTTAAATATTTGTTCAATTCACCCATCATCCAGTTAGACACCGTTTTAGCATCCGGATAAAGGCTTACACACCGGTCAAAAAAGGCTAAATATTCAGGAGTTAAAGTTATAATTTCTGCATCATAGCTGGGCAGTCCATATTCATCCATAAGCCTTTTTTTAGCCTGTTCTGGCAGTTCCGGCATACTCCTTCTTATTTCTTCTACCCATTCCCGGCTGATTCTCAAAGGCGGCAGGTCAGGGTCCGGGAAATACCTGTAATCATGCGCTTCTTCCTTGGACCTCATCGAACGGGTAACCTGTTTTTCCTCATCCCAGGTGCGGGTTTCCTGGATAATCTCTTCCCCGTCCTCAATAGCCTCTATCTGCCTTTTCGCTTCATATTCAATAGCTTTTTCCAAAGCCTTAAATGAATTAAGATTCTTAATCTCCGTTCTAACTCCCAGTTTAGTTTCTCCCCGACGTCTTACCGATACATTGGCATCACACCTTAAAGAGCCTTCCTGCATCTTGCAGTCAGATACCCCGGCAAAAAGGAGTATAGAGCGGAGTTTTTCCATATAAGCCCTTGCTTCCTGCGCACTTCTGAGATCTGGTGCCGAAACTATCTCCAGAAGCGGTACCCCGGAACGGTTAAGGTCTACCAGGGAAAAAGGTGTAGAGGTAATCGTTCCCTGATGTACCAGTTTACCTGCATCCTCCTCCATATGGGCCCTTATAATCCCAATTCTTCTCTTTTCTCCATTCACTTCTATATCTACATAGCCATTTTTGCAGATAGGCAGGTCATACTGAGAAATCTGGTAAGCCTTGGGCAAATCCGGGTAAAAATAATTTTTGCGGTCAAACTTGCAAAATTCTGCAATTTCACAGTTCAAGGCTAAACCAGCCCGGATAGCATATTCCACTACCTTGCGGTTTAAGACCGGAAGCATACCTGGAAAGCCGGAACATACCGGACATACCTGAGTATTAGGCTCTGCTCCAAATTCAGTTGAACAGGAGCAGAATATCTTGGTCCTGGTTTTAAGTTCTACATGAACTTCCAGCCCGATTACTACTTCAAATTCGCTGTTCAATTACTTCACCTCCAGTGCCGGTTTAACCTTGTGATAATCAGTAGTCTGTTCAAAGGCATAAGCAGCTTTAAGCATAGTCCCTTCATCAAACGCTTTTCCTATTATCTGCATACCAATAGGAAGCCCATCTTTAAAACCGCAGGGTATAGACATTCCGGGAAGTCCGGCCATATTTACCGGGACCGTTAAAATATCATTCATATAAAGGGTTAAGGGATCGCTCTGTTCCCCTAATTTAAAAGCAACCGTAGGGGTGGTGGGAGAAACTATAATGTCAAATTTTTCAAAAACCCGGGCAAAATCGTTATATATAAGCCTTCTAACCTTTAACGCTTTGAGATAATAGGCATCATAATAGCCAGAACTTAGCGCATAAGTCCCCAGCATGATCCTTCTTTTTACTTCCGGGCCAAATCCTTCCTTTCTGGTATTAGAAAACATATCTACAACATTTTCCGCTTTAAAATCCCGCAAGCCGTACCTTACCCCATCAAAGCGAGCCAGGTTTGCACTCGCTTCTGCCGGTGCGATTATATAATAGGCAGGCAGGGCATATTCACTATGCGGGAGGGATACTTCTTCTACCACTGCTCCCATTTCCTCATAATGCTTTAAAGCTTTCATAACCGCAGATTTGATATCCTCATCAATCCCTTTTCCAAAATATTCCCTGGGGTAGGCAATTTTCATACCTTTTATATCGGTGCTCAAAAAAGAAGTAAAGTCGGGAACTTTAATCTCAACACTGGTAGAATCAAGAGGGTCCTTGCCGCAGATTATATTCATAACCAGGGCACAATCTTCCACATCCTTGCTGAAAACCCCTACCTGGTCGAGAGAAGAAGCAAAAGCTACCACGCCCCAGCGGGAAACTCTGCCGTAGGTGGGTTTCATCCCTACTATGCCACAAAAAGAAGCAGGCTGCCTGATGGAGCCCCCGGTATCAGTCCCCAGAGTAAAAAACACCTCATCAGCAGCTACTGCAGAAGCTGAACCTCCGGAAGACCCTCCTGGAACCCTTTCTAAATCCCAGGGATTACGGGTGGGGAAAAAAGCTGACTGTTCAGTAGAAGAGCCCATGGCAAACTCATCCATATTAAGCTTTCCTACCAGCACCCCGTGTTCTTCACCTAAAAGACGTGCCACGGTGGCATCATAAAAGGGCACAAAATCCTTAAGCATTTTTGAAGAACAGGTAGTCTTTATCCCTTTCGTGCAGATAATATCCTTTAAGGCATAGGGAATACCTTTTATGCTTCCTTCTGCACTCTCTTTATCACACCAGTCTGCTTTATCATAAGCTAAGTCAGAAGTTATCGTTACAAAAGATTTTACCTTATCTTCTACTTTTTCTATCCTTTCCATTACCGAATCTAAAACTTCCCTGGCTGAAACCTCTTTTTTAGCCAGCAGATTTCTTACCTCATGTGCTGTCATTTCATAAAGCTGCATCCAGGAGAACCTCCTTAAATTATTTTCGGCACCTTATAATATCCATCCTCCGTAAGAGGTCCATTAGACAATATTTCATCCCTGGTACTGCCAGGCTTAACCTCATCTTCCCGAAATACATTAAAAACCGGCAGTATATGAGCCAGGGGTTCTACCCCTTCGGTATCAAGTTCATTCAATTTTTCCACATAATCCAGAATAGCTCCCAGCTGTTCTGCAAAAATCTGCTTTTCCTCTTCGGAAAGGCTTAGCCTGGCCAGCATGGCCACATGTTCCACTTCCTTTATAGTTAAAGCCATTTCAAGACTACCTCCTAATTTTCTCTTACCAGCATTCATGGTCAATATTATACCAAAAAAACGCATATTTAAATAAAAATTTTACCCAATCGAAATCCTGCCCGTCAAGCAAAAATATTTTAATCACCTCAAAAATCCTTTTCTCATAAAAAATACGCGGACTGTATATTTATTCCCTTTTCTTTAGAAAAATAAACGCCGGGCTATAAAACCCAGCGTTTAAACACCCTTTTAAACCCCTGCCGGCAAACTGGTTATAATATAAGGAAATCCAGGGCTTTCCCCATCTTTGTTTTTATACACAAAAATCACCGTGTACCCTTTCAAATAATCCGGTTCTTCATTTACCCCGTACAGGGAGAGGCAGTTTTTAAGGCAGTACTCTATTATTTTAACATCTTCTATCTTTTTAAACCCTTTTTCCTGGATAAGTTCATCCACTTCAAGATTTTGTCTCTCCATTTTCTGGACAAACTGCTGGGGATCTTTATCTTCTATCTTTTTTACCAGCACATATTTCACATCTTCTCCCGCTATAACCCGGGCTTTTTCATATTTGCCTATTTTCTTAAGCCATTCATCAAAATAGACAAAAGATTTTTCCCAGCTAACTGACTCAGTCTGATATCCCCCTATTGTTCCCGGATTTTCACTTTTCCGCAAGAAATCTACGCTTCCCCAGCTGGCGCGCCCCGGTTTAAACATCTCTTCATAAGTCATGGCGCTTACATCTTTCTTCAATGCTTCTATGGCCTGTGCGATAAGTGACGGATCTTTTATTACAACCTTTTTATCGCTTGCATCATAAGAAATTATCGACATTTCCCTTACTTCAGCAACCTTAAGCCTGTAAATACCGAAGTGTGCCTTCTTATATTCTTCTGATTCATAAATAGGCTTTAATTCGCTGGCATACTTTTTCCACTCTATGTTATACTGCCGGCAAAAAAGTCTTCCGTCTTTTGTGGCATAGACCAGGCACACCTGACGGTATTTAGGCCATAAACGTTTCCCTGCCGTCTCTTTTCCGCTTCTGCGGTCAGCTATTATATCCTTCTGTAAACGAAGAATATTTTTTATATTTTCTCCTTCATGGAATACAGTCACAACTGGCCTGGTCAAGCCCTGGCTTTCCAGTTCCTTAATATCAGCCCCTCTCTCCAAAAGTTCTTCAAATTCGCGGTTAGACTGGAAATAGCCAAAAGTTTCATCCATATACACATACTTTATTTCGTCAAAAGAAGGTATCCTCTTCTCATAACCAGTAAGGTCATTATTTAATATACCCAGCAGAGCCACAACTACCAGGGCATATGCCATATAACCTTTCCAGACCCTTAACCTGAAAATATCAAGCGACCTGGACAGCAGTATCTCTACTCCTATATAAGAAAGGATGGAGCCTATAAAATAGCCGATATAAATCCAGCCTCTGCTTCCCTGGGTTTCGCCAAAATAGCTGCCTGCTGCCAGCATAAAGCAGAATACTACTCCGTAGCGGAAGATTTCCCGCAGGAGGTCAAAGGTTATGGCCTCCCCCGCCCTTTCCAGTTTGCGCATATTGTAAAGGTAGAGGCCCAAAAAATAGAAGACCGCAGCAATAACCAGACAAAGTGCGATTACGTGGTAGTCAATCTTTATACTGAGAGGAGACTTAGCTACATATTCATAAGCACTGGACCCATAAAAAGCAATGAGCTTTAACAGGGGAGAATATCTGTCCAGCCCATGGCTGTAGTATTCTGCCGGCCATCCATAGAGAAGGTATCCCAGGTTATGATTTAATATGGCTATAATCCCGCTGGGTAAAACGAGCAGAATAAAAGTTAAAAGCACCTGCAAAAAAGACATGCCGGTTATGACACCCATCAGCACACAGGTAGACAAAACAACCAGGTTGAGAACCGCTGATATAAAGAGCCACCTGATAAGAAAGACAGAACTTATAAATTCTAAGCCATAAATCCCGCTAAGCATCCAGGATATGAAAAATGTCAATAAAAGCGGAACCAGAAGCAATATAAGGCCAGTTAACATATGGGTATGGTAAAAAACTTTGCGGTTTACCGGCAGGGCATGGTTAAAGGCGACTTCTTCCCCGGTATGCAAATAGCGGAAAAGAAGGGTTCCTGCCAGAACCGGCATACCCACCAGAAACAGCAACAGTACGGGAGAATGGTTAGGGTTAAAAACAGCAACATAATTATATGCGCTGTAAGGCACAACCTGAACCTGGGGGTAAGCATACTGCAGCATGATTATACGGAAAGGGACAAACAAAAACAGGCCTATAAAATACGAAACACCTATCCAGCCAAACCTCTTCAGGTTATTTCTCAAAATCCCCTTATTCAAATAGCTGTTTAACGGCATAACCCTCTCCTCCCATCTCATATATAAATACTTCCTCCAGGGTAAGAGGCAAAATATCAAGAATAACCGGCTCATAAGCCTTGAAACGATTTAATATCTCATCTCTCTGCCCCCGGCTTATAAAAACCAGCACACTTCCGCGCCTTTCCACACACTGGCCATTTTCGGGAATAAAAAGGTTATCCGGGATTTCCCGGTTAAAAGCCAGCTGTACCTTATGGATGTTTGAGCGGTATTCGTCCAGTTCTTTTTGTACAAGCATTTTGCCCTTGTGCAGTATGCCTATATAATCGCACAAATCTTCCAGTTCCCTTAAATTATGGGAAGAAATAACTATGGTCACATCTCTTTCCGCCACTTCCCCTATAAGCAAGCTTTTTACCTTTTTGCGCATAACCGGCTCCAAACCGTCCAGGGGTTCATCAAGAATCATAATCTCCGGTTCCAGCGATAAAGCCAGCCAAAAAGCGACCTGCCTCTGCATGCCTTTGGATAAAGTCCTTATCTTTCTATCCTGGTCAATGCCAAAAACCTGCCTCAGCTTTAAATATTTCTCTTCATTCCAGCAGGGATAAACCCGCCTGTAAAAGGCAGCCATGTCATTTATGGTATAGTTAGGGAAATAATAAAGCTGGTCAGGAATAAAAGCTATTTTCCCTTTAACAAGCGGATTTTCAAAAACTGGTTTTCCCTCTATCGACACTTCACCAGCATCCTGCCGGTAAATACCTGCCAGTATCTTTAAAAGGGTGGTCTTGCCTGCCCCATTGGAACCTAGAAGTCCATATATGGAGCCCCTTTCTACATACATGCTTACATCCTGCAAAGCCTTTATATCATAAAAACTCTTGGCTACCCCTCTAGCTTCTATCACCTTTTTCCCCTCCTTCCAGGGTTATTATTTCATCTATCAGCCTGTCAATCTCCTCCAGGGTCAATCCTAAAAAAATCATCTCCATAATTATCTTCTTCAGCTCTTCTTTTAACTCCATAATCCTTCCTTCTTTCTCTTTAGGTTTTTCAGGATTAACATAATTTCCTTTGCCTGGAATAGAATAAATATAACCCATTCTTTCCAGCTCCCGGTACGCCTTCTGAATAGTATTGGGATTTATAGACAAATCCCGCGCCAGGATCCTTACCGGGGGCAGCTGTTCATCAGGTTTTAATACATCATTAATAATAAGTTCCTTTATCTTTTCTACCAGCTGTTCATATATAGGCTTGCGGCTCTTGACATCCAGTTCAAACATAAGGCACCCCCTTTCAATGCCTGCTTCATCTTTAAAAATCATCATATGTGTATTACTACATATAGTACAATTATAACATAAATTCTCTTTAAGACAATAAAAAAGCTTCCTTAAAACTTTTTAAGGAAGCCAGTTCAACTAATCTCTTTTTCTATAGTCCCTTCTTAATCCAGCTCCACCCTCAAATTCGGCAGAGATACTGGAACTCTCTGGGATAGAATATTGCAAAGCACCGGAAGGGCAATTGTCTATATTTCTCATAATGTCTACCGGATCTGCCCCGTTAAGATTTACCCAGGGCCTTTTTTCAGGATCAAAAACCTGCGGCAAATTGACAAAACAATTAGTGTCATGTATACATTTATTCGGAAACCAGTAGACTATTATGTCATTATTCTGATACTTTCGCATCCTGGCTATTCTATGCTTATTCGTATTACAGTTTACAGGCAAAAAAACATTTTTAATGTCAGCTTCTCTTCTTTCCAAAACTGCCCTGGCTACCATTTGGCCAAAATCTTCTCCCTGCTTCAGTTTTTCCTCCCCTGGTTTTAACCGAACTCTCAGCCCTGGCAGAACCTTCATCCTCAACATGCCCAGCCGTTTTTCAATGTTATGAACAGCTTCCCCACTCCAGCCATAAGAGCCAAAAGCTGAAGCAATCAAGTTCTGATGGATAACAGGAGATAATAAACTTAAAAACTGCCAAATCGGCAAAGGAGCATCCTTATTTATAGTTGGCGAACCCACCAAAAGACAGCATGCATTTTCCAGATCTTTCAGCACCACTTCGGGTTCTGTCTTTTCCAGATCATAGCATTTTATTTGAAATTTTCCTGTTTTTTTCAAATCCTTTAACAATAGCATCTTTCAGCATTCGCGTATAGCCGTATGCGCTTACATAGGCTATCACTACCTTGGGTATTTCTTCCATCAACACGGGAGAAGACCATTCTTTATAAAATTCAATATATTTTTGCGGGTCTTTTCGCAATAAAGGCCCATGAGCTGGACATATCATATTTATATTTAGCCTATCTAGTTTAGGCAAAGTAATATAAACCCTTTCCCTAAAAGGATGCATTATTTTTTCATAGTAATATTTAAATTCCGGCCAAAAAACATCCCCTATTACATCATCAAACAGCCTTTCATCAGAATAATGGCTTCCAAAAGAATCCCCGGAAAAAAGTATGCCATCTTCTTTTAAATAGGTATAAATATTGTCAGGCCAGTGCATAAGAAGAGCGCTTAGAAAATAAAGTTTTTTATACCCCAGTGAAAGTTCTTTGCCATTTCCTACCCTTTTATATTTAAAATCCTGATTCAATATTTCATGTAAAAATTCAATAGTATTAGGATGTGCTACAACAGTAATATCAGGATTTAGCTCTAAAATTTTTCGCACCGCTCCCGCATGGTCAGGCTCAGCATGCTGGAGTATTAAAAAATCTATATTTTCAATGGCAACCACGCTTTTAACACGTTCTATAAATTCAACAGCAAACTTTTCTTTAACCGTATCTATTAACGCTATTTTTTCATCTTTTATAAGATAAGAATTGTAACTCGTGCCATGAGAAGTATACATTATTATATCAAAAGTCCGTAAATCAGGATCTTGAACCCCCACCCAGTATATCCCTTCTTTTATTTTTAATGCCTCCATCAGCATTCCCCCATTGCTATTTTTATATTAAAATACCATATTTTTTCATTTTTCGGTATACCGTATTGCGGGAAACCCCCATTTCTTTCGCTATTCTGGTTACATTCCCCCCATATTTGCTTATCAAGCCTAAAAGCATACGGTACTCTTCCCCCTCCAAATTCCTTTTATACCTCTGCCTTTCCTGTTCCACCGATAAAAAAGGCTCTAAAGTATGGTAGCTGCTAGTTCCCGCTTCCCGTAACCTGCTCCTTACCCCGGTTATCTCCTCCGGCAGATGAGCTGCAGTTATCTTATCCCCTCCAGTTATATTTAAAAGCCTTTCTACTACATTATGCAGTTCCCGTACATTACCGGGCCAGCTGTAAACAGAAAGGTAGTCTAAAACTTCTTTATCTACCTGAGGCACCTTAATCTTCATCTTTTCACTTATATCTTCCAAAAAGTGATAAAAAAGCAGTGGAATATCAGCTATCCTTTCCCTCAAAGGTGGAAGTACAATAGATATAACATTAAGCCGGTAATATAAATCCTGGCGGAAGTTGCCTTTTAAAACCTCCTGATAAAGATCCTTGTTGGTAGCACATATTATACGCACATCTACCGGGATCACCTTATCATCCCCCAGCCTGGTAATCTCCTTTTCCTGAATAGCCCTTAAAAGGGCTACCTGTTTTCCCAGAGGCATTTCCCCAATCTCATCCAGAAAAAGGGTTCCTCCCGAAGCCAGTTCAAACTTTCCCGGTCTTCCTCCTTTTTTAGCTCCGGTAAAAGCTCCATCTGCATAACCAAAAAGTTCGCTTCCCAGAAGTTCACGGGGAATAGCACCGCAGTTTACCGCCACAAAAGGTTCATTACAGCGAGCGCTGCCGTTATGTATGGCCTGGGCAAAAAGTTCCTTTCCCGTTCCGCTTTCTCCCTGCAAAAGGACACTGCTACTGGTAGCTGCCGCCATCCTCGCCATTTTAACCGCTTCCACAAACCGGGGATCTTTTCCTATAATGTCTGAAAAACAAAAAGTGGCATGGGCTCCGCTGAACCTGTTTACCAGCCTTCTTATTCTTTTTACCGGATTTATTATAATAAGTGTACCGGTTATCTCTCCTTTTTCATCCCGTACTACAATCCCTGAAGCAATACAGTTTACATCCTCCTCGCCGTTTTTAACTGTAATTTCAACATCACTGTATTCCTGAGGTTCCCCTTTTTCCCAGCTGCCTCTTATATCCCGCGGGAAAGCTATTATATCTCCTATAAAACTACCTTTAAGCATACGGCTGCCCTTTTGCAAAATCTTTTCCGCTGCTGGATTAACATGCCCAATGGTACCGTCTCTTTCCACAAAAATTACTCCATCTGACATATTTAAAAAAACATCCTGCATCTGCTTATTAACCGTTTTAAGTTCCCGGTTCTTTTTCTCTATTTTCAGGTTGGACATAATAGCTTCTGCTGTTGCCACCACCATACCCAGGGTATGTATATGACTCAGGTCACAGGGTCCGGAAATATCCAAAACCCCAATAATTTCATTGTTTTCTCCCCTGATAGGAGCTCCTGAACAAGTCCAGCTGTGCAGAAAAGAACAGTAGTGCTCCTCTCCAGAAACCTGCAAAGGCCGGCCAAGTTTTATAACTGTCCCTATAGCGTTAGTACCAGCAAACTCTTCTGCCCAGCAGGTACCTGGAACCAGAAGTTCTTCAATCCTGGATATAACTTCTTCATCCCCCATAGATTCAAGCACATGAGCATTTTCATCGGTCAAAACCACGATAAACCCCGAACCTGCCACAAACTGATAAAGTTTTTGCATTAATGGAAGAGCCAGCTTTAAAAGCGCTGATTTTTTCTCCTTTATTTTCTCTATTTCCTCTCTGCTAATAACCGGAAGCTTATATTCGCCAACCGGATTAACCTTATTTTTATAACATCTAAGCCAGGATTCCCCAATTTCCTTCCGTACTTCAAAACCATCCAGCTTACCTGTAGCCACAAAACCCTGCCAGGCCCTTTTTACTTCTTTCATCTTCTCCCTCCTTTTAAATCCTGCCCGCAAGCAGAATTTAAAAAGCAAGTCCTAATAAAAATAATAACACAAAAAGCCAGCCTCATTTTACAGGGCTGGCCTGAAGTACATAAATTTTAAAAACTCAGGTGCTTCAGCTTAACAGCCATTTCTTTTCTTCGGCAGGTATCACAAAGATTTAAACCGCTATAATCTGCTCTATCTTTAAGCACGGCTATCTGCTCTTCTGTTGCATATGGCCTGCCACAGGAGGCACATTTAACCAGATTAAAAGTTTTATTCCATATAATCCTTACGCCGTCTTCTTCTTTCATTTCAATCGCACCTGTCGGGCATACTTCATAACAGGCTGCACAGCCTATACATTCTTCAGCTGCCTGGTCATAAGGAGTGCTTATCTTCTTGTCAATTCCCCGCCAAACTGCAGCCAGAACTGAGCTTCCCACCTTCTGGCAGGCATTGACACAAAGGCGGCAAAGTATACATTTTTCATTATCTAAACCCGGCAGCATAAAAGGCTCTACCCCGTACTGCTCTGCCAGGTCCTTCATATAAGTGCTGCCTTGAGCCCGCCCGGCCAGCAATCTGACTATGGTCTTTCTCACTTTGTCTATCTTTTCGGAAGAAGTAATAACTTTTAAACCTTCCTGTACCGGATAAGTACAGGAAGCAACCAGCCTTCTTTCTCCCTTTTCATTTTCCAGCTCCACCATACACATGCGGCATACCCCTTGCCCCTTAAAGGCCGGATGATAGCATAAAGAAGGTATAAATATGTTTTCCCTCCGGCACACCTCCAAAATAGTTTCTCCGGGATAAGCTGCAACTTCCCGACCATCAATTATAAGCTTCAAATCAGAACGCCTCCCCTACTTTACCTTGATAGCTCTAAACCGGCAATTGCGATAACATTCACCACAGTGTATACATTTATCCTGCAAAATAGCATGCGCTTGTTTGGCTTCCCCTATAATGGCATCTACCGGACAGTTTTTCTTACAAAGAGTACATCCATTACACAATTTATCATCAATTTCAAAGACAGTAAGCTCAGGGCACACCCCCGCGGGACACCGTTTATCAACAATATGGGCAATATATTCATCCCGGAAATATTTAAGGGTGGATAAAACCGGATTAGGTGCTGTGCGTCCCAGGGCACAAAGCGAAGCTTCCTGCATAACTTCAGCAATGTCTTCCAAAAGTTTCAAGTCCTTTATTACCCCTTCGCCCTTAACTATACGATTAAGTATAGTAAGAAGTGCCTTTAAACCTTCCCGGCAGGGCGCACATTTTCCGCATGATTCCCCGGCCAGAAAATTAGTATAATAGCGGGCAACTTCTACCATACAGGTAGTGTCATCCATGACGATAATGCCGCCTGAACCCATCATGGAACCTTCCCGGGTAAGGGTATCAAAATCTACTTCTAAATCTAACAGGTGAGCAGGAATACATCCTCCGGAAGGGCCTCCTGTCTGGACAGCCTTAAACTGCCGTCCGTTTGGCACCCCTCCCCCGATTTCATAAATTATTTCCCTCAAGGTTATACCCATAGGCACTTCTACCAATCCGGTATTTACCACTTTGCCAACCAGAGAAAAAACTTTCGTTCCCGGACTTCCCTTGGTGCCTATAGAAGCAAATTTTTCTCCTCCTTCAAGGACAATTACCGGTATATTAGCCCAGGTTTCTACATTATTTATAACTGTAGGCTGTCCCCACAAGCCTTTTTCGGTAGGAAAAACATATTTGTCATGCGGTTCTCCGGGATAACCTTCAATGGACTTAATAAGGGCCGTTTCCTCACCACAGACAAAAGCCCCGCCACCTCTCACCAGTTCTATATCAAACGAAAGCGAGCTTCCTAAAATATTCCTTCCCAAAAAGCCCCGCTTGCGCGCATCCATAATAGCCTGTCCCAGATATTTGACAGCCAGGTCATATTCATCACGTACATAAATAAAACCTTTTTCCGCCTGTAAAACATAGGCACATATGAGCATCCCTTCAATGATAGTATGGGGATCTCCTTCCATTATGCTGCGGTCCATAAAAGCGCCAGGATCTCCTTCATCCCCATTGCATATTATATATTTGGGAAAGCGAGGGGTATCTTTACAGGCCTTCCACTTGCGCCCGGTAGGAAAACCTCCTCCTCCCCTGCCTCTTAAACCGGATTTGATAACCTCAGACAGCACTTCATCAGGCGTCATATTCCGCAAGGCTTTTTCTAACGCTTTATAGCCCCCACGTTCTATGTAGTCATCTATGGAACCAGGATCAATTTCCCCGATATTGCGCAAAGCTATCTTTTTCTGCTTGCGATAAAAATCCGTCTGATGCAAAGACTGCAAAAATTCTTTGCTTACTGGATCCCGATATAAAAGCCGCTTTATTTTTTCACCTTTCAGCAGGGTTTTTTCCACTATCTCGTCTACATCTTTCGCTTTCACCTGACAGTAGGTGATGTCTTCAGGCATAATTTTTACCAGAGGCCCTTTTTCACACCATCCATTACATCCAGTAGCTTTCAACACCGGTATTACCTCAAAATTTTCGTTTCCTTTAAGTTTTTCCTCAAAGCGGCTAAGAACTTCCCGGGCTCCATTTGCTGTACAGCCTGTTCCGCAGCATACCATTATCTTTACAGTTTTTTCGCTTTTAGCAAGATTTTCCTTCATCGGTACAGCCTCCATATTCCTTGATAATTCTTTCTATATCGGCCGGGGTAACTTTGCCATAGACTTTTTCATTTATTACCATTACCGGCGCCAAAGCACAGGCCCCAAGACAATTTACTGTTTCCAGAGAAAAATCTCCGTTAGGGGTGGTTTCGCCCGGCCTTATTTTCAGATACTTATAAATCTGCTCCACCAGCGTCTCTGAGCCTTTTATATGACAGGCCGTTCCGTCACAAACCCTTATTACATAACGTCCTTTAGGCTTAAGGCTAAAAGCTTTATAAAAAGAAGCCATAGCATATACACGGCTGAAGGGAACCCCTGTATAAACCGCCAGCATCTTCAGCCCTTCCCTGGGAAGATAATTAAACCTTTTCTGCATATCCTGCATAACAGCCAGAATATACCGGGGTTCGGGAGGATAATTTCTTAATATCTCTTCACAGGATTTTTTTACAGCTGCTTCATCTAAAACCCCTTGCATGAAAATTCCTCCTTAACAGAAAAAATAGAGAATGCATAACAAAGAAGCCTTTCCAGAAGAGATAATCCCTTCAAACAGGAAAGGCTTCTTTTATTAAGAGCGCTAAGAATCTGCCTTAAGCTAAGCCCAGCTCTTTAAGTTTTTCTTCGGTAGGTACACCGTTTTCATCCCAGCCGCGCACCTTATAGTAAACGGGAAGCATTACATCAAGCTTGACAACATTTCCAGCATGAGGTCCACCTTTCATAGGCTCCTTAAGCAATCTTTCCGGGAGGGTATCATCTTTCTTGCTGAAGCCTGCCTTAAGGTTAAAGAGTCGCTCCAGATTCCAGATACGTTCACCTGCTCTTAAATATTCCTCATCGCTTATATTAAGCCCGGTAGCAGTCCTGAGCTGTTCAGCTATTTCAGGGAGCCCAATGCCAAAAGTTACAAAAAGGCAAATCCCTGCGGAATCAACCAGAGCAGTTAAATCCTGGAATAACTTGAGCAGTTCTGGCTTGCCTTCCGTAGCATCCGGGTCCACCTTTTCCGGGACTCCTAAAACTTCCGGAGAAGTCATGTAACCTCTTACATGGCATCCTCCCCGGTTAGAGGTAGCATATTCTAGCCCAATACCCTGCTGCCCCCGCGGATCATAGGCAGGAAGCTCCTGCTTCTTAACGGTCATGGAAAATTCCGGATGCCCATATTTTTCAGCCAGACGATAAGAGCCTTCTGCCAGTTCATCACCAAAGCCTTCCCGGTAAGCTGTCTTTCTTACCATTTCTACCAGCATAGCTCCATCACCCCAGTTCAAATCTGCCTTATCCCGGGGGATAATACCTTTTTGTACCATTTCTACCGCACAGGCCAGAGTCCCACCCATAGTTATGGGATCAAGCCCCAGCTCATTGCATAGGAAATTAGCTTTACTTATAGCCTCAAAATCATCAATACCCAGGTTAGAACCAAAAGCCCAAGTAGCTTCATACTCCGGACCTTCCCCGAAGCTCTTAAAAGGTCCTTCCTTGATGCGGGTTACACGTCCACAAGCTATGGAACAGCCAAAACACCCTTTGTTTCTTACCAGGTATTTTTCCGCCTGATATTCTCCTGAGATTTTTTCTGCATTGGGGAATACCGCAGCTTCGCTGAAATTCTTGACAGGAAGCCCGCCATGCTCATTCAGTATATTTATAAGAACATTGGTACCGTAAGCAGCCAATCCCGCACCAGTTACCGGATGTTCCTTCAGTTTTCTCCTTGCATCCAGAGCTGCCTCTTTAAAACCTGCCCGGTCGGCTACTTTAATACCGCCCGTTCCTCTTACCGCAATTGCCTTAAGCTGCTTAAAGCCCAGCACAGCGCCTACTCCGGAGCGGCCAGCTGCCCGGTTATATTCATTCATTATGCAGGCAAACTTGACCAGGTTTTCACCTGCTGGCCCTATGCAGGCCACTTTGGCTTCTTCATCTGTTTCTGCCTTTATGGTATCAACAGTTGTTACTACATCAGCCCCCCAGAGATGTGATGCACTTCTCAATTCTACATGTTCATCATTTATCCACAGATATACAGGTTCTTTAGCCTTTCCTTCGATGATTATGCCATCATACCCGGCATATTTTAACTCCGGCCCAAAGCTTCCTCCTGAGTTGGAAGCAGCAATGGTGCCATTTAAAACCCCCTTGGTAACTACATTATAGCGGCTGCCGGAGCTGGCCAGCGTACCAGTTAAGGGGCCTGTCATAAAGATTACCTTATTTTCTTCACTTAAAGGTTCCACTTTCGGGTCTACTTCATCACAGAAAATTTTGGTCCCCAATCCGCGTGCCCCTATATAGTTGTGCAGCAGCTCAGGATTAAGGTTTTCCTTAGTGATGGTGCCTGCGGTAAGATTAACCCGTAAAACTCTCCCCATCCATCCATACATCTTTACCTTACCTCCTCTAAAACTTCTTTAATCTTGGCTGCTGCTGCCCGTTTCTTACTGTTTACTGCCGGGCTTAAAACTGTAAAACTCAATGCTTCTCCCTTGCACATCTTCACACAGGCCGGTTCTCCTCCACACAAATCACATTTGATAATCTGATTGGCCCTGTCATCATAGAAAGTTGCGCCGAACGGACAGGCTATCATGCACATCTTGCAGCGGATACATACCTCATGGTTTACCTCTCTGGCTCCTGTAGACTCATTGTGCACTATAGCCCCTACCGGGCATACCATCATACAGGGAGCCGGATTGCACTGCTGGCATACTGCTGGATAAAAAAAGCCTTCTTTCTCAAAGCTCACTACACTTATCCGGGAGCGCAAAGGATTAAACTCTCCCACATGCAGGAAAGAACAGGTTAGTTCACAGGTACGACAGCCAGTACACTTTTCTGGTTGCACATAAAGACTCTTTCCCATACCTCTCCTGGCTTACCTTGAAGCAAGCCAGTTTACTCCCTCCCTTGCTCTTTTTTTGTAAACCTTCTTTAAAAAGCTAATTCCCGTACCTATCTTTCAAAATATGATTTAATGCAAATTTTATGCCAGCAAAAAAGGCACCTGAGGTGCCTTAAATCCAGTAACTGTCGTCCATGTTCTGCAACATATATGTCACATTATTGTCACTATATTGACACCAATGTTACATATATATAACACAAATTTACCATTCCAGAATCTCGGTTTCCATATCCAGAAGATCAATCAGCAAGAGCCTATTCCTTAAAAGCTCTCCCCGTCCCAGTATAATCTTTACCGCTTCTGCTGCCTGAAGTGCGGCTATCAGGGGAGGCACAAATGGCAAAACCCCCTCTTTTTCTTCTATCCCTTTTTTGCTTATGTTCAACTGGCAAACCTTATCAAGGGTATTTTCGCCCGGAAACTGCGTTCCCACCTGTCCGTACCATCCACCTACCATACCGTAAACCAGGGGAATCCCTTTTTTAGAACACCAGCTCGCAAGTTCCAGCCGATCCCCCAGATTATCCAGAGCATCAATCACTACTGTATAGTCTCCTTTCTCTTTATCCAGAAATTCCTGAAACCTGCCTTTAAACCCGTAAAACTGCACGTCAGGATTAATATCCTTTATCGCTTCTTGGACAACTTCGACTTTGCTCCTTCCCAGAGAAGATATCCCGGAAAAAAGCTGCCGGTTAAGGTTATGTTCTGCAAAACAATCCGGGTCAAAAGCCGTAATCCTTTTTACCCCCATCCTGGCCAGGTAAGAAATTACATAGCCGCCCAGCCCTCCACAGCCTGCTACCGCTACATGAGACTTGAATATTTTTTTCTGTTCTTCAGGGGCTATCGCTTCCATATTGCGCATATACCGTAAAGGTATCTCCCTTATATCCAATTCTAACCGCCTCCTACCAGAGGGAAAATAGACAGGACATCCCCATCTTTAAGTTCAGCATCCATAGCAGCATCTTTTCCGTTTATAAAAACTATCCCCAGCTCTTTTAAAGGGATTCTAAGTTCTTCAATTACATCCTGCACCTTAATGCCCTCCGGATAGTCAAACACTTCTTCCTTGAAACGCCCTTTGCGGAAAGTGGCAAAAAGTTTTACTTTCACCCTCATATTTTCACCTCCCTGCCCTGTAATAGCCATCCCAAAAACCTCTTAACTAAAAGTCTAGCACTGCTTCATCAATAACAAAAGCCTGTTTGCAGCTAAAAGCTTGTCCTTAACTTTTTTAATCCTAAACTTTATTCCCTGTGTTAAAATTTTCTTGAGGTGATAAAAACATGCATTTTCATGAAAAATTAAACCTCCTGCTTTCCGCATTTAATATATCCAACAGCCGCCTGGCCCGTTCGCTGGCCATTGACCCTTCTCTGGTCAGCCGCTGGCGAAAAGGCACCAGATTTCCTGCCCAAAAAAGCAGTTATATAGAAAAAATAGCCGAGATAGTGGCCAAACAGATTAAAAACGACTCACAAAAAAACAAGCTTTTAGAAATAACCGGCCTGCAGCCTTCTTTTCTGGACGGCGAAAAAGATATAGCCTCTTTTATACATAAATGGCTGCTGGATGATCGGCTTCCCGATCCGGTACTGGTAGAAAAGTTTTTACAAAAAGTAGAATCATTTTCCGCAGATAACTTTTCGCTATTCCCTTTACCTGAAAATACCGGCGGAACATGGGGAGAAATCTCAGCTGGCAAAACAGAATTCCTTTACGGAATAGAAGGGCAAAAAGAGGGGGCATTAAAATTTCTGGAAGCTGCAAGCCTTTGTACTGAACCTGGCACCCTGTGGCTTTACAGTGATGAAAAAATAGACTGGTTTAGAAGCGATCCCGAGTTTTTCAAAGTCTTTTTTTACAAATCCTATCAGATTATAAAAAAAAGCTGCCGCGTAAAAATGGTGCACAACATAAGCCGGGATATGCAGGAAATGTTTGCCGGCATAGAATTATGGCTTCCCTTATATATGACCGGCAATGTGGAACCTTATTACTGTCCGCTTTACCGGCCTTACCATTTTTATCGCACTATTTTTGTGGCAGAAAAAACAGCCGTTTTAACCTCTACCACCCTGGAAGGCTTTGAAAATCAAGCTCTGCGCATTTTTTCCACCGACCCCAGGCTGGTAGAATGTATGCAAAAAGAATTTGAAAAATTCCTGGCTATGTGCCGCCCTCTGATGCAGGTATTGTCTATCGGCAAAGAAAAAAACATAATAAAACTGCAGGTTAGATTTACCCAGGCTAAAGCCGACAGTACAACCCTTGACACCATACCCGGCAGATTCCTTATTTCTGCCAGCCTTTTAGATAAAATCCTTGCTGCTTCCAGTTTGGATAGGGATGAAAAAAATCAGGTTCTAAAACAGCATCAAAAAATCCACCATAATTTTATGGATAATTTAATGTATAACAACCATACTGACATCATAAGCATGCTCTTTCTGGAAAAAAGGCAGCATCCGGAAGAAATAACAATACCCCTGTTTACAGAAAAAGGCTTAATAGAGGCCAGGTTAAGCCCTGAAACTTACAAGCAATATCTGGAAGAAATCGTTCTGGCTATGGAAAGATTTAATAATTATGAACTGTTCACGGTATCTGATAACAGCTACACTAACTTGAATATCTCCATTAAAGACGAAACAGGAGTAATAGTAACCAAAAAAGATTATCCCTTTCTCGTTTTTGCTATCAACCATCCTTATATGACAGACGCATTTTATACCTATGCAGAAGAACTAAAAAATATAAAAAACTCTTATCATCAGCAAAAAAAGGCAATGATACAAAAGCTTAAAGCCATAAAGGAAAACCTGTAGCGATTTTGTTACAAATCGCTCAACCTGGCAGCTGGCCCCTTGGTCAGTATGCACTCAATAAGTTCTGCTTCCCCGCACATACCCAGTATGTGCTGTTCTCTATCCACTATTACTACCAGGGTATATTCTTCCGGCTTTAAGGTAACCAGGATTTTTTTTATTTCTGTATCAGGATAGCTTACCAGCTGGCGGCTTTTCATAAACCCTTTCGCGGCCAGCTCTTTTTTCTTGTTAACCAGAAAGCGCATAAAAGCATAATTCAAAAGCCATTTTTCCCTGCTGGCCCCTAAAAACAAAAAGATCCCAATAAATACATAATTTATGCCTTTTAGATCAAAAAAAACCAGTTTGTATCCTCCATAACCTGCCAGCAAAAAAGCAAAAAATCCTCCTAAAAAGACAGCAACATCAGTTGCTTTCCTGTAACCTGTGAAGCGTGACAAAAAAGCTCTTAAAATACGGCCTCCATCTAAAGGCAAGGCCGGCAGTATGTTAAAAGCAGCCAGCAATAGATTAACTTTTATAAAATAATTAAGGCTTTTATCGGCAAGAAAATAAAAAACCGCTGCAGTAAACAAACTGGCTGCTGGCCCGGCTAAAGAAACATATATCTCCTTATCCGGCTTAAGGCCAGTAAAGTCTTCTATTTTTGCCTGCCCCCCAAAAGGGAAAAATTCCACTTCCAGTATCTTAACCTGCATAGCTTTAGCCACAAAAATATGCCCCAGTTCATGTACCAATACAGCAGCCCCTATCATCATTATTTCCTGTTCCAGGCCTATCAGTACATAAACAAGACATAATATCATTACCAAAAGATTGACTTTTAAGCCTATTTCCCCAAATCGCCCTATTCTCATCTACTCGCTGATACTTCCCGGATTTATCGGACCATCCTCATCTCTCAGCTCTAAATATAAAAAATCAGTGCTTTTACCCAGAATATCGTTTTTGTCCACTCTATCCCCTTTTCCCACCAAAATCTCTTTCATGCCTCCATAGATGGAAAAAAAGCCGTCTTCGTGTTTTACTATCAAATATCTTCCTTCATCGTTTTCTCCTATCTCACTTACTACCCCTTTGGCTACCGGCTTTATAGGTGAATTATTTTTTACTTTAAATTTTATGCCTGTGGAAAACTCCTGCCTTTTTCTGCTTTCATTCCAGTACCATCCATAAGGTTTTTCTACATATAAAAAATCACAAGGTTTCTGCCAGCTGATGCTTTCAGAAGAGGCAGGCAAAACCTCATCCTTTTCCCGGTCCGCTTTTAATAAAGAAATAATTTTATCCTCTATACCATAATCTTTCATTATGTATCTTAATACAGGTTCTACCACTTCATGACTCCCTTTTTCCGACTGCAAAGACAAACTGGTGAGTATAGCAAGCAACAGGGCTAACAGCATCCTTAGCCTGAAACTTCCTAACACAGCTCCCCCTCCTTTTATAGGACATACTTTTTTACATAAATATAAAAATACAGCTTTTTTTATTACTTCTATTTTTTATCCTGAACGCAAAAAATATTTTGATTTAAATATTTTGCTATTGTAATATATAATTAATATATACTTTTTATAGGGGAGGACTATTTATGAAAATAACTATGAAAACCAGGATAACTGAGTTATTCGGCATCGAATATCCCATTATATGTGGAGGAATGCTGTGGCTTGCTACACCAGAACTATGTGCTGCTATCTCCAATGCGGGAGGATTGGGAAACATAACCGCCTGCAATTACAACACCGGAGAAGAACTCAGGGAGGCTATCCAAAAAGCACGCGAACTTACCAGCAAACCCATAGGGGTAAACATCACCCTGCTTCCCTCCATGCGCTTTACAGAAGAAATATTTGACGATTTCTTCAAAGTTTGTGCGGAAGAAAAAGTAGAAGTTATCGAAGTGTCAGGAAAACCTGCTGTAAAATACCTGGATATGCTGCATAAAGCTGGAGTAAAAGTCATGCATAAAGTTGGTGCAGTACGCCATGCCAAAAACATAGAAAGATACGGCTATGATGCAGTAATCGCAGCAGGCATTGAAGAAGGCGGCCATCCCCTCAATGATGATGTCACTACCATGGTACTGCTCCCCCGTATAGTGGAAAGTGTCAATATTCCGGTAATAGCAACCGGTGGTATTGCTACCGGCAAACAAATGGCAGCGGCCCTGGCTTTAGGCGCGGAAGGAGTACTTATGGCCACCCGCTTTATTGCTACCAAAGAATGCCCGGTACATCCAAAAATCTGGGAAGAGCTTATCAAGCGCGAAGAATATGAAACTACCCTTATATGTAAAACAGTTGGCTTGCAGGGAAGAGCACTTAAAAACAAGCTTACCGAACAGGTCCTGGAAATAGAAGCTAGAGGCGGTGATCTGATGGAAATCATACCTCTCCTTTCCGGCCAGAGGGCCAAAGAAGCCTGGGCTACAGGAGAGGTCGACAATGCCGCTCTTATGGTAGGCCAATCGATAGGAATGATTAAAGAAGTGCTCACCTGTGAAGAACTCATAACCTCCATGGTAAAAGAAGCCAAAGAAACCCTGGAAAAACAGCTGGCCCGTTTTAGCTAACTAAAAAAGGACAGGGAATTAAAAAACCCTGTCCTTTACTTTATTTCATATTCCACATCGATATATTCCTCTTTTCTCTCATTCTGCGGTGATTCGGTTTTCTTTACTAACTTTCGGTAAATACCAGGAGGAACAAAGCCTACCGCCAGATCGATAATCTTCTCTGTCATCTGCAGAAGATTTTCACTTCCATCCCAGTAAGACAGCAGTACTTCCTGATCAACACTATCCATAATCCTTTTAGTGGTTAAGGCTAAAAGCAAAAGATCATCTAATTTTCCTAAAAAAGGTATAACATCAGGCAAAAAGTCAAAAGGAGATAAAACATAAGCTACCGTTGCCCCTAACAGGATTTTATCCCCTTTAGGCACTCTTTCATCTTTCATGAGCCGGTACATAAGCTTCATAAAATTAGGGATAAAAAGCAGTGCCTCTTTCAGCCAGCTTTCATCAGCACTATTTTTTTCATGTTTATCATCTGGATTAAAATCCACCATTTTACCCCCTTAAAATTTTTTTAAAAAACTATCTTTTTGCCTCTCAGGTTGACACTTAAAACTAAGCCTACCGCCACTATATTGGTAAGAATCGAGCTTCCACCATAGCTTAAAAAAGGAAGCGGAATCCCGGTTATCGGCATAATACCTATAGACATCCCTATATTTTCAAAAACATGAAAGAGCCACATAGCACTTATGCCAGCTACTATTAATGTACCATATAAATCACGTGCACTGTAGCTTATATAAATAGCTCTAAGAAGCAGGATGCCATAAAGGATGATAACGGAAACCCCACCAATAAAACCTAGCTCTTCCCCGATAACGGCATAAATAAAATCAGTATGATGCTCAGGTAAAAAGTTTAACTGCACCTGGGTCCCGTTAAAAAGCCCTTTTCCCGTTAAACCTCCTGATCCTATGGCGATCAAAGACTGGATGGTGTTCCAGCCAAATCCCCTTCCTCCCTGTCCATCATTATATGGATCAACAAAAGCCAAAAGCCTTTTTATCTGATAATCTTCCAGGGGAAGCCAGGTCCCAAATCTAAAATGCATAAAAATCATTATTAAAGCCACCACAAGGGATATTATCACCAGAGACCATATTATACGGGGATTGGCTCCTGCTATTAACAGCATTACCAGAGTAAAAGCAATATATACAAGTCCGGTACCCAGATCAGGCTGCAGCATTATAAGGCCAAAAGGTACGCCTATATAAAGCAGACAGAGCATTATTCCTTCCAGAGAATCAAGTTTGCTTCTTTTTTTATTTATAAAATCAGCAAAAGCCAGTATAACTAAAACCTTAGTAAATTCTGCCGGCTGCACAGGAGGAAGCGGCCCTATGCTTATCCATCCCGTCGTTCCCCGCACTTCTTGACCTAAAATCAATACCATAAGCAGCATGACAACTGCTAATCCATACAAAATCCAGCTGTAGCGCGAAAACTGTGTATAATCATACCTCATGATAAAAAAAGCTAATATCAAGCCTGCAATAATAGCAGCCAGCTGTTTTTTGACATAAAAATAGGGATCAGAAGACATCCCGCTGGAAGCACTGAATAAAACAACCAAACCCAGGGCCATAAGCATAGCCCAGGCAAAAACAAATGATTTATCTATAAATTTAAGCCTTTTAAGTTCCACTATATATTACCTCCCACGCCTATTATATCACAGGAGGCTAGCCTTAAAGTAAAGCTATAACCCAATAAATGTATATAAAAAATAAGAAAAGGAGGAATTTTTAACCTCCTTTTCTTATTCCTTTTTAAGCATTAACTGCCCGCTTAAACCCTCTTACCGGAATGTTGGCAACCAGAGCCACTGAATTTTCTTCATTTTCCAGGTTAACCAAAAGGGCCTCTTCATCTATATCAAGATATTCTTTTATAACCCTTATCAGGTCCTCTTTAAGCGCATTCAAAAAATCAGGAGATACTGAAGCCCTATCATGTACCAGGACTAATCTCAGCCTTTCACGCGCAATATCTTTGCTGGCCACCGTGTCTTTATTAAATATTTTACTTAAAATATCTAACAAAACCATACCCTCCCTCACCTATCTCGCTAATTTAAGCATTCTGCGGAACCTCTCCATAAAGTTACTTTCGTCGAGGGACTCAATAGGCACATTTTCTCCCACTATCCTGCGTGCGATACGCCGATAGGCTGCTCCCGCCTTGGAATTGCTATCAGTTACTGCCGGTTCTCCCTTATTAGTTGAAATAACTATAGCTTCATCTTCCGGCACCACTCCTAAAAGATCTATGGACAAAATCTCAATTATATCCCCTATATCCATCATATCTCCCCGCTTAACCATTTTACTCCGCAAACGGTTTATTATAAGACGCGGATTATTAAGTCCAGCTGCTTCCAGAAGTCCTATAATGCGGTCTGCATCCCTTACAGAAGAAACTTCAGGAGTAGCTACCACTATGGCATCATCTGCCCCGGCAATAGCATTTTTGAAACCCTGCTCTATCCCGGCCGGGCAGTCAACCAGAATAAAATCAAAGTCCCCTCTAAGCTCATTGGTAAGATTTTTCATCTGATGTGGAGTTACCGCTGTTTTATCTTTTGTCTGCGCCGCCGGCAAAAGATAAAGCCCTTCAAATCTTTTGTCTTTAATAAGAGCCTGCCTTAATTTACAGTTATTGTTCACCACATCAACAATATCAAATACTATACGGTTCTCCAGCCCCATTACCACATCAAGATTGCGCAGACCGATATCAGTATCAATAAGCACCACCTTTTTATTCATCATAGCTAAAGCAGCCCCTATATTGGCGGTGGTTGTTGTTTTGCCTACCCCACCTTTCCCGGAAGTAATAACAATAACTTTTCCCTTCATTCTTTTTCCTCCTCATATTTTTAACTTTTCAATAACTACCTTACCAGCTCTTATACGTGCTAATTCAGGAGTATTTACCATAATTACCTCTCCATCGGGAGGGCGGGTAATATGATTGGCTATCCTAAGCTGCGTAGGACTTAACCGGTAAGCAGCTATAATAGCCTTTTCATCTCCGAAAGCTCCCGCATGTGCCATTCCCCTTAAAACTCCCATCACCAGAATATTACCGCCAGCTATAACTTCTGCTCCCGGATTTACATCCCCTAAAATTACTATATTTCCTTTGGCAAAACATTTTTGCCCGGAACGCAGGTTTCTCCTGATCAGGGCAGTTTCTTCGTATTCTGGCATATCATCTGGAAATCCGCCAGGTTTTTCCCTCTCATTATCCGCCAAGCTGCCACTTTCAGTTTCCGGAGGACCATTAGTCATTAATTCCTTTAAATGCAAGCCATAATCCAGCAAAATATCTTCCAGTTCCCGTATCTGCTTATGTGTAAGTTTCTTATCACCTATATACACATATACCTGGCTGCCAACGACAAAGTTTTTTTTCCTCTTTATCTCCTCCTTAAGCCCGTTCTTGATATCCCCAAAAGTGTCATACCGGCTAAGGTCGATTACTTTTTCTCCCTCTAAAACCTTTACTGCTGCTGACACTGTATAGCCCTCCATTCACTATTAATATTTTTACCTATCAATTCTATTATTTCTTTTTTTTTCCTTTGAAGAAAAATAAAAAAATAGGGAGAATAAATTCTAAATCTCCCTATTTTAGGCATAAATAAACTCAAAAATTATTCCATTATTCGCGATCGCCGCTTGCCATTTTTTGTGTATTTTCGTTCTTTGCTTCCATCTCAGCAATATAATCTTTTATTCCAAAATACTGTTCAAAAACTGCTTTGGCTACATAACCTGCTGATCCTCCACCACTAAAACCATATTCTACTATACCAGCAAAAGCTATCTGCGGATCATCTACCGGTGCAAAAGCAATAAACACGCCATGAAAGTCACGTTTGCGGTTATCACCTGCTCTTCCTGTTTCTGCAGTTCCTGTTTTAGCCCCTACTTTGATATCGGGAGGAAAATTAGCAAAAAGATGATAAGCAGTTCCTCCCGGCTGGGTAACTTCCAGCATAGCTCTTTTAGTTTCCGCAATAGTCTCCGGACTAACATTTACTTTTCTTACCACCACTGGTTTAAACTCTTTTACCACTTTCCCCTGAGGAGTAACTATCTTTTTTACTACATGAGGCTGCATAAGTTTCCCGCCATTGGCAATGGCTGCTACATAATTAGCCAGCTGGATTACAGTATAGTTATTGGAGCCCTGTCCAATTGACATATTGAAGGTATCAAAAGGCTGCCACTTGGTATTAAAATTGTAATCAATTTTATATTGGGCCTCCAGTATAGCTTTTTCATCCTCTTTCTTCTTAAGCAAACGTTCTCTTTCTTCCCTGGAAGAGGCCTCTCTCAACAGGTTATTGTATTTTTCTTCCAAATCTTTTCTTTTTTGTTCATACTTGCGGTCAATAAGCAAAGCGTTAAGCTCCCTTTTCCACTCCGGAGTAGGTAAAAGTCCGCTCTTCTCTCCAGGCAAGTCAATGCCTGTAGGCTTGCCCAGCCCAAATTCAGAAGCTACCCTTATCAATTCATCTTTGCCTGCCCGGCGTCCCATCTCCTGAAAGTAGGTATTACAGGATACCGCCAGAGCCTTATAATAGCTAACATTGCCATGAACCCCTGTACATTTTATATACGGAGGCACCCAGTACCTTCCCTGGCAATTGACATAATCTTTTAAGGGATCCATCACTCCTGCTTCCAAAGCTGCCATTCCAGTCACAGGTTTAAAAGTTGATCCTGGAGGATATACTGCCTGTATGGCCCGGTTGGTAACTGCGCCGGGCTGCAGGGGATCATAAACCTGCCCCTGCGGAAAATAATAGGCTGCTTTATCAGGTGATAAATTGCCCTTGAAATCATCTGGATTCAAATCCGGCTTGCTTACCATAGCTAAAATTTCGCCAGTTTTTACATCTATAGCTACAGCTGCCCCCACTTTGGCTTTGGGATGTCCGGATTTTTGAAGGTTTTTTAGCACTTCATCCATACTTTTTTCCATTACTTTCTGCAGATTCATGTCCAAAGTAAGGTATATATTATTGCCAGGCACCGGTTCAAGAGTAACCAGTTCTCTTACCGGCTGCCCCTTAGCATCTACTTCTACCCTGCGGGCTCCGTATTTTCCCCGTAAATACTTTTCATACTGCTTTTCTATACCTGACTTTCCTACCAGGCTGTTAATATTATAAACACCTTCGCCCGCTGCGGTGAGCTCTTCCTGGGTTATAGAATGAATATAGCCTAAAACATGGCCAGCTAAAGCAGCATTAGGATAGCTGCGCAGCGGTTCGACATCCACATCGACTCCGCTCAAATATCTGCGGTTTTCCTCAATTTTTACTACCAGATCCCAGGGAATATCCCGCATAATAACTACTGGTTCATACAGTCGGTAGCGCTGTTCATTAATCTTTTCCTTAATTTTATCAGCAGTTATCTCCGGATAATAATCTTTTAAAATATCCGCCAACTTTTGAATTACCGGCTCCTGATTTCCTTCCAGGGCAGATATAGTCAGGGTATAAACTAATTTGTTGGTGGCTAAGACCTCCCCCTTTAATGCATATATTTCCCCCCGGGGAGGTTTTATAGCCAGAATCCTTATACGGTTCTGCTTGGCCTGGGTTTGATAAACCTCATTATGCAAGAGCTGAAGTACAGCCAATCTGATACTCAATACGGCCAGAAGCCCAATAATAACATAAGTATATATTTTAAACCTTTTTTCTAATTTTGCTGATTTCATTGAATCTATCCCCACCCTGTTTCAGCACTCCAAAATGGGCAGCATTGTAATACCATACATAAACAGGGACTGCCAAAAAAAGATTATAAACAATCTGGAAAGCTGTTATCTTAAAAATATCAAAATCTAAAGGAAACCCGTCCAGTGCAGCAAAACTTAAAACTAAAACAAAAAAGCTGTTGATAAATGTGGCCAGCAGCACTCCCAGAACGCCTACCAGCAAATTTTCTTTAAAAACATTCCCCTGTAAGCGGCCGATAATATAGGCAGTCAAAGCCTTGGAGAGGGCATTAACTCCAATAAGCCTTCCCAAAAACAAGTCTTCCAGCAAACCGCATAAATAACCATAAATTGCACCTTGAACAGGACCATTAAACAAGGCAAAAAAAACAACCAGAATCAAAACTAAATCAGGTATAACACCACTTATACTGTAAAAACCAAAAAATGTCGACTGTAAAAATAATGCCATAACTGGTAATATAGTAAGAACAAAATACCTCATTCTTCCTTCTCCTCAGTCTTCTCTTCTATAACCGGTTTAAAATCAGTAACCACCAGCACTTCTTCCAATTTATCAAAATCAACCGCCGGTTTTATATCAGCTGACAGCAAAATACCTCCTGCATCACGGTATACTTTCTCCACCTTGCCAACTCTTATCCCTTTAGGATAAATAAGAGACAAACCTGAGGTTACAATAATATCATTCTTTTTAATAACTGAATAATAGGGAATATTGGTCATGCGTAGAATATTGCTTTCCCCGGTTCCTTCTACTATCCCATTAGTTTCGCGCGTGTTCTGGATTAGTACTCCAACTGCTACCGACCTGTCCGTCAAAAGGCTTACATAGGATGCATTAAGGCTGGTGCTGGTTACCACTCCCACCAGCCCTTCGGGAGTTATTACCGGCATATCTTTGGTAATCCCGTCTGCTTCCCCTTTGTCAATAATAATTACCTGATACCAGTTATTCGGCTTTCTCCCTATAACTTTGGCAGCTACCAAACTGTAAACTTCCAGGTTGTCATTCTTAAACCCTAAAATCTTTTTAAGCCGCACAGCTTCCATTTTATATTCCTGCAAGGCTTGATTCTGCAGCTTAAGTTTTTTATTTTCCTCTTCCAGTTCAGAAATAGTCTGCTGCAATTTTTTCCTATCCTCAAAAAAAACCCCCACATGCGAGATTTTTTCCTTAACGCCACTAACCCCGCCAAAAAGCGGGGTATAAATTTCACGAATTAAATTTTCAGCCACCGTTATATCTTCTCGTTCGTCCGGACTCCATTTAATTAGAATAAGCGAAACAAAAAATATAAAAATTATTATCCAAAAATATCTCCTTTTTATAAATCTGAACAAAGCCCTTCACCTGTCTAAAATGTTTTTTTGGGAGAAATTAATACACGTTTTAAAACTTCGATATTTTCGAGCACTTTACCGGTTCCTCTGGCCACCGCCCTTAATGGATCTTCACATACATAGACTGGCATGTTAGTTTCTTTACTTATCAGCTTATCCAGCCCTCTTAAGAGCGAACCGCCTCCTGCCATAACTATGCCCCTGTCCATAATATCCGAAGCCAGTTCAGGAGGTGTTTTTTCCAAACATACCTTTATTCCATCTATAATAGCATCAATAGTTTCCTTCAAGGCCTGCTGTATTTCCAAACTGGACACTTTAATAACCTTGGGCAAACCGGTTACCAAATCCCTGCCCTTTACTTCATAAAATTCTTCCGGGCCTTCCCACAGCGCAGAACCTATGGAGATTTTTATATCTTCTGCCGTCCTTTCCCCAATCAAAAGATTATAGTTCTTCTTTAAATGGTTAATTATGGCTTCATCCATGTCGTCTCCAGCTACCCTTACTGATTTGGAGGTTACAATGCCACCTAAAGATATAACTGCTACTTCCGTAGTACCTCCTCCAATATCGACAATAAGATTTCCTGTAGGTTCATGTACAGGAAGACCAGCTCCAATAGCTGCTGCCATAGGCTCTTCTATAAGATAAGCTTCCTTGGCCCCTCCCTGCAGAGCTGCCTCCCTTACTGCCCTTTCTTCTACAGTGGTACATCCAGTAGGAACGCTTATTACCACCCGGGGTCTTGCCAGCGGAGTTTTTTGCCCTAAGGCTTTGGTTATAAAATATTTAAGCATAGCCTGGGTTACATCAAAATCAGCAATAACCCCATCTTTCATAGGCCTTATGGCTACAATATTTCCTGGAGTCCTCCCTATCATCCTTTTCGCTTCATCGCCTACTGCCAGCACTTTTCCGGTATCATTCTGGATAGCTACTACAGAAGGTTCATTTATTACTACTCCTTTTCCTTTAACGTGCACAAGAGTATTGGCAGTTCCCAAATCTATTCCCATATCTTTTCCAAACAAAGCTGTTTCCTCCTTCATCATATAAAATGTTCCGCTTTTAAGCTGCAGTATCTGTTATCGCCAATTATTATATGGTCAAGAACTTCAATCCCCAGTATTTTACCAGCCTCCATAAGCTGCCTGGTAATCTCTATATCTTCCCTGCTGGGGGCAGGATCACCGCTGGGGTGGTTATGTATCAATATTACAGCAGCTGCACTCATCTTTATAGCATTTTTAAAAACTTCCCGGGGATGTACCACTGCACTGTGCAGTCCGCCTACCGATATGTCTTCCATAAAAATAATTCCATTTTTGCGGTCCAGATACAAAACTCGAAAATGCTCACGGTCAAAATACCGCATTTCTTCCATCACTATATTTTTGACATCCTCCGGAGATTTTACAACCTCCTTCTGACTAATGCTCAAAGCAGCACGCCTTCCCAATTCAAAAGCGGCCTTGATAGCAACTGCTTTAGCTAACCCTACCCCATACTCGCTGGTAAGCTCATTAAGGCTTACTTCTCTTAAATTGCGAAGTCCCCGGTATTTGACCAGCAGATGTTTTGCCAGATCAAGGGCACTTAAGTTTTTGGTCCCCATCCCTAATATTATAGCCAGGAGTTCTTCTTCACTTAAACTTTTCTCTCCTTTGGCCAGCATTTTTTCCCGGGGGCGCATATCAACAGGCATATCCTTAATCCCAATATTATACTCGCCCAAACCTTTACCCCCCTAAAATATTAACCCCCATATCCTTTAACATATTATACAGGCGATATAAAGGCAAGCCTACCACATTAAAGTAGCATCCCTCTATCTTCTCCACAAACAAAGCCCCTAACCCCTGAATTCCATAGGCACCTGCCTTGTCCATGGGTTCTCCTGTCTTTATATAATTCCGTATTTCCCCTTCTTCCAAAACCCGAAAATAAACCCTGGTAGTCTCTGCTTCCAGCAGAGTTCTATTGTCAGCTAAATTTTTCAGGCACACGGCAGTTATTACCTGATGGCTTTTCCCACTTAACATAGCTAGCATATCATAAGCCTCTTTTTCATCTACAGGTTTTCCCAAAACTTTATCATTTAAAACTACCACCGTATCAGCAGCAATAATTATGCCTTCATCACAATTACAGTTTCTGGCTGCATACTCTGCTTTATCTAAAGCAAGCCTTTTTGCCCCTTCCTCCGGGGTTTCATCAGGGAAAATCTGTTCATCGGTAAGAGCAGGATATTTTATGAACGGCAATCCTATATTTTTTAAAAGTTCACTGCGTCTTGGTGAAGCTGAGGCAAGTATTATCCTGTTCAAACTATCTCCCCTTAGCCAATTATAGTCTGCGATAAAAGATATAGGCTAAAATAAATCCCAGCAGAGTAAAAAAATTTACATTAAGGACAAAGCCAAAAGTAAAAGTGAATACCTGTAAATCAAGTGTAAAACCTGGTATGCCCAGGCTTTGGGTCATACCTAAAAAATTTAAAGCAGGCACCCAATTTATTATAGCATTCCCTATCCATCCCCCAACAATTCCACCCAAAACAGCCAGCAGCAATAATACCTGCCAGCCAGGATATGAGCGTGATTTGGCCACTATACATTCCCCTCTTATACCATGTTTTTCTAAAGTTTAGCATTACTTACTGGTAAAAACAAGGTATTTAAAAACAGTAAAAGCCCTCATAAGGAGAGCTTTTAACTATTATAATTTCATTAATCCGGTTTATCTGTTAAAGGCAAGGTTGAAACTTAATACCTCCAGGTTTACTGATAGATCAACATTGCGCAAAACTACATCCCGCGGCACTTTTAAAACCCGGGGAGAAAAATTCAGTATTGCTTTTACCCCTGCTTTAACCAGCCGGTCTGTAACTTCCTGAGCAGCTGAACCTGGTACTGCAACTACCCCTATAGTTATATTTTTTTCCCTTACCCTGTCTTCCAGCAGCTCTAAAGGTTCTATTTCTATATTTCCCAGCCTGGTACCAATTATATCAGGATCTACATCCAGCACAGTGGTAATCTTAAAACCTCTTTCGGCAAAACCTTGATAAAGGGCAAGCGCTGATCCCAGTTTCCCAGCTCCCACAATTATAACATTCCAATCCCTGTCCAGGCCTAATATTTTAATAAGATGATTGTATAATTCATCAACTTTATAACCTACTCCTCTAGTACCAAACTCTCCAAAATAGGCCAAATCTTTCCTTACTTGTGCTGAACTTACTCCTGTTCCTTTAGCTATATCTCCGGAAGAAACAGTTTCGACCCCTTCTCTGGCTAATTGATTAAGGTACCGGGAGTAAACCGAAAGCCTCATTACCGTTGCCTCTGGAATTTTGAAGACCTTCAAAAATCTCCCACTCCTTTTATCTATTGATAATCCATTTTAACATTTTGTGAAAAAAATAGCTATAACATTATACACCTGTTCAGCTTAATATATTTAAAACCCTGTAAAATATAGCAGCTACCAGTCCTGAAGAAGGAATGGTTATCAACCAGGCCAGCACAATCTGACGGGCAATATTCCACCTTACTCCTTTAAACCTTTTAGCGGCACCTACTCCCATTATTGATGAGGAAACTACATGGGTGGTACTTACCGGTGCTCCCAGCAGGGTAGCACTGTAAATAGTTATAGAAGAAGTAAAATCAGCAGCAAAACCATTTATTGGTTCAATACGAAAAATTTTGCCTCCCATAGTGCGGATAATCTTCCAGCCTCCCACCGCTGTTCCCATAGCCATAGCGGTAGCACAGGCCACCTTTACCCACAAAGGAACCAGAAAGCTTTCTATTAAACCTCCCCCTAACAAAACCATAGTTATAATTCCCATCGATTTCTGAGCATCATTGGAGCCATGAGCAAAAGAAGCCATAGCTGCCGCCAATACCTGCAGCTTTCTGAACTTGTTGTTGGTTTTAGCAGGGGAAGACCATCTAAAAAGCCAGAAAAAAACAGTCATTATTATACTTCCCATAACAAAACCTATAATTGGGGAAATAATAAGTCCTGCAAATATCTTTACAAACCCATGCCAGTTTATGATATCAAAACTAAACGCTGCTGCAGCAGCTCCACTTAATCCGCCAATTAAGGCATGCGAAGAACTGCTGGGAATGCCAAAATACCAGGTAAACAAATTCCAAAAAATAGCCCCTGAAAGAGCGGCAATCAATACGAGAGGTGAAATAACCTCCGGGGGTACGATATTTTTTCCGATGGTGGTAGCTACAGCTGTTCCACTTAAGGCTCCTAAAAAATTTAAAAAAGCAGCCATAATTATGGCTGTACGCGGCGATAAAGCCTTGGTAGATACCGAAGTAGCTATAGCATTGGCCGTATCATGAAAGCCATTTATATAATCAAAAGCGAGAGCCAGCAAAACAACTAAAACTATAAGCGATAAATTAAACATATTTCACTGCTACTCCCTTTAATACATTACTTACATTTTCACAATCATCCAGGCTGCTTTCCAGATGTTCATAAATTTCTTTCCATTTGATAACCTCTACCACATTTTCCGTTTTCTCAAAAAGAAGGGCAATACCTGCCCGGTACAGGTAATCCCCTTCATGTTCCAGTGTTCTTATCTTGTCACAGGATTTTATTATTTCTTTATACTGTTCGCGTATTTCAGGGAGCTTTTTAACCGCACTTCTGATCTCTAAAGACGCTTCTTCCAAAACCGCAGCCAGTTTTAAAATATAATCTGCTTTCGGTTTTCCAGCTTTGTAGATCACTATCTTTTCCATAGTGCCCTGTATATGGTCAATCACATTATTAAGCTCTCTTACCAGAAGTAAAATATCTTCCCGGTCAAAAGGCGTGACAAATGAGCTGTTAAGCTGTTTCATAACCCTTGATAATATTTGGTCTCCCCGTTCCTCTACCTCATTCATCTTTTCCAGATTTTTTTCCGGTTCTTTATATTCAGATAAAAATTCTTTCAAAATCCTGGAAGCTTCACACAAAATATCCGCCATCTGGTCAAAGTAGACAAAAAATTTTTCATCACGCGGCTTTAAGCGAAAAAACACTTTTTAGCCCCCTTAATAGTTTCTGTATACATTATATCAATAATAAATTTAACTTGCTGTTAAGAATGTGTTAACAATCTAAGGGTCTATAAAAACACGCCTAGCCTGATTTATGACATAAAAAGAACCCGTTATAAGCAGATAAGCATCGGATGGCAAAACTGCCAGGCCCTTCTTAACTGCTTCCTCAATATTTTCTATCTGATATACTTCCATCTGCGGATACAAAGAAATTAAAACATCAGCTGCCCTCGTCCAGTTATTACCCCTGGGGCCTTCAGGCCTGGTTACTATACATTTAATGGTGTTCTGTCCCAAAAACCTTAAAGTTTCATAAGCATCCTTATCATCGACTATCCCGCATACCAGCACTTTTTCCCTACCGGGAAGCAAATTATTCAGTGAACTTAAAAGAGCCTCGGCACCATGCGGATTATGAGCTACATCTACTATTACCAGGGGGTCTCTGCTTACTATCTCCAGCCTGGCCGGTATTTTAAGGGAAGATAGCGCCTTTCTTACATCTTCATCTTCTATTTTTAACCCCTGCCTTTTTAAAATCATCAAGGCTGTATAGGCAGTAGCCAGATTATCCAGCTGATAATCACCCAGAAGAGAAAAAGAAACCCCTCTAAGTTCATGGCCATTAAATTCAATAGTAACCTTTTGGCCGTAAATATTCTGTTCTTCCCTTTCTACCCAGGTCATACTGCTGTCATATATGGAAGCTGCTTTATCCTGAGCTACCTTGAGCACCACTTTAAAAGCTTCCTCGGGAAGCCTTCCTACCACTACCGGAACCCCATTTTTTATTATACCTGCCTTATTATAGGCAACCTCAGCTATGGTTCCGCCTAAAAATTCAACATGGTCAAGCCCTATGCTGGTTATTACGGAAACCAGCGGGGTAATAACATTGGTAGAATCATACAAACCACCCATTCCTACTTCTATAACAGCTATATCAACTTTTTCATCTTTAAAGTACTGAAAAGCTATAGCTGTAAGTACCTCAAATTCAGTAGGATGAGGAAACCCTTTTTCCGTCATGCTCCTTATTTTTTCTTCTACCTCATCTATATAACGTTTTAAAGTGGGAGCATCAATTTCCTGCCCATTAATCGTAAACCTTTCCCGATAAGAGTGCACATGGGGGGAAATAAATCTCCCCACCCTATATCCTGCTTCAGCAAGAACTGAAGCGATGATAAGCGAAGTCGAACCTTTTCCGTTAGTCCCGGCTATATGCACATAATTCAAATCTTTTTCTGGATTTCCCATCTCTTTCAACAGCTGTTCTATACGTTCCAATCCTGGCTGGCTTCCCAAAGCCGTAAGATTGTATAAATGTTCTTCTATGAGTTTTTCAATATTGCTAATCGTTGTAAAATTCCCTCCTTCTTCAATCTGGCCTCTTCTGCCTTGCTCTTTTCTTTTTCAATTACTTCCTGCGGGGCTTTAGCAAGGAAGTTCTCATTTTTAAGCTTATTTTCCGCCTTTAAAAGTTCGCTTTCTACCTGGGCTAATTCCTTATTTAGCCTGGATATTTCCTTTTCAATATCTATAATCCCCTCCAGAGGAACATAAATTTCAGCCCAGGCTGTAAGCGCGGTTGCCGCCTGTTCAGGTTTACTCTTCATCTCTTCGACTATTTCGGCTTCGCTTAAATTAGCAAGCTCTTCTATATACAGTTTATTTTCTGTAAACACTGATAACCTATTTTTATCCTTAACCAGTATCACTGCTTTTATTTTAGCCCCCGGGCTTACATTAAATTCAGCCCTTATATTTCTTATCCCTCTTATGGTCTGCATTATATGCTGCATTTCTTCCAGGGCATCCAAAAGGGTTTCATTTTCCTTAGCCTCAGGCCAGGGATCCAGCATGATAGTTTCTGTATGTCCCGGCAAATGTTGATAAATCTCCTCGGTTATAAAAGGCATAAAAGGATGTAAAAGCCTTAAAGTAGTAGTTAACACCTCTACCAGAACATTTTGTACCAGCAGCTTTTCCCGGTTATTTCTGGGCCTAAAGAGCCTGGGTTTGGCCAGTTCAATATACCAGTCACAAAATTCATCCCATATGAAGTCATACAGCATACGGGCTGCTTCCCCTACATCATACTGTTCCAGAAGCCTTTCTACCTCTTTTATGGTCAGATTAAGCCTTGCAGTAATCCATTTGTCAGGAAGGCCCATCTCTTCTAAATTAAGTTCTATCTTTTCATACCCTTTAAGGTTCATCAGCACAAAGCGGGAAGCATTCCATATCTTGTTGGCAAAATTGCGCGTGTTTTCAACTTTTTCCCAGTGAAAACGCACATCATTACCGGGAGTTACGCCAGTAATTAAAGAGAAGCGCAAGGTATCTGCTCCATATTTTTCAATTACCTCAATAGGATCTATACCATTTCCTAAAGACTTGCTCATCTTGCGCCCCTGAGCATCAAGGATAAGCCCGTGAATATTTACATCCCGGAAAGGAATTTTACCGGTATGCTCAAGGGACGAGAAAATCATCCTGGCTACCCAGAAGAATATTATATCTCTTCCCGTTACCAAAACATCAGTAGGAAAGAAGTATTCCAGATCTGGGGTTTCATCAGGCCAACCCATGGTAGAAAAAGGCCATAAAGCACTGGAAAACCAGGTATCCAGAACATCTTCATCCTGTTTCAGGTTATCTGACCCACATTTAGTACATCTGTCAGGATCTTCTTTGCTGCAGATAACTTCACCACAATCCTGGCAATACCAAACCGGAATGCGGTGTCCCCACCACAACTGCCTTGATATACACCAGTCTTTTATATTTTCCATCCAGTTAAGGTAAATACGAGTAAATCTTTCCGGTACAAAACGTATTTGTCCATCAACAACTGCCTTAATAGCCGGCTCAGCCAGAGGTTTCATCCTTACAAACCACTGCTTGGATACCATAGGCTCAACTACCGTATCACATCTCTGGCAGTGTCCAACTGCATGGCTGTGGGGTTCTACCTTTAATAAATACCCTTGTTCTTCCAGATCTTTTACAATAGCCTTGCGGCATTCACTGCGATCCAATCCCTGGTATTTCCCAGCATTTTCATTCATTACTCCATGTTTATCCATGACTACGATCTGGTCCAGGTTGTGCCTCAGCCCCATTTCAAAATCGTTAGGATCATGAGCAGGAGTAACCTTAACGGCACCAGTTCCAAATTCCTTATCCACATATTCATCAGCAAAAATCGGTATTACCCTGTTTACAAGGGGTAACCGCACACTTTTTCCGATCAAGTGTTTATACCTTTCATCTTCAGGATGTACTGCTACTCCCGTATCCCCCAGCATAGTTTCTGGCCTGGTGGTAGCCACTACTATATACTCATCTTCCCCTTCTACGGGATACTTTATATACCATAAATTACCTGCTGTTTCCTCATGTTCCACTTCAATATCAGAAATAGCAGTATGGCAGCGCGGGCACCAGTTTATTATGTAGTCTCCCTGGTAAATAAGCCCTTTTTCATAAAGGTTAACAAAAACTTCCCGTACTGCTCGTGAACAACCTTCGTCCATAGTAAACCGTTCTCTCGTCCAGTCACAGGAAGCTCCTAAAAGGCAAAGCTGACTGGTTATACGGCTGCCGTAAAGATTCTTCCATTCCCATACCCTTTCCAGAAACTTTTCCCTGCCCAGATCATATTTGCTTAAACCTTCTTTAGCCAAAGCTTCTTCTACCTTGGCCTGGGTTGCAATACCAGCATGGTCAGTCCCCGGCAGCCACAAGGTATTATACCCCTGCATCCTTCGCCAGCGCACAAGAATATCCTGTAAAGTATTATCCAGAGCATGTCCCAAATGAAGTGATCCCGTAACATTGGGGGGAGGCATGACTATAGAAAAAGGCTTCTTGCTGCGATCTTCGCTAGGAGTAAAATAGCCATTATTACGCCAGTATTCATACCACTTTTTCTCTACATTCCCGGGATTATAAACACTCGGCAGCAAATTATCAGCTGACATTCAAAAACCTCCTCTAAATAAGGAAATACCTTCTGATTTTATTTTTTAAGCTATACTTTATAAATTTTAATTAATATAAGTTATCCAAGGCAAGCATTTCTGTATATATCAAATTATTAAACAAAATGCCTTTTGATAAACATAATTTAATCATTGTTCATCCTGCCTGTATTATGATAAGCTAAACCTTAAGCAGTGGTCAAATCACTAAAATCACTTGGGGGTATAAATAATGGCTAACCTAAAAATAGGCAGAAACGAACCTTGTCCTTGTGGAAGCGGAAAAAAATACAAAAAATGCTGCGGACAGCTGGAAGAGCTTGCCCAGATCTCATCTGATCCTTTTATACACTACAGCCAGCTTATACTTGCCACCAAAGCCAAACTGGACAATTATTATCAGACAGGCCTTAAAAAAATAAGAAACGAAGCTAAAGAGCTTTTTTTACGTTTTACCACCAGCAAAACCTTGCCTAACCAGAATGAATCTATATTTTCTGACTGGCTGTGGTTTGACAAAACCGATTCTAAAGGAAATACTTTAGGCTACTATTATCTTAATGAAAACGGGAATTTTATGGAAAAAAACCTTAAGTCCTGCTTATCAGCCCTGGTTATGTCATATCTTTCGGTATATGAAATAATAAAGGCTGAAGAGCGAACATTGACAGTAAAAGATATATTCCTTAATAAAGAAGAAAAAGTCCTGCTTAAAGAAGCCTGGGAAGCAAAAGAATCACCCGATTCTTACCTGCTCCTGGGAAGGCTCTTAAAACTTCCTGACATCAGCCTTTTTTCTGGTATGGTTTTACTTATAAAAAATGAACCGGAAACCAGGGAATTTATAATAAACCACATGGAATACCTCAAAGAAATAGAAGAAGAAGATATAAACTGGCTTTTAAAATTTAAAGGGGAAATATTATACGGCATCTTTGACCATGCCCTGCACAAAACCTGGATAAATCTGCACGATATGCGGTATACTCCCATTTTAGAAGGAGAAAAAGAGGTTATCTTATCAAAGCTTTATGAAAATCCCCAGTATGAGCTTGTGCATGAAACTTCAGGCATAAACTGGTTCAAGCCAGTTGAGGAAAACCGTGGTTATATAAGGATTGCCGTAAGTGATGAATATGCAGCTATTTGTGCTGATGTACTGGAAGATGTGGTTAAACTGCAGGAAACGGTTAAAAACATCCTGCCTGATAAAGAATTTAAAATCCTAAGCAGCTTTTTCCTTACCAAGCCTCCTTCTCCTCCAGCAGCAGATATATGGTTTACCCTGATAAAAGATTACGAAACCGAGCGCTGGCTGGATATGCCTTATGAACAAACAGGAGGCAAAACCCCGAGGGAACTCCTGAAAGAAGAAAAAGGCAGGGAAACGGTAATCCAGATGCTGGAGGAATTTTTCTCCAAAATAACTTCTGAGCCGCAGAAAGAATTAGTCCAGTACATGAAAGCGAGAATAAAATAAAAAGCCGGGATGTCCCGGCCTTTTATTTTTATAAAATTTCCTCTATAGCTGCCAGAACCTCATTTACCCCTTCACCAGTTTCCGCGGAAAAAGGTATTAAAATATCATGCTCGCCCAACCCTAATGTTCTTCTTATCTGCTGTAAATGTTTGTGCCTGGCGCCTCTTGAAATCTTGTCTGCTTTGGTAGCTACCATTAAAACCGGAACTTGATGATACATAAGCCATTCTTTCATCAAAACATCATTTTCCGTAGGCTCATGCCTTATATCCAGAAGTTGAATTACTCCTTTAAGCTGCTCTCTACTGCTCAAATAGCCCTCTATCATTCTTTTCCATTTCAATCTTTCCTGTTTGGAAACTTGAGCAAAGCCATAACCAGGTAAATCTACAAAATACCAGCTGTCATTTATCATATAAAAATTTATGGTGCGCGTTTTTCCAGGACTTGAACTGGACTTGGCAAGATTTCTGCGATTTACAACTTTATTGATAAGAGAAGATTTTCCTACATTAGACCTGCCTACCAGCGCTATCTCCGGATATTCCCCTTTGGGCAGCTTATCCAAATCTACAAAAGCACCCCTAAAATCTGCTTTTTTGATCTGCAGCATTTTCTATCACCTTTTAAACACATTTTAATCTAAAGACCAGGCCTTAAACCTGGTCTTTACTTCTATTTTTCGGCTAAAGTCTCTTTTAAAACTTCATCCATATGTTCTACAAGTACAAACCGCATCTTTTTCTTTACATTAACCGGAACTTCTTCCAGGTCTTTTTTGTTTTCTACTGGCAGAATAACTGTATTAATACCAGCCCGGTGAGCAGCCAGAACTTTTTCCTTTACACCGCCAATCGGAAGCACCCTGCCCCGCAATGTTATCTCTCCCGTCATGGCCACATCACTTCTGACCGGTTTTCCTGACATAGCTGAGGCCAAAGCAGTAGCGATAGTAATACCTGCTGACGGACCATCTTTGGGGATAGCCCCTTCTGGAACATGAAGGTGTACATCATAGCTGTCCCTTACCTCATCGCTTATCCCCAGCGCTTCTGCCCTTGAACGCACATAAGTAAGGGCTGCCTGTGCAGATTCCTTCATTACATCCCCCAGTTTTCCGGTAAGGGTTAGATTTCCCTTCCCTTTAAGCAGGGCTACTTCTACAGCTAAAATATCCCCTCCCATCTCGGTCCAGGCCAGACCAGTAGCTACCCCTATCTGATTTTCTTTTTCTGCCGTCCCGTAGCGATACTTTTCAGGCCCCAGCATCTTTACCACACTGCTTGCGGTTATATTAGCATAATAGTCCCCGTTTTCTACTACTTTACGGGCTACTTTGCGGCAGATGGCTGCAATCTGGCGTTCCAAATTGCGGACACCAGCTTCCCTTGTATATTCTCTTATTATCTTGCGCACAGCCCCTTCACTAAAAGATATATTAGTATCCTTCAGGCCATGCTCTTTTATCTGTTTAGGTATAAGATAATCCATGGCAATATGCACTTTGTCCTCTTCGGTATATCCTTCCAGTTCTATTATTTCCATACGGTCCAGCAAAGGACGCGGAATATTGTGTACAGAGTTAGCAGTTGTTATAAACATGACCTTGGAAAGATCAAAAGGTATCTCAAGGTAGTGATCGCTAAAGCTGTTGTTCTGCTCAGGATCTAAAACCTCCAATAAAGCAGAAGCAGGGTCTCCTCTAAAATCCATAGTCATCTTATCTATTTCATCCAGGAGAAAAACGGGATTTTTTGAGCCTGCCTGTTTCATTCCCTGCAAAATCCTTCCCGGCATAGAACCAACATAAGTACGCCGATGCCCTCTTATTTCCGCTTCATCCCTTATCCCGCCCAGCGATATGCGTACAAAATTACGATTTAAGGCATGAGCAACCGACCTTCCCAGAGAAGTTTTTCCTACCCCCGGAGGGCCAACCAGGCACAGTATGGGCCCTTTCATCTTCTTAGCCAGCTTGCGAATGGCCAGATATTCTATAATCCTTTCCTTGGGCTTTTTTAAGCCATAATGTTCTTTCTCCAGTATATCCTCAGCTGCTTTTATATCCAGCCGATCCCTGGTTTCTACCGACCAGGGAAGGGATAAAAGCCAATCCAGATAATTCCTTACCACTACTGCCTCTGCCACCATAGGTGGCATCTTTTCAAGCCTCTCCAGTTCTTTATACGCTTTTTCCCGCGCATGTTTGGGCAAGTTAGCCTTTTCAATCTTTTCTTTTAATTCCTCAATCTCTGCGCCCTTCTCGTCTTTTTCTCCCAGCTCTTTCTGAATAGCTTTCATCTGTTCCCTTAAATAGTACTCCTTCTGGGTCTTTTCCATCTGCTTGCGTACGCGGATATTTATCTTTCTTTCCAGCTCCAGAACTTCCATTTCTTTGGCTAAAATTTCGCAGAGATATTCCAGACGTTCATTTACATCAAGAGCTTCCAGTATCTTCTGTTTTTCATCTATTTTCAGGGTTAAATGAGAAGCAATTACATCTGCCAGCCTTCCTGGCTCCTCAATAGCCACTACTGATATTACGGTTTCCGGAGGAATTTTCTTGCTCATCCGCACATACTGTTCAAACTGGGAAACCAATGTACGCATCAAGGCTTCGATTTCGGCATCTTTTTCCAGGTTATTCTCTTTAAACTCCTCCACTTTCACCTTTATATAGGGATCCATAGCTATAAATTCTTTAACCTGGGCCCGGCATATCCCTTCTACCAGTATGCGCATGGTTCCGCCCGGCATCTTTAATATCTGCCGTACTTCAGCAATCGTCCCTATATGATAAACATCATCTTCATAAGGGTCATCATTCTGTGCGTCTTTTTGCGTCGCCAGAAATATTTCTTTATCAACCATCATAGCCTCTTCTATAGCATTAACCGACTTCTTTCTTCCTACATCCAGATGTATGACAGTATAAGGGAAAACTAATACTCCCCGTAGCGGAAGCATCGGCATAATCCGGTATGCATTTTCTTGCTGCAACTATAACACCTCCCAAGCAAATACATTCTACTACAAGTGGATACACTGCGCAATAATTCCTGTTTAATCCAGAACAAATTCTTTATTTTATTACCTACTATATAAAGATAAGCTGTCACAAGCAATACCTTTCCTTTCAAAAAGATAACGAATTATATTCCCTTAAAACAGTTGTTTTTTCAGGGAGCAAAGCTATCTTAAATACTTCATCAAGTTTCTGCACCGGTATAACCTCTAACTCCGGAAATTCATCAAAAATACCCAGCCAATTGTCTGCAGGTATTATCACTTTCTTTATTCCGGCGCGTCTGGCTGCTTCAATCTTGCTTATTACCCCGCCTACCGGTTTTATTCTTCCATGTACTGAAACCTCACCAGTCATAGCAACTGTATTGTCTACAGCAATTTTAAACATAGAAGAATAAACAGCCACGGCTATGCTTACTCCCGCAGAAGGCCCATCTACGGGAATCCCTCCCGGGAAATTTATATGAATGTCATAATCCCGGATGTTAAGGTTGTATCCGCTTTTTAATACGGTAAGCACATTTTCCACAGCGCCTTTGGCCATGCTCTTGCGCCTTATTTTGCGGCTTCCATTTTCCACCTGTTCTTCTTCTACTACCCCGGTAACTATTACTTCCCCTTTCCCTTTTAAAGCCGGGAATACGGAAGCTTCAATTTCTATTAAAGTTCCCACATTGGCACCGTAAACAGCCAATCCATTAACCACTCCTACCCTCGGTATATCAGAAGGCTTTACATCTATTCGGGGCGAAAATCTTCCATTATTTAAAACCTTTTCTATTATTCCTGCATCTATCTTTTTCTCTCCTTCCATCATAGCTATCCCTGCGGAAAGCTGGACCATATTTACCGCTTCCCGTCCATTACTGGCATACTTGACTATTTCCTGCAAGGCTTCTTCCTCAAGTTCAAAAGAAATTTTGGAAGCGGCATTAGAGGCTATAATTTTTATATGCTCCTTTTCCAGGGGTTTAAAAAAGATTTCTACACAGCGTGACCTGAGGGCAGGCGGCAGTTCCTCCGGCATGCGGGTAGTAGCGCCTACCAGCCTGAAATCAGCCGGTAGTCCATTCTGGAAAATATCATGAATATGGGGAGGAATATTACGGTCATTTTCGTTATAATAAGCACTTTCCAGGATAACCTTGCGGTCTTCCAAAACCTTTAAAAGTTTATTCATCTGCATAGGATGCAGCTCGCCTATTTCATCAATAAAAAGTATTCCGCCATGAGCCCTGGTACAGGCACCGGGTTTGGGCTGAGGAATACCTGCCACTCCCATAGCTCCGGCTCCTTGATAAATAGGATCATGTACGGAACCAATAAGGGGATCAGCAATATTCCTTTCATCAAAACGGGTAATCGTAGCATCTACTTCTACAAAATTAGCATCTTTGCCAAACGGAGATAAAGGGTTGGCTTTGGCTTCCTCCAGAACCAGCCTGGCAGCTGCTGTTTTTCCCACTCCCGGTGGGCCATAAATAATCACATGCTGGGGATTAGGCCCACAAAGAGCAGACCTTAAAATGCTTATGCCTTCTTCCTGTCCTATAACATCTTCCAAGCTGGTAGGCCTGGTCAAACTGGACAAAGGTTCAGTAAGCTTTATGCTGCGCATTTTTTTCAGTTTCAAGCTTTCCCGTTCTGATTCTCTTGATACAATAACCTTTTTACTCTGCTGATTTTTAAGGAGAGTCCAAAAATAAATCCCTATTATTACAGCCAAAAACAGCTGGACTAAATATAAAACCCCGCCATATTTTATAAAAAATTCATTCATAAATTTTTTCCTTTCCTTAAGGAATTTTTTAATATTATCCCCGCTAATTCCCCAAGGAATGAAAAAAAAGCACAAGTAAAAAAAGGTAGCGCCTGCTACCTTTTCCTCATTTTAAATTAATTGACTTTTCTTTTGGCATCTATAGTAACCAGCAAAGGCTTTTCTTTTTTTTCAATAACTTCTTTGGTTATTACCACTTTCGTCACATCAGCACGGGAAGGAACCTCATACATAACATCGAGCATAATATCCTCTATAATGGCTCTGAGCCCTCTAGCTCCGGTATTCCGCTTTAGAGCTTCCGTAGCTACTGCATCCAGTGCATCTTCAGTAAATTCAAGCTCAACTCCATCCAGCTCAAACAGCTTCTTGTACTGTTTTACAATAGCATTTTTGGGCTCAGTAAGAATTCTAATCAATGCTTGTTTATCTAAAGCATCAAGAGTAACTATTATGGGAACTCGGCCAACAAATTCTGGAATCAGCCCATAGCGCAAAAGATCCTGCGGCAGAATCATTTCTAAAATCTCACCAATTTTCTTTTCTTCTTTACTCTTTATATCAGCCCCAAAACCTATGCTCTTCTGTCCTATACGCTGCTGAATAATTTTGTCGATGCCCTCAAATGCTCCTCCACATATGAATAAAATATTAGTAGTGTCAATCTGTATAAACTCCTGATGCGGATGTTTGCGCCCTCCCTGGGTAGGAACACTGGCAATAGTCCCTTCCAGTATCTTAAGCAGAGCCTGCTGTACCCCTTCCCCGGAAACATCTCGCGTAATGCTGGGGTTATCCGTTTTACGGGCTATCTTATCTATTTCATCAATATATACTATGCCTTTCTCTGCCTTCTCTATATCATAATCAGCCGCCTGGATAAGTTTTAAAAGAATGTTCTCTACATCTTCCCCAACATATCCAGCTTCGGTAAGAGAAGTAGCATCAGCAATAGCAAAAGGAACATTCAAAATTTTGGCCAAAGTCTGAGCCAGCAGGGTTTTTCCGCTGCCAGTCGGACCCAGGAGCAAAATATTGCTCTTTTGCAGTTCAACATCATCTAACTTATTCCCCAGGTTTATACGCTTGTAATGATTATAAACTGCTACTGCCAGAGCTTTTTTCGCCTTTTCCTGTCCAATGACATACTCATCAAGTATAGCTTTTATTTCCTGCGGCCTTGGAATATCTCCCAGTTCAAAATCAAAATCATCGGCCAGTTCTTCCTCAATTATTTCATTACAAAGCTCAATACACTCATCACAGATATATACACCAGGTCCTGCCACCAGTTTTTTAACCTGATCCTGGCTTTTCCCACAAAATGAACATTTTAATTGGCCTCTTTCGTCCCCGTATTTATGCATAACTTCACCTCTTCTTTAAAAAAGCTATTTAGAGCTAGCTTTTTTAGCTTTAGTTATCACCTCGTCAATAATACCATATTCCTTGGCTTCCTGAGCAGTCATAAAATAATCCCTTTCCGTATCCTGCTGTATTTTTTCCAGCTTCTGCCCGGTCCGTTCTGCCAGTATGCGGTTTAGAGAATCTTTCATCTTCAGTATACGGCGAGCATGAATTTCTATATCGGTTGCCTGTCCTTGAGCTCCTCCCAGCGGCTGATGAATCATAATCTCCGCATTTGGCAAAGCATATCTTTTCCCTTTTGTGCCTGCTGCTAAAAGAAACGCCCCCATGCTGGCAGCCAATCCTACACATATAGTACAAACATCAGGCCTTATATACTGCATGGTATCATAAATGGCCATTCCTGCGCTTATAGATCCGCCTGGGCTGTTTATATAGAGATATATATCCTTATCAGGGTCTTCAGCTTCCAAAAAAAGCAGCTGGGCTATTACCAGGTTAGCCACTGTATCATCTATTGCACTGCCAAGGAACACTATACGATCCTTTAATAGCCTGGAATAAATATCATAGGCTCGCTCTCCGCGGTTCGTCTGTTCTACTACCATAGGAACCAGATAAGACATCTGCTCCACCCCTTTCTAAACAGCACACATTTTATGATTATGCGTTTTGCTTACAAACTATATTATTCTTTACCCTATAATTTTTTTACTCCGATTTTTCTTCCCTTTCCTCTGGCTGCTTAACCTTTACATTAGCATTATCTATTAAGTAGTCAAAAACCTTGTCCACTTTAAGGGCATAGGCCATTCTTTCCCTCATCCCCTTAAAGGTTTCTTTAGCCTTTTCAAATTCCATGCCCATATTTTCTGCCATTTCTTTTATTTCCTTATCTATTTCTTCATCGGTAACCTCAAAACCTTTTTCTTCTATAATTTTTTCCAAAATAAAGTTGGTTTTTACTCTCTTTTCAGCTTCCGGCCGAATATCCTGCATAAATTCATCTTCGGTAATATTCAAGGCATTAAAATAGGCCTGCAGATTAAGCCCCTGCATATAAAGATTCCGTTCAAATTCCTGCATCATCCTTCTGGCCTGATCTTCAACTGCGGCATTAGGTACAGTAAGTTCACACACTTCTAAAAGCTTTTCCACTATTTCATTTTTCATTATTTCCTTCTTCTGTCTTTCCGCAGTTTCTTCAAGCCTCTTTCTTATGTCGGCCTTTAATTCTTCCAAGGTATTGAATTCACTTATTTCCTGAGCAAACTCATCATTTAATTCCTTTAATTTTTTAGTTTCCACTTTATTTACCTTAACTACAAAACGAGCTTCTTTCCCTGCCAGGTCTTCTGCATGATAATTTTCAGGGAAAGTTACATTTACTTCTACTGTCTCTCCTGCCCTGGCTCCTACCAGCTGTTCTTCAAAACCTGGAATAAAAGTCTTGGATCCTAATTCCAGCGGATAATCTTCTCCTTTGCCTCCAGCAAACGGTTCATCACCTATAAATCCTTCAAAATCAATAACTACGGTATCCCCCAATTCAGCCGGTTCATCAACTTTAGTTACCAGCTCAGCATAACTTGACCGTAAATTGTCAAGGCTCTTTTCCACTTCTTTTTCTGTTACTACCAATTCAGGTACTTCTATCTCTAAGCCTTCTATGTTGCCAAGTTTAACTTCCGGTTTTACCGGAACAATAGCCTTAAAAGTAAAAGGTTTTCCTGCCTCGATCTCACCTATTTCAAAGTCAGGTTCTGCAATAGGCTCAATATTAAGTTCTTCTAAAGCTTTTTCATAAGCGTCAGGAACTATATATTCCAGAGCATCCTGATAGAGAATTTCCTTGCCATAGTAGGCTTCCAGAAGGGGTCTGGGCGCTTTCCCTTTACGGAATCCTGGAATAGAAACTTTCTTTACTATTTTGCGGTAGGCATACTGCAAACCTTCTTCCAGCTTTTCCGCATCCACCTCAATCTGTATGCATGCCTCACTGTTTTCTATCTTTTCTAATCTGGCCTCCATTTATGCTCCTCCTAACCGATAATATTTAGATTAAATAAATATTGAATCAAAGGCTTAGAGTATATTTACCCTTACATACTAAAAAGCCCTCTTAAAGAATTTACCCTAATTTTATTAAAAACACAACACCTCGGCTTATGCCGAGGTACTTTTTTCTTTATGGAGCGGAAGACGGGATTCGAACCCGCGGCCCTCGCCTTGGCAAGGCGATGCTCTACCACTGAGCCACTTCCGCACTCGATTGTCTCCTTTATAAGGATATATAATTATTCCCCTTTTAGTCAAGAGCCTTGGCCATATTTTTTATAAAGCACACCATCTATAATCATTATTGCCATAGACAAAAATTTTTAAATCACTGACCTTAAAATAATTAATTTGAAATTTCCTCTTCTTTCAAACATTCCATAAGCCTGGCCCCCAGCTTTAAAAGAAAAATTCCCTGTTTCATCTCCAATTCTTCATCACCTAAATCATCTTGCCTAAGAAGAGCCAGAGACATTTCCGGATACCGGTTAAAAAATCTAGCCAAATGCCCTACCATGTAAGTTTCCAGACGTTTGAGGCTTGCCAAACTTCCTTTATAATCCTGGAAAAAAATTACTATGTCTTCTCCTTTCAAAGCCCTGCGTATATCCCTGATTAGCTTATTCTTATCTTTGCCCGGGGGAATAGTAAAAAAAATCTTATTGTTGATAATGATCACATATCCCCATTGGTAATTTTGATCAGGAGAAAAAGTTATCCAGAGAAAAGATGCATTGTCCCCTTTTTGCTCTAATAACTGGAATTTGCTGTAATTTTTGAGCTGTTTCAAAGCTTTAGAAGAGTCTATGATTTCCCCTACCTGCCAGGAAATTTCCAGAGGCTGGTTAATCAGATTCAAAGTATTTTGTTCCATTTCATCCAAAGCTATTAAATAAGATTTGAGAAGTATGTTTCCTCTTGCTTTAAGATAATTAAAATCACTTAAATCATAAGGATTATATTCTTCCAGAAACACAGGTACCTTGGCCATAAATGATTCAGTAAGTTCAGGCATCACTATAAAAATAGGGGGAAAAAGCCAAAAACTTTCATTTAAGGGAAGCAAACGGGTTATACATATCATGCCTGGGACTATCTTCTCTTTTAATCTTCCATCTACTACTCCATATATTTTATATTTTTCGCCGGTAAAAATATCTTCCAGCCATATTTCAGCCGAATTCAAAACCTTTACCCAGTAAGCTCCCACATAACTCATCATAAGGTTAAAAGCAGCCGTCTTTAAGTGGGGCGGAAACATAAAGGCATGCATATCCCAAAAAGCATTAGCTATTGTTCTATTATTTTCATCCATACAATCGAGCAGTACAGCCCTTTGCCAAAATTGTCTGTAGGTAGCTTGAAAGTTTTTATTCCAGAACTTGCGATTTTCATCTATAAAATTATAAAAATCTTCCCTATATTCCTCCTCTTTGCTTTTTATTCCCTTTTCAATAGTAGTTTTAAAAATCTGCAAATAAGTCCAAATTTCTTCATAAGCCCTTATCTTATCCCCCTCATCAAGCTCCTCAAAACGGGGATACTGGGCAAGTGAAAGCGAAAAATCAAGGGGATATTGAGTAAAATGGCGAATTATCTCCCCGGAATTTTTTCTTATTAAGCTGCTCGCCACTCCAAATCTTTTGCCAACTTTCGAAAAACAGTTCTTATTCCCTGACAGTTCGGCATAAGCATATTCCAATGCCGCCATCCACCATTCCATTTTATAAACATAAGGCTTAAAAATACTTGAAAATTCATTCCACATAAAAACTATCCAGGCCAGCTTATTTCTCTCTTCTGGAATATGATAATACAATCTATAAAATGCTGCTGCCACCTGGCGATAAGACTCATTAATCCAGGTATAAGCCGCTACATAAGGAGTTACTTCCTGTCTAGCCCTGAATTTTGCCACTCTTAATGCCAGCGCCTCTGTATCAAGGATTTCTTTCCCAATCCTGCTTTTATCCAGATTAAGTTTTTTTCTTATAACGTTTACAGAAAGACAATACTCTCCCAGGCTTTTGGCCTTAACTTCTGCCAATTCCAGCTCATCCAGAAGCTGTTCCAGCAAAGCCCTCCCGCGCAAACTGCCTGCTGCTTCCAAAGGGCTCATATTATCTAATTCCCGTTTAGGAGTATTAAGCCAGTTTTCCAGATGCTTATCATTCATTATTTCCCCTAATATTTCCTCAGCTTCTTCCGCATCAGTAAAATTAAAACCTTCGCTCCATTCGCCTTTAAAATCAGATCTGCTGATTATCTCATTAACCTTGTCTGTCAGCAAATCTAAACAGCTTTTATTTTCAGCAACAATAAGCAGCAAACTCTTGCCCAGATAAATCCTTTTGAAACTATTATCACTTTCTTTACAGGCCATTTTTATATACTTATAACCTCTATCAAGAACAACAAAATTATTTTTTTTAAACAGCCTTATCATTTCATCTCTATTACCCTGTTTCCAGCAAAAACTCCGGCTCTTTATACTATTTTTTCTTATCCCTAAACTTAAATCCATCACCAATCCGCATAAAATCTCCCCATACTCCCGCAAGAAAACTTCCATATCATTAATCTGCCCATGTATACGATGTGAATTTATCTCTTCACATAAAAACTCTTTATTTTCTGAAGAAATAACTACTGTTTTGCCAGCTGCTATTACTGCATTATTTATCTGGACAAGCCTTAAAAGCAGAAGATCCCCTTCTCCTACAAATTTGGTCACATCACCAAAATTTCTCTCTATAACAAACTCTTTGCCGCAAAATATATCCCTTATCGCCACCGTATTATTCCTAATCCACTCTACCTGGTAAACAGACAGGTAAGACCTTTTTAAAGCCCGCAAAACCTCCTTCATCTTCTCATCAAACCTGTCTTCATATTCAACAAAGTAAAAATCGATAATAGGTGATACATCACGGTAAAATCTGTAATTAGTCAAATACCACAGCCAGAAAACCTGATTCATTTTTTCATCTATCTCTGTATTCTGCGTATAAGACATAAACCTATCCCTGGCACTTCTTTCCCAGTTATAATAGTAACTCCTGGCATAAGTAGTGAGATTATTTATAGCATTTTCCAGATACTTTCCATACTGATTTTTTTTGCCCAATGGAAAATGAATTACCAAGCATTCACTAACAAAACACGGTTTTACATCATATCCCTTATTTTCACTATAAATATGGGCATCTGGTCCATCCAGCCTGGTCATACAAGACCCCCCCAATACTCCTCCCTCAGCTTTATGACAATAAAAGATTATTATAACAAAATGATATAATATTCTACTTCCATGATAACAAATTTTATAATAATTTGTATATTTATTTTAAGAAAAATAAAACAGGGGTCCTGCCCTCAACACAAAAACAGCAGCCCCTTAACTTTTTTTATCATTGCATAATTTTTTTATATAAATCACTTGTAATATAACCACTATTAGGAAAAAGTTCCTTGAGCCTCTTCAGCATCTGTTCAGCCTTATCAATATCCCCTTTCTTATAATATAACGCCGCCAGATAATAAAGGCTCTCATCATGGTAGTTAGATCCGGGAAATAAATCTAAATAGGTAAGATAATACTGCTCCGCACGGTTATAATCGTTCTGGATATAGCAAACCCGCGCCAAATAATACAGCGCTTCCCGATTTATATAACTGTGCGAATTTATGGCTACCACCTTTTCAAAATGCACAGCTGCATTCTTCAAATCCCCTTTTTTATATAATTTATATCCCTGTGTATAATAATAAATCTCATTATCTTTATTGGAATATATTTCCTCTTTTTTGGCATTCCCATCCGTTTTATCCGCTGCCTGTACAGTACTCAAAACAGGTACCGCATTACCTGCTTTTTCTTTCTTACCGTCAACAACCGTTCCCGATACAGCAGCTTTATCAATATCTGTTCTATATGAATCCCGGTTATCTACTGATGAAATAATCTGCACACCTAAAGCCAAAGCTATGATCCCGGAAACCGCCCAGGCAATCCGGTTTTTGCCTGAAGGCAAATAAGGTGAAAATTCCCTTACCTTCTTTTCTTTCCTATCTTGCTTGAAATAAGCCAAACCCTTATCATTCCTGGCCAGGGACTGGGCAATAAAACTGTGCAGTTCTTCATTATTCTTGTCCAGCTTAAGCCCCTGCCTCCACATCTTAAGAGCTTTTTCGTCTTCCCCGAGTTCCTTATGACAGATGCCTAAAAACTTGTATATGCTTACAAATCCATCATTTTCCTTAAGGAGTTCCTCTAAAATATCTTTAGCCTGTTCATACTCTCGAACCTGTATTAAATCCAGAGCTTTATAATAACGTTTAAGCCAGAACCCAAAAGCGGGATTTTTAATATTCTTTAACTTGCTCCTGGCAATTTTATTGGCAGGTTCAAACTTTAAAACTTCGTTCCAGTACCACTCAGCACCGGCAAACTCTCCCAGAATATAACAGCAATTAGCCATCAGGTTAAGAATAGTTACATCTCTAGAATTGGCCAGCAAAGCTTCCTTTAACCTTTTCACCGCCCCGCTTATATCCTGGCTGCAAAGCATCTCTAAAATCTGCCCTCGCCAGATCTCTACCTGGCTGTTAACACAGCTTTTCATCAGCAAAATTACACCACCCTTGTTTCATAGTTTATCAGGATAACTATTTCCACAAAGGTGGTGCCAATTCCTTCCATTTATTAATTTATTTGCTAATGATTTCCAATAACTTGTCTATACCTGCTATAACTGCCCGTGAAACTTCTTCCATCTCTTCAATCTTACGCTTTGCCTCATCTCTTTTTCCTTCATTGTTCAGCCTTACCGCTTCTCTGGCCAAACCATGCAGTTCTTTATGCGGTTTATCTACATATTCAAAAAATGCCCCAAGTATCCTCTCATCCTGCACATTCTTAATCCATTTACCCAGCCGGCACTGTTCATGGTCAAATATAGTTTCCGGATCTATATACAGATTATGTTCTACAATAAACTCGTGTTTCTTTACAAATCCCCGATGATCCTGCTTCACCTGGTCGAGAACTACCTCCGGAGGCAGCTTGTACTGGGCTAATATTCCACGCAAACGGTCAGATATGTTGTTGGTTTCCTCAATAACTTTGATGAGTTCTTCGAAATCCCCTATACGGTTTTCCGCTTCCCTGATCTGCCCTGCCAAAGCAGAGATAAGAGAAGTCACTGCTGAACTTACCTCATTTACTACTGCAGAAATCTCCTCCGAGGAAGCACTCTGTTCTTCCACAGCGCTGCTGATATCAAGTATGCTTCCTTCTACCGCCACAATATTATTAATTATACTTTCCAGACTCTTTACTACTCCTTCGGTTATCCTGCCGCTTTCCCTTACTGCCAGCCCTACTGATTCAATCTCTACTACAAAACTGTTAATGTTAGCCCGTACCCGCTCAATAAGGCTGCTTATCTGTTTGGTATAGCCTGCGGTTTCTTCCGCCAGCTTGCGGATTTCTTCCGCGACTACCGCAAAACCTCTTCCGTGTTCGCCAGCTCTGGCTGATTCAATAGCTGCATTCAAGGCCAGAAGATTGGTTTGTTCAGATACTGCCATAATAGTATCGGTAATCTGTCCAATATCATTGGATATAGAAGTAAGTTCCCTCACCTTTTCTACTGCTTTTTCTGCCCTTACTTCCAGGGTATTTATCACTTCTTTTATCTGTCCAATATCTTCTTTCCCTTTCCGGGCATCATCAGCCAGTTTGAGGTAAGCCTCCTGCATATGCTGGGTCTGTTTTGCCACCATCTGGGAAGCACCTGCAATCTCTTCTACCCCCGCATCTGCTTCTTTCAGGTTTTCACCTGCTTCCTTGAGCCTTAATCCTATACTTTCCAGTTCTTCTATGCTCCTTTTAAGCTTAAAAACTGCCGAACCTGCCACATCATTCATAAAGTACGCATTGGTAGTAAGAGAAGAAGTATCATGGAAAAGTTCATAGAAAACATTTTTGATTTTTTCAAGCAACCGGGAAAAATCTTCAGCAATCATCCCTATTTCATTTTTGGAAGTAATGTCAACAACTTTGGTCAAATCCCCTTCGCTAACTTCCCCAATCACTTCTTTAAGGGGAGCCACATATTTAAACACACTGTGCAGGACTATATAAGCAGCCAGACAAAGAAATAAAAGCCCCATTACTATAACCAGCAAAGCCCTCTGTTTAGCCTTAGCTTCTGCCGCCAGGAAAGCCTGCCGGGGAACCTCTCCCTGTACAAAGGCTATTACCTTGCCTTCAATATCTTTAACAGGAATTAATGTTAACAGGTATTTTTTATCCGCACTTACCCGATAAAAAGTTTCTCCCGCCAAAACCTTCTTCCTATCTTCATCTGACAGTTCCAGCTTAGCCTCTTCTTTCTGCCATAAAACCTGCCCATCGCTGTTTTTAACTACATATACTCCCTCCAGCCTACTAAGCCTTTCTCCCAACTCTCCTTCCAGAGACATGCCAACCTCTATTACCCCTATAAACCTGTTGTTATAGTATACCGGATTGATACAGCGTATCCCATAGCCTGCCACTCCTTTTTCTACCGCCACTACCTGTTTTTTCTCCTGTATAGACTTCATGAGGGCAGGGCGAAAGCTTACATCATCTCCATATTTTTCCGGTAAATTTGCCCTGTAAAAAGCAGAAGCATCCGAATTTACAAAAACCAAAAGTGATACACCATGTTTTTCCTTCCAACTTTTAAAAATAGGATCAGCTATAGCTTTCAACCCTTCCCGATCCTGTTCCGCAAAAGCCTTTATAATATCCTCATGCGCCAAAAGGGAACCAGAAAGAATCACCGCCTCCTCTTCCGCGTTTTTCACACTGTCAGCAACAGTCCCCATAACCTTAAGCGCATATTCTTTTTCAAAGTCGTCTATAAGCTTTTTTTGCAGAGCCATATTATTCCAGTAGAATATCGAAAAAATAATCACATTAAATAAGACCAGATAGATTATAATCCTTGTCTTCATGCTGTTCATGAACCCTGGCATCCTCTTCTCCCCTTCTCTTCTTAATCATGCATTAATTTTCCATTTAATTTTAGCATATGTTCAGATGTATTTAATATTATTTTCATGTTAAATTAGTGTTTAGCACATCTTAACCCCCCTTAAAAGACAGTAAAAATCAGGAAAGCAGGTGATAAATTGCACTTAACAGTCAAAAATATGTTTGATATATTCCCTGACTTTAAAATTATTGCTGGAGTTAGCGGAATTAACCGTCGGGTAACTACTGTAAGCGTCATGGATGCGCCTGATATACATGAATGGCTGAAGGGCGGGGAATTTTTAATAACTACCGGCTACATAATGCGCGACAATCCCCTTGAAATCATGGATTTGCTTGCCAATATAAACAATGCAGGAGCAGCTGCCTTGGGCATCAAACTGGACCGCTTTATAAAAAAGTTGCCGGAAGCCGTAATACAAAAATCAGACGAGTTGGGGATACCCCTTATCCATATTCCAAATAAATATGCATTTACGGACATTATAAATCCCGTTTTAAGCCGTATTGTAAACAACCAGGCCCGCTTGCTGGAACTATCTGAAAATATTCATAATTCATTTACCCGCATGGTAATAGAAGGGAGTGATCCCCAGCAGATAATAGCCACCCTTTCTGATATAACCAGCAGGGAAATAGCCTATATAGACCTTGAGTTTAACAAAATATGGATCACTCCTTCTTTTTCTTACCTTAACCTTGAATCAATAAACCAGATTTTAAATCAATACAAATCTTATCCTGTCATAGTAAACAACAACACCTGCGGATACCTAATAATAAATATGAATAAAAACCTTAATCTTAATGAATATGAAAATAAAGCAGTAGAACATGCTGTAACCGTCCTTATTCTCGAATTGCAGAAAAGAATTTTGCAAAGGCAGATTGAAACCCGCTACCGGGATCAATTTATTCATGACATCATATTCAATAACATTAAATCCCGGGAGGAAGTTTTAAGCCGCGCCCAGATATACGGCTGGAAATTCACCGAAGGAATAATAGTTTTGGTAATAGATATCGACAACTTAAAAGCTCAATATCTGAAAAAAAATGTAAAACCTGAATATATTCAGGAGAAAGCCCTCAAAATTGCGAAAAATACTTTTCACTACTGCTGTCCGGAAGCAGTCTGGACGGCTTTCACAGATAACATAGTATTTCTCTTAGAAACAGCAGAAATAGACCTGGATAAGAAAAAAGCCAACTTAAAAGAGACCTGCAATAAAATCAAGCAAAAAATAGCCGAAGAAACCAGTTTCACTGTTACCATAGGTATAGGCAATTTCTATCCCTGTATAACCGAGGCCCATAAAAGCTATCAGGATGCCCTGAAAGCCATACAGCTTGGTCGCAACATGTATAAAGGAAATACAATTATTTTTTATGATGAGCTTGGAATCTACAAATTACTGGGAAGTGTCTGCCATACCGAAATAGCGGAAGAAATCCAAAATAAATATCTACACAAAATTATCGAATATGACAAAAACAACCAAAGTGATCTGCTTCCCACTTTATGGTATATAGCCAAAAACGACTGGAACCTTAAAGCAGCTGCCAGGGAATTGTTCCTTCACTACAACACTATTAAATATAGATTTAACAAAATATGTTCACTTCTGGGGATAAATGAGATAGATGCAGAAGAAAAATTAAACCTGGCCCTGGCTTTAAAGCTTTGGCATATAAAAAACGAAATTTCTTGTCATCCCGGAATATAAATCCGGATTTTTTTTGTCTTTTATGGACAAAGACATAATGTATAAATTTTGTTAAGCTCAAATTAGTGAAATTATTCATAAAAAGGAGGAAAATATTATGTACAGAACTAAAGTAGGTTCATTGCCGGATACCCTGGCTTCAGTAAAAAACAGCCAGCTCCATGATCCGATAAGCAAAATGGGCTTCTCAGGAAGGATGATATTAAAAAACGGGAAAGTAATAGATCCCGCTAACCAGGTGGAAGAAGTAAAAGATGTTGCTATAATCAGGGACCGCATTGCAGAAGTTGCTCAAGATATAAAACCAGAAAAAGGCGATATAGTCATCAACTGCGAAAATCTTCTGGTTGTGCCGGGATTAATTGACATGCACCTGCACCTGGGCGATTTATTTGAAATAAGTACCCATCCTATCGAAAATGCAGTTGCTGATGGAGTAACCATGGGGTTATCGCCGGGAGCTGGCAATACCTTTATGGCTCCTGCTCTCCTGGGAGCAGAAGTTGACCGGGGACTTCCCATAAATCTGGGAGTATACCTGGGAGCTGCCAATGTACTGGGGACCATGCTCTCAGTGGAAGAGCTCATCCAGCTTTTTAAAGGCGAATTAAGCGAGGAAATCGGATTAAACAAGATGACCCGCAATCGCATCACCTTCACCACCGCTCCCCTTACAGTCGGTATTAAAGATCATATGGGACATTTCATAATGTCTGATGAAAATATTGAAAAAATATTTACCATTACATCCGAAGCCAAACTGGTATATATGTCACATACCCAGGATCCTGCTCACGCAGAGCGTCTGGCCAGTCTTTCCAAAGGCCGTCCACTTCATCTGGCACATGCTACCGCAGCCGGCTGCGGAACACACGGGGATCCTGTAGAGAGCATGGAAATAATTATTGAACTCTGCAAAAAAGATCACATAAGCGGAGAATTTGTAACTACCATGCTCAGAAAAGGCCAGGGCAGCCGCGAAGGTCTCCTCATGCCGGAAGCTGCGCAAAAACTTGCTTATGATGCCCTGGAAAAAGGAATAGTAAATATCCTTATTTCTGATGGACAAAATGATGCGACCATGAAAGGCTTTGGAGATACCCGCGACAATATCCCTGCTCTTCTGGAACTGGCCGAAATCGGAGTACTGTCTCTAAAAGATGCTATTGCTACCATGACCTGTAACCCGGCCCGGCTAATAGCCGAAAGGACCGAATGCAGCTGGTGGGTAGAAGAAGTCGGCCATTTAGGGAAAGGATCCCTGGCCAATATAACGGTTATCGACCCTTATGATAAGCTGGCTACTTATACCATAGTAAACGGCGAAATAGTAGCTTTTGAAAATCGTGCTGTAAGAAGAGGACATGGAGCCGGTGGCTGGATAAGCAAATTCGGTATGGTGCGTAAAACTGGAGTAGGTGACCTGGCAGCCATAGCCTACCAGGATTAGAGTGGTGAAAATGTTTGCAGATATCAAAAAATTTATAAATAACTCCGACTATGTGAGAATATTGCAAAAGCTTATCCAGACCGATACTTCCAATCCTCCAGGGGAAGAGAAAAAAATAGTTAATCTCATACTTTCCCTTCTCTCTGATAGCCAAATCAGCTACGAAATTATCGATCACACAGAAAATAGGTCTTCTCTTATTATTGTACTGCCAGGCAGATGCCAGGAAAAATCCCTGGCTTTCATCGGCCATATAGATACAGTACCTGTAAATAAAGAAGATGTCTGGACCTTTGAGCCTTTTTCAGGAATAATAGCAGACAATTACGTTTACGGCCGGGGAGCATCAGATATGAAAGGCGGCATAACTGCCATGCTGCTCACTTTGCAATATTTTTTACAAAACAAAATCATGCCGCCTTACACATTAAAATTCTGCTTTACTGCCGATGAAGAAGCAACTGGCTTGGGAATAAGAGCTTTGCGAGACAAGGGCTATTTAGATGACGCTATAGAAGCGGTAATATGCGAACCCTCCAACTGCAAAATGGGCATATGTGAAAAAGGGGCTCTGTGGCTTAATATTACAGTCCGCGGCAAATCTTCCCACGCTTCCCACCCTGATGAAGGGGTAAATGCAGTAGAGTATCTTATAAATTATTTAAATGAGCTAAAACAAAAAATACTCCAGCATGAAAAAAAACATCCCCTGCTCGGCAAAGCAACAGCAGCTGTTACTCAATTCAAGGGAGGATTTAAAACTAACATCATTCCCGATCAGGCCCAGGCTACTTTAGACATCCGCACCAACCCCGGCGACAGCCATGAAGAAATCCTGAACACCGCCTACAAGCTGGCTGATATGTTTATTCATAAATATTCCAATCTGGATATAAAAGTAGAGGTAGAAAATAACCGTCCACCTCTGCAGGCTGCTGCTGACAGCACTCTGGTGCAAATAATGACCAAAGTCATAAGCGACGATGGAAGCAAACCTGAGTTTACTGGAATCCATTTTTACACCGATGCTTCCCAGCTCATACCTTATAAAAATATACCTTTTATAATTATAGGCCCTGGTGATGACCATATGGCTCATAAAAAAGACGAGTATATTCAAATTGATTCGATAGCAAAAGCTGCCCAAATTTACATCTGTTATATATTGGCAAGGGGGGAAAGATAATGTCAGATGCTAACGCCAAAAATTCATCCAGCTTTCTTAATCGCCCTGCTGGTTCTATAACTGGATTTGTACTGGCTTTATTTATTGGTTTGCTTATATACTGGGGTCTTAACTCCATAAAAAGCCTTCAAACTTTCTTAAACTATAACCAAATCGTAGCTAAAGCTGGCAGTGATCCTTTCTACAAGCTTTTGTGGATGCTTATGGACTTTACAGAAGCTGAATTTTACGCTGGAGTATTTGCAGGCATCTTTTTAATAATCGGTGCTTTTATAGCCTGGCGTCTGGATGTTAAAAATTCACATCTGGCCGGGTTCAGCATATGTTATGGAACCAACATGTGGCCCTGGGTTTTTGCTTCCCAGGTACTATCGATGGTTATTGTTCTATATTTCTTGAACTATACCCATCTTTTTAACGAATATACCTGGCTGCCCACTTTCATAACCGTAGTAGGCGGCCCACCTGCCTTGATGTTAATTTACGGCCCCAATCCGCGCGCTCTTATAACCGGTTCCATATTAGGGGCTTTTATAGCATTTCCTATAGCATTCTGGCTCATGACTAAAGTAATATCTGTAGTCGAAGTGCCGGTAGTAGTTGCCAATGTTACTACCATGGCCCTGATAGGTATCATATTATGTCAGATATTCAAAGTGCTTCCCTGGATGGAAAAAGTACCCTACAAAAAACTGGATAAGCCAGCAGTAGAAAAAACCAGGGAAGAATTAATCAGCGATATGTCCAAACCCTCCTGGTTTATAAGAAGAATTCTGGCCGATTTTTCAGAAGCGCAATTTTATGGTAACGAAATCGCAGGCCTCTTTTTACTGATAGGAGTAACTGTCGACTTTATTCTTAATACCCAGCATCCTGCCTACGGTTCCGGGTTGCTTCCAGCCATGATCCTGGCTCAGATTGTCGGCTCTGCTACTGGTATCTTGCTCTACTTTAACAAGTGGATAGAAAAAGGCTGGTATGCTACCTTTGTTCCGGTAGTAAGTTCAGCTCCAGCTTGCGTACTGGCATTTGGCGGAAGTATACCAGTAGCACTTTTTGCCGGAATTCTCAGCGGAATCATCGGCGCTCCTTATGCAGAATACTTGAACAGCAAACTGCCCGAAGACTTTCATCCTACTATAGGCAATGTAACCTCCATGGCCGTAACTACCATAATAGTCTATGTAGTAATGAAAGCTCTTCCCTGGTTTTAAACCCGAGCTATATACTCCTGTACTGGACTCCAACATTTACAAAAGGCAAAGCTTTAAGCTTTGCCTTCTTTTTATGCATATTGCAAAATTATAAAAAGGCTTTTATCACAGTTTACCACTGCAATAAAAGCCCTTTTTGTTTCTTCTATTTTCTTGTCATGCAAAAATGGTCGGGGCGACAGGACTTGAACCTGCGGCCTTCTGATCCCAAATCAGACGCGCTCCCAAACTGCGCCACGCCCCGGACAGCGTGTTTATTTTAACATTTATAATAAATTCCTGTCAAGAAGGATAAAAAGCGGTTTTAAGCTTTGGGAGGCTGCCATACTTCCCAAACTTTGCCAGCCAAATCAGTAGAAGGCTTCAAGGTAGGATCTCCTTCCTGCCAGCCTGAGGGCATTACTTCACCGGTATTTTTATGATGCTGGAAGGCCTTTATCTGCCTCAAGAGTTCCTCTGGATTTCTTCCCACCGGCGGCGCCAAAATTTCAGCTGCCTGAATTACTCCATCTGGATCAATCAAAAATCTTCCCCTTATATCCACACCAGCTTCCTCATCATACACGCCATATAAACTCCCTATGCGTCCTCCTCTATCCGACAGCATCGGGAAAGGTATTCCTCCATCCACCATCCTGGAAAGCTCAGTTTCATTCCATACTTTATGGGAAAACACACTGTCTACACTTGCTGCCAGGACTTCTACCCCAAGAGCTTTGAGTTTATCATAGCTTACAGCTATGTGTGAAAGCTCGGTAGGTCATACAAAGGTAAAATCTCCCGGATAAAAACAAAGAACTACCCATTTTCCACGATAGTCAGACAGCTTTACTTTAACAATTTTTCCCTGATAAAAAGCATCTGCTTCAAAATCAGGAGCTTTTCTGGTTACCAGCATGCCATGCCCTCCTTCTTTTTTTGTATTTTTGTATAACTATATTTTATCATTTTCGCACATTGAAAAGTAAAAATTATGAAAAAAAGGCAAAATATTAGCATAAAGCATCCATTAAATAACTTATTTTTATATTCCATCTGATATCCCATTGTATTTATAATTTTCATATATTATAATCTCAATATAGAAAATTTTTACTACCCAAGAAAAAGGAGGCATTAGCATGGCATATCTGCTTCCCCCTCTACCTTATGAAATGAATGCACTGGAACCAGTAATTTCCCGGGAAACTATTGAGTATCACTACGGGAAACACCACCAGACCTATGTAAACAACCTCAACAGCCTGATTAAAGACACTCCCATGGAAAACTTAACCCTGGAGGAAATAATACTTCGCTCCTCAGGCCCTCTATTTAACAATGCTGCTCAGGTATTTAACCATACTTTTTACTGGAACTGTTTAACTCCAAACAGCAAAGGCCAACCTTCCGGCAAGCTTCTGGAAGCTATAAACCAGAAGTGGGAAAGTTTTGAAAAATTCAAAGAAGAATTCAGCAAAGCTGCTGTTTCACTATTCGGTTCCGGCTGGGTATGGCTGGTTAAAGATGAAAAAGGGAACCTTTATATTGAAAGTACCAGCAATGCAGACACCCCTATTGTAAAAGGGCAAAAACCGCTTTTAACCTTTGATGTGTGGGAACATGCCTACTATATTGATTACCGCAATGCACGCGCCTCTTATGTAGAAAAGCTGTGGGACATAATAAACTGGGACTTTGTAGAGGATAATTTTCAAGAATAAAAAAAGCAAGGAGGATTAAAGTTTTTTCCTCCTGCTTTTCCACAATAATATAATTATGGGGTTTCCTGCTCTGCATCCAGGAGGTAAAGATCATCTCCCCAGTAAAGATGCCTGAGGCCTATTTTTTGGTCTTTTCCTTTAGACTGGCTGAAGTATTCAGAAATATAGACATGCACACCATCAATTATATTTAAAACAAATTTCTCATTTTCTTGAGGTCGGCCTAACTTCACGGACCTCATCGGCTGAGGAGGAGCTCACGAACACGGCTGGTATATAATATCTACTACTACCGCTCCTCCATTATCCAGTATAAAACGATGGGCCTCTTTTTCTATTCCCACTACCTTCATAGTTTTTACCTCCTCTATAGCCAGTTAAGGCTTTTTATGTTATATTGTGTTATATAATTTAATCTATTGCTTAAAGCTTGTCAAAAAATAATACCTTGTCCATACCTGATTTTATGGACACTCTACAGGATCTAAAAAATTTTTTAAAATTCTCTTGCATTTATAATTTAGACGTAGTATAATACTCCTTGCGGGCGGGTGTAGCTCAATGGTAGAGCCCCAGCCTTCCAAGCTGGTTGCGAGGGTTCGATTCCCTTCACCCGCTCCATTTTTATGTCCCTGTAGCTCAGCTGGATAGAGCAACGGACTTCTAATCCGTAGGTCGGGGGTTCGAATCCTCCCGGGGACGCCATTCGTGGTGGATGTAGCTCAGCTGGTCAGAGCACCAGATTGTGGCTCTGGGGGTCGTGGGTTCGAGTCCCATCATCCACCCCATAAATTACCCTTGACAACCCCAGGTGAAAGTTGATATAATGCGTACCGTTGGGGTGTAGCCAAGCGGTAAGGCAACGGACTTTGACTCCGTCATTCGTTGGTTCGAATCCAGCCACCCCAGCCAGTTTAATGCATGGGTCATTAGCTCAGTTGGCAGAGCACCTGACTTTTAATCAGGGTGTCCCGCGTTCGAGTCGCGGATGACCCACCATCTTGAAAAATCAGCCTTGTGCTTTTGGGCACAAGGTAAAAAATATAATAATCAGATGCTCTTAAAAAATTGTCTTCAGTTTAAACTGAAGACGATTTTTATATTTTTTGCAAAATTTCATGCCCTGCTTGAATTCTACTTCCTTTCACTTTTTTAGTTCGCAATCATTCTATTAACAGTTTGCGGCCATCTTATTTTTCCAGCCGGTTTTTATGAACGAATCAAAACCTCCGCTGTTCTGCTTCCTGGCTGCTTATTTTCTTAATCAGCTGTATATACTGCCTTATTTCCCATTCTGGCCTGTATTTATTCTTAACCAGTATCTCTGCTCTCTTGCCCATTCTTTTTCTCTCTTCGGGATTTTCAATCAAAAATTTAGCTGCCCTTATTAAATCATCAATACCGTTCACATACAGCCCTTCTTTTTTATCCTCTATTACCCCCAGATTGCCTGGCACTCTTGTTAATACAGCAGGCTTTCCCAGCCCCATAGCTTCCAAAGCTGCCTGCGGCTGGCCTTCCGATAGAGAACAGTTTATAACCACATCGCTCAAGGCCAAATAATCGCCGATATTATCATGTTCAATCTCACCCAGATATCTTATCCATTTATGCCCTTTTATAGCCTTAAAAACCTTTTCTCCATAGCCTCTATCAATAACCGGCCCTGCCAAAACTAACCTTACATCGGAATATACCGGGTAAACTTCCTTTAAGGCATCTACAGCCAGCATAATATTTTTTACCGGCCTTATTCCACTGGGCAGAATAAAAATTATTTCCTTATCACCCCAGTTTATATCCTTTCTGGTTTTGCCCTCCACATGAGGTATTTTTACCCCTTGAGGAATAACCTTAATTTTATTCGCTGTATCAGGGTAAATTTCCGTCAGCATATCGGCAAAATAAGGCTGAAAAACCACAATATAAGAAGCCCAATCTAATATGGAAGCAAAATCGCTGTTTTTCTCCCTTTTCATGTCCAGGTTTATATCTGTTCCGGTAAGAGTAAGCAAAAGCGGCCATTCCCTTAAGGCTGGCATTTTTTCTAAAGCTTTTGCCATATAACGGATATTAAATCCATGTAAAACCTGTATGTCATTTTTTGATAAAATATTTTTTATCTTTGTAACCCATCCTTCGTCATCCAGGGAAACCAGATCAGCTTTAATGCCGCTTTTTATATATCCTTCCAGCAAACGGGAAGCAGTAACCCTATTGCCTCTTTGCTGGTAATAAAAAGGGGTTATAAGTACTACCCCTTTATTCAGCATGCTGTATTCTTCAAACATTTTAAGCCCCCTTAAAAGCAGCCTGACATATATAAATTGTAGTATTTAAGTTATTATAATCTTAAAACATAAAAATCATAAAATTAAAAAAAACCGTCTTAAGCAAATTCTCAAGACGGCCTTCCATTTAACCCAGGTTAGCCAAATTATGGGCCATTCTGTCAAGCTCTTCTGCCATAGCCTCCAGCTGTTCTATATTAGCAAAAACCGACTGGGTTAAATCCGCCTGCTTTTGTACTACCTGAGCAGCAGTTGTAACCCCTTTGGTAATTTTCTTCACCGAATCCTCTATATTACCCAGTATACTGGAAATCCTCTGCACTGAAGCCGAGCTGTTTTCAGCCAGTTTGCGCACTTCATCAGCCACTACCGCAAAACCTTTGCCGTGCTCACCACTTCTGGCTGCTTCAATAGCTGCATTAAAACCTAAGAGCTTGGTCTGTTTGGCAGTATTATTTATAATATTTAACACTTCTCCCGTTTCTCCCAGATGCATAGAAGCCAAATTGCCCAGTTCCAGCAGAGTCTGGCCTCCATTGGCTACTTCCTGAGCAAAATTGGCTACTTCTTCCACTATCCTGCTTACATTCTGCATGGTGGCTGTCATTTCAGATGCCATATCAGCCAATCTCCGCGCTTCATCATGCAATTTCCTTATCATTTCTTCCCTGGCTTCCACCATAGTCATCATAAGATCCGCACCATGGGAATCAACTACCGCCACATTTTCCTTTTTGTTTTCATATATGATTTGCTCTACCTTAGGATTCCCTGTCGCCTCAATAATAACATTAACCCCTGATAAGTCAAGTATGCGGTTTATATCTGTATAAAACGGAATCCCTTTTTCACGTGCCAGTATAGCTCCTGGAGCCCTTTCATTTACATCACATACTCCCAGTACCCTGACCTGGCTTATTCCCTGTAAAGCTTTTAAAACCGATGTTCCTCCGGCTCCTAACCCAACAATTGCTACATTAATCATTTTCTCCACCCCCTGGCAATATTTAAAATATTTCCCTCCTGTACCCCTACTGTCCCATCTTTTATATACATTATAACAAAAATTTAAAAACAGTATAGAAAAGCAAGATAATCTTTATATTCTGTAAATTCAGCCTAATATAAACTTAAAACCAGGGTAAACTAGGTACAGGAGGTGATGAACTATAGAAAAGGACAATAATTCCCGCAAAAGAGTAGCTTATCTACAGGATATAATCTGCAACAACCCACTCATAAAAGATTCGCTAAATAGCGACTATTACGAAATTATAGACCAAAACAGCGATTGGGAAGATTTAACCTAAAAAATCTTTAACTGGGGGAAGGCCGCATACTTCCTTCAGTTTTTTTATTTTTAAGCAGGTAAATTTAATATTAAAATAGTATATCCAAATTATAAATATTTCAGTTTTGCCTGCAATATATTCTATATTAATACAATTAAACCGGAGGTTAATATTTATGAAATATAAATTAATTCCTGTATTTAATGGTTTTTTTATAATAACACTGGCCAGCGGTAAAAATTTTTTCAAAAAAAGCATAAAAATACCCAGCTTTGTATTCCTGCTAAAAAGTCCGGAAGGAGAAAATATACTGGTAGATACCGGATTTGAACCCTCGTCTCTTCCCGGTTCCAGATCAACCTATGAAAGAAACCCGGAAGAAGAGCTGGTGAATGCTTTATATGAGCAAGGCATATACCCAAAAGATGTTTCAGCCATAATTCAAACCCACCTCCACTGGGACCATACTGGAGGAATCCCTCACTTCCCTGAAGCCAAAATTTTTGTGCAGGCCATGGAAGTAAAAGAACTCATAAACCTGCCTTTATATGCAGAAACCGGCTTTTTTGCCCGCCATTTTATGCCAGCTTTATCCCGTTTTGAGCTGGTAAATGGCCATTGTGAAATACTCCCTGGCATAAAAGTTTATCTAACAGGAATACATACCCCCGGCCACCAGGTGGTAACCATCGATACCGAAAAAGGCAAAGTTGCTCTCCTGGGAGACGCCTTATTTGACTATGGTGAATGGTGGAAAAACATCCCCGAAGAATTGTGGGAAAAATACCGGCAGGGTAGCGGAAAAGACAAATTCTGGCCTTCGGATACCCGGGAAAAAATTAAAAACTTTCTCCTGTCCAGGCAGGTTCTTGAGCTTCCTGTTCCGACGGCAGAACCACTTGCCAGGATAAAAGCTGAATGCAGGTATGTCTTTAATGCTCATGATATCCACCTTCTCAAGGAAAAGCCTTCTTTTTAAAAATAAGTCTTCATTTTATCTGTTTTATACTTATAATATAATTTATAAAACAAATGTTCGGAGAGATGAGAAGTGGATATACTGCATTGTGACCTGGATGCCTTTTATGCATCTGTAGAACAGCGCGATAATCCTTCTCTACAGGGAAAACCGGTAATTATAGGAGCCCTTCCCGGGAACAGAGGTGTAGTAGCCACCTGTTCATATGAGGCAAGAAAATATGGAGTACGCTCTGCCATGCCGATCTCAGAAGCTTACCGCCTATGTCCCACAGGGATATTTATAAGGCCTGATATGAAAAAATATGCCGGGGTTTCCAGGCAGGTCTTTTCCATCCTGGCCAGTTTTACCCCGCTTATAGAAAAATTATCTATTGATGAAGCTTTTTTAGACGTCAGCGGCTGTCACCATCTGTTCGGCTCTTCATACAACATAGCCTTAAAAATAAAACAGGAGGTATGGGAAAAGGTAGGAATAAAAATATCGATAGGCATAGCTCCCAACAAGTTCCTGGCAAAGCTTGCCAGCGACCTGTCTAAACCAGACGGCCTTCTCATGTTTACGCCTGATATGGTACAAAACCTTCTTCCTTCCCTGCCAGTACAAAAAATATGGGGGATAGGCCCCAAAACCGCCCAAAATCTTAATAATATAGGTATATATACTATCAGAGACCTTCTTAAAACAGAAAAAACCATATTAAATAAAATCCTGGGCTCCAGTACCGATTTCATCTTGCAGCTGGCCAGAGGAGAAGACAGCCGACCGGTTGAGCCTTATCAGGAAACCAAATCTATCAGCCAGGAAATAACCCTCCCAGCAGATACAGGTAATATTGAAGAAATAAGTAAAATCCTGCTTAAACTGAGTATTGAATTAGGAGAAAGGCTGCGCAAAGAAAAGCTGCAGGCCCAAACCATAACCCTTAAGCTCCGCCTGTCTGATTTTACTACCTTAAGCAAAAGCCAAACTCTGGAATATCCAGTTGATAAAAATCTGGTTATATTTGAAATAGCCAGTAGTCTTATGAAAAAAATAGATACAAAAGGCAAAAAAATAAGGCTTATCGGTATAAAAAGCAGCAATCTTTCAAGCAGTATTATAGAACAGCCCTCTTTATTCGATTTTAAATCCGATAATCTTGATAAAACACTGGATGAATTGAAAACCAGATTTCCGGCAGCCAAAATAATGCCAGCCAGCCTTTTAAAAAACAGTAACATAAATTGAAAACCATCTGCATAATGATAATTTAGCCCTGTTCTGGAAGTTATCTGGAAATTGTTCTTGCATATTTTTGACCTGTGTTCTAAAATAATCTTCACTTCACCTGTATGTATATCTTAATTGAGGCGGTACACCTTATGGATATAAAAAATATGGAAAATAATCTGAAATTAATATGGCAGGAAAAAAATAAACTGCATAAAGAGAAACTTATAGCCAGGTTAAGATTAATGGTTCTGATTATAGGCCTGTTTCTATACCTGTTAATTGAACCTGCCTACGATATAAAATTTCTGTTTATTATAGCTTCTCTGATAATATACGCAGGAATAATTTTAATCTTCCCGCCTCTTCATCCTGTGCTTTCATATCCTAATCTGGCTACTGCTTTGAGTGATAATACCATAGTATTTATATTATGTTATTTTTCCGGAGGCCTGGAATCTCCTTTTATATTCGGATTTGCACTGCCTTTGCTAATTTTTGCCGTACATCCTTCCCGGCAAAAATTATTAAAAGCAGTTGCCCTGAACTGGGGAATAATTTCCCTTTTGGGGATTTTAACCGGCCTACATATAAAAACTTTTCTGCATTTATCAGCTACCATATCCCTCATAGCCATATTTGCCAACATGCTTATATATGACGAACTCAGGACATTGACATCAGCTGCTTCCAAAGACGGTTTAACCGGGCTTTTTACACATAAAATTTTTTTCGAAGTCCTTCATGTTCTAACATCTTCCAATAGCCCTATAAAAAGCTTCAGCCTTATAATGATAGATCTTGACGATTTCAAAAAGTTAAATGATGAAAAAGGGCATCTGGTCGGAGATCAAGCTTTAAAAGACGTAGCCAATTCTATACTATTAAATCTGCGGGATTCTGACATGGTATTCCGTTATGGCGGGGATGAATTCGCCATTATACTGCCCGAGATTGGGTATAACCTCTGTCAAAATATAGTCGAACGTTTGCGCAAAGCTATCATAAATCTGGGTTATTTTAGAAGTGTATCCATAGGAACAGCTGTATATCCTGATGAAGCTGACAATCCTTATCTGCTGGTAGAACTGGCCGATAAACGCATGTATGCCGAAAAAAAATCATAATAAAAGGGCCTTTGCCAGTTCACAAAGGCCCTTAAATTTTTATTTTAATTTATAGATAATCATATTTCTTCATATATTCATCCAGGGTAATGACCTCAGCAAACAAAGCCATATCTCTCAAGCCTGACTGATGCATTTCTTCAGTAGCTGAAGCATTGCAGTCGCTTATAACAATAACCTTGTAGGCACGGTACAGAGCATCCGAAGCAGTTGAACGGCAGCATACATTGGTCCAAACTCCGGTAACTACTACAGTATCACAGCCTTCTTCCCGCAGGTACAAATCTAAATCAGTATAGGCAAAAGCACTGTGTCTTCTTTTTTGTACAATGTAGTCCCCTTTTTCCTCATCTGGCCTAAGCTCAGGAATAAAATCAGATCCCCAGGTCCCTTTTATAGCATGGACAGGCCTTACCTTAAAATCAGCATCATTCTTGCGATGTGCTTCCTGTACAAAAACTACACGCACATTTTCATGTTCATGAGCCCATTTTACCAGCCTCTGCAGATTAGGGACAATAGCTTCCCCTCCAGGACATCTTAAAGGTGCTTTAGGTCCTATAAAGTCATTTAACATATCAATAATAGTTATACAATGTCTTTCCGGCATAAAAACTACCTCCTTAAATTTTTATTTTTTAAAAAACATCATTTATTGAAGAAAACCTTATTACCTTATCCAGCTTGCTTATAGTCTGCCTCTTTATAAATTGTCCATATCCCGGATTAACCAGTATACCTTTCTTTTCATCAAAAACTACTTTCCCTCTGACAATGGTTTTTACTACCTTCCCCTTAAGCTTCATGCCGTGCAGGGGAGTATATTTTGCCATACTCTGCTGATCTTCTTTATTGATTACCCATTCCCTGTCCACATCAATAACTGTAAAATCAGCGTCGGAACCTATAAACATGGCTCCTTTTTTAGGATAAAGCCCATAATGGATAGCTGCATTACGGCTTAAAACATCAACCAGCTGCGAAAGGGTAAGCCTTCCTTTGTTATAACCTTCACTCACCATAATCGGTACCATAGTCTCTACTCCTGGTATGCCAGGGAAGGCTGTCCATATAGTCATACCTGGTTTAGCTTTTTCGGTTTCTATTTCATAAGGGGCATGGTCAGTGGCAATAAAATCTACACTGCCATCTCTCAATCCTTCCCACAGCATTTCATTATCCTCTTCAGTACGCAAAGGAGGAGCTATTTTGGCAAAGGCGCCATATTCACTCATGGCATCTTTGTAGTTCAATACCAAATAGTGAGGACAAGTTTCGGAAGTCACATCCAGACCGCGCATTTTGGCTTCTCCCACCAGCTGAGCCCCTATACCGGTACTCATATGCACAATATGCAGCCTTGCGCCTACTTCTTCAGCAAAGCTTATCCCCAGTTCGATAGCTACCTTTTCAGCCAAAATCGACCTTGCTTCTGCCCAGGCTGGTGCATCCAATCTCCCTTCGCGGATAAACTTCTGGGTATAAAAATCAGTCATGGAAAAATTTTCAGCATGAATCCCTACTGGAAGGCCGGTTTCCGCTACTGCTTTGAAGGTTTCCAGCATTTCCGGGTCTGTAACCCGGGGATAAGAAGGAACTGAAGGAGTCATATAAACCTTAAAGGCAACTACCCCGGCATCAGCCTGCTCTCTTACTATGCGGAAATGCTTTTCTTCTCTCACATCTTCACCAGTTACTCCTCCCCAGAGAGCAAAATCAATAAGAGCCTGGGGCTGTATAGCCTCCAGCTTATGTTCCATTTCCGGCACGCCTCTAACAGAAGGGACACTGCAGCAGGGCATGTCTATAACAGTAGTAATCCCTCCATAAGCAGCTGCCCGGCAGCCAGTAGTAAATGTTTCCCGGTGAGTAAAGCCAGGATCCATAAAATGGGTATGGGAATCAATACATCCAGGCAATACCATATTACCTTCCGCATCAATAACATTTCTGGCTTCAAATTCTTTACGGGTAATCCCCACTATTTTGCCATCTTCCACCAGAATGTTGGCCCTGACCAGTTCATCACCCTGGGGAATCATGGCATTTTTGACTATGGTATCAAGCATATTTTCAACCCCTTCATAATATAAAATTGTTAATAAAACTAGTTTTAGTTTTTCTCCCGGTTTAATTTTTTTTGCAGAGTTTTTTCAGGTATATTTTGTTTTTGATGTAATTTTTTTCTAATATTGGCCAAAAAGAAAGTTGAAATAGTAAGTATATCAAGGTATAATATCTTTGTACCAAATCTCATGCGGATGTGGCGGAATTGGCAGACGCACCAGACTTAGGATCTGGCGGTTCATCCGTGGGGGTTCGAATCCCTTCATCCGCACCATAAATCAAATAAAAAATATAAGGAGGCAAAAAGCCTCCTTTTTGTCTAGCTATCGATTTCTGCCCACAGTTCCTCCATGGTTTTGCCATTTACATTTATAACCAGGCTTTTCTGCATCGCTTCCCGGCTCGAACTCAAATCACTGTTGCCAGCTATGACAAAAGCGTCTACTTTTTCTTTCTTTACTTCACTTGCATCAACAACATAACAGCCTTTGGATGACAAAAAATCTTTTACCTCATTTAAACTATCCTCAACAGCAATTACCTTCTTCACCTTTTCCCTCCTTAAACAATTTATCTTTTATCTATTATGCTTTTATCCAGGACATTTATTCTTCTTACAGATTAAACCTCCACAGTATAAAAAAATACAGGACTATCCCTGCAAGTAAAGCTAATATAATACCGCTTAAAATGTTTTTAATGTATCTCATAAATCCACCCTGTAAAATAAATGTGTAAGATTTTTAATCCCTCCTGCGTATAAATGGGCAAAAGGAGGGAAAAAAAATGAAAGCCAAAAAAATTCGTATCCCGTTGTTTATAGTTTTTCTTTTGACCTTATTTTTAGCTGGAGGACAAATATTATGCGCCAAGGAAAAGCAAAATTATGCAGACAGAGATCTTCCCAAAATAGGAAGCATGGCCAAATTAATCAATCTTCTGGAAAATTCTTCACTTTCTATGCCCATACGCACCCTTTACGCCGACGGGCAGGCTAAAACCGCCCTGCCGGAAACTAAAAACGAAGGAACCTCTGACTATTCAGCCACCAATATTCAAGTAGCAGGGGTAGATGAAGCAGATATAGTAAAAACTGACGGGAAATATATCTATTATGTCAATACAGAAGAAATAGACATAGTAAAGGCAGTACCTGCCAATGATATGTCCCTGGTTTCCAGAATAAAATTTGACGACCCTAATTTTGCCCCTGGAGAAATATATCTGGGGAAAGACTACCTGGTAGTTCTGGGTACCAGCAGCTGCCTGCCGCCGGACCAGATAATACCTGCTCCTTATGCCCGGGTGCAGATATGTCCTCCTTATTTTAATACAGTTACTACCAAAGCCATAGTTTACAATATAAAAAATCCTTACCATCCCCAAAAAACCAGAGAAGTAGAAATAAAGGGCTATCTTTTGTCTTCCCGCCGGATAGAAAACTCCGTGTATCTGGTTGCCAACCATCATTTTTACTGGTATCAGGGGATAAAAGAAGTGGAACTTCCAGCCTACAGGGATACCAATGACAAAAACAGCAAGGATTTCAAAGAAGTGCCGTGCGAAAAAATACGCTATTTCCCGGACAATATCTCTACCTCCTATCTGGTAGTGGCAGGCTTTAATCTGGACGATACTTCTAATACCGCGGAAGTAAACGCTTACCTGGGATACAGTGAAAACATATATGCCTCACCCAGCAATCTGTACATTGTCCTTAGCAAAGAACCCGTATACCGCATAATGAAGGATTCCAGCCAGCCAGCTGAAGAGGAAAGCAAAACTTTAATCTATAAATTTGCCCTTCAAAATGGCAGGGCAGTCTATACCGGAAAAGGTGAAGTAAAGGGGCGCATTTTAAACCAGTTTTCCATGGATGAATATAAGGAAACTTTTCGCATAGCCACCACCAGTGGGGATATATGGAAAGAAAACGAATATACCTCAAAAAACAACATCTATATACTTGATAAAGACTTGAAACTTATAGGCAAACTGGAAGGCATAGCCCCCAGAGAAAAGATTTATTCTGCCCGCTTCATGGGGGAACGTGCTTATATGGTTACTTTTCGCAATGTAGACCCGTTCTTTGTTATCGATCTTAAAAATCCCCAAAAACCAAAAATTTTAGGCCAGTTAAAAATACCCGGCTACAGTGATTATCTGCACCCTTATGACCAGAACCATATCATAGGCTTTGGTAAAGATACCGTGGAAATAAAAGGCCAGGCTTTCTACCAGGGGATGAAAATAGCCATTTTTGATGTAAGTGATGTAAATAATCCAGTAGAAAAAAGCAAAGTCATAATCGGCGATCGAGGAACTGAATCTGAACTTCTTCATAATCACAAAGCCCTGCTCTTTTCCAAAGAAAAAAATATATTAGCATTTCCGGTTACAGTAATGAAGATAAAACCAGAGCAAAAACAAAATCCTGACCAGGAAATACCCCCGTACGGCAGCTTCTCTTTCCAGGGGGCATATATATACACCATAGACTTAAAGACAGGGCTTAAACTCAAAGGCACCATCACCCACCTGGAAAAAGAAGACTACCTGAAAGCAGGGGACTCTTGGTATGAAAGCCATAAAAACATCCAGCGCATCATGTATATAGGCAATTATCTTTATACAATATCACCAGCAATAATAAAATCCCACAACATGAATACCTTGCAAAATATACAAACCTTAAAAATAAAAAATTATTAAATTAATAAAAAAAGCCAGCATAAAAAACAGATAATGCTGGCTTAATTTTTTTATACCTATAACATTAAATTTTAAGATATAATTTTTAATATAATCGCTAATACGAGGGAAGGATATATTATGCAAATTCTGGAATTTTTCGCTCAATCAATGCTCTATACAGCATCTATGCTGCTAAATGCTGACTGTCAGCTTTCCAAAACAGAATCACTCACCACTATGCCTTCAGATGCCTCCCTGCACATTATGCTTGGCATAACTGGCGATGTTTACGGGCATGCAGTATTGAGTTTTACAGAAGAAACGGCTCTTAAAACCGCCAGCCTCATGATGGGCGGAATGACTTTATCTTCATTAGACGAAATATCATTAAGCGCCTTAAAAGAATTCCTCAATGTGGCAGCTGGAGGAGCTGCTACCCGCATGTATGAAGTCCAGAAAAAAATTGATTTAACACCGCCTACCGTAATAAGTGGTTCATCCGTATATTTGCAAATGTCGTATCCTTTAACCTCTCTAATATTTAACGTAAAAGACCATAATGTCCAGATAAGGCTTTCTCTTTCTTTACAGGAAACTAAGCCACGTTCTATCCTCATAGTCGATGACAGTCCTCTTTTGCGGCAAACCGCACGCGATACCCTTACACAAGCAGGGTTTAACGTATTAGGGACTTTAAGCAGTGGGGAAGAATGCCTGCAATATCTTAAAAACAATCCACCACCGGAAATCATCCTCTTAGACATTGTTATGCCTGGTATAGATGGAATAGAGGTATTAAAAGAAATACGCCAACAAAAAATAAATACAAAAGTTGTAATATTCACCAGCATAGCTGATAGAGCAACTGTTCAAAAAGCAACCGCCATAGGAGTAGACAGTTATATACTAAAGCCTATAAGCGAAGGTCTTTTGGTACTTCTAAAAAATATATAAAAGCCGGGATGCCCCGGCTTTTCACCTTCTTTTCCTCAATTCACCAAATACCTCACTCAATTCTACCCCTTTTTCCACCATCAGCACCAGCAGGTGATAAAAAAGATCAGCTATTTCGTAGATGGTTTCCCCTTTATCCGGATTTTTGGCAGCAATTATAACTTCTGCCGTTTCTTCCCCTACTTTTTTAAGGATTTTATCTATTCCCTTGCTGAAAAGATAGGCGGTATAAGAACCTTCCGGCATTTCCTGTTTCCTGTTCTTTATCACTTCATACAGTTCCAGCAGGATAGAAGGTCCCTCTTTCCCCAATGCATAAATATTCTCCTCGTTTAGAACCTTTTCTTCCACTTCTCTTCCCTCTATATCCCGGTAAAAGCAGGAATAATGCCCGGTATGGCAGGCTACACCCGTCTGCTCCACCTTTATCAACAACGCGTCTGCATCACAGTCATAGCGTATCTCCTTTACCTCCTGCACATGCCCGGACTCTTCCCCTTTCATCCAAAGCTTCTGCCGGCTGCGGGAATAAAACCAGGTTTTTTTTGTTTCTACTGTCTTTTTTAGAGCTTCCTCATTCATGTAAGCCATCATTAAAACCTGTCCTGTTTTATAATCCTGAATTATGGCAGGAATAAGTCCATTGCTGTCAAATTTCAAGTCCTCCATCATACTCTTATCGGCACCCCTTTAGCTTTCAGATAATCTTTGGCCTGTCTTATCGTATACTCCCGGTAATGAAAAATAGAAGCGCACAGAACTGCATCAGCCATGCCCTTTACCAATCCTTCATACAGGTGTTCAAGATTTCCCGCTCCCCCGGACGCGATAACCGGGATGCCTGTATTTTCACTTATGGCCCGGGTAAGATCAAGGTCATAACCATCCCTGGTCCCATCCTTGTCCATACTGGTAAGGAGTATCTCCCCGGCTCCCAGCTTTTCTGCTTTCTTTGCCCATTCTACCGCATCAATCCCGGTGGGAATTCTCCCTCCATTTATGTATACTTCCCATCTTTCTTCCCCTGCCTTACGCGCATCGATAGCTACCACTATACACTGGCTGCCGAACTTCCTTGCTCCTTCAGTAATTAAACCGGGTTCCTTAACAGCGGCAGAATTTATGGAAACCTTGTCAGCACCTGCCTTCAGCATCTCCCGTATATCATCAATATTCCGTATCCCGCCCCCTACAGCAAAAGGAATAAAAACCTCCCTGGCTGTACGCCTTACGACATCTATCATAGTTTTCCTTCCTTCATGGGAAGCGCTTATATCCAGGAATACCAGCTCATCAGCCCCTTCTCTGTCATAAAAGGAAGCCAGTTCGACCGGATCGCCAGCATCCCTCAGGTTTACAAAATTAACCCCTTTTACTACCCTTCCTTCATGGACATCCAGGCAGGGAATTATTCTTTTGGCCAACATTTAAAACCCCTCATCTTTCCCAAACTATTCTTCTGCTTCTCTTAAAGCTTCCTGCAAGCTTATTTTACCCTCATACAGAGCCTTGCCTATTATAGCCCCTTCTACTCCCCAGGGTTTTAACGCTTTAATCGCCCTTACATCTTCCAGGCTGGAAACCCCTCCGGAGGCTATAACTTTAAGGCCTGTACTTTGGGCTATCTCTTTTATAAATTCCAGATTAGGCCCTTTCAGCATGCCATCTTTAGCTATATCAGTCACTACCGCTGTTTTTACTCCCAAACTTTTCATCTGAATCCCAAACTCCACTGCCTTTACATCGGCAGTTTCCACCCATCCATCAACTGCCACCATGCCATCCCTGGCATCAATGCCCAGCACAATCTTTTCCGGCCCAAAAATATCAAGGAGCTTCTTCACAAAATCCGGGCTGCTTACCGCACGGGTGCCTATAATAACCCGGCTTGCCCCCAGACTCAAAATATCCTTTACATCTTCCTCACTTCTAAGCCCGCCTCCTACCTGGAACGGAACAGACACCGCTTCTGCGATATCCTTTATTACCTTTTTGTTCTGGGGGCTTCCCCTGAAAGCTCCGTCCAGGTCAACTACATGCAGATATTTGGCCCCTTTTTGGGCAAAATCTTTGGCTACATCAGATGGATTCAAGGCATAAACCTTCTTTTCTTCCTCTTTTCCCTGTATAAGACGGACACATTTCCCTTCTTTTATATCTATAGCTGGATATATAATCATCTCACATCTCTCCAAAATTGCGCAAAATTTTTAAACCGGCTTCCCCTGATTTCTCTGGATGAAATTGGGTGGCAAAAACATTATCCTTTTCCAGGGCAGAGACAAAATTTATGCCATACTCAGTCCTGCCGGCTACCCAGCTTTCATCCAGGGGAACTGCATGATAAGAATGAACAAAATAAAAATAGCTGTTATCAGGGACCCCCTTAAAAAGACGGCTTGAGGAATCTATCCTGACTGCATTCCACCCCATGTGTGGAACTTTATAGGAAGGAGGCAGCTCAAACCTTATCACTTTTCCAGGAACAATATCAAGCCCTTCATTAAAACCATCTTCATAGCTTTCACTCAAAAGAAGCTGCATACCCAGGCAAATTCCCAGAAAAGGGGTCCCCCGCTTTATAACTTCCTTTACCGCCTCATCAAGATACAGTTTTTTCAGGTTAAAAATAGCATCCCCAAATGCACCCACTCCGGGTAAAACCACTTTTTCTGCCTTTAGAACATCTTCTGCCCGGTCGGTTATCAAAACCTCATGTCCCAGCTTATTAAACCCGTTTTTAACACTGGCCAAATTCCCCATGCCATAATCAATTACCGTTATCAATACTAACTCCTCCACCACCAGGTTATTATAAATTTCCTTTGGATGACCATACCCCTTCTATACGCGGTTCATAATCTATGGCTATCTTCAAAGCCCTGGCAAAAGCCTTAAAAACAGCTTCCGCAATATGATGGTCATTTTCACCCCGAATAAGGTCAATATGCAGATTCATTCCCGCATTGCTGGCAACCGCCCTGAAAAATTCCTTTATGTTTTCCAGGGCAAAATTGCCAATATTACCCCGTTTAAATTTTACATTATATGCAAGGTAAGAACGCCCGGAAAGATCAATAACTACCCTTACCAGGGCTTCATCCATAGGTACAGTAGCTTCCCCATAGCGATTGATGCCTCTTTTATCTCCCAGGGCCTTGCGCAGGGCTTCCCCCAGACATATCCCTATATCCTCTACCGAGTGGTGGTCATCAACCTCAATATCTCCCCTGGCCGTAACCTTAAGGTTGCAGAGGCTGTGTACCGCCAAAAGGGTAAGCATATGACTCAAAAAAGGAATTTCAGTATCAATCTGGTGGTTGCCGGTCCCATCCAGATCCAGCTGCACCAGAACTTCCGTTTCCGCCGTTTTGCGCTGAACTTCTGCTACCCGGCTGTCCTTAATCATTCAATCTCTCCTTTCTTACCCTTACTGAATTGGCATGAGCCGTAAGCCCTTCCACTTCTGCTAACTTTATTATGTCATCAGCACTCGCTTTAATTCCTGCCTTTGAATAATAAATTATGCTGGAAGTCTTCATAAAAGTATCGACCGTTACCGGAGAATAAAATCTGGCAGTGCCTCCTGTAGGCAGAATGTGGTTAGGTCCGGCATAATAGTCTCCCACCGGCTCAGGTGTATACTGTCCCATAAATATGGCTCCCGCATTCTTGATTTTGCTCAAATAGTCAAAAGGATTTTCCACCATAAGCTCCAGGTGTTCAGGAGCCACTTCATTAGCCACCTCACAGGCTTCATCCATATCAGAAGCCAGAATCAAGGCCCCATAGTCGCCAAGCGACTTTTCTATTATTTCCCTGCGGGAAAGATGCTGTATCTGCCGGTTAAGTTCAGCTTCTACCTTGTCTATAAGCTCACTGCTGTCGGTTACCAGAATGCTGCGGGCCAAAATATCATGTTCAGCCTGGGACATCATGTCAGCTGCCAGATATACAGGATCTGCCTTGCTGTCAGCCACAATAAGTATCTCACTGGGCCCAGCCAGCATGTCTATATCCACATCTCCATAGACCATCTTCTTGGCAATCGTTACATATATGTTGCCTGGCCCGCTTATCAGGTCAACTTTTCTTACCGTTTCTGTTCCCCAGGCCAGAGCAAAAATAGCATGCGCTCCTCCCATTTTATATATTTCCTCTAAACCCAGCTCAGCTGCAGCTACCAGGGTATAGGGATTCATCTTCCCTCTGGCATCCGGAGGGCTTACCATGACAATTTCCTTTACTCCTGCCACCAGAGCTGGAATGGCATTCATCAATACCGAAGAAGGATAAGCAGCAGTTCCTCCAGGCACATATATGCCTACCCTTTCCAGAGGGCGATATATCTGGCCTGTTATATTGCCTCTTTCATCGGTAGAAAGCCAGGAATTTTTAAGCTGCTTTTCATGAAAAGCAGTTATGTTCTCTATGGCTGCCTCCAGGGCATATATATAATCATCATCTACCAGGCTGTAAGCTTCTTCAATCTCTTCCGGGCTAACCCGAAAATTTTCCCGGGTAATGTGGGCCCTGTCAAATTTGAGGTTGAAATCAAATATCGCCTGATCGCCTCTTGCCTTTACCTCCTGTCCTATCTGGGCCACCCCTTCCTCATACTTTTTCAGGTCTTCCAGGTTGGAGGCCAGAAACGACTTTAACTCCTCACTTCCTGCCTTAAACCTTTTTACCTTCATTACTTACTACCACCTTTCTCTATTATTTCTGCAAAAGATTCCAGAAGAGGCTTAATCTGGTCATACTTGGTGCGGTAACTTACCCGGTTGCATATCAAACGGGTAGTAGAATCCATTATCCTCACCAGTTCTACCAGGTTATTCTCCTTCAATGTCCTGCCAGTAGAAACTATATCGACTATCATATCAGCAATCCCCATAATGGGAGCCAGCTCCACATTGCCGTGCAGTTTTATAATCTCCACCTGCAGCCCCTGGCTTCTAAAAAAATTTTCCGCCACCACCGGAAACTTGGTGGCTGCCCGCTTGTAATTGAGTTCTCGCAGACTTATATGTTCCTTTTCTTTGGGTACTGCCACCACAAAACGGCAGTAGCCATAACCCAGATCCAAAAGCTCATACACATCTTTCCTCTGTTCCACTATCACATCTTTGCCTACTATCCCTAGATCCGCTGCTCCCTGTTCCACATAAGTGGGCACATCAGTAGGCCGGCACATTATGTATCTTATTTTTTCCCGATCAAAATTAAAAACCATAGCCCGGCTTTCTTCTTCTACCCCTGCAACCGGCATCCCGGACTTTTGAAAAAGCTCCAGGGTAGGCTTCAAAAGCGTCCCTTTAGATAAAGCGATAGTAAGATAATCCTGAGTCATCTATAATTCCTCCATAACCATTTAATCTATATAAATTACCTGACAGCCCGGAACCGCTTTGGCTTTCTCCTCCAGTTCGCTCCTTGTGTTCCTGCTGACATCCATTTCGGCTATATATCCCATCAAGCGGAGTTCCTCGCACTTTTTCATTACCTTTCCGATATCATTTCCTCCTACCAGATAAAAAGGCACCACTTCACCTGGTTCATCAATAATAAGAGACAGCCTGTCTATACCTATGGCAAAACCGGTAGCTGGACGATTAAGGCCAAATTTCCCAAGGAGGTTGTCATAACGTCCCCCTCCCAGCAGGCCGTATCCCAGGTCAGGAGAATATCCTTCAAAAACTATGCCTGTATAGTAATCAAGCCCTCTTAAAACCCCGGTATCCACGACAATATTATCTATTACTCCGCAAAGCTTAAGTGCTTCATATATTTCCACAAGGTCCCTGGCAGCAGCATAAGCCCTGGCATTTTTTTCAATATAGGGAAGCTTATCCAGTATTTCCAATCCTCCATGCAAGACCGGCATTTTCACCAGGGTTTCCTTAAGCTCATCATTTATGTTCATCCCATCCAGCAGCCTGGCAAGTTCTACCAGGTCTTTCCTTTCAATAAGCTCTCTTATCCTGGTTTTATCTTCATACTCTAAACTTCCGTCTTCCAGCAGACTGTTAAAAATCCCTATCTGGTTTATGCTTACCTTAAAATCTTTAACACCTATCGTTTTTAAAGCCTTAACCGCCAGGCTTATAACCTCCGCGTCTGCCCATACCCCGGAGGCTCCCAAAAGTTCAATCCCCGCCTGCCAGAATTCCCGGTACCTGGCCAGTTGAGGCTGAACATGCCGAAAAACATTGGCTATATAATAAAGACGCTGGGGAAATTTTTCCTCAGCCAGATGAATAGAAGCAAACCGGGCAATAGATACTGTCATTTCCGGACGCAGGGATAAAATTCCTCCTTCCCGGTCCATAAAAAGGAATAATTCCTCTCTTATATTTCCCGTTCCGGCTTCTATGACTTCCAGATATTCAAAGGTAGGAGTCACCACTTCACGGTAGCCGTAGCTTTCAAAAAGCCGCATGAGCCTTTCTTCGATTATCCGTTTTTTCCTGGCTTCTTCCGGTAAAAGATCCCTTAGCCCTTTAGGTATCTTCTTATTCTTCATCCTTTATCTCCTCTTTCAGTCTTTTTAGTACCCTTTTATAACCATCAGCCCCATAATCAAGACATCTCTTGACCCGGCTGATGGTAGCCGTACTGGCCCCTGTCTCCCTGGCAATAGTATTATAAGTGGTGTTGTCCATCAGCATCTGAGCTACTTCCAGCCTTTGTGCCATCGCCTTTATTTCGCTTATGGTACATATATCATCCAGAAAGCGATAGACATCTTCCTCATCTTTAAGGCACAAAAAAGCCTTTACCAGCACATCTGTCTTTTCATCTCGCCAATTTGGGAAATAACCCAAAACGATTCCCCCTAACCTTTTAAAATTTACAGGAGCTGATGGTCATTTATAATAAGGGCAAACTGATAACCTAAATAATCAGCTGCCCGCCGGCACATAAGCATCTTGGTTAAAAATATCTCAAAATATTCCATAACCGAACAGACCCTGGTATCTATACGCATGAGCAGCAGAATACGCCGGTTTTCATTATCAACTTTTATTGTAGATTTAGTTACCGCATAATTTACCCGGTCTCTGGCTGTAAACAGGGATTTATCCCTTTTTCTGACTCGGGAGCGGTGTACATCAGACTTATCAGCCAGAATAAGAGCTGCTGCCACCCGGTTTACACTGCTTCCCCTGGCCTGTTCCTCATGATTGCCTATAGCACCCATAATAGTGGCTATTTCTTCATAATCCATACCTAAATCCAGAAGTACATAAAAAGCAATCATGGCACCGGATAAACCATGTCCATAACGGTTTACAAGATTGCCGGCATCATGGAGATAGCCGGCAATAGCTCCCAATTCTGCCTCCCTTTCAGTAGAACCCACCTTAAGCAAAATATCCCGGCAAAGCTCTGCTGTCCATTCGGCATGCTTCATATTATGCTCAATAGCCCCTATATTCCCTATATATTCATTGCCGCTCAACATGTACTGTTTTAAAACCTGGCTCTTTTTTACATCCTCCAGTGTTACCATACTTTCCTCCTGACTGCATGATTATGGAACAGAAGAACCGTCCCCCCGGTCTTTTTGTTCTGTCTTGTCCTTTAGGCTCTTTGCTTCATGATAGGCTCTGGTACCTTCAGGTATTCTGTCCAGAAGTTTTAAGGCTTCCTCTTCCCTGCCTTCTTTTATGAGCTCTTTTGCCTGTTTTAAAGTAAGATAAGCTTCTTTTTCTTTTTCGGCATGTTCTATCTTCTCTTCCATCTTGGAAGTCTTGCCCAATCTGCCAAGTTCTTTATATCTAGCAATCGCTTCATCATACCTGCCTTCAGCTTCCAGATTAGCCCCTTCTATTATTATTTTCCTGGTTTCTATTTTTTCAGGGAGGTTAACCAGCATATAACCGTATATCCCGGCAATTAAAACTAACCCGATAAGGGATATAAACCAGGAAGCAGAATACCTGGGCCTTTTAACCCAAAACCCCAGCAGAAATATAAAAGGAATTCCTAAAATAAAGGTAATCTTCAAAAATTCCCGCAAAGGCAGGGAAAATACCATCAAAACAACAGCCAGAAGCAGGATAAGCCAGCCATAACCTTTAATCCTCATGTTTCCAAACCTTTCCTGTGCAGTGCTTTATGTCCTATATCGCGCCTGTAATGCATACCTTCAAAATATATCTTTTCAGTTTCTCTATAAACTTTATCTATACATTCCTTTATATTCTGCCCCCGGCAAACTACATTCAATACCCTTCCCCCACCTGTTACCAGCTTTCCATCCTTTAACGCAGTTCCTGCGTGAAAAAGGAGGGTATCCTCATTAAGCCTGTCTACTCCAGTTATCGCCTTTCCTTTTTCATAACTTCCCGGATAGCCGCCGGAAGCCAAAACTACACATACACAGCTCCCCTCCTCCATCTGCGGCTTGTAACCGTTTAGTTCTCCCAAAGCCACCTTTTCAAAAAGGGTATAAACATCATCTTTAATCATGGGAAGCAAAACCTGGGCTTCCGGATCGCCAAAGCGGGCATTAAATTCCAAAACCTTTGGCTCACCATTAACCACCATCAGCCCGGCATAAAGGACTCCGGAATAGGGACTCCCTTCCTCTTTCATAGCCTCAATAACCGGACCTATAATTTTCTCCTCTACTTTAGAGGCTAAAATATCATCATACAGCGGAGGGTTTATATAGGCCCCCATACCTCCTGTATTAGGACCTTTGTCCCCGTCAAAAACCTGTTTGTGGTCCTGGGCAGCCCCCAGGATTACAAAATCCTTGCCATCACTCAGAGCAAAAACGCTGACCTCTTCTCCCGGCAAAAACTCTTCCATTACTACCCTGTTCCCTGCTTCCCCCAAAGCCTTTTTTACCATAATATTTTCTATAGCTTCTTTCGCCTGGGAAAAATCTTCAGCTATTACTACCCCTTTGCCGGCCGCCAGGCCGTCTGCTTTTATAACTATCTTTCTCCCTTTTTCCGTATAATGTCTGGCAAAATCCAGTGCTTTTTCAGCATCATCAAAAACCTCATAAAAAGCAGTGGGAATACCGTATTTTTGCAAAAGATTTTTGGTAAAAACCTTGCTCCCTTCCAGCCGGGCAGCAGCTGCTGTCGGTCCAAATATTAAAAGTCCTCTCTCCCTGAAAACATCCACTATCCCTTTCATTAAAGGAGCTTCCGGCCCCACCACGGTAAGGTCTATACCTTTCTCCAGGGCAAAATCTGCCAGCCCTTCTATATCTTCCGCCCCTATATCTACACATTCCGACAATTCAGCTATTCCCGGATTGCCAGGAGCAGCATATATCTTTTCCACCTGAGGGCTTAATGACAGCTTCCACACCAGGGCATGCTCCCTTCCTCCCTGGCCTACTACCAGCACCTTTTTACCCACCATATTCCCCCCTAATGTTTAAAATGCCTGATGCCTGTAAATACCATGCTTATACCATGTTCGTCGCAGGCTTCTATGCTTTCTCCATCCCGCATGGAACCACCCGGCTGGATTATAGCCTTAATGCCATAACGGGCAGCCAGTTCTACTGTATCCTTAAAGGGGAAGAAAGCGTCGGAAGCCATAACTGCCCCCCGGCATTTTTCCCCACCCTGTTCAAGAGCTATGCGCGCTGCCCCTACCCGGTTCATCTGTCCAGCTCCTATGCCTACCGTAGCCCTATCTTTGGCAATAACAATAGCATTGGATTTTACATGTTTTACTACCTTCCAGGCAAAGATAAGGTCTTTTATCTCTTCCTCCCCGGGTTTCAAGCGGGTTACTGCCTGCAGACCATCCGGGGCAAGATCTTTATCACCACTTTCCTGCACCAGAAATCCTCCCAGAACACTTCTTACAGCCAGCTTAGGCTTAAGTCCGTTTTCCAGTTTGAGTATGCGCAGGTTCTTTTTACTTTTCAGAAAATCCAGAGCCTCTTCTTCATAACCAGGGGCAATAACCACTTCCATAAAAAACTCGGCCGCCTTTTCAGCCGCTTTTATATCTACCACCCGGTTAAAAGCTACAATACCTCCAAAGGCAGATACCGGATCCGCTGCAAAAGCCCTGTCAAAAGCTTCCCGCAGATTCTCTCCCAGAGCCACCCCGCAGGGATTGGTATGTTTTATAATAACACAGGCCGGCTCTTCAAATTCCTGTACCAGAAGATAAGCAGCTTCCGCATCGATTATGTTATTATAGGAAAGCTCTTTGCCGTTAAGCTGTTCTGCATCGGCAAGCCCCCTTACCGGCATCATGTCCCGGTAAAAAGCTGCTTTCTGGTGGGGATTTTCGCCATACCGCAGTTCATACACCTTTTCTCCTGCCAGGGCAAAGCTATCCGGCAGCGCCTCACCTTTTATCTCCGCCAGATAGCGGCTTATCATGCTGTCATAAGCTGCTGTATGGCTGAAAGCCTCTACTGCCAGCATAAACCTCATATCCTGGTCAACATCCCCTTTTTCCTTCAGGGAAGCCAGAACCTTCTCATAACAGGCAGGATTTACAACCACAATAACACCCTGATAATTTTTGGCTGCGGCTCTTATCATAGCTGGCCCGCCTATATCAATATTTTCAATCGCTTCTGCCAGCGATACCCCTGGCTTCTTTATAGTTTCCCGGAAAGGATAAAGATTGACCGCCACTATATCAATAGTCCCAATATGGTTAGCCGCAAGCTGGTTCAGGTGTTCTTCATTCCTTAAAGCCAGAATGCCGCCGTGAATAGCAGGATGCAGAGTCTTCACCCTGCCGTCAAGTATTTCCGGAAAACCTGTAATATCTGATACTTTGGCAACCTTTACCCCCGCTTCGCTGAGCAGCTTGTAGGTACCACCGGTAGATATTATTTCATAGCCAAGTTCACTAAGCCCCCTGGCAAAAGGGACTACTCCTGTTTTATCAGAAACGCTTATAAGCGCACGTTTTTTCATTTTTCCCCTCTCCTTTTTTACCTTATAATCACCCTGCGTCCATCGAGATAAAGCCTGCCTTCTGCCATAAGCTGCAGAGCCTGCCAGTAAATCTGGTGTTCTTTTTCCAGAATACGGATAGACAGAGTCTCCACTGTATCTTCCTGATAAACCGGAACCACCTCCTGCAGGATAATAGGCCCGGTATCCATTCCTTCATCCACAATATGCACCGTGCACCCGCTGTACCTTACCCCGTATTCCAGGGCTTGTTTCTGTGCATCAAGGCCGGTAAAAGAAGGCAGAAGTGCAGGATGTATATTTAAAACCCGCAGAGGAAATTCCTTAAGGAAATTTTTTCCCAGAAGCCGCATATAACCTGCCAGGGCTACCACATCTACTCCGCAGTTTTTTAAAACCTTAACCATCGCCTCTTCAAATTCTTCCCGGCAGGAATAATGCAGAGGGTCGATAAAAAAAGCGTCTATCCCTCTTTCCCGGGCTTTCAAAAGCGCTAAAGCCTCTTTTTTATCACTCAGCAAAACCTTTATGTCAGCATCAAGCTTTCCTTTCTTTACTGCCTCATATATGGCCAGGAAATTGCTCCCCCTTCCAGAAGCCAGAATCCCAAGATTTAATCTTCCTGGCTCTTTTATCCTTATCATACTATCCTTACCCTTTCTTCGCCTTTTTTAACCTTTCCTATTACTATAGGCTTTTCTCCTTTAATATGCAAATGCTTTAAAGCTTTATCAAGATGATGTAAAGGGGTTATAATAAGAAATCCGGCTCCTAAGTTAAAAGTTCTAAGCATTTCTTCTTTTTTCACCTTTCCCCATTTTTGAATCAGTTTAAAAACCGGGTAAAAAGGAAGCTTTTCCTCTTCTATTTCTCCCATCAAGCCATCCGGCATTATGCGGGCCAAATTTTCCGGAATGCCTCCTCCCGTAATATGAGCCATCCCCTTTACATCAACCTCCGCCAGCAGAGAAAACACCGGTTTTACATAAATGCGGGTAGGGGTTAAAAGCTCTTCCGCCAGGGTCTTTCCCAGCTCCTCCACCCGGTCTTCCAGGTTATAGCCGGCCTCCTCCAAAAGCACCCTGCGGGCCAGGGAATAACCGTTGGAATGGAGTCCAGAAGAAGGCAAGGCTATTATTGCATCCCCTTCCTCAATCCGGCTGCCGTCAATAAGCTTTTCCTTATCTACCACCCCCACAGCAAAGCCTGCCAGATCATACTCATCTTCACCGTAAAAACCAGGCAGTTCCGCGGTTTCCCCTCCTATCAGGGCACATCCCGCTTCCAGGCACCCCAGGCTTATCCCTTTCACCAGTTCTTCTATCATTGCCGGCTTCAATTTGCCAACCGCGATATAATCTAAAAAAAAGAGGGGTTCAGCACCGTGTACCAGTATGTCATTTACACACATGGCTACCAGGTCTATCCCTACCGTATCATGCCTGCCGGTAAGCTGGGCAATTTTAAGCTTGGTCCCTACCCCATCAGTGCCGGAAACCAGAACCGGCTCCTTATACTTATTAACATCCAGGGCAAAAAAACCTCCAAATGCGCCTATGCTGGATAATACCTCTTTCCTCCTCGTCATCTCTGTCCACTTTTTTATCATTTCCACTGACCTGCTGGCTGCCTCAATGTCTACTCCCGCGTCCTTATAGGTAATCCCCTTTTCTTCCATAACCTTTCCTCCACTACTCTATTTTCACCGGATAATTGCCGCTAAAGCAGGCAGCGCAGAAAAATTTGTCATCCCGCTTCAGGGCTTTAAACATCCCTTCCATGCTTATATATCCCAAACTGTCTGCCCCTATAAACTCCCTTATCGCTTCTATATCCATCTTGCTGGCTATAAGTTCTTCCCTTCTTGAAGTATCTATGCCGTAAAAGCATGGAAAACGGGTAGGAGGTGAAGCTATGAGCATGTGTATCTCTCTGGCTCCAGCTTCCCTTAACATCTGGATTATCTTTTTACTGGTAGTACCCCGTACAATGGAATCATCTATCATGATAATCCTTTTATCCTTTACCACTTCCTCAATAGCGTTGAGCTTAAGCTTAACCCCCAGCTCCCGCATCTGCTGGGTAGGCTGGATAAAAGTCCTCCCTACATAGCGGTTTTTCATCAAACCTTCTTCAAAAGGAAGCCCCGCTTCATCCGCATAGCCCAGCGCAGAAGCCGTTCCGGAGTCGGGAACAGAGATTACCAGATCCGCATCTATGCGGTTTTCCCGGGCCAGCTGCTTCCCCAGCTCTCTTCTCGCTTTATAAACATTAATCCCATCCAGGGTGCTGTCCGGCCGGGCAAAATAGATATATTCAAAAACACAGTGAGCACGTACAGGAAGATTAGACGCTTTTATAGAACGCATGCCGCTGTCATCAATGACTACAATCTCTCCCGGTTCTATATCCCTTATTAAAACTGCCCCTACCGTATCCAGAGCTGCCGATTCCGAAGCCAGCACATAAGCATCGCCTATCGCTCCCAGGCAAAGAGGCCTTATCCCGAAGGGATCCCTTACCCCGATCAGCTTATCTTCAGTCATGATAAGAAGGGCATAAGCGCCTTTCATATCAATCATACACTTGGCCAGGGCATCTTCCAGCTTATCCTGCGAATAGCGGGCCAGAAGGTTGGCTACCACCTCAGTATCAGTGGTAGTCTGAAAAACCGATCCATAGGTAGCCAAACGTTTTCTCATTTCCTCCGTATTAACCAGGTTGCCGTTATGGGCCAGAGCCACCATACCGTTAAGGTAATGGAAAACCAGAGGCTGGGCATTTACAGCACTGCTTTCCCCGGTGGTAGAATAGCGTACATGGCCGATAGCCATATAGCCGTTAAGATTTCTTATATTTTCACTCCGTATAACTTCGGTAACCAATCCCATGCCTTTTTCCAGCCTTATCCGCCTGCCATCAGACACCGCAATGCCTGCGCTTTCCTGGCCCCGGTGCTGCAGGGCATAAAGGCCATAAAAAGCGGTACGCGCTACGTCTATATCCTCGCTCCCTTTGGCAAAAATCCCAAAAACCCCGCATTCATGCTTAAATTTGTCTTCTATTTCATCAAACACGCAATCGCCTCCCCCCACAGGCTGCTGGCTTTATCAAGGGGCAGCACTACTTCTTTCCCCTGTTCATCAGCAAAAATCAGTTTCCTTCCTTCTACTCTTCCTATAATCGTGCAGGCAATCCCAGCCTCTGCGCATGCCTTTTTCAAAAATTCCCATTTACCTTCAGGCAAACTTACTACTACCCTTCCAGGGGCTTCGGAAAACATAACTCCCCTATCCAGTACCGGCAGCTTCACCTTAAAACCTTTATCCCCTTTTATGGCACATTCTGCCAGGGCTACCGCCAGCCCCCCTTCGCTCACATCATGGCAGGAGGATAAAACCTTTTCCCGTGTAAGACAAAGGAGCAGGTCTATAAGCCTTTTCACCTCTTTAAGATCTATATCCGGAACCTGTCCCTTTTCTATTCCATGACATACGGCCAGGTATTCAGAACCTCCCAGTTCCCTGCGCATTCTGCCCAGAAGGCAGATTAAGTGCCCTTCTTCTTTAAAAGCCATGTCACAGCGATTCTGGATATTCTCCAGAATCCCTACCATGCCTACCACCGGAGTAGGGTAAACCGCCCGTTCTGTGCTCTCATTATATAGGCTTACATTGCCGCTAACCACCGGTGTATTGAGAACAGAAGCCGCATCAGCCATGCCTTTTATCGCCTCTTTAAGCTGCCAGTAGATTTCCGGTTTTTCCGGATTGCCAAAATTGAGACAGTTGGTAAAGGCCAAAGGCCTGGCTCCTACACAGGCCAGGTTTAAAGCAGCCTCTGCCACTGCCATCATCCCGCCTTTATAAGGATCAAGATAAACCATGCGGCTGTTGCAGTCTACCGTGGCAGCAAAGCCTTTTTCTCTCCCCTTAACCCTCAACACCGCAGCATCCCCGTTCCCGGGCAGAACAACCGTATTGGTCATCACCTGATAGTCATACTGGGAATAAACCCATTTCTTGCTGGCAATATTGGGGGAAGAGAGGAGTTTTACCAGGGCTTCTTTCACATCTATTTCAGGCAAATCTTCCTCTTTTAGCTCTTTCGCTTCCAGGTAATAGTCGGGCACCCTGCCTTCCCTTACATAAACCGGGCACCCTTCAGTAAGCGCCTTTACCGGAACAGCCGCCACTTCCCGTTCTCCTTCCAGCACCCGAAAAATGCCATCTCCGGTTACTTCCCCAATAACAGAGGCATCTAATCCCCATTTATCAAAAATCTGGGCAATCCTTTCCTCACACCCCTCCCGGGGGATAACCAGCATTCTCTCCTGGGATTCTGACAGCATAACCTCATAGGGAGTCATCCCTTCTTCCCGCCTGGGCACTTTAAGGACATCTATACAGGCTCCCCGCCCTTTTTTGCTTACCGTTTCCGCAACCGAACTTACAAGGCCAGCTGCTCCCAAATCCTGCATCCCGTCTACCAGGTTTTCCTTGATAAGCTCCAAACATGCCTCAATAAGCAGTTTTTCCATAAAAGGGTCCCCTACCTGCACAGAAGGCCTCTTTTCCGCAGAAGCTTCCGAAAGCTCCTCTGAGGCAAAAGTAGCCCCGTGAATGCCGTCCCTTCCTGTCTTGGCCCCTACCAGCATAATAGGGCTTCCTTCCCGCCCGGCCACTGCCCTTGCTATTTCATCCTTTTTTACCAGGCCTATACACATAGCGTTAACCAGCGGATTTTCTTTATAGCAGTCATTAAAATATACTTCTCCCCCTACGGTAGGTATGCCAAGGCAGTTCCCGTAATCCCCTATTCCGGCTACTACCCCGGCAAACAGTTCCTTTACCCTGTCATCATTAAGCTGTCCAAAGCGCAGGGAATTCAAGAGGGCTACCGGCCTTGCCCCCATGGTAAATATATCCCGTACTATGCCTCCCACTCCGGTGGCTGCCCCCTGATAAGGCTCAATGGCTGAAGGATGGTTGTGGCTTTCAATCTTAAAAACCAGGGCATCTCCATCGCCTATATCGATTATGCCGGCATTTTCCCCCGGCCCCTGAATTACACATTCTCCCTGCGTGGGAAAAAGCTTTAAAAGCGGACGGGAATTTTTATAGCCGCAGTGTTCGGACCACATAACCGAAAACATGCCTAGTTCCAGTTCATTCGGCTCCCGCCCCATAAAATCAACAATCATTTTATATTCATCATCAGTTAATCCCAGATCACGGTAATTCATCTTGATGCCTCCTTTGCCCATTTAATCATCGAAGCAAAAACCTTAAAGCCGTCAGTTCCGCCTAAAATAGCTTCACTGCACCTTTCCGGGTGAGGCATCATTCCCAGGACATTGCCTTCTTTGTTAACAATCCCGGCTATATTCGCCAGTGCCCCGTTAGGGTTATATTCATCACTTACTTCCCCCCCGGGGCTGCAGTAGCTAAAGACTATCTGCCGGTTGGCTTTAAGCTCAGCAAGGGTTTCCGGAGTACAGTAATAATTGCCTTCTCCATGAGCGATAGGGATTTTTACAACTTCTCCTTCCGAAAACAGGTGGGAAAATGGTGTGTCAGTGCGGTTTACTTTGAGGTGTACCTGGTCGCATATAAACTTAAGGCTCCGGTTGCGCAGCATGGCTCCCGGAAGCAGGCCGGCTTCCAGAAGAATCTGGAATCCATTGCATATGCCTATAACCAGCCCTCCCCGGGAAGCAAAATCCTTTACTGCCGACATTACCGGGGAAAAACGGGCAATCGCCCCTGCCCTCAGGTAGTCGCCGTAGGAAAATCCTCCGGGGAGAATAATAGCGTCAAAAGAGCGCAAATCAGTCTCCTTATGCCAAACATAAAAGGCCTCTTCCTTCATTACCTCTTTTATCACATAATAACAGTCCACATCACAGTTCGAACCCGGGAATACCACTATCCCAAAACGCATAGCCCTTACTCTCCCCCCACTATCTCTACCCGGTAATCCTCAATTACCGGATTGGCCAGAAGCTCTCCGCTCATCTTCTCCACTTCCCTTAAGGCCTCTTCCCTGCTTCCAGCCTGCAGCCATACTTCGATAAACTTTCCTATACGCACTTCATTAACCCCGGCATATCCCATGACATTCAGCGATTTTTTCACCGCGTCCCCCCTGGGATCAAGGACCCCGGGCTTTAAAACTACATAAACATGCGCCTTATACAAAACATATACCCTCCCCTGCTTTATAAATCTACCTTAAATTGCCAAGCTTTCCTTCAATCCTTCTTACCACTTCCATATAAGCCTCTTCCTCTTTGCCCAGATTTCTGCGGAAACGGTCTTTATCCAGCTTTTCCAGGCTTTCCTTGTCCCACAAACGGCAGGTATCGGGAGATATTTCATCCCCCAGGACTATGCGGCCATCTATGCGCCCAAACTCCAGCTTGTAATCCACCAGTATAATGCCAATACTGTCAAAGAAAGGAGTAAGCACTTCATTTATCTCCAGGGCTTTTTCCTGCATAGCCTTGAGTTCCTCCCTGGTAGCCCAGCCCATAACTTCCGCATGGTATTCATTTATCATAGGATCGCCCAGCTCATCACTCTTATAGTAGAGCTCAAGGATAGTCCCCTTAAGGGCAGTGCCTTCTTCCAAACCCAGCCTTTTGGCAAGGCTTCCTGCCACCCGGTTGCGCACCACGATCTCTACCGGTATCATGTCAAGCTTCTTTACCAGCACATTTCTTTCATCTATTTCTTCCACCAGATGGGTTTCTATGCCGTTTTTCTCCAGAAGACGGAAAAGCATGTTGGCTACCCGGTTGTTCATTATCCCCTTATTATTGATAATCCCTTTTTTGGCCCCATCAAAAGCCGTAGCGTCATCCTTGTAATACATCCACAAAACCCTGGTGTCATCAGTAGCATAAATCTTTTTGGCTTTGCCTTCATACAAAAATTCTCCTCTTGCCGCCATCATAATCCCCTCCCGTTATTTAAGGTTTTAAAGCCCGCAGCGTTCAAAAATATAATCTACATTCTGTGTGTAGATAGACAAATCAAAAGCCGCCTCCAGCTCCTCCGGAGTAATAACCCTCATAATATCTTCATCAGCCAGCACCAGCTCTTTAAAATCAAGCTTTTCTTCCCAGCTCTTCATGGCATTTCTCTGTACCAGACGGTAAGCTTCTTCCCTCAGCATCCCCTTCTTGACCAGAGCCAGCATCAATTCCTGTGAAAATACAAGTCCCCGGGTGCGGTTTATATTTTCCCGCATATTATCCTCATATACCACCAGGCCTTCCATAATGCCGGTAAACTTGGCCAGCATATAATCTACAAGTATGCAGCTGTCCGGTATGATTACCCTTTCTACCGAAGAATGGGTTAAATCCCTTTCATGCCAGAGCGCCACATTTTCCAGCGCCGCCAGGGCATTGGCACGTACTACGCGGGAAAGCCCGGCCACCCTTTCACTCATCATCGGGTTGCGCTTGTGCGGCATGGCTGATGAGCCTTTCTGCCCTTTGCGGAACGGCTCCTCCACCTCCAGAATATCCGTACGCTGGAGGTTCCTTATTTCCGTAGCCATCTTTTCCAGGGAGCTGGCAATAACCGCCAGGCTGCACATGAACTGGGCATGACGGTCTCTCTGGATAATCTGGGTAGAAACCTTGCACGGCTTTAAGCCCAGCTTTTCACACACATATTCTTCTACCCTGGGGTCCAGGTGGGCAAAATTGCCTACCGCGCCTGAAATGGCCCCATAAGATATCATTTCCCTGGCCTGCTTTAGCCTTTCTATATTCCTTTCCATCTCCGTATACCATAAAGCCATCTTAAGCCCGAAAGTGGTAGGTTCCCCGTGTATCCCGTGGGTGCGCCCGATAATCAGGGTATATTTATACTTCCTGGCCTTTTCCCCGATAACTTCCTTGAGCTTTACAAGCTTGTCCATTATAAGGTCAGCAGAATCCCGCATCTGCATAGCCAGGCCTGTATCCAGAATATCTGAAGAAGTCATCCCCAGATGTATATACTTGGATTCTTCCCCCACATATTCCGCCACATTGGTAAGAAAAGCGATAACATCATGGTGGACTTCCGCCTCAATCTCCCTTATCCTTTCTATGTTAAAATTGGCCTTCCTTTTAATCGCTTCCACCGCTTCTTCTGGAATCTTGCCCAGTTTTGCCCATGCCTCACAGGCAGCAATCTCAATCTTCAGCCAGTTTTTGAGCTTGTTCTCCTCACTCCAGATAGCTCCCATCTCCGGCAGGGTATATCTTTCAATCATCTATTTACCTCCTTTTTGTTCCAGATAAGCTTCAACCCCAAGTTCTTTAAGCTTTCTATCTTTATTTTTCACTTCTTCTGCCATCTTCCTGCGGTATTCCTTAATATTTTGCCTTATTTTTTCATCTTTTACGCCGATTATCTCTGCTGCCAGAATAGCAGCATTGGCACTGCCGTTTATCGCTACCGTTGCCACTGGAATCCCTTTTGGCATCTGCACAATCGAATAAAGCGAATCTACTCCCGATAAAGTAGAAGTCTTTATTGGTACCCCAATAACCGGCACTACAGTAGAAGCGGCAATAACCCCGGGAAGGTGAGCTGCTCCTCCTGCTCCAGCTATAATGACATCAAGTCCCCTTTCTTCAGCCGTTTCGGCATACTCTGCAGTCTCCTTCGGCAAACGGTGGGCAGAACAAACCGTAAACTCATAGTCTATGCCCAGTTCTTTCAGCATATCCCCGGCCTCCTTCATAACCGGGAGATCAGAATCACTCCCCATAATAATGCCAACCTTGGGCATGATATCCCTCCCTGATTATTATGTAACAATTTAAAAAGCCCAGGAGACAGGCTCTGAAACGAAACCTGTCCGCCTGGGCTTTTATCCCTATACGGTGTAGTGCCTTTATCCCCCAAAGGCACCTGTGCCACTTGGACCAGACCATGTACTGCTACATGCGGAACCCTAGGCACACTTTCGCGTTTCTTTATTAAATTTTGACCTCATTTTGATACTAACAAAGGTTTAAAACGATGTCAACGTGCTAAAAAATCTTTTAACAAAAGCTTTACAAATCTTTAATCAACTTTTTGATGCGCGCCAGGTCTTCTTTAAGCTGATAAGCCTCCCTCTTTATTTCATCGTCCCCCAGATTCAATAGTTTATCCCAGTCTACTTCATTTTCTATCTCTTCCAGACGGGTAATAATACTGGCCCCCAGCAGCCTGACAAATTCCTGCCAGGCATTATCGCCGAAGCTATCCAAAAATTTTTCCTCCCTCACCCTGTTTTACCTCACTTTTCCCTTTTTATCCGGATTCTTCCCTCTTAAACTGCAAGTTATACCATATAATATGCATATAAGTTATAATAGAGAAAACTTAATCTATCATGCAAAGAAAGGAAGGAAGAAAATTGCGGAATAAAAAAACCTTTTATATTATCCTGCTTTTATGCATAATATCCTTTTTCGCCTTAAACGGCTGCCTGCCCAAAAAAGCGCCGGAAAACCCGGAGCCCAAAACAATAAATAAAAAAATAACCCTTTATTTCGCCGATCAGCAGGCCATGTACCTGCTTCCGGAATCCAGACAGATTACAGTTTCCAGTAAGGCCTCTTCAGAAGACATCGTCAAAACCGCCATAGAAGAATTAATAAAAGGCCCCCAAAAGGAAGGCCATTATCCGACTATACCCCCAGAAACAGGCATTTTATCTGTAAAAAAGGAAGACAGCATCTTATACCTTGACTTTTCCCGCGAGCTGCAAACTGAACATCCAGGGGGAAGCGCCGGGGAAATCCTGACCATAATGTCTATAGTAAATACAGCAGCCGAAACAGCTGGAGTAGAAAAGGTACAGATCCTGATAAATGGTGAAAAACAGGAAACCCTGGCCGGTCATATAGATATAAGCACACCGATAGCCAGAGATGAGAGCATAGTAAAAAGGTAGGAAGCATGGATATACTTCTTTTTTTATGTTTTTTCCATTAAAAGGCAAATTTTTTAAAAAACTCTTCCCCGGCAGCCGGGAATTTTTTAGCCCGCTAAAATTACAGCAGGTTTTTCATTTTAAAGAAAATATTTCCTTTAGATGGGATTCTTCTTTAGTTGAGCCTTAATTTTAAAAAGATAAAATATATTTTTGCAAGCAAAACCCATTATTAAGGAACCACAAAAAGGGTAAACAGAGAGGGCAGGAAGCAAATCCCCGCCCTCTCTGTTCTTTATCTGGCTGCTTTTTCAAGTTATCTTCTTTAAAGAATATAATTTCCTAATTTAGCCCTTTCCTTAACTCTTCTATCCTCTCTACAGAAAGCCCAGTGAGTTCAGCTATAGTTTCTATGTCCAATCCCTTTTTTAGAGCATTTATTGCTGTCTGCTTTAATGTCTCTTCACGCCCTTTCTCTATACCTTTCTCTATGCCTTTCTCCATCCCTTCCCTTATACCTTCCATTTTTCCCTCCTGCTTCAGCTGCTCAGCTATCGTCATTATCTCACCCCTCCTCTCCGGGATCAGCTCTTCCACATAGTCAAACAGCACTTCTTTTTCCAGCTTCTCTGCTGTCTTTATTATATACAAAATTACGCTCTTTAATAAATAGCCGTACTCTCCTCCTATCTCCCTTACCTCTTTTAAGGTCTCCCTCAACAAAATCTTTACCTCTTCTTCCCCTTTTACCTTTTTTAAAAACAGGCTCCTCAAGAATACCCTTATGACAGCGTCCCCCGCTTTTTCCACTGCCTCTTTTTCCCCCAGCTCATATAATATATGCCTGAAGCGGGGAAGGTATTCTTCTAGCTCCCCTTTTTCCCTTTCCCCTTCTATAAGCTCTGTGAATTCGCAAGAGGACCTCCACTTCTCTTCCCCGTGGTAGAAGACTACCGGGATTATGGGGGTCAGTTTTTTCTTTTTCTCTTTGTTTATCTCCCTTTCCCAGATGTTTACCATGTATTTTAAGAGCTGAAAGGGGGTCAGTTCATACAGGTAGCTTTTGTGTTCTATCAGGAAGTATATGTATATATCTCTCCCGCTCTTTAGCCTGCCTTTGAAAAGGAGGTCGGAATAGGCTTCTTTCAGTTCCTGGCTTATGAAGCTTTCTTTCTGGAAGGTAAGGGTTTTCAGGTCAGCTATGTTTTTTATCCTCTCGGGAAGGATTTCATTAAGGAATTTTTCCGCTATCCCGGGGTTTTCCAGGTATTCTTTGAAGTATCTGTCGTGGAGGTTTGCTATGTCGCTCATTAAGGCTTTCTCCTTTTTTGTTTAGATTATATGGAATTAAATGGCTTTAGACAAGGAGTTTTATGTTTAATCCTCAAACATCTGTTCTTTATCAATTGGATTTTAAATGTAATTTAAATTTTTAATAAAAATTAAATTTTAAAACCTAAAATCATTTTTTGTTCTTAGAAAATTAAGTTTTAAAATCTATTTTTTTAATTTTCAGGATAAAGATTTAAAGAGGTTTTTTTGTTATTTTTTATTCCTTACGAAAGGATTTTCTTTTTTTATGAGGAATTTTTTCTCTGGCTGCTTTAATATTTTTTAGGAAAGGATGGTTTTTTATGGCTTTTTCTCCTTTTTCGTTTTTTAGAAGGTTTTTGTTTTCTTTAGCTGTTTTTTCTCTGGTTTTTTCTCCTCCTGCTACAGCTGGTTATGAGTATATAGGGGATGATTTTTCCCGGGATGAGGTTTTATATGCCGGGTATAATAAGGTGATTGTTTTCAGGATGGGGGATTATAATTATTATGTGAAGGATGTGGACAGTGGGTATATTGAAGCGACAAGGATGGACGCAGCCCCCAAGGTAGTAAGCAATAGAAGCTTTGTTCCTGTCAGATTTTTAGCCAATGCTCTTGGAGTAGACAACGACAATATCAACTGGAACGCGCAACAGCAAACCGCAACCCTCAAGGGCAAAAACACCCTCAAACTCAAAATCGGCAGTAAGACAATGCAGGTAACCAAGCCAGACTCCCAGCAGGAAGGTTTAACTATGGATGTAGCCCCCTTTATCGAAAAGCCAGGTCGCACCATGCTGCCTGCAAGGTATGTAGCAGAAGGTCTTGGGTTCAAGGTTGACTGGGACAGCAATCACAAACTTGTCATCGCATACCCTGAAGGAATGGAAAAACCCGACATCAACGACATCATCGACCTAATCAACAAAAAGAACAACCCCGCTCCCTCAACCCTCACCCCACAGGAGATAGCATATGTGAAAAGTGAACTTGCAAGATATGCAAAGCACGCACCAAATGATTGCGATGCCAAGTTTACTCCCAATCCTTCAGTATTGAGTGACGAACGCTACAATGAACTGGCAGAATTTATAAAGAAGGAATATCCTTATGTCAAGTTTGACAGAAGTTTGTTAGGTACTACACCAGGAGCATTTGGGAGAGAACAAGAAGTGATATATGGCATTGACACAAGAGACAACCATGTAGTCGTATTGCAGGTTTATTTAACATCTAATGGAAAGGGATATGTAATGGAGGCTCAGCTTGTTCACGATATAACAGAAACTGCAGATTTTGATGAAGGTAAAATAAAATGGTAAGGAGGAGTGTAAGTTGATTGGCAGAAATTATAATAACAGGTTGACTGGTTTAATTATTCTCTTAGCATTTGTTATGTCATTTGTAATTTTAACTCCCAAGGTTGAAGCAGCAAGTTTTTCGAAATTAGCATTGGAAATTCGCAAATTAAATAATGGTAGCTGGAAGTATTACTACACAACCGACACCAGAGTATGGGAAGAAATAGTCGAACCCTCCAAATTAAACGACTACAAATCAAAATTCACAGGACAAGACCCCTGCACTTCCCAACTAGACCATATCAAATGGACATGGAAATCAACCTACAACAGAGAAGTAAAACCATCAAATGCCAATATAAGCACACCAATATCATCATACACTGGAGGAGATTTGACATACAGAACATCAACTTTAATTTTTTATGTAATATATAAGGACAAAGATGGCAAGTAAGGACTAACAGGTTAATTTTTTGAATTCTCAAAATTGGGAAACGAATTCTTTTAACCTGCCCTCCTTAAATTGTGCTAAAATAAATTGCAGTATAATCTTTGCCGTTTTGCTGTTATAATTTTAAAAGAAGCCTGTTTATTGATAAAATAGTTTATTCTCCGTTTTTACATCTGCTCTTGATACGGCAGAAAAACTGCCACATACTGAAATATGCCGCTGATACCTTTTTTATTTAAAAACCTTCCAGGAAGAGAGGGGATTTCCCTTGCCTGACCAGCACCCTAAAGGGAAAAATTTCAAAAATTTTACCAAAGTCGACCTGGCCATCCCCGAACCAGCAGACATAAGTTTCAGCGAACTTGATATAATAGGCAATCTGGGCAACCTGCAGAACTTCAACAGCTTCAATGATTTATTCCTGGGAAGATTTACGAAACAGGAGATGTATGAAAAGATTGCAGAAACTGGCATGCTTTCCCATCTCAAATCGATAGGGTTTGATGATATTGAGCTTGTCATCGACCGGGACGAAAATCATATACATTATCTAAAACTGTACTGGAAGGATATTATTCCCGAAAACCAGCTCCTTGACCTGCGGGTAAGCGAAAATTTTTTCATGCCGGATAAAAAGTTTTTTGAGGCAGATGAAGAAATATTTCCCTATGACATGATTCTTATCGAATGGCTCTCCGCCAGAAACCCCCGGGGAACTTTCACCAAAGAAAGGCCTCAGCTTCCAGGCCAGAGCAGCCCAGGCCTTGGCATTCTCAAATACTGCTTCAGGCTTCTCTACAATCTGTCCAGTGAAATCTTTAAAGACGGTTATTTCGATATACCCAACCACATACATGGAGCTATCATGTACTCCAAACAGTTCAAGTTTTTTGACCCCGTGCAGGAAGCCTTCCTTAGAGCAATAATAAGGGACCTTGACGACTATTCCCTGGCTGACATTTCCTGGGGCATAATTACCGGAACCATCATAGATATTGCAGAAGACAGACCGGTTTTGTATGAACCAAGCGAACAGGTGCATTATATTTCAGAACGGATGAAAAAATATTTCACATCTGAAAAATATATCGCCGCCTTTAAAGAATACTATCATAAAAAAAGATACCGCCTTGATTATGAAAATATGCTGCGCAAGCGGGAAGAGATACTCCGCTACAACAAAATCGAAGACCTTTAAAATAGCCATTCTGCCTGTTTATCCCTCAAATCTATAAGGAATAAATCCATAAGCATTAAATAACGGGGACGAAAAAAATAAAAATCAAGACAAAATAAAATTCCACCACCCCATCTCTTTAATTTAAGGCAAATGCTGGAAATGTTTTATTTACAGATACGCAAAAACCGGCATAAAAGCTTTAAAAACTGCTGTTTAAAGGGTAGTGGAATTCGAATTTTATTATCAGAAAAGCTTTAACAGTATCCCATAAATCATTACCCATCTCATCTAAGTCCAGTGATATTTCAAATCCAGAGGAAAATATTCCAAAAATGCCAGGCAGGAAAATAAGCGGCATTATGTGCAGCAAAAAGCAGCTCAAAAAAGGAGGCTATCTTTCGCATTTGGTGTAGGCTTCTTCGATTTTCTCCTTATCTACCATGCTTTTTCTTATGTTTTTAATGTCGACTACAATCCTTTCCTTGGGCAGTTTTTCTATTACCAGCGGGTTCAGTTTGTTTACCAGTTCCCTGAAAAATCCGCCAAAATCAAATTCCGCATAATCTTCGTCTTCAAACTCCATCCTCACTGTGTCCATATAATCCCTTCCATTGGAAGTCACCGTAACCGTAACATCAGCCATCAGCCTCATAACAGCACCTCCCTTTTTCAACCTTTTTTGTCATTTAATAACTAAATTTAACTTATTTTTCTTAATATTTATTTTATTAGGAAAATTAAAATTATTCAATATTATTTTATGTTCTGCCTGGCTCAAAGCAACCATTTATCAGCACCAGTTATCCAGCAAATTTTACAATTTATGACGCCAAAAATATGAACAATGTATGCAAAATATCAAGCAAAAAGGCAGGTGTTTATATACCATACCTGCCTCAGGCTGAAGCTCAAAATAAGCACCCAGGCTATTACCTTTTTTATGCGCATAAAAACTCTCCTTTCCCTAATCCTTAATAAACTCCCAACCATAAAGTTTAACTAAATAAAGCTTAACTAAATATATTTGATTTCCTCCAAGCTAACAATTCAAAAAATTATTTTGTCATTGACATCTTAAATTTCGCCTTTGAATAAATTAGAATTTTATGCAAAGGCATAAGGGAATGGCAGCAAAAATCTTCATCACCAGCATGAAATATTTTGCAGTTTTTGATTTTAAAACTTTAGCCCTAATTATTCTGTAATTATTGCACGAAAAAAGCTTTCGCCGAATAAAAATGCGAACCTAAAGAAAGGGGATTTTTATGCTTAATATTTTAGGCATTGCCGGTTTCGACCCTTCAGGAGCTGCAGGGATAATGGCCGATCTCAAGACAGTATCTTCTCTGGGAGGTTATTTTACCGGAGTAGTAACTGCCCTTACCGCCCAAAACACTTCCCGGGTCAGCGCCGTCAAAGAAGCAGGTGATGCTTTCCTGCAGAGGCAGCTTGAAGCGGTAGCCGAAGATTTCAGGATAGACGGCATAAAAATAGGCATGCTGTACAGCAGGGAAAACATCGAAACTGTAAGCAGGTTTTTAAAGGGGCTAAAATCGGAAATACCGGTAGTTCTGGATCCGGTCATAATTTCAACCAGCGGTTATCCGCTTCTGGAAAAAGAGGCAGCAGAAGCGCTAAAAGAAAAGCTTTTCCCCCTGTGCACAGCTATAACCCCCAATATACCGGAAGCTGAATTTTTATCCAGCCATACGGTAAAAGAAGTGAAAGATATGGAAAAAGCAGCAAAAGAACTCCTTAAATACGGCCCTGGATGGGTTATCGTGAAAGGAGGGCATCTTGAAGGGGAACCGGTTGATATAGCAGCCAGCCAGGAAAAAATTCACCGCTTCAAGAGCCAGCGCATAGAAAAAGGGGAAATAAGGGGAACCGGCTGCGCCTTTTCTTCTGCCCTCGCTTTCTACCTGGCTGCCGGGCTTAAAGTTCCGGAGGCAGTCAGCAAAACCAAAACTTACCTCGAAGAAGCGATAAGGCAAAGTTTTCGCCCCGGCCAGGGATGCCCTGTCCTCAAGCATTTTATATAAGGAGGATAACCGGATATGAAAACAAAGCCTGACTATTCACTGTATCTTGTAGCAGACGCTGACCTTCTTTCCCCTTTTAACCCGACAGAACAGGTAGTTAAGGCCGTAAAGGGAGGAGCGACTATCGTCCAGCTGCGGGCCAAGAAATTAGCTGACCGGGATTTTTACAGCCTGGCCCTTAATATAAAAGAAGCCCTTTCCCCCTGTTCCATACCTTTCATAATAGACGACCGGGTAGATATAGCACTGGCTGTAAACGCGGACGGAGTACACCTGGGGCAAAAAGACCTGCCTGTTCCAACCGCCCGGCAAATACTCGGCCCGCATAAAATCATCGGCCTTACGGCTAACAAGCTGGAAGAGGCAGAAAAAGGTGAAAAAGAAGGGGCCGACTACCTGGGCATAGGCCCGGTTTTTCCTACTGCCACCAAGGAAAATCCAGCTCCGGTAATCGGCCCTGAAAAACTTAAAATTTTCACAGCCCGGGTTAAGATACCGGTGGTAGCCATAGGAGGCATAAACCCGGACCGGGCAGTTGAGATAAAGAGAGCAGGAGCAAGCGGTATAGCCGTTTCTTCATTTATCCTTAAAAGCCCTGACCCTGAAGAAGCTGCCTTTCTGCTCAAAAAAGCCTGGACAAACTGTCCTTATCCATCCTGACCGCGCAGTATTCTCCGCACATGCTGCAGGGCTGGCCTTTACAGGCATCAGGGTTTTTGTCCTTGTATATAAAGAAGGCTTTTTCCGGATGAAGCGAAAGCCCTATCTGTTTCTCCCAGTCCAGTTCCCTTCTGGCTCTTGATACCGCCATATCCCTTTCCCAGGCACGCTTTTTGCCCCTGGCCAAATCGGCAGCGTGGGCAGCCAGCCGGGAAACCGCCACCCCTTCTATTATATCCTCTTCATCCGGAAGCCCCAGGTGCTCAGCAGGGGTTACACAGCAGAGGAAGTCGGCTCCATAAAAAGCAGCCAGCGCCCCGCCGATAGCCCCTGCCACATGGTCATAGCCAGCTGCAATATCGGTTACCAGAGGCCCCAGCACATAAAAAGGGGCATTATGGCAGAGCTTTTTTTCCAGGTCAATACATGCTTTTATGCTGTTTAAAGGCATATGCCCGGGACCTTCCACCATCACCTGCACCCCTTTTTCCCGGGCCCTCTTCACCAGCTCTCCCAGGATAACCATCTCCTCTATCTGGGCCGGGTCATTGGCATCCGCCAGGGACCCTGGCCGCAAACCATCCCCCAGGCTCAAGGTAGTGTCATAGCGCAGGCACAGTTCCAGAAGATAATCAAAGTTTTCATAAAAAGGGTTTTCCCGGCCGTGTTTTCTCATCCAGGCTGCGGTTATCGCCCCTCCCCGGCTCACTATCCCCATAAGTCGGGGGTTTTTATCAAGAACGGCCAGGGAAGACCTGGTTATGCCGCAGTGGACGGTTATAAAATCTATGCCGTCCTGGATGTGTTTTTCCACAGCCTTAAACATATCTTCTTCGGTCATAGCCAGGATATCTCCCTTTTTCTCTTCCGCTTCCGCAGCAGCCTGATAAACAGGCACACTGCCTACCGGCACCTCAGAAACCCTTACAAACTCCTGCCTTATCCTGTCGCGCTCCCTGCCGGTGCTAAGGTCCATAACCGTATCAGCCCCAATTTTTAAAGCCGCCTTAAGCTTTCTGATTTCCTTTTCCAGGCTGGATGCCTGCTTGGATACCCCCAGATTGGCATTTACCTTTACCGTAAGGCCTCTGCCTATGCCGCAGGCTTTTAATCCCTGATGCCTTATATTAAAAGGTATAACTATGTAACCTTCCTCCACCCCTTTTCTAACCTCTTCAGGGGACAGGCCTTCTTTAGCCGCCACCTCCAGCATCTGGGGAGTAACCTCTCCGCGCTTCGCCTTTATAAGCTGGGTCATAAACTCACCTTCTTTACATATTCTAAAGCCAGCCCTGCTGCCTTGCGTCCTGATAAGAGCATGCCCCCGAAAATAGGCCCCATACGGGGGGTATTAAAAAGGGAACTTACACTCATGCCGGCTGCTATAAGCCCCTCTGCTATGAAACCCGTATATTCTACCACCATTTCTTCTCCTTTTTCCGCCCACATGGAAGAAGTCCTAACCCTATCTTCCCTGTCTTCCGGGAGCTTTTCAGCGGATTTGGCCAGGTAAATTCTGGCTACACTCGCATCATGCCCGGTAGCGTCGATAACTGCCTTAGCCCCCAGAGAAAGGGGATCCACATGCATACCAAGCTTTACCGCAGCAGTCCAGTTTACGACTACCCCGCAGACGCGCTTTTCCCTCACCATAACATCTTCTGCCGTTATGCCATTTAAAATCTTGGCTCCTTCCCTATCCGCAGCCAGGATAAGCTGAGCTACCGCCCGGTAGGAAGGCACCACCAAATAGCCGTCCTGGTTTATCCGGTGCACAATCCCTATTTCATCCAGAATTTCAGCTGCTTCTTTCTGGAAAACTATCTGGTTAAAGAACATGCCGCCTCCCCACATGCCGCCGCCGGGAGATAAGCGGCTTTCCAGGACTGCTGTCTTAAGCCCGCTTTTAGCGGCATAAAAAGCAGCCGTAAGCCCTGCCGGTCCCCCTCCCACGATTATAAGATCACACTCCAGATTTTCTTTCAGCACTGAATAATACTCATCAATAATAGAAGCAGTTATTTTTATATCATTTATGAGCATTTTCTTTCCTCCCCTTTATATTTTCCCCTGGATACCAGGCAGGCGAAGGGGGAATTACGCTTCTTCACCTTTTCATCCCCCCTTTCCAGATAAAAAAACCTGACGTTTGCCCAAAAAGGCATGCGTCAGGTATAAAAACCCCTCACTGCGCTCCCTCCGCTGGTATTACCCAGTTCAGGTTCAAAGGGTATAATCTCAGCCTTTAACGGCACCCCTGCGCATACCTGGTATGCAGTTTTTTTAAACTATATAGAAAAAATTCCTTAACGGCAAGTGTCTTTACAAAAAATTTACTTTTCCAAATAAACGCTTTTGTAAAAATCATGCTTTCTATCTGCTGCCACTATTCTGCATATGCGGTTTACTCCAGTCATGGTTATACAATAAATGCATTGTTAAAAAAGCATTGATGCACAACTATCAAATATTTTATTATAAAAATTAATTCTTCTGCCCCTGGCAGCCAGGAATTTATCCCCTGTGCCAGGGGTAAAATTTTTTAATAAAGCTTAAAAACTGCTATTCAGGGAACTGCATGAATGATGATTTATTTAAAATACTTTTCAAATATATTCTGCAAAGCTTCCTCACATTCCTTATAAAAAGCAGCATATTTATCCACAAGTTCTGCCGCTTCCGGGGTAAGGGCAGAACCCCCTCCTTTTTTCCCTCCGCTCTGGCTTATGATAAGCGGGAAACCCAGCCTTTTTTCCAGGCTTTTTATAAGGTTGTAAGCCTGGCTGTAGGACATATGCATACTGCTGGCAGCTTTGGATAAGGAACCGGTTTCCCTAACCCCCTTTAAAAGCTCATAAGGCCCCGGTCCAAATACCTTGCCTTCTTTATCCAGCCATATTTTAAATTTCAGATTATACATGCCTACCTCCACTAACCCTTATCTCACCCATTATATATGTAAAACATCCTCCCCCATTTAGCCCTGTCATTTTCCATTCTGATGCTGGTAAAAAAATTCTATTCCTATTTTCTCCCTCCCGTCAAGCCCGCACTTGATAAATAAATACCTGCTTTATGCCTGCTTTTTACATAATATTGCAAAATCAAATTGACATATCTCTATTACAAATGTAATAATTTAATTACATAATGTAATAAAATTTGCATTTTACATCAAGGGGGAGAAGGATTTATGTTTGATTTTTTGATGACACCTGAACAGCTAAAATTGCGGGATGAGGTAAGAGAATTTGTAAAATCGATTCCCCGGGAATATATCCTGGATATGGACGCTGACAGGATAAAATACCCTAAAGATTTCATCCGGGAATGTGGAAAAAGGAACCTCATCGGCATAAGAGTCCCCAAAGAATACGGCGGCAGAGGCTTAAAATGGGTAGATGACGTGATGGTAGCCGAAGAAATATGCGTACCTGGCTATATTTTCGGCTGCACCTGGGGAGTTACCGGGGATGTAGTAACAGAAGCCATCGTACACTTCGGCACCGAAGAACAGAAAAAAAGGTTCCTGCCTCCTATCTGCAAAGGGGAAAAATTTGCTGCTGAATGTTTAACTGAACCGCGCGGGGGCTCTGATTTCTTCGGGGCAACTACGGTAGCCAGACGCGACGGAGACGACTTTATCCTGAATGGGCAAAAAAGATTTATTGTTGGCGGTGAAGGCGCCGACTATTTTCTGGTTTATGCCAAAACCGACCTTGATGCCCCTCCCCATAAAGGCATGACCTGTTTTATGGTGGAAAGGGAAATGGGAGTTAAGACCGAATACCTCTACGGGTTGATGGGATGCCGCGGCGGGGGAACTGCCAGGGTAGTCTTTGAAGATGTCCGGGTTCCCAAAGAAAATGTGATTGGAGAAGTTAACGGAGCTGCCCCCATATTTTATCAGATGATGGTTCCAGAAAGGCTGGGAACGGCTGCCATGACTATCGGAGCAGCCAGGCCGGCAGTAGAAATAGCGACTGATTATACTACCAAACGCAAAGCATTCGGCACCCAGATTAAAAACTTCCAGGCAGTAAGCTTTAAAGTGGCTGATGCCGTCCTCAAGCTGGACACCTGCCGCAGTGTGATATACACCACCGCTATTGCCGCTGATGATCCAAAGGTAAAAGCTTCCCGGGTAAGAAGGCTGGTATCCCAGTCCAAAAAATTTGTTACCGAACAATGCTGGGATGCTGTAAACCTGGCCATGCAGGTAATGGGCGGCATAGCCTATACCGATGTTTACCCGATTGAAAAAATCGTGCGCGACCTGAGGCTTTCCATGATATGGGTAGGCACCAATGAAATCATGACCCTTATAAGCCAGCATGAATGGTACAAAGAAAGAGCAGAAGAAATCAAAAACACCAATAAGCGCGACAGTGAAGCTGATGCCCTCAATGCCTTTGCCGAAGGGGAAAAGATTTACGAATAATTCCGCAAGCAGTAAACTTTTAAGGGGGAAGGGGTAAATGAATAAAAATAAAGTTAAAGATTTATATAAAAGCAAGCTTATGACTGCTGAAGAAGCGGTAAAGCTTATTCCGCAAAATTCCTTTATCGCAACCCCTTTAACTAACGGCCAGCCACCAAAGCTGATAAATGCCATGGCTCACTGCATGGCATCAGGTGAACTTAGAGGATGTGAGTTTTTAGGGTGCTTGAGCGTAAGATTTATGGATATTCACAAGCCCGAAATACTTGCCGAAATCAATAAATACAATACAATTGATGTCATGTACAGCGGTCCTATTGAAAGGTATTTCATAAACGAAGGCCTGTATTCTTTTGTCCCCCACCGCCTTTTTGACGGTCCCAAAATGGTAGAAGTTGCCAATATGAAAGCAGCACTTATCACTGTATCTCCCATGGATGAGCACGGCTTTTTCAGCACCGGCATCCATCCTGACTATATCTACGGCTTTATCCACCACAGTCCAGGATGCAAAATAATCGTCGAAGTAAATGAAAATATGCCCCGCACTTACGGCAACAACCATTTTCACATTTCTGAAATTGCAGCCGTAGTTGAAAATAATGAACCTCTAGTTTGCCTGCCCGAAATCCCGGTAAACGAAAAAGATGAGCTTATAGGGCAATATATAGCGGAATTGGTTCCTGACGGCGCATGTCTGCAGCTGGGAATCGGCACTATTCCCAATGCCGTCGCCCTCCATTTAAAAGATAAGAAGGACCTGGGAATCCATTCAGAAATGCTGTGCGACTCTATGGTTGACCTCTATGAACAGGGAGTGATAACCGGACGCAGGAAAAATTTCATGCCCCGCAAATGGGTAGCCTGCTTTGCCTTTGGCAGCCAGAAGCTTTACGATTTCGTACGGGAAAATCCCATGGTAGAAATGCACAGCTGTGAAATAACTAATGACCCTTATTACATCGGCCTTAATGACAATGTAATTTCTATAAATTCTACCCTGGAAGTTGATCTGGCCGGGCAGTGTGCCTCCGAAGCCATTGGAACCAAAGTCTATTCAGGAGCTGGAGGCCAGATGGACTTTGTTGAAGGAGCCTGGAGATCAAAAGGCGGCAAAGCTTTCCTGGCTTTGTATTCTACCTATGAAGACAAAACTACCGGAGAGCTGAAATCAAGAATAGTGCCTACTCTCACCCCAGGTGCCTATGTAACTACCACCCGCAATGATACCCAGTATGTGGTAACCGAATACGGGGTAGCCTATCTTAAAGGCTATAATATGAGAGATCGGGTAAAATCCCTGATAAGAATAGCCCACCCGGACTTTAGAGACTGGCTTACATTTGAAGCCAAAAAGCTTAACTATATTTAATCCATTATTAAGATACGGGAGGAAAACCTCCCTTTTTTTATGCTTAAAATTGAGTCAAACAGTAGGATTAAAACAAATAATAGACTATTATATAGATTAAAGGGGGCTTGAAGTCAGATGAGCTTTAAGGAAATCGGACGCAAAATACAAATGGCCCGGGAAGAGAAAGGGCTTACCCAGGAACAACTGGCCAAAGCTCTGGGATGTTCCCAATCAGCCCTTTCCAACTACGAAAAGGGTAAAAGGCGTCTCTATCTTTCGCATATGGAAAAACTTTCCGAAATCCTGGATAAGCCGCTGGAGTACTTTCTGGAATCTTCTTTGACTGGCAAAGATTTTACAAGCTCATCTATAAACAATACTGAACTTATTGAGAAAATAAACCTTCTGCTTAAAGAACTGGATGAAGAAAACCTCAGAGAACTCTTATGCTATATTGAATATCTACAATGGCGTAAAAAGGAGAGGCGATAGAGATGGATTTTAGCATTTCCCCGGAACAGATGGAACTAATAATGCTTATACGCGAAGAATTAGGAATCAAACTTAAAAAAATCCGCGAAAAATACCTTAACAAACCGGGTTTCAAAAAAGAAATATTATCTACCCTTGCCGAATATAATCTGGTTTGTCCCACTATCCCCAGAGAGTATGGAGGGCTGGGACTTAACCGTTCTACCACCGTCCTCATCATAGAAGAAATAGCTTCTTTTTTCCCGGATGCTGCAGCTATGATAGTAGCTACCATTCATGCGGTTGAACCCATAATGCTGGCCGGCAATGCAAAGCAAAAAGAATGTTTTTTGCCCTGGTTTACCGGTAAAAAAGCCGAACTGGCTTCTTTTGCCTTGACTGAACCTGAGGGGGGTTCCGACCTGGCGCAAATGCATACTATGGCCGCCAGAACTGACGAAGGCTTTATAATTAACGGAACCAAAGACTTTATCATAAACGCTGGAGTTTCCAGGCTCATAACCCTGGCTGCCTTCACGCAGAAGCCGGTAGATAAAATATGGCTCAGAATATTCCTGGTACCCTCTAACACTGATGGACTTAAAATAGGCCACAAATATAATACTTCCGGACTGGAATATCTTAATATATGCCGTTTAATATTTGAAAATGTTCTTCTCCCTCATGAATATGTGATCGAAGAAAGTAAACCGGGAAGCGGATATTTCCTGCTTACCCAAACTTTCGACCTGGGAAGGGTCATGGTAGCAGCAGCTTCCCTGGGAATTGCCAGGGCAGCTTACGAAGAAGCTCTCTTATTTGCAGAAAACAGAATACAATTTGGCTCCAAAATAAGAAACCATCAGGCAGTAGCTTTTGATCTGGCAGAAATGGCCACCAAACTGGAAATGGCCCGCCTGCTAACCTGGAAAGCCTCCTGGCTTATGGACCACGGCAGTGATTTTTCCATGCATTCTTCCATGGCTAAACTGGCTGCCAGTACCACAGCTCAGGAAATTACCTTAAAAGCTGCTGACATAATAGGAGCCAGAAGCTATGACAAAAATTCCTACATAGAACACCTGGTGCGGGATGCCAGGTCTCTTTCCACTCTGGAAGGCACCAACAATATACAAAAAATACTTATAGCTTCCCAGCTATAAGCTGAAGGAGAAAATACTATGGCCTTTATAATCGATGAAAATAAATGTTCCTCCTGTGGATTATGTGCTGATGTATGTCCATGTGAAGCCATAAGCCCTATTGGGGTTTATAAAATCGACCTGGATAAATGCATAGACTGCGGTGAATGTATGGACAGCTGCCCTTCCGATGCTATTTTTCAAACTGACTAGAAACCAGAATCTTTATGTAAATATTTTACATAAGGCAGCATAAAGCCTTATACCGTCGAATTATGCTTTTAAAATCGAGCTATAATGGTTTATATAAATTTATACTTTCAGACTGCCTTTAAAAAAAGGTAAGCCTGTTTGAATCCTGCGTAATTTCCTGATAAGATTAACAAGGCTTTGACAAATAAAATATTTTTTCACATGGTGCTTAATTTTAAAGCACCATTTTGTTTCTAGAAGGAGGGATTTGGTTATGATTAAAAACAGAAAATTTTCAGCTTATGGCTTGCTTATAATATGGTGCCTTTTAACTCTGGTAACTGCTGCTGGTTATATGGCTTCCCATATCGATAATGCCATGGCAGCAGAAGAATTCAAAAATGATAAGGCAGAAATCAAACAAATAGAAAAAAAACAAACAGAAAAAACAAAAGCAGAAGATAAACCTGAAACTGAAAAAGCAAAACAAGAAGAGCAAAAAACGATAACCATGGTAGCAACTGCTTATACTGCTGACCCGGCCGAAAACGGCCCGTGGGGTAATGTAGCATATGACGGCCAACCTTTAAGAAGAGGTATAGTAGCGGTTGACCCTGATGTTATCCCCATGGGAACCAGGCTTTACATTGAAGGCTACGGGGAAGCGATAGCAGCTGACCAGGGAAGCAAGATAAAAGGCAACCGTATTGACTTGTTCATGGATTCCAAAACCGAAGCCTATAACTGGGGCATGAGAACAGTAAAAGTCATTATTTTGGACTAAATTTTAAAGGGGGAATACCTTTATGGTATTCCCCCTCCTTTTATTATTCCCATTCTATGGTTCCCGGAGGTTTGCTGGTTATGTCATATACTACCCGGTTTACTCCTTTTACTTCATTTACTATCCTTCTTGCCATTATATCCAGCAATTCATAAGGCAAACGGGCAAATTCAGCCGTCATGGCATCATCGCTTACCACCGCCCGGATAATTATAGGATAGGCATAGGTACGGGCATCTCCCATAACTCCAACACTCTTGATAGGCGGAAGCACAGCAAAAGCCTGCCATAATTCCTGTTCCAGTCCAGCCTTCTTGATTTCTTCACGCACAATGGCATCCGCTTCTCTTAAAATTTCCAGCTTTTCTTTAGTAACTTCTTCCAGAACCCTTACTCCAAGCCCTGGTCCCGGGAAAGGCTGGCGCCACACGATTTCCCTGGGCAATCCTAACTTTTCCCCAATTAACCTTACTTCATCCTTAAACAGAAGCCTTAAGGGTTCCAAAAGCTCAAAATCCATATCCTCAGGCAGTCCGCCCACATTATGATGGCTCTTTATGGTATGGGCTGTTTTGGTACCGCTCTCAATTATATCAGGATATACCGTTCCCTGTACCAGATAATCTATTTCTCCCAGTTTAGCCTTTTCTTCTTCAAATACCCTGATAAATTCTTCACCAATAATCTTGCGTTTTCTCTCCGGGTCAGTTACTCCTGCCAATTTTTTCAAAAACCTTTCTTCAGCATCGACAAATATAAGATTCATGCCCATTTTATTTTTAAAGGTCTCTATTACCTGTTCAGCTTCCCCTTTGCGCAGAAGGCCGTTGTCAACAAATACGCACACCAGCTGGTCTCCTACTGCCTTATGCACCAGAGCAGCGGCTACAGAAGAATCAACCCCACCGCTTAAAGCACATAAAACCTTCTTGTCCCCTACTTTATTCTTTATTTCTTCAACACTCTCAGCTATGAAATCGCTTAAGTCCCAGTCGCCTTTAAGCCCGGCTACCTCAAAAAGAAAATTCCTCAATATCTCCATACCATAAACGGTATGCTTAACTTCCGGATGAAACTGTACCCCGTATAATTTTCTTTCCGGACAGCTCATGGCTGCTACCGGACAATGTTCGGTGCTGGCAGTAATCCGAAAACCTTCCGGCAAACGGTTTACCGAATCCCCGTGGCTCATCCAAACCTGCATTTCCCTGTCCAAGCCTTTAAACAGGGGATCATCTTCTTTTACCTTAAGATAGCTGCGCCCATATTCCCTTATAGTGCTTTCTCCCACTACTCCTCCCAGTTTATAGGCCATAAGCTGCATGCCATAACATATTCCCAGAACCGGGACTCCCAGTTCGAAAATGCGCGGATCACAGGAAGGAGCATCTTTTTCATGCACACTGGAAGGTCCTCCGGTTAAAATTATAGCATCCGGAGATTTGGCTTTAATCTCTTCCAGCGATATATCATAGGGAACCATCTCGCTGTATACTGATAATTCTCTTACCCGGCGGGCGATAAGCTGGTTATACTGTCCGCCAAAATCAAGAACCAAAACTAACTCTTTTTTCATTACTACACCTCTACTTCTGATAAACTGAAGGTTTTAAAATACATATTTCCGGAATGTTGCGGTATTTTTCCGCATAATCTATGCCATATCCCACAATAAACTCATCCGGGATAACAAAGCCTACATAATCGGCATCAATATCAGTTTTTCTCCTGGCCGGCTTGTCCAGGAGGCAGCAGGTTTTGACACTTCTAGGCTCTCTCTTTAACAAAAGGTCTTTTATATATTTAAGAGTAAGGCCGGTATCAATAATATCCTCTACTACCAGAACATCCTTGTCTTTTATGGAGTAATCAAGGTCTTTTAAAATACGCACTTCACCTGAAGAAACGGTAGACATGCCGTAACTGGAAACATCCATAAAATCCAGCTCTACCGGTATATCAATTTCCCTTATCAGGTCAGCCATAAAAACAAAAGCACCCTTCAGTATCCCCACCAGCAAAAGATCCTTGCCTGCATAATCCCGGCTAATCTGTTCAGCCAGTTCTTTTACCTTCTTGCTTATAGTTTCCTTATCATATAATATTTCTACATCATTCCGATTCAATTCTATCCCTCCTCTATATGAAGGATTATATCAACAACTTTCCTTTGGTGCAAATAATATTAAAAAATAGAATTGACCAGCCAAAAATAAGGCATTTTGATATAATAAATCCATAAACTAGAAGGAGTTCAGGACTGTCATGAAGAAAACCGCATTGAAAATTGAAAATGTAAGCAAAATTTATTATTCAGGAGAAATAACCGCTACGGCACTTAAAAATATCCATCTTGAAATCCCCGAAAATGAAATAGTAGTTATACTTGGCCCCAGCGGTTCAGGAAAAAGTACCCTTTTAAATATAATCGGAGGCATGGACCGCCCTTCTTCAGGGAGAATATTTTTTTACGATCTCGACTTGAGCAGGCTAAGTGATCAGGAATTGACCAGATACCGCCGAACCCAGACAGGCTTTGTTTTTCAGTTCTATAATCTCATCGCTGACCTTACCGCCCTGGAAAATGTAGAACTGGCTGCCAGTCTGGTCAAAAATCCTTTTTCCAGTTACCAGATACTAAAAAAAGTAGGCCTGGAAGATAGAAAAGACCATTTTCCTTCCCAGTTAAGCGGAGGTGAACAGCAAAGGGTAGCCATTGCCCGCGCCATAGTCAAAAAGCCCCGCCTGCTTTTGTGTGATGAACCTACCGGAGCTCTCGATCTTAGCACCGGTCAAAAAATTTTATCCCTCTTAAAAGAAATAAATGAAGAACTGGGTACTACTATCATCATAGTTACCCACAACTCTGCCATCAGCGCTATGGCCCACAGAATAGTACGTATGGGCAGCGGAAAAATACTAGAAATAACCGTTAACAAAAATCCTGTTCATCCGGAAAGGATTGAATGGTAATGTATATCCTTTTCAAAAAACTTTTGCGCACCATCTGGAAAACTAAAGGCCAGTTTCTGGCTATGGTAGCTATTGTAACCATAGGCATATCAGTATATATAGCTGTTGCCACCGGATTTCAAAATCTCACCAGATCCCGCGATCTTTTTTATCAGCGCAACGATTTTGCCGACTACTATTTTCAGGTGGTAAAAGCCCCGGAAGATATAACCAAACAAATCGAAAAGCTCCCGGAAATAAATAAAGCCTCAGGAAGAATCCAGCAGGATATCACTATTATAAAAAATGATAAAAGCCGGGCTACCGGAAGGCTTACCAGCTACAGCCTGCCCCTTGATGGTGAACTTAACCGTATTGAACTGCTTAAAGGACGTTTTTTTGAAAAAAATACTTCACCAAATAGAATAGAAGCTATGATTGACCCTCAATACCTGGCTGCCAACAGTCTAGCTTTAGGGGATAAAATAACCGCAGCAGCAGAAGACAGGCTGATAACCTTAACTATAACAGGAACTGCTACCGGGCCTGAATTTACCTATATTATAAAAGATGCAGCTACCCTTTTTCCCCAGCCTTACAACTTTGCCATTTTAATGCTGCCTACCTGCCAGGCACAAAAAATATTAAACCTTGACGGGCAAATAAACCAGGTACTGGTAAAATTTAATCCGGGGGCTGATGAAAAAAAAGCCGTCCAAAAAATCGAAAAAATCCTGGCTCCTTATGGCATTTTAAGCAGCTTTCCCCGCAGTCAGCAGTTAAGCCATGCCGTCCTGCAGGGAGAACTGGACGGACTTTTAACAACTTCCCGCTTTCTGCCTTTTTTATTTCTGATAACAGCTGCTGCCATCCAGTTCATTTTGTTAAACCGCATGATCAAAGGGCAGCATAAGGAAATAGGTATTTTGAAAGCTTTAGGATACAGCAACCGCAGCTTGATGCTGCATTTCAGCAGCTATACCCTGGCGGTAAGCATCATGGGAGCAATTTTGGGTATAATTCTGGGATTGGTATTCGCTTCTGCTATTTCCGATCTCTATGCTCAATTTTTTAATCTTCCCTATGCTATAGGAGGAATTAACCTGCAGGTTATAATATACAGCACCCTGTTAAGCCTGCTTATAGGTATAATAGCAGGATTTTCCGCTGCCTTCTCGGTCACCAAAATTAATCCAGCTGCATCAATGCGTCCCCAGCTGCCAGCTGTGAGCAGACATTCCCTTGTAGAGAAGTGGCCGTGGTTGTGGGAAAAATTGGGTGCTTCCCTTAAAATGACCCTGAGAACTATAAACCGCAACCGTATGCGCTTTTTCATAACCTCCCTGGGAACTGCCCTGGCCGTTTCCCTTCTTATAATTTCGTTTTTTATAAATGATTCCATAGACTATATGTTTGACCAGCATTTCAACCGGGAAATCAAATATGATTTGCTCATAAAATTTGCTTCTCCCGTAAGCATCAGCGAAATTAACAGCCTGGCTAATATAGACGGCATCACAAAAATAGAACCTTTCCTGGAAGTGCCGGTTAAAATCAAAGCAAAAAATAGAATAGAAAACGCTGTGCTGTCAGGGCTTCTGGAAAAAAGCTCCCTGGAAAACCCGGTTGACAAAAAAGGTTCTAAGATTGCCATCCCTGAAACAGGGATAATCATAGGGGAAAAGACTGCCCGCAAGCTTAATCTCGATATAGGAGAAACCGTAACAGTAGAACCTTTGCTCCCCTCCTGTAAAAACAGAGAAACCAGATTGAAAGTGCTGGGGATAAACCATCAGCTTATCGGAGGAAACTCTTTTGTCTCCATAAGCCAGGCCAACCAGATAATAGGAGAAGCCTTTCTTATTAACGGAGCCATGCTTAGAATCGATAAAAGCAAAACAGCATATATTACGGAAAAGCTTGGGGATATAACCGGAATAACATCTATAATAAGCCGGCAGAATGAAAAAGACAATATCATCAAAATGCTGGACAGCACTATATACTTCGTAGGTATAATGGCAGTATTTGCTGTCATACTGGGGTTTGCCATCATCTATAATACATCCATAATGAGTTTTACGGAACGCAGGCTGGAACTGGCCTCCCTGCAGGCTATGGGTTTTTTGAATCATGAGATTTCCAGCCTGATATTTAAAGAAACCTTTCTGCAGGCTGTTCCTGGCATAATTTTCGGACTGCCTTTAGGCCGTGCCATGGCTCATGCCTATATAAAAACAGTCAGCACCGACCTTTATTCCATGCCGGTAATAATTTATCCCTCTACCTATTTTCTGGCAGCAGTAGGCAGCATAATATTTATTATTATCGGCCACTATCTGGGTATACGCAGGTTAAAAAACCTGGCACCTGCTGAAATACTCAAGACTGTTGATTAAAAACATGGCGAGGGGAGAGGAAGCTAGTGCCCAAAAAATACTTTCTTATGTCAGGGATTATACTATGTATTATTATCCTGGCAAGTCTTGCTTTTTTTAGAAACCAGGGAATAGAAACCGAAACTATAGTCGTAAAAAAAGGCACTATAACAAAAACCATCGAAGATACAGGCATAATACAGCCGGCTCTGGAAAGTAAAATCTTTGCGGAACAAAACGGTACGATAAAAAATATAAGTGTGGAAATCGGCCAAAAAGCAGCTCCAGGACAGACTTTGTTTGTTATGGAAAACACGGATTTAAGCCTTAAAATCTCTGAAACCAGAGCTAATCTGCTGGCACTGGAAGCTAGCCTGGCGGCATCGGAAGGAGCTATAAAACAGGCTGAATTGGAGTTAAATGATGCCAGGATTAACCTGGAGCGCACAGCTGCTCTCTTTAAAGAAGGAGCAGTAAGCCAAACTAAGCTGGAAGAAGCGGAATCCCTGGTCAAAAAACTGGAAAACAGCTTGCAAAAAGAGCTGGCCTATCGGGATAACCTTTTTTGGCAAAAAAACGAGCTTTATAAAATAATAAAAGAATTGGAAAAAAAGCAGGACAATTTAATAATAAAAAGCCCTATAAAAGGAATCCTCATGGAAATAAATGTTAAAAAAGGCCAGCCTGTAAACACAGGCACCTTGCTGGCAGTGGTGGGAGACTCTGAAAATCTGGAAATAAAAGCAGATATACTGATTGATTACATGCCCCAAATAAAAATAGGCCAGGAGGTTATCATCACCTCTCCGGCTCTGGAAAATGCCAGGATTAAAGGCCAGGTTAAAAAAATCTATCCTAAAGCAGAAGAAAAAAAATCCGCCCTGGGAGTAGTTGAATACCGGGTTCCGGTCCTGATAAGCCTTAATGAAAAATCATATCTTAAACCTGGCTATAAAGTAGATATAGCCATCATAACCGAAGAGCACCGGCATGTACTCACTATTCCCCGGGAAGCAGTCCGCATCTTGAATAACAAGCCGGCAGTAATGAAAATAGTTGATGGGAAAATAAAATATCAGCCGATTGTTACGGGATTAGTCAGCGATGGGGACATAGAGGTAAAAAAAGGCCTGCATGAAAAAGATGTTATTGTGAAAAACGGAAGTTTGGACCTTAAGGAAGGCACGCGGGTTAAATAAAATAAACCAGGGCCAAATGGATTTCCCATTTGGCCCTTATGCGCTTATTTTTTCCTGGTACTTGTATCTGGAGGAGTTATTTTTATATCTTCACCAAAATCCCAGAATTCGGCTTTTATTTTAAGCCTGGTATTGGCAGCCTGTTTGTTATCAGCTGTAAGAAGCGCCTTTTTTATAACATTATCCTTATAATCTATCCAGATAGTGTAAGTGAAATTATGCCATAAAGTTTCTAAAAGTTTATTTTCTACTGCCGGTTTGCACATCACCACCAGACATTCCCGCCCCTTTAGTTTTTCAAAACCCTTTTTCGTAACAGAGGCTATATCATTGAACCTGAAATTAGAAAGCGGGTGCATTTCGCTTATCATCAAGTCTTCAAAATTAGTCTGATCGCTTTCAATTACCAGCCATTTATTAGCAAAACAGTCGTAGTTGTAAATCGTCTGGTCGATATAATAGATATCAACCGGTGTGTTAACCATCTCCCCCTTTATATGCGTATTATCGCCATTTTTCTCTCCTTCGACCCTGCTTATCACCTCCCCCCTGCCGTCAACCGTAAACCCTGAATGCAAACTATAGCGAAAACTTTTAATCTCTGCCATTCGCTTAAGAGCTTTATCTAATTCTACCCGGGGGTCAAGTTTTGATTTTACATAGCAGTCATGTGCATAGGGAGCTGCAAAGAGGAGGCATAAAGCCAGCACAAGGAGAAAAATGATTATAATCCATCTTTTATTTTTGATAACTTCTCACCTCAAGCTTTTCATAAATATTTTTAATCCAGCTGCTACATAGATATTAAGCTTGAGGCTGATATATGCTTCCCTTTTTAACAAGAATATTATGCCAAAAATAACAATTGAATTTATGCAAGGCCATAAGTTATACTTATTCCGTAATGCAATTTTATATACACAAATTTTATAAAACCAAAGGGGGTTCTCTTGTGTTTAAAACATACGATGAAGTGATGGAATTCTGCAAACGTGAAAACATCCAGATGATTGACTTCAAAATGATTGACCTTATCGGAAGGTGGAGGCATTTAAGCATTCCTGTCGGCCGTTTTAAGCCTGATACCTTAAAATACGGCATAGGTTTTGACGGCTCCAACTACGGTTTTGCTCCGGTTGAAAAAAGCGATATGGTATTTATCCCTGACATATCTACTGCTGTATATGACCCTTTCACTGAAGTTCCTACCCTGAGCATGATAGGCGATGTGTATGTTATTGCCGAACCGGAAAACTACCGCTTCGACCAGGATCCCCGCACAGTAGCCTTTAAGGCTGAAGAATACATGAAATCTACCGGCATAGCTGATGAAATGAGAATTGGCCCGGAATATGAATTTTATGTATTTGACCATGTAAGCTATGAAGCCCTTCCTAACAAAACCGGCTTCAGGATTGATGCCGAACAGGCGATATGGAACAGCGGGAACAATGAATACCAGAACCTGGGATATAAAATCCCCTTAAAAGGCGGTTATCATATAGCTGCCCCTCAGGATGTGCTGTATGACCTGCGCTCCCGTATGAGCATGCTTTTAGAACAAAACGGCATACCGGTAAAATACCACCATCATGAAGTAGGCGGCCCTGGCCAGATTGAAATTGAAGTAGAATTCGGACCCATGCGGGAAATGGCTGACAAAACCATGCTGGCCAAATACCTTATCAAAAACCTGGCTTTCCAGGAAGGAAAAACAGTTACCTTCATGCCCAAACCTCTCTATGGAGAAGCAGGCAGCGGTTTGCATGTACATATACACCTGTTCAAAGAAGGCAAGCCGGTATTCTATGATGAAAACGGCTATGCAGGCCTCAGCAAAGAAGCCCTGTACTTTATCGGCGGCCTTTTAAAACACGCACCAGCTGTTCTTGCCTTTACCAATCCCAGCACTAACTCCTACAAGCGTCTGGTTCCCGGATACGAAGCACCTGTAAGCATATGTTTCGCTACTGCCAACCGCAGTGCAGTGATAAGAATCCCGGCCTATGCCAAAGCGCCGGAGCAGAAGCGGTTTGAGTTCCGCTCCTCTGATGCTACCTGCAATCCTTATCTGGCCTTTTCCGCTATCCTGATGGCAGGGCTGGATGGAATCCAGAAAAAGATTGACCCGGTAGCAGAAGGATTCGGTCCTTATGACGTAAATCTTTATACCCTGCCGCCGGAAGAACAGGCTAAAATAAAATCTCTGCCCAAATCTTTGGATGAAGCTCTGGATGCCCTGGAAAAAGACCATGAGTTCCTGTTAGCTGGCGGAGTATTCCCGAAGCGCCTCATTGAAATCTGGATCGAGGCCAAAAGGAAAGAAGCGCGCAAGGTCAACGACATTCCTCATCCTATGGAATTTGAAATGTATTATGACCTGTAAAAACAAAAAGCTGCTGGCAACTCCAGCAGCTTTTTGTTTAACATACTCTGGCTACATTGCGGAACTTTTCATATCTTCTCAGCAAGAGCTCTTTTGTCCCTAAAACTAATAATTCTTCCAAAGCAGTTTGCAGACAGGATTTTATACTTTTCACCGTCGAGGACAAATCCTGATTAGCTCCCCCTACCGGTTCTGGTATAATATCATCAATTATGCCAAAAGCCTTGAGGTCATCAGCAGTAAGCTTTAAGGCTTCCGCCATCCTTTCCACATCATCAAGGCTTTTCCACAGGATAGAAGCGCTGGCCTCCGGGGAAGCTACGGAAAAAACAGAATTGGAAAGCATAAAAAGCTTATCTCCTGCTGCCAGGGCTAAAGCTCCGCCGCTTCCGCCTTCTCCAATAACAATGCTTATAATGGGAACCTTAAGTCCAGATAAAAGCATCAAGTTTTCAGCAATAGCCCAGGCTTGCCCTCTTTCCTCAGCCCCTACTCCGGGATAAGCCCCCGGGGTATCTATAAAGGTTATTACCGGCCTTCCAAATTTTTCAGCCTGCAGAAACAGCCTTTTGGCTTTTCTGAAACCTTCCGGATGCGGCATACCAAAATTGCGTTCTATATTTTCCCTGGTATTTTTACCTTTCTGGTGTCCTACTACCGTTACCGGAATCCCTTCAAAAAAAGCTATCCCCCCTATAACCGCCTTATCATCGCCAAAAGTGCGGTCGCCATGCAGCTCCACAAAATCAGCAAACAATTCCTCTATATACTGCCGGCAGGACGGCCTATCCATCTGCCGGCTTAAAACCACCTTTTCCCATGGACTTAAATTACAGTATCTTTCCTCTTTAAGTTTTTTGATTTTTTCTTCCAGCAGCCTGATTTCTTTATCCAGATTAAAGCCAGTAGAAGATGAAATATTTTTAAGTTCGTTAAGCTTGTTTAAAAGCGTTTCATGCTGTTCCTCAAACTGAAACTTTTTGCTCATATCTTCCTCCCTGGTGGAGTTTTAGCAGTTTAATAAGCATATCCCTTAATTCATTTCTCTTTACCACCATATCAATCATCCCGTGTTCCAGAAGAAATTCTGCCTGCTGAAAATCAGCCGGCAGTTCCTGCCTTATCGTCTGTTTTATCACTCTGGGTCCAGTAAAACCGATTAAGGCCTGCGGTTCAGCAATAATAATGTCAGCCAGAGCCGCAAAACTGGCTGCTACTCCCCCGGTAGTAGGATGGGTCATCAGGGATATATAAAGGAGCCCTGCCCTGTTTAATCTTTCTATTGCCGCACTGGTCCTTGCCATCTGCATGAGGGAAAACATGCCTTCCTGAATGCGGGCTCCTCCGGAGGCAGTGCATAATATCAAAGGAGACTTTTCTTCTATCGCCCTTTCTGCCAGCCGGCAAATTTTTTCCCCCACCACCGAGCCCATACTTCCCATGGCAAATCGGGAATCCATAACCCCCAGCATCACTTTATAGCCGCCTATAGAGGCTTTGCCGGTTACAACAGCCTCATTGAGCCCTGATTTTTCTTTAGCTTCCTTAAGTTTTAAATCATAATCAGGGAATCCCAAAATATTATGGGAGGTAAGCTCTCTATCAAATTCGGTAAAACTGCCCTCATCAACCAGCATTTCTATCCTTTCTGGAGCGCTCAATGGGTAATGATACCCGCATTCTGGGCAAACCCGGCAGTTTTCAGCTAAAACCTCCGGATTAAGCCTTATAAGACAGGAAGGACATGCTTCTTTCCCTTCCCCCCTCTTTTCCAGTTCAGGATTCTTGCCTGCTGTCGGATTTACTACATAATACTTTCTGTTTTTAAACATACTTTATCCCTGCCTGCTAGGATAAGGCAAACAGGAACTCACCTCCGCAGACCGGCTTCCCATCAAGGCTTATACTCCCTTTAGCCTTGCCGATATTCCCTTTTACCGTAATAAGTTCAGCTGTAATATAAAGGACATCTCCCGGCACTATCCTCTTTTTAAAGCGAAACTTGTCAACTCCGGCTAAAAAAGCAAGCTTCCCTTTATGCCTTTCATCACTTAAAAGGGCTATCGCTCCTACCTGGGCTATTGCCTCTATCATCAAAACCCCCGGCATAACCGGATTGCCCGGAAAATGCCCGGCAAAATAAGGTTCATTAACCGTAACATTTTTAATCCCCGCTGCCTTTTCCCCCGGAACCAGTTCCACTATCCTGTCTACCAGCAAAAAAGGATAGCGGTGCGGGATTATCTTCATTATCTCTTCACTCTGCATAAACATCACCTAACCCAGCTTGCGTAATATCAAGACTGCATTATGTCCCCCAAAACCCAGAGAATCAGACAGCACGGTTCTTATCTCTTTTTTCCGGGGATTAAGAGGTACATAATCCAGGTCACATTCCGGATCCCGGTTTTCCAGATTCAAGGTAGGAGGAATAAGATTATTTTCCAGAGCCAGAGCCGAAGCAATAAGTTCAATGGCTCCCGCTGCTCCCAGCATGTGCCCGGTAGCTGCCTTAATTGAGCTTACCGGCAAATTATAGCTGTATTCCCCAAAAACCGTTTTTATTACCCTGGTTTCAATCATGTCGTTGAGCCTGGTGCCTGTCCCATGTGCATTAATATAATCTATTTCCGAAGGTTCTATGCCCGCCTGGGCAAGTGCCATTTTAAAAGCCAGGACCGCTCCTCTTCCTTCCTCATCCGGCTGCACCATATGGCAGGCATCAGCACTGGCCCCATAACCTATTATTTCAGCATAAATATGAGCACCCCTGTTAAGCGCATGTTCCAGGCTTTCCAAAACTACAATACCGGCCCCTTCCCCCATGACAAAACCTTCCCTTTCGCTGTCAAAGGGCCGGCAGGCTTTATGTGGCTCATCATTGCGGTTAGACAGTGCCTTCATGGCACAAAACCCCCCTACTCCCAGAGGGGTGATGGCTGCTTCACTGCCTCCCCCTATCATCACTTCTGCCTGCCCATCCCTGATTATGCGGAAAGCCTCGCCAATCGAATTGGTCCCGGAAGCGCAGGCAGTAACTGTACAGCCATTAGGCCCTTTTACTCCCAGCATTATAGCTACCTGCCCGGAGGCCATATTGGGAATAAGCATAGGTATAAAAAAGGGATTGATTCCGCCTACTCCTTTTTCCAGCATCTGCCGGTGGTTTTTTTCCAGGGTTTCAATGCCGCCGATGCCGGAGCCAATCCATACCCCAATCTTTTCCCTATTTTCCTTTTCCAGATTAAGCCTGGCATCTTCCAGGGCTATCCGGGCAGCCGCACAGGCATACTGGACAAACCTGTCCATCCTTCTTACCTCTTTCTTTGGCAAATAATCTTCTGCCTTAAAATCCTTTACCTGGGCTGCAATCTTGACCGGAAAGCCAGAAGTATCAAAATAGTCAATATAGCCTATACCGGTACGGCCACTTACCAGGTTATCCCAAAAAATATCCTTATTATGGCCCAGGGGTGAAACCATCCCCAGGCCAGTTATAACTACCCTTTTTGCCAAATTCAACCCACCCCAATTATTTAGACTTTTTCTTTTAGCCTTTCCTCAATATATTCAACTGCATCCCTTACTGTTTTCATCTTTTCCGCTGCTTCCTCCGGAATCTGGATGTCATACCTTTCTTCCAGGAGCATAAGCATTTCTACGATATCCAGAGAGTCAGCATCCAGATCTTCTTCAAAAGAAGCATCCAGGGTTACTATTTCTTCCGGTACATCTTTAATCTCAATTATTATCTCCTTTAAAACTTCAAAAACTGACATACAGTATTCCTCCTTCATAAATTTTTGTATTTTTATAAAATAGACATGCCTCCATCAACCCTTATAACCTGACCGGTTATAAAAGAAGCTTCCGGAGAAGCCAGGAAAGAAACTAGAGCTGCTACATCTTCAGGATTTCCCATCCTGCCCACAGCTATTCCTGCAATGATGCGCTCTTTAACCTCTGCAGGCAAAACATCAGTCATGTCGGTTTTTATATATCCAGGGGCTACTGCATTCACAGTAATCCCGCGTCCTCCATATTCTTTGGCCATAGAAAGCGTAAGCCCTATGAGCCCGGATTTAGACGCTGCATAGTGAGCCTGTCCGGCATTTCCGCTTATCCCTACTACAGAAGAAATATTTATTATGCGTCCAAACCTGTTTTTCATCATCGGCCTTAAAGCTGCCCGGCTGCAGTAAAAAGCAGAATTGAGATTAGTCTTTATGAGCTTTTCCCATTCCTCATCACTCATGCGCAGCATAAGCTGGTCTTTATTAATCCCGGCATTATTAACCAGGACATCCAGCCGCCCATAAGCATCAACTGCGCTTTTAACCAGATTTTCCGCTTCCGGGGGAGAAGAAACATCAGCTCTAACAGTTATACCTTCCCCCCCTGCCTTTTTTATCTCTTCCAGTACCCCTTCAGCTTCTTTCTCATCATTCAGGTAATTTATTACTACCTTATAGCCTTCCCTGGCTAGACGCAAAGCTATCGCTTTTCCTATTCCCCTTGAACTGCCGGTAACTATCGCCACTCTATTTTCCAAGCTTTTCTACCTCCTTTAGCAGTGCTTCAAGTGACTTAATATCCTGGACATTACCCAGCAGCCTGGTCCTGTCAATACGTTTTATAAGGCCTGACAAAACATTTCCCGCCCCAATTTCTACCAGATAGTCAACTTCGCCCAGCATATACCTTACACATTCTTCCCATCTAACCGGGGAATAAAGCTGTTTTACAAGAATATCCGCCAAATCTGTATAATCATTTTCCCTGGCATTAACATTACTTATTACCTTTCCTTTACCTGGCTTAAAATTTACCTTTTCCAGATAAAGCCTTAATTCTTCAGCTGCCTTTCGCATCATAGGGCTGTGGGAAGGAATGCTTACCGCCAACAGTTTGGCTTTTCCTCCCTCAGCATTAATCCTGGCCGCTGCTTCCTCCACTGCCCTGCTTTCCCCGGAAATCACCACCTGCCCCGGGCAGTTATAGTTGGCAATATCAACCATTCCTTCCACCGCATTCAAAACAGCTTCCACCTTTTTAGCTTCCATGCCTAAAACAGCAGCCATCTTCCCTTTCCCCAAAGGGACCGCATTCTGCATAATTTCTGCCCTTTTAACCACCAGGGGCAATGCTTCCTCAAAATCTATATAATCAGCAGCCACTAAAGCTGTATATTCACCAAGGCTTAGCCCTGCATAAACCGAAGCAGTAATCCCCTGCTTTCTTACCACATTCAGGATAGCCAAACTGGCAGTAAGAACTGCCGGCTGAGCATACAAAGTTTCATCCAATCTTTCCTGTTCACCCTCAAAACAAACTGCACTCAACTTATACCCCAGTATCTCGTCAGCCATCTCAAAAACTTCCCTGGCTTCCGGAAAAGCATCTGCTATCTCTTTTCCCATACCTTTATACTGAGCACCCTGTCCTGGAAACACAAATCCCAGCCGCATCTAAAACTCCTCCCACTTCGCTTTTACAGCTAAAGCATGTTCTATTATCTCTTTCACGATAATCCCTGCCGGCTTTACATCCTTTACGAGCCCGGCAATTTCACCTGCCAGTACGGTACCGCTGTCTACTTCCCCTTCCAGAGCTGCAGCGGGGTATTTTCCCCTGCCCAGTTCTTCCAGGCTTTCTTTTTTCATCCCCGAAAATTCACATTCCAGGTAATAACGGGTAAACCTATTGTGGATAGCCCTTACCGGATGCCCGGTTGACATTCCGCAAATTACCGTTGCCCGGTCCCTGGCCTTTATAACCTTTTCCTTATATGCCGGATGGACTTCACACTCCTCAGCGCAGATAAATCTGGTCCCTATCTGCACCCCTTCAGCCCCCAGCGCAAATGCCGCCATAAAACCTCTTCCATCAGCAATGCCTCCTGCAGCAATAACCGGCACCTCTACCGCGTCAGCTACCATGGGGACCAGGCACATAGTGCTCATCTCCCCTATATGGCCTCCTGACTCCATCCCTTCCGCGATAACCGCATCAGCTCCCAGCCGCACCAGCCTCCTGGCCAAAGCTACTGAAGCTACTACCGGTATAACCTTAATGCCTGATTCTTTAAACTTCTCCATGTATATGCCCGGATTGCCAGCTCCAGTTGTAACTACCGGCACTTTTTCCTCAACTACTACTTCAACAAGTTCCTGAATATTGGGAGAAGCCAGCATAAGATTAACCCCAAAAGGCTTATCTGTTAAAGATTTAACCAGCTTTATCTGTTTCTTAAGCCATCCTGCATCGGCCCCTCCTGCGCCTATAATCCCCAGGCCCCCCGCTTCTGATACAGCGGCTGCCAGTTTCCCACCGGCAATCCAGGCCATCCCCCCCTGCAAAAGGGGGTATTCTATATTCAAAAGCTTACAAACCCGGTTATTTTGAAACATCTAACCCCTCCCCCACCTTATCAGGGCTCCGCCAAAAGTAAGCCCGGCTCCAAAGGCCACAGTTAAAATAATATCCCCTTCCTTAAACTTCCCTTCCCCGCTGGCTTCAGACATAGCTACCGGTACCGAGGCTGCCGACATGTTCCCCAACCGCTCCAGGTTGATAATCGTCTTTTCCTCCCCAATATCCATCCTCTTCATAGCCGTCTGAATGATGCGGATATTGGCCTGGTGCGGCACAAAATAATCAATTTCATCATAAGTAAGGCCGGCCATCTCTATAAGCCTGTCGCTTACCAAACCCATAATCCTGGTAGCAAAGCGAAATACTTCATTGCCATTCATCTTTATATAATGCAAGCGGTTTTTTACTGTTTCTTCCGAGGCAGGAAGTTTAGCCCCTCCAGCTGGCATATAAAGAAGGTCGGCCCCCCTTCCATCAGCCCCCAGATAAGTTGCGATAATACCGCATTCACCTTCCTCTTTGCCTAAAACAGCTGCCCCGGCACCGTCTCCAAACAGGATACAGGTGCCCCGGTCAGTATAGTCAGTTATCCGGGAAAGCATATCTGCCCCTATTACCAGCGCATACCTATACGAAGAAGCCAGCATAAATTTTTCTGCTGCTGCCATAGCATAAACAAAACCGGTGCACCCTGCTCCCAGATCAAAAGCAGCCGCATTATAGGCACCCAGCTTGTCCTGAACGATGCAAGCTGTAGATGGAAAAAGCATATCCGGGGTAACCGTGGCTACCACTATCAAATCCAGCTCTTCCGGTTTTATCCCAGCCTTAAAAAGGGCATCCCAAGCTGCCTTTACACACAGGTCAGAAGTAGTTATACCTTCTTCTCCTATCCTTCTTTCCATGATGCCTGTTCTCTCTCTTATCCATTCATCACTTGTATCTACCATCATCTCCAGATCCTTATTGCTGAGTATCTTATCAGGCAGGGCATGCCCCATGCCTAAAATTTTCACCTTCATATACTCCACCACCATCAAGCATCTGTTTTATTTTTCCTTTTTTCAACCTTTTTATTTCACGGTTACGCATATAATAAATCAATCTCAACAAAAAAGTCAATGTATTTTTCAGAATTTTCTGACAAATCTTGTAAACAAGAAGGTGAAACAGGGGACGGTTCTCTGTTTCATTTTGAAACAGAGAACCGTCCCCTGTTTCACTAACAAAAAACCGCTTTCAGGCTAAAAGCCCGAAAGCGGTTTTGCAGCAGTTTTATCTATATTTAAAGGGGGGAGAGCCTTATTACATCATCGGCATTCCGCCGCCACCGGTCATAGCTTTCATTTCATCCTTATCCGGAATTTCTACAACTACGGCCTCGGTGGTAAGCAGCATAGCCGCAATACTTGCAGCATTCTGGATTGCAGAACGGGTTACTTTTGCCGGGTCAATAATTCCCGCAGCAATCATATCTTCATACTCTCCGGTAAGGGCATTAAAGCCTATGCCAGGAGCAGCTTCTTTAACCTTTTCTACCACTACGGAACCTTCTACACCAGCATTGTTAGCAATCTGGCGCAGCGGCTCTTCCATAGCTTTCTTAACCAGCTTAATTCCGGTAAGTTCATCTCCTTCAGCTTCAAGGCTGTCCAGCACTTTCATGGCATTGATAAGAGCAGTCCCGCCACCCGGAACAATACCTTCTTCTACAGCAGCCTTGGTAGCAGCTAAAGCATCTTCAATGCGGTGTTTCTTTTCTTTAAGCTCGGTTTCAGTAGCAGCACCAACATGGATTACAGCTACCCCACCAGCCAGTTTAGCCATTCTTTCCTGCAGTTTTTCACGGTCATATTCAGATTCGGTTTCTTCAAGCTGCATCTTGATGTTGGCAATACGGTCTTTTACAGCCTGTTCAGAACCAGCGCCGTCAACGATGATAGTTTCTTCTTTCTTTACTACTACCTGACGGGCACGGCCCAGCATGTCAAGGTCTACATTTTCCAGTTTAGCTCCCATATCTTCGGATACAACTTTACCGCCAGTAAGTATAGCTATATCTTCAAGCATAGCTTTTCTTCTTTCGCCAAAAGCAGGAGCTTTTACAGCTACACAGGTAAAGGTTCCTCTCAATTTGTTAACTACGATAGTAGCCAAAGCTTCTCCTTCTACTTCTTCAGCTATGATAAGAAGCGGTTTGCCGGTCTGTACAACTTTTTCTAATACAGGCAGAATTTCATGTATAGAGGAAACTTTCTTGTCAGTAATGAGGATATAGGGTTCTTCTAAAACAGCTTCCATTTTTTCAGCATTGGTGATCATATAGGGGGAGATGTATCCGCGGTCAAAGCTCATTCCTTCAACTACTTCGAGAGAAGTTCCTACAGACTGGGATTCTTCCACCGTAATAACTCCGTCTCTTCCTACTTTGTCCATAGCATCAGCGATGAGCTGTCCGATTTCCGGGTCACTGGCAGAAATAGAGGCAACCTGGGCAATAGCTTCCTTGGATTCAACCGGTTTGCTTATTCTCTTGATTTCTTCCACTACTGCCTTAACTGCCTTTTCAATTCCTTTCTTCATTATCATCGGATTGGCACCAGCAGCTACATTCTTAAGGCCTTCTTTAATCATAGCCTGTGCCAGAACAGTAGCCGTAGTAGTTCCGTCTCCAGCTACATCGTTAGTCTTGGTGGCAACTTCTTTAACCAGCTGGCATCCCAGATTTTCCCAGGGATCCTTGAGGTCTATATCACGTGCAATAGTAACACCGTCATTGGTGATAGTAGGAGAACCAAACTTTCTGTCCAATACTACATTTCTTCCTTTAGGACCTAAAGTAACCTTAACCGCATCAGCTAATGCGTCTACTCCTCTTTCCAAAGCCCTTCTAGCTTCTTCGCCAAACTTGATTTCCTTTGCAATCATCTACTTTTACCTCCTTTTCTGCTGGTAATTATTTAATTATAGCCAGAACATCCCGCTCTGAGAGTATAAGGTATTCTTCACCATCAATCTTTACTTCGGTTCCTGCATATTTGGAGAAAATAACCTTGTCGCCCACATTGATGTCCATCGGCATTCTTTCACCTTTATCATTGCGTGCTCCTGGGCCTACTGCCAGAACTTCGCCTTCCTGCGGTTTTTCTTTGGCAGTATCCGGAACATAAAGTCCGCTCTTAGTCTTTTCTTCTTTTACTTCGGCTACTTTAACTACCAGACGATCTCCTAACGGTTGAATCTTCACAGGTATACCTCCTTTTATATTTAGTTTTTTCCTCCGTTTGTTGTTAGCACTCATTAAGTGCGAGTGCTAATCGCTATCTATAATATTAGGCAAGACTTAATAAGCTTTCAAATAACAACACTTATTAAATCTGCCCAATATTTCCGATTTATATTATGCTCCTTCTTTTTTCTTTTTATACCTTTAAAAATCATAGTTTTTAATAAATTATCAAGGCTGCCCACATTCTCCATCTTCTCCTTTAAGTATATCAAGCCCATGTTCTAAAGCCGGCAGGACAGCTTCCAGGCCTTCCCTTACCCCTTTTACACTTCCGGGAAGGTTAATAATCAGGGTTTTCCCCCTTATTCCTGCTATTCCTCTTGACAGCATGGCCCGGGGGGTTTTTTGAAGGCCGTAAAAACGGATAGCTTCCGGAATGCCAGGAACTAATCTCTCCACCACTTCACTGGTAGCTTCCGGGGTAACATCCCGCATAGAAAAACCAGTTCCTCCCGAAGTTAAAACCAGATCCAGCCTTAGTTCATCACAGGCATATTTGAGTTTATCAATTATAATCTCCTTTTCATCCGGTAGTATGGCATAATATTCACAAACATACTTTTCCCCCAGTATTTCCTTTATAGCTTTTCCGCTCAAATCCTCCCTCTCTCCCTTAGATCCCTTGTCGCTCATTATTAAAATGCCTGTCCTGTACATCATAACACCTCAACCTTATCCCCTTTGCGGATAATTCCTCCCTTTATCACCCTGCAGAACAATCCTTCATAGGGTAGAAGGGTTATCCCCCCATAAGTTCTGGTAACAACACTGGGATGATCTTCTTTTCCTATCTGCATAACCTTTAAGACAACATCAGAACCGATTTTAAGCATTCCGCCTACCCCTATACTTACCAGGTCTATCCCTTCGATCAGAAGATTTTCGGCAAATCCTCCCGGTCCCACATTAAGCCCATATTCCTTATTCACTCTATCCACACTGGCTTTATTAAGGCAGGTAACCTGCCGGTCCCAGTCGCCAGCATGCCCATCGTTTTCAATCCCATAATTCTCAATCACCCTGGCCTCAGGGACTTCTGTCTTCAGCTGTCCTCTTTCCGGACTTATGCTTATAGAATATAAAACTCCTTCTCTCAAACCAAATCCCCCTTAATCTTCCTCTCTTATCAAATGCCCGCTTTTGCCTCCCTTTTTTTCGATAAGCTTTATATCTGTAATCTTCATCCAGCGGTCTACTGCCTTACACATATCATAAACAGTAAGGGCAGCAATGCTTACTGCCGTCAAGGCTTCCATTTCCACTCCTGTTTTACCGGTTGTTTTTACTTCGGAAGTTATTATTATCTCACTGTTTTCCTCATCCAGCACAAAATTTATATCTACACCCGTAAGCATAAGGGGATGGCACATGGGAACAATATCAGAAGTCTTCTTGGCCCCCATTATCCCTGCTACCTGGGCCACTGCTAAAACATCCCCCTTTTTCAGGCCACCGCTCTTAATCTTTTCCAGGGTTTCCCGCCTCACGACCACCCGGGCCTGTGCCACAGCCAGCCTTTCCGTATCAGCTTTACAGGTGACATCCACCATTTTAGCTCTGCCCTGTTCATTAATGTGGGTAAAATCCACTTTTATCCCCCTATCTGATACATTTTGCGCTCATTTTCTGCTCCCCAGCCAGCATTCATTTTATGTCTGATTGGCTTATTATTAATGGCTTCCATAAAAAGGCAAACCATTTCCTCATCAGAAGCTCCCTTTTTCATGGCTTCCCACAAATCCACTTCTTCCTTGCCGTAAAGGCATCCTCTTAGTTTGCCATCAGCTGTAAGCCTGATGCGGTTGCATTCATGACAAAAATGATTGCTCATGGGGCTTATAAAGCCAATTGACCCCTGTCCACCGTTTATCTTAAAATACTTGGCCGGGCCGCTTCCCGCAATTTTTTCAGGAACGGTAAGCTCAAACTCTTTCTCTATTTGTGATTTTATTTCCTCACTCTTAATCAGCTTGTCCTTATGCCAGAAAAGAAGATCCCCTACCGGCATAAACTCAATAAACCTTATATGCAGAGGATACCTGTAAGCCAGAGAAGCAAAATCCATTATCTCATCATCATTAAAGCCTTTTATAACTACGGTATTTATTTTTACCGGATTTAAGCCTAATTCCAGAGCTTTAAATATACTTTCCTTAACAGGCCTAATATCTCCACCCCTTGTAATATAGTAATACCTCTCCCCTTTCAGGCTGTCCAGGCTGAAATTTACCCGCTTAAGGCCCGCTTCTTTAAGCCTGTCTGCCAAAGCCTTGAACCTTATGCCATTGGTAGTAAGGGCAATATCATCTATTTCCGGTATTCCGGCAATATATTCAACAAGTTTTTCAATATTCCGTCTGACCAGAGGCTCTCCTCCAGTAAGCCGCACCTTTTTTATTCCTACCATAGCCGCTATCCTGGCAAGATAGGCCAGCTCTTCCAAACTCAAAATCCCTTTATGACTAAGTTTATCATCTATCCCTTCTTCAGGCATACAGTAAAGGCAGCGCAGATTACAGCGGTCGGTTACCGAAATACGCATATAATTTATTTCTCTTCCCCATCCATCTACCATTTTAAATGCCCCCTGTTTAAAAACAGCCTAATTCACAGGCACAAATCTTTATCTTGAGCTCATCACACATATTGCCTACTTCTCTGGGGGAAACTTTAAGCTCTTCTGCTATTTTTCTTGCTTCCGTGCAGGTTATTTTGCCTCCTTTAGCCCTCTCCTTTAACAAAGCCGCTATCTTTTCCCTGTCCATAGCCATCCTCCCCATAATAAAAATAAAACACCCCGGAAAAGGGTGTAAGAATCCCTGCTTTTAGAATTACACTCCTTTCCTACCCGGGAGGCATAAAGGTTTCCCTTTATACCCTGTCGTTCAGCCGCCATAGCTTTAAGCCTTAGGCTAAACTGAATCGGAGTTTTTATTTTTTATAAACATTATATAACATTTTTCTTCCTGATTCATAACCCTAATTTAAAATAATCAGCGCATCGGGGGGCAGTTTGACCGTTATCTTCTGCCCCTTGCAGTATGCAAAGCTGCGCATCCTGAATAACGCAATCTGCAGCTGAAAACCAGGATTTTCAAGGGGAGCAGCTGATAGTACTATATTATTTTCCTTATCCCATATATCTTGAATAACACAGTCGAATGTATTAAATCCCTCATCAGAAGCATCCTGGCCAGCTATCAGGATATCTCCTCCCCTTATTGCGCAAACTACTTCACTTCCTTTATGTTTTTCAGGATGCCTGTCTTTTATAAAGAGATGAGAAAACAGCGAAGGGGCATAAGCATTTACATATCCTTCCCTTACTTCTTCCACCACTGCAGCAAAATAATTTTCTACCCCCAGTATCCTGGCCGCTTCTACCGTTAAAGGATTATAAAAAACTTCTCTTTTTTCTCCTGACTGCAAAATTTCCCCTCTGGCCATCAGGCTTATACTGTCACCCAGAAACAAAGCTTCTTCCAGGTCATGGGTAACCACTACCAGGGTAAGCTCATGCTTATTCTGCAATTCCTTGATAATCCTCCATATATCACGCCTGAGCGCCACATTTAAAGAAGACAAAGGCTCATCGAGTAGCATAATTTTATGGTTGCTGGCCAGCGCTCTGGCCAAAGCCACCCGCTGTTTTTCCCCTCCGCTCAAGAAATGAATCTTCCTGTCAAGGAGGCTTCCTATTTCTAAAGCTTCTGCTATGGGAACTATCCTTTTTTCCTGCTCTTTTTTGGGGAAACCTTTCATGCGCAGGCTGTAAGCTATATTTTCCCGTACAGTCATATTCGGAAAAAGGGCCAAATCCTGAGGCAAATAAGCTATTTCCCTCTTCTCCGGCAAAAGATAAGTAATATCCCGTCCATATGCTTTCACTTTGCCTTTTTGCACCCTGCGCAGCCCGGCTATAGTTTCCAGCACCAAAGTTTTGCCGCTCCCGGTAGGCCCCAGCAAGACATGGCAGCCCCCTTTGGCAACTGCAAAACTTATATCCTTCACCGTGAAATCTCCACCCTGCACCCGGAGATTTTCAACTTCCAGCATAATAATTATCACCTGCCAGCAAAAACCGGGAAACATAAAGCACCAGAAGGCTTATAGCTATTAAAATAATTATAGATGCAACTGCTCCTTCTATATCAGCAGTAGCCAGCCTCATATATATAGAAATCGGCAGAGTTTCGGTCTTCAAGGCTATAGTCCCTGCCACGGTTACCGTAGCACCAAATTCCCCGATAGCTTTAGCCCAGGTAAGAACAAAAGCCGAAAGCAACCCTCTGCAGGCATTGGGCAGAGTAACCGTGAAAAAAGCCCTGCCGGCTGAAGCTCCCAGGGTACGCGCCACTTCTTCATAGCGGACAGGTATCTGGTCAAACACGGCCTTAACAAGCCTTACCGAGATTCCCATAACTGCCACCAGTTGAGCCAGCAAAACCCCATAAACAGTAAAGACAAACTGTTCTATATTAGCCTGTATCCAGATCCCCAGCGAGGTATTAAAAAATATTAGAATCATGGCCCCCAGGGCAGCTGGAGAAACAAAAAGGGGAAGCTCCAGCACCGTATCCACCAGTTTCTTGCCTGCAAAATCATAGCGCGAAAGGGCAAAAGCAGCCGGCACCGCCACCAGCATGGAAAGAAAAGTAACTGCGGTAGCGGCTAAAAGGCTGAGCTTTATAGCATAAAGGGTTCTCCCTGAAGCTATTATATTAAACATCCTTTCCAGGGAAAAAAAACTGGACAGGCTTGCTATCAAACCTGCATAAACAATAAATATAACCGCAGCACATAATATGCATATTTTTTTAAAGCTCATTATTTTATAACCCAGCCTTCCGGCAGATTATATACTCCACCAATCGGGCGCTTCTCCCCTATATAAGCAAATGCCTCTTCCGGAGTAGTAAAATATTTATATTTCCTGTAAAATTTCTGTCCCTCTTCGGAAACCAGAAAATCTATAAATTCCTGAGCCAGCTCCTTATTCTTGCTGAACGAAGATACTGCTACCGGGATATAGCCCACCCTTATAATCTCTTCTTTCTTAAGGGGAATAGTTTCTATTTTTTCCGGATCCCAGTGTTCAAAAACGCTCCAGCCGATAACCGCATCCACAGTACCCATAGCTACAGCATTAGCTGTTTTTTCACAGCTTTCCGGATAATTTACAATATTCTTTTTAAGCATCTCTTTTTCAGCAGGGGAAAGGTTTTTTTCTATTATTTCTACCGCATAAAGCCCTACACAAACCCCTTCCGGATTGGCTATGCCCACCTTGATGCCCGACCTGGCCAGATCCTTTAAGGAGTGGATATTTTTCGGATTTCCTTTTTGCACATTTATAGCATTTACCAGATAAACTACATATTTTTCAGTTTCCGGGATTACAAGGCCCTTTTGCTTGGCCAATTCCATATAGTCGGAGGAACCTGGAAAATATATGTCCCCGGTTTTGCCAAGTTCCATCTGGGAAAGCACATAACCGGAACCACCAAAAACGAGATCCACCTTTACCCCCGTCTTTTCCTCAAAAGCTTTGGCTGCTTCTTCCGTAGGGGGTTTGCTGGCTGCCCCGGCAAAAACGAGCAAAGCAGCATCTTTTTTCAACTCCGCCTTCTTGTTTTCGTTCTCTTTTTGCCCGCTGCTGCAGGCAGTACCTGTGAGCACAGCCAGCACTAAAACCAAAACCAAAAAAACCTTCTTCACCTATTTTTCCTCCTTATACCCCAATTAATATAACGCTAAGTAATAGTAAATCATAAAACAAAACCATGCTCAAATATTAAATAATTATATCCCTTATTCGTTATTCTTATTATAGTATAACGAATAAACACCAACAACCTGTAATAATAAATAACTTTTTCCAAAAAATTTTTAAAATAATACGGCAATTATCTGTAATAGATAAAGTTTATTATGTTATCATACATTTAGGAATAAAACGAAAGGAGGTTTTGCTTTGCCTGCTTCTTACTGGATTATAGCAGCTATCATAGCTGGAGTAATTGAAATATTCACAGCCGGTTTCTGGTTCCTGTGGCTGTCTCTTTCCGCGCTTTTAGTAGCCCTGGGGGTAAGCCTCAATATCCTTTCCCATCTGGAAAGCCAGCTCCTGGTATTTGCTCTTCTTACCCTGTTATTCATCATATTTACCCGTCCGCTGGTTATCAAATTTATCCGCACTGAAGACAAAGCCAGCAATGTAAGCGCCCTCATCGGCCAGCACGGCATAACCCTCAGTATAATAAAACCGCTTTCTACCGGGCAAGTTAAGGTAAATGGGGAAATATGGACAGCCATATCTGATGAAGAAATAGAACCTGACACCCGCATCGAAGTAGTCGGCATCGACGGAGTAAAGCTCAAGGTAAAAAAAGCCTGACCAGGGATTAAGCCACAAGAACCTTCCCCCTGGTCCATAAACATAAAAAGGAAAGGAGTGTTTTTATGTTAGGTGTTATTCTGCAGGTGCTTATTGTCATATTTGTCATAATAATCGGCTTTTCTTCTATCAAAATAATCAAACAGTCAACCGTGGGAATAGTGGAAAGGCTGGGAAAATACCATAAAACTGCCCAGCAGGGCATAAATATCATAATTCCTTTTATTGACAGCTTTCGCTATATCATCGATCTGCGGGAACAGGTAGTAGATTTTCCGCCTCAGCCGGTAATTACCAAAGACAATGTTACCATGATGATTGACACCGTAGTATATTATCAGGTAACTGACCCTTTTAAATACGCCTATGAAATAGCCAACCCCATCCTGGCCATCGAAAACCTGACCGCTACCACCCTGCGCAACATCGTAGGGGAACTGGAACTTGATGAAACCTTAACCTCCCGCGACATAGTAAATACCAAGCTGCGTTCGATACTCGACGAAGCTACGGATAAATGGGGCATAAAAGTAAACCGGGTAGAGCTCAAAAACATCCTCCCCCCCAAAGATATCCAGGATGCCATGGAAAAACAGATGCGCGCTGAACGCGAAAAACGGGAGGCCATATTAAGGGCAGAAGGGCAAAAAACAGCAGCTATTCTGGAAGCAGAAGGTAAAAAACAGGCTGCCATCCTTAATGCGGAAGCGATAAGAGAAGCCCAGATAAGAGAAGCAGAAGGGCAAAGGCAGGCCAAAATACTGCAGGCCCAGGGAGAAGCAGAAGCTATACTCATGGTGCAAAAAGCCTTTGCTGATAGCCTGGTCATGATAAAACAGGCAGCTGCTGACGACAAAGTCCTCGCTTTAAAAGCGCTGGAAACCTTAAAAGCACTGGGAGACGGGCAGGCTACCAAACTTATCATCCCCAGCGACCTGGCAGGCCTGGGCGGAGTATTTGCCGCTCTTAAAGAAGTAAATAAATAACCGAAGTTAAAAAAGGGGAAACGTATAAAACATAAACCGTTTCCCCTTTGTATCTTTAAAAATAATCCAGGTTTACAGCTACTTCAGATTTGTCTGTAACAATCCAGTGGACCGGGAAGTCTGCTTCATGGGGATATACTGTCTCGACTACCTGAAAATCATAACATATGCCGCATAAGAAAGCATCTTTTCTTAAGCGGGGAAGGAAGCGGTCATAATACCCTCTTCCATAACCCAGACGATACCCTTTATAGTCAAAGACTAACCCGGGTACCAGCACTACATCAATCCTGTAAGGATCAAAAGGTTCCCCCACCGGTTCCACTATGCCAAAAGGCCCGCTGCTGGTATACTCCTTACCCCGGTATTCTATAGCCTCCATGTTTTCCTTATCCATAACCCGCGGCAAAACAATAGTCTTCTCTTTTCTAAGCTCTTCAAGAAAAGGCATCAGGTTAACCTCATTCTTGATGCTGGAAAAACCCATAATAACCCGTGCTTTGCGAATCTTATCTATTTCCAGAAGTTTCTGGCATATCCTCTGGCTCAATTTTTCTACCTCTTCCGGAGAAAGGCTTTTGCGCTTCTCACTTATCATTTTTCTTAGCTCATCACGACGATCATCCATTATTACCACCCCTGCCGCTGTTTATATGAGATCTGGTTTTAAGCCACCAGTACAGTATAATCCCTATTACAAAAAGGGCTATAGTATATACCTGTCCCAATGTAAAAATGCCGTAGTTTATAAGGCTTTCCCGGAAAAATTCTATTATAAAGCGATAGACAGAATACCCTATTATATAAACTGCAAAAACCTGCCCGTCAAACCTTTTCTGTTCATAAAGCCGCCATAAAATAAAAAACAATACCAGGTTTAGAAAAGAACTGTAAAGCTGAGTCGGATAACGGTTAAAATGGTCTACATAAGGAAAAACTACGCCACAGGCGGAATCAGTTACTGCCCCATAACAGCAGCCGTTCAAAAAACAGCCTATCCTTACGATAGCATAGCCCAAAGCTATATAAGGAGCAAACATATCAGCTATTTTAAAAAAAGGAAGCCTATTTTTCTTAACATATATGTAATAGGCCAAAAACCCTCCTATAAAGCCTCCATACCATATTAAACCAGCCAAATTGCCTCTCCATAAAACTGATGAAGGGCTATTTAAAAAATCCTGCCATTCATAAACTACAATATAAAGCAACCTGGCACCAATAACCCCGGCCAAAACCATAAATATGGACATATTAAGGGCAGTATCGGGAGAAAAGCCTTCCCTTTCAAATAACTTTCCTACTCCCCAGATACCTATGACAACCGCCAGAGCCAGCATAAAACCCCAGGAATATACCGTAAAAGGCCCCAGCTTTAATAAAACCGGATGCAATATTTTCACTCCTCCTCTTTACTTATCCACAAAAAAATTAATCAGCTTTTCTGTTTCCATGTTCATCCCTTATTTTCTTTATCAGATATCCCAAAAAACTTTAAAAGTTATCAACAGACTTATACACATTATCCACAGCTTTTCTTCACAAAACAGTCATGGAAGCATAAGCATTCAGGTTAAGGGGAGCAAACTGCTGTTTGACAAACTTATAATAAGCACTGCCTGCTATCATAGCTGCATTATCTGTGCACAGCTTTAAAGAAGGATAATAAAGCTCAACTCCTAATCTATCAGCTTCCATTTTTGCTGCCCTTCTGAGTTCGCTGTTGGCAGCTACCCCTCCCGCCAGAAGAATACTTCTGGCTCTATATTTTTCAGCAGCACGAGCCGTTTTAACTGCCAGTACCTCAACTAAAGCAGCCTGGAATTCTGCTGCCATATCGTAAACATTTTCTTCTCCCTGTCTCTTAAGCCTGGTCCACAAATTCATAGCTGCTGTCTTAAGCCCGCTGAAACTGAAGTCGAAATCTTCCCGGTCCAAAAAAACCCGGGGCAGCTGATAGCGTCCTTTTATTCCCTGTTCTGCCGCCTTCTGAACTGCTGGCCCTCCAGGATAGCCTAATCCCAGAAAACGAGCCACCTTGTCAAAAGCTTCTCCTGCCGCATCATCCAGCGTCTCCCCAATAACCTCATACTTCTCCATATCCTGCATAAAAAGAAGGCTGGTATGTCCCCCGGAAACCACCAGGCAAACAAGAGGGAACTCTATATCGTCATGTTCCAGAAAATTAGCATAAATATGCCCGTAAAGGTGGTTTACATCTATAAGTGGTTTATTGAGGGCATAAGCAAATGATTTGGCGAATGAAACCCCTACCAGAAGAGCGCCAATAAGCCCTGGCCGGTTGGTAACCGCCACAGCGTCAATATCTTCGTAACCTATGCCTGCTTCTTTAAAAGCAGTATCAACCACCATAGCTATATTCTCAATATGCTTGCGGGAAGCTACCTCAGGCACTACCCCGCCAAACTGCTGGTGAACCTTTATCTGAGAGTTCACCACATTCGACATTATCTCTTTGCCGTTTTTCACAATCGAAGCCGCTGTTTCATCACATGATGTTTCAATCCCTAAAATCTTTATATCCTGCACTCTTTTCACCCTCAGTTCCACAAAATTTATCCCCAGTTTTATGAGTTTATCCACAAAAATCTGTGGATAAAAAGTGAATTCTGTTGAAAAGTGTCATTAATTTCGTCCTTAAAAAAGCAGCTTGGTCATTACAATAGCATCTTCTCCATTATCAGAATAATAGCCCTTGCGGATACCGGTTTCCACAAAGCCCATGCTCTGATAAAGCCTGCGGGCTACCTCATTGGAAGGCCTAACCTCCAGTATTATGCGCAGGACATTCTTCTCCCGCGCTATCCTTTCCAGTTCCTCAAGAAGCCTTCTTCCCATCCCCCGGCCGCGAAAATTTTTATCTACGGCAATATTAGTTATATGCGCTTCTTCAAATACTATCCACATGCCGCCATAGCCGACTACTTCACCTTCAAAATCACAAACCAGATATACGGCGAAATTGTTTTTTAGCTCATGCCGGTAAGCTTCCCGGGACCAGGGGACCGGGAAGGACTCATTTTCAATACGCACTACTTCATCCAGATCCCTTTCTGTCATTTTCCTTATAATAAAAGGAATGCTTTTTGCTTCCATTTAGAGCTCTCCTCTTCCCAAACGGTATTCAGCCTCTGAAAGCCTTAAATAAACTGGTGTCAACGTAAACACATCGGCAAACTCCCCTCGTTCTGCCCTGGCCAGAACTATTTTACCCATAGCAGCTGAGCGGGGATACATCAGATGTTCCGGAGGCAGGATCAGGTTTTCCCCCAAAACCTCCTGCCAGTATTCAGCATAAGGATGATAGCCATCGCCCAGCATCACCACATGTTTTTTAAAAAGGCTTTCTTTTTTCTCGTTTATTTTTAAAGCCAATTCTTCTATTCCCCATGCCTTTTCATCCACTACCTTCTGCACGGTCCCATACCTGAAAGCATAAATTGCACTGTAAACCTCATTTTTGCGCGCATCAAGAACAGGCACCGCAAGTATATCTTCACAGGGCAAAACATTAGCTGCCAGCATATCCAGGGTAGATACCCCAACCAGCGGCTTTCCGGTTGCTAAACTTAAACCTTTTGCAGCTGCCATTCCTATTCTGAGTCCGGTAAACGAACCTGGCCCGGCTGTAACACCAATCACATCAATATTATTAAGAGTACATTCGCAAACTTTAAGGGCACGATCAATCATGGGCAACAAGGTTTCGGAATGGGTTTTTTTATAATGACAAAATTCCTCATATAAAACCTTATCCCCATTTAAAATAGCTACCCCGGCTACCGGAGTAGCGCTGTCAATTGCCAAAAGCAGCAATCCCCTTCAACTCCTTAATCTTTTGTTCATATTTTTTACCTTTAGCGACAATACTTACTATCCTTCCCTTATCATAATCATTATCCAGAATATCTATATTTACAAAAAGGGCTTCTTCCGGCAAAAAGCCTGAATGGAGCTTGGGCCACTCAACAAGGGATATCCCTTCCTTTTCCACATAGTCATCCAGGCCCAAATCCTGCAAATCTGCATCCTTGTCCAGTCGGTAAAAGTCAAAGTGAAAAATCGGCACTGATCCCTCATAAATATTCATAAGGGTAAAGGTTGGACTGGTAACCTTGCCCCTATATCCCAATCCCCGTGCTATGCCTCTTACCAGGGTAGTTTTGCCGGCTCCCAGTTCCCCGATTAAATAGACTATATCCCCTCTTTCAAGCATCTTAGCCAGCTTTTCCCCCAATTTTTCCATATCTTCAGCACCTGTAACCACCAGTTCCATTTACTCACCTCATTAAATACCCATTTATTTAAGTTTATTGAACTGATCCCGTATAAGCTTGAAGTCTTCCCAGCAGGGACGCTTATAAGACTCATTGCGAAGAAGCGCTGCTGGATGAAAAGTAGGCATTATCATTATTCCCTGCCTGCTAAACCATTTTCCCCTTATCTGGGTGATGCGGGCTTTAGGGCTTATAATCACCTGACTGGCTAGAGACCCTAAACAGACTATAATATCTGGTTTTATTATCCTTATCTGGGCTTCCAGATAACCCCGGCAAATATTTACTTCATCCGGGTTAGGCAGCCTGTTTCCGGGAGGACGGCATTTTACCACATTGGTAATATAAGCTTCTTCTCGCGGGATTTCCGCCGCCTTAAGTATCCTGTCCAAAAGCTGTCCTGCTCGTCCTACAAAAGGCCTTCCCTGTTCATCCTCATCCTGGCCTGGACCTTCGCCAACAAACATAATACGGCTGTTATGAGGTCCTTCTCCAAATACCACCTGTTTACAGCCTGACCTTAAACGGCAGCCCTGGCAATTAACCGCTATCTTTTTAAGTTCATCCAGATCATTGATATGAGGATAAGCCTCTTCTATTTTAACTCCTGCCAGAAAAGGCAAGGTTACTTCTTCCCGGCTTACATCTTTTACCTCTTCCTTTTCCAATTCTGGAAATAACCCTTCAAAAAGATCAGGCTGCCTTTCCACAATATCCCCTCCCTAAAGTATAACCTTTTCTCCTCCTTAAATTACCTTTTTGAAAGGCAAAATTTAACCGCCTTCAAAAAGGCGGCCTGCTTTACACATTAATTATATATTATAAATCACAATATTTGACGAAATTTTTAATTTTCTCTTTACTCCCTTAAAATCTCGTATAAATCTGCAAAACCGTTTCCTATCCGCCAGAAGGAAATCCCCCCCAACCCATAATCCTTCGCTACCTTAAGCTTTTCCCCCAGGCTCATTTTATTTTCCAGCCAGATGGTATGCTTATTTCCATATTCATCATAATATATATAATACGGACTCATGCTTGAGCTGTCGAAATACTCATTAAGCTTATATTTGCTCTTCAGGCTGTTAAGTTTGGTTAAAGTAACCGTAGTTGCCTTTCCTCCAGCGGAAGACCAATCATAACCATAAGTAGGCACTCCCAGGAGCACCTTTGCGGGATCGATACGTGCCGACATATAGGCTGCCACTTGTCTTACCCACCATAAAGGAGCAACTGGCCCCGGAGATGAGGTAGAATAACTGTAATCATAAGCCATAACTACCACATAGTCCGCTATTTTCCCTATATTTTCATATTCATAAGCTACCGGCCATTTTTCTTTGCCAGTACGGGCAAAAACCGCTGCTGAAAGGGTAACATCACTGCCCAGCGCATTTTTCAGTTCCCGCAAAAAAGTGGTAAAATAAGGCCCATCAGCAGGATCTATAAACTCAAAGTCAATATTTACGCCATTATACCCATCCCTTTTTACTACATAAACAATATTATCAATAAGCCTTTTTCGGTTCTGGCTGCTGGTCAAAAGCTCATGCAGCGGATCTTTTACCATTAAAGCCACACTCGCATGGGTTCTTATTCCGCGTTCCCGGGCAAATTTTAAAATCTCCCCGTAATCATCCCGGTACTCATAATTAAGGTCCCCTTTGCCATTAGTTATAAACCAGCGGAAAGCCACATCCGTAAAAAGGTCAGCATTCTGCTTTAATTCATCAAATGCCCGGTAATAATAATAAGCAAATACAATTTTTCTAGCCCCTGCATCACCAAAATTTACGGCAACCTCTCGCTTTTTCCCATCCCAGGCCACTTTGGCTCCCAAAGTTTCAACTAAAAATCTTAAAGGTATATAAGTCCGATTTTTATAAATATAGGGAGGTGCGTCAAAATAACAAACCTTGCCGTCCACCAGAGCATTAAGGCTGCCTATGTAAAATTCTATGTACCTTCCCTGACAGTTAATGGCTATCTTGCGCGCACTTCCATCCCAAAAAACTTCCCCCTTTAATGAAGGATGTTCAACTACAAAGCGCACCGGCACCATAACGCGGTTATTTACCAGCTGGGGTTCAGTTTCAAAGGTGCACAGCTGTCCGTCAATTTTTATGTTAATACTGGCTGCCTGGGAAGGATAAACAAAAATGGCAAATAAAATGCAGAATATAAGCCCCGTTGCTGCTAATTTTTTAGTCAAGTCTATTTCACCTCTTAAAAACATCATTTTTTTACAAAATTCGCATAAAACCCCTCCGTTCCTTTATGTAAATAATGCCAAATTAAAAGGCTCCCCGCTCAGAGGGAGCCTTAAATATAGCACTCTTTAATTCAAATATTTTTTATGGGGGAAAATAGCCTCAAAATCTGCTGCTGGAATATGCACCAGATTATCCTGGTTTACTACCGCCAGAATAACCATTTCCTCACCGCTGTATTCTTCCTTATAAAAGCCCAATACACAAACGGTAAGGATATTGCCATCAATATATACGGTAAAAATATCTCCCTTATTCAAGATTATCCCCCCATAAAAGCCCATCAACCAGGACATATCTTACTTTTGAGCGGAATTCCAGCGGATGTCCATCAAAAATAACTATATCTGCCCTTTTGCCAGGAGTGATAGAGCCCAGTTCACCATCACATTTCAGTATTCTGGCCGGATTCAGGGTTAATGCTTTAAGAGCCTTTTCTTCATGCAAGCCTTCCCTTACCGCTAAAGCCGCACAAACTCGCAAATGTTCAACCGGGATTACCGGATGGTCAGTTACAAAAGCAAAATTTACTCCTGCCTTATCCAGAAGGTAAGCACTCCGGAAGGAAACCTCCTTCATCTCCACTTTAGCCCGGTTAACAAGAAGTGGCCCCAAAAATACCGGTACATCCCTTTTTACAAGTTCGTCAGCTATCATAAAAGCTTCGGTCCCATGCTGAATTACCAGGTCAAAACCGAACTCATCCTTTATTCGCAAAGCCGTTAAAATATCATCTGCCCGATGGGCATGCAAAAATAGCGGCATCTCTTTTCTTAAAACCTTAAAAAGCGGCAAAAGCCTGAACTCCTCTTCAGGTGGCAAATCCTTTTTATCCATTTTCTTTAAGGCAGTATAAAAAGCCTGCCTTAAGAGGCTGGCATTGGCCATCCGGGTTTTGGGGGATTTCTTTTCTGCTGCATATACCCTTTTAGGATTTTCACCCAAAGCTGCTTTTACCGCCAGAGGATTTTTATAAACCATTTCGGTCATGCTGCAGGCCAGGTTTTTTAAAAAAACTGCCTGCCCGCCTATGATATTGGCACTCCCCGGCATACTTACCGTTCTGGTTACTCCACCTTTTAAAGCATCAGCAAAAGCCAGGTCTGCAAAATTAACCCCGTCAACTGCCTGCAGCTGGGGGCTTACCGGGTCACTTACTTCGTTCACATCATCCCCTTCTACCCGGTATATCTCTTCTTCCAGCCCGATATGGGTATGAGCATCAATAAACCCCGGCGTTACAAAACATCCTTTAGCATCAATAACTTCATATTCCGGCCCTATTTCTATATCCGTGCCTACTTCTTTAATAAAACCGTCCTCAATAATTATAGTACCGTTTTCTATTAACCCTTCCCTGTCCATGGTAAGTATCCTGCCGTTTTTTATGGCCAGCATAGAATTGTTTTCCCCTTTCCTCTCCCTTATTATCTTATGAATCAGGAAGCTTATATGTTCAAATACCTATCCGCATGGATTTAATATATTATAATACTAACAGCTATACTGAAGACAAGCATTTATGAAAGACCTAAATAAGTAAAAAGAGTATTTATCTTCCATGCATTCCGGATGCCACTGCACACCTACAACAAAAGGATGATTCCTGCTTTCAACTGCTTCAATCGTCCCATCAGATGATCTGGCGGTCACCTTCATATTTAATCCAGGTTTATATACCGCCTGATGGTGAAAACTGTTCACCCTTATCCTGTCTTCTCCCAGTATCCTGTACAAGATGCTGTTTTTGGCTATAAATACATCATGAAAAGGGTGATTTTCCGGGGCATTCTGTTCGTGAGACAAAGAAGTAGAAATATCCTGGATAAGGCTTCCCCCATCAGCTACATTCAAAACTTGACATCCCCGGCATATACCCAGAACCGGTTTAACCCCTCCCAAAACCTTCGTAGCCAGCATCATCTCAAACTTGTCCCGCAGGGGGTTTATTTTTCTTACTGCCGGCGACGGTTCCTCCCCCCAGTAAAAAGGGTCTATATCCCCTCCTCCTGTAAAAATAAAGCCCTGGCATATACTAAGGTAGCTATTTACTATTACTTCATCAACAACAGGAGGCAAAATAATCCCATTCCCCCCTGCCTTTAATACCGCATCAATATAATATTTCCTGACTCCGGTAAAATTTTCATCTTCTATAAAATTTCCTGTTATACCAATAATCGGCCGCAAAAAATCCCCTCCCACCTGTAAGTTAATTATACATATGCATATAACCACCCCGGTTAGAAAAACATTATTATCTAAACAAAAAATTATCCCGGCCTTTTAAGACCGGGAATCCTTTTTATGTATGATTTATAATTCGGTTAAACCCAGGCTTATAAGTAAAGCCTCATCGACTTTTTTCATCGTTTCTTCATTCAATACAGCAATACGCTGTTTCAGCCTGGTTTTATCAATCGTCCTTATCTGTTCTGCCAGTATAACTGAATCTTTTTCCAAACCATAAGTTTCCGCTTTTAACTCAACATGGGTAGGAAGCTTTGCTTTATTTATTTGTGAGGTTATGGCCAGTATAATCGTGGTAGGACTATACTGGTTGCCAATATCATTTTGCACAACCAAAACCGGCCTTATTCCGCCCTGTTCTGATCCTATAACCGGATTTAGCTGAGCAAAATAAATTTCACCTCGTTTTATCATCAAGTATATCACTCCAACAATTTTTCTAGGCTATTTTTCACACTCACATCTTCCACTCCCACATCTTCACAGGCTATGCGCAGATTTATTTCTGCCATTTCCATATATCCCTTTTTCATCTGTTCTCTCATTAAAATTCTTTTACGCTCCCCCAGATAAAACTTTATAGCATCCCTTATTATTTCACTGCGCGTTTTAGAATCAGCAAGCATTATATTATCAACCTCGGAAAGTAGGTTTTCCGGAACTGTAATTATTATCCTCTTTGAGGCTGGCAAGACGAGCACCTCCAAAATAACCAAACATATAAACCGATATAAACATTATATATAAAATAGAAAGGTGCTCGCAAATCCAATAATTTCTTCTTCCTTTAACCATCAATGTACACCCGGGGAACCCGGGGTCCTATGCAGGATACCACCTCATAATTTATCGTCCCTATGATAGAAGCCAAATCATCAGCAGTTATTCCATCCTCCTCACGTCCAAAGAGAATAACCTCATCTCCTTCCTTTACCCCTTCTACTTCTGATACATCAAACATGCACTGATCCATACATACTGTCCCAATTAAAGGGACCTTAACCCCTCTTACCATCGCCCACACCTTGTTGGATAAAAGCCGGCTGTATCCATCGGCATATCCTATAGGAACAGTTGCCACCTTGGTCGGTTTAGTACAGCAGTAAGTCCTGCCATAGCTTACCGTATATCCAGGCGGCAATTCTTTTAGAAAGCTTATCCTGCTCTTTAAACGCATTACCGGGATAACTTTCAGCTTATCATGGTTTACCTGTCTTGAGGGATAAAGCCCGTATAAAATTATGCCTGCCCTAACCATATCAAAACGAGCTTCCGGTATGTCAATAAGAGCGGCACTGTTAGAACAATGCCTTAAAGGAATTTTTATCCCCCTGTTTTCAATTTCGGCTACAAATTGATTAAACCTGGCCAGCTGTTCATAGACGAAAGTCTTATCTTCAGCATCCGCAGTAGCAAAATGGGTAAATATGCCCTCTATAAATATTGCAGGAAGATTGGCTATTTTTTCTATTATCTCAATGCTGCTGTCATCCGGCAAAAAACCTAATCTTCCCATACCGGTATCAATCTTAAGATGTATCCGGGCTTTTTCCCCTCTCTTAACTGCTGCTTCCGACAGGGCTTTGGCCGCCTGCCAGTTAAAAATCGTGCTCGTTATGCCATTTTCTACTACTATGTCGGCATAGCAGGGAGGAACAAACCCCAGAATAAGCAGCGGAGTTTTTACATTCTCCCTGCGCAGTGATAAAGCTTCATCCAGGCTGGCTACCCCAAAATATTCAACCTTTTCCTCCAGACAAACCTTGCATACTTCCAGCATCCCATGCCCATAAGCATTAGCCTTCACTACTGCCATTATTTTGGCCTTGCCTGCTGCTTCCCTGATTTTGCGAATATTGTGCCTTAAAGCTCCTAAATCTATTTCTGCCCAGGTAGGCCTTTTATTATCCATCTTTTCTTACCAGCGATTTTAAAATGTCGTTCCGGGTAATAATTCCGGTTATAGCTCCATCTTTGGTAACCGGCACCCGGTTCACCTTTTCTGCCTGCATAATGCGGGCTACTTCCTTAACCGGAGTATCCTCGTCTACCGTAATCACCCGGGCAGTCATTACCTCTTTCACCTGGGAAGCAAAATATTTTCTTATATGGTTATTAAATTTTATGGGGTTTTCTAAAAAAATAATACTGTCAAATAAAGTAATATAAAAAGGCACCTTAAGCTCAGACGCTTTAACCATCAAATCTTTTTCAGTAACTATGCCCAGTATTTTCCCTTCCTCATCTACTACCGGAAGCCCGCTTACTTTGTTATCCACCATAATCCTGGCAGCTTCTTCCACTGTTGTATCCGGCTTAACCGTAATAACTTCTCTTGTCATTATGTCCTTGGCCAGCATATTTTTAACCCCTCTTTTCACTTAATTATTATCTTTAGTACTGGCTATTTTCCATTTCCTTTAAAACCTCCGGCAACCACTCCACCAGGTCAAGAGCTATAAGCCCTCTTTCCCCTTTAGAGTCAGAAGCCAGATCGCCTGCCCTTCCGTGGACGTATACCCCGGCTACTGCTGCCATCTGGGGATTAAGACCCTGGGCAATAAAACCGGCAATAATGCCGCATAACACGTCTCCACTGCCTGCAGTTGCCATACCTGGATTTCCGGTCAAATTTATATAGGTATCTCCGCCTGGAGTTGCCACCACGGTTTTATTGCCTTTCAAAACTAAAGTTACATTCCATTCCATCGCAAATCTGCGTGCTATATTAAGTCTGTCAGACTGTACCTCTTTTGTGCTCTTTTTCAAAAGCCTTGCCATCTCCCCGGGATGAGGAGTCAAAACCACGGGTACCTGCCGGTTCTCCAAAATACTTAAATCTTCCGCCAGGGCATTAATGCCATCAGCATCTATTACCAGAGGCACCCCTGATTTTTCAAGTATAAAATTCATTATGGCCTTAGCCTCTGTATAGCGGGACATGCCACAGCCTACCGCGCAAACAGACACTGCCCCCAAAAGATTTTCTATAGCCGGCAGTGCCTCCAGGGCAATAGCTGCCTTCCCGGTTTCCGCCAGGGGAAAAGTCATAATTTCCGGCCGGGAAGCTGCCACTACAGGAAGCAAGGATTCAGGAACTGCAGCGGTAACCAGCCCAGCTCCAGCACGCAGAGCAGCATAAGAAGCCATGCTTACCGCCCCGGTCATCCCCAGGGAACCTCCTACTACCAGCACATGTCCATAAGTTCCCTTATGGGTTTCCCGTTTTCTCCTTTTTATATATGGCCTTATCAGTTCTGGCATAATAAGATTATTTTTTAAAGTCTCCTGCTTAAGCAAAAAACGGGGTATAGATATATCAGCCACCGTAAGCTGTCCTGTAAAAACTGCTCCCGGTTCTAAAATATGGCCCAGTTTGGGTGCTGCAAAAGTAACGGTATGGGTCGCTTTTACCGCTATGTTATGTACCCTGCCTGTATCAGCCTCTACTCCTGACGGTATATCTACTGCCACTACCGGCACTTCCCTCTTATTAATTATATTTACTACCCCGGCTTCAAATTCGCTTAAACTTCCCCTAAATCCTATTCCATATATGCTGTCAACTACTATTTCAGCCTCCCTGATTTTTTCGGCAAATTCGCCCATATGTTCCGGTTCATGCAGAGGATAAATGTCTCCTTTTATTTTTTGCAGAATTTCATAATTTATCCTCGTATCAGGAGTAAGCTCATCTGCTCTGCCCATAAGAAAAACTGCAACTTTTGCGCCACCATTCATAAGCTGCCTGGCTATTACCAGCCCATCTCCTCCATTATTCCCTTTTCCCGCGACTACCACCACTTTTTTATCCACTATATCTCCCAGTATTTCATTTATAACTTCCACGGTTCTTATCCCGGCATTTTCCATCAAGACAATGCCAGGTATCCCATATTCCTCAATAGCTGTCTTATCAATAATCCTCATTTCTTCCGCTTTCAATATCTTCACTCTATCCCTCCTTCTGCTATGACAGCCGCCACTGCCTGATTTCTGGAATGGGACAAGCTGAGGGATATAGTTTCTATCCCTGCCTTCTCCTTAAAAAGCAAAGCATTTCCATATAATACGATCTCAGGCCTTCCATCTTTCCTGTTTCTCACTTCTACTTCCTGAAACTTTATCCCTTTAGCAAAACAGGGATGTACTTTGCGCAATGCTTCTTTGGCTGCAAACCTGGCCGCCAGGGACGGGTAAGGATTTTTTTTGCCAAAACAATAAGCAATCTCCTGGGGAGTAAAAACCCGCTTTAAAAAGCGCGGAGTCCGGTTAACCACCTCTCTTATACGCTCTATATCCACAATATCTATACCTATCAACATATTAACCCACCCTGTAAATTATTATATATGCATTATAACCCAAAAATAATAGCCCTGGAAACTTTATCCCTCCAGGGCTGTTTATGCCAACAATAAAATCTATTCCTTTACCTCTGCCAGCTCTTTTTTTTCATGCTCAGTAAGTATCTTATCCATATCCAGAAGTATCAAAAGCCTATCCCCTAATTTACCTACCCCTTTCAAATATTCAGCGGTAATTCCGCCCATAACTGCAGGAGGAGGTTCAATACTGCTTACCGGCAGCCGCAGCACTTCACTTACCTCATCCACAATTATGCCTACTGTCTGTCCTTCCACCTCTACCACTACACTGCGGGTTTCCCCTGTAATTTCTGAAGCTCCCATATTAAATCTTTTTTTCAAATCAATAATAGGTATAATCTTGCCCCGCAGATTTATGATGCCTTCTACAAAATCAGGAGTTTGCGGCAATTTAGTGGGGGTAGTCATAGGTATGATTTCCTGCACTTTCGTTATCGGTACCCCATATTCGCAGGTAACATCACCCTGTTTTAGAGTAAATACAACCAGCTGTATTTCATCAGCCATCTTCTAACCCTCCTCATCCTGCCTTAAACCAGGCTACTTTAAAAATTCTCCCTTAATTTATAATATACATTATATTTAACATTTTAGGCATAAAATCCTTTTAATAATAAAAAATATTTCGCGACATATTACATTAAACGACATTAAAATTCTATAACCTGTCACTCAGGCATACTTCTATAACTTTCTTAAGCTGCTCCTGGGTAAAAGGCTTGCTCAGATAATAATCACAGCCTGCCTCCAGGCATTTCTCCCCATCTCCCTCCATCGCATAGGCAGTCAAAGCAACAACCGGTATATCCCTTATCCCTTCCGTCTGCCTTATAATCCTAACTGTCTGGTATCCGTCCATAACGGGCATCTGCATGTCAAGCAGTATAACATCAGGCCTCTTTTCCTGTAAAATTTCCAGGCACCTCTTCCCATTTTCAGCATCTATCACTTCATAGCCCAGATTTTTAAGCATATAGCTGATTAATTTGCGGTTTACAGCTATATCTTCTACCAGTAAAACCTGCCTGGCGGAAGATAAATTATATAAAGATTTAGAGATATCATCCTTTTCCTGTTCCGTCATTCCTTTTCCCTCTTCAACTCTTTTTAAAGGCAAAGAAAAGCCAAAAATTGACCCTTTATCACCATTAGGCTTGTACCATATATTCCCTCCCATAAGTTCAACCATCTGTTTGGTAATAGCCAATCCCAATCCACTGCCCGTGCTTTCCCTTTCCGCAACTGCCAGACGCACAAAAGGCCGGAAAACAAGCTCCACATCATTTTCTTTAATCCCTCTTCCCGTATCATAAACCTTAAACCCGACTTTTCCTTCTTCTTCCAGGACAACTTCCAGCTTGACATAGCCCTCATCCGTATACTGTACCGCATTAAGCAAAAGATTGTTCAGTATCTGCCTTAGCCGCACTTCATCCCCTATTACCTCTTCCGGTATTCTTTCATCAATTAACAGGCAAAAAGCAAGCCCTTTTTCTTCTATCCTGGGCTGAAAAGCAAAAGCAGTCTTTTTTATCAACCTGAAAAGATTAAACCTTTCCTGCCTTATCGTTACCTGTCCCGCTTCAATCCTGGATAAATCAAGCACATCATTTACCAGACCCAGAAGCTGTTTAGCACAGTAATGTATAGTTTCTATGCTTTCTTTTTGGATTAATAATCCACTACGGTTTTCCATTATTTCACAAAATCCCAGAATACCTACCAGGGAGGTTCTTATCTCATGGCTTATATTAGCCAGAAACTCACTTTTAATCCGGTTAACCTCTTCCGCCTTCTTCTTCTGGCTAATAACATCTGTAATATCCACACCGTAAAAAACAAAGCACTTTTCTCCTGTATAATCAATAAACTCTTTCTTATATATCTTAAAATTTCTTACCCCTTTTTCATCCATCTTCACTTCTATGATTTTTGACTTATCTTCTATATCAAAAGAGGCTATCTCTTTTCTTAATCCATCTAAATGCCATAAATTTCTGACTTCCTGGCTCCCTATCAGCATATTAAAAGCTTCATCTGTTATCAGGAAAAAAATATCCAAATCCTCAAGTCTTTCTATATTATTATTATAAATATTAAAACCTGTTCTTTCCCTCAAAGCACCTACCGTCCTACGGTATAAAAGATTTGAATCCAAAACTGCACCTCCCGGTTTTAAAAATAATGGGCACTTTTTGTTAATTATCTGTTACCTTAAGAACATAAAAATAATAAAATTTGTAATATTTATATAAATTATACCTATTCAGCCCATCTTTTCCCTGTCGAAATAATAAACCTGAAAAATATTTTTATTAAAATAAAAAAAGACGGCTCTTGTATGGCAAGCCGTCTTTACAGTACAAAAGGGGGAATTATATTTTATTCTTTTTCTTCCCGGGAAAGTTCTTCGTTTACTGCCTTCAACTCTTCTTCCAGATATTTTTTATATCCTTTAAGATCAAATGCATACCCGGCAGGTCCCCAACCAAAACTTCTGCTCCATCCAAAACCTCTGCCTCTTCTCCTGCCATAGCCAAAACCGTACCTTAATCCTCTGCCACAAAATCCCAAACCTCTTCCGCTTCCTGGTCCATATCCTAAAGGACCGGTTCCGTCAAAACCCGGCATAATCTACACCTCCTTTTTTGGGCATATGTCTATTTTTATTTTAGGAGGTATATGAACATATGTCAATAATTTTTTAAGGGATCAAGCCTAAAACACGATAAAACTCTTCATCTACTTCTCCGGTTGGCTCAAGGCCGTGGGTTATCTGGAAATATTTTACTGCAAGTTCAGTCATATTTCCATATCTGCCATCAGCCCGGTCAAATACATAGCCTAAATCTTTCAACCTGGCCTGCACATAAACTACCTGCTGCCCACTGCTCCCTTTTTTCAGGGGTTTGGGGACCACCTTTTCCGGATACATTTTGCCGTTTTTGACTATCCGCACCGTAGTCCCCCAGGGTATCATGGGATAAAGCTTCTCTACATCCCGGTTAAACATCCTTATACAGCCGTGTGAGGCATACGTGCCTATGGAACCCGGCTTATTTGTGCCATGTATGCCATAAATTCCCCAGGGGACATTAAGCCCCATCCATCTGGTGCCAAATCCGTTTCCCCAGTTTAACGACTTATGCACTATACGCCATTCCCCAATCGGGGAAGGAGTGGAACTTTTGCCTACTGCCACCGGATAGCTTACTACTTCTTTTCCGTTTTCGTAAACTGTCAGCCTGCGGGTGGCAGTATCAATAACAATAATTACCCGGCCTTTAAGCTGTCCGCTGTTTTCCGTAAAACAGTCTTCCCCTTTCTCTTCTTCCATCAATTTAAGCCATACCTGGCGGTTAACCACCCCGCTATCCTTCATTCCATTGGCCAGCTGAAAAAGCCTTACCAGCTTTTCCGTATCTTCATCATATATTCCATTGGGTACCACATCATAACCTAATTCTTTTAACCTGGCCTGCAAAAGCCAAACCGCTTCCCCTTTAACATGAGGTTCACTTAGATAAAGGGCCGGAAAATCAGTGCGGTTTATAATAACAACATTATCCTTGTTAGCCGGCGAGGCTGGTTTATAGGCAGCATCTGTCCGTACGGGAATAATAATAAAAAACAAAGATAATACTAAAATCCTAAAAATATTTTTGGCCATAAAAACCCCCTTATTTTTTAAAGCAATTTGTTTTCGCTATATTTTATCCCTTCCTGGCTAACCTTATAATAAGAAAAACCTGGCACAAGCCAGGTTTTCCAGGTTTTTCTTGCAAATTAAAGATTATTGTCCTGTTCCAGTATGCGTTTGGCAAAAGCTAAAGCCGTAGGAGTTGCTGCACATCCCCCGCGTGCCGTTTCCCTTAAATCGGGTGACATTTGCCTGCCTACACGATACATAGCTTCTACCACTTCATCAAATGGTATAAAACTTTTTATGCCTGCCAGAGCCATGTCAGCTGCAGTAAGCGCCATGGCAGCTGCCAGAGCGTTCCGTTTAGAACAGGGCACTTCGACTAACCCGGCCACCGGGTCACACACCAGCCCTAAAAGTCCTTTCAAAGCAATAGAAGCTGCATCAAAACACATCTCATTGCTGCCGCCGCTCATAAAAACCGCTGCCGCAGCAGCCATGGCAGCAGCTGCTCCCACTTCTGCCTGACATCCCCCTTCCGCCCCGGAAAGGGTAGCATTAACAGCTATAATCTTGCCTACTGCCGCTGCTACCAGAAGCCCATTTATAGCATCCTCGACTTTAAGGCCTCTTGCTTCTTTTATAGAAATAATGACTCCCGGCACCACTCCACTTGACCCCGCTGTAGGAGCGGCCACTATTTTCCCCATGGCCGCGTTAACTTCGCTAACCGCCAGGGCATAACTGGCAGCTTTAAGTACTTTATCCCCGCTCAAGCTGTCTTCTTTCGCATAAAGGCTTAGCTTACAGGCATTGCCTCCTATTAATCCCCCTACCGATTTAATATCAGGAGCCAATCCTTTTCTTACCGCTTCTTCCATTACCTTAAAATTTCTTTCCGTCAAACCCCATATCTCTTCCAGTGTCCTTCCGGTTTCTTCCGCTTCCGAACGCATGACAACTTCCGGCAAGCTCAATTTATGCTCCCGGCACAAATTTAAAACTTCCCATGCATGATTAAAATGATACATAACTATTTACTCCTCCATAATTTATATGCCATTTACATCTATAAACATAATCTGCTTTATAGTCGGGATAGTCTTTATTTCCTCCAAAATCTCCGGAGTTAACGGATTATCAGTTTCTATTACCATAGAAGCCAAACCTCCACGGGCTTTGCGGAAAACTTTTAAAAAAGCGATATTTATGTCATACCTGGCCAGTATAGAGGAAACTTTGGCTACCGTCCCCGGCTTGTCCAGATGCTTATTTATAATGGTAGGATACTCCGCTGTAAACTCCATTTCCATACCGTCAATATTGGTTATCAGGATCTTGCCTCCCCCGATAGAAGAACCTGTAAGTTCATGCTGTTCTCCCGTGTCATCCCGCATAACTATCTTTACCGTATTGGGATGTACATCTCCCAGATCCACCTGGTGAAAAGTAAATCTTATCCCCTGGTCTCTGGCTATCTTATAGGAATCCCTGATCCTTTCATCACAGGGGCTCATGCCTAAAATACCGCCTAAAAGGGCTTTGGCAGTCCCGTGTCCCTTATAAGTCTGAGCAAAAGAACCGTGCAGATAAAAATCTACTTCCACGATTTTCCCTTTACACACCCTGCGAGCTACACTGCCAATTTTGGCAGCCCCTGCGGTATGGGAACTGGAAGGCCCCACCATAACCGGTCCTATTATATCAAATATGCTGACTGACGTAACAATCACTCCCTGACGCAAATTCCCTTCCCCACCCATTTTTTAAAAAAGCAGAGCATGAGGCTCTGCCGTATACTATAAGTCTATTTTATTGCCATATCTATTTAAATGCACAAACTCCCTTAACTCCTTGCGAGGAGGCGCTTTTCCCTCTTTAGCTGGATATCCCAGAGGAATTACCTCCACACTCTTTACATCCGGAGGCAACCCTAAAAGTTCATCCAGAGCCTTATGGTCAAGGCTTCCTACATGCACAGTTCCCAATCCCAGATCATGAGCAGCCAGACAAAGATTTTGACAGGCTATCCCCAGGTCAAACATATACCAGTCGCCTTTATCAGTTCTGGCCACCCCGTCTTTAAAGCCAGCCAAACCGGTTCGTCCACACACCACCAGCACTACCGGTGCTTCCTTTACCCCATTGGTGGCAGGATTATTGGGGGAAAGGAGAGAAGCTATTTTTTCTTTCGTTTCATCATCCCTCACCACAACAACTTCCCAGCACTGGGTGTTAGCCCAGGAAGGAGCCCATCTTACCGCTTCCAGCACCTTATATAAAACCTCATCGGATACCGGTTTATCTGTAAAACGGCGTATGCTCCGCCTGGTAAGTATGCATTCCAGGGTTTCCATCCTTATCCCTCCCATTCCGTATAACCTTCAGATGCCAGCTACCTGTACATTATATATTCATTATATTTTCAATTATAACACAAGCCTTATTTTCTTCCTAAATAATAAATAATTAGCCTTTTTCATAAAAATTATTTTTTTCCAGTACTATATCTATCTTTTTATTCCTAAGCGAGTTCACGGCCAGAGAAACCAAAAACCCTCCTGCTGCCAGAAGCACTATGGTAGCTCCGGAAGCCAGGTTAAACTGAAAAGAAAGCCAAAGCCCTCCTCCTGTAAAAACAATTCCCAGCCAAATCGAGGTTATCATCATATGCAAAAGGCTTCCCGTATACTGACGGGCAATCGTAGGAGGAATGGTGAGCAGTGCTATTACCAGGATTACCCCTACCGCCCTTATCATAACCACTACCGTCATGGCTATCAAAAACAGCATAATAAGATAAAACTTTTCAGTATTAACCCCTATAGTCCGGGCAAACTCTTCATCAAAGGCTACCGCCCTGAATTCATCAAAATAGAAGTATACGGTTATAAGTATTATTATATCCAGAATCCCTGTAAATATCAGATCTTCCCGGGGAACCGTCAATATATTGCCGAAAAGGTAGCTCATAAGGTCGGCTGCATAACCGGGAGACATCTGTATCAGGATAATCCCTATCGCCATACCAGCTGCCCACATTATCCCTATCAGGGTGTCTTCATGCTGCCTGGCCCGGTAATTTATAACCCCCATTCCCCAGGCTGACAAAGCCGTAAAAGCAAAAGCCCCCCAGATAGGATTTATTCCCAAAAAATAGCCAAGGCCTATACCGCCATATGCAATGTGAGCAATACTGCCGCTTATAAAAACTATACGCTTTATTACTACATAAGTCCCCACAATGCCACAGGCTATGCTTACCAGAACCCCGGCCAATAAAGCCTGCTGAACAAAATCATACTGCAGAAAATCCATCATATATCACCTGCCACCCCATCATGCGGCATCAGCACACGGTGCGGCATACCGTGGGCAATCAAATCAATAGGGCAGTGATACACTTTTTCGATAAGCTCCGGGGTAAGTATTTTATCTTCACTATAATACAAAGTCCGGTTCAAACAGGCCAGAGTCTTCACATACCTGGATACAGCCGTTATATCATGGGAAACCAGTATAATGGTAATATCCCGGTTTAAATCACGCAAAAGCTCATAAAAACCTGCAGCAAAGCTTTGGTCAGCACTGGCAGTCGGTTCATCCAGAAGAAGGATCTCCGGTTCTACCGCCAGAGCCCTGGCTACCAGAACCCGCTGCCTTTCGCCTCCTGAAAGTTCTCCTATCTGCCTTTTTCGGCAATCATACATTTCTACCTTTTCCAGCATAGCATAAGCAATCCTGTAATCGTCACCTGAAAACCTTCTTCCCCTTTTATGCATTAAACGCCCGGATAAAACCACCTCTTCCACCGTAATGGGAAAATCATAATCAAAATAGGCATATTGGGGGACATAGCCAACATATCCCGGTTTTACACGGTTTTCTCCCTTAATCCTTATGGTCCCCCTTTGCGGTCTTATAAGCCCGGCTATCACTTTGAGCAGGGTAGTTTTGCCGCCCCCATTGGGGCCAATAATCCCCAGAAAATCTTTTTCCATTACTTTAAGATTTATGTCCTCCAGGACACTGCGCCCATTTATCTTTACCCACAAGCCCTGCAGTTCTATTATGTTCATTTCCTTCCCCATTTTAAACCCCTCATCTTTCATTCTCCGCATTTCGCATGCTGTCTGCTATTAAACGGGCTGTTTCATAAAGCTGTCCATAATCTTCCATCAAGGGGTCAATCACCCTCACTTCCCCTCCCAGCTCTCTAGCTATCGTCTGGACACTTTTTATATTATGCTGCGGAGTGGCAAAAACCGTTTTTATTCCATTCTTTTTGGCTATATCAATAATACGGGCCATATCTTTAGCCGCTGGTTCTTTGCCGTGTTCTTCAATAGCCAGTTCCGTAAGCCCGTAATCCCTGGCCAGATAAGTCCAGGCCGGATGATAGGTAAGAAACACCTTGTTTTTCACATCCGCAAATAAGTCAGCTATATCTTTATCCATTTTTTCCAGTTCATTTTTTAAAGCAGAATAATTTTCTTCATAATAGGCCTCATTTTCCTTATCAATCCCTTTTAAAGCCTCCAGGATATTATATGCCTGTATAACAGCCAAACGGGGGGAAAGCCAGATATGAGGGTTGTCATCTATGATTTTTATGCCTCTGGAAGTATCAACTATCAGCAAATCCTTATTTACTCCCTTTATCCTTTCTGCCCACGCCTTTTCCAGAGGCAGCTTTCCAACCATGAAATATACATCCGCTTCGTTCAAATCCTTAAGTTTATCAGGAGGCAGTTCATAATTCTCCGGGCTTGCCCCTTTAGGTATCAAAACCTCAACCTCTACCAGTTCTCCCCCTATCTTCCTTACCAGGTCAGCCTGCGGCAAAATGCTTACAAAAACTTTTATCCCCCCCTCTTCTGGCACTTTGCTTTCTTCTTTCCTGATACAGCCAGCAAGCTGCAGAACAAAAACCAGAAGTATAAAAATACTGAGCTTGGCCTTTAATCTTTTTGACATCCTGTATTCCCCCTGTCAATTTTCAGCCTGCAATCGCCGCAATAGCCAGTTATCTCAAAGTAGTGGCCTTTTATCTCAAAGCCGTACCTGCCTGCAATATCATTTATTTCTCCCTTTAAAGGGCAAAAAGGAAGGTTTATAATCCTGCCGCAGACAAGGCAGGTCATGTGATGCTCATGCCTTCTGGCCAGCTGGTATAAAGCCGCTTCTCCGCCTCCATGAAATTTGTTAACCAGGTTAATCCCTACCAGTAAATTAAGGTTTCTATAAACAGTAGCCAGCGAAACCCCCGGCCTTTCTTTTCTTATCTCCCTTGCTATATCTTCTGCCGTCATAGGCATGTCCTTATCTTCCATAACCTTTAAAATAAGCCTGCGCTGCGGAGTAAGCTTATACCCATTACTTGATATTTTTTCCAAAAAAACAGACAAAATACATCACCCCTAAATGATAATAATTATTATTTAGATTATAATACCTTCCTGAGGAAAATATTACAACCATAAAAATAAGGGAGCGTCTGCCCCCTTTTCAAGCTGCCCGGAAAGCCATCGCAGAAACCTTTTCAAAACAGGAATTAAATTAAGTCGTATACCTGAGATAATCCAATGCCGCCCAGCTATTCCCCCTTTATTTTTCTCTTCTCTATGAGGCTTTTATTTGCCTGTTACGAAGGAGAAAAACTCGTGCTTGCCCGTATTTATGTCGTAAATAGACCTCCATTCATCATTCCAGGGCGGGGTTTCTGGAACTATGTCGAATATCATTAATGCCTCTCCCTTCGACTTCTCCGGTGGTATGTTGAAGGTGTATTTCTTGCCGGGAATCATATATTCATGCCACTCCAATAAAGAAGTAGAATGCATTATTGTAGGCTTCGTGTTGTAATAAAGAGTTATGCTCCACTTAAATCCCTTCGGCAGTATGGGGGCAATAAACGAAAACTCACCCGTCTGGCGGTTGTTCACTATGGTGTCTACCAGAGCCTTGTGGGCCATGTACGCTTCCTGCCTGTCTTTTATAGCATTTTTGGGGCTTACGCTCTTGAATTCAGGTATCACTGGTGCATTCGGATCTGCTTTTGGCTCTATCAGCTCTAACACTTTACTCATGTCAGGCTTTGCACTTTCCTCAGGATATGCTATAACCAGCTTTTTTGCTTCGTCCCACTCAACCTTAAATCCCAATCCTTCGGCTGCATACCTGGCTGGAAGCATGGTGCGGCCCGGAGGGACTATCGCTGGTGCTGCATCTATTCCCTGTGCTTTGCCGTTTATTACCACTTCTTTCCTGCCTATGAAAAGCTCCAGCACCCTTCCCCCTTTAAGGGTTGCCTTCCTTGACGCATTGTCCCATACTATGCTCTCATCATTTACTCCCAGTGCGTTGGCAAGATACCTCACAGGCACAAAGGTTCTTCCAGGCGGCATTATTTGTGCGTAAGTGTCCATCTTCACTTTCTTTGTTGCCCCGGTATTCAGATCCTGCTCATAATAGTTGAAATCACCTATCTTGAATACCACCAGCTTGTTGGGTACGGCTACAGCCTCGTCAGCAGCTGCCATGCGGCCGGGTACTAAAAACATAAAGCTTGTTATCATTACCAAAGCTATCGCTTTCTTCAAGGTTTTAAACATAAAATCATCCTCCTTTTTTAGAAAGTTTTTTGAAACGTTTTTAAAAAGCGTTTTAAAAAGCAAGGATTTTTAAATAAAGCTTTAAAAGCGCTTACCCCGCCCTTAAAAAGCCCGCTTATTCCAATAGGGCAAAATCTATCAAGGCAAGGTCTGGTGGCTCTTCTCAAAGGTTAAAAGGCAATTTTTAAAGGTCTCCAAATAAGCCGGAATTTTCAGCTTGCTAAATCCAGGGCAAGGATTTAGCTTCAGGAAAATATTTCTTTAAAACAAAAGAAATTCCTTTTTTGGATGAGCCTTAATTTTACAGGCCTTGATTTTAAGTAAAAGACATTCTGAAGGTAAAGCCCCTTATTCAGGAGCCATTAAAAATCAAAATAAAAAAGCAGGAAACAAATCCCCGCTCTTTTTCATTTGTTTTTCAAATTTGCCATCTCTTTAAATCTGTCACTTTCTTTTTAATTAAGCCCTTTCTTCAACTCCTCTATCCTCTCAACAGAAAGACCGGTAAGTTCAGCTATGGTCTCTATGGGTAATCCTTTCTTTAACGCGTTTATAGCTGTTTTCTCTATGCCTTTCTCTATACCTTTTTCTATACCTTTCTCCATGCCTTCCTTTATAAGCTGCTCAGCTATCGTCATTATCTCACCCCTCCTCTCCGGGATCAGCTCTTCCACATAGTCAAACAGCACTTCTTTTTCCAGCTTCTCCGCTGTCTTTATTATATACAAAATTACGCTCTTTAATAAATAGCCGTACTCTCCTCCTATCTCCCTTACCTCTTTTAAGGTCTCCCTCAACAAAATCTTTACCTCTTCTTCCCCTTTTACCCTTTTTAAAAACAGGCTCCTCAAGAACACCCTTATGACAGCGTCCCCCGCTTTTTCCACTGCCTCTTTTTCCCCCAGCTCATATAATATATGCCTGAAGCGGGGAAGGTATTCTTCTAGCTCCCCTTTTTCCCTTTCCCCTTCTATAAGCTCTGTGAATTCGCAAGAGGACCTCCACTTCTCTTCCCCGTGGTAGAAGACTACCGGGATTATGGGGGTCAGTTTTTCTTTTTCTCTTTGTTTATCTCCCTTTCCCAGATGTTTACCATGTATTTTAAGAGCTGGAAGGGGGTCAGTTCATACAGGTAGCTTTTGTGTTCTATCAGGAAGTATATGTATATATCCCTCCCGCTCTTTAGCCTGCCTTTGAAAAGGAGGTCGGAATAGGCTTCTTTCAGTTCCTGGCTTATGAAGCTTTCTTTCTGGAAGGTAAGGGTTTTCAGGTCAGCTATGTTTTTTATTCCCTCGGGAAGGATTTCATTAAGGAATTTTTCCGCTATCCCGGGGTTTTCCAGGTATTCTTTGAAGTATCTGTCGTGGAGGTTTGCTATGTCGCTCATTAAGGCTTTCTCCTTTTTTGTTTAGATTATATGGAATTAAATGGCTTTAGACAAGGAGTTTTATGTTTAATCCTCAAACATCTGTTCTTTCTCAATTGGATTTTAAATGTAATTTAAATTTTTAATAAAAATTAAATTTTAAAACCTAAAATCATTTTTTGTTCTTAGAAAATTAAGTTTTAAAATCTATTTTTTAATTTTCAGGATAAAGATTTAAAGAGTTTTTTTGTTATTTTTTATTCCTTACGAAAGGATTTTCTTTTTTTATGAGGAATTTTTTCTCTGGCTGCTTTAATATTTTTTAGGAAAGGATGGTTTTTTATGGCTTTTTCTCCTTTTTCGTTTTTTAGAAGGTTTTTGTTTTCTTTAGCTGTTTTTTCTCTGGTTTTTTCTCCTCCTGCTACAGCTGGTTATGAGTATATAGGGGATGGTTTTTCCCGGGATGAGGTTTTATATGCTGGGTATAATAAGGTGATTGTTTTCAGGATGGGGGATTTCAATTATTATGTGAAGGATGTGGACAGTGGGTATATTGAAGCGACAAGGATGGACGCAGCTCCCAAGGTAGTAAGCAATAGAACTTTTGTTCCTGTCAGATTTTTAGCCAATGCTCTTGGAGTAGACAACGACAATATCAACTGGAACGCGCAACAGCAAACCGCAACCCTCAAGGGCAAAAATACCCTCAAACTCAAAATCGGCAGTAAGACAATGCAGGTAACCAAACCAGACTCCCAGCAGGAAGGTTTAACTATGGATGTAGCACCCTTCATCGAAAAGCCAGGTCGCACTATGCTACCTGCAAGATATGTAGCAGAAGGTCTTGGGTTCAAGGTTGACTGGGACAGCAATCACAAACTTGTCATCGCATACCCTGAAGGAATGGAAAAACCCGACATCAACGACATCATCGACCTAATCAACAAAAAGAACAACCCCGCTCCCTCAACCCTCACCCCCCAGGAGATAGCATATGTGAAAAGTGAAATAGCCAGGCTGAAACGGGTAGCACCGGCGAATGAGTATGTTCAGTTTACTCCTGACCCTTCAGTATTCAGCGATGAACGCTACAATGAGGTCGCTCAATATATCAAAAAAGAATACCCTTATGTTAAGTTTGATAGGAGTTTATTAGGCACTATTCCTTTTCCTACAGGAAGACAGGAAGTATTATATGGCATCGACACAAGAAACAATCATGTGGTCGCATTAGATGTTTACCTAACATCTAGTGACCGTGGATATGTAATGAAGGCTCAGCTCGCAGGTGATTTAACAGAGACAGCAAATTTCATGCAAGAGTAATAAATTAGACAGGAGGTAGTTCAGTTGAGAAGGTTTAGAAACAGTCAAAAATTTATCTATTTTGTAATTTTATTTGCATTTGTATTTTCGTTATTTCCAGTTTATAAAGTTGAAGCATCAGAAGCATCAGGTTTTTCCAAGTTGGCAACAGAGATTGTGAAATTAAATGGAGGAAAGTATTTGTATTACTACACAACTGACACCAGAGTATGGGAGAAAATAGTCCCCCCATCAAAATTAAACGAATACGAATCAAAATTCACAGGACAAGACCCCTGCACTTCCCAACTAGACCATATCAAATGGACATGGAAATCAACCTACAACAGAGAAGTAAGACCATCAAATGCCGATATAAGCACACCAATATCATCATACACTGGAGGAGGTTTAACATACAGAACATCAACTTTAATTTTCTATGTAATATATAAGGACAAAGATGGCAAAGAACGCATGGTATATCAAACTTATGAATTCGCAAAATTATGATAACATAAATATTAAAAAAGTTTAAAAAGGCATCTCCCCCTTAAACTTCTCCGGTTATCAATATAAGCGATGAGTGGGTAAGAAGGAGTATTATAAGGCTGGCCAAAATATTCCCCAGCAAAACAGCCAGAAAAGTTGACTTAAACCTTATATCCAGCAATACTGCCAGCAAAGTCCCCGTCCAGGCACCGGTTCCCGGCAAAGGTATGCCTACAAATAAAATTAAACCCCAGAAGCCATATTTTTGAACTCTGGCACTTTTGCGCAAAGTGCGATTTACCAGGCTGTTTATACGGCTGGTGAACAGATTGCGGCTGAGCAGGAAATTAAAAACCGGTCTTGCCGCAAAAAAAACCAGCGGACAAATCAGGGTACTGCCAGCAATACTCAAAAAAGCCGCTTCCCAGTAACTTAATCCCAAAGCTACGCCCAGAGGTATAGCACCCCTCAGTTCAAGAACCGGCAGCATGGAAGAAAAAAAGACTCCCAGCATCATCTTTGCATTCATAAAAAATCCTCCGGATTTACCTGCTGCAAATAAGCTTTTTAGCTTGCGCTATATTTTATTTTATAACACCCATACCACATTTAACAAACTGCCTGCTTAAAAAACTTTTTATGACCAAGAAACCCTTTAATTTTATAAATATTTCCCCTTTTTCATTCCTTACTCTTCAGGCTTTAGCTTATTTTCCCCAACACTATCTTTAATTGTTTCAAGAAACTTGGCTTTTTTAAAAGACCTGCCTCACCATCCGCGCATCAAGATCAAGAATGAGATAATGATTCCTGCATTGTCTAACCCTGCAAGATATTTAAATAACCGCTCTCCCTTGCCAGAAAATTTTAAAAGCGGGCAAAAACCCGGCTTTTGCAACCAGTAAGCTCATTCAAAATCAGTAATTTGTAAAAATCTCCCCTGCCTGGGAAGGTAAACATCACTCCTCTTTTCACTATATACAATAAGCCCCGGCAATCTATATTTAATCCCATCCATAAGCATTAAATCCGTCCCCAAAAAGAATCCCCCCTTTTCCCCTGGGCAAGAGATATTTTTTGCCTCCACCAAAAGCCACATTCAAGTGCTGATAAACCTGCTGTTTTCCTATTTCTTCATAATTGCCCTGGCTGTGCCAGTGAGCGGAAAAACCCGCAGGAGTAGCATGCTGCAGGTTGGAAGTCGCGATAGTCCCCGTAGCTTTTCCCTGCGATTTCGCCCCTTCCAGAATAGTCGCCAGAGGCCTGAACGGCTCAGAAGCGTCAAAATCGCACGCTCCCGGAACAATAACTTTTTCTGCGGCTATGCCCACAAATTTATCGTTTGATTTATAGCCGGTCGCGAAAGCAGTAGCAGCCGGAGCTGAATCAGTAATCAAAGACTCTGCGGAATAAATCCCTATAGCTCCACTTGCTATCTCATCAAGCGCCAGCGAAGCACCACCTTTATACCAGCGTGCCAGAGCAGTATGAGTTGAGCCCATGCCGTCCCCTACCAGGACAATCACATTCTTGGCCTTGCCATAAAGCTTGTAATCAGCAGCCTTCCGGGGCAGACAAAAACTTAAGATAAAAAAGCATACCAAAATAAGAGCCAGCCCTTTTTCCAGATAACCCCTCCTAAGATTTGACATCTGTCACCCTTCCATACCTTAACTTTTATATAAAACAAATACTAAATGGTTAAATGTTAAGTCATGGTAAAAAATTCCTGGAATTTCGTAAAAAATAACGTTAATTTTTTATAAAAACTTTTATCCCAGGATTGCAAGCCACAACATAAAGGTAAAGAAAGACAAAACCGTGCTTATTATTATAGCCCCACTGGCCAAATTCTCATCTCCATCCATGCCTGCTGCCACAATATAAGTAACTACAGCCGTCGGACAGGCCATAAATATAAGTAAAACTTTATCTGCCAGAAGCAATGCTCCCCTGCTTAAAACACAGTACGCAAAAACTAAAAAAGGCATAGCCATAAGCTTTATAATGCTGTTAATAACCAGAATCCCCCTGCTTGCCAGGAGGCGCCTGAAATCAATAGTGGCACCTATGGCTACCAGCGACAGGGGCATGGTTACCCCACTCATTATATCCAGACTGTTCTTTATAAAAACAGGTACCTTTAAATGCAGAAAAGAAAAAATTATTCCCAAAACCGCGCTGATGATAAGGGGGTTTAAGAGAATCTCCCGCACCAAAAGCCGGCCATCAGCCTTTCTCCCATTCATTATAAAAACACTAAGGATATTCACTAAAGGAGTATAAAAAGCCATATAGATGCTGGCCAGGGCTAAAGCAGTATCCCCCCAGGCATAATAGCAAACAGGAAGGCCTATGTAAGCCACATTTCCCCGAAAGCCTGTCATCACAAAAGTCGCTTTTTCCGGCCGTCTTAATTTCAGCAAGAAACCGGTAAAATAGGACAGCATGATGGTTACAGCAACCACAATATACATAAGGACAATATTTTTCAGATTAAAAACCTCTGAGAAAGAGGACGCGGATATCTTGTAAAAAAGCAAAACCGGCAGAAAAAAATAAAATATAACCCGGTTGGAAGCCTCTATAAAATCCTCATCAACGAGCTTTATGTTTTTCAAAAACCATCCTGAAAACAGGACTATAAATATCGGTAAAACAGTAGACAGAATACTGTACATTTTTTCTTTTTATTCCCCTATCCCTGTTGATTTGCTACATTAATCAATTATATTCATTTTTAGATTTTTTGAACAGGCAATAAATTTAACAGGCACCAAAAATATTATCTGTGCATAAAAAAGTATAAAAAGCACAAAGGGTGAAAAATCTTGTTCAGGATTTATTCGACTGGCCCGGTAGAAAATGCCGCCGGCAACGCGGCTACCAGTGTATGGATTAAGGTATTAAACATAAGTTCCAAATACAAAGTAGATGTGGAAGTGAAACTTTTCAGGCTCAACGGAAAAAAAACCGAAATCGACAGCGCCTCTTTTACTGTCCCTCCATCTGCTTCTGATTTTGCTGTTTTTGATATAACCAGTATAGTAGAATATGAAGTGCAGATACAGGTAAAAAACCCCCAGCGCGCACTGGTAAGCGTCTGGAGCAAAGATGCCAATGCTGATTTAGTAGCCTCCCAGCGTTTTGTGCAAAAAGAACTTAACATCATATATGAGGGGAGCAAAATGAAAATAAGCTCAAGCTCTCAAAAACGCAAACTAGCAAGAAGATTAAATACCCCGGGGAACATCCAGTAAAATCTGGCTTATTAGGCTTAAATGCTGAAAACCAAAATATACAGATAAAAATCGGTTAATTTTATGAAGACATGACACAGTTTATTTTTCAAAAATTGCGTATATTTTGATAGGCAAAATTACTTTTGCCTATTTTTATATTTTTTTATAATTTTTCATTATATATACCAATAAATTTTTAAAATATGCTATACTTTTTTAATAAAACGTAAAAAATCCCCGGGAGGTTTTCAAAAATGGAAAATCAAATCCTGAAACAAAATATGATCCAGAACCACTATCGCGCCCTGAAAATCGTCATTCTGACCGGTTTATTGACTTCACTGGGAACTATAGGTGTCTATCTGGCCGATAAAGCAAGTTCTACTATAACTCCCCGCATCATGGTTTTTTACGTTCTCAATTATGTCATACTCACCTCCCTTACCTTTTTAATCCTTAAAAGATATGCCACCGCCAGCTGGAGCAGCTGGCTGGTAATAATAGTGCAGTTCGTCCTCCTGTTTACATGCCGCATATTGTCTCCTGTCTATGAAACGGTTAACCTTATGTATATCGTGCTTATTTTTTCACTGCTGTATTTTGACGCCCGCATCTCTATCTTTGCAGGTGCGCTCATCATTATAAGCGACATGCTGCTCATGAATGCCATGCCCCATCTGCGGCCAGCTCCGAATGTACTGGCTATACGCTATACCTCTTTTATTATTGCCACCGCGGCCTCTGTTTTAGGGGGAAAAGCCACCCAAAACCTCCTTATCCTGGCCTGTGACCGGGAAGAAAAAGTTTGCAGCTACAACAACTTGCTAAAACAGGAAGCGGAAAATATAAATATGAGCTCCCAAAAACTGGCTGACAATTCAAATACTTTGTTTAAGGCTGCCAAACTGAGCCAGGAATCTTTCCGCCAGATAAACCGGGGAGTAGAAGATATCGCTTCCACCAGTTCTGAACAGGCAGTACAGATTGAAAAAACTTCCCGGACTATCAGCCAGATGGTAAAAGCCATGCAGGATATAGGAAGAGAAATTGAACGCATAAGCGAGCTTTCGCATGATTTCGTAGAAATTGTAAACGCCGGGCGCAATACTATCGAAAATCAATCCCAAACCCTTGCAAAGACTGCCGAAATAAGCAGGGAAACTACTTCAGCGGTACAAGCCCTGAACAAACAGTCAGAAGAAATCGGCAAAATTGTGCTTACCATATCAAACATCGCTGACCAAACCAGCCTTTTGGCCCTTAATGCAGCTATAGAAGCGGCCAGAGCGGGAGAAGCCGGAAGAGGTTTCGCGGTAGTGGCAGAAGAAGTGCGCAAACTGGCTGATGAAGCATCTGCCGCTGCTGGCAACATCCAGGAAATAATACGGGAAGTGCAGTTAAATACTGCTCATACCGCAGCTAAAATTGAAGAATCCAATCAGGCACTTTCCGAACAGATAGAGGCGGTAAATGAAGGGCACAAGCTCTTCAACCAGATAGACAAACATTCTTCCATAATAGATAATGCTGTGCATAACATTTCTGCCACTGTCGAAGAACTTATCGCCTCCAGTGATGAAATAGACCAGAGCATCCAGCATATATCAACCGGAGCCCAGCAGCTGGCAGCAGCCGTCCAGGAAGTTACAGCGGTAACCAATGAGCAGCTGAGGGTAGTAGAAGAAATATTTAATGCCGTGCAGAATATAAACCAGATGGCAGAAAAATTAAGAGGAGACGCGGAAAAATTAAAGAATCTATAAAAAGCTAGGAAGGGGAATATCCCTTCCTAGTTTTTATATACCTTTTCATGTAAAGCCATATCTTCATTAAATATACTGCGGTAAGAAAGCCCCACAATTATAAGACAGCCTATAGCTACTGCAGCTGCAATCATCACCATGACTACAAACTGATACCTTACTGCTACCGAAGGATCCATACCCGCCAGTATCTGGCCGGTCATCATGCCCGGCAAGCTCACCAGCCCTACCACCATAAGCGAATTTATGGTAGGGGTCATGCCAGCTGCCACCGCTTCTTTAACATAATCCCGCACAGCTTCAAAAGGGGTAGCCCCCAGAGCTAAAAGCTGTTCCACCTCATCAAGGTGGCCGTAAATTTCCCCATACATGCGGTCAAGAGACAGGGCAATCCCATTCATGGAGTTGCCCAGGATCATGCCAAACATAGGTATTATAACCTGCGGGGTATACCAGGGATCAGGGGATATTATAAGCACAACCACTATTAGCCCCACCAGGAAAGTGCTGGCTGTTAAAGCCAGAAAAGACATAAAGTCAGGCTTGACCACCGGTTTTTTTATCCTCCTGCTCGCTTCCCTGCTGGCTATATAACACATTAAAAGTATAATAAGCAAAATAACCGCCAGATTATTAAGTTTAAAAACAAAGCTTAGAACATAGCCAATAAGGGTAAGCTGGACAAAAGCCCTGATAGTTCCCCAAACAAGCGGTCTGACAAGCCCCAGCCGCAGCAGTGCAGATATTATTCCGGTTATCAAGACCAGAAATATGCTTAAAAAAAGGTGCCAGTAGGAAATTTCAATATAGCTGTAAGCAGCATTCCCCATCCTTCTCCCCCCTAACCTCCTATATCTATAAAGCTCGTATTTTTAAGTTCATCTATATCGCTTTCCTGATGGGATACCAGCACTATACCTCTTCCCGCTTCTTCTTTTATCCACTGGTTTAAAAAATGCAAAACCCTGATGCGGTTATCATTATCCAGATAAGCAGTAGGTTCATCCAGCAAAATTATCGAAGGTTCAACAAGAAGAGCCCTTATAAGAGATATACGGGCTGCTTCCCCTCCAGACAGGGTTTTAGCCTCCTGATCCAAAATCTCCTCCGGCAGGGCAAAATCCTTGAGGTACTTTCTGGCTTTTGGTTCATCAAACTTTTTGTCTTTTGACATTATATTAAGCATAAAAGGCTTTTCTAAATTTTCCCTGACTGTTCCTCTAAATACCACCGGCCTCTGGGGAACATACTGAATATTGACCCTCCATTCATACGGGCTGTATACACGCCAGTTTTTGTCCCGGTATATAATTTCTCCCTCTTCCGCCTTAACCAGCCGGGCCATAACCTTAAGCAAAGTAGACTTGCCGCTTCCGGAAGGCCCTTTAACTACCAGAATATGCCCTGCCTTTAATTCCCCACTTACTTTAACTGCCCTTTCCCGGCTGCCTAAACAGTAAGTAAGCTCTGTAAAGCAGAAAAATCTCTCCATCGCTCTTTCCCCCTTCATCTAGTGCTCTGCCCATCTGGCTATCCTTTTTCTTTCTTTCTTAAAATGGAAACTGTCTATTGCCCTATATACGGCATCTACATAATCAAGAGGCACTTCCACATAAGATTCTTCTTCCCCAAGTTCAATCTCGCCAATCTGGGATAAGGACAGGCCTGCGTTATCTGTCAGGAATTGATTGATAAACCTCACATCTATCCCGTGCTTTCTTCCCCAGGGAATTTCAACATTTACCATTTCTTCAGGTTCAGATTCCTGCCCTTCAGTTTCACCATAATATTCTTTCCATATTATATCAAGAAGCGTTTTTACCAGCTCTTCAGGGCTATTATTTTTCATAAGCTTAAAAGCCAGTTCCTCACACCAGGGTGATGTTTTCCCCCTCATCCTGGCTTTTATCATTTCTTCCATCTGTAAAATCTGTTTTTCTCTTAACGCTTCATTTAAAGGCAAAAAGTCTTTTTCTATCTTTCTTCCTATATACCTTTCAATAGATTTTAGCCACCTCATCTGCTCCGGCTCTACCAAAGTTATGGCCGTCCCCCTTCTTCCTGCCCTGCCGGTTCTGCCAATACGGTGCACATAAATTTCGGGATCTTCCGGTATGTCATAATTTATCACATGGGATACATGTTTTATATCAAGACCGCGCGCTGCCAGGTCTGTTGCCGTAAGCAGCCTTATGCTGCGCCTGCGGAAAGCATTCATTACATAATCCCTTTCCCGCTGTGACATATCTCCATGCAGGCAGTTGGCAGTATAACCTTTTTTCTGTAAAACACAGGCTAATTCAGAAGCACCTCTTTTGGTGCGGCAAAAAATAAGAGCAGATGAAACAGGCAGGCTTTCCAAAAGGCAGCATAAAAACTCCGCTTTAAGCCCTGGTTTTACTACATAATACTTCTGTTCAATTACCGGTACTGTACGTTCCGGGGAAGGGATAACAATAAGCCTGGGATTGCGCATATATTTAGTTGCCAGCCTTCTTACCTTTTCATCCAGGGTAGCTGAAAAAAGAAAAGTCTGCCTTGCCCTTGGACAAAAGCTTATAATCTTTTCAATATCAGGCAAAAATCCCATATCCAACATCTCATCCGCTTCATCCAGCACCAAAAATTTAACTTCTCTAAGCGAAATAGTCTTCCTCTGCAAATGGTCAAGAAGCCTGCCGGGAGTTCCCACCACGATTTCCGGCTTCTGCTTAAGAGCGTGAATTTGTCTTTCCATTGATTGCCCGCCATATACAGCCAAAACATTAATATCAAGCCGGCTTCCTAAAAATGATATTTCCTTCATTACCTGAACAGCCAGTTCCCGCGTGGGGCATAAAATAAGCCCCTGCAGGCCCTGTCCTTTTTCAACCCTGTTAAGTATGGGAAGCCCAAACGCAGCCGTTTTGCCGGTTCCCGTCTGCGCCTGTCCCATTATGTCTTCCCCCAGCAGAGCCCAGGGTATAGCCTCCATCTGTATGGGAGTAGGATGCACAAAACCCTTAGCCTCTATCATAGCAAGCAGTTCTTTTTTTAAACCCATATCGCTAAAACTTTTGATTTCCAAAAAACTTTTCCTCCTTTGGGGTATCTTAAAGCTTCATATCTTTATAACTATATCATACTTATCTTTTCTCAGCCAGTAATTCCAGTATCCCTGGGTATAAAACATTTGCTAAAGGCAAATAATTTATTGTGAGCCTATTATTATGGAATATTTATCCATAAATGTCATAGCTATTTTATAAAAAAATGTGGAGGGATTTGATGAAGAAAAGGACCTATTTATATTCCTTATCTATTATCCTCATAACCTGCCTTATATCAGGCACCATTCTTTTTTACCCAGCTCCTTTTTGGGCTATGGAAGGGGACCAGATAGCAAATGATAATTACATAACAGAAAATCTCTCTCCTGAAGAAAATAATAAAACGGGGGAAACGGAAATAGTCAACAATACAGATACATCGGCAGAAGATATTTTTCAATATAAAATAAACACCTTTTTGGATGGAAAACCTGTGACTACCAGGTATCCTCTGTTTATAAACCAGGAAAGCCGCATCATGATATCAGCTGATGATGCCGCCTGTATATTCAACCTGGTACTGGATAAAACAGATAACAATCAAATATGGCTTACAAATGCAAATACCAGTATTTCTCTTAGAGCCTATGACATATATGCCATAAAAAATGATGAAATAATAGAGCTTTACGCCGCCCCCGTCATAATCAACGATATCTTTTTTATTCCTCTGCGCTTTATAGCTGAGATAGGTGGTTATTCCTTAAATTATAATATCGAAAAAAAGACTCTCTATCTTATGAGTGCAAATTTCAGCAGCAGCCAGGAAGCAAATATTCCAAAAAATCTTCCCCTCTGGGGTACATTTAAAGAAGTTCCTGACTTATATCAGCTTTATCCTGAACATAAGATTATAGGGGGATACTACACTACACTGCTCAATAATTCAGCAAACCGCACCAACAATGTAAAATTAGCCTGTCAAAAAATAAATGGCAAGGTTTTATATCCAAATCAAACCTTTTCTTTTAATCAAACCGTAGGAAAACGGACAAAAGAAGCAGGATTCCTGGAGGCTCCTGTATTTGCCGGCAAAAAAGTAGTGCCTGGAATAGGGGGAGGAGTTTGTCAGGTATCAAGCACCCTTTACAATGCCGTCCTGGCCTGCAATCTCAAAGTGGTGGAAAGGCATCCCCACAGCATGAAAGTAGCCTATGTCCCGGACAAAAGAGATGCCACTGTTTCCTTCGGCATCCAGGACTTTAAATTTCGCAATACTCTGAACCGCCCCATACAAATCCTGGTTCAGGTAATAGATAAATATGTAATAACCGCCATAGCAGAATACGAATAAAGAAGGGGTTTAAAAATGAGAATAGCTCTTTTATCACCAATTGCCTGGCGTACCCCTCCCAGCCACTATGGTCCCTGGGAAAGGGTTGTATCACTTCTTGCTGAAGGGCTGGTTAAAAAAAACATAGATGTGACCCTTTTTGCTACCGGAAATTCTGTTACTTCCGGTAAACTTTCTTTTATCTGTCCTTATCCTTATGAAGAAAACAGGGATATAGACCCCAAGGTCTGGGAAGCACTGCATATATCACATTTATTTGAGCAGGCAGAAAATTTCGATCTTATCCATAATCATTACGATTTTCTTCCTTTAACCTACAGCCGTCTGGTTAAAACTCCAGTCCTGACAACTATACACGGCTTTTCATCAGAGAAAATACTGCCTGTATATAAGAAATACAACCAGAACACCTATTATGTCTCAATAAGCAATGCTGACAGAAGGCCCGAACTTGATTATATTGCTACCGTTTACCACGGAATAGACTTAAGCGAATTCACCTTTCAGGAAAAAAGCAGCGATTACCTGGTATATTTAGGCCGTATTCATGAAGACAAAGGTACCAAAGAAGCCATACAGATTGCCAAAAAAGCCGGCCGCAAGCTATATATAGCCGGCATAATTCAGGATCAAAACTATTTTAAAACCTGTGTCAAACCTCATATTGATAACCAGAATATAATTTATATAGGATCAGTAGAACCTTATGCGCGCAATATACTTCTTGGAGGCGCTTATGCCCTTCTGCATCCCATAAACTTTAACGAACCTTTCGGCTTAAGTGTTGTAGAGGCCATGGCCTGCGGCACACCGGTTATAGCCTTTAACCGCGGATCTATGCCGGAAGTTATAAAAGATGGGGTAACCGGCTTTTTAGTAAATAATATAGAAGAGGCGGCCGCCAGAATTAAAAATATCCCGGATATAAAGCGTGCTGACTGCCGAAGGTGGGTAGCAGAAAGGTTTAGCCAGGAAAGAATGGTAGAAGATTATATTAAAATTTATGAAAAAATACTCAACAAAAATACAGGCAAGGCTTTTTAGCCCTGCCTTTGCCCTGTATTATCCTTTGTTGAGGAAAAACACCGAGTAAGTTCCAGCTCCCACATGGGAACCAATAGCCGCTCCAATTTCAGAAATAATAAAATCCTTGCAGCCAAATCTTTGTTCAATCATTTCCTTTATTTCCAGAGCCCCTTCATAGTCAGCTGAATGGTTAATGCCAATAAGCTGGGAAGGCAAATCATCAGCTGCCCTCTCTTCCATAATTTCAAGCATTCTCTTCTTAGCTTTTTTAAGCCCCTTTACCTTCTCCAGGGGAACTATTTTGCCATCAACAAAATGCAGTATAAGCTTTATATTTAAAAGATTTCCCAAAACTGCTGAAGTCGCGCTTACTCTTCCTCCTCTTTTAAGCATTTCAAAATTGCCTACAACAAATATATGTTCAATTCTTCTTACATTATCCTCGATTTCAGCAATAACCTCTTCCTTGCTCTTGCCATCCTTGATAGCTCTGGCTGCCCTTATAACAGTAAGCGCATATCCTACAGAGGCACTCTTGGAATCAATAACCGTTATCCTTTCCGGATTGACCAAATCCCTGGCTATGCAGGCCGACTGGTAGGTACCGCTTAATCCTGACGAAAAAGCAATATAAATTATTTCATCATCTGTTTCCTTCATAACCTTTTCAAATTCCTGCTGAAACTCAGCTGGATTTATCTGGGCAGTAGTAGGAACAACGCCTGGTTTAGAAATAAGCCGATAAAACTCAGCAGGGGTTATATCAAGCCGATCGCGATAAGTTTTGCCTTCTATAGTTACCGGCATGTGAAACATTCTTACTCCCAGGCTTTCTAATACTTCCCGGTCCAGATCACAGGCATTATCCGCATATAGCCTTATATTTCCCATAAATTTTTCCTCCCAATTTAGTTTTTCCATTTTTCGGCTATAATTTATACTAACTAAAATTCTATTACTTTATGCAGCTTTATACAACCCTGCAGGTTTTAAAACTTACAAAACTAAAAATAATAAGGGAGTAATACTCCCTTATTTTATATCCTTTATTTATATTTTTTATTATTTTTTAAATTCGTTTGCTGTTCCTTAAAGCAAAAACTACCATTTTTCTAAGCATTCTCTCTTTTACTCCTTTAGGCTGCGCCAGGTCTACCAGTTCCAAATAGCGATGAGCTGTCCTGGGTACCGGTCTGAATAATTCCAGGAAAAGTCCACCTGCCAGTTTTAAAGGATAACCGGTAGAAAGCGCTTTTAAGGCTTTAAGCGAACCTCCCAGTATTATTTCGTCCTGGGTAAGATCTGTGCCGTAGGGATGAGGTTTAAAATAGCCTTTCTGCTGATAGGGAGCTAAAATAGAGGCAATTTTCTCCGGTGTGTTGTTGCGGTATTCAGAAGGAATATCCCAATCTTTAGGTATTTTCCTGGCTTTTTTGGCTTCTTCCAGCAGTTGATCCTGAAATCTCGAATCAGCCACCTTAATCATTTCCATAATTACTTCTTTATCAGGCTTCCCTCTTATATCGGCAATCCCATATTCGGTTATAATAATATCCCGCAGGTGCTTGGGAACAGAGCAGTGGCCATAGCTGAATCTTATATTTGATTTCAAAGTCCTGCCAGTTCCCTTGACACTCTTTATAAGGATTATTGCTCTCGCATCAGGCAGAGCATGAGCCATTGATACAAAATTATACTGTCCTCCTATGCCGCTTACCACCCGGCCGTCTTCCAGCTGGTCGGAAGCTACTGCCCCCAAAAGGGTTGCTATCATGCCCGTATTGATAAACCGGGCATCTTTGCGCTGCAGCCTTCTTAGTTCTTCCCCTCCATAAAGCTGATTAACCCGGTCGACTCCCGACATCTGGAAAAGCTTTCTCTCTTCTTCACTCATATTATTTAAGGCATCATAAAAAGATTTAGGCCCGATAAAGAAAGCACCCAGCATAACATATCCATTCAAAAGCTTTTTACCCAGTATATTTCTTATCTCTCTTCGCGCTTTCTCATCATTCATATCAATTGAATATGGAATATCGCCATCTAGAATAACTCCTTCTGAAGATGAAAACTTCAACCCTGCTTTCAGAATCCCAAAATAGGTAAGAAACCTGAAATCCTCTTCTGTAAGCCGGGAGCTTATTGCCTTCATTTCCAGCAGCACATCTATTATATCTTCCCGGATATTATTTTCATCAAGTTCGCCCGCATTTATAAGTTTCATAAGCGGAATACTGTCATAAACCCTGCGTTTAAGAATCCCGCTCTTGTACATCTGCATAAAAGCGTCAATAAACATTTCTGAGGAGCCATAAAGCCCCTTTTCTAAAGGCTCTAATCCCCCCACCCTTTCGATAAGCTTTCCATATTTTTTATCGATGCCCATTTTCTCTATAATTTCTTTATAGACATCATTATGGTCATTGCGCATTATAAGGCCGTAAACGATAGCATCTCCTAAAGCCCCTATACCTACCTGGATAGTCCCTCCATCCTTTACCAAGGTACTGGCATGAAGCCCTATAGAATAATCAGATAAAGCCACCGCATCTTTGGGAGGAGCAAAAAGCGCATAGTTATAATAGGGGCCGCGCAGGATAATATCAAATTTTTCAGCCTCAATAATCGCATCCCCATACATAAAAGGCATATTTTCATTAACTTCCCCTATGATAGCTACCTTTTCGCCATTTTTCCTCTTCTCAAGCAGCAATTCCACGGCTTCCAGAGTAACATCCGGGTTGCAGGCAGTAGAATACATAACTTTGCCATCAATCTCCTTGACAGCCAAAAGTATGCCTATGACATTAGTGCCAAAATCAACCGCATCCCGGGGAACATGAGTATAGTTAGAACCTAGATGATTTTGCTGGAGTTCGGGGGAATGGAGATTGGCGCCAGCTTTGCAGAAAAATTCGTAAATTTCTACATTGGGAGGCAATCTGCCTTCACGGTAATCTATTATATAATCAAAATCAGGCACTCCTGCAAATACTCTATCAGCTATAGGCTTTAAAAATCTGCGCTCAAGTTCGGAATGGCCGCGCGGTTTTTCCAGGGAAAGAGCAGTTACTATCTTTAGCTTTATTTCCGGATCCTCTTTCGCCCGCCGGTAAAGTTCATTAACCAGACGGGCAGGCTTTCCTAAAGCCAAGGTCATGGCAAAAGTTATGTCTTTTCCTATATAATTGATAATTTCATCAACACACTTCTTAACATCATCAGTAATAACCCCCGCATTTAACTGCACCAGCATCACCTACCCCTTTCCCAGAATTTGTTTTTTAAAAATATATCAAACTCTTTTTAATAATATTTCAATTAAGACTAAAAAATTCCTTTATTTTTCTGAATATTATTTTTATTTTGAATTATCAATATTTTTTATTTTAGGATATAGGTAAATTTTATATATATTTATTCTGCTCATTAATATATGTGAACAGATTAATTTAAAGCAGGATTTTAATGTCCTTATATAGTATTAGGGATAATTAAATATTAAATATCAGGAGTGAAAATAATGTCTTATCCTCAGTATGAAACCCTGAAAATCGAAATGCTGGAAAACAACATCATGCTCCTTTCCCTTAACCGTCCCCAAAAACTTAACGCCGTAAATCGCAAAATGGCAGATGAACTCACCGATATATGGAAAAGGCTTAAGGAAGACCTGGCCACACGGGTAGTAATTCTTAAAGGAGAAGGGGAAAAAGGCTTTTGCGGCGGAGTAGATGTAAAGGAAGAGGTAGCACCTGATCTTTTAACTACCCCAGGATTTTACCAGTATCAAACCCAGCTGGGCTACCTGCAGTTAGCCATGCGGCAAATACCCCAGCCTATAATCGCTGTAATTCATGGGGCAGCTGCCGGGGCAGGTTTCAGTTTTGCCATGGCTTCTGATATAAGGATAATCTCACCTGATGCCAGATTCTCCGCTTTCTATATAAATGTAGGATTAGGGGGAGCCGATATGGGTTCCAGCTATTTTCTCCCCCGCCTTATAGGAGCTGGCAGAGCCTATGAATTCCTTTTAACTGGCCGTTTTATGACGGCTGAAGAAGCCGTCAGCCTGGGTTTTGTCTCCCGCTGTGTTCCCCGGGAAAAACTCCTCCCAACTGCTCTGGAACTGGCTAAAGAAATAGTGGCCAAAGACCCGCTTGCTATAAGGCTTACCAAAGAAGCCATAAACCAAAACCTGGACTGCGCAGGCCTGGAGGCAGCCCTTAAAATGGAAGACCGCAACCAGACCTTGATGATTATGCATAACCTGAGCAAAGGGCGGGAAAGACCTTTTGCCTAATTTCAATAAAAAGAATTTTCTGAATGTGAAATTTTTCTCCACCAATTTAAATTTTTATGTTATTATTAATTTAACATGACAGGAATTAAAATCCTGTTCATGGCCAAAGGGGTGGTGAAGCTTTTAAGGCTGCCCTTTTATCTAAAAAACAAAAAGGAGTGGGAATGTAATGAAGATCGCTGGCAAAACTGCTATCGTTACTGGTGGAGCTTCCGGATTGGGAGAAGCTGCAGTTATCCGTCTGCACAACGCAGGTGCCAATGTAGTAATCGCTGACCTCAACGAAGAAAACGGGAAAGCCCTGGCTGAAAAATTAGGGGAAAGAGCTGTTTTCGTAAAAGCCAACATGGTCTCAACTGACGACATTAAAAATGTTTGCGCTGTAGCCAAGGAAAAATTCGGAGCTATCCACATCCTGGTCAATAACGCTGGAATAGGTGCAGCAGGCCGCACCATCAGCAAGGATGGCCCCTACAACATTGACTGGTTCAAAATGGTTATCGAAATCAACCTTATCGGTGCTTTCAATATGCTCGCTCATGCTGCATTTGAAATGGACAAGAATGAGCCGGATGAAAGCGGTGAAAAAGGCGTTATCATCAATGTTTCCTCCGTTGCTGCTTTCGACGGACAGATCGGACAGGCTGCTTACTCTGCTTCCAAAGCCGGCGTAGTTGGCATGACTCTTCCTATCGCCCGCGACCTGGCCAGACACTGCATCCGTGTATGCACCATAGCTCCTGGTATATTTGATACCCCGATGATGAAAGCTCTGCCTGAACCTGCTCGCCAGTCCCTGGCTCAGCAAGTTCCCTTCCCGCAGAGACTCGGTAATCCCGATGAGTTTGCAATGCTCGTAGAACAGATTGTAGTAAACGGCTACATGAACGGCGAAACTATCCGCCTGGACGGCGCAATCCGCATGCAGCCCAAATAAATCGGCATATACTTGTAAAAGGGTGGCATTATGCCACCCTTTTTGGTTTTCCCGGAATAATCTTCTATCGCCTTAATATAAAACCTGGTGTAAAATAATAACCAGCCAAAAAGCATAATAAGGTGAAAACTATGCAGCACATAAAACGCAAAACCTCAAGATGCAGGAACCACAAGATTTTAAAGGCAGCGGTTTTACTCCTTACCAGCATATTTTTTGCCCTGGCAGGTGTTTATCTTCTGGGCCCGTCTACCTATAACATAGAGGGATTAACCCTCAAATTTTCCCTGGTTCCCTCATGCAACGGGCAAACGGTAATCAAACTGCCTCCTTTTGGCAGCATATCCGCTTTTACACATAATTCGCCATTACAATTGAATATCGAGCTTCTCTATATAGGGACTGATCTGGCACGTGAGCTTTTAAAATCTCATCAGCCATCCAGCTTTATCGAACAGCTGCGCATTCACATTCCCGGCCTTATTCCGTTTTTTATATTCAAACAGATAATCCTGGCACTGGCCAGTGCCTTTGTCATGACTTACCTTATATGGCGTTCTTCTTTTAAACAAACTTCATTGTCGTCAATTGCTGCCATAATCCTCTTATGCCTGGTATTGTGGCAAACCTTTGCCACCTATGATATAAGGGCATTTAAAGAACCTGAATACAGCGGGGTCATTGCGGTAGCTCCCAATCTTATACCAGAACCGGATAAACTGCTTTCCCAGCTGGATGAAGTGCAGAAACAAACGCGCCGGGCAGTATCCAATATTAAAGTGCTTTTCGCCCATGCCGAAAATTTTTCACTGGTCGGCAATCCTGCGGAAAGTTCCGAAGTAAAAAAAGTGCTGGTCGTAAGCGACCTGCACTCTAACCCAGTAGGGATAGAATTCATAACTTCCCTGGCACAAAGCTTCAAGGTAGATCTCATTATCGATGCCGGCGATCTTACCGATTTTGGTTCCGAAGCAGAAATCCAGGCCGTAGAAAAGCTGAAAGACCTTGATATACCTTACGTTTTTGCTTCCGGGAACCATGATACCCCGGAAACCTCTGCATTCATAAAAAGTCTAAAAAAAGGCATAATCCTTAAGGGAACAACCGTTGAGGTTTCCGGCCTTAAAATTCTGGGAACCGGGGATCCCCTGTCCGAAAGCCAGGAAGTCGTCATAACGGATGAAAAAGAATGGGAAAAAACGGTGCTTAAAAAAGTTCCCGAACTTTTAGACCAAAAAGAGGAAAAACCTGACATAGCAGTAATCCACCATCACAAAGCAGCTTTGGAGCTTGTCAAAACATTTCCTCTGGTGATACACGGACACAGCCACCGCCTGGAGATAGCAGAAGAAAGCGGCAATATAAGAATAAATCCGGGAACTGCAGGAGCAGCCGGACTTAGAGGATTATATGCCGAAAAAGGAGTACCCTATTCCGCAGTAATTCTTTATATAAAGCCTGGCGAAAAACTTCTGGCCTGCGATATAGTCAAATATGACCCTTTGTCTGACCGTTTTTTCATCGAACGCAAACTTTTTAAAAACGGGGTAAACAATAATTCTTCCATTCCTGAAGAATAGAAAAAAGGGGCTTTTAAGTAGCCCCTTTTGGCCTAAAATTTCATGGTAAGGGCAATCCTTCCCCTCTCCTTATCTACTGACAGCACTTCCACTTCCACAATTTGTCCAACCCCCACCACTTCCAAAGGATGTTTTACATATCCTGAAGCAAGTTCAGAAATATGGACAAGCCCGCTGTTTTTTACCCCGATATCTACAAAAGCTCCAAAATCAACAACATTGGTGACAGTTCCTTTAAGCCTCATGCCCGGTTTTAAATCATCCATGGTAAGAACATCCTGCCTGAATACCGGGGGTGGCAGCTCTTCCCGGGGGTCTCTTCTTTTATGCACCAGGCTTTCCACCATGTCTTCCAGGGTAGGAAGCCCTATAGCAAGCTTTTCTGCCATCTCTTTAAGAGATATGCCCGATAATACCTCTTTTGCGCGGGCAGTCCCGATTTCTTCCGCTTTAAGAGCTAGAAGGGATAAAAGCTTATAGGCTGCAGGATAAGATTCCGGATGAATAGCAGTCGCATCCAGAGGTTCATCACCATCATCTATCCTTAAAAATCCGGCACATTGTTCAAAAGCTTTGGCTCCCAGTCGCGGCACCTTTAACAGGTCCCGGCGGTTTTTAAACTTGCCGTTCTCTTCCCGGTATTTTACAATATTGGCAGCCACCGTACTGTTGATGCCTGCTACATAGCTCAAAAGAGAGGAGGAAGCCGTATTAACATCAACTCCTACATAGTTGACAACCGATTCCACCACCCAGGAAAGCTTTTCATCAAGCATTTTAGGGTTCACATCATGCTGGTACTGACCCACCCCGATGGATCTAGGTTCAATTTTAACCAGCTCTGCCAGGGGATCCTGCAGCCTCCTGGCAATAGATACCGCGCTCCTCTCTGCCACATCAAGTTCGGGAAATTCTTTTATACCCAGCTCAGAAGCCGAATAGACACTGGCGCCTGCTTCATTTACGATAATATAAGAAAGGTTATATCCCTCATGTTCTCTTATAAATTCAGCTACAAACTGCTCGGTTTCCCGGGAGGCAGTTCCATTTCCGATGGCAATTATATCAATGTTATACTGCCTTACCAGCCGGTCAAATACCTGTTTGGCTTCTTCTATCTTCTTCTGGGGTGGGGTAGGGTAAACTACCCCGGTTTCCAGAAGCTTTCCGGTTTCATCCACTACTGCCCATTTGCATCCGGTGCGGTAAGCCGGATCTACTCCCAGCACTATCCGTTTTTTAACCGGTGGGGTGAGCAAAAGGTTTCTCAGATTGGCGGCAAAAATCTCCACTGCATGAACTTCCGCCTTTTCTGTAAGTTCATTTCTTATCTCCCTGATTACCGAAGGCTCTATAAGCCTCTTATAGGCATCTTCTGCCGCTTTTTTTATATAATCCTCAGCATCGGGATTAAAAGCCTTATAATATAAAGCTATATGTTCATATACCTTTTCCCGCTCTGCTTCCACATCTACCTTGATATATCCTTCCCTTTCCCCCCGGTTTATTGCCAGTATCCGATGGGATGGCATTTTAGCCACCGGTTCCCGGTAATCATAGTACATCTGATACACCGACTCTTTTTCGGGATCTTCTGCCCTGCATACTATAATTCCGGTACGCCTTATAAAATTGCGCACCCAGGCTCTTATTTCAGCATCATCTGCTATTTCCTCGGCAATTATATCCATAGCCCCTTTAAGCGCATCACTTACTGTTTCTACCTGTTCAGACAGGTATTTTTGTGCTTCCTTCTCCGGGCTTCCCTGGCCTTTAACCAGAAAAAGAGCCAGCCCCTCCAGGCCCTTTTCCCGGGCTATCATAGCCCGGGTCCTCTTTTTCGGCCTGAACGGACGGTATATATCTTCCACAGCAGTTACATTGGGAGCATTGATAATCTTCTCTTCCAGCTCCGGAGTAAGCTTTCCCTGTTCTCCTATAAGCCGGATAACTTCTTCCTTTCTGGCTTCCAGGTTGCGGTAAAGCCTCAAAAGTTCCGCAATCTTCCTTATCTCTACTTCATTTAACCCCCCGGTAACCTCCTTGCGGTAGCGGGCAATAAAAGGGACTGTATTGTCAGCATCCAAAAGCTTTACTGTATTTTCTACCTGCTTTTTATTAATGCCTGTCTCTGCGGCCACCCGATTTAAAAGTTTATCTTGCATTCTAACCTCCTCATTTTTTGAAATTAATATAGCTACTACATCTTGTTGCACTCTCAACCGTATAAAAACTCTATTGACAAAAAAATAAGTAGTAAAAATTCATAGAATCATATCCCGGTAATTACTTTATACTTGTTTTTTTTTGCTTTATTTTATAATTTTTCTATAATTTAGCAAGAAAAGGAGTGGTATGAATTGTTCTTATATTAATAATAAACCAAAAATAATCTATTGATCTTACTGAAAAGGAGGCGACATATGATGATATTTTCTAAAAAACATTTTTTTCTATAATTTTATATTTTCTATGGTATTTTATTTAATTTTTTTATTTCCCACTTTTGCAATAGCAGCAAATTCTTATACATCAGTTACCAGAGTAGTCTCTGTTATCTGGAATGTAAACGGACTTCCTTACTCTGTTCAAACTATAAGTTGGGTCAGTATAGATGGAATAGCATTTGATAATGAACTGAGATTAGACAAATTTTCCGTATCTGGTGCAATTGTCAATGCTGGAAGTTATTTTTTTAGAATGAATCAAACGCATACAAACAGCGACCTGTATTCAGGAAATACTAAAGTTATAACTTACCCTCAAACAAGTTTATCTTACTTTCCCATTTTAATATCTTCCAACTGGCAAAGGTGGGATAACTACGGTGAAAAAAACAATTGCAACAAGTGGTTTAATTCAAACTATACATGCAAAACAATCGTTAACTCATGGTGGCATTCATCCGAGACTTTTCCTTCAAATTCATATCCTAATTATACACACATCTTCTATAATCCCTCCTCAGGCTGAGTTAACAGTTAAGAAAGGAGAGTATGAATATAAGATGAAAGCAAAGCAAAGCCTATTAATAATCATTCCTGTCCTGGTAGCTGGCATAACCTTTTCCCTGGCATCTGGCAAGCTTACAGCCATATCCCCCTTCTTCCAGCTGGGGGAAAAAATAGCCTGGGAGAAAAACCATAAAGAAAACGAACAGGTAATACTCCTCGTCAATGGTGAGCCAATTACCCGTAAAGATTTTAATATTCAGAAAATACTGCTGGAAGCCGGGGGAATAAAGGCAACCGATGAAGAAATAATAAATAAGCTTATCGAAACCCAGGTGCTTTATCAAGAAGCCAAAAAACGCCATCTGGTTCCTGACCTTAAAGAAGCAGAAGCATTTGCCCAGCAGCAAAAACAGATGCTTACTTCCCACCCTAAACCGGAAAATGCTGACCTTATACTTGAATATATAAAAGGCCAGGGGCTTACTATCGATGAATTTTTCTCCCAAAATATCGAAGGTTACCAAAAAGGCCTGGCTTTAGCTAACCTGCGCAGTACAATTGAAAAAGAACAGGAAGAAAAAAGCGGAGAGCAGATAAATGCAGCAGCCCGAGAACAGAACTGGAATGATTTTAAACAAAAACTCATTAAGCAGGCTAAAATCGAATATATAAATTAATCCATTCTTCGTTAAATAAAGGCGGGTTAAAACCTGCCTTTTTCATCATCCCGTGATTTTGCCACCTTTGAGTAATACGGACATAGGAGAAGTTTTTTTCAGCTATCAAATGCCTGGAAACAGCGTCAGTGGCAGACGCCACCTGGACAGAGCGACTAAAAGTATCACTTCATATACGTCAAGCCAGGGAGGATTTATGCCCAGCAATTTTGAAGACCATATAAACCTTAGAATCGAGTGGAAGGGAAAGGAAGAAAATTTTGAGCTGCAAAGGAAGTAAAATATCAATATGATTAAAAGGATTGGCTCTGGCTAACCTGCATCAGTCAGGGGAAAAAGAACAGGAAAAATGGAGAAAAGAAGGCCCTATAAATTTGGTGAGCTTTTCTAAATCATTTTCTTCTATCCCCATTTTACTTAAGGCATACTGTACCGATCTGGTTATCCCCAGCTTAGGGTCAGTTAAAGTGCCATTCAGGTCAAAAAGTATAACTTCATATTCTGCCATATAAAATCCTCCACTATCTGCTGGCAAAATCACTTTGCCTGCTGTTGCATTATTTTGGCAATAGTTTATAATTAAACAGCAGCAGCCGTTAATTTTAAACTTATGATACAGAAAGGAAGAAAAACCATGACAGCTTCTAATTCCCAGACCAGCAGTTCTGCCATCATACCGGCCCATAGCTTTATATATAAAACTTTCCGCGACCCGGTAAGCAGTATATCCCACTTTATAGGAGCACTACTGTCTGTGGTGGGATTATATTTCCTGCTGAAAAAAAGTTTACCTGTCGGCAGCAACAAATACCTTATATCTGCTCTGGTTTTTGGCATAAGCCTTATTCTGCTTTATACTGCCAGCGGGGTCTACCATATGTATAACCATGCTCCCCAAATTATTGCGGTTCTGCGCCGCATTGACCACATGATGATATATGTGCTTATTGCCGGCACCTATACCCCTTTGTGCCTTTTAGCCCTGCCTGGATGGTGGGGGAAAGGCTTGCTTATAGCCATATGGTCCTTTGCCCTGATCGGCATAATGCTTAAACTTTTCTTTTTTAATATGCCACGCATTTTCTCCACCCTGCTCTATATAATCATGGGCTGGCTGGCCATCATAGCACTAGTTCCTTTATCTAACGTGCTGGGCATAAAAGGCATGGCTTTTCTCCTTTTGGGAGGGCTTTTTTATACCATCGGGGGAATAATATATGCTTTTAAATGGCCTCATATAAGTTCGAAAATATGGGGTTTTCATGAGATTTTCCACATTTTCATCCTGCTGGGGAGTTTATGCCATTTTTTGATGATTTATATATATGTAATTTAATTTTTCTCTATCCCCATTAGATAAAATTTATATCCCCCTTTAATTTTTATAAATAATTCCCCACCAGATTAACTAAAAACATTTCTTTGGCATTTAAGTCTTTCCTGAGCTCAATAAATATTCCTCAAAATATTTATTGACTTTTAGTTTTTCTGTCCAAGCTAGGTACTAGCGCAGAATCTTTCCTCATAACTATTTCGTAAAGTATACAATTCAATCCCAAATTTCAACCAAACACTCTTATAAACCTGTTTTGGGAAGGAAAATATTTTATAATTTTTCTAAATTTAACAAATAAAGGAGAGAGCAGATTGCTTATTTTTAAAATTAATTAATTTGTATAAAAGGGGCGGTGATAGGTAAATGAGAAAATTAGTAACGGTATTTTTGATAGTTTTTTTAGCTATTTATTCTAATCCTTGTTCAGCCTTCGGATTAGAAAAAAATTTGTATGATTCTGATAAAAAAATTATATTAAAAGAGTACCAACATGATAATAATTTAAATAACATATTAAAATATCCCCAAATATCTGATGAGTTACCAACAGGCGAAAAGATATCTGCTTTTGTAAATGGACAAAGAATTAATTGTTATATTATTAAGGAAAAATTTAGAGATATTTTAAACCTCCAAACTAATCAAATAGAAAATATTTATCTAATCACAGTCTTAGCTACTGACTCATATACAGATGAAAAAAATCGAACTGATCCTGCTATAACAACCCGTGCCTATGTAAGAGCATATTTTACAGGAAGTCAGACTAGAAATGGAGTTACATTCAACAGAATATCTAAATGGGAAGGTAGATATGATAGGTTAGATAATACTGTAACATATATTACTACAAAAGTATATGCTAGAGCTTTTGGTGAAACTTATAACGGCACTACGATAGGCAACTCTCCTTTTAGTACTGCTTTTGCTGCTAGAAATATTGATAATACTGGGCAATGGTATACATTAAGTCCCTACTGGAGCAACGAGTATATTGCTCAAACCCCTATTATGGGACAAATGGGTGGAACATATATTAAAATAAAGCGTGGGTCTTCTAATCCTTGGACTTTGGAAATCAGAATACAAGAGTATGGTTTGCAGGACTGGAGTTATGGAGGCTAAAAAAACTAATGAAAAAACAGGCTTTTTTATGGCTGCTAACAGTTATATCTATCCTTATCCTAACTATATATAGTGTTTATACATACCATAATGATAATAAAAAGATATTTTTTACTGGTAAAGGACAAAAATGGGAAGCCCAGTTAGTAATGACTATCAAAGAAGATGAAGTATCAGAATTTCTGGAGATAATATACCTCGGTTCAAATCCAGAGGACATAGGAGAAGTTTTTTTCAGCTATCAAATGCCTGGAAACAGCGTCAGTGGCAGACGCCACCTGGACAGAGCGACTAAAAGTATCACTTCATATACGTCAAGCCAGGGAGGATTTATGCCCAGCAATTTTGAAGACCATATAAACCTTAGAATCGAGTGGAAGGGAAAGGAAGAAAATTTTGAGCTGCAAAGGAAGTAAAATATCAATATGATTAAAAGGATTGGCTCTGGCTAACCTGCATCAGTCAGGGGAAAAAGAACAGGAAAAATGGAGAAACAGCTTGATGCGGCTACCCAAGAAAAGAACGGGGATAGTTTTAAGCAGCAGCTAATAAGCCAGGCGAAAATTGCATATAAAGAGCTGCCCTTATCTTGCACAAAGGCAGGCTAAAACCCTGCCTTTATTTCATTTCCCAGTAAAAATATTTTGAGTTCTTCTACCGTCCATACCACATAATCAGCACCTGCCTGCCTGAACTCCTCTTCACATCCGTAGCCGTAGCCTACTGCTACTGCTTTTACATTATTGCGGTGAGCCCCTATAATATCATGTTTGCGGTCCCCTACCATGACCGCTTTGCCTGCATCGTCTATTCCCAGGACCTTCAAGGTTTCCTCTATCACTTCCCCTTTATCCACCCGGCTGCCATCCAGGTGGCTGCCTACCACTGCTGCAAAATATTTATCTATTGCAAAGTGCCTCAGTATTTTTTCCGCAAAAACAGTCGGTTTGGAAGTGGCCACTGCCAGAGTCAAACCGCAGTCATACAACTCCTGTAAAAGCTCAGGTATCCCTTCATAAACCCTGTTTTCAAAAATACCTTTTACCGCAAAATACTCCCGGTAAAACTCTACCGCCTGCCAGGCCTCTTTTTCGTCAAAACCGTAAAAATCCTGAAAAGAATAGGCTAAAGGAGGCCCTATGAATCTGGTTAGTTTGTCCAAATCATTCTCCTTTATCCCCATTTTATTTAGGGCATACTGTACCGATCTGGTTATTCCCAGCCTGGGGTCAGTTAAAGTGCCATCCAGGTCAAATAATATATTTTCATATCTTGGCATATACTGGTCCTCCATTTTCAAGGCAATAAAAAAGTATAGAAGGTATCCCTTCTATACAGCTAATATACCATATTTATTTGGTTTTACTCTACTTCTCTCTTTTCCTTCCACCGGTCAATTTCCCACTGCCAGTATTTATTGCCTTCTCTTATAAAAGTTTCCTGGTCTATAAAATCCTGCTGGATAACCTTCATAGTTTCTTCTTTTATAGCTCCCTCTCTTACATACTGCGCTCCTGCCTCCCGCATAGCTGCCAGTATCTCTTCTTTTTTCGCCTTAAAAGGAGGAGCTACCAGAAACTCAGCTGCTGGCCTGTATATTTCCGCTTTTATATTCATAAATCCCCGGCCTTCCATAAATTTCAGCCATTCATGAATAGGTTTGAAATGCTCCATTTCCGGGAATCCGCATACCGATATTATAATCTTGTCTTTGCTTTTTTCCCCATAACGCAAAGGATGGGTACATATGCCATCTTTAAGTTCAAAGAAGGGTTCGGCAAAAATCATGGTCCGGTCTAAAAAATTCTTAAATAAAGCGGTAGGCCCAAAAAAGTACATGGGAAAAGCCCATACTTCCAGATCCGCTTCTTTAAGGATTTCGATAATCTTGGGCATGTCATCCTTAAGCGCACATTTCCCAGGGGTTTTTGTCCAGCAGGTATAGCAGCCGGTGCAGAATTTTATATCATATTCATTAAGGTTAATAAGTTCAACCTCCGCTCCTTCTTCCCGGCAGCCATTAAGAAAAGCATCTAAAAGCCAGTAAGTCTTGGATATTTTTCCCCTGCGCGGCGAACCATAAACAGCAGCTATTTTCATAAAAAAATACCTCCTATTTTTATTCTTAAGGAGGTATTCTATTTCCTATTTAAAAATTCCTTCTTTAAAATAAATTATCAGCAAACAAAATTTTGTTACAACCTGGCCCCACAAAAAGGACAGAAGAAATAACTCTTTCCTTCCCTGGTCAAATCCTGTCCGCAATAGGGGCAAAAGCGAAAACTTATCTTTTCTTCGGCAAGAAGCATCTTCAACTGTTCCAGGGTGGCTGGGGTTTTCAATACCCCATCTACTCCTTTAGCTCGATAGTCATCCAGATTCAGGTGATTGCAGGAGGAAAGATAACACTTTATACCCGGCCATTCTTCTTTTATCAGTTTTATAAGCTCATCTCCGCTTATATTGCGCATAGTCAGGTTTACAATAACCGCTTCGGGAGAAAAATTTTTTATATTTTGCAGGCAATAATACTCGTCTACCGCCTCTACCTGAAAATCAAGCCTGGCCAGCTGGTCTTTCAAGATATACCTTTCCAGCCGGGAATCATTAATAACCAGTACCCTGCGCATAAAAAGCCCCCCGGCACAAATTCTTACCTTCACTATTCGCTTCCCGTATACAAAATCCTTCCTTAATTAAGGGTTATACAGTTAAAAATCCTCCATCTACGGTAATAACCTGGCCATTTATATAAGAAGCCCTGTCAGATGCCAGAAAAAGGCAAAGACAGGCAATATCCTCAGGAGTTCCCAGCCTTAAGGAAGGTATTTCTCCTTTTAAATCTTCTATTTCCTCTGCTGTTAATTCTTCTTCCAGCATATCTGTCTTTATAACCCCGGGTGCTATGGCATTAACGGTAATACCTGAATATCCTGCTTCTTTAGCCAGAGATTTTGTAAAAGCTATAACCCCTCCTTTGGAAGCAGCATAAGCTGCCTCCATAGAAGCGCCAGCAATCCCCCAGATAGAAGAAATATTAATTATGCGCCCATACCTCTTTCTTATCATGGCCGGCAAGGCTCTCCGGCAGCAGAGGAAAACCCCTTTAAGGTTGGTATTAATAACCTTGTCCCACTCTTCTTCACTGGTATCAGTAACTAGCCTGCGCAGGGAAATCCCGGCATTATTCACCAGTATATCAACTTCTCCCCATAATCTTTCTACTTCGCCAAACATAAAATCTACTTCTTCTGCATCTCCTACATCAGCCTTGACAACCAGCGCTTTTCCACCTGCTTTTTCTATCCTATCTGCCAGTTCAAACGCTCTCTCCCGGGAAGCATTATAATTTATGGCTACCCTGGCCCCTGCTTTGGCCAGTTCTTCTGCTATGCCGGCACCAATTCCCCGGCTGCTTCCGGTAATTAATGCAATTTTTCCCGTCAAATCAAAATACCTGTCCAAACAGCTCTCCTCCGTATAAACTGAAACAGAGAACCGTCCCCCTGTTTCATCTTGCTTTTTTTTGATACATATGTTATTTTTTGTATAATGATTTTAAAAATATCAATAAAGAAATAATACGTTTTTAATTTAATTAGGAGGCATGTTATGAAAAAATCTTTTATGAAAAAATTAAATTTATTTTTAATAGCTTTTTTAACTCTACCCCTTATTCTAACGCAAATAGAACCCGTTACAGCCCAGAATTCAGATATTCCGAAACTAGACAAAGAATCACAATTTGCCATGGACATATTTACCGGGAAAGTTATGCCCCAACTGGAAGATCCAGACTTAAAAATTACTGATATAATATGTAAGCAAAACACCAATTCCTTAAAACCAAAATCAGTAATAGTAGATATAAGAAAAATATCTTCTACCACATATAAAGCAACAATTATTGAAACGCAAGAAATCCGCACAACTCTCGAAGACACCCACCAAGAAATTTTTTGTGATGTCACTTTTTTTGTAACAGCAGTATATGATAAACAATCATGCCCAGACCCTCATATAAGATACTGTTATAAAATTACTGGAGTAAAGGGAGGAATAATTAGAAAAACTGATCCACAAATAATAGTAACCAAATTAACATTAGGCTGTGAAGGCCATGGAGAATACTATCCTAACGCACAACCTCCTAAAGGAAATAAAGTAACAAAAAACCTACAAAAATATATAAAACAAAACCCTGCAGTTGGAACTACCTATTCTACCTCTGGCTTTCCCAATAATTACTACTATGTAACAGAAGACGGTTTTAGCGGTATATCAGCAAGAACCTATATTTATATTAAAAGAAACGGCTCAGGATATACCGATTATAATTATGCAGAATGGAAACTGGGTACATCATATGGAGATTGGATATAACAATTTTATCAAATCTGTATAAAAACACCTTGGGAAGGAATAATTTATGTATAATAAAAAAATTAAAATCACCTTATATACCATAATCATAATAATTCTGGCTGTATTTCTTTTTATAATCCATAACTTTAAAAACACAAACCAGGAGCTACAATTCGTTTACACTGGCAAAAGCAAACATTGGCAGGCCCGAATAGATATTAATGGCAAAGTAAAAATAACTCACAAAAACGACCGCAATTATTATTATACTCCTTACAATATAAAAATAAAAATTGATAATATAAAACCATACCCCTCTTTAACTTCCACAAAGTTGTTAAAATATAGTTACCGCATAGGCGAAATAGGGGGAAGCGGATTTCGTGAACCAGAAAAAACAATAACTATTGAAACCAATTCTTCGCAAGGAATATTAAGATTCAAAAAAATAGAACAGGCAGTTTTAATTATAACAACAGATAATCAAAGCGAAACCATAATTTTGCAAAAACAAAACAGAAAATAAAAAACAATATTTAAACCCCGTCAAAATTTTATATAAAAATCAAACCTGAAAACTTTATTTTATTGTCTTATATTCCTATCCACCCTATTTGACCCTTTAATTTTTTAATTTATGAAAATAAAACAGCAGCATTTTAAGTATTCTCAGGAGGAGAAGGGGCATGGGCAGTAAATATGCTCCTGTCCATAACTCCCTTTATCGTGCGAACAAAAGAAATAAGCCAGAAGAAGATAAGCAGTAAAGTCAGTAATCCTGCATAATAATGGATTAATACCGAATTTACATAATGGCTTATGCGGATAGTAGCCATGGTATATATAGCTACCGGAAACACAAAAGCCCACCAGGAAAGGCTGAAAGGTATAGGTCCCTGTCTCAGGTAATGCCTTGTTATTACAATATTCTGCAGCAGAGCCCAAAATCCCAATCCCCACAAAACAATTCCCAGTACGCATACCGTGCCAGTATTGCTTATAATTCCTAACCTAACAGCTGTCTCTGCTGTAGATATAAGGGCCACCGCTCCTGCACCAATAGGCCCTATAAGAATCCAGAAGCTTGGTGCCATTCCAGCAGGAGGAAGGGGATGCTGAACCATACGGTTAAAAATAACTGCCCCTATGAAAAAGAAAAGAAAAAGGCCTATTCCTAAAAATGTAACATTCAGCAAAAATACATCCTGCACCCATATAGACCCTTTTTCATGCAGGATAGCTACCAGGGGATTTCCTACCAGAGGTACCAGAACACTTCCCACGGGAGGAATAAACCAGACAAAATTCATCATCTGGGGAGAAATATTCTCTTCTCTCATCATGATAAAAGTTGCCCACACTCCAAAAATTACCGCTCCTATGATGCCAATCAGCCAGGTCAGCAACAAAGTGTTAAAAGTAAAACCGGGAGAAAAATACCCTTTTAAAGACATAATATTTATATTAATGCCAATAACCATTACCGCAATAGGAAAAGTCATAAAAAAATTGCGCAAAACCGGATGGTTTAAATCTTTCTGCACTTCTTCCCGGTAAACAAACCAGCGCACAAGCCAGGGGATAAAAAGCACCACAAAAAAGGCCAGGTTAAAATAGGCCAGAAGCAAACCTATCTTATAAGCTATCGGCCATTTATGGCCCCACAGGAAAACTACATTGGCCAACCCTCCGGTCCCCATTACAGCTGCAAACCAGGCCGGGGAAAATTCTTTTATTATGCTCCCTTTATCCCGCATTGCAAACTCCTCCTGTTCATTATTTAATTATCTATTTTCAATTTCATTATATACCTTATGGGGGTATAGGGCAAGGAGGAATATTAACGTAATAAAAAATTTTTAGGCCTTTCTTTAAAAATAAAAAAGCGCCAGCATTTATCTAGCGCTTTGCTATCTCATATACTGCCTTTATCACTTTTTCTATCTCTTCTTCGGTAGTAAAATATCCCGGGCTTAAACGGCAGGCTCCCCTTTCAAAAGTGCCAATAGTCTTATGAGCCAGAGGGGCACAGTGGAGACCTGCCCTGGTTATGATGCCATATTCATAATCAAGGCTTAAGGCTATATCCCCACAGTCCATATCCTTGATATTAAAAGCCAAAACCGCTGTCTGCCTTTGCACATCAAGGGGGCCATACATCTCAATTCCAGGTATTTCTTTAAATCCAGCTATAAGAATGTCCATAAGCTTCTGTTCATGTTTCCTTATATTATCAAGCCCGGTATCCATTATAAACTGAACTCCGGCTAAAAGCCCGGCTATCCCCGGGGTATTAGGGGTACCGCTTTCCAGAAGATCCGGCATTATATCAGGCTGCTCCAGATATTCCGAAAGTGAACCGGTTCCCCCTTCACGCATAGGCTTTATTTCTATACCTGGCCTTACATATATGCCACCTGCTCCCTGCGGCCCCAAAAGCCCCTTGTGTCCGGTAAATGTAAGAATATCTATATGCTGCCCTTTTGCATCTACCGGCAAAACTCCCGCCGTCTGTGCGGTATCTACCATAAATATAATTCCATTCTCACGGGCAATCCTGCCTACTTCCGCAACCGGCATAATAGTCCCTGTCAAATTGGAAGCATGCAGGATACATATAATACGGGTATTGGGCTTTATAGCCTTCCTTATACTGTCAGGATCCAGGCTCCCATCAGAATCGCAGCTGACGGCCGTCCATTCTACACCCTGTCTGGTAAGGCTGAAAACAGGCCTGGCTACGGCATTATGTTCCATACTGGTAGTTATTACATGGTCCCCAGGTTTTAAAATCCCTTTAAGCCCCATATTTAAGGCATCGGTTATGTTGAGGGTAAAAGCTATCCTTGAACTATCTTCTATATTAAAAAGGGAAGCCAGCTTTTCCCTGGCCTCCAGAAGAACAGAACCTGCTTTCAGGGCCTTTTGATTACTTCCCCTTCCAGGGTTAGCCCCCAGGAAACGGTTGAAATAATCTATTGCCTGGTACACACTTTCCGGCTTGGGATAAGTGGTAGCCGCATTATCCATATAAATTATATCCAAGGTAAGCATCTCTCCCTTATATTTATACCTATATGACAAGGCTCTTGCCTGCTGAAGTTAAAATCTCCACTGCTGAGTACATGTTGGTGATACCGCCTGCCTGCAGTTTATCTTTCAAGTTATAAAAATCAAGGCAGGTGCCGCAGGAAAGTATTTCTACCCCATCAGCTTCCAGAGCCTTGAGATGCTCAAGCACCGGGGAACCTTCACAGGTTAAAAACACCCCACTGTTCATAAAAATTATATGTTTTATTTCTCCCTTCAGTTCCGTCAGGGTATAAAGGAAGCTCTTCATGAGCACTTCCCCCAGCTGTTCATCCCCTTCTCCAAACAGACGGCTTTTTATAAGAACAGCAATATCCTTCTTTTCCTCTGCTTTTTCATCATCCTGGGCCATCTTTTTCATATATATATAAAAATCGCCATCCTTTTCTTCCACTTTATACTGATAACCCTGCCGGGCTGCCAGTTTGCTTACATTCTCCAGCGCCGCCTGCTGGTTCACTATAGTTATTATCTCTAAATTCCCATCATCTTCATCCATAACCTTCTTGGTCAGGATAACCGGCTGGGGACAGTTAAGATTGCGGGCATCAACTATCCTTTCCACCTGCAAAACCTCCTGTAAAATCTAGTTTTCGCTGTTTTCCACAGCCTTTTTTAATTCATTTAACAATTCATCCAGGTTTAGATTATAATCTTTACTTACTGCCTCCAGGGTATTAAAAAGATGGGAGCACATTATACAGCTGCCTGTTTTCTCCTCATACTGTTTAAATACCTTTTCCGCAGCGGGAAATTTTTCCACGATATCTACAACCAGCATTTCTTTATCAAGCACAAAAAAACCTCCTTTTTTGACTTATGATGCTTCTCTGGCTAAGAGTGCTGCTCCCAGAGCTCCTGTAAACTGGCATATTTCAGGCACTATTATATCAACTCCAAGTTCACGCATAAGCGCATTTTTTATTCCTGCATTAAGGGCAACTCCGCCGGTAAAAGCCACCTTTTCCTTCAAACCCACTCTTTTGGCCATGCCAGCTACCCTTCTGGCCACCGACTGGTGAATGCCAGCAATTATCCCTCCCTTGGGAACGCCCCGCGCCATGAGGCTTACAATTTCCGATTCCGCAAAAACGGTACACATGCTGTTTATAGGCACTATCTCTTCAACATTTTCATGCTCAGCCAGTTCGCCCACTTCTAATCCCAGGGTGTTGGCCATTACCTGCAAAAACCTTCCCGTTCCGGCAGCACATTTGTCATTCATGGCAAAATCGATTACCCGCCCTTTTTCATTTATCCTTATTACTTTGCTGTCCTGCCCGCCAATATCAATAATAGTCCTTACTTCCGGATAAAGCTCTGCTATCCCCCGGGCATGGCAGGTTATCTCCGTCACTGCCTTATGCGCTTCATTAAGCGCGATACGCCCATAGCCGGTAACAACTATGCGGTCAATATCGCTCTGGCTGAAACCGGAAATCTCAAGCAAATTTTTCACGATATTTTTCCCCGCTTCCCGGGGGCTCCATCCAGTAGGCACTACCACCTGAAATTTTTGGTTTCCCGCCAGCATTACACCTTTAGCTGCTACCGAACCTATATCAAGTCCTATGCTTATCATTTCCCTATCATCTCCAGCATGGCTTCCACTCTTACCTTTATGGTTTCCAAATCCGAATTAGAATAATCGCTTTCCAGGTGCAGGTAAGGCAGCCCTTTTCCTTTTACCAGTTTTTCTACTTCATAAGCCTCAATATTATAAGTATGACAGGCCTGCCAGGTAAGGTCAATAACCGCATCGGCCCTGAAATCATCTATCATGCGGGATATTAATTCCATGCGGTACCGGTTGGGACTCATGCAGGAACACGGGATTTTTATATATTTATGCGCCAGAGCTACTATGGGGTCATCATATTCCCGGTCAGCAAGCAGTTCCAGGGTTTTATACCCCGTACAGTTTTCCATAGCCACCACTGCTGCTCCCAGCTCTTCCGCAATTCGAATAACCTTTTCTGTTCCCAAACCTACCGGACATCCGGTAAGAAGCACCCGCGCCCGGGGTTTTCCTTTTTTCACTCTCTCCTCATCCTGCAAAAGCCGGTTCTTAAAACTTTCCATCATTTCGGTTACCTCTCCCTTGTCAGCTACAAAACTGCGCGACCAGGTAACCGTCAAAAGTTCAAGCCCGCTTAAAGGGGGAATATCCATCTGGTTAAGGTCGCATAAGGATTTGGCCGCTTTTGTTTCTTCATTTATCCTGTCTATAGCCTGCCATATAGCTTCGTCTTTTATCTCAACCTCCAGCATTTCTTCCAGAAAGGCTTTAAGCCTCCTTAATTCCTCCACCCATAAGGCAAAGCCGGCTGAGCTGTCTTTAAGATGGGGAAGCTGCATGACATGTACCGGCTTAATTTCATTCATGATTTCAAACATCTTCTTTTTGCCGTCACAGGTAGTCTCCCCGATAATCACATCGGAAAAATGGAAAAAAGGACAGGTATCAGTTGCCGCAAAACCATAGGAAGATTTTATAAGCGGGCAGAGATTGCGGGGCAAAACTTCCTCAGCCGCTGCAATCGGATCTTCTTTAGTTCCGCAAAGCCCTACCGGAATAGCTCCTGCAGCCAGGATAAGCTCCTGGGGGCAGTAGGTGCAGTAAATCCCCACGACTTTCGTGCCTTTTTCCCTGGCTTCCTTTATGCGCATGAGGTTGACTTCTCTGATGCTTGCAAAATCTTTAATATCAATATCCGTCATTTAAAATCTCCTCCCCTTTTTTACTAAAATCAATATAACACAAACCATATTATATTAAAAATAAAAATAAGTTATAATCATCTATAAAAATCTATGCCTGTTTTACCAAAAAAAATGCTAATAAAAAACGCCCCCTGCTTTTTCCAGGGAGCGTTTTTATGCCAGTTTTGATTTTTAGAAATTGCCCAGCGCCTCTTCCGGAATTTCAATGGCCGTGGCATCTCCTGCTTCAATTATCCTTCTTATAGCGAAAATCTGCGGAACTACATTCATGACATAGAATTTAGAAGTGGCAATTTTCCCTTTGTAGAAACTGGCATCATAATGGTCTTCGCCTAACTCTTTAAGCTTCCTGTTGGCCAGAAGCCCCTGTTCCAGCATCAGCTTTCCGCAATAGATCATGGCTGTGGCATGTAAAATGCGGGTAGCATACAGAGGCATCATAGCTATTTTACCTTCACTGAAGAATTTGTTAAGCTGTCCCAGGATAGCCTGATAGTCCGCATAACAGTCAGCCAGCATCTGGAATTCTTTTTCAAATCCGGGGGTACCCTTGTTTTCTTCAATAAAGCTGCTTATTTCCTTCATCCAGGCCATCAGGTACTTGCCGCCGCCCATGGTAAATTTGCGGGCTACCAGGTCCAGAGCCTGAATATAGTTAGTCCCTTCCCAGATGGAGAATATCTTGACATCCCTTGCCAGCTGGGCTACGGGATATTCTTCGATAAAACCATATCCTCCATAGGTTTGGATAGCTTCTCCACACATCAGCCAGGCCATGTCAGAAGTATAAGCCTTGCACAGAGGATTATTCAGCATAAACATATTGTAGGCATATTCCCTTTCTTCCGGATCCGGACTTTCATGGGCCAGGTCAACATAGTAATAGGTTTTGAAAAGAAGCGCCCGGCAGGCTTCAACTACCGATTTCTGTAAAAGCAGCATTCTCCTTACATCTTCATGCTCGATAATTCTAACCCTGGGGCCCTTGGGATTAGTAAGCTTGGTACCCTGCACCCTTTCTTTACTGTAGGCAATAGCATTATAGCAGGCAGCTGCCATAACCCCCTGAGCCAAAAGGCCAGTATTCAAGCGTTCTTCATTCATCATGGTAAACATCTGCTTCATGCCCTGCCCTTTGCCGTCTTCTCCCGGAGGATCCCCGATAAGCCATCCGTAGCAGCGGTCATTTTCCCCGTAAGCCAGGGTACAGGTAGCTGAGCCTTTAAGCCCCATCTTGTGCTCTATTCCGACAGTAGTTACATCATTCCACTCGCCCAGGCTTCCATCTTCATTCACCCATATCTTGGGAACGATAAAAAGCGACAAACCGGCGGTGCCTTCCCGGGCTCCCTCTATCCTGGCCAGCACCAGATGGATAAAGTTTTCAGCTATATCATGATCACCGGCGGTTATAAACATCTTGGTGCCTTTAATCTTATAAAGGCCCGGGGTATCGGTAGGATAAGCCTTGGTAGTAACAGCTCCCACATCAGAGCCGGCTCCTGGTTCGGTAAGGTTCATGGTTCCGCCCCATTCCCCGGAAAACATCTTGGGGAGAAAACGTTTTTTAAGTTCTTCAGAGGCATATTTCTGGATGACGCCAGCTGCGCCGGCAGTAAGTCCCCAGTAAGTGGGAATAGCTGCTGAAGCGGCAATAATCATCTCTCCCATAGGTGCATATATAGTCCAGGGAAGATGCCCTTCCACTTCACGGTCGGCAATCTGCGGACCCAATTCGGCTTCCATGCAGGTTTTGTAAACTTCCTTAAAAGAATCGGGAGTGACTACCTTGCCATCAATAAACTGGGCCCCTATCTTGTCAGCATCTTCATTGGCAGGCGCTACTACATCGCGGGCTATCTTGTAGGCAACATCCAGGAAAGAATCCACATCATCCACCGAATAATAATCCTTAAACGCAGGATAGCTTAAAAGCTTCTCTAAATCCAGCCATTCTTTCAGAATAAATTTGGCATCCCTCAGGTCATACAAAAAATTAGTCGCTGCCATTATTATACCCCCCGTTTTTAAGTCTAGCTTTATTTTATTACTTAATATTGGCAAGGTAAAGTATTTCAATTTAAAATAATATATTCGGAAAATAAATACAAATTAAAAAAGTATCTAATTTGATAAGAAATCGAAAAAATATTAAAATAAATTGAAGCCAGCAAAACAGGAGGATTTTTTGATGTTTGCCGCTTATTTTTACCGCATATACGAAACAGGCAAAGAGATTAACCTTGATAAACTGGAAAAGGAAATGGCCGATGACCATAATATAAGCCGCCGCCGTTTCTCAAGGGTTAAACCCAGCTCTATACAGCTTGATGTCCCCCCTCTCCTTATAAATCTTGGAAGTTCCGCCATTACCTATCAGCAGCATAAAATATTTCTGCAGGCTAAAGCCCGCATATATGACATAGGAGCGGTAAGTATCTGCCTTATTTATGAAAATAATGCCAACTCACCATCAGGTTTGACAGATTTCGCCCTCTCCTTTGCCGGCCAGAAAGGCCTGGAAGAGGCTTTTTCCCTTTACATAGACATACTCAGCCATACTTTATCCCCTTATCTGGGAGAAACAAAAATCGACCCCGATTTTTATGAAGATTACACTATCTACCGCATTACCAAACCAGAAGAAGCACCTGACCCCATGCCTGTTTTAATGGGGGAAAAAACTGACTTCAGCACGGCAATGCGCCAGCAGATAATGAACAACACCCTGTCTTACAGCAAAGACGATTTTGCCATAATAAGCTGGGATACCGCCCTGCTCTGCGATCCGGAAGATCCGGAAGATCTGCGGGATTTAATCGAGTTTGCCAATGTGCAGCTTTTAGAGCTGCGCTACTATGACGCCATTTTAAACAAACATATGGAAAAAATGTATGATGACATAGAAGAAGCTGAAAACCTTTCGCGTTATGCCCGTTTAAAGCTTTATCGCCAGATAATGGCAGAACTTATGGAAATAATAGCTGACATAACAGAAGTAACCGAAAAAATAAAAAACTTTATAAAAATAACGGAAGACATCTATTATGCCCGGGTTTATGAAACTACCCTGCGCGTTCTCAGAACCTACCAGTGGTCAGAAAGCCTGAGCCGCATGACCAATGTTATCTACCAAAACTACTCTCTCTTAAGCAATGAAGTTAATGTACAGCATTCCAACTTTCTGGAATGGATTATAATTGCCCTTATTGCCCTGGAATTCCTCTTCGCCATACTGCAAACCCTGCTATAAAACCATAAAAAGGCGGGCAGCCCGCCTTTTTAACTTATTTGATTTATTTCCAGTAAGGGAGATAATGTTCTACATCCACGCCATGACAGTACATCCAGTCCACAAATTCTTTATAGTTCGTCTGATTCCAAACATTATCATCAAAATACCCCTGCCAGAATGCCATAAACTGTTTAAGCATATTCCGGAACATCATCTGCCTTCACCTTCCTTTGCCCCAAAACCCAAGATACCGCCTTAAACCAAAAGCGGGCAATATCTTTAAAAGATATCTGCCCGCTTTAAAGATCCTCATATCTCATGGCCATCCCCTCTCTTTCCAGTTTAAGCTCTAAAGCTTAAACCTTATGAGAAGTTCTCCTCTAATTTAAGCATATAATGAATATCTTTCTTCGTCCAGCCCTCAATTAGAGTATACAACATTCTTCAGTCACTTTACTTTTCTTCTGCTTCCTTATCTTTTTTGATCCTTATAAGCCTTTCTCCTTCCAGGCTGGAATACTTTATTATTTCCACATCATCCAGGGTAATAAGCCCTTCTTTAATCATGCCGTCAATCTCCTGCAGATATTTTTCTATATACTCCACGCTGTCTACAATTTCTACCACGACAGGCAAATCGGAAGATATATCTACAATACGGCTGGTCACAATGCGGCTGTGGGCTCCAAAGCCTTCTATCCCTTTAGTCACGGTGGCTCCTGCCATATCAAGCTGTTTGGCCTTTAAAACCAGAGCATGATAAAGAGGCATATTCTTATAGCGGTGCCCCTCACCCACAAATATCCGCAGTCTCTTGGCCGGCCCGGAAAACTTAAAAGTGCTCAAAAAGTTTCACCTCCATTATAAAGCTCTGGCCATCATGAAACCCATAAAAGTGGCAGCCAGGCATAAGAAAAGGTTAAGTCCCACATTTAAAAGAGCGGAAATATAAAGGCCATCCCGCAGAAGAAGCAGAGTTTCCGCCGAAAAAGAAGAAAAAGTGGTAAAAGCCCCGCCAAAGCCTACCACCAGAAAAAGCCGCAGATTAGGCGATAAACCGCCTTCTATGCTTTTAATTATAAGATAACCTACCATAAAACATCCTGCTACATTCACAATAAGGGTCCCATAAGGAAAAAAAGTCCCCCAGCGTGAACTGGCGGCGGTAACCGTCATATATCTGGCCAGTGCCCCCAATATTCCTCCAGCAGCAACTAACAGGAATGGCAGCATGAATTTCACCTCCATCAATACAGCATATACCGGCCTTATATCTTGACATATATAAAAAACAAAAAAGGCTGTTCACCTCATATATTAAGCAAACAGCCCCGAAAAAACAATCCAGTTATAAAAAATCTCTACTCACCAAACTGCGCCTTGAGCCAATCCCTTATTTCATCCCTGACATGGGCAAAAACAGAAATTATTTCCTCATCACTTCCGTTAGCTTTAGCAGGATCAGGGAAGCTATGGTGCAGGTATTCCTTTCCTCCTGTAATATAAGGGCATTCCTCTTTAGCATTGTCACAAACGGTAACTACATAATCAAATTCCATACCGGCAAACTCATCTATACTCTTGGAACGATGGCTGCTGATGTCAATCCCTATTTCCTGCATAGCTCTTATGGCATACGGATTAACCCGAAACGGTCTGGTCCCGGCACTGAAAACTTCAAATTTATCCCCGTACATCGCCCGCATAAGCCCTTCCGCCATCTGGGAACGGGCTGAATTCTGGGTACATACAAAAATTATCCTCTTTTTTTCGGCTACCATCTATTTTCCCCCTTTATTTAAAATTATTTAAATTATAGCTTTAGTTTGTAAACATAAAGCAGCACTTTTGTAAAAATCATACTTAAGCTAAAGGGGCTCCCCTTTATAAGGCAACCCCTTTTTCCTCGCCAAAATATTTTTTTCTCCACCTTAATGCCACATTAACCAGCCAGATCATAACCGGAACTTCAATTAACGGCCCTACTACCGCTGCAAAAGCCTGTCCGGAATTGATGCCAAATACCGCTACAGCTACGGCAATGGCCAGTTCAAAATTATTGCTGGCTGCAGTAAAAGAAAGCGAGGCTGTCTGTCCATAATTTATCCCCAGTTTGCGAGAAATGAAAAAAGAAATCGTAAACATCAAAACAAAATAGAGCAAAAGAGGGATTGCAATACGCAAAACATCCAGGGGAAGGGTAACTATATATTCTCCCTTAAGCGAAAACATGACCACTATGGTGAAAAGAAGGGCATAAAGAGCTATCGGACTAATTTGGGGCACAAAAACCCTGTCATACCATTCAGCCCCTTTAGCCGGACGCAGGAAATAGCGGGTCAAAAAGCCGCCGGCAAAAGGTATGCCAAGATAGATAAGGACACTCCTGGCCACTTCTCCCATGGACACCTTTACTTCCATGCTTTCCAATCCTATCCAGGCAGGGAGTACAGTTATGAAAACATAAGCATATACCGAATAGAATATTACCTGGAAAATAGAATTAAATGCCACTAAAGCTGCTGCGTATTCATTGTCGCCGTCTGCCAGGCTGTTCCATACTATAACCATGGCTATACACCTGGCAAGTCCAATAAGGATTACTCCCACCATATATTCAGGATAAGCAGGCAAAATAAGGACAGCCAAAACAAACATCAATACAGGTCCTATTATCCAGTTCTGTAAAAGGGATAAGCCCAACACCCTGCGGTTTTTGAATACATTTCCCATCTCTTCATAACGTACCCTGGCCAGCGGAGGATACATCATAACAATAAGCCCAATAGCGATAGGTATGGAAGTAGTACCTACGGAAAGGCTGTTAAGCCAGTCAGCAAAACCGGGAAAAATAAAACCCAGGCCTACTCCTACAAACATGGCTAAAAATATCCACAAAGTAAGGTAGCGATCCAAAAAAGAAAGCCTAGAGCTTACTGAATTTTCCATGCATAATTCTCCTTTCTATCAGTTTTTTCTGGCTTTTAATGCTTCAGCAATCACCGATTGCACTACCGTTCGGCATCATGTACCCGCTGGATTGGCTTCCACACAGCGGCATCCAGTATTGGCTCCTGTATGATTCTGTATATCTTCCAGAGTGCTGCAGCATTTATCCACTGCAACATGCCGCCATATCTCTTCATCAGTTACATCAGCACAGTAGCATACAGGAACCGGCGATTCCTCTTTAAACCATATTGGAACAGCAAGTTTATCTTTAGGAATAACTTCTCCGGAAGGGGTATAATAGCCAGCTTCACACTGCGGAGAAGTGCAAAGATAATAGTTTTCATTATTTAATTCAACATAAGGGCACAAACTTGCCACCGTTTTCCTGGGAACCTTCTTTCCAGTATTGCTGCACCAGGGACACTTTTTTCCTTCAAGGTCTATAATCATTATTTCATCTAAGCCAGCCATGCAAAATATCCTCCCATAATTACTATTATAAGCCCAGCTGCTTTTTCTAAAATATTATTCCACCTGGCAAATGCATCCATGCGGGTCAAAAGCCCGGTAAAAGTTCCTGCCGCTATAATCGGCACTCCCCGTCCCAAAGCATACACAAAAAGGAGGGTGGCACCATAAAACCACCTGCCGCTGGCCAGAGCCAGCGAAAGTATAACAAGGAGCACCGGGGTTCCACACTGCGAACCAACCAGCCCCATGACAAGCCCTAGAAAATAACTGCCTGAAAGCCCTTTAGCATTATCGGCATAGCGTAAAAGACTACTTCCATAATTGATATTAAACTTTAATATCCCCATAAGATTCAGGCCTAAAATAATACATACGCCAGCTACCAGATAATAAATAACCATCTTTTTTACGCCGAAAATGCCTCCCGCTACCGCTATAAAAAGCCCTAACAGCATAAAAGTAGTAGCTGTACCCAGCGTAAAAAGGAGGGAAATAACAAAACCCTTCCTGCGGCTCGCATCCTGCCCTCCTATATATCCTACAATTACAGGAACCATGCTGAGGTTGCAGGGGCCGATACTGGTTATAATCCCGGCCAGGAAAACCAGCAAATAACCATAAAGAGAAAAACTCTCCAGAATTTGAGGAAGTACCTGGTTTAGCCACTGTTCCAGCTTTACTTCACCACCTTGTCAAGTTCCTCCCGCAGGGTATCTTCCGGTACAAGCCCTATATTATGGTAGCTTATCTCCCCTTTATCATCAATGATATAGGTAGCAGGTATATACTTTATCTCATATTCACGTAAAAGGTCATAATTGCTCTCTGCATCAACATCTACAGTTATGAAGCGAACCTTTCCTTCATATTCCGGTTCTATCCTGTCAAAAACCTTTTTCATCTCCACACAGGCTGGACAGGAAGTAGAACTAAAAAGAATCCACATCGGCTTCCCCTTCTGTTTAGCTTCTTCTATTTGGGAAGCTGGGCTTTTCCCGGAAGGGGAAATATCTTTTTTTTCTTGATAACGGCTGCCAAAATAAAAGACACCCGCTGCGATTAGCAACAGTATCAATAAAATAATTTTTCTATTTTTATCCATACCTTCTCCTTTCCTTATCCCTATAAATGTTCAGGCAGCCGGCAGCCTCATTTTTAATAGCCTGCCGGCAAAATAAAACTTTTTTATTCCGTAATTACTGCATTTCTTCCTGGATAAACTTCTTTATCTCTTCCCTCTTTAAAACCTTGCCTGATGACTTAACTTTGCCGTTAACCACCAGAGCCGGAGTCATCATAACCTTATAGCTCATGATTTTTTTTATATCCCCTACTTTTTCAATATCAGCCGCTACATCCATTTCCGCCAGAACATTGCGCACCTCTTCCTCCAGCTTCTTGCATTTCGCACACCCGGTTCCCAGAACTTCAATTTTCATCCTATCATCCTCCTTTTTGGTATTAAAAAATTTTTAGCCAAAGAAATGCCCATAAAGCCATCCAGTCAAGGTCGCCATAACTACTACCAGCACAAAATAAGACAGAGTACGTTTAAAGCCCATAATCCTATTTACTACCAAAAGGTTGGGGATGCTTACTGCTGGTCCTGCCAGAAGCAGTGCCAGGGCTGGCCCCTGGTTCATGCCCAGATTGATAAGTCCCTTCACAATCGGAACTTCGGTCAAAGTTGAGAAATAGAACAGAGCCCCTACCAGGGAAGCTGCAAAATTGGCTCCCAGAGTATTTTCCCCCACATACCTTGCTATCCACTGTGGAGGGAGCACTGCTGTAACCATGCCTACCAGGAAAACCCCTACCAGAAGGGTGGGAACTACCATCTTAACCAGGCTCCAGGTTTCTTCCATCCAGGAATTAAATTCGCCTTCTGCAAAATAGTGATGTACCATGATAGCAATAGAGTTTATAAGGCCAATATCTACGGCAATTTTTATCCAGGTCCCCAGCTTGCTGGTACTTACGATAAGTATGGCTACCAGCACTCCAAAAAATACAACCAGAAACTTGCCTGATTTTTCACTGGTTTCCCCGGGCAGGCTTTCAATTTCCCCCAATCTCTCCCTTTCTGATTTTCTAAAAAGCAAAGACATTATAACCCCGATGATTATGGAAAACAGTATAGCCCCTGCCCCTCTGGCTGCTCCCATATGCCAGCCGATAGCAGCCCCGGTAAGGGCAATAGCCAGAATATTAATAGCCGGTCCCGAATAGAGAAAGGTAGTAGCCGGACCTATTCCTGCCCCCAGGCTGTATATACCAGCAAAAAGGGGAAGCACCGTACATGAGCATACCGCCAGCAAAAGGCCGGATACAGAAGCTACCCCGTAGGCTACCCATCTTTTAGCTTCGGCTCCAAAATATTTTATGACCGCGCCTTTGGTTACCAGCACCGCCATGGCCCCGGCAATAAAGAAGGCCGGCACCAGACAGGTTATAACATGAAAAGACAGGTAGTTTAACAGTTCATTAAAACCGCCTTTAAGCATAGCAAGCAAAAAATCCATTTTACTCTCCTCCTAAAGCATCATCTTTTTCCTGGTTTTAGCTGTATTTTTTCTCCTTATCGCGCAGGTATCATAATCTAATCCTTCCATACGCTTTACTTCCTTTTCAAATCCCTCTATTTCCTGTAAAGGGCGATTCATAAAAAGCGAAAATTCCTGCATAAACCTATCGAAAAATTCCCGGTTAAAGGAACATATCCTTTTTGGCCCCTCTCTTCTTTCATTTACCAGGCCGGCCTGTTTTAGCACCTTTAAATGCTGGGAAATCCGGGGCTGGCTGATATCCATTATCTCCTCCAGATCGCATACACAAAGTTCTTTTTCTGCAAGCAATCTTACTATCCTGAGCCGGGTAGGTTCCCCCAGGGCCTTAAAAACCTCTTCATACACCTTGGCCTTCCCCCTTAATCTATCTTTATCTGTTCCGGAACTTTTTAAATATATTAGTATATACTTATATATTAATATGCCCTTTTAAAAATGCAATATGCCAAACCAGGGAAGCTATAAAACATACTTATAACTCAAATAAAGCACGATAAGGTAAAAAGGTTAACCTCTCCTCATCATGGCACAACAAAAGGGACTCCTGCCGGAGTCCCTCGCTAGCTTGCTCAGGCTTTTTATATTTTAAACCTGTCTATACTTTCCTTAAGCCCCATTACAATCTGGTTAAGGTTCTGCGCAGTAGCTGCTACTTCTTCGGAAGAAGCAGTCATCTCTTCTGAAGAAGCAGCCACTTCTTCAGTAGCTGCTGAATTTTCCTCAGCTACCGCACTGGCACTGGCCACCTTCTCAACTACTACATCCTTGGAATTTACTATGCCCTGCATCTGTCTATAAGTTTCATCAAGATACACCGGCACCTTTTCAACAGAACCTATTATTTCATCAAAAGCCTTTACACTGTTGGTCAAAACTTCCACCTGTTTTTCCACCAGCTCTCCCACTTCTCTGGCTGTTCTGGTAACTTCTCCCGCATCCCCGGTAATAGAAGCCACCAGCTCCGCTATCTTTTGCGTGGAAAGCCGGGATTCTTCCGCCAGCTTTCTTACCTCATCGGCAACTACAGCAAAGCCTCGCCCTGCCTCTCCTGCCCTGGCTGCCTCAATAGCTGCATTAAGAGCCAGAAGATTAGTCTGCTCCGATATGCCGGATATTATATCAGTGATACTGCTTATCTCCTGTACTGATGAAGTAAGGTTTTCTACTTTAGCCACCACCAGTTCAAAAGCTCTGCTGACATCTTCAATCGAGCGGGTAAGCTTGCCAAGTTCCACTTTACCGGCATCGGCTTTACGTGCTGTATTGTCTGTCTCATCCTTAAGCTCCTGCAAAGCATTATAAACACATTCTATACTGTCTATAACTCCCTGCATGGCTTCTGATATATCCATGAGATCCTGAGCCTGGTTGGTAGCCCCTTCCGCTACCTGCTGCATGGTGGTAGCTACCTCCTGGGAAGATGCTGCCATCTCTTCCGATACCGCAGCCAGTGATTCCGCATTTCCTGCCACTTCATCAGCTTTGGCCTTTATATCACCCATAACCATGCGCAGGGAATCCTGCATATGCTTGAATATCCTTGATAGATGCCCGATTTCATCCTTGCGCTTCATAAGCTTCTCATCCATATCGCCGGTAAGGTCAAGCTCGGCTATGCGCTCGGTATTTTTTACGACCTGAATAATAGGTTCGGCCAGCATCCGCCCCAGAATATAGCTTACAAAAAACCCGATAACAATCACCAGTAATGTAACCAGTATATTTTGCTTCTGCACCTTGCTGACTTCCCGCAAAAACTCATTCTCAGGAGCAGTAACCGCCAATATCCATGTAGTCCCCTCTATCGGCATAAATGCATTATATATCCATCTATTATTGAAGAAATAACGAGAAATCCCCTGTTTCTCCCTCAGCATTTTTTCAAAAGCCCTGGCTACCGATTCCATGCTTTTATCCTGTTTAGCCTTTTCTATTGGATTAAGCTGATCGATAACCTTCTGCCGATCATGATGGGCAATAACTGTCCCTTTTTCATTAATTATGTATGCATATCCAGTCTCTCCAAACCCCATGTCATCAACCATTTCGCTCAAGGCATTGCCATCACGCCTGCCTACCAGGACTCCAGCCACCTTCCCGTCCACCTTTATCGGAGCAGCAAACATGACTACCGGCTGTCCGGTGACCTTGCTGATAATAACATCTGACACATTAGGGGTACCTTCAAACGCTTTCTTTACATAATCCCGGTCCTCCAGATCAGCAGTCGTTCCGTCATCATAATAAGCCCTGCCGTCAGGATAAACCACCGCTATCGCCAAAAAACCATACTCCTCTTTAGCCTCTTTTAACACGGGAAGCTGCCGTTTTAAATCCATACTCCTTATTTCATCATAGTCAGCCAGTACCTGCATCTGCCTTAAATTCCCCTGAATGCGGCTGGCAACCGTCTTGGCATCTTCTTTGGCTGCTGTCTTAAGCCCAATCTGGGCTTGCTCCAGAACCGCCTTTTTAGCTCCTCCGGTAGCCAGCAAACCGGTAGTTAAAGAAGCCAGCACCACCAGAGCCAGAATTCCAGCAATTATTTTTGCCCTTATGCTTTTCAAAACTCCTCTCCCCTTACCTTCTAATATTTATTTAATTTTCATTTAATCTTATATACAAAACCGAATTGTTTATTGCTATAGGACCATTTCCCTCCTTCTTCTTTATTTTCTATTTTTCTACAAAAGCATTTTATATCAAAAATATTAATTTACGCCAAAATAAAAAGCAAGGGTTTTACACCCTGCTTTAATTTTATATTTCCTTTTCTTTCAAGTCCAAAGGCAGTTCTTTGCCTTTAGCCCTGAATCTTTCCACAATTTCTTTTTTGCGTTTCACTATATCTGTAGTATTTATAGTGGCAATCACTCCCTCAGCAAGGGAAACAAAATTTTCTGCCGGTATGCCTACCGCCATCTCCTCATCTTTCCAGCGAGCTAGAAGCCTTGTAGAAGGACATAAAGGACTCAAATTTAATCTTCCAGATAGATAAGGCTCCACCGTGACCTCTGCACAGATAGCCTGCATGGAAGCCCCTGTTATAGTAAGCCTTCCCCCTTTATGATAAATATACCCCTGCTGCAAACGCATGGCCTGATAAGGATTTACAATAAATATAATTACATCTGGCATTACTGTAAAATCAACTAGAGGCTGTACTATAACCCCGTACGTCTTAACCCCCAGGCGATACAAACCTGGCACTCCCTCACGGGTGCGCCTGGCTGCAGCTGGAGTAGCATATAGATTATATGAAAAATATTCCTGTCCTGATTCTATGTGCTCTGTACTTTCCTCCAATGCCAGGGCAGTTGTTCCCCCATCACAATTATGATGGACAAGGAGCGATTTATTTCCATAACCGCGGGTAGCCCTCTCCACCATGCAGCAATAGCTCATTTTTCCCCTAATCTCTTCAACATCAAAACTTTTGTATTCTTCTTCCGAAAAAACCAGCTTTACTCCCACGGGCACCCTTTCCAACCCTAAAGCCATGGTTAAATCTTCCACATATTCACTAATAAGTTCCCTATCTAGAGGGTCACCAGGCAGGCCATAAGTTATTTTAGGATGTTTATAAGGCATTCCTATCACTTCCTTGTAAAAATATTTAAATATCAAACCCCAGACTGAAATAGCTTATGCCCAACTTATGAAATAATACCACAACCGTAATAATATAAACCAAAAACACTACCAAAAACCCTATATCTTTTTTGGTAAACTGCAAGCTTCGGTAATAAGTTCTCTCCCGCCGCGAGCTAAAGGCACGCGCCTCCATAGCCAAAGCCACCCTTTCTCCCCTCCTCACAGCAGCTGCCAGCAGTGGAATAGGATAAACCTTTAAAAACCTTATCTTTTCCAGCATACTGCCGGAGCTATTTACCCCTCTTATTTCATGGGCAAACCTTATACTTTCAATCTCTTCCCTAATAGTAGGCAAAAATCGGTAGGCCGCCAAGGCTGAATAGGCCAGGGCAGGTGGCAATCTAAAATATTTAATCAAGGCTACAGTTAAGTCTACAGGATTGGTAGTCATAATAAAGCATATGGAAGAAACAATTATCGCTAATATGCGCAAACCTAAAGCCAAGGCCAAAGTCAAATCATACTCTGTCCAGCTAAAAAGCCAAAAAGTATATTCCCCCATCTCCCCTTTAATCCCGCGGGTAATCATGGTAAACAATATAAATCCGCAAGCAAGAAATAAAAATGGATATACCGCTTTCAAAAACTGTAAGCATATATTCGAAGCCAAAATCCATACCGCAATAAAACAGGTCACAATAATCATAGCCGGTAAATAAGGCTTATAGTCAAAAGTTATTAAAACTGTGACCACAATTAAGGCAATAATTTTTATCAAGGGATTTATGCTGTTTAAAAAATTTTGTTCCACCATCTCTCCAGCTATCGCCTGATTAAACAATCTGCTTCTCTCCATTTATATATAAATTTAATGAACTCATTTTTTAACTGCTGATAACTTCACAACTTTCTTCTAAAAGCCCTGGTTTTTCCAATCCCGCTGTTTGCAATATCTCCTCTCTTTGAAAAAGTTCATAAGGAGTACCATCAAAAATTATCTCTCCCTGGTTTAAAACAACCGCTCTTTGGCAGTAAGCATTTAAAATTTCCATATCGTGCGTAATCATAATTATAGTCATACCTTCTTCATTGAGCATTTTCATATACTGCATCAATTCCATGGTATTATGCCTGTCCTGCCCATAAGTAGGTTCATCCAAAATAAGCACTTCCTGGCCAGCAATAAGCATAGATGCCACACTAAGTCTCCGTTTTTCACCCTGGCTCAGTTTATAAGGACTTAGTTCTGCCTTTTCCAATAACCTGAACTTTTCCAGACAAGATTTCACTTTCAGTTCTGCCTGTTTAGCCTCACAGCCTAGCACTTTTAAAGTATAAAAAAGTTCGTCATAAGTGCGGAAAGAAACAAACTGATGTTCAGGATTCTGGAAAACCATCCCTAAAGCCTGCATAATTTCCCTTCTCTTCATCCTGCGCAAGTTTTTCCCTTTAACAACTATATCTCCCTTGTAGTTATTAAAAAGACCCAAAACCAGTTTGGCCAGAGTAGATTTCCCGGAACCATTCCGTCCAACCAATCCAACAAACTCGCCTCTATTAATTTTTAGATTTATATTCCTTAAAACTTCTCTGCCACCTGTATAAGCAAAAAAGAGATTTCTAATCTCAATAAGAGGAAACTCTGCTCCCTGGTTTGGTTCTGATTTTAAAAGGTCTAAATTATTTTTTAAACCTCGTAAGCCAGTTATCTTGGCTGCTTGCCTAACTGGCTTTAAGTCTTTTGCCCAGGCTCTACCTTTATCGATTGTTACCCACTCATCAGCTATGGCCAAAAAAAAGTTAAGCCTGTGCTCTATTAAAATTATGGTTTTATTATGTTTATCCCTCAAAGATACAAGCAAATCTCTAAGTTCCCGGGCAGATGCAGGATCTAGATTGGCACTGGGTTCATCTAAAATCAAAATCTCCGGCTGCATGGCCAAAATACATGCCAGAGCTACTTTTTGTTTTTCTCCTCCCGAAAGTTGATGCAGCTGCCGATAACGTAAATCTTTTATATTCAGCAAGCCCAGTGTTTCATCAATTATATTATCGATTTTCGCTGGAGCTACTGCCAGGTTTTCCAGTCCAAAAGCAATTTCATCTTCTACCGTAGTAGTACAAAAACTCATTTCTGGATCCTGCATAACCAGCCCTAATTCATGACAAAGATGTTCCGGCTTTTTGCCTAAAATATTTGTATTCTTATATATTACCTGACCATTTACGTCTGCCCTTATAGAAAAAGGAATAAGCCCTGTTAAAACATAAGCCAGGCTGCTTTTTCCGCCCCCACTTGGCCCGGAAACCAGAGTTATAGTATTTTTCTTTATTTTTAAATTCAAACCATACAAAATGGGTTCATCTGCATCTTCATATTTTACTGATAAATCTTTGATCTCCAGCAAATCTTGCAAGGATTTACCTCCCTATCCCTGCCGGGCAATGGCATAATTAGACAAAACACCGGTTTTCGCCAAGCCATCTGCAACCAGCTTGCTTAAAAGCCCACCTATCAAAGCCCCGCTTATCATACGCACTATAATCATACCGAATAAAACCTTACCCGGAATGGCTGCATAACCAAACACAAAATAATCCCTTACAAATATGGCACAAGCTGTAACTACCCCTGCAATAATCAGGGTACCTGCTGAAAATCGTTTATATCCTGTAAGAAAGAATACAAGCTCCGGGGCTAAGCCCTGTATAAAACCAGCAACCATTACATTTACAAATCCAAAAGGATCTCCTGCCAAGGTCGATATAAAAGCAGCCAGGGTAGAGCCTACTACAGCTGCTCCCGGTTTGCGCATTATATACATAATAAGTATGCCGGGGACAAAATACATTCCATACATTATTTCTACCCCTATAGGACCCAAAAGAGATTGCAGGGGAATATAAAGGTTGCTCCAAAATACAAAAACTACTCCCATAACAGCTGCGATCATAGCCCCAACTACAATTTCGCTTAACTTCCAGCTTTTTGACATTATCTTTCTCCTTCCCTATAATAATAAATTATTTTTTGGTTAATCCATTGTTATATATATCATTATTTATAAAATTTATCAATAATTCTTCTAAATAAAAAAAACTGCTTTAGCCAACAAAAACTAAAGCAGCTTAATAAAGTTAAATTTACCTGCCAAAAACCTCCCCCAGGTCAATCACCAAATCCGGAAAAATGCCTACCATAAGCTTGTCACCTTTATAATAAGTGCCGCTTTTTTCATATTTCCCTTCCTCATTCGGTTTATAAACATCTATAACCTTTTCCATGGGGAATACCACCCAGTACTCTTTTACCCCATGTTTTTCATACAGAAGAAACTTTTCGTGCAAATCCCGCTTGGCCGTAGCGGGAGAAATCACCTCCACCACCAGGTCAGGAGCTCCAATAACCCCCCTGTCATCCAGCTTAGACATATCACATACCACCATTATGTCAGGCTGCAGTACATTGACAGCCTCATCAGGATCCTGTCCTTTTTCCGGCAAACGTACATCCAGAGGAGCTGCATAAACTTCACACGGTTTGTCTTTTAGATAATTAAAAAATTCGGCAAAAAGCAGCCCGGATATACGCTGGTGTTCCCTGCCTGGCCCGGGAGCTAAAAGATAAGGAGTTCCATCTATAAGCTCATATCTTTCCTCTGTATCCCAGCGCAGATAATCGCGATAAGAGAATTTTTTCTTTTCTTGCGGACGAGGATAGGACATAAAATCCTCCTTTCCTTAAACTATCCCCCAAATACCTGCATCCCATTTTTTACATTATATACTGTAAACACCAGAAACATAAAGCCGGCACCCGGAGAATATATCCCCATGCCGGCTTTATAGAAAAATATGCTTTATCCTAATATAGCCCTTAAGTCTTCTTCGGGAGTGCTTATAGGCTTAAGGCCGAACTTATCTGCCAGCACAGACAATACATCAGGAGATATAAAAGCTGGCAGGCTTGGCCCTATCCTTATATCCCGAATTCCCAGATACAGCAGGGTAAGCAGGATAGATACCGCCTTCTGTTCAAACCAGGAGAGCACCAGGGATAGCGGAAGTTCATTTACACTGCAGTCAAACGCATCTGCCAAAGCCAGTGCAATCCTAACCGCTGAATAAGCATCATTGCACTGTCCTACATCCAGAAGCCTCGGTATCTCACCGATCGCCCCCAGTTTCCTGTCAAAGAAGCGGAATTTTCCGCATCCCAAAGTCAAAATAACTGTATCCTGGGGGGCCTTTTCTACTATTTCAGTATAGTAGCTTCTTCCCGGCTTGGCTCCATCACAGCCGCCTACCAGCAGGAAATGCTTGATGGCACCGGTTTTTACCCCTTCTATCACTTTATCTGCCACACTTAAAACCGCCTGCCGGGCAAACCCGGTCATAACCTCTCCTGCATCCAGGTCTTCCTCAAACCCCGGCATTTCCAGAGCTTTAGCAATAAGTTCATCATAATCGTGGTTTTCGATATGTTTTACCCCCGGCCAGCCTACCGGCCCTGAAGTAAATATGCTGGCTTTATATGCTTCTTTTGGCTCCTGCAGGCAGTTGGTGGTCATCAATATAGGGCCCGGGAAACCCTCAAACTCTTTTCTCTGGTTCTGCCAGGCAGTTCCATAATGGCCATATAAATGGGGGTATTTCTTAAGCTCAGGAGAGCCGTGAGCTGGCAGCATTTCTCCATGGGTATAAACATATATCCCTTTATCCCGAGTAGCTTCCAGAAGCATTTTCAAATCATACAGGTCATGCCCGGAGACCAGTATACATTTGCCTTTTTTATGTCCCAGAGGCACTGCAGTCGGTACTGGATGGCCAAAAGTTTCCGTATGGCCTTTATCCAAAAGTTCCATAACAAGCAGGTTTATCTCTCCTGATTTTAAAAGCAGCCCCAGCCATTCATCGATGCTCATTTCCTCCCTGCGGATAGCAGATAAAGCTTCATAGAGAAAAGAAAAAACCTTTTCATCCTCTTCGCCTAACACCCTGGCATGATAAGCATAGGCAGCAATTCCGCGCAGGCTGTAAAGCAAGGTTTCCTTGAGGGATTTTATGTTTGTATCAGGATGGTCGGTTATAAGTCCTATTTTAGATGCTTCCGCCAAAAGAACATCCATGTCATCAACAGGTTTAAAACCATCTGCTATTTCATCACTTATAAAATCACTTATTTTAAGCTTAAGTTCATCCCTTGCCGCAGCAACCTTTATTATATAATCCTTTATCCTCTCCGGGTCAAAATTGACATTGGTAAGGGTAGAAAACATAGCCTCCAGAAAAAGAGCATCTGCTTTTACATCTTTTATTCCCTTTTGCCTCGCTTCCAGGGCAACTTCTGCCATTCCTGACAGAGCATATGTCAGCAGGTCCTGAAGCAAAGCCACCTCTTCCTTCTTGCCGCACACCCCTACTGAAGTACAGGCTGCTCCTTTTGAGGTCTGTTCACACTGATTGCAGTACATTCCATCATCCTCCCGTTTATTTCTAATATTTTAAGGCAGGGGACTTTTTTGATTATTTTTACCTTTTTAGTCTATTTTGGGGCTAAAAAAATTTACTTAAGCAAGTCTGCCAGAGTATGCCGGCTTAGTTCTTTAAGCATAGCTTCCTGGGCCCGCTTAAGTTCCCTTGAAACTACACATTCCGGCTGATTTGGGCACTTATAGCCGGGAAGCAGGCATACATTAAGAGCAATAGGCCCTTCCACTGCTGTTATTATATCTGCAATAGTTATCCTGTCTGCCGGCCTGGCCAGCCTTATGCCTCCGCTGTTTCCCCGCTGGGTTACTACCAGATCAGCCAGCACCAGAAGCTTTACCGTCTTTTTTAAAAAATCTTCCGGTATATCCTGCCTTTCCGAAATAACCCGGGTAGATACCAGTTCCCCCGGCGGAGCCTTGGCCAGTTCCAGCATAGTACGAATAGCATATTCACTCTGCCGCGTTATCTGCAATTTTGCTACCCCTTTATTGTGGATTAAATTAGTCCCCTTTGATGTTTTTATAATAATATATATCTTCCATTTAATCAACCGTTAAATTTAAAACCAGGTCCGGTTAGGATCATTCTCTTTTTCTATAAATAGCCTTTGGCATTCGCCTTTTGTTATGCTAATATATACATGCCAAAACAAAAGAAGGGGGAACAGTTATGCCTTATTTCGTCGCTTTTCTCACCACAGTCGACCCGGAAAAAGATGCCGCTGTCCTTGCTGAACACAAAGCATATCTTGACAAGTATATAAAAGAAGGCAAGATATTTGCCAAAGGTCCCTTTATGGACCACAGCGGCGGACTTATTATCTATCACACTGAAACAGAAGAAGAAGCTTATCAAATCGCCTTAAACGACCCGGTTATAAGAGAAAAAAGCCGGGAAATGGTATTTAAAGCCTGGAAAAGCACCTTGCCGGAATAAAACAAAAGCTTGCTAGGATTCCTACTGACCAGCTGATCCTAGCAAGCATATTATCAAAATCTAATCTACAACTTGAAAAACTGAGTACTTTTTACCATTTCATCAGCCACATACAGCTGTTTTTCTGACATTTCCTCTATGTTATTCAATATTCTTATAACTTCATCAATATGCTGGTTTACCGTAGTTGTAGAAGCGGTAGTTTCCTGTACAGCCGCTGTTATGCCTTCGATATTCTTATTAGCAATTTCCAGCATACTGGCAACTTCCTGCATAGAAGCAACAAAACGTGAGGTTATATTTTCAACAACTTTCATATTTTCTGCATACTTTTCCCCTGCTTCTACCATTCCTGAATAATCATTGATTACATTATTCTCCACAAAATCTAAAACTTCTCCTATATTTTCTGTAAGATTTTTGACCGCTATATTTACATCAGAAACTACATGCTGAATAGATTCAGCAGTGTTGGCAGCATGTTCGGCCAGCTTACGCACTTCTGCTGCCACTACTGCAAATCCCTTACCATGTTCCCCAGCTCGGGCTGCCTCAATAGCAGCATTTAAGGCCAATAAATTAGTTTGCGCGGCAATATCAGTTATACTGTTCGCCATCGTTGATATTTCCTCAACTACCTGTGCTGAAGCCACTGCCTGACTTATTAAATCCTGTTTTTCCTTATAAATACGGCATGCTCTTTCCTGAGCTTCAACAGCATTCAAGCGCATGTTCTCTGCACTTTTCTCCAATTCTTTAACCTTTTCAAAACCCGACAGAGCTTCTTCTTTTAAAAATTGAGCTTTTGTATTTATATTGCCCATTACCGCATTTATCTCCATTATAGAAGCACTGGCTTCTTCCATTCCAGCAGCAATATAACCAAGAGCATCCCCTATTTCTTTTCCCCTTTGCGTCATGTCACGTACAGAACCTGTCAAAACTTCTGCCGTATGCCTATTATTGTTCACAGCATCTGTAACCTGTTTTAAAACTCCTCCCAGGTGATTTTTTATATCCCTAAAAGCCCTGGCTAAAATCCCTATTTCATCACTTCTACCGCTATATTTTTCCCAACTATCTCCTTTAAAATCTCCTTCCGCCATGTTAAAGGCATATTCTGCAACATTTCTTATCATGCCTGTCATATGACCAATCACTAAGTATAGTATAATCAGCATAAAAAACAGTATCAAAAATGAAATGATAAGCATCTTCTGTTTAAGCATACTGACAGGCTGTAAGACCTCTTTCACAGGAGTTGTCAAAGCCAAACTCCAATTAGTGCCTGGTACTTTTTCAAAAGCCATCAATTTTTTTTCTCCACGATAACTATAAACAGCTACTTTTGACCTTCCGGAAACCATTTCTTTTATCAGTTCCGCAATTTCACTTAAATCCGCATTTTGTTTGGCCATTTCCGGTATATTCTCTTCATCTATAACCTTTTCTAATTTTTGGTGTGCAATAGTCTTGCCTTTCTCATCAACAGCAAAAGCATACCCTGTTTGGCCATAAGAAATTGAACTTATCATTTCAGAAAGTTTTTTGCCATCAACAAGCCCCATAAGTGCGCCTATTTTTTGACCGTTCTCTTTGGCATAAATGGGAACTGAATAAACAAATACCACATCTCCCCTCTTACTAACCAAGCTGCTGGAAATATAATTACTGTCTGCAGGCATTTTTTTTAAGTTAACCTCATAGGCATGAAGCAAATCTGTCCCACTAATGCTATATAAATTTCCTTGTTCATCTTTTAAAACTAAATCTAAAAAATACAATTTTTCTTTGTTGCGCAAAAATTCTTCCTTTAAAATTGCTACTTTCTCATTAATGGAAGTGTCTTTAGAAACTACCACATTGTTAGACGCCATCCCTTCCAGCACACAAAAACGCGCTGCATTACGTGAACTTATAGTATTCGCTGCTTGTTTTGCTACCTTCTGCATAGAATTTTCAATTTCCCTCTGCAATATATAACTGGAAGTTTTAATAGCCACTCCTACCAATAAGGCACAGTTAATAAAAATTATCCCACATACTATCATTAGCAACTTAATGCGTAAACTTCCTTTAGCATTTACATCTCTAACTCCCAACATATTTTTTACTACCTCCTCCCACAACTAAAAATTAAAGACTAAAAGCAGGTTTCATGTCCTATATAACAGGCTATTCTCGCTTCCAAAAATCTATCCTGTATCTCCTCTAACCTTTCCCGCGGAGTACCAGTCTCATCAGCATACTTATAAACCAGCCCCAGTTGCTTCCACTTAGAATCTCCCAATCTGTGAAAAGGAAGAATATTTATCTCAAAAAGCCCCAGTTCCTTCATAAAATCAATTATCTTTTCAATATTTTCATCATTATCGTTATACCCTCTTATTACCGGCATTCTCAAAACCAATCTCCCTTTCCATCCGGATTGAGAAAGAGCTTTTATATTGTGCAAAATAAGCTTGTTGCTAACCCCAGTTTTAGCACGGTGTTGAAAATCATCCATGTGCTTTATATCAATAAACGCAAAATCCAGGTAGCGAAAAGCCTGTAAAAATATGCCTGTATCCACATATGCACTAGTTTCAATAGCTGTATGTATATACTTATCCTTGCAGCGCATAAGCATTTCCATTAAAAACTCATGCTGTACAAAAGGTTCGCCTCCACTAAAGGTTACTCCCCCTCCGGAACCCCAATACTGTCTGTCCCTATCTAGAATTTTCAGCAAAGCATCCACAGACATCCATCTTCCCACTATCCTTATGGCTTCATAGGGACAGGCTACTGCACAAAGAAAATTTTCGCAACTGCTGCACTTTTCACGATCAAATTCCAGGATATTTTCACGAGAATTGCTGATTTTTATAGCTTGATAAAAACAATTATCTATACAATAATGACAGTTATATGATTCATGCTTGCACTTCACGCTGCTAAACATTACCTGTTTCTTTACCATCAGCCCTTCCGGATTAGCGCACCACTCACAGCGCAAAGGGCATCCGCTCATAAAAATCAAAGTCCTGCAACCCGGACCATCATGTACTGAATAGCTCTGTATGTCAAAAATTAACCCCTTTTTGACTCTCACTTCCGTACTATGCATAACCATTTTCTCAACTCCCATCCAAAATAATAAAATAATTTTATAAAAATCCCGGCCAGGAACTAAGAAGAACAGAGAATTACTTTTCCTGTTCCCCGTCCCTGGCCAAAAGTTAAAGTTGTGGGATGAGGTTAGAAATATTGGGGGACGAGGGTAATATTAATTAATTCCTGCCGGTGCCGCTTCTTCCTCAACAGATACGGGAGGTTCCGCCTTTAGCGGCAGTAAAGCTGCCACTACTGCAGAAACTAGGAAAGCACCACCGGCAAATAGTATCGAATTCAAGTAATTGCCAGATATATCAAAAAGATAAGCACCCATGTAAACCCCTACCGCTGGTCCAATTCCCATCACTATTAAAGTAGCCAGGCCCCATATTTTTCCTAGTGACTGTCTGCCATAAACAGAGCCAGCATAACCTGCTACTCCCCCAGGTTCAATAGCCCAATAAACAGCGAACAAAATACAAGCTAGCACACCAAACAGATAACTCACTTTGGTAAGCAACAAACATACACAGGCTATCACGCCAACTGTCGGGGCAAATATAAGCATTACTTTCCGGCCTTTACTTTCGATATCATATCTGGCCACCACTTTATCAGCCACTTTGCCCATAAGAGGCATGGTAAATATGCCAGCTATGCCTATTATTACATAGAGGTTAGTAGCACTAGCCAAAGAAAGCTTAACATCATTGGTCCAGTAATTCACAACCTGAGTCCAGATTAAAAATTCCGCCAGCATACTGGTAAGAAAAGCAATTATAGCTCCCCAAATGGCAAATCTTTTAAAAGCATCTCCTAAATTCCATATATATTCAGCTTTGGGAGGTCCTCCTGCAGCAGGAGCCTTAATAAGCCCAAATGGTTCAACTCCATAGTCTTCAGGATTCTTTCGAGCAAGCAAAGCCGCCATGGCAAGGGCTACAAAAACCACTACCGCCAGACCCTTCATAGCTTGCTGCCAGTTCATAGTAAGTAAAACCTGCTTTACTCCTAGACTCAAAACTACTTGAGCAATAGGAGCTCCCATAAATGCTATCCCCCACATACTAGCATAAGTGCTACCTACATACCATTTACGTACTGACACTGTAGAAGACACCCACAACATACCAGTCCCTATGCCAGCAAAAAGAGCATAAGGTATAAGATATTCCAAATAAGTGCTGGCATTACTAGTCAGATAAAATCCTAGCGCTGCGCAAACCGCTCCTATAGCATAAGCAGGTCTGGTTCCCCAGCGATCGATTATCATGCCGCTGAAAAAAGCAGTTATTGCATACACACTCATCATTAAAGAATAACCAAGCGATAACTGAGTAACGCTCCAACCCATACTTTCAGACATAGGCCTCAAAAGCACTGAAAAAGTAGCCCTATACCCAAAAAGACAAAATACTGCTAACCAGGAAGCGGCTACTACCATCCTGCCCATGTTCTGCCTGCGCGCTTCATCCATACATTCAACCTCCCAACCATATGTCATTCGCAAAATTTCATGAATTCATGAAAAGGGTGCCTAAAGCACCCTTTTCAGTTTTAATTCTGGCATTTAACCTGATAGTTTTCACAGGTTACCGCAATATTTTCCCCAAAGGCCCAGTAGTTATCTTTGAAGCCTTTGCAGGTACCAATATCGTCTTTGTCAACATTTACAAAATGTCCGCAATTTTTGCACTTGGGAAGCATTTCAAATTTTTCACACGGTTCTCCATCTATAAATATAAGCTCATTTTTTATCCGACAAATACCTTTAGCCACGTCTACCGGTGCAAAATTACGGCAGTCGTTATGCTTTAATCCATTAGCCATTAAAATCACACTCCTTCATATTCAGTACGTGCTATAACTTCATCCTGTATGGGCTTCCCAATTTCAACCCAGTACTGGGTAAAGCCAGCTACACGTACCATCAAGTCGCGATAGTTCTGAGGATTCTTCTGGGCATCTTTCAATATTTTAGAATCCACTATGTTATACTGAATGTGGAATCCACCTTTGCGCATATAAGCACGAGTGAGATCAAGCAGCTTGCGAGCCCCTTCTTCCCCTTTTATGGCACTTGGATGTATCTTGAGGTTCATCTGAGAATTCTGAGACTGTGTATGGTCCCAAACAGTAGCGGAATTAAATAGTGCATACGGGCCGCTGCGGTCAGTTCCCGGATAAGCTGACATAGAGCCATCTGCATAGGTAGTTCCTGCCAGCCTGCCATCTGCAGATGCCAGGGTTGCAGCTCCCTGTGGCGCATGAGTAGATACAGAAATCTGGCAAGCATACAGCGGTTTGCCATATAAAGATTCGTATCTCCGACACATAGCACAGAACCATTCTTCATATTCCTTAAGTATGGAATCGACATATGGATCATCATTACCATATTTGGGAGCTAGCAAACAATCACTGTAAATACGGTCGTACTTATCGCCATCAGGCCGCTTTTCTTGTTCAGCCAACGAGAAACTACCTACTTCAGCTGCTGTCTTGAATCCAAAGTTATTAAGCAGTGCATCTCTCAATTCATCGAGGGTGTATTTCTTTTCGTCATAAACCAGTTTCTTAATAGCAGCCAAAGAGTTAATCTGGTTTATAGTTCCACAACTTTCCACATTGAAAGTTGCATTATATCTGTAACCCATGTTGCCAATATGATGTCCTTTAGCTAAACAATCAGGTTTTAACAGAGAATTAAATACCGCCATATTATTCTTGCGCCAGATATCATGCTGAATATTGTTGCATTTAGCTAAACAATCAACAGTCATTTCATAATATTCTTTGAAAGTTTCCCACAGCTCTTCATAAGTTTCCAGTTTGCGATTATGCGGAGGATAAACCTGTATGCCAGTTCTGTGATCATAGCCATTAAAAAGTACACATTCCAAAATCTTTGGATTAGCTATAAAATGTACCCCTACACTGGTAGGCTGGCCGGCTCCTCCTGGTATTTCATACTGTTTTCCGTTTAAAGTAAGCGGCATCCATGCACAGGGAGAAGTTTCCAAACATCCGCCTATAGCCCAAGCCCTCGCCTCTTCTACTGTCATCCCTTCGGCCTGGTATTGATCAAGTATAAACTGTAAGCCTCCCTGGAAATTCATCCATGCTGGATAACCGGTTCCCGTCTTGTTACATTCAATAGCCTTAAGCAAAAATTCTTCCGGAAGTTTTTCATCATACAGAACTGACAGGGTAGGCTGCGGAGTCTGGTTGCGCATAGCTGCTTCCAGTATAAGCATTTCCAGCCTGTTGGTAGCTGGTCTGCCATCACGAGTAAGTCCGCCCAAACTCAGATTGTTAAAGGTATTCCCCGACAATACGCCACCTACTACCCCCATAGAGGCAAAACAGTCAATAAGAGTCATCTTCATGCGATGGCATTCTAAAAGTTCAATAACCTCTTCCTCCGTTATACGTCCCGCTTCTATATCCTGTTCAAACCAGGGATAAAGTACCTGCCCTAATCTTCCAGGAGACATACCAGAAATAGCATCTTCATTTAAAACAGCAATATGAATAGTGTAAGTAAGCTGTAAAGCTTCCCGGAATGTTCTGGGCTGTTTGTGAGCAATCCATTCCAAACATTCAGCTATTTCTTCATATTCTTTTTTCTGCTTAGACTCATCAGTAATCGAAGCCAATCTTCTAGCTTCAGCAGCATAATTAAGTATCCAGGCCTGAATACCTTCCAGCACGAGTTTAGCAGCTTCATAAAAATAAAGCCTATCCATTCCAATAATGCCGTCACCATCAGCTCTGCCCGCCACTTTAGCTTTACCTTCCTCACACATCTCAATCAAACGATCAAACCCGTACTGTAAAGGATAATAATAATTAATTACTTCACGTCCCTGCGGCAGAGTATAACCAGAGTCAAACATACATATAACAGATTTCATTATATTTTCTTTTAACTGATATTCAGGTACCATTTTTTCATATTTCTGCCCCAAATCATCAACCGAGCGCCCAACCCAAGCCTTGGCCAGTTTTACAAGAGCTGGCACTTCTTCTTTGCGAATGCCAAATTTACCCGCAATAGAAACCACATTGCCAAAGCTCTGAGTTACATTACCACCGCCAGTGCCAAACTTTGACACTTCATCCGCACTGGTACGACCAGCTGATAAAGCTGACTGATAGAGCTCATCCTCTTTAGCCATAAAGTAGCCTTCAGAAAGCCACGGCATAGGAAAAGAGCCTCTGTAATAATGAGCTTTGCCCATAACCAGAAGTTCCCCGGGGAATATAGTGGGTGTAAGATGTGAAAAAGCATGTTTTAAAGCTGCCGCCCTGCGTACTACTGGAATTTCGCCTTCCAGCTCATCATATTTGCGGGTATACCAGTAAGGAAACTCTACCGTAGCCGATGAAAGAGTCTGGAAATATAACTCTTTAAGTTTTTTAACCCTTTCACACGGTTCTTTTTTAACTTCCCTATCTACCATTTCTTCAGGAGCTCTGCCGCCATACTGAAAACTTATGGGCATCCCTTTTTCCGCCAAAATCTCTTCCAATTTCACTTTTTTGTTAGCAGCCACCTTAAATTCCCTCCTCTTTTTAATTTGCCTTTTCGCTTAGCATCACTTTGTACAAATTACTCTTAATATCACCCCCTGTTTTCATCTCATAAATCATTTGCCTGCCGTTTCTCTTTTCACTTAAAAATTTATTACTAATGCAACTACAATCATATTGACCATAAGCCCTGTAAAAGCCCTAAAATACCAAAAAAAATAAGACCTCGAGGTTATGCAAATATAACCCAGGTCTTAAAAAGCGTTATATTTTTATAAAAATAATACTTTTCTAATTCTTTTGTTCATTTAGCAGTCTATTCAAGTCATGCCCAAATTTTTTCTAAAATCTTCGTCTTCCAGCACCTGACATAAAGCTCTATACACTACCTCATCAAAAGCACCTTCTGCCACTTTTCTATCGAGCACATTCAAAGCCTTGTCTTTATTTTTAAGTTGTTCCTGTAAGTTAACATACTCATCAACCAGCGTCAATATCTTGAGCTCTAACGAAAAATTAACACCTGTTATTTCCTCCGGAAAACCTTTACCATTCATCCTTTCATGATGGCTGTATACAAAAGTATACATTTTATCCAGCAAGTTAAGAGGGCGAATAATTTCTATTCCTTTTCTTGTATGCTCATCTCCCTTTTCCACTATTTTACCAATATCATGCAAATAAGCTCCTGCCATCAACAACTCAATCTGTTCTCGGCTCAAATTCAAAACAGCTGCCACCTTACCACAATAATCAGCTACTACCATAACATGTTCATACAATTCTTTATCACAAAGTTTGATCAACTGCAAAAAGCTAGCAATCACTGATTTACCATCCTCAAAATACCGACAGCGTTCCTTTCTGCGCAAGAGAGCGGTTACTATACTCCTAAGTTCACTATAATTCACCGGCTTGGTAACAAAAGCATCAGCTCCCACATCAAAAGCTCTTATGCGATCCTCGACATCATCCAAAACAGTCAGCATTATAACTGGTATTTGAAAAGTATCCCAATTCCCTTTCAGCTTCTTGCAAATCTCAAACCCGTTCATTCCAGGTAGCATAATATCAAGCAAAATAATATCCGGCTTATATTTAAGGACGAACTCGAAAACACCTGTTCCCACAGATAGCTTATAAACCTCATACCCCCAGGTATGCAAGACATCACCCATAACTTCACAGCTCAGCATATTATCATCTACTAACAAAATCTTTGCCATCTAAACCACCTCTCCACCTGACAAAAATGTTCCTGCTAACGCTATAGGCATTTTTATCACAACTTCTGTTCCCTCACCCTCCCGACTAAAAAGAAAAATCTCTCCTCCATGCAATTCTACCAGTTTCTTGGTAAGCGGCAAACCCAAACCAGTTCCCCCGTATTCTCTGGCGTATGAATTGTCTATCTGCTCAAATTCTTCAAACACCCTGTTTAGATAAGCTTCAGGAATTCCAATTCCGTTATCCTTAACAGCAATCCAATAAAAATTTTCTTCTCTCCACAGCTTTATCTCTATTTTCCCTCTCTCGGGAGTAAACTTGATTGCATTAGAAAGCAAGTTATACAAAATTTGTTTAAATTTTTGCCTATCCACCATGACCAAAAAATCATCCGCCAACCAGCTACAACTTATATCTATTTTTTTACTTTCCGCCCAACTTCTTATTTCTTCAATACTTCCTGTTATCAGATCGCAGACAGAAAAAACCCCCAAAACCAAAGTCATCTTACCAGCCTGAATCTTAGCAATATCAAGGATATCATTAATTAAATGTAGAAGATGTTGAGCGGCAGTATTTATATTTACTATATACTTGTGCTGCCTCTCGTTTAATTCTCCAAATATCCCTTCTTCTAAGGCCTGGGCGCTAGTGATTATAACATTTAAAGGAGTTCTTAGTTCATGGCTCATATTGGCCAAAAACCTAGTTTTCACTTGGTCTGCTTTACGCAAAATTTTTATGGCTTCTTCTAATTCTTGGGTCCTCATTTTTACCTTGGTTTCTAATTCATTATTAAGTTCTTTGAGTTGTTGGGAAAGCTCGGTCTGTTTTTGGTGTTCTTCTCTTAATCTTTCTATGAAATTTTTTTTCTCTTCCTCGCGGATATATAACTCATTTGACATTTTTTGTAAATTTTTTAGCAGAAGTATTGCTTCAGAACAAGAATTGTACAAAAATCTTTCCTTTATTGACAGTTCTCTTTCACCAGAAGCTATCTTCTCTGCCCACCGCGCTGCTTCCAATATAGGTTTCGATATGTTATCAGCCATAAATTTGCCAACTATCAGCATTATACCCAAAAGGATCAGAGTTTGTACTATAATTATATTGCTGTTTACTTTTTGCAAAATATTAAACTTCTTTTCCGGTATACCCACTCCCAGAGCCCCTATGATCTTGCCTTCATCACCATATAATGGGCAATCCAGAAAAAAATGTATTTCATCATCTATCCTTACTTGCCCAAAATAATAATCTTGCTCGCCCTCCAAAGTATCAACTTTTACCGGCACCAAACTACCAACAAAATTGGTTTTGCGATTGCTTTTTATGTTAGAAGTTACCCTGACATCGTATAAAGAAAGAGATAAATAAGAATCTTTTATATACCAGCTATACCTTTTGGGCAAAAACGAATCATTGTTAGTTATATCCCCTATTAAAAGCGCCCCCAAATATGTTCCATTCTTTTCAAAAATCGGCACTGCTGCTGTTAAACTATGTACATACTTAAATACGCCTTCTTTTTGCTGCAACCTTACCTCAAACTTTTTATAATCTTCAGTTCCAGGAACAAAAAGATTTTCCAAAACTATAGCCTGATGGGCAATAACTGATTTTTTATTTTTCCTAGCATCACCTAACAAACGGCTAAATTCCGAAATCTGTGGCGAAAGGGTTTCCGGATAACTATAAAATAGACTATTGTTGCTATCCAGCAAAATTATATAATCCGTGAAATCATTTATTTCTTGTAACTCACTGATTTTTTGAGCAACTTTTTTACTATCTTTTTCTCTAACTGCTGATAAAAAATCTTCAGTCATTACCATCACAGCTGCTGCCTTCTCCATTTTTTCTACCCTAGATAACATTACACTCTGGGCTACCTTGGAAGCATTTACAAGATAATGCCGCGCACTATTTTTAATTTGCCGGTCCAAAACTAATTGCGATATAAACATCAGGCTCAGCATAGGAAAAACAAGTAAAAATATTATCAACAACATAAGTCGTCTTTTTATACTCATAATTTCACCTTTTTCCAAGCTGCTGCTGACAAAATATTATAAGTTGTCTCCTATCCTTCATCTGCAGTTTTCTTAAGATATTGCTCACATGCACCTTTACTGTTTTCTCACTTATTCCCAAATAATCAGCGATTTCTTTATTGCTCATCCCCTGTAAAACCAGTTTAACTATCTCTATTTCCCTCAGACTCAGATGATTTTGCAGCAAAAAAACATCTGCATCCTCTTTATGTGGTTTTATTTTTTTATCTTCGTTGGTAAACAAATTATCATCCAATTTTAAAATCTTGAAAAAATTCTCAAAAAAATTTATAACATTATGTAATCTTTCTTCTGGAACTGCCGGAATACTATGCCCTAAACGTGTAATATATGAAGTATCAAGACCTTGAGATAAGCTGACAAACCCCCCTCCATAAAATATAGCCATTACCTCATCTTCATATAAAATAGGAATAGCAAAAAAACTCATTCCCATATAACAAGTCCCTATGACAGTTTCTTTTTTATCTAAAACTTGAGAAAGCATGATTTGTTTCTGTTTTTTACACCTCTCCTTATTTTTAGAAATTATTTCATAACAAAAAAGAGAAGAATTTGACCATACCGTTATTCGCTGTCCACTTCTGTCCCACAAGCAAAAACTTAAACCCAGCATTTCCGCCAGAGAATCTTGTAAAGCTTGCATGTTATCTTTACCCAATCTCCTCATAAGCTGACATTCTTTTCTATAATCATTCCATCCATCCATTAAAATTTTACCCCCAAAGCTACCACAACCACCTGTAAAGCTGTTTATCAGGCATTCAATGTTTTTCACTTTTCTATTAATTATATCGCATTTTCTGACATATAATTTCAACTTTATTTACAATTTCTTAATATTCCTAATGACAACAATAATAAAATTTAATATTTCCCCGGTAAATATTGACATAAAATTTCTTTTTGTAATATTATTTATGATAATATGACAATAATAATATCTTGTGAACTTAAAAAGGGGGAATAGAAAGTGTTCAAAAAAAATCTTTTCGTCCAGATTATCACGCTCCTTTTCCTGTCTTTTAATTTTTTCTGCCCTACTGCAGTCAAAGCCAGCACCCCCCCTTCCGGCAACAAGTATCCAATCATCCTGGTACACGGGCTCGGGGGTTTCGGCCGCGATGAAATGCTTGGCTTTAGATACTGGGGAGGGCTTTATGACATTCAGGAATACCTGAAAGCCCAGGGATACGAAGTCTATACAGTGGCAGTAGGGCCGGTTTCCAGCAACTGGGACAGGGCATGTGAGCTTTACGCCCAGCTGGTCGGGGGTACTGTCGACTACGGAGCGGCTCACGCCGCCAAATACGGGCATGCCCGCTATGGGCGCACTTATAAGGGCCTAATTCCAGACCTGGGCAAAATTGATCCCCAAACCGGGGAAATTAAAAAAGTCCACCTTATAGGGCACAGTATGGGAGGACAAACAGTAAGGACATTAGTTCAGCTGCTGGCAGAAGGTGATGAGGCAGAAAGGAGCTTTTCTCAGGATAATATGTCTCCTCTTTTTGCTGGTGGACACAGCTGGGTAAAAAGCGTGACTACCATATCCACCCCCCATGATGGGACTTCCCTCGACAATGCCATAAATAAAGGAATGCCCTGGCTGCAGAGCTTTGTAGGATTTATGTCTACTTTAAGCACCCCCAATAACATTTATGATCTTAAACTCGACCAGTGGGGCCTTACCAGATACCAGGGTGAAAAATTGAGCGACTATTTAAGCCGGGTATTTAACAGCTCCTTCTGGAAAACCAGCCGCGATCTTTCCAACTGGGACCTCACCGTCGAAGGGGCCAGAGAGCTTAACGGATGGGTAAAGGCCCAGCCTGATGTCTATTATTTTTCCTGGGCGACGAATGCTACCCGCAAAGCGCTTTTTTCCAACTATCAGGTCCCGGTAATGAGCATGAACATTTTCCTGCAGCCGTTTGCCCTGCATATAGGTTCCTATACCCGCAATGTGCCCGGACAGGTACCTATTGACAGTTCTTGGTGGCCCAACGATGGGCTGGTAAGCCTTATTTCACAGAACGGGCCCAAGATAAATTCTTCTGACAGTATTGTCAACTTCAGCGGCACCCCTCTTCCCGGCGTATGGAACTATATGGGGGTAATGGATACATATGACCATATGGATATCATCGGTATTGGCACCCTCTGGAATCCATGCCCCTGGTATTTGAATCATGTTAAAATACTGGCTTCTCTGCCCGCTGACTACATAACAGCACCAGCTAGCAACAGCCAGAACCCGGTACCTGATTATACTGATAACAAAACTACTTCCCCGGAAAACATCCCTCCTTTAGAAGCAGCAGCTCCTGACGAAACAGCTGATGGGCTCATCCAGTCTAATGCCAATACTGAAGAATAACTGATACTTCATACATCCCAGGTTTTAATGCCGGCTTTTTTCTACAAAAAAGCCGGCATTTTGCGTTTTAATTTATAAACTTGCTCTCCATTTTCTTTAAATATAAAATTAATTTATACATGCTTAAGAAAGGACCACCTTGCAATGAGAATAGGATATGCCTGTCTTATGCTGGGAGTGCCGGAGTGCAATCTAAGAGGCATAACTCTTAAAAATGCCGATAGGGAAAAACTGCACGAAGTTATAAAACACAACCTTTCAGTACTGGACAAAATGATAGATTACAATATAGAAAATAACATAAAACTTTTTCGCATAAGTTCTGATATAATCCCTTTTGCTTCCCATGAGGCAAATGACATTAAATGGTGGATGGTATACAGAGAAATCCTTGCAGCCATTGGGGAAAAAATAAAAAAATCCGGCATCAGGGTATCCATGCATCCGGGACAGTATACAGTACTTAACTCACCGGATGAAAAAGTAGTAAAAAACGCTTATCTTGACCTTTTATACCATACCCGGTTTTTAGATGCGCTTAAGCTCGACAGCTCCCACAAAATCATCCTGCATATAGGGGGTTTATACGGCAATAAAAGAGAAGCCGCCGCCAGATTCATCGCCAATTACCAGCATCTTCCCCCGGAAACCAAAGCGCGGCTGGTAATAGAAAACGATGAAAAATGTTTCAATATAGAAGATGTCCTGTATATAGCGGAAAAACTCAATATTCCCGTAGTATTCGATAACCTGCATCATATTACAAATCCATCCGGCAACAGGTCCCTCCTGGACTGGATTAAAACATGCTGTTCAACCTGGTCCAGCAAAGACGGCAATCAAAAAATACATTATTCAGAGCAGGCTGCAAGCGGCAAAAAAGGTGCGCATTCAGAAACTATAAACAGCCAAATTTTCCATCAATTTTACCAGGAACTTAGAGCACATTCTCTATATCCAGATATCATGCTGGAAGTAAAAGACAAAAATTTATCCGCCCTTAAGTGTATACACATAACCTCTCATAATCTTCCTGTCAAAATCCTGGAAAAAGAATGGTCCAGGTACAAATACCTGGTTTTAAGCCGTTCCCAAAAAACTTATCTTGAAATACGGGAAATGCTCAAAGATAAATCCAAAGCAGATCCTCTTGCTTTTTATGAAAAAATTGAACAGTGCCTTAACCTGCCGCCCAGCAAAAAAGAAGAAATCAATGCCGTTAACCACATATGGGGATATTTTAAAAACAAGGCTGATACTAAAGAAAAAACCCGCTTTCATAAACTGATGCGGGAGTGGTCAGAAGACAAAACCAGCCTTAAAAATATCAAAAACTTTCTTTTTAAACTGGCTCTGAAATATGATGAAGAATATATTAAATACAGCTATTTCTTTATTTAATTTAAAAAATATCTATCCTCCTCTTTTTCTTCATCCCTTCATAAAACCGCTTCAGGTTTTCAGGCATTACATATTCTCCCTCTTCTGCTTTCTCACCATTTTGTTCACCATATACAGCTCCCAAAATGGCTTCCACAATCATTTCCCTGGGAGCTTCGTTATATTCCTGCCCTTTATAAACCCATACCCGGCAGTCCACATCTTCTCCGCACAGGTCGCCGCAGGAAGCGCATGAGTTTTCCTTAATTTCCATCTGAATATCCCAACCATTAACCCTTATAGTAGGAGAGCTTGCAAATTTATACTTTACCGCCAGTTCTTCATTGATTACATTTACCTTATTAGCAACTACTTCTACCCCTTCTCTCTCCAGGATATCTTTGACTTCCTTTAAGGCAGCCTCCAGATTGGCATCTGTACCCTGACAGCGCGTACACACACTGAGATCGAGATACAGAAAATCAATCACCACTTTTTTTACATCTTTTTTGTCCTCCAAAAAACTGCAGCATTCCCTGTCCTGGCAGCACTCAAACCTGTTCATTAAAGTATTCCTCCTTAATTCACTGCAAAGCCAAAATATTAAAAAGCCATTTTTAATATATTAAGCACATCTTCCTTATCGAGCTCTTTAAACCTGCCCAGTTTGCCATTTTCTACACTTCTTGCCGCCATAAACTCCAGGTCATCCTCTTTTACCCCTACTTCACTGAGCCTTGAAGGAAGCCCCAGAGCCTTAAAAAATCCCCGGGTTTTTTCTATGGCCATACCTGCCATCTCTTTTTCATCCCTGTCGACCATCCCCCATACATTGGCAGCATAAAGCACAAACTTATCCAGGTTTTTTTCTTCCATAACATACTCCATCCAGAATGGGGTAAGTATGGCCAGCCCCACTCCATGAGCTATATCATAAAGAGCACTTATTTCATGTTCAATCATATGGGTAGCCCAGTCGGTAAGTTTACCGGTTGATAAAATACCGTTCAAGGCTATGCTACTTGCCCACATGAGATTAGCCCTGGCCTCATAATCATCAAGCTTGCTGCAGGCTATGGGAGCATAATGGATGCAGGTCTTCAAAACCCCTTCACAAAGCCGGTCCTGCAGGTAGGCATCATTATTGCTGCTAAAGTACTGTTCAAATACATGGCTCATAATATCAGCTACTCCTGCTGCTGTCTGCAGAGGGGATACGGTATAAGTATAAGAAGGATCCAGGATAGAAAATCTAGGAATAAGGAGATTACTTCCCAAACCTTTCTTTTCCCTGGTTTCATCATTGCTGATAACCGCATTGCCGTTCATCTCTGAGCCAGTAGCCGCCAGGGTAAGCACCGAAGCTACCGGCAGAGCCTTTTTAACTTTAGCCTGACGGGTAAAAAAATCCCAGGGGTCCCCATCATAATAAAAACCAGCGGCTATAACCTTGGCACAGTCAATAACACTTCCGCCTCCCACTGCCAGAACCAGCTCCAGATCATTTTCCCGGCACCTTTTTATCCCTTCCCTTACGCTATCGATACGGGGATTAGGTTTAACTCCCGGAAGTTCAGCATAAAAAATTCCATTTTCTTTTAAAATGCCCGTAACCTTATCATAGATGCCATTCCTTTTTATGCTCCCCTCGCCGTAAACCAGCAGTACCCTGCTGGCATACCTCTTTATCTCTTCTCCCAGCACCTCTATCTGTCCCCTGCCAAAAAAAATCTTTCCCGGATTATTAAAAACAAAATTCAGCATATTTGTTCCCCCTTGTTCCTGTTGCTATATTTATCCTCATACATGCGGCTGTCAGCCAGCCGAAAAAGCTCGTCCACCGTTGTAGAAACATCTTCCCGGTAAGCATAGCCTGCTGAAATTCCCGGTACACATGCCTCACCGATGGCCAAATTCATGCAGCTAAAGGCTTCTTTTATCCTGGCAGTTGTTTCTTTAAGCATTCCTTCATCTATATCCATAAGCACCGCTGCAAATTCATCTCCTCCAATGCGCATGACCTTGTCCTGGCTGCGCACACAGCTTTTCAAGACCTCCGCTGCCTTTTTTATAAATTCATCTCCCATAAGATGTCCAAAACGGTCATTTATCTCCTTTAAACCATCCAGATCACATACAATAAGCCCTATCTTTACCTTTTTATTTTCTTCTATGTCCCTCATCAGTTCCATAAAATAAGCCCGATTATAAAGTCCAGTCAAAGGGTCATGCATGCTCAGATATTTTAACTCTTTTTCTTTGTTCCTCCTCATTTTTACTTCCTGCCGCAAACGGCTTATAAGCCGGATATCCTGGCTTACCACCGTTATCACGATAATGTCGCCAAAATCATCCTTAATGGCAGTACAGAAAGTACGGGTAATTATCTTCCTTCTGCCTCCGGTTTTAAAAACCACCGGCATATATAAATAAGACTGCTTTTTAATTTTTTGCAAGTTCTTTCGCAGCCCCTCCCCGTTTTCAACCAGATCCCAGAAATAAAGTTCTTTAATCCTGCTTGCATCTATTCCCAGCAATTTTTCCGCCTTCTGGTTTATCTTAAGCAGCCGAAAATCATAGCCTAATATAAGAACCATGTCATTAACATGAGCAAGGACATTCTCCAGAATCTGGCTGTAATCAAAACGCATAAACCTGTAGCGGGCAACGGCATACAGAAAACCGGCTGCCCATATTACGCCAAAAAAATGGGCTACTCCCGGAGAACTTCCATTCAGCGCCGGGAGGATAAGATTGGTGATCATGCCGCTTATCAAAATAAAGAAACCAAATATTATAATAAGCAAAGACTGCATCTTCTCGCGCCGCAAAGGGCTTTTCTTTCCCCACCTGCATATGAAAAAAAACATGATACCTACATAGGTTATATAATAAGCCACATGCAGCCAGTGCCATTGATTGGCAAAAGAAATAATTTCTACATTACCCCATATCTCCTGTTTAAAGCCTTCCGCAGTCAAAACTCCTGTCAGAGCTTTGTAGAGTTCCAGAGCCGGCCACATAAAAACAAACAAAACAGCATAATTCTTCATGTACTTCAGCCTGCCGGCAACCTCCAGCCCAAAAAGCAAAAGAAACGCAGGCAGCAAAACCCACCCCGGAGAAGACAGTCGGAACCAGAACCAGGCTGATGCTTCATCAGGAGCGGAATAAAAAAAGCCATACCCGAAAGACCATACCGCAAGACACAGGCTTATACCCAGAAATAAGCGGTTCAACCTTCCCCGGCTGTAAAGATAAAACCCAAAAAACCCCAGCCATAAATAAAAAATAGCTGCAATAAGCGACAAAATCCCAAGTGTATTTATAATATATACCCCCCTGTTTATCATCCATTCCCCTGTATTTTATTTTATATAAAAAATGTCTTTTTAGCTAACAAAAAACCTGCTTCCCTTTATGCAAGGGAAACAGGCATTTGATATATCTTATCCAGCAGAGCCGCAAAAACAAATCAGACCTTAAATTTTTGCAAAACATCCTGCATCTTTTCTGCTTCCAGCCGCAGCTGTTCAGCGACCCCATTCATCTCTACTGCCCGTCTGGCAGTCATCTCGGTGCTTTTCACAATATCCTGGGAACTTGCGCTAACTTCTTCAGCACTGGCCGCCGTGTTTTCCATGGCATCAAACAGGCTGTCCAGCGTAGCGGTAATAGTTTCCACTTCTTCATTTATTTCCGAAATAAGCTCAGCTATCGCCTGGCTGTCCTCTTTGTAACGCCTGCCGATCTTAACCATAGATTCATAATCACGTATCACCTCATTGCCCAGGAAACCCAAAGCCCTGCTGCTATCCTCCCGCAGCCTGTTTATGGCCTCCTGTACCTGTCCGGTAAGGTTCTGGATATTTTCCACCTCAGAAGCAGAACTCTCTGCCAGTTTGCGCACTTCATCAGCTACCACAGCAAAGCCTTTGCCCTGTTCACCAGCCCTGGCTGCCTCAATCGCAGCATTTAAAGCCAAAAGGTTGGTCTGTTTGGCTATAGCGGCTATATTTTGGGCCAGGCTGCTTATTTCCTCCACTACCCCCGCTTCTTTAATAGCTTTCTCCAGAGCCTGTTTTATATCATTATATATGTCAACGGCCACCTTCTGCGAAGAGTAAGCATTTTCTTCTATTTTTACCGCCCGCTTTTCTATTTCCCGCACACTTTCATAGCCTTTTTCTACCTTCTGAGCAATAGCGCCCACAGCATTTTTAACTTCCTGCCCGGAAGCATTTATCTCCTCCGTAGCAGAGGCTATTTCTTCCATACCAGAGGTTATCTGCTCCACAGAAGCAGTATTTTCCTGCATAGAAGCAGCCACATCCTGGCTGGTGTCAGATACCTCCCTGCTTATAGCAAGCAGCTCAAGGGAAGCCTTCTTTATATCATCCATAACCAAACGCATGTCATCACGCAAAGAGACAAAACTCTGCATAAGCCGTCCAATTTCATCCTGCCGGCCCATATAAATATCTGGCAGCTCAAATGCAAAATCTCCGGAAGCCATCCTGGCAGCATATTTGCTCGCATCGCCCAATGGCCTGGAAATATGTCGCGCTACCATCAGCCACAGAATAATTCCCAGCAAAATTAAAGCCATAACCAGAGATAATCCCACTACTTTAAGCACCCTGTTCTTGGCCGCATATATCTCTGACTCCGGTATCGCCAAAACCATCTTTATACCTGTATTCCCCACGGGAGCAGAAGCAAGTATCATTTTTTCCCCGTTTAAAACCCCATCTATAACCAGCCCTTTCCCTCCCGCCAGCAGCCTTTGTCCGGCCAATCTTGAGCTTTCGTCTTTTTCGTCCGTAATTTTCAGTTTAAAATTACGCTTCTCATCTCTGTGGCCCAGATAATAACCTTCCCTGCTCAGCAAAAAAGCGTACCCATTTTTACCCACCTGTATTTTTTTCATATACTCAGTAAGCGAAGGCAAGCCCAGGTCACAGCTAGTAACCCCAATAATCTTGCCCTGCGCGTTAAAAATAGGGGTTATACTGCTTATCATTACCACTCCGCTTACTTCATCCAGGTAAGGGGAAGTCCACTTAGTCTCCCGTCCCCCGGTAAAACCTATTTTGTACCAATCATATTTAAAATAATCATACTGCTCATTGCTATAGATCCAGGTAAGCTCTATTTTATCCCCTTCCCGATAGAGGTAAGGGCCATAGTACCTCTGTTCATCATAAACATACGGCTCCATCCAGTAGCCTGTTCCCACTATGTTAGGGTTATCTTTTATATAGCCCCTCATAAGCGGCTCCCAGCGATTTATTCCATAATCACCTGAAGTTCCCAGATTGACAGCCATAATCGCGGAAACACTTTCTGCATCTGCAAACTGCTTAAGCAAGCGTTCAGCCTCATTTACTGCCTGTTCACGCAAGGCTTCCTCTGTTTTGGCCTCAACAACCTTATCAAAACTGACCACGCTGAAGATTACCTGCATTATAAAAATAAAGGCTACCAGCGGTAAAACCACAGCCAAAAACCTGCGCCGCAAATTCTTGGTCAACCATAAATTAACCATAAACTTCCCCATCCTTCTTATTTATCACTATTTACTATATCCAGAAATATCTCTACAACCTTTGGATCAAACTGGGTGCCAGCGTTTTTCCTTATCTCTTCCAAAGCCTCCTCATGGCTTAAAGCTTTGCGATACGGCCGGTCACTTGTCATGGCATCATAAGCGTCTACCACAGAAATAATCCTAGCCAGCAGGGGTATTTCTTCCCCTTTAAGCCCCCGCGGATAGCCGGTGCCATCCCAGCGTTCATGATGTGAAAGTATGTATTCAGCCACTGAAAGAAGCTCAGCGGTATTCTGCGCTATCCGGCACCCTATTTCCGGATGTTTGCGCATCTCCTGCCATTCTTCTTCCGTAAGCGAAGAAGGTTTTTTAAGGATCTCCTCTTTTACCCCCACCTTTCCGATGTCATGCAACAAAGCCAGAAGAGAAAGCTCATCTATGTCGCGGGATGAAAGCTTAAGCCGCTTTGCTATTTTTATACCCAATTCCCGCATACGTTCCGCATGCTCCCTGGTCTCTGCGCTTTTCTCCATCAGAGTAGACAGCAGAGTGTCTATAATAGCCCTGCGGCTACTCCTTTCCTTAAGCAGCTTATTTCGGTACATCCATTCTTCAGCTTCTCTTAAAACTGAACCTATCTTCTGATTTTTTTTAGTTTTCACCGCAAATCCTGTTGCCAAGCTTATTTTAACCGGCAAACCCTGAACCTTTTCACAGCTTTCTTTTAAACGTTCAATTATTTCTTCCGCTTTTTCAGAGGTAGTATGGGGAAGAACCAGCAAAAACTCATCTCCTCCCCAGCGCACTATAATATCATCGCGCCGGCAGCTCTTCTTTATGGCACAGGCAGCTTCTTTCAGCATAAGATCTCCCATAGCATGTCCCAAAGCATCATTTACCACTTTCAAGCCGTTCACATCAGCGGCAATAATGGCCAGAGGCAGATTTTCCGGCTTATCCAGCTCCTTGAGCCTTTCCTCTATAAACCTTCTGTTGTAGAGACCGGTTAAAGCGTCATGATAGCTTTTATACAGAATCTCTTCTTCATATCTGCGCAGTTTAAGATACTGGTTAACCACATCAGCCACCACGCTTAACAAAACAATCTCATCATCATCCCACACCTTTTCCTGGACACATTCATCAAAACCTATAAAGCTTATTTCTCCTTTTTCTGTGCCTACAGGAATAACCAGGATAGATTTTATGTCCTGTTCGCGCAAAAAAAGCCTGGTGAATTCATCCGGAAGCTCTTCTATATCGCGGAAATTTATAATTTCCCTGTTGCGTATCTTTTCCATCCACCAGCCAAAAAATTCCATATTAAGCTCCTGCAGCTTATCCTGCTGAGGCAGAATCCCGGGAGCTGTCCATTCATAAGTATTGCTGACAGTATTTTTCCCGGCATCCTGTTCAAAAAAATAAGCTCTGCTTACATCAGTCCCTTCCCCGATAATCCTCAAAACCTCCTTTAAAAAAACATCTTTTTCCCTCTCCTGCAAAGCCAGCTGCGAAATACTGCTCACCATTTTCTCATATTTAAGCTTTTTCTTAAGGCTTGCTTCCTGCTTTTTTTGCACGGTGATATCCCTTCGCGAACCTATTATATAGCGTATACGTCCCTTTTGCTTGACCGGGGTTAGCGATACCAGCCAGGTTTTTTCCCCTGCCGGGAGAGGCAAAGTTTCTTCATAAGAAAAAGAAGTTTCCGCACTGATACACTTCATATAACCGCTTTTTACCCTGGCTGCCAGCTCTTCCCCCAGAACTTCTTCCGGGGTTTTGCCTTTTATATCCTCCAGCCGGTAGCCTGTCAGCTTCTGGTGGGCAGGATTTGACGTTATGTAGTAAAAATTACCTCTTTTATATTCGGCAAGAAACATAGCATCCTGTGTGCTTTCAAAAATAAGTTTTAGCTGGTCAGTCAAGCTTTCTATCTCTTCTTTCTGTTTTTTTAGCTCTTTTATCCTCTCTGTCTCCTCAGTTATGTCAAAAAACAAAATCGTTAAAAGCCCCTTTTCCAGGGAAAAAGCCTTTATCCTGTAACACCTGTGTAAAGGCTCATAATAGCGAGAAAATTCCTCCTCACCCTCTTCTCTCACTATCTTAGAAAAAACGCCCAGCCAATCAAAAGCTTCCTTATCTATCCCTGGCATAACTTCTTTAGCCCTTTTTCCCAGCACCTCGCTCCGAACCAAGCCGGTCATCTTTTCAAAAGCTGCATTTACATCCAGATAAACAAAATCTACTATTTCCCCTTTTGCATTCTCCACCGTTTTTAGTAAAGCATATCCTACAGGGGCTTTTTCCAGGACTTCCCGTATAAAATTTTTTCCCATCTCTTACCAACCACCTTCAGAAGGCAATCCTTTTATTACCATTTCAGGATTTATTTTATCATATTATGGTGAAAAATAATAGAGCTTGTATTTTTTTGTGTTATAAAATTCTTTTTTAATCTCACATCTTTAATATTTTAATATCGCTTTTTCCAGCCATTCCTTTACATCAGAATATACCTTCTCTTTTTCCTTTTCATTAAATAGTTCATGCCTTTTCCCTGGATACAACCTCATATCCACATTCACACACCCAGTATCCTTATATATGTAATAAAGCCTTTCTACCAGCTTTCCATACCCCCCTACCGGATCCTCCCCACCTGCGATTATAAAGACAGGCAATTCAGCTGGTATTTTTTTCAGCCTTTCCCTCCTATACAAGTTCAAGAAAGCCCGGGACAGGTAATAAAAAAACCCGGCTGTAAAAACCGTCCCGCAAAAAGGATCCTGCTCATACTTTTCGACTTCTTTTTCATCTGTGCTGAGCCAGGAAAACTTGCTGGCAGGATTTTTTATCCTGCGGTTAAAAGTCCCAAAACTCAGATAGTCAAGCAGCCGGCTTTTATGCCTCTCACCTTTTAGAACCCTTACCATAGAAGCCACCGCATAGCCAGCCCTGGCCTTCCAGTTATCCATGGCCGCAGAGCCGCAGAGAACCACCCCATCTATTTCACTTCCGTAGCGTATAATATATTCCTGGGCAATAAAAGAACCAAAGCTGTGGGCAATTATAACCAGGGGCAGTCCAGGATATTTACCTCTTAAATATCTGGTTATAATATGCTCATCTTCCACAATACAGTTAAAACCATCTTTACCTATATAGCCTATATTATCAAGGGAACCAGCTGTAATCCCATGCCCCCTGTGGTCATCGGCAAACACCAGCCATCCATGGCTATTCAAATAGCGCGCAAAACTATCATACCTTTTACCATGTTCAGCCATACCGTGCAGTATCTGGACTATTCCCCGAGGCTCCTTTACTTCATCCCAGCTGTGCAAATATATCCTGAAACCTTCATGCCCTTCCACATAAAACCCTCTATTATACCCCTTTTCCATTTCCTTCCCTCCCGCTATTTTTTAAAATTTTATACTATTTATATAATAACTTATCTTAAAAGTTTATCTCCGAAAAAAATAAAAAGCTCCCCATGAACAGGTAGCACAGAAAATGCCTTAGAATTGTTCACCTAAAAATTTAAAGATTTTGAACTAAACTCATGGCATATTACCAAATATCTGCAAAAGTTATTTAACCTTTGAACAGAACAAATTACCGTTCAGCTATAATAAAAACATGAAAATTAAATGGAGGCCGAAACAGTATGCAGGATAGAATCAAAAACTGGATAACCGAATATGTTTTAGAATGTTCCAGGCAAACCTCTCCCTGCCCTTTATGGCAAAAACCGCTCATATCTTTTATAAAAGCTGATGATGAAAGATTAAAAACGCTCAAAAAAATAGTAGGCCCTGCTCATCTTATGCCTTATGACCTTCTTCCCGATGCCAAATCAATAATAGTATATTTTATTCCTTTTAGCCGCAGTATAACAAAAAGCAACCAGGATACCCCTTTAAGCTCAAAAGAATGGGCTTATGCCTACATAGAAACCAATAAGCTTATAGGGAAAATAAACGGCTATCTTAAACAAAAATTATCCGGATACGGATACCGCTGCAGCAACCTCCCTGCTACCCACAACTTTGATGAAAAAAAATTGATAAGCAGCTGGTCACACCGGCATATTGCACAGCTGGCAGGGTTAGGGAGTCTGGGGTTGCACCGCCTCCTTATAACTGAAGCAGGCTGCAGCGGAAGATTGGGGAGCATAGTTACTAATATTCCGCTTGATATAGAAATTCTTCCGCCTAAAAACTACTGCCTTTATTACCTTAACGGCAGCTGCCAGAAATGCATAGAAAGATGTCCGGTTAAAGCTCTAACCCCTGAAGGCTTTGACCGTTTCAAATGTTATGAATATCTGCTTAAAAATGCCGAAATCCATGCTAGTCTTGGCCTGGCTGATGTATGCGGCAAATGCGTAAGCGGTGTTCCCTGTTCTCATATAAATCCAGCAGCCAGAATAATATAAACCTTTATTAAAATATTTAATAAAATCGCTGAAATATGTTAAGATAACAAAATGATAAAATTTTAAAAAGAAAGGATGTCTGCATGAACAAAAAAACCCCTTTTGAACTTTATCTTATTCAGCCTATTCGCCAGTTTTTTGACTCTAATCTTTTAAGCAGCGGCCTGCTTCTAATTGCCACCATAACTGCTCTAGTATGGGCCAACTCGGCTTATGCCCCGAGTTACTTTGCCTTATGGAAAACCGAAGTAAGCTTGCAAATCGGCAAATTTGTATTATCTGACACTCTAGGGCACTGGATTAATGACGGCCTTATGGTCATTTTTTTCTTTGTAGTGGGCCTTGAAATCAAAAGAGAATTTATGGTAGGGGAACTTTCCAGCTTTAAAAAGGCCAGCCTGCCTATGCTGGCAGCACTGGGCGGAATGATAGTCCCTGCCATTATATACTCATTATTGAATGCCGGCACTGACAGCATAAGCGGCTGGGGAATACCTATGGCTACTGATATCGCTTTTGCCCTGGGAGTCCTTATGCTGCTGGGCAGCCACATTCCCCTGGCTCTCAAAGTTTTTCTGCTCGCACTGGCTATCGTTGACGACCTGGGGGCTATTCTGGTAATCGCTCTTTTCTATACCGAACAGATAAGTATCGCAAGCCTTGTTACTGCCTTGTTCTTCCTGGGGATATCGGTATTCCTTAATTTCATGGGAGTCAGAAAAACCTGGCCTTATGCCCTTATCGGGCTTTTTCTGTGGCTTGCCTTTTTGCAGTCAGGGGTACACGCCACCATCGCCGGGGTTTTGATGGCCTTTACTATTCCTTCCCGGGCTAAAATAGGTGCGGAAGAATTTAAAGAGGAAACTTTTAATCTCCTGGAAAGATTTCCGGAAAAAGAATTCGACATCATGTGTACAGATGAAAATCAGTACCAGACTATAGAAGAGCTTAAATATCTCCTGAATAAAATTAATACCCCTCTGCAGAAGCTGGAACATGCCCTGCAGCCGGCAGCATCATTTTTCATAATTCCGGTGTTCGCGCTGGCCAATGCCGGGGTAAACTTTACCAGTTCAGAACTAAACATAGACTTTTTTAATCCCATAACTCTGGGGGTAATATTAGGCCTTGTTTTGGGGAAACAGATAGGCATTACCCTGTTCTCCTATCTGGGAGTAAAGGCAGGCATAGCTTTTCTTCCCTCCAACATAACTTTTAAACACATCTACGGGGTTAGCTGCCTGGCTGGCATAGGTTTTACCATGTCCCTTTTCATAACTAACCTGGCTTTTACAAACCCGGTATATATCGAAGAAGCTAAAATCGGGATTTTATGCGCTTCTCTCATATCAGCCGTCATAGGCATAATTACACTGCTCCTCATAACCGGCAAAGAAAGGTTTGATGAAAAAACCCATCTTTTAGAGAACAATGGACAGTATTAATTAATTTTTAGAAATTTTTCTGCAAGCACAAATCATAATCTGAAACCGGTTTCTTTACTTTATTTTTAGCTTACAAACAAAAAACTTAGTTAAGCTTAATAATTTTTCCCTGGCTGGCATATCTAATAAAAACTTAAAGGCTGTTTTCCAGCACTCATGAGAAAACAGCCTTTTACTAATGTCATATTTGTTAAATTTATATTACCAGCTTCATAACCTCCGCTACCCGCGTCCAGTCCTCCCGCAAGGATTCTGTTCCCATCAAGGTTCCAATATGCCCGCCTTCGGTAAGTATTTCGATTACATTCTCCTGAGGGGTGCTTACATAGTTGCGCAGAGCAAAGGCATGGGGAGGAGGGGTTATATGATCTTTTTTCCCTGCCATTATGATAACCGGACAGGTTATATTGCCAAGATCTATCGGCCTTCCCTCCAAAATCCAGCTCCCCGGTTTGGTAAGCCGGTTTTCCTTAAAAATATTTTTTATGGCATCCAGATAAAACCTTCCCGGCAAAAAGTGCGTATTTTCGTACCAGTTTTCAAAACGGATAAAACGTTTAAGCCAATCTTCATCCCCTTTTTCAATCATATCCCACAGCCGCTTATATTTGCGCACATAGTGCTCATCCGCCTGCAGGCTTTTAAAGCCCATCAGTATATATTTTCCATCCATAAGCCCATTGCCGCGCGCAACCAGATACTCAAAAAATTCCATCGGCAGTTTTGCATACTCAACTATAGCAGCGGGAGCTGCTTCCACATCGATGGGGGAGGCAGCAATAACCAGCGAAGCTATCTTTTCCGGATAAAGTGCAGTATAGATAGCTGCCTGCCATCCTCCCTGACACTGCCCTATGATATGGATTTTATAAATCCCTGTCCTCCTTCTTATCTCTTCCACTGCCTCATCAGTAAGCCTTATATAATCTGCCACCCCTAAGTCTTTATGTTCCGGCAAAGCAGAAAGCCACTCCGTAACATAAACATCATATCCGTAGCGGTGGAAAACCCGCACCAGGCTTTGGGCAGGCGAATAATCCGCTAAATGGGAACTGTGCCCGGCCTGAGGGGGCAGGATGAGAACAGGCCTTCTGGCTGTCGCTTCTTCGGGATTTGAAAAATGCCTTAGCCGCAAAGTCTGGTGTTCATAAATAATATTATTGGGAGTACACCATTCATTCACCGGATGCAGGGCTACTGCCAGCACATCCAGATATTTCTGCAGCTTCTGGTATTTATCCCACCAGTAGGAAAAAGGGAAAAACGACATCTCTATGCTCTTCTTAATAATCTGTTCATCCCATACGCCTGCAAACATTCTTATTCCCCCTCAATTAAAGCCAGAATTTGTGGTTTAAAATATCCTGGTAGAGTTCTGCAGTAAGCGGAATATACCCTTTCCGTTCCCCACTGTATACGAATAACTCCTCCTTTACCATTTCGGGGTCAAACCCTTCTTCTATATATTTAATCTTATTATCTTTAAGCCTCTTTTTTGTATAAGTGAGCCTTATAAAAGCCGGCATTTCCGCACGGGAAAGCCTGCGCTGCAGGTAATCCGTAAACTTGTTCCAGTCCAGTTTCTCGCCTTCCAGCAGCTTTACAACCGCCATGCCTGCCCTTCCTTCATATCCTTTAACCGAAACCCCAAAAACATAAGCATCTTCCACGGGGCCAAAAAACTTGCGGATAACATCCCTTACCATCGCTGCGGAAACTGTCTTGCCGCGCCAGCGGTAAATATCATCCAGCCTTCTTACAAACTCCACATAATCATTGGAATGCAGCTTAACCAGGTCACGGGTATTAAAATAGCAGTCTCCTTCTTCAAAAACCCCTTTTAAAAGCCTGAACTCGCTTTCTGCAAAATTATTTATATAGCCTTCAAATCCTTCATATTCATCAACCTTAAGCAGCAAAACCCCGCTTTCACCTGCGCAGCATTTAAAAGCATAGCCATCTTCTCCGTAGATAATTTCATCTTTTTCCTCATCATACCTTGCCACTTCCCCTTCTCTTTCCCCTCCCCAGTTAAGGCTCCCGCACATGCCAGGGATTTCATCTATATTAATAAGGATGCCAACATTTTCAGTAGTGCCGTATATTTCCACAATGTGTGAAACATTGTACCTTTCTTTCACCGGTACAAAAAGATCTCCCGGCATGCCGTTGCTCAAAATCTTTCTTACCCGGTGGTTTTTTTCAAACTGATTGGGTTCCACCTGCCAGAGATAGCGAAACATCTGCCCAGTACCTAAAAAGTAAGTAGCTCCAGAATTGCTTACATTTTCCCAGAAGCGGCTGGCTGAAAACTCTTCCACCAGCACCAGGGTACTTCCGCTGGCCAGCATAGCTGCAAAAGCGCCGCTAAAACCGCTGTTCAGCCAGAAAGGAATACACGTATATCCTCTGTCCTCTTCTGTAAGCTCAGCATATATGCGTACCGCCTCTGCTGTTAAAAGCCAGCGGTAATGGGTTAAGGGGACTACCCTCCTTCCTCCGGTTGCGCCTGCACTGTAGAGATACACAAAAGGCTCAAAATTCCTGGATACAGTGCAGGAGGGTTTTTGCACATCTGCTGGCAGACCCTCAAGCAGGCAAGGATAATAAACTATCTCTCCCGGATAGCGCAGCCTTACAAAATCTTTGGCCCCTTCCCACTTGGGAAGCAAATTTTCATCTACTACCACCATTTTGGCTTCTGCCATGCTTATATCTTCTGCCAGTTTTTCTCCTTTAAGCTCCGTATTTATAAGTGCCGCAATAGCCCCTATACGGCTAAGCCCTATTACCATAGCCAGATAATAAGGGGAGTTTTTAAGGAATAACGCTACTACATCGCCTTTTCTTATGCCTTTAGAAACAAAAAACCAGGCAAACCGGTTAGCTAATTCATCAAATTCACGGTAGCTCACCTGTTTGTCCTGGTATATAAATGCAGTAAACTCTGGTTTTTTTTCTGCTATCTCAGCCAATCTATCTCCTATCGTGTATTCTACATGACTGCGCAAAAAATCCTTAACTTTGCGGTATTCTTTCTCTTTGCTATCCATTTTCAGCCTCCACTTGTTTTTTAATTTTCATTCTTTTTCCCTGCTCCCTGCCAGTTCCACAGCGCAAGCCAGGGATTATAGGAAGTATCAGTCATATTTTCCACAGCTGTAATAAAAACCTCTTTCATAATCATCTGCATCTGTTCCTGCCCTTTGCTCGCCTGCATAATAGCAGCATCAAACCATTTTTTCTGTTCATCAAACAATTCCTTGCTTCCCTGCATATAAGCATTTAATAATTCCCTGCCTTTTTCCTGCCACAAGCTTGCACTTTCTGCCCAGGATTTCCACATATTCCAATACCCTTCCGCCATTTTCATCTGCGATGCCCACATACTTTCAATCTTATCCCTATCCATCATCATAAAAATCTCCTCCTTTTAACTGTAATTTTATTCTTTATTTTGGTATTATTTTACTTAATTAAATAATAATCGAACTAATCAAAAATTTTAACTAATAAATTTTTTTTATCTCCCGCCAAAATTTTAATTCTGGGTTCATTAATTGCTCAGCCTGAACTTCTCAACTTCTTCTCTCAAGCTGGCAGCAAGTTCTGCGTTGCTGCGCGCTGCCTCACTAACTTCAGCAATTACCTTAACTGTCCCTTTTATATTTTCATTTATCTCTATAGAAGAAGCGGTAGACTCTTGCACAGCTGCTGCTACTCCCTGAATAAGCGCGTTCATCTCTTCCACCGAAGCAGCTATGTCTAAAGCTGACGCGGTAAAATTGATAATAAATTCTTTAACCGCTTTAGCATCTTTAGCATACTGTTCACCTGTTTTATCCAGCATATCATAATCTGGAGTAACCCTGTTATCTATAAACTTCAAAATCTCTTCCGCATTGATAGTAAGCTTTTCTACCGCCTTCTTTACTTTTTCAATAACATTTTGTATATTTCCCGCAGTAACAGCCGAATGTTCTGCCAATTTCCTTACTTCTTCAGCCACCACAGCAAAGCCGCGTCCTGCCTCACCAGCCCTGGCTGCCTCAATAGCCGCATTAAGCGCCAAAAGATTAGTTTGTCCAGCAATTTCTGAAATAACATCTGCCATTTTTGATATTTCCCCTACTATTTTTGCTTCATTTATCGCCTCGATTATATTCCTTTGCTTTTCCTCATATATAACCCTGGCTTCTTCTCTGGAATTTTTAGCAGTATTTTGCATCATGTAAGCCCTTTTTTCGATTTCTTCAACCTTTTTCTGCCCTTCACGTGCGTTATCTTCCAGCCCCCTTATAGTGTTGGCTATCCGGCTGCTGCTTTCTGAAACTTCCTGGATGGAAGAACTGGTTTCCTCCATACCTGCAGCTATCTGCCCTACAGCCAGGTTTACGTTCTGACACTGGCTGTTTATCTCATCAACAGTTTTCAAAAGGCTTTCTGAAGCTTTGCTAAGCTCTTTTATGGCTTCAGACATTTTAAAAGTCATATACGAGATATTTTTTTTCATTTCCGCAAAAGTGCGGCTGAAAATACCCGTTTCATCACCTCTATTAAGAATGCTTTCCTCAATATCATGGGTAAAATCACCTTTGCTCATATAGTGCGCATGTTCAGCAGCCTTTTCCAAAGGGCCAGCGATTGACGAGGCAATGCGCAAAGCCAAGACAAAAGAGAGCAAGAGGGTAAATCCGAGAAAAAATATAATATTCCTGCGCGTATCAGCAGCCAGTTTCATACTGTAGCTAAAATTTTCTTCCGCAAAAATAAGCTTTAATTCTTTTAACCGGCTATAATCTTTCTCCATCTCTTTGCGGATTATTTCACCGCGTCCATACAAAAGAGCTATCGCCTCTTTTTCTTCACCTTTTTCTGCCAGCTGCAAAACTTCCTCTATAAGCCTGTCATATTCTTTTTTGTTTTCATCAAGCCTGGCCACCAACCTGCGGCCTTCCTCAGAAATAAGCGTTTGACTAAAAGAATTTAAATTTTTTTCAAAATCAGCATTCCTTTCCTGTATCCTGTTCCGATAATCATACGCTTTATCCGCGTCATTATTGAAAAATATAAAATCTTTTACATTATTGCGCATTCGCTGATATGATTCGACAATGATTAAAAGTTCTGCCAGCGGCCTGGTTATGCGTTCATGTGTTTTTCTATTTATCTCTGTAATAGTATCTAGATTATGAATACTTATAATGCCCATAGCCAAATTAAACAGCATAACAATAAGAAAACCACCTGTAATTCGCTTCCTTATACTTAAATTGTTAAACCATCTCATATATAAACTCCTCCTCTTAAAACCAGGTCCTTCCGCCATCGCCTCCCTTTTTTACATAAAAAATTTTTATATTATTCCTTGCTTTTCGCCTCCTTTCAGCAGGTTATTTTTACCAAATGCTTTTTAAAATATTTTATCACGATTCGCAATATTTCTGCATCATCTTTTATTCTTTTATCATAACAATTTGACAAAATTTTTCCTGCATTCCTTTCTTTTAAGCATTTTTTACCAAATTGCTGATTTTCTGAAATTCCTATAATTTTTATCAAAATGGTATAATTATATATTGGTGAGTTGCTCTTTTATATAAAACATTAAATTTTACAAATATAAGCTAAAATAATATTGTTCTCAGTTTTTCAAAAATTAAACTATAATTTTGAAGTAATTGCTTACTATCAATAATATAAATCCAAAATCACAATCCGTTTTCTTCCCACAAGACATCTGTTCTCTATATCCAACCAGACCTATCTCCACCTCCTCTATAAAAAATAAACTTAATGCCGGAAACAATCCTTCCCAAACTCGAATTGCACTCTTATTTTGGGTTAAATTTTTTACTATTTTATTACCTGTTTCTACAAGTATCTTAAAAATAATTTTATAATGGGCCTTTAGAATTACAGGTAGATACCAAAGCTGGCAAATAAAAAAGGAGGAATTTTATGTCCAAACTTATTTTTGTACTTTTAGACGGCCTGCGCTATGATGCCGCGTTATCTTCCATGGGATTTTTAAACCATTTGATAGAAGCAGACAAGGCTGCCCTTTACCTTGCCAAAGCTGAACTACCCACTTTATCAAGGCCTGGCTATGCTACCCTTTTAAGCGGTACCGTTCCCGAAGTCCATGAAATAACCACCAATAATTTCCTTTCGCCTTCCCCGGTGCCCAGCCTTTTCCATATGGCAAGGGAAAAAAACCTGCGCACTGCTGCGGCTGCCTATTTCTGGATAAGCGAACTCTACAACCAGTATCCTTTTAACCCTCTGACCGACCGGGAACAGGAAGAGGAAAACAAGCCTATCCAGTTCGGCCGCTTCTATTTTGAAGACAGTTACCCCAGCACCCATTTGTTTGCTGATGCTGAAACCTTGAGGCGCAAATATGATCCCGACTTTCTCTTTATCCACCCCATGAGCATAGACTTCAAAGGGCACCTCTATGGAGGGGATTCCAAAGAATACCGGCAGGAAGTCCTTTTCATAGACAGCCTGCTTGCCAGCCTGGTCCCCCTCTGGCACAAGGAAGGCTATCACATAATAATAACATCTGATCACGGCATGGACGAAAACGGCATACACGGGGGCAACAACCTGAAAGAGAGGCAAATTCCGCTTTTTACTATTACTCCCTTTATAAAAGCAGGCTATTACAGGAATGAAATACCCCAGACCGCTATTGCCCCTCTGGCTGCCAGGATTATGCAGATAGGAAATATGCTTCCCCTGCCTTTCTCCAGCTGGCCTGGATGGCAGGAAGAAAAAATTATATCGATAAAAAGGGCCCGCTGATTTTACAATCTTTTTACCTGACAAGCGACAATCCTTTACCCCGTTTTAAAATAGACAGATTATGATGTGGTTTAGCAAAGCAATTATTTTAAGGAGGTTTAAATAATGAAAAGTCTAAAAAAATTAAAATCAAGCCTGATAATCCTTTTGATCCTGGCTTTATCGATTACTGGATGTAGTGGCAAAAAAGGAAATCCGTCCGCAGAAAATGTAAAAGAACCAGCCTCTCTGGAAGAAATAATCAAACTGGCTAAAAAGGAAGGCATGATCGCCAGTGTGGGCATGCCTGACAGCTGGGCCAACTGGGGAGAAACCTGGCGGGAAATAGAAGAATTATACGGCATTAAGCATAAAGACACTGATATGTCAAGCGCTGAAGAAATAGCCAAGTTTGAAGCAGAAAAAAACAATCCCACCGCTGATATCGGCGATGTGGGAATAGCTTTTGCCCCGATAGCAGTAGCCAAAGGAGTTACCCAGCCTTACAAGACTTCTTACTGGGATGAAATTCCGGACTGGGCCAAAGATGAAGAAGGTCACTGGATAGTAGGCTATCAGGGCACCATGGCTTTCCTCATCAATAAAAAGCTGGTTCCCAATCCTCCCAAAAGCTTTGCTGAACTTTTAAAAAGCGACTATAAGGTAGCAGCAGGCGATGTCATGAAAGCTTCTCAGGCCCAGCATGCTGTGCTGGCAGCTGCTATTGCTGGCGGCGGAGATGAAAAAAACATTCTGCCGGGTATAGAATATTTTGCCCAGCTGGCCAAAGAAGGGCAGCTCCTTAAAGCCGACTTGAATCTTACCAACATCGAAAAAGGCGAAATCCCCATTGCCCTTTTATGGGACTTCAACGCCCTTGGTTACCGGGATCAGATTAATCCAGAACAATTTGAGGTAGTTATACCCCAGGACGGAAGTATCATAAGCGGCTATGCAACCATCATAAATAAATATGCCCCACATCCCAATGCTGCCAAACTGGCCCGTGAGTTCATCTTAAGTGATGAAGGGCAGATAAACCTGGCTAAAGGCTATGCCCGCCCTATTCGGGAAAATGTAGAACTTCCGCCTGAAGTTAAAGCCAGGCTTTTGCCTCCTGAACAATATAAAAACGCGCGCCCGATAAGGGATTTCAAAGCTTGGGAAGAAAGTTCCAAAAACATGCCTTCCCTCTGGCAGGAAAAGGTGCTGGTAAACCTTAAGTAAGTTATATAAGTAAGGATAATAGATAAGGAAAGGAAGCAAGGCAATATGCATAAAAAAACCGCTATCATATATACGCTCTTTCCTTTTATAACCCTGGTTATACTTTTTCAAGCCGCCCCCCTGTTATATATAATTATAAACAGTCTCACGTCTGCCTCCTCTGGTGGGTTTACCCTGGCCCACTATGAGGAGTTATGGCAGAATCCTTTTTATGTGCAAGCATTTAAAAACAGCTTTATAATAAGCATCACCTCCGCCTTAATAGCGCTCCTGGCAGGTGTACTGATTGTCAAGGCTATGCTCAATATCAGCAAAGAAAACCAAGAAAAGCTGATGGTAATCACCAACATGGTATCCAACTTCGCTGGTGTGCCTCTGGCCTTTGCTTTTATAGTCCTTCTTGGCACCAACGGCATTTTCACTCTGCTTTTTAGCAGGCTGGGATTCGACCTTACCGGTTACTTTGACCTGTATTCCTGGAGCGGCCTCATTCTCATCTATGTCTATTTTCAGCTGCCGCTGGCTGTTCTTCTACTGCTGCCTGCCTTTTCCAATGTAAAAAAAGAATGGCAGGAAGCTGCATTCACTCTGGGAGCCAGCTCTCTTGCCTTTACATTAAAAGTTGAACTGCCATTTTTGCTGCCCAGCCTACTTGGCACTCTTTCCCTGCTGCTGGCCAATGCTATGGGAGCCTATGCCACTGCTTATGCCCTGGCAGGCAGCAATTTTAATCTGGTTACTATACGCATAGCCCAGCTTATAGCTGGAGATTTATTCTTAAACCCCCATCTGGCAGGAGCCATGACAGTACTGCTGGGACTGATACTGGCTGTCAGCATACTTATATACCAGATAGGCCTTGCTTATTTAAGGAGGAGTACTACATCATGGTAAAAAAGAAAAACAGCTTTATTATAACCATTTTCATAATATATCTCTTGCTGCCTATAGCAGCTACTTTCCTTTATTCACTGGCTTCCCAGTGGCAAAACAGCATACTGCCATCTTCCCTTACCCTTGCCTGGTATAAAGAACTACTTTCTGATACCCGTTTTCTGGCTGCCCTTTTCCGTTCGCTCATTATTTCAGCAGGTGCAGTAATATTAAGCCTTATCGTCCTCATCCCGGCTGTTTTCACAATCAACCTTTATTTTCCCGGCAAAGAAAAATATACCTCAGTTATAGCCATGTTCCCTTTTATATTTCCGGGAATAATGCTGGCAGTAGGCTTGATAAGGTTATATAACAACCTTTTTGCCCTCCCCCCTTTTTTACTCCTTTTAGGCTCTTACTTTATAATCATAATGCCTTTTATATATCAGGGGCTGCAGAATGCTTTTAAATCCAGCAATATAACAGAACTGTTCTATGCCTCCCTCACCTTGGGAGCTTCTCCTTTCAAAAGTTTTATCTATGTAATAATACCCAATATAATAACCAGCATCGCAATTGTCGCCCTGCTCTCCTTCTCTTTTCTCATGGGGGAATTTGTGCTGGCCAACCTGCTGGTAGGAGGAACTTATGAAACGGTACAGGTTTATCTTTTTAAATCCCTTAAACAAAACGGGCATGTTTCAAGTGCTATCGTCAGCTTTTATTTCCTGCTCATAAGTATTATTTCCATCATAGCGCTCAAGCTCAAAGACTTCCACCTGCCATCCAGGCTGGAATTACTGGAATTAAAGGGTGAAAAAACCCCTGTTGCCAATCCAGTATCGAAAATAAGACAGCGAGGTGAGTTAGTTGAGCTTCCTTAAAATAGAAAATATCAATCACCAGTATGAACAAAAGCCAGTTCTGCATGATATATCTTTTACTCTCCAAAAAAGCGAAATATTAAGCATTTTGGGGCCCAGCGGATGCGGCAAAAGCACGCTGCTCAAAATAATGGCAGGACTTATAAATCCAACATCAGGCAAAATATACCTGGAAAATAAAGATATAACCAGCTTGCCTCCCCAAAAAAGAGAAATCGGCATAGTTTTTCAATCCTATGCCCTTTTCCCTAATCTAAATGTATATGAAAATATAGCTTTCGGCCTTAAAATGAGAAAGCTGGACAAAAAAACCATACGGGAAAGAGTCCTTAATATGTTAAGCCTTATAAACCTGCGGGAAAAAGCTTACCGCTTTCCCCACCAGCTCTCCGGAGGCGAACAGCAGAGAGTTGCCCTGGCCAGAGCCCTGGCTACCTATCCCCGGCTTCTTCTCCTTGATGAGCCTTTAAGCGCCCTGGATGCCAGAATACGCAAGAATCTGCGTCTTGAACTGCGCAAAATCATAAAAGCTGCTGGCACCACCAGCATATTTGTAACCCATGACCAGGAAGAGGCCATGCTCATATCAGACCGTATTCTGGTCATGAATGAAGGAAAAATAGAACAGGAAGGGACTCCGAAAGAAATATATACCCATCCTGAGACGCCTTTTGTCGCAGGCTTTATAGGCAACTACAACCTGCTTTCCCACAAAGAACTGGCAGAGATAAGCCATAAGGATTTTGAAAATGCCTTTTACGCTGTCCGCCCCGAAGCTATCGAAATTAACATCCTGGCTGACGAAAACAGGCAGCTGCCTTTTTCCAGCCCTTCCAGCATAACCTGCCAGGGGGTAATAACCGAGACAAATATGGCTGGCAATGTAATAATCTATAATATCAGAGTCGGCTCCACCACTCTGCGGATAGATAAGCTTAACTATTGCAGCTCCCCATATCTCAAACCCGGAACCCCGGTAATAGTGCAAATACCCTATCAGGCTCTCCACAAGGTAGGCTAAAAAATTTTTAAGGCACCTTCGCATACCGTCCTTTAAGGCGGTATAATTTTTTTATCCTCAAATACTAAGAAAGGGAAACAGGTATTTATGGATAAACTTTTAATGTTTGCCATTGTCGCCCTTTTCAGCGTAACTGGCCTTATTTTCTTTATAAAGCTGCACAGCCTTTTTTATCTGCTTAATTTCTCTTTTATAGGCATTATGATAACACTCAGCATACTTCTTTATATGAAAAAACATCCTTATTCCCGGCAAATAATACAGCTGATTGTTGGAAGCTATCTTTTAGTTATACTCGGATTGTTAAAAAATAATAACCTGCAAATAGAAGGATTCTTATACTACCTTACAGCAGGTATTTTTACAGAAGCAGTTGTTATCCACTATTTTGCAGCCAAAATAGGAGGGCCCCTCTTTTTCGGCCGGGGATTCTGCGGCTATGCCTGCTGGACAGCCATGCTTTTAGACCTGCTCCCCTATAAAATGCCGGAAAAAGCAGTTTCTAACCAGCTGAGATATCTGCGCTATTTTATATTTTCCGCTATATTTATAGGAGTAATAATCCTTCGCTATTTTAAAACTTCTATAACAGAAAATGCCCTGCTCGTTCTTTTTATCATAAGCAACCTCCTGTATTACACAGCAGGCATTATTCTTGCCTTTATATACAAAGACAACCGCGCTTTTTGCAAATACCTGTGCCCGATAACCGTTTTTTTAAAACCAGCCAGCTATTTTTCCCTGCTCCGCATAAAAGTCGACCCGGAAAAATGCACCCAATGTAAAAAATGTATCAATTCCTGCCCCATGCAGGTAGACATGCTAAATCCAAAGCGCACCAGAAAAAACGGCACTGAATGTATCCTCTGCCTGAATTGTATCCAGACCTGTCCCAACCGGGCTGCCAAAATAATATAATAATTTACCTCATTATTTTACCTACCGGCATAATATAAAATATATCTTCATCTTCGATATTCAAAAGTTTTTTTACTTCTCCATCATCAAATCCGCCCACCGAAACCGTACCCAATCCCAGGGAAACGGCCTGCAGATAGACATTCTGCGCCACATGTCCAGCTTCAGCCTGTACGCAGAATTTGGCCATTTCTTTTCCTCTCTTTTTATCCCCTATCCTCTTTTCCATCTCTTCATAACTGCCCGCAATAATAAGCAAACAGGGGGCCCTTTTGATAGACGGCTGCTTGACTGCCAGAAACAGGTGGTTTTTATAGCTGTGGGGCTCCAGAGCTACCAGGGCATGATTTTCAGGACTGTATCCATAAAGGCCTGCCGGCAGCCCCTCTACCCTGTCTGCTGCCACATATATCTTTAGAGGATAAAGGGCAAAGGAAGAAGGAGCTGTTCTTAGCCCCCTTTCGCTGTCGGTTATCCCCTGAGCGGCCCAGAGAAGCTGCCCCAGTTCTTTTAAGGTTATCGGTTCATCACTATAATCACGCACCGAACGACGTCTTTTAAGAGCTTCTTCAACCGAAACCTCACTCTTATATGAAGGCTCAGGCAAGCTTATCATTTCTCCTTTTCCTGCAAAATCTTCTGACTCAGGAGGCGGCGAAATGTACAAGAGCTTAAAGCCAGCATATATGCCAGCAGCCACAACTATAAAAAAAAGAACAAAAAGTTTGATTTTTCTGGGCATAAAAGCATCATCTCCTGTTTTAAAAGCGATTATTTATAAAATTATATCATTTATAGCTTTATCTTCAGCTTCTAGCACCTGTTTTTACAAAAATTTTCATAGCATAACAACTTTTCCATAATATTATGATATATTTATTACAAATGTAATAAGGAGGTATGTTTATGTCCCTGCCTGACCGCAATAATCCGTACAGTTTTCAGGAATTTCTGGAGTGGCGGGAAAAAGTGGATTACTATGCCGATGACCCTTTTATTCAAAAAGTCCTTAAACATTATATTGCTGACGAAAAAGAATGGGAAAGGGTAGACCAAAAAGCCCGCGAGCTGTCACCAGTTGTTTCCCAGCGTTTTCGCAAAATGGCCGATGCCATAGCCCGTCCGGAAAAACAGCCTTTTATACTGCACTATGACGCATTTAACAACCGCATTGACCGCATAGTAAGGCCCAAAGAAACAGAAATCATGGAAAAAGAAATCTTTTCCCTGGGGCTTTTTTCATCCCGTACTTCCCTCTGGGAAAGGCTTATCAAAATGTATCTCATCTATCAAAACGGGGAAGCATGCATTGCCTGTCCGTTAACCTGTACCGAAGGTCTGGTAGCCCTTTTAGAAAAATACGCAGATACTCCTGAATTAAAAAGAATACTTACCCACTGCAAGGAAGGCATCGATGGCGATTTTGGCATAGGAGCCCAGTATCTTTCCGAAATTCAGGGAGGATCAGATGTGCCTGCCAATCTCCTGGAGGCAGTCAAAGAAAATGGATTTTTCAGGCTTTACGGCACCAAGTTCTTCTGTTCCGCCACCCATGCTGACTATGCCCTGGTAACCGCCAAACCACAGGGTTCGGAAAAAATTGGCCTTTTTCTGGTTCCTTCCTGGCTGCCGGGAAACAAAGAAAAAGAAATCCGCAACAACTTTACCATTGACCGCATAAAGTGGAAGCTGGGAACCAGCGAACTTACTACCGCTGAAATAACCTTTAACGGAGCTGTTGCCTACCCGGTAGGCCCGCTTGACAGAGGCCTGGCCAACATGGTGGGAATCGTTCTTACTTATTCCAGATTAACAGTAGGCCTTTCCAGCGCTGCCTCCATGACCAGGGCAGCCAGAGAAGCCTTAAAATATGCAGAGTTCCGGGAAGCCTTTGGAAGAAAAATAGGCATGTTTCCCCTGCTCGCCTATCAGTTGAAAAAAATAGACAGAGCCGCCAAAAGGACTACTGCCGCTGCTTTTAAAATCTATAAAGAGTTTTTGAGCTTGCCGGAAGGATTAAAAGGGGGCCTCATAACCGATGAACCTGAACCAGTAAGGCAGAAGCGCTTTGAAGTCCGGGAGCTTATAATGCTGCAGAAAATAACTGCCGCCAAAGACGCTACCGAAATCCTCCATACTGCCATGTCAGTCTTCGGAGGGCATGGAGTAATAGAAGACTTTTCCTCCCTTCCTCGTTTGTACCGCGATTCTAACGTAAATGAACTGTGGGAAGGCCCGCGCAATGTGCTTTTAACCCAGATATACCGGGACCTCAAGCGGGCAGCATCCTGGTACGCACCGGAAAAATTTGTTGACAACCTGCTTAAGGGAGGAGAAAGCGTACAAATAAAAGAACTTAAGGAAGAGCTTTCCTTTTTCCTCTCTTATCCTGACATTTACACCCTGGACGATAAGACAATAGAAATGGCAGAAAAGTGGGACTTATTCTGCGATAAACTCTTTCATACCTATCAGGATATAGCTCTTGATGAAATAAGGCCATAATATTTAAAAGCCGGTGTTTTTAAGAACCACCGGCTTTTAATATTTAATTTTTATCTTTATCTGCCAGCTGAGCTATGTCCAGCGCCCCGCTCACATCAGGAAGAGCAAAATCCTTATCAAAATCAGTAATATAACCTTTCATATGTGCAGTACCATACAACCATACCTTCTGACCTTTAGCCTCCGGAACCTCCATGCCCATCTTCATTTTCATGTCCATTTCTGTCATTTCATTTATAAAAGTTTCCTTATTTATGTAACTTATACAATTAAAATCAAAGCTAGCATCCTTCATAATTTGCTTTGTTTCGGAAGGCATAGACTGCATAAAAGCCCCCATAAACTTCTCATACTCATTCATAAATTTATCCTTATCAACCACCGTATTTATAACCCAGTATTCCTTACCATCAATCACCTTATCATCACGGAAAACCGAAATCATGCCCCAATCCTTTATTATCTGCATCATAACAGCTGGATTACTGCTGTTATATTTTTCTATTACCTGTTCCAGATTTAGTCCGCTCATATCCATCTTAATCCAGCCTTTTTCCCCCATGCGCATATAGTAATTATTGCCGACAAAAAGGCTTTCCATATCAACCGATTCCTGGCGGCTATCCCCCGTCATTTCCGGCGGAAGTTCCATCAATATTTTTTGCTTTACATACATAGCAAGCGGTTCCTTTTGATAAAAACTCTCCGAAGAAGAAGCTGCCTTTATATTTACATTTCCGTTAGTTTCCTCCGGCAATCCCTCTATTTTTAAATCAAACTCCGCTTCACTCACCATCCGGTACTTTTTAAACCCGTTCATCTTTTGCGATGCTTTAAGAAAAACCTCCTCAACAGACATCCCTTCTCTCTTTTCATCATAATTTATTTTAACTACCCGGCTGCTTTTATCCCAGGCAAGCGAAAAGCCCAGATTTTCCGCTATAAAACGCAGAGGCACCATTATCCCCTTATCATTCTTTAATACTGCAGCTGGCATTTCTATTTTCTCTCCATCAATATAGGCCCAGTTTTCTCCTACAAACATCTTTATGACTTTGCCATTTTTAGATATAGTTGCCCAATTATCGCTTGATGAAAACGAAGTATTCGCCCCCAGTACTTTTTCCAGCTCTTCAAGCTGAATAAAAGTAATACCATCTTTAACTACCGGTTTAGCAGCCGGCAGGTAATTTTTGCCGTTAATATCCAGACCGATGTCTGCCCAAACCGGCGATACAAAAAATAGGACCAACAACGCTGATAATAATGCAACTTTTTTAGCTCTGAACATCTTCATCATCTCCCGCAATTATTTCAATTATCGCTTTAAATAATACCTCATCCTGTATTAGACTGCAATGAAAAATTTAGCATTCATCCAGATAAAATTGCTAAAATAAATGCAAGAAAACTTATGGACAGGAGTGAATTTCCCAGATGCGCAAAAAAATCCTCCTGGCAGAAGATGACACTAAAATAAGAGAAATCATAAAAGATTATCTGGAAACAGAAGGGTTTGCGGTACTGGAAGCAGACAATGGGGAAACTGCCCTGCAGCTTATAAAAACAGAACATCCTGACCTCATAGTTCTTGACATCATGCTGCCGCGCATAGACGGCTGGAGCGTGTGCCGCAATATCCGAACTTTTTCCAGTATACCGGTTATAATACTTACTGCCCGTTCCCAGGAAGAAGACCGCCTGCTCGGCTTTGAACTGGGAGCTGATGACTATGTGACCAAGCCTTTCAGTCCCCGGGAACTGGTAGCCAGAATCAAAGCCCTTCTAAAAAGGGTACAGGAAAAAACCGCTTATCCTGCGGAACTTCTTCAGATAGGCCCGGTAAAAATAGACCGCCTGTCCCATCAGGTTTTCATAAATGACGAAGAAATATACCTTTCTCCCCGGGAATACGACCTTCTGCTCTATCTTATAAATAACGCCGATATTGTGCTTTCCCGGGAGCAAATCCTGCAAGGGGTATGGGGATATTCCTATTACGGCAATGTCCGCACAGTTGACACTCACATCAACCGCCTGCGGGATAAACTGGGTAAAGCTGCCGATCTCATTCAAACAGTGCGCGGATTCGGCTATAAATTCAGCCTCTCTGGCTGGCAAAACTAAAACCTCAAATAGCCCACAGGAGGGTAAATTTATGAACAGCAGCCTTATAAGCCACCTGCTTGAAAACAATACCCAGCACAACAATTTTTTCATCCTTAAACTGGTTTCTTTTCTGCTGGCCATCATCGTGCCGGTAACCGTCCTTATGAAAATAGGTGGACTTACCAGCCCCTACCTTTCACTATCCAACATTGTGAAAGTAGTTATTGCCAGTGCCATTATCCTCCTTTTGCTGCACCGTATACTGGTTAAATACGGCAAACACGACTGGAGCAAATGGCTGGTTATCACTTCCGCGTTTTCCATCTTCATGATGTTCCGAGCTGCTGCTCATGCTGCCATCGAGGTCCATACCATTTTATATTTGAGCATAATCCTCTCCATCTTCTATTTTGATTATCTCCTGGTAATATATGCCACTATCCTCTGCATAGCTGGAGATTATATTTTCGTCCTCTTTTTCCCATCTTCTATCCCTTCAGGAGGGGTGCCAGCTGAACAATTCATACGCTACCTCAACTACTCCTGGGTAGGTATCGCAGGGGCTATAGGCACCTACACCATGCGCCAGCTTCTGCAGCTGGCCAGTGAGCTAAAATACACCAATGACCGCCTGCAGGAAGATATTGAGAAAGAAAAAGAGCTGGAAGGCATCCTCAAAGATTTTATCGCCGCCGCTTCACATGAGCTGAAATCTCCTCTCAGCATAATCCAGAGCTATGCAGAGGCGGTAAAAGACGGGGTAAACCCTGCCAAACAGGAACAATACCTCAACACCATCATCCAGGAAACCTCCTATATGGGCAAACTCATAAGCGACATGCTTGACCTTTCCCGGCTGGAAAAAGGTTACACCCATCTGGAATACCAGGAATTCGACCTTTATCAGCTGGCCATCAAAACCGTCCACCGCTTTCAAAGCTATCTGGAAAATAAAAAACTTATGCTGGAAGCTGAAAATAATGCCTCATATCCGATAGTAAAAGCAGACTATGGCAAAATAGAAATCTGTCTCGCCAATTTCATTACCAATGCCATTCAGAATACCCCAGAAAAAGGGAAAATAAAAATCACCCTGCAGGAAAAAGAAGGGGAAATCCTTTTTATTGTCGAAAATGAAGGTTCTCATCTGGAAGAAGAAGAGCTGCACAAAATCTGGCTGCCTTTTTACAGAAAAGACAAATCCCGCAGCAAGGAATACGGCGGTACTGGCCTTGGCCTGGCCATCACCCGCAATATTCTGGACCTGCACGGGAGCAGGTATGGGGCATATAACACCTCTTTGGGAGTCGCTTTCTTTTTTTCACTTCCCCAGGCTCTAAAAGAATAAAAACAAAAGCCTCCTTTTGCCAGCTTTTTATTACAACTTTGTTAAAAAAAGTACACAATCCTGTAAAAAACAAATCCTATTATAAAAACAGCTAATAAAAACCGGTAAAAGGAGGTATAAAACATGTTTCTTTGGGAACCGCTTACCTGGTCGCAGATTATCATGTTTATCGTAGTCCTGTGCGGCCTCATGCTGCTCAATGAGTTCGGCAGGGCTAACCTGTGGACAGGTCTTCTGCTTTTCCTGGTGCTGCCGCTCATCCTTACCTTTGCCGTCTGGACCAAAACCGCAACTCCAGGCAGCAGTGTCGGCACCTGGTTCCACTGGGCAAAAGTCTACTCATCACTTGCTGGATGTCTTGGCTTCCTGGCTCTGCGCTATATCAAAGGGGCTGCCCAGAACAAGTATTTCCTGATGTTTCCCCCGGCTATACTTTCCATCAACATACTGGAAGCAGTAATCCGCGATTTTCAGTGCTTCAGCTTCAACGGTTTTGTAGATGGGATGCTCATAGTCGGCGGACCATGGAACATCATGAACGGGATCGCAGGCATTCTCAACATAATAACTATTTCCGGCTGGGCAGGCATTTACATCTCCCAGAACCGCAAGCGCCGGGACATGATCTGGCCTGATCAGCTCTGGTTCTGGATTATCGCCTACGACCTCTGGAACTTTGCCTATGTCTACAACTGCGTACCTGACCATTCCTTCTATGCAGGCGCAGCACTGCTCCTCTCCTGTACCATACCTGCATTTTTAAGCGGAGGAAAAGGAGCCTGGCTGCAGCATAGAGCACAAACCCTGGGCATCTGGATGATGTTTGTAATGACCTTCCCGAGCTTTGTAGATACCTCAGTATTTGCGGTAAAATCCTCCCATGATCCAGCAGCCCTCATGGTAGTAAGCGGACTGTCGCTGGCTTCCAACATAGCAGTATTTGTATATCATTACTACAAGGTATTCAAATACAAGAAGAATATCCTCAAAGGAGAAGAAGTCCATACCGACCTTGGTTCTTACCGCGAGCTCAAAGAACTGGACAGAGTCCCCGAACCTTCTCTTGCTTAAAACTCTCCCCCACCTTTTATAACAGAAAGCAGGATACAGGCTGTAAAATCAACCTGTATCCTGCTTTTTCAAATATCTGTTTTTTATCCATCAATACCTTACCTCCTTATCCCTGCTTTCATTCCAGCTAGAAGGAAACTGCTACCAGCATGCCGCCAAATAGAGCTATGGCCATAGCCCATTCCTTGAGCCATTTAATATTTCTCCTGTCCGCCAGAGGAGATAAGATTAGCATGATAGCCCCCCAGCCAGCGCCGCAATGGTATTTTTATTCATAGCCACCAGGTGTCCTGATACTGAAGCCCCAAAAGAACCCAGCATGGCCGCGACTGATATTACTTTTATAAGCCCTTGATCGCCTTTAGAAATCTTTTCCTGAACCTTTTCCATCTTGTCCGCAGTGAGGATGGGAAAATCCATAAAATAAGCGTCGCTGACAATGATGTCATATACAACTACTACCAGATTGGTGATAAAGTGCGCTACCACGGATTCCTGAACTCCTACGAAAAATCTGACAAATCAAAAGATGCCATCATCTTCTGCAACGCCTGCGGCAACCTTTGGGATATAAAAGAATAAATCTGCCCCCGCTGCCGATGCCTGCTGCTTAAATAAATAAAACCCGGGAAGCAGCCTTTTTTCTTCTTAGCCGCCTCCCGGGTTCCTTCGTTTAATATTTTTTACCCGCCTACTCCACCGTCACCGACTTGGCCAGGTTTCTCGGCTTATCTACATCCGCTCCTCTGAATACAGCCATGTAATAGGCAAATATCTGCAGGGGAACTACCGATAAAATTGGCGCCAGCAAGGGATCTACATCAGGCAGCAGTATCTGCTCTTCACATTCCTGGCAGGCTTCCTGCAGCGCAGATTTGCAGACTACTACCACTACCGCCCCTCTGGCTTTAACTTCTTTAATATTGGACATGGTCTTCTCTACCAGGCTATCCTGGGTAACCAGTGCCAGAACCGGCACCCCTTCACTTATCAGGGCCAGAGGGCCGTGTTTCAACTCACCTGCCGCGTAAGCCTCGGCATGGATATAGGAGATTTCTTTAAGCTTCAGGGCTCCTTCCATAGCCACCGCATAGTCGAAACTGCGTCCCAGGAAAAAAGTGCTCTCTACATGCTTGTAGCGGTAAGCCAGGTCTTTTATCTTTTCTTCCTGTTTCAATACTTCTTCCACTTTCCCATCTATATTTATAAGTTCAGAAGTAATCCTTATTATCTCATCTGCCGCCAGGGTTTTTCTTTCCTGAGCCAGGTAGAGCGCCAGAAGATACATTATCAAAAGCTGGGTAGAATATGCCTTGGTAGAGGCAACCGCAATTTCAGGCCCGGCATGGGTATAGATAACTTTATCCGCCTCCCTGGCTACTGAGCTCCCTACCACATTGGTTACCGCCAGGACCTTTATGCCGTTGCGCCTTGCTTCCCTTAAGGCAGCCAGTGTATCAGCCGTTTCTCCAGACTGGCTTATCACTATCATCAAATCATCTGGTTTCCACAGTATCTCCCGGTACCTGAATTCTGAAGCTATATCGGTTTCTACCGGTATTTTGGCCAGTTTTTCAATGGCCAGTTTTCCTACCAGTCCGGCATGATAGGCAGTTCCGCAGGCTACTATATAGATTTTCCCGATTTTATCAGGAGAAATGCCTAAATCCCCCAGATCTATCCGGCCTTCAGTTATTTTGCCCCGTAAAGTCTGGCGCAGAGCTTCTGGCTGTTCATGGATTTCTTTCAGCATAAAATGTTCATAGCCGCCTTTTTCAGCAGCTACCGGATCCCAGGTGACCTGAAAGATTTCCTTCTGTATCGGATTCCCTTCAAAATCGCTAAACCTTATTTCATCTTTAGTAACTACTGCAAATTCATTATCTTCCATTATATAAACTTTACTGGTCCTTCCCAGTATGGCAGGAATATCAGAAGCTATATAGTTCTCTCCTTCCCCTATCCCTACAATAAGGGGGCTGTCTTTTTTGGCAGCCACTATTTTATCCGGCTCATCCTTCGATATAACACCAATGGCAAAAGAGCCGTGCATGTGCTTAAGGGCTTTGCGCACTGCTTCTTCCAGGGAAGTATTAACATAATACTTTTCAATAAGGTGGGCTATAACCTCGGTATCCGTTTCCGATACAAAATCATGCCCCTCCAAAATCAAATCCTTGCGCAGTGAGGCATAATTTTCAATTATGCCATTGTGCACAACCGCAATCCTTTCACTGCAGTCGGTATGCGGATGGGCATTGGTATCACTCGGTACCCCATGGGTGGCCCAGCGGGTATGGCCTATTCCGATATGGCTTTCTGCCATCTCTCCCAAAGCCTCTTTTAAATCAGCCAGCCGGCCTTTCTTTTTCACAATATTTATTTTCCCATCTTTGTAGAAAGCTACCCCGGCTGAATCATAGCCGCGGTATTCCAGTTTGCAAAGTCCATCTATTATTACCGGCAAACTTGCGGTTTTGCCTATATATCCCATAATGCCACACATAAAAAAACCTCCAGTTAGTTCTTTTATTTAAATTAAATGCCGCTACCTGGCCTTTTGTCCTGGCTATTGCTAGCCAGTTTTGTAGCCAGGCTTACGATGGCGGCTCACCGGAGGGCACCCGCCGAAAACTCGATAAACCCTCTCCTCGTCACCCGGAAATATATCCGGGGCAGGCGCTTTTGCCCATCTAAGGGCTATAGATTTTCTTTTTCCACCACTTCTCTTATCTTTTCTATCACCTCCTTCAATATATTTTCATCCGGACCCTGGGCCATTATTCTAACCAGCGGCTCTGTTCCCGAAGGCCTTACCACCAGTTTGCCATATTCGCCCAGTTTTTCCTCTGCCTCTTTAAGCACTTCTACTACCGAAGGCCTTGATAAAACCTGTTCCTTGTTTTCCACCCTCACATTAACCAGAATCTGCGGGTATTTTTTCATCTCTCCAGCCAGCCTGGACAGGGGCTGCTGGCTTCTTTTTACTACTTCGGCCAGTTTGAGGGAAGTCAGAAGACCATCACCGGTAGTCGCATAGCCGGAAAAAATTATATGGCCTGACTGTTCTCCTCCTATTATGCTTCCTGTTTCCTGCATTTTCTCCAGCACATAACGGTCGCCTACCTTGCAGCTTATAACAGATATATTCTCTTTTCGCAAAGCTACCTCCAGTCCAATATTGCTCATAACCGTAGCCACTACCCTGGAAGGATTCAAAACCCCTCTCCTTTTCATGTCCAGGGCACAAATAAGCATTATCTGGTCTCCATCCAGCTCTTCTCCCTTTTCATCCACAGCCAGGCAGCGGTCAGCATCCCCATCATAGGCTATGCCAAAATCTGCCCCCTGCTGCTTTACCGCTTCTTTAAGGCTTTCCATGTGGGTGGAACCGCATTTGTAATTTATATTTACACCGTCTGGTTTATAATTTATAGGTATAACCCTGGCTCCCATCCTTTCCCACAGAAGCGGCCCCGCCTTATAGGCTGCTCCATTGGCACAGTCAACTACCACGGTAAGCCCGCTTAAGTCTTCTTTAAGGCCATAGGTCCCCTGCAAATAATCCAGATATTTTTCCAGTGCATCATCAAGCTCATATACCCTTCCTACCTCAGCACCAGCTGGCCGCGGCAGGTTATCAACCCCTTTTATGACTAATTCTTCAATCTTTTCTTCCACTTCATCAGGAAGTTTGTAACCATCAGGGCCAAAAAACTTTATTCCATTATCTTCTACCGGATTGTGGGAAGCTGATATAACAATGCCGCAGGCAGCTCCATAAATCCTGGTAAGATAAGCTACTGCCGGGGTGGTTATAATCCCAGCCTTTAAAACATCAACCCCGGTTGAGCATATGCCAGCAACAAGGGCCGCTTCCAGCATATCTCCTGATATTCTGGTATCTCTCCCCACCAGAATACAGGTTCTCTTGCCCTTACTATCCTGTGCCAGCACATAACTGCCAGCTCTCCCCAGGCTAAAAGCCAGCTCGGGAGTAAGCTCCCGGTTAGCTACTCCTCTTACTCCATCGGTTCCAAAAAGAACGCCCACTTTCGTCCCTCCACTATACTTAATTCTAGAGGCTGCTGCCCCTTACTATCCCTTCGCCATTAACCTCCACCCTAACTTCCGGAGGAGAATATTTCCTTATAATTGCTTCCGCCACTTTTAACCCGTCAACAGCCGCGCTTACTATGCCGCCTGCATAACCTGCCCCTTCACCACATGGATATATAAAAGGGCTGCTTACAGAAGCAAAACCCTCATCCCTTACTATCCTCACGGGAGCTGAAGTTCTGGTTTCTACCCCGGTTAAAATTGCTCGTTCATCGATAAATCCGGGCATTTTCCTGTTCCAATAATAAATGCCCCTCCTTAAGACCTCACAAAATTCAGCCGGCAGGAGTTCCCACAGATTGGCAGGCTTTACTCCCGGCTTGAAAGTGGCTATACTGCCAGCCAGGGATAAAGTGGCCCTTTTTTCTAAAAAATCAACCAGCCTCTGGCAGGGGGCTTTATAATCCTCTCCCCCCAGAACAAAAGCTTTGCTTTCTAAATCTTCCTGCAGTTTTATGCCACCTAAAGGCTCATTGTTAAAATCTTCCGGTTTTACCGTAACAACCAGTGCACTGTTGGCAACACCGCTGTCCCGGGCATAATAGCTCATGCCGTTGGTCACCACCTGGCCAGTTCCTGATGCAGCTCCAATAACATAACCTCCCGGACACATGCAGAAAGTATAAAGAGAACGTCCGGTTATCCTGTCCTGATAGGTAAGATGATAATCGGCAGCTTTAAGCCTGGGATGTCCGGCAAAATCACCATACTGAATCTTATCAATCAATTCCTGGGGATGTTCTATCCTGACCCCTACCGCAAAAGGCTTGGAATCTATCATAATCCCTTTTCTTAAAAGCAAACGGTAAACATCCCGGGCACTGTTGCCTACTGCCAGCACAAGAACTGAACAGGGAATTTCATACCTATTATTTATTACTATGCTTTTTAGATACTTTTGGTTAACATTTATATCTGTAAGGCAGGCATCAAAGTAAAACTCGCCGCCCAGGTTTATTATCTCTTCCCTTATCCTCACTACCACTTTTCGTATATTGTCAGTACCTACATGCGGCTTTTTGAGGTACACTATCTCAGGAGGGGCTCCCATTTCAACCATGGTTTTCAAAACATAATCTACCCTTTTATCTCCGATTCGGGTAGTCAATTTGCCGTCGGAAAAAGTGCCTGCTCCTCCTTCTCCGAACTGGGTATTGCAGTCCTCATTTAATATCCCTTTTTGCCAGAAATCTTCTACCGCCTTTATCCGCCTTTTTATATCCTGTCCTCGCTCAATAACTACCGGTTTATAACCATAGCGAGCAAGAAGAAGGGCACAAAAAAGTCCAGCAGGGCCGGAACCTATGATTACCGGAGAAAAGGTAAGTTTTTCATCCCCCCTGGTTATTTTTTCTTCCTCTTCTTCTTTGACCTTCGCAATATCAGGAGAAAAAAATAAATCCTCCGGGATTGTAAACCCTTCTTTAAGTTCCACATCTACTATATAAGTAAAATAAACCTGCTTTCTCCTGGCATCAACCGCTTTCCTGACCAGGGTAAAATTCTTTATATTTTCCGGTTTTATCCTAAGCTTCTTGGCAGCTTCTACCTTTATATCATCATCTTCATGATCTAAAGGCAGCCTTATTTCTCTTACCCTTATCTTCATACCTCTCACTCATTTTCTTTTTTCTTTATTTCCACATTTACCAGCACTTCATCTGGATAAGCCCTTACTTTATCCGGCAAAACCAGCTTTACCCTTTGACTGAAAGAAGCATTCCTTCCTTCCAAACTTATCGGTAAAGTATCAGCTTTTTGCAGTCCTTCTATGATACTAGGATTACCCAGTACCGTAATTTTATCCGGAATGATGCTTACTACTCCCAGTTCATGCTTATCTTCAGGAATTCCCTCAAAGATAACGTTTACCCCTACCTCTTTATTTTTCAGCATATCCCCGCTTACCAGATAAACAGTTGTTTTGGAAGGAATAATCCGCAAATCGCCTTTTACTTCAGCCCCTCTCTCATCAACCATTTTAAGCGGTGCTTCCATCACCGCTGTTCCTTTTACCTGGGCCAGATCTATTTCACACCAGACTTCTTTTATCCTTTTTACCGCTTTTTCCTCTCCTTTTACCAGACAGGTATCCGGCGAAATCTCCAGGCCCCACAGTTCATAGCCTGATGGCAAACTTCCAGTCATATGGGGTTTTATCCGGAAAGTATGTTCATTTATCCTTTTTATCGTAACTTCTACTTCCTTGGGTTCAACGGCTGTCAGCAAAGCCCCCTTTAATGTCTTTACCTTTACCGGAAGCTTATACTGCCCTTCCTTAAGGCCATTCAGATCAATATATACTTCAACATCTCCATTTTCCTTTTCCGTTCCCCAGGTTTTAACTTTTACAGTATCAGGCCCTTCTGCCGTAAACCCTTCTGCCAGATTATAATATTTCAAATTTACTTCTTTTTCTGTATGCCGGGTAGGATCCTGCCCTTCGCCTATTACATAAAGCCATAATAAAACAGCAAAAACCACCGATAAAACTTTTAAACCGGTATTTTTATCCCTGTTTTCTTTTGACATCATCTGCCAGCCACCCCCTGTAAAAGGCTGCTTTCAAGCCCTCCCGGGATACCAGTTCATTTTCCAAAAGAGCCTCTAAATTTTCCCGGGGCAAAGAACGTTTAAGTTTTCCTTCCATGGCTACCGAAACGGCTCCCGTCTCCTCTGATACAACTATTGCAATAACATCAGATACTTCAGTTATGCCTAAAGCAGCACGGTGGCGGGTACCTAATTCTTTATCTACCAGAGGGTTATCGCTTAAAGGCAAAAAACACCCGGCTTTATAGATCCTTCCTCCGCTTATAACTGCTGCTCCATCATGCAGCGGAGCATTAGGGAAAAATATATTCATCAGGAGATGCGAGGTTACCGCAGCATCAAGCGTAACCCCACTTTCTATGTACTCTCCTATACCGGTTTCCCTGGTGATAACTATTAAAGCCCCGGTGCGGGTTCTAGCAAGATTATACACTGCATCACATATTTCGCTTATAATCTGCCTGTATTCATCAGGCAAAGAAGTAAAACGGCTGGAAGAAAAAAAGCTTCCCCTCCCTATCTGCTCCAGAAGCCTTCTTAATTCAGGCTGAAAAACTACCGGCAAAGTGATGGCAAATACCAGCCATAATTTAGAAAGAAGCCAGTTTACCACATCCAGCCGCAAAAAACGGGCTAAAGCAGAAAAAATGAGCAGAAGGATAAGGCCTTTTAAAAGCTGCTCTGCCCGGGTACCTTTTATAAGTTTCAAAATCTGGTAAAAAATGTAGGCGACAATAGTAATATCAAGTATGCTCTTTATTATGTTAAAAGGGCTGGCAAATACACCGGATAAAAAACTCAAATCCAACTCTTATTCCTCCACATGTTAAATATTAAGAATTGTTACCTGTATAATGTATAACTGCCAGTATGCCTTCCCTGACCCTTATAAGAGCACGGGGAACTGATAATACATTCGATATGGTATAGGGATTTCCTTTTTCTAAATCAGCATCATTAAGCTCATAGGCAAAACCTTCTAGCCATACCCCCCGGGCTATATCGCTTAGCACGAGGAGGGAAACAATCTCCCCTTCCCTGCCTGTTATCTCCAGTTCATCTCCGGTTAGGTAAACTATGTATGAAGGTGCGTAATGCTTTATCTTTATGCCTTTTTTTACATATTCAATACCGGCATAAATATTGGACAAAGTATGGTCCAACCTTCCCCCCAGAGTGCCCAAAAATATTATTTCCCGTACCCCTTTTTCCTCCGCCAGAGTCAGGGCTAGCTGGGTATCGGTAAAATCCTTTTTCCGGGGATATTTACGCCAGATAACTCCTTTTTTAAGGTAAAAATCCTTAACTTCAGGTTCTATGGAATCCATATCGCCAATTATCGCCAATGGCTCTATCCCTGCCTTATAAGCATAGTTTGCCCCACCATCAGCACAAAAAACAAAATCAGCATCCCTGGCAATCTTTCTGTATTCTTCTACCTCTCCATACTCCCCGTTCGCCATTATCACACATTTCATAACCATTTCTCTCTCCCGCTTATCATCTTCAAACAACCAGTAATATCAATTTTATACTAACTGGTGAACAGGAGCAATGGCTTTAAATTTATCAAAAAGTTAATACACGTTTGGGGGTATTAAAAATTGACAAGTAAGCCAAGCCTTAATTATAATTCAAGTATTGAGTTTGCGTGAAGGGGGGAAAACGGTGAGCTACATCATTACTGATGAGTGCATCGCCTGCGGAGTTTGCGTGGAAGAATGCCCGGTAGAAGCCATTTCTGAAGGCGAAGACAAATATGTTATCGACCCCGAACTCTGCACCGAGTGCGGAAACTGTGCTGATGTATGCCCGGTCGGCGCACCTCAGCCCGAGGAATAAAGCCCATAAAAAGAACCGTCCCCTTTCTACATAAACTTATCAAGGTGACGGTTCTTTTATCTTTATCCACCTGCTTTAACTACCCGGTTGCGTCCCGTTCTTTTAGCTTCATAAAGAGCCTCGTCCGCTTCTTTTATCAGATCATCAATGCTTTTCTTTTCCCCCGCTTCCAAACTGGTAACTCCAAAACTGGCTGTAATTGGAATATCTTTATTAATATTCTCAATATAACTTGCATTAAGCTCTACCACTTTGCGCATACGCTCTGCTGTTTGAAATGTTTTTTCCCTATCACAGCCAGGAAGGCAAACGATAAACTCTTCGCCGCCATACCTTCCTACTATGTCATAATCCCGGCATACCTTCTTAAGACAGAGGGCAAAGTTCTTAAGCACCACATCCCCTGCCTGATGCCCATATTCATCATTAACTTTCTTGAAATGGTCTATATCAGCAATTATTATTCCTAAAGGCTTTTCTTCCCTCCTGGCCCGGTTTATTTCTCCGGCCAGCCTCTCCATAAAAGCCATGCGGTTTAAGACCCCGGTTAAATAGTCAGTACGCGCTATTTTTAAAATATCCTGTTCCAGCTTTATTATCCTTTCCCCAATCTTCAGCCTGTATTTGAGCTCTTCCGGATAAAAAGGCTTTACCATATAATCATCAGCGCCTGATTCCAGCCCTTTTACTATATCTTCCCTCCCGCACCTGGCTGTAAGTAAGATTATATAAACATAGCCGGGAGATTCCCTTTCCCGCACCCTTCTGCATACCTCGGTTCCGTCCAGGCCAGGCATAACCCAGTCTATAATAGCCAAATTCGGCCTATCATCCGTGCTTAATATTTCCAAGGCTTGTCGCCCATCATCTGCGATTATAACCTCATACCCCCAAGCCTTAAGCGTCCCTTCCAAAATCCTTCTGGATACTGCGTCATCATCAGCCACAAGTATTCTGGCCACCCTCGTACCCCCATAAACAGTTGTAAATCATAAAAATATTATAAACTAAGCCCTTTAAATTAACTACCAGGAAGACTATAACAAAATCACACTATATCTTAAGGTTTCTAACCGGATGTACTATATGTTCATACTCTATAAGCGACTCTTTTTGCACCTTTCTCCTTTCCGCGTCGATAAAATCAAAATCGTCCCTCAAAAAAGCCACTATATCCCCATTTATCGCTTTATTCAAAGCCATATTATCAAGCACCCTGAACACTTCTTCCCTGGTCATCCCCTTGCGGTAAGGCCTATCTTCACATATGGCTGTAAAAACATCGGCTACCGCCATAATCTGAGCCCCCTTCGGGATATCCTTTTCTTTCAGATGAAAAGGATATCCTCTGCCATCCAGCCTTTCATGATGCAAAGAAGCCCAGCTGTTTATGGTGCTCAAAGATTCAATACTGCTTAAAATGCTGCAGGTATAATAAGGATGCCGTTTTATAACCATAACTTCCTGGGGAGTAAGTTTGCCCGGCTTTTCCAGAATAGAAGGAGGTACCGCAATCTTGCCCAAATCATGCAGATAACCTGCCACCAGCATAAGCTCACACTCCCCTTCTGAAAAACCCGCCATTTCTGCCAGCCTTTTGGCTGCCAGGGCTACTCCGCTGGAATGTGATGCATTAAGGGGGCTTCTGAAGTCAACTATACGGGAAAAAAGCTTGGAAAAAACCTGCAAATCCCTTATAGACAAATCGATAGTCGCCGGCTTTAAATATCTTTTAAGGATATTAGGTATTTGATTGGACACCATATCCAGCCAGAAATATTCATATTCTGCCAGCTCCAGGAAAGCGTCTACATGCTCCGGCACAAAACCTATGCCGCTGTACCTTTTTATCCTTTCACATATCTTATCTTTTTCCTCCAGAATACAATCCCGATTTTTTATAAGCACAGCCACCCGGTCTGCCAGATGCAAAAGGTGGCTTTCTATAGGTATCTCAAAGTCAAAAATGCGCTTTCCTTTGCCATAAATCCAGGGCACATGATGATAGCGGATGATCTCTGCTGCCCGCTTCAAAGGAGCGAATTCTTTTAAAAAAAGATACCCTACTTCTGCATGCTGGTGTGTCAAATGATCTTCAAACTGTAAAGCCAGAAGCCTTTCCTGTACTGATAAAGCGCCAATATCATGCAAAGCCCCGGCCATGACAATCTGTTTCTTGTCATCCACAGAAAAACCCAGCCGGTCAGCTATGCTGAAGGCTATATAGGCCACCCGCATATGGTGGTTGGCCATAGAGTGATCTACCAGGTCCAGAGCTTCCGAGAAACCCAGAAGAACATCCATAAGCTGCATCTGCGGTCTATCCATAATTATCCGCACCTTTCTTTTTAAAAAAATCAGCACAAACCTCTAAAGCCGGTCTGCCTTAAGGCTTCATACAAAATAATAGCTACCGAATTGGACAAATTAAGGGAACGCCCTATATTTATCATGGGTATCCTGATCCGGTTTTCAGGATACCTCTCCAAAATATAATCAGGAAGCCCTTTCGTCTCACAGCCAAATACAAGTACATCATCTACGGTATACTTTACTTCATGATAGAACCTGGCTCCCTTCGTAGTAGCAAGATATATGTTGCGTCCAGCCAAAAATTCCTCCACTTCATAAAAATTTTCCCAGACCCTGACTTCTACTTTATCCCAGTAATCAAGCCCAGCTCTTTTAAGGTAGCGATCTTCCAGAGAAAAACCCAGAGGCTTCACCAGATGCAGTTTACTGCCGGTAAGAGCGCAGGTGCGGGCTATATTTCCTGTATTCTGAGGTATCTCAGGTGCAACCAGAACTATATGCATACCATGCCTCCATGTTTTATAAATCAGTAGAATAAATTATACATAACTTTGCCAGTTATAATAAAGCTTTATAAGGGCAAAAATATGAAAAAATTTTTATAAGGAGAGGTATAAATGTACCGTAAAACTGAACCAAAGCGTTTTAGCCTTCTAACCCTCTTAACTTTTATTTTAGTCCTCCTTATAGCCTTTACGCTACCCGGCTGTGCCAAAAAAGAGGCAAAAAAGCCCCTGCCCCCTCCCAGGTTAGCCCCGGAAGTGGCCAAAATAAAAAACAATGAACCTACCATAACCCTCTACCGCTCCGCTACGGGAGCTAAAGAAAGCCTGCCCCTTGAACAATATATTAAAGGGGTAGTGGCAGCGGAAATCGGTGATGAATTCCCTATGGAAGCTCTAAAATCCCAGGCGGTAGTAGCCCGCACCATGACCATGGCCTTAATTGAATATGAAGGAGGCACCAGAAAAATTCACAATACTGATGCCAGCGACAATCACACCGAGTTTCAGGCTTATGACCCAAATAAAGTCACCGATAAAATATCCCGGGCAGTAGAGGCTACCCGCGGACAATTTTTAATATCCGATAAAGGGAAATTCGTTTATGCCCTGTTTCATTCTGCATCTAAAGATAAAACTGCTGACATAACCGAAAGCTTCCCCAAACTTAAAAATAAAGCCCCTTATCTGGTTCCTGTCAAAACTAACGGCTTAAAAAACGCACCCGACAAGTATAAAAAATGGAAAGTAAAAGTGCAAAGAAGCGAAGTGCGTGCCATAATGGGGAGCAAAGCAGGTTCTCTTGATGATATACGCATAAGCAAAAGAGGGCCTTCCGGCAGAGCTCTTACCATATCAGCTGGCAAAGCTTCTATATCTGCCGTAGAATTACGGGAAAAAATAGGTTTTGACCGCCTGTTTTCCACCCAGTTAAGCCGCATATACCCGCAGGGAAGCTATATTGTTTTTGAAGGCAGCGGCTGGGGGCACGGAGCCGGCATGGAACAATGGGGAGCTTACACTATGGCCAAGGAAGGCAAAAAGTTCTCGCAAATAATAAATCACTACTTCCCCAAAGCGAGAATGATGAAGCTTTATGACTGATTTTCCCCTTTATACTCGTTTAAAGCAGCTATGTATATGCCGATTATTATAAGGCTTCCTCCCACCCACTGATACCACATAAGACTCTCTTTAAAAAATAAATAAGCAAGCATACTGGCTCCCACTGATTCACCCAGAACAGAAACAGCTACTATGGGAGCCTTTATATATTTTAAAGCCCAGGTAATAGAAGCATGGCCTCCTATGCCGGGAACCAGAGCCAGCAGGAAAAAAAGCAGCCAGTTATAGCCAGCATACCCTGCTAAATCCTGTCCACCTATCAAATTAAACAGGAGAAGCACTCCGGCAGATACCAAACAAACTATTGCCATATAAACAAAGGTATCTATCTTATTCCTCACCCGCCGGCTAATTATAAAATAAAGGGCAATAAAAAAACCGCTTAAAAGGGAGAGTATATCCCCCAGAAACTTCCCTTCCCTCAAATCCCCTCCTGCTATAAAAGCAGATCCGCAGAGGGCAATAATTATTCCAGCAATCCCCATTCCCCCGAGCTTTTCCTTAAGAAACAAAAAGGAAAAAAGGAGTACAAAAATGACCTGCAGATTGGTAAAAAGCACCGAACTGGAAACACTGGTATAAGAAAGGGAAGTTATCCAGAAAGCAAAATGCAGAGCCAGAAAAAAACCGGCTCCTGCTATATAAAGGAAATCATTCCTGACCGCCAGGCTCAAGTCAGCCTGTTTTTTGCCCATAAAGTTCAAAGCCAGAGCAATAAAAGAGGTAAATAAAACTCTATAAAAGGCAATAACCAGAGCAGGGGCTGCACACATTCTTATCATTATGGAAGCTGTTGACATGCAAAGAACGCCCAGAACAACAACCAGATATACAATTCCTTTTTTCATAATCAATCTCCCAAATCCCCCAGATACGACATGATTACCCTTTCATCATTTTTTACTTCATCTGGACTTCCTTCCGCAATTTTGCGCCCATAATCCAGAACCGCTATCCTCTCACATATATTCATAACCAGGTTCATATCGTGTTCGACCAAAAGTATGGTTATCCCCATTTCTCCTTTTATTTTGCGGATTAACTCCATAAGTTCTTCTTTTTCCGCTGGATTCATCCCGGCTGCCGGTTCGTCCAGAAGAAGGAGCGATGGCTCCAAAGCCAAAGCCCTTGCAATCTCCAGCTTTCTCTGTTCACCATAAGACAAAGAAGAAGCATATTCTAACCTTTTCTCATACAAGCCCAGCATCTGCAAAAGAAACCTGCTCTTTTCCCGTATCCTTTTTTCCGCCTTTCTTTCTGCCGGCAAACTTAAAAGGCTTCTAAAAAACCCTGTTGGCATAAGCCCCATACTGCCTATTTTCACATTATCCTCCACCGAAAGCCGATCAAAAAGCCTTATATTTTGGAAAGTGCGCGCTATCCCCAGGGAAGCAATTTTATGGGAAGGCAGGCCGTTTAATCTCTCGCCTTTAAAAATCAAGTCGCCTCCGGTAGGAATATATATACCTGTAATTATATTAAAAAGAGTAGTTTTACCGGCTCCATTGGGGCCTATAACTCCGAAAATCTCTCCTCTTTTTACTTCCAGGTCAACACAGTCTAAAGCGCGCAGCCCTCCAAATTCCTGGGTTATCCCTTCCAATTTCAGGATTTGCATGTTTTCACCTCTTTTGCCCTGAAAAGCTGTTTCAGGTCATAAATGCGCATATCTCCCATAATACCATTAGGTCTGAAAATCATGAGGATCACAAGTAAAGCCCCGTAGAAGAGCAAACGGTAATCCGCTACTATGCGCAGCATCTCAGGCAGCACAGTAAGGATAGCTGCTCCCAGTATCACACCCGGAATACTGCCCATTCCGCCCAGTACCACCATGTTGAGTATCTCAATCGAACGCATAAAACCAAAATCCTGCGGTGCTATATAGCCCATGTAATGGGAATAAAGCCCTCCTGCCAGACCAGCCAGGAAAGCGCCAATAGTAAAAGCAGCCACTTTCATGCCGGTTGTATTAACACCACATGCCTCAGCAGCGATTTCGTTTTCTCTTATAGCATAAAGGGCCCTGCCATAGCGGGATTTGAGGAGCTTCCAGTTGAGCAGTGTGATCAGGACAACCAGTACAAATACCATGGAAAAAGTAGTATACTGCTGCATTCCATAAAGGCCCACCGCTCTGCCTCCCGGTTCAAAATTAAGGAAGAATACCCGGATTATTTCGGCAAAACCTATGGTAACCATGGCCAAATAATCGCCTTCCAGCCGCAAAGTAGGAATACCAATTATAAAGCCAAAAAAAGCGGCTACTGCTGCTCCCGCCAGGAGAGCAAGGATAAAACCTGTGCCGTAATGCAGAGTCAAAATGGCAGCCGTATAAGCGCCTATACTCATAAAACCGGCATGTCCCATAGAAAGCTGCCCGGTAACCCCGGTTATCAAATTAAGCCCCAGAGCCAGAATTATATTTATCCCTATAAGGACCATTATCCGCAGATAATAGGCATCGATATATTGCGCAAGCCATCCATCCATTAAGCCATCCACCTACACTTTTTTCATTTTCTTCTGCCCCATTATGCCCTGCGGGCGAATGAGCAAAACCAGAATAAGTATAGCAAAAGCTATCGCATCTTTATAGGAGGAAGAAAGATAAGCTACCCCCAAAATCTCTAAAACTCCCAGGATAATTCCGCCCAGCATCGCTCCGGGAATAGAGCCTATTCCGCCCAGAACCGCTGCCGAAAAAGCTTTAAGCCCCGCCATCGTTCCCATATAAGGCCATACTGCATTGTAATATATACCTACCATTACTCCGCCAGCTGCAGCCAGTGCAGACCCTATGGCAAAAGTGAAAGATATGATACGGTTTACATTTATGCCCATGAGATAAGAAGCATCCAAATCCTGCGAACATGCACGCATAGCTTTTCCCAGCCTCGTTTTCTGCACCATAAAAGTAAGCCCCGCCATCAAAAGGAAGGCTACCAGAAGAATTACAATCTGCAGGGAAGATATTTCTACCGAGCCCAAACTGAAAGTTTTTATCCTTAACACTTCCGGATAGCGGGTGGTATTGGGTCCTCTCAAAAGTGCCATCAAGGTTGATAAAAATATCGATACCCCAATCGCACTTATCAATGCCGAAAGCCTTGAAGACTTGCCCCGCAAAGGCCGGTAAGCAATCCTTTCTATCAGCATCCCCAGAATCATGCAAAAAATCATAGCCCCGATAAGGGCTACAAAAATATTTACCCCAAAAACAGTAACCAGAAACAGGCCAGCAAAAGCTCCAAACATATAAATTTCCCCATGGGCAAAATTTATAAGCTGTATAATACCATAAACCATGGTATAGCCCAGGGCTATCAAGGCATAAGTGCTGCCCAGGGTAAGTCCGTTAATAAGCTGTTCCCAAAACATCAGCTTCCTCCTCAAGCTAAATTCCTGATAATTGGTTAATAACGAATAACCGCTTCCTGGCAAGCATTCATTCGTCATTAACCAATCGTGTCCTGCCTGTTAAAAGGCAGGACACTTATAATATATTAAACCTTATTGTACATTGACTTCAATCTTATCCAGAAGTTTAAATTTTCCATCTTTTATAGTAATAAGGCATACCGGGCTTTTGACCGGTTCACGGTTTTCAAGGAAAGTAGTCTTTCCAGAAACTCCTGGATAATCCTTGAGTTTGGCCAGCTCATTCTTGAATACTTTGGGATCCGTGCTCCCTGCATCTTCCATAGCTTTGGCCAGAATCATTACAGCATCATAATACTGGGCCGAGAACATGTCCGGTTCTTCATTGTATTTTTCCCGATATTTCTTAAGAAAAGCTTCCGTTTCCGGACTAGGCTGGTCGCTGGAAAAACCGCAGTAGAATATAACCTTTTCTTCCACCGCATCTTTTCCAAGTTTGGCTAAATCCTGACCGTAAAGCCCATCTCCGCCTACCAGGGTAATGTCAAAGTTCTGCTTCTTGACTTCATTCATGATAAGGGCAGCTTCCGTATAATATCCAGTAAATACCAGAACATCAGCTCCTGATTTTTTAAGCTTGGTAACCTGAGCCGTAAAATCAGTTTCCCCATCATTTATGCTGTCTTCCAGTACAATCTTGCCGCCTTTTTTGGTAATAGCATCTTTAAATACCGGAGTTAAAGCAGTGCTGTATCCGTTATTAAGAGAGGTTATAATGGCGAAATTCTTCCACCCTTTCTCATTCATCATCCAGTCTACTACCGCCGGAACCGCAAAAATATCCAAAAGGGTATTTCTAAAGACATAATCTCCAATCTCCACTACCCCTGGTCCGGTAGCTCCGGGTGAGAAGATAACTACTCCATTCTTCTGCGCGATATCGGCAGCTACCTTGGTAAGGCCAGTACAGGGATCCCCTATCATGGCCACCACTTTATCCCTGGTTATATACTTGGTAGCAATAGAGGCAATCTCGGCACTATCCCCCTTGTTATCCTCATAAATGCCTTCTACCTTTTTACCTAAGATTCCGCCTCTGGCATTTAGCTCCTCGATAGCCAGTTTCATTCCCTTTTCGCCAGGAATTCCGTAGTTGGCAACCGGTCCCGTTTTAGCCCCCAGAAAACCAAGCTTGATCACATCTTCACTCCCGGTGCCGGCCTTTTGCGTTTTGCCACAGCCAGGGAGAATAAGAAGCAAAGCCATAATTAAAAGCACAGCTAAACTTTTATTCCGGATTTTATACAAAATAATCCCTCCTTACATAATTTTTGCTTCATCCGGTATTTTTCTGCTTTTCCCCCACATCCCTCCCCGAAAAAAGTTCAACATTATTCTATTCTGTATTATTAAACAAAATCCTGCATAAATCAAAAAATAACCGGGAAGTTTTTAGCCTCCCGGTTTAATGTTCCCCAGCTGTCCTTTATATTTTAAACTTTCCTACCTGCTCTACCAGTTTTTCCGCAACAAAAGAAAGCTCTTCGCTGGTCCTGCTCATTTCCTGGCTATTTCCGGCCAGATGCCTTATAGCTGCTGCCATCTCATCAATCTGGGCAGTTATCTGCCTGATGGAAGCCATAGCCGACTCCATAGCCCCGCTCATCTGCTGGGTAGCTGCACTTTGCTGTTCAGCACCAGCGCTTAAGTTTTCCACCATAGAGGCAATACTTCCTATATCCTGCAGAATCTTAAAGAGGCTTTGCTTTACGGCTTCCGATTCGCTGGTAGCCTGATTTACAATTCTAACCGTTTCCGCTGTCGCCAGGTTAGCTTCCTCCGCTCCAGATTTAATCTCTTCCAAAATGGAAGCTATCTTATCAGTAGCCTGTTTGCTCTCTTCAGCCAGCTTGCGGATTTCATCAGCAACTACCGCAAATCCTCTTCCTGCTTCACCGGCTCTGGCCGCCTCAATAGCAGCGTTTAAAGCCAAAAGATTGGTCTGTTCGGCTACAGAATTAATCAAATCCAGTATGGCACTTATATTGCGAGCACTGCTTGCCAGACTTGCCACCTTGTTTTCAGTAAAAACAGCCTTTTCACTGGTTTGCGCAATAACCCCCACAATCCTTTCCACTGCCTCCTGGCTCTGCCCTGCTTCTTCAGCTACTGCAGTTGCTCTTTCCGATAGTTCCTGAGCTGAAGCAGATACTTGCTCTGCATTAGCCGCCAGGTTTTCTATACCTTCCGTTATCGCCCTTATGGAGTGGGAAGCATTCTGCACATTATCATTCACTTCATCCGCCTGTGCCGTAAGCTCTTCTACCATGGCTCCAGTCTCCTGAGCCATGCTCATGGCCTTCTCGGCTCCTTTTTCCACCGCAAGTGCCGAGGTGTTTATATTATGCACAACGCCTCTAAGTTCACCTGTTGTCTGATTAAGGGCTTTAGCCATAACCCCGATTTCGTCTTCAGCATCCCAGGCTGCCTGGACAGTTAAATCCCCCTGTCCCATCTTTTCCAGAGCCTCTTTTATTATGGCTATAGGTTTTATGATATAATTTCTCCCCAGAAGGTTGCCAGCTAAAAATCCAAATGCAATAGCCAGAATGGTTATGATAATGAGCAGGTTCTGCAGGCTATAAACATCTTTATAGGCTGTTTTTTCCGGTATGGCTGTAAAAAGATACCATCCGTTTTCCAGCAAGGCATAAGCTGCCACCCGTTTGCCATCAGCCTGGCTGTAGGTAACAACCCCGCTAACCTTGCGTTCTTCTTTTACCTTTTTGAACCAGGATTCTCCTCCCCAATCTTTTCCTATACTGCCTTTATCACTGTGCAGCAAAACTTTCCCATCGCTGTCAGTTATATAATTATATGTATTGCTGTTATTGCTGACTAAAATTTTATTGGTAAGATTGTCAGCATTAATATCCACCGCTACTACACCGGTATACCCCTGGTCATCCCCTATGGCTTTGGCTAAAGTTATCACGGTTTTGCCGGTTTCTTCATCGTTATAAGGTTCAGTAATTATTACCCTTCCTGGACTGTCCAAAGCCTCCTTATACCAGGCTTCCTCACGGGGATCAAGATTATTTTGCCGCAGTGCAGGTACTGAATACAGCCGTCCGTCTTTAAGTCCTACATATACACTCTCACAATCCCGGTACTTGTTTTTCACATTTTCAAAAACAAACATCATCCATTTCGATTCATCAAACTTATCCTGGTAGCACCCCACCACATTGCTGTCACTGGAAAGAAAATCAACCAGATCCATATATCCATTAAGATAATTATAAAATATCTTGCCCCGGTTAGCAGTTTCACTCTGCAGCAAGGCTCCAGTTTTAGTACTGATCATGCTCCTTGATTTAAAAACAGATATCCCGCTTAAAACCAGCATAGGAACAACCGCAGCAATTACAAGCAAAACAATAATCTTTACAAAAATATTTTTATCCTGCACCAACTCTCCTCCCCTGCTCCTAATTTGTCAACATCTGGACTGCGCAGACGGCAGACTATATTTTATATCACCCCACTCACGATTTTTTATAACTTAATATCAAACAGGCAAATGAAATCTATAAAATTTAACTAAACTACTACATCTTCCAACAATATATACTAAAAATCCTATTTTTTCAACAAATCAGGCAATAACTTCTATTTTGTCCGCCTATAAAAATAGCAAATAAAACACCTAATAAAAGGGGCGGTTCTTGTGATCCTAAAACAGCCACAAGAACCGCCCCTTAAGGCTCTTTCTCTTTCAAATACCAAAATCCCTGAGCATTATCTCCTCATAATCATCAGCTAAAAGAAAACTCTTTACATTAGGACTTCTTAGATAATAATCTATATTATTTTTAAAAAGCAGGTCAAAACTGGTAAGCCCGCTGCTGTGGATGTCTTTTAAAAGGCCGTTTTGCAGGGCAAAAAGCTGGGCAGCCGCTATACCGGTCCAGGTTATCCGGTATATGAATTCCTCGGTATCCCCTTCTATCTCACTGCACAGATAAAATCTGCAAAGCAGGGTGCGCATGGGATAAACGGTACAGATGTTATCCTTTAAAAATACACATGGTTCAGGCTTTAAGCGCAGGATACCCCTTTTAACCTTTTCTTCCTGAAAATAAAAGGAAATAAAATCATCGTATTCCAGTTTATGAAAAGAAGCCAGTTTTTTAAAAGAGATAATATCAGGAATCACATAGGCAGTATTACAGCAGTTAACCCTGCATCCCTTGCAGATATTAGTCTCGTCAGCATAAAGCTTATAAACATCAGCATCATCACACAAAGGCTGCCAGGCAGCAATAAGATCCTTAAGGCTGGCATTTTCATCAATCTTTTCTATTTTTATCCTGCCTTTTTCCTTACCTATCCTTACCTTGCTTATTCCCATATTACATCCTCTTTTATCACGCGGGCTGGATTACCTGCTACCATAGTACGGGGCGGGACATCTTTGGTAACTACTGCATTATTGGCTATTATAGCCCCTTCCCCTACAGTAACCCCTTTTAAGATTACCGCCCGGCATCCTATCCAGACATGATCCTCCACTACGATAGGAGCTATCTTGGTTTGGGGAATTTCTCCCCTAAAACCCAGAGGATGGGAAGAAGTATCCATAAAAAGCACATGCCAGCTTATGGCACAATTTTTTCCTATCCTTATCTCCTTTACCGCCAGCAGATTGCAAAAATCTCCCAGATAGGTATTATCTCCTATATAAATACGGGCATTATCCCCCAGAGATAAACGCACCTTCCTTTCCAGCAGTACATTGTTACCTACGTGGATTTCAGCCCCTTTGCCTTTAAATATTTCTCCCACGTTACGTGCCCTCAAATTGGCTCCACAGCTGGTAAGCTGCCTTTTTACCATAAAAGTAGAATACCGGTCATAAAGACTTTGAAACATCTGCTTCACCCACCCTTATAATGTTTCCTGCTCTAGCTTTAGAATAGCATTCCTGGCCAGCCTGTCACAATACTCATTCAGCTCATCGCCGGCATGACCCTTCACCTTTTCTATGGTTACCCGATTTTTTTCCATCAATTTTAACAGTTCCTGCCACAAATCCTTATTGGCTACTTCTTCTTTTTTGCTGTTCTTCCACCCGTTCCTCTGCCATTTTTCCACCCAGTTATCCTTAAAGGCATTGACAATATAGGCACTGTCAGAGTAGACAGTAACCTCCCATCCCGTAACTTTCAAAGCCTTTAAGGCTTCTATCACCGCTTTTAGCTCCATTCTCTGGTTGGTAGTTTCTTTTTCAGCTCCGCTTATCTCTTTTCTGTGCTCACCATACAGCAAAACAGCCGCCCATCCCCCTGGTCCCGGATTGCCCGAACATGCTCCATCTGTATATATAACTACCTTTTTCATCACCTACTCCTTATCATGGCGTGGATTTTTCCCTACTACCTCTGCCGCTTCAGTTAAGGCTACCAGAATAGCGGCAGCCAGGTCAACATCCATATACTGTGCCCTTACAAAAACTTCTCCTTTTTCACTGGTAACATAACGGGGTTTCAGCTTGTTAAGCGCATAAGCAGCTATATCTGCCCTGCATTTTTCACACCTGCAGATGTCGCCTTTCTTATCCAGTACAATGTCCAGCTTATCCCATACCATTTTTTCAACTATATTCACAATCTGCATATTACCTTCCCCTTACACACCAAAAATCCCCTTCAGCTCACCAAGCCTTAAAATATGATAATCCACATAATCAAAATCCCCTTCTCCTTCCGGTGCCAGCCACACCGTAGTCATTCCTGCATTTTTGGCTCCCCACATATCGGTTAAAATATCATCACCTACATGAGCAGAAAAAGTATTCTCAACCCCCAAATTTTTCAAGGTAAAATTAAATATCTGCTCGCTTGGCTTGGCAAACCCCACTTCATCCGAAAATACCAGAAAATCAAAAAAACCCAATATCTCATCTTTTTTCATAAGTTCCCTGAGATTTCTGCCGGGAGTTACACCTGTATTACAGATTACGGCCAGCTTGTACCTGGATTTGAGCAAAGGCAAAATATCCTTTACATCATCATTTAAAACCGGAGGATAGTCAAGCAAGGTTTCGGTATAAATAATATATGCCTTCTCCTCTTTCTCCGGTGCCAGTTCTATTTTAAGGTGTTCCAGTATAATATTAAGGTGTCCGCGGGGAGTTATATCTATTCCTTCCTCTCTCTGCTTTTTTTGAGCTATATCCCAGGCCTTCAGAAAACCTTCCTTCACCTGTTTGCGTTCTATGGTAAACCCCAGATCCAAAAGGTAATTATGGAAAAGGTTTATCCTTTGCCTCCCTGCCTCTTCCGCTTTCGGCGGTCTATACAAGGTATTCCAGAAATCAAAAGTAATCGCCTTAAACAAAAAATTCACCCCAAAAATAAAGTTTATCTGAATAATTACGGCAGAGAAGCCAGAAATCCTGCCTTAATAAAATTAAAATCTCCCTTACTGGGAGATTTTAATTCAAAATCAGGCTTCTTTTATTTTGAGATCCGTCTTTTCTGCCTGTTCCACATAAGATTTAATATCTCCATCAAGAAGCGCCTGGTTATCTTTCTGTCTTTCTTGATTAATCTGTCTTGCTCTGTCTTTAGCCATTCTGGTATCAGTGGTATAAAAACCAGAACCTTTAAAAACTATCCCAATATTCTTACCTATCAATCTTTCCACCTTGCCGCCGCAGGTAGGACAGGAAGTAAGGGGATCTTCGGTAATCCGCTGTTTAATTTCAAACTTTCCACAGTTTTCACATCTGTAATCATAGATAGGCATTCTATCACCCCTCCTCCTATTTGATGATTTTTATTCTTTTAGACCTGTTTTTAATTATATTACTGCTCCCGTTTTTTTAGCAAGGGTTAGTATTTTATTTTTAAAAAAATACTATTCGTAAATTCATATATGTGTAATAATATAAATATAAAAAATATATACTCACTACATCGGGGGGCGATTTGTATGGCCATTGTAGAATGGCAAAAAGATGGTACGGTAGCTATTATGATAATGAACAACGGAGAAAACCGGCATAATCCGGAATGGGCAGAAGCCATGCTGGCCACTTATGAAGAAATTTTAGCTGACCAGGAAATCAAATCTATAGTATTAACCTCCAGTGATCCTAAATATTTTTCATTGGGCGTTGATACCAGCTGGCTGGCAGAACAGATGAAAATCGGCGATTATCCTACTATAAGCAAATGGCTTTATCGCAACAGTGAAGTCTTCAAAGCCATGCTTCTTTCACCAGTTCCTACCATTGCAGCTATAAATGGACACGCCTTCGGTAATGGTGCCATGCTGGCAGGAGCTTGTGATTTCAGGTTCATGAGAGCTGACCGCGGATACTTCTGTTTTCCGGAAGTAGACCTGGGCATTCAGTTTGCTCCTTCCATGATCGAGTGGATGAAGCGGATTATGCCCTATCACCTGTTTATCCGCCTCAAATTTACAGGAGAAAGAATAGACGCCAAGGAACTCGAAAAATACAATGTGATAATTAAAGCCTGCGAAAATGGTGAAAAGACACTGGAAGAAGCAGTAGCTTTTGCCAGAACCTTTAACAAATCCAGGACTACCCTGGCAGAAATGAAAAGAAGAACTTATAAACATATAATAGATAAAATGCTCTATGAAGATCCTGAATATTATGACTACAAACCAGAAACTGCCAAAGAAGGCTATCCACCCATCTTCATGTTTACTCCCCTTACCTGAAACGCAGGGACGGTTCTCTGTTTCATTTTGAAACAGAGAACCGTCCCCTGTTTCAACTGTTTCACATTTGCATATATAATGCTAAGGCCATGATGCCGTTCCATATCCCATGAGCCGCAAAAGAAGGCCATATACTGCCGGTTTTCTCGTATATATAACAGAGGATAATGCCGCCTATGCTTAAGGGAAAAAAGCGCCACAAATCAAGATGTGCCAATCCAAAGATAATTCCTGCCAGAACTATGCCCCATTTTGCCCCCAGGTATTTTCGCAAAACAGGGTAAATCATGCCCCGGTAAAACAATTCTTCGGAAAACGGAGCCATAACCGCACCAGCTAAAAACATGAGCATAAACTGGTAGTTGTTATGCACTGTTCTTAATATCTCTTCATATACCTGCGGAGTAAGATCAGGATTTAAATAGTTTATGGGAATAGATAATACAAGAATGGAAACAATTAAAAAAACCCCTCCCCCTACCCCGTACTTTAAAAAAACCGGGGAAGAAACCGAATTAATACCTAAATCTTTTAGCTCACTACGCCTTACCAATAAGACAAACAAAAATACCAGTATAACTGTAACAGTAAACTGTAAAAAATAACTTAACAGAAATAAATTAAGTTCACTGGGCTCAATCCCTTTAAAATACATGAAAGTTATAATATCCAGTGCCAGCGTGCTGAATAAAAAGCCGCAGACAACTATAAGCAAATATATAATAATTACATCTGCCAAACCCCAGTTTATCTTTTTATCAAAAAAATCCAAAATAAAGCCCCCTTTTAAGCCTCATAATATTCTCCCAGAGAATCGACAAACTGCCTTGCTATGCGGCCTGAAAACCCATGATGCATCCTTTCCCACTCCAGCGCTTTTCTTTCCAGCTCTTCAGGAGCTATATTGATTCTTCTTTTGGCTGCTATATTATGAACTATTTTAAGATAAGTTTTTCTATCCGGAGCAGGTACCGTAATCACCAGGCCAAAGCGGTCAGCCAGTGACAATTTTTCTTCCAGTGAATCAAACCGATGTACTTCATCATCTCCTTTAAGACGGTCGCTGAAATACTCCTTTACTAAATGGCGCCGGTTAGAAGTGGCATAAACAAGAATATTGCTGTTTTTTCCCCGAATATTTCCTTCCAGCAAAGCTTTAAGCCCTTTATAGCCTGTTTCATAATCTTCAAAAGACAGGTCGTCTATATAAATTATAAATTTGAGCTTATAATCCATCAGGGCTTCTACCAGCTTATTTAATTCCCCCAAATCCTCCCGCCTGATCTCTACCAGCCTCAAACGGGTATTCTTATATTTTTCCAGCAAAGCTTTTATCATGGTAGATTTTCCGGTTCCCCGGGGGCCGTAGAGCAAAACATTATTGGCCGGATATCCTTTAAGAAAACTTTCAGTATTAAGACAAAGCCTTGCAATCTGGGAATCAAGCCCCAGCAGGTCTTCCATGCAGCAAATCTCAGGATTTTCTATGCCAACAAGCCCTTTTCCCCTTTCCCAGCGCAAAGCCCGGTAGATAGAAACTATCCCGCGCGAATTCTCTGCATAATATAAGGCAAGCTCAGGCAACACATCCCGCCAATCCTCTTTTTCGAAAAATGCTGGAATTTTAAGCCTCTCCTTCTTTTCAAAACAGGGCAGCGGGTAAAAGGGATAAATTTCCGCCCAGGGAAAATTATAAAGATTTTGCAATATGCTAAGATCCCGGGCTGCTCCTTCTAAAAGATACCCGTCAATTTCTTCCCACGGTTTATTTTCCGCTTCTCTGGAAAAAGGATTATCATCATGCATTATAAATGATAATAAAAATTCATCAAAAGATGTTCCCATTTCATAAAGAGCGGAAACAAAAGCATGATAGCTTTCCACTGCCATAAGCGAATCTTTTCCGTACTGCAAAACAGCATCCAGATGTTTTATAAGCTCTATTCCCGGCTTCTCCCTTAAAAAATTCCGATATACAGTCAAACTGGCCAGAGCAAGACGCATTTCCCCGAACAAAAAAGACATCTCCCTTCCTGCACTTTAAACCGTCTTTAAAAAGATAAGGCTCATCAAAACCAGCAGGGAATGAGTAAAGAAAAGCAGAGCACTTATCCTTTCTACCGGCCACACAAAAAGCTCTTTTAAAAGGAGTTTTCCTTTAAAAAAGAGGCTAAATCTCCTTCTCAGCATTAACACATGCAAAAACTCAAACCCGGCAAAAAAAGTAGTAAAAAAGAGCAGCAAAGGATTTTTTATTACGGTAAATGCAAGCAAAAAATAAGCCAGTTCCAAAATAACTGAAAATAAAAGCATAAGCCACAAATCAGTCCGCGCTTTTACACGGCGCGCTAAAATCCATTCCCCCAGGCTTTTTACAAGTCTAAGCTCAAATTCCTGAGGCCTTCCTATTATTATCCTGTAAAAATAAAAAATGTACCCCAAAAATATAAGCAGAGCAAAAATCCCTAAAGATAAAGCCATCTCTTCCCAACCTCTCGCTCCATACATTTATCCTTAAACACAGAAAAACCAGTCATATTGATATGACTGATTTTAAGCTTATCAAAAAACTATTTTTTTATCTATCACTTTTTATCCTACTTTTTGCTCCCCTTTCATACTCAAAGCCTGTCTTATGCGGCTTAAAACATACTCCCTATCTTCCGGCCTATTTACATAATCAAGTTCATCTACCTGTAATATCAAAAGATTGGTGCTGTCAAAACTCTGATAATGATCTTCATAAAACTTATTTAAAGTATCCCAGTATTCATATTCAACTTCCAGTTCATCCGGTCTCCCTCTTTTTCTTATCCTGCGTACAGCTTCCTCCGTGCTTACCCTTAAGTAAACCATGAGCTGAGGGGGAGTGACATAATCCAGAAGAACATTGAGAAGATTGTTATATACCGCATATTCTTCGGGATTCAGGTATCCATACTCAAGATACATGCGGGCAAATATCCTGTCAGAATAGATTGAGCGATCCATAACTGCCCGCCCTACTTTCATCGCCTGCCGGTACTGACGAAAGCGGTTGGTAAGAAAATTGGTCTGCATAGGGAAAGCCCATTTAGCCCGGTCGTGAAAAAATTTATGCAAAAGCATGTTTTCATCTTCAAACATCTCGCTAAAAGGTTTAAGATCAAATTCTTCACTCAAGATTTTTACCAGACTTGACTTTCCTACTCCCGTTACCCCATCTACTACTATAGTTACCCTGTTAGTCTCTTCCACCTTTTTGGTCTCCTTTCTGCCAAACTTGCTATTTTATATTTCTAGATCAATCGCTTAAATCCTACCACAAAAAATCAACCGCCCAAAAACTAAATCATCTGACTATTCTGTCCTTTCACTTTCTATTATCTGTATAGTATTGCGTATCCTGGTTTTAAGCCTCACCCTTCCTCCCCATAGACCAGCTATATGTTTGACCGTATTATGAGCATATTCCAGATTAAGCTCTCTTCCATCCCATTCATGCTCCAGCATTAGGGTATTATTGCGGCCAATCTCCATAACCCTTATGTTTGGTATACTGTTCATGCCTACACTGGCAATCAAGGTTTCTTTTATCTTCTCAAATCCTTCCTCATCAGCAATTTCCGATATTATATAATCTTTCCCGCTCTTTTTAAACTGGAAAAAATTTAACTCCCGGCATAAATCCACATCAAAATAACGCCTTATAAAAGAGGCATCTCTTTCCTGTTCGCGCACCTGGAAAATAAAACTATAATCACCGCTTTTTTCCGCCAATCTTTCAAACATCTTAAAACCTAAACCATATGGATTAATTCCCCCTTCCAAAGGAGCAACCACCTGATTGTGCCTTTTCAGAAACTCCAGGTGCAACCCTGCAGGCAAATCCAGGCTGTTTAAAATCTGATAATGCCAGTAACTGGCCCAGCCTTCATTCATTATTTTAGTTTCTATCTGGGGTAAAAAATAAAGGCTCTCTTCCCGGACCATCATCAGTATATCCCTTTCCCAATCTTTCAAAGGGGCATATTCATACAAAAAAAGCAAAAGATCTTCTTCAGGCACTAAAGGTATTTTATCCAGATCCGGCATTGCCTCTTTTTTTCTATCCTCTAACAGAGGATGATCACCTGGTTTAGGCATAAACTGGCTTATTATCCTCTCTTTCTGTTCTTCCCGGCTCAGCCGCTTTTCTCCTATAATTCTGGCCGTTTGATAACGTATGGAATGAGCAGCATCAAGTATTCTTTCCACCCTTGCATATCCTATACTGGGATCGGCAATATAGCTGCGAATCTTATCGGCATGTGATTTAAACATCTCCAGCGTATTTTCTGCCCTGGTGCCCAGTTTGAAAAGGCGGTTATTTTTAAAAAAATCATTGTGGCCATAGACATGGGCCATGGTAAGTATTTGCAAAAGGAGAGTATTGTCTTTCATCAAATAAGCCAGGCAGGGATTAGAATTTATCACCATCTCATAAGGCAGTCCAGTTAAATTATACCGGTAAAAAGTCTTTCTTCTTTCATAAGCCTTGCCGAAGCTCCAGTGTGGATATCTGGAGGGCATACCCATATAAGCTTCATACCCTATCATATCTTCATAAGAACAAAGTTCAAATTCCTGGGGATAAAAATCAAGCCCTTTTTCCCTGGCTAACGCTTCTATTTTTTCATTATAGTAAATCAAATCACTTATTACATAATCAATCCCCACCTTATCCCTCCCTCTCAGCAACCGTCAAGAGCTTCTTAAATGCTGGCCAGATATCTTCTTTGCTGGCTAAAGTAACCCAGACAAAATTAGGGGCATCTATAGCTGCTTTATATTCACTCAGCATGGTCTTCCCCGGAGTCCAGGAAGAAATAATCTCCCCATACCCAAAAAGGTTGCATACCTGCGTAAGTTCTTTAGCCTTTTCTACTGCTTTAGGTATATCTTCCGGCCAGTTATCCCCATCACTGCAGTGAAAAGCATATATATTCCAGACAGCAGGATCATATCTTGCCTCTATAATTTCCAGGGCTTTTTCATACCCGCTGCTTATCATGGTACCTCCTGATTCCCCCCGATGGAAAAAAGCATCCTCATCTACTTCCTTGGCCGTAGTAGTATGATTTATAAATACCAGATCCACATTTACATAACGATAGCGAACAAATTGATAAAGCAGGAAGAAAAAACTGCGGGCCATATACTTTTTGTTAAGATACATGGATCCAGAATTGTCCATAATACAGATTACTACGGCATTGGATTCTGGTCTTATATCCTCCCTGGTTCGCTGATAGCGAAGATCTTCTTCACTAAAAGGAAATCTTTCTATCTCTTCCTCTATCCCCAGTTCTCTCAAAGTCCTTTCCGTTGCCTTTTTCCGTTTTATCCTTTCCATCATGGAACGTTTTTTATTGAGCCTCGGAGGAATCCCCTTCCTCTGTATTCCCCATCGTTTGCTGCTTTTTTCTGATTCAATAAAGGAAAATTTTTTTCTTTCCATGAAAGGCAGTTCTAAATCTTCAAACAGGTAATTTACCAGTTCATCCAGGGTAATTTCCGTTTCGTAAACATCTTCTCCCTCTGTATTTCCTGCTCCATCCCCTATCCCGGGGCCTCCTCCCCTGTTCCCCGGAATCCTTTGTCCCCGTTTCTCATCCCCCTTGCCAGTAGCCACTCCAGGTTTATTTTCTCCATAAATAAAACGATATTCTTTTATTCCTCTTATAGGAATCTTAAACACTTTATCCTTGCTTTTCCCTATAATACTCTCTTCAGCTACTATACTCCCTATATTGCGCTTTATGGCATCTTCAACCAGCTGCCGGTGCCGGCGGCGATCTTCAGCGCTTCTATCTCTTCCTCTCCCTTCAAAGTCGCGGAATATAGCCACCGCTACCACCTCAATCTTTCCACAGGTTATTGGCTGCATATTTCAAAACTACATTGCAGCAGTGGTCACAATACCCATTTCGCTTCATTTCCTCTACCATAGCGTCATATTTCTTTTTTTGCTCCTCATCCCTTACCCGGGCACTTGTAATAATCCGGGAAAGCTCGCTTACCGACGATGTTAATTTCTTCTCAATAGCTTCTTTTAATGGTTCATAGCTTTCATAATTAATCGTCTTATTGTTGCGCAAGAGGGTAAACATATAAGCAGTAACATCGTGCCTGAAACCACGAGCCGCATTTCCTGTAAGTCCTATCTGTGATTCGATAGATTCCATAAACTTTTCATCTGGTTCCAGCTCTTCTCCAGTATTTTTATCCTTAAGCTTGGTCTTATTGACAAATGCTTCCGCATGGTCAAGATAATTGTTGAACAAAGCTTCCGCCTGTTCCCGATAGCCATGTATAAAAGCCTTGGTAACTTCTTTTTCCAGTATTCGGTGGTATTCTTTCTTTATGGTATCTTTAAGGTACCCTAGAAGTTTTTGTTTTTCATCATCCGGCATATCAGTAGACTTAACCGACTTTATCAAAGATTCCAGAACTATAATAGGGTTTATGCAGTTATAGGGTGATTCAGACAGAGCATTATCAATAGCCTTCATGATAAAGCGGGTGGATATTCCTTTAAAGCCTTCCTTTCCTGCTTCTTCACGTAATTCCTGAATATCTATCTTCTGCTGCAGTTCTTTTTGTACAATTTCTTCCCCGTTATAAATGCGCATCTTGGTTATCATGTCAACTTTATTGGAAGGATTAAGGCGGCTTAGAATGGCAAACATGGAAGCAATCTCGAGCGTATGAGGTGCGATATGGGCATCGAATTTGCTCTGGCGCAGGATTTTACGATAGATCTTGACTTCCTGATCTAATTCCAGACAATAAGGAACCTCTATCTTGACAATACGGTCCAAAATGGCCTCATTGGTATTGTCTGCCTTAAATTTGTTCCACTCTGCCTCATTGGAATGAGCCAGTATTATACCATCAAAATATATCATAGGCCCTTTCCCTGGAGAAGGTATAGATTTTTCCTGGGTAGCTGTGATTATGGTATGTAGGTATTCCACATCATTTTTAAATATTTCTATAAACTCAACAATCCCCCGATTGCCAGCATTAAAAGCCCCATTCAGGGATAGAACCCGTGGATCATCCTCAGGATACAGATCCATTTTCGATATATCCACCGAGCCAATCAAAACAGAAGTATCCTGGTTATTGGGATCAACAGGAGGTACCACGGCAATTCCTTTGCGGGAACGAATAGAAAAATCAACCGTTACTACTCGAAAATTTTCGTATTCCCCTTTATACTCATTAATCAGCCGATAGCGGCATATCGGGCATAGATCCCCCTCAATCTTTACCCCCAGCATTCTTTCAAATTCAGGGCGCAGATGTTTGGGAACAAGATGTAAAGGCTCCTCCCGCATAGGACAGCCTTCCAGCGCAAAAATAGGCGGACTATTCTCCAATGCCCTTTTCAGGCTTTCCATAATAGAAGATTTTCCTGATCCTACCGGACCCACCAGATAAAGTACCTGCCTTGATTCTTCCCCCCGCATGGCAGCTGAATGAAAATACCTTACTATCTCCATAATCGTCTTGTCAATGCCGAAAAAATCATCAGCAAAAAACTTATACCTTTTTATAATATCATTGCCGTAAATTCTCCTTAGCCGCGGATCATCCTCCGTCTTTATCACCTCTACTCCCGGTTCAGTAATCAAGCGATACATGCGCTCATGAGCCAGCATAGCTACATCCTTGTTTTCTTTAACTATATTAAGGTAATCAAGAAAAGTGCCGCTGAAATTTTCATGTTTTCTCCTTTTTCTATCTTCCTTGATTAAACGGTCAAAATCATAGGACATAACCAACATCTCCCTCCTTAGGAACTGATGCCTTAAAACAAAAATTCGGAACAGAGCATCTAACAGTATATTTATATGTATGCCCTATCCCGAATATATTGATTTGCAAAGTTTTCCATAAAGTAAAAACATCTTATTTTTTGCGCCAGTTATCTGAAATCTCTTTTATTCCCCAGCCTATAAAAATCAAGAAAAGCAGTACAAGAATAAGGCCTAGCGGTCCAACCATCATTTTCACCTCCATCCAGCCTAGGTAATTTTACCATAATTTTAGCCTTGCCCGCTGTTATTATTTTCAAAATAAAAAGCGGGAATCTCTGCTTTTTAGCAAAAATTCCCGCTTTCTTATTGCTGTATTTATATTAACTTTTTTAGCCTAAAATCTTGTTCATTTCTTTTACTGCCTCATGTAAATCTGCAGTCAGTATATAATCAGCCATAGCATTTATATTGGCATTTTCATCGGTATTTACTGCTACAATCACCTTGGCATCCCTTATCCCCACCGTAAACTGGACCTGTCCAGATATACCAAGGAGTATAGCCAGTTCAGGCTTGCATATCTTACCGGAAAGCCCGATTACACGTTCTTCAGGCAGCCACTTTTTATCAGTAGCTACTGGCTTGGAGCAGGCTACCTCTGCACCAATCTTTTTGGCCAGTTCTTCCACCATAGGCAGGTCATCTTTGCTGTTAAGCCCCTGTCCTACAGCTACCAGTTTTTCCGCTGCCGTTATATCTACACTATCCGCTTCTTTGGTTTTTACTTCCAGGACTTTGACGGAGGCTGAAGGAACATCTACCGCCAGATCTTCTACTTTACCGCCGCTTCCTGCATAGGGAGCAAAGCTGCGCGGAGATACAGCAATAACTTTCTTATCCGTATTTATGTATTGAGTTGCTACCGTCGCCCCTCCCAGGGCATTGCGCTTACATTCTATTTTTCCCCCGCTAACTTCCAGGGAAGATACATCTGTCAGGCAGCCAGCTCCCATCTTTTGTGCCAGCCTGCCTGCTAACTCCTTTCCCCGGCGGTTGGAAGAAAGAAGAACTATATCAATTCCCAGCTTGTCGGCAGCTTCTTTTACAATAGCTGCTACCTGTGCTGTATCTGCCAGAACTATCTCATCATTATTTATCCTGTAAACTTCGGCTCCTGCCTCTGCCAAAGCTTTTGCCTGCTCATCATCATTGATAACCAAGACCTTGGCCTTTTCGCCCAAAACCTCAGCAGCACCTAAAAGTTCCAGAGCCAGGTTAGTCTTGTCACTAAAAACTAAAACTGCCATAAAATCCACCTCCCCTAGATCATGTTTTCGCTTCTCAGTTTTTCTACCAGTTCCGCCACATTCTTGACTACTATACGCTTGCGGTCGCTTTCCGGAGCCAGATTGCTTACTGTTGTTATAAGGGCTTCTTTATTTATGCCTTCAAGTTCATCTTCTTCCACTACTTCTTTTGGCTTCTTGCCGGCTTTAAGAATCTGGGTAACCGAAGGTATGCGCGGTTCATTTATGCCTGAAACAACAGTTATTACCGCCGGCAGGGCAACTTCTATCACTTCTTCGGCATCTTCCAGCACTCTGGTTACTATCGCCTTATTCCCTTCCACCTTTATATCCCCGGCATAGCCCACCTGCGGCCATCCCAGAATTTCTGCCACCCTGGAGCCTACCTGCCCGGAATAGTTATCGCCGCTTCCTTCTCCCAGCAGCAAAAGCCCGACATCATCAATCTTCTTTACTCCTTCTGCCAAAACCTGTGCTATTACACTGCTTTCAGCACCTTTTAACTCATCACCCAATATCAGAAACGCTTCATCTCCTCCAGCAGCCAGCGCTTCTTTTACAGTATCTTCCAAATCTTCACTGCCGGCAGCCAGAACAATAACTTTTTCTGCCAGATTGTTTTCTTTTAAAACAACCCCGGCCTCCAGAGCATTTTTGTCAATAGTCCCAAAAGTAAGCGGTACATCGTCGAAAACCGGCTGCCGATTTTTAATCCTTATCTGCTGCAAATCAGGAATCTGCTTCATAGCTACCACAACATTCATAAACCATACCTCCTTTTCGGCCTAATTTTTATCCAAACCTGAACTGAACCCCGGATCCTCCGTTCGGGTATTTCCAGTCTAAAACCTCAATTCCGCAGGCAATACGGCAGGTACCGCACTCCAAACAACCATCAATAGTAAATTCCACTTCTCCCTTATCATTCAAACTGTAAAGCCCAGCCGGACATACCAGAACAGCTCTTTTTAAGCGGGAATCTTTTTCCATACCCGGCTTTATATTTATATGCCGTTCTTTATCTTCCTTGAAAACATTAAGCCCCAGTTTAGCTTTCAGATTTAACGGTTCGCTCATATTTTCATCACCTTCCTCATATCGCCAGCCATAGCCCAAAGCTGCTTAAAGCCCAGATACTTCTTAACCGTCGGGTAAAGCTTTTCTTTAGGCCCAGCAGGCACCGCATAGAGGTCGCGCATAATACTGGTTGCCAGTTCGGGATAATAGCTGAAAAATCTTGGATTTTCCAGCACATGAGGAGCTTCTTTAAAATTGATAAAATCCTGCATTACAAAGCTGTTTTTAAGCATATTTTCATAAACCGCCAGGGTTTTGCTGCTGAAATCCCCCTTTTCTTTAGCCTGTATAACAGCTTTGGCTGCATAATAACCGGAAGCCAGAGCATATTCCATACCTCTTACAGTAACCCCTATATTCATGGAAAATCCAGCAGCATCGCCTGCCACCAGTATCCCATCACCATAAAGCCTGGTTAGAGCCTTATAGCCTCCTTCCGGAATTACATGGGCCGAATACTCTGCCGTCTGCCCTCCTTTTATAAGCGGGGCTATTTCCGGACGGTTCTTAAATTCTTCAAACATAACCGGCAGTTCAATCCCATCCTTATTTTCCATAAGTTCCTTAATGCTTACTACCATGCCCAGGCTTATGCTGTCTTTGTTGGTATACAGAAAACCGCCACCAAACATCCCTTTGGTAACTTCTCCCATAAAAAGGCGAGCGGCTCCTTCTCCCTCACTTAGTCCAAACCTTTCTTCAATTACAGATGCATCGAGCTCAATTACCTCTTTAACCCCTACTGCATAATCTTTTGGATTACCTGGGGCGCGAAGCCCTGCTTTTTCCGCCAAAAGAGAAAGCACTCCATCACAGGCTATGACTACATTGGCATAAAGTTCATCTCCACCGGCTTTAACCCCGACTACCCTGCCATTTTCAAAAATAAGGTCATCAGCCTTGCTCTTGGTAACTATCATAGCCCCCTTACGTTCTACCTGTTTAGCAAACCAGCGGTCAAACTTGGCCCTTAATATGCTGTAGCTCTGGTAAGGTTCAGTTCTAAGCTCTTCTCCACTGTACCGCATGGTTATTGAACGTCCCCTGGCCATGATGGCTACTTCTTCATGGGCAATAAACCTTTCTAAAGGCGCTTTTTTCCACAAATCAGGATACATATCCCGTACCGGGTTTATATAAATACGCCCCCCGGTAACATTTTTGGCTCCCGCATAGTCTCCTCTTTCCAAAAGTAAAACTTCCAATCCTTCCGAGGCCAGGGTATATGCTGCTCCCAAACCTGCAAGTCCGCCACCGACTATTATCGCATCAAACCTTTCTTCCATTCTTACCACCCGCCTTTACTGGAAAATAGCCAAAAGCGGGGAGAAAAACCTCCCCTTTTCCTTTACTTTCTTCCCAGAAGTACACCGGCTACTATTTCTTTCTGCATATCAGAGACCCCTTCAATCTGAAGTCCCATGATAGCATCTCTCCACAGTCTTTCTACTTTGTAATCCTTCATCAATCCATAAGAGCCGTGTATATTAACAGCCAATCTGGAAATATCAACAATCTGGGCACAGATAAAATCTTTGGTAAGAGCTGCATCTTTGGCAAACTGAGCCGGATCTTTAGCATGATCAGCCAGATATCCTAAACGGTAAGCCATCCAGCGGCATGCTTCTACTCTTTCCGCAATTTCCGCCAATGCTAATCTTATGCCCTGGAACTTGGTAATCGGCTCTCCGCGGTGCATTTTTTCCTTCGCATACTTGAAAGCTTCCCGGTAAGCAGCTTCTGCTCCCCCTAAAGCACAGGCACTTACCCCTACCTTGCCAAAAGAAATGGCAAACTGCAGAATAGCATAACCCATGCCCGAAGCTCCCAGCATATTTTCAGCTGGTACTCTTACATCCTTCAGATATACATCCAGAAGGGGTCCGCCGTGCATACCTAATTTTTCCCAGGGTTCAGATATAGAATAGCCTTCACACCATTTTTCAACGATAAATGCACTAACCTTACCTGTTTCTTCTTCTTTGGCAAATACCACAATAGGTCCCGGATAGCCGGCATTAGATATAAAGCGCTTGGTTCCATTGATAATGTAATAATCTCCTTCTTTTCTGGCAGTGGTTGCTATCTGCTTCGGGTCAGACCCGGTAGCCGGCTCCGTGAAAGCAAAAGATGCCACTTCTTCTCCCCGGCAAGGTTTAAACATATACTTCTTCTTCTGTTCTTCAGTGCCAAACTTGTCGATAGCGCCCAGCCCCAAAGTGTGAGCAGATAAAATCATGCCTACTCCCGAAGAAGCTGCAGCTATCTGCTCCATAGCCAGTACATAACAGGCATAGCCAGCTCCTGCTCCTCCATATTCTTCATCAAACGGTATCCCAAAAAGGTCCAATTCCCCTAATCCCTTTATTATTTCATCTGGCACTCTATTTTCTTCATCAATCTGTTTGGCAATAGGTTCAATAAACTTTTCCGCATATTCAGCAGCTGCCTTCTGAATAAGCTGTTCCTCTTTACTCAGTGAAAAATCCATAATCTAATTCCTCCCCACTTTTTTTAATCCCAACGTTCCATTTTAAAATATTTTGTTCTTGTAATAATTTTATATTGAAAATCAAATTTATGCAAATACTTTTTTTAAAAAATACGCGTGAAACAAGGGGACGGAAACAAGGGGACGGCAGACTGTGTGAAAAAACTTTCATCAGAAAGAGGGATTAATGCAAGAAAAGTCGAATACAGGGTGATAGAGAGGTGAGAAAATGGGATACATAGAAGGAGAAAATCGGGAACTTATCACCCTGTTTCCTGAAGCAATAGATGATTATATTACACCTGACAATCCAGTAAGAGTGATAGAAGCATTTGTAGAATCTTTAGATATGGAAGCGCTTGGTTTCAAAAGAGCGATACCCAACCAAAAAGGCAGACCATCATATGATCCCAGAGACTTATTAAAATTATACTTATACGGATACCTGAATAAAATCAGATCCTCCAGAAGACTAGAAGATGAAGCAAAAAGAAACCTTGAAGTAATTTGGCTATTACGCAAACTAAAGCCAGATTTCAAGACCATAGCTGATTTTAGGAAAGACAATCCGGAAGCAATAAAAGCCTTATTCAAGCAGTTCACACTATTATGTAAAGAGTGGGACTTGTTTGGGAAAGAGGTACTGGCTGTTGACGGTTCCAAATTTAGGGCCAGCAATTCCAAGCACAACAACTTTAACCAGAAGAAAATACAAAGGCATTTAAAATATATTGATGAAAAAATAGAAAACTATTTAAAAGAATTAGACAGTAGTGATCATGAAGAAGCTAATATCCATATTCCAAGCGCAGAAGAAATTCAGAAGCGAATAGAGGAGTTAAAAGCGAGGAAAGAAAAATATACGGCTTTGCAAGAGCAGATGAGAGAAACAGGAGCGACAGAGATATCAACTGTTGATCCAGATGCGCGTTTAATGGCAGTTAACAATAACGGTTTGGAAGTAAGTTATAATGTACAAATAGCAGTAGACCATAAACATAAGCTGGTAGTAGATAGTGAAGTAATAAATAATCCTTCAGATCAAGGGCAACTGAGCAACATGGCCAAAAAAGCCAAAGAAATACTTGAAGTGGAATCGATAAAAGTTTTAGCGGATAAAGGCTATTATTCTACCAGCGATTTAATTGAATGTGAAAAAAATCAGATAGAAGCATATGTAGCAAAGCAGAGATTTACTGGCAATATAGCTGACCCGGAATTTCAACCTGACAAATTTATATATGATAAAGAGAAAGACATCTACATCTGTCCAGCAGGGGAGACATTATATCCAAGCAAAATACGGCAAGAAAAAGGAGTAAAATACCAGGTATATAAAAATAGCCGTGCATGCAAACAATGCAGCTTAAGGGATAAATGTACCCAATCTAAAAATGGCAGGACTGTTAGTCGCAACTTAGCACAGTCATTGTTAGAAGTAGTAGATAAAAGGACCAAAGAAAACAATCAACTGTATATACAGAGGAAAATGATAGTAGAGCACCCATTCGGCACAATAAAGCGGATATGGGGATATGGTTATTTTCTGACAAGGGGATTAGTTTCTGTAAATGCAGAGAATAAACTGCATTTACTGGCCTATAACTTAAAAAGAGTAATAAATATCCTGGGAGTTAGGGAAATAATTGAGAGGCTGGCTCTGGTATAGCAGAAGCCAGCCTATTTTTTATATCTTTTTCAATAATAAAAATAATGCTTTTAAAATAAACAGCCAAGTTATTAAAAGAGCAGATTCTCACACAGTCTGCCGTCCCCTTGTTTCAATTCGTCCCCTTGTTTCAATTGTTTCAGGCCAGCTGTACAGCCTGGCGGGTGCGCAGTTTGGTTATAGCCCTCTCCAGGCCATCTACAGTTAATTCTTCCATAGGAAAAATCTCAGCTATCTTTTTTATGGTAAAGGCTCCATCTGTCCATTCCCAGTAATCGCGGGGAATTGGATTAAGCCAGACTGAATATTCAAACTTTCTTCGGATTCTTCTTAACCAGTCAATTCCCGGCTTATCATTATAAAGTTCCCAGTCAATTACTCCCCCTACCCGGGTAAGCTCATAAGGAGCCATACTGGCATCTCCAACAATTATAACCCTATATTCAGGATCATAAGTCCTTAACACATACTCGGTTTCTGTGTAATCACTCAAGCTGCAGTGCGGAGTATGAAACAGCCAGTCATATATGCAGTTGTGGAAATAGAAAATCTTTAGATCCTTAAAATGGTTTGCCTTATTAACCGCCGTAAAAAGCTGGTTGCAAAGACGGCTGTACATAGTCATGGAACCACCGGCATCCATCAGGAGCAGCACTTTTATGCTGTTTTCGCGCGGCCTTTCCCATACCAGTTCCAGTCTTCCCGCATTGCTGCAGGTCTTGTGTATGGTAGCATCCAGGTCCAGTTCCGTCTTCTGCCCTTCCAGACGGGAGGTAAACTGGCGCAGTTTGCGCAAAGCCACCTGAAACTGCCTTACCCCCAGGGTTTCATCGGTGCGGAATTCCTGGAATCTTCTCATGCCGGCTACCTTTACAGCTGAAAGATTGCGGGACTGCCCCCCTATCCTTATTCCTCCCGGATGGTATCCGGAATGTCCAAAAGGAGAAGTCCCTCCCGTTCCTATCCAGTAATTTCCTCCGTGATGTTCTTCTGTCTGTTCTTTTAACCTCTCTTCCAGCATTCTCTTTAATTCATCCAGGTCGAGCTGCCGGTGATTTCTTCTCATTTCCTCTGTAATTTCCAGCTCCGGCAGTTCTTTATCCAGCCATTCCCATATTTTTTCCGGTAACCCTTCGGGGGTCTCCACATCCTTAAAATAGTGGGCAAAAGCCAAATCAAAACGGTCATAATGAGCTTCTGTCTTTACCAGAACAGAGCGGCAAAGATAATAAAAACCGGTAAGGCTGGAACCAGCCAGCCCTTTTTCCAGAGCTTCCATCAAGGTATACCATTCACTCATGGAAACCGGAACCCCATAAGCTTTCAAAACATAGTAAAAATCAGTAAACATATGCTAATCCCCTCTTTTTAAGGTTAAACCCGGAAACGGTTTATAGACCCGCTTATATAAGTGGAAGTGTTTTTATTCTGGTTCTTGTTGTAAAGCTGGTTCAAAACGGTATCCAGATCTTCATTTTTCTTAAGCAAAACGCCCAGGAAGGGAAGTTCCTGTTTTATCCTGCTCGGCTTAATGCCTCCGATGACCAATGCCTGCAGCCAGTCGATAAGCTCGCTGGTACTAGGTTTCTTCTGAATATTGGGAAGGCTTCTTAGCATATAAAACGCTTCCATCGCCTGTTCCAGAAGCTTCCTGTCAATATCCGGATGGTGTACCCGAACTATCTTTTCCATCTCTTCCGGGGTCGGGAAGGCTATATAATGGAATATACATCTTCTCAAAAAGGCATCCGGCAGTTCTTTTTCCGCATTGCTGGTTATTATAACAATAGGACGGTGTTTGGCAACAATAGTCTCCTTGGTTTCCGGAATGTAGAAGCTCATCTGGTCCAATTCCCACAAAAGGTCATTGGGAAATTCCAGATCAGCCTTGTCGATTTCGTCTATCAGCAACACTACCTGTTCATCTGATGTAAAAGCCTCTCCCAGTTTACCCAGCTTTATATACTGCTTAATATTAGAAACGTCTCCTTCTCCAAACTGGCTGTCATAAAGCCTCTGGACTGTATCATACACATAAAGCCCTTCCTGTGCCTTGGTAGTAGACTTGATATTCCAGATAATAAGCCGCATATCGAGGGCATCAGCAATACTCTGAGCCAGCATGGTTTTGCCTGTCCCCGGCTCACCTTTAAGCAGCAGGGGTTTTCCCAGTGCTATGGCAATATTGACACTGTTCATAAGCTCTTCTGATACTATATAATTGTCCGAACCCCGGTATCTTTTTATCTTATCTCCCATTTTCCATTCCTCCAATATCTATTTGTTAACTATACGATTGTAAATCAAATATTAGCAAAAATCCCCCTTGACGTCAATGTGAGACATCAAGAAGGACAAACCCTTTTAAAACAGTCATATAACTTTACCCCTTTAAAATGGCCTCTGCTGCATATTTTCCCGCTACATAGCCGGTAGAAAAAGCTGCCTGCAGATTAAACCCTCCGGTATATCCATCTACATCAATCACTTCTCCAGCCAGATAAAGCCCCTTTACCAGTTTTGATTCCATGGTACGCGGATTGATCTCTTTTACATTTACTCCTCCCGCCGTAACTATCGCTTCGGCTACCGGCCGGGTGGCAGTTACCGTAAAAGGAAGATTTTTAAGAAGCCTAACCAGATTTTTTCTTTCCTCCCGGGTTATCTGGTGGCATGGTTTGGTCTCCTCTATCCCGCTCAAAACTACCACCACAGGAATAAGTTTTTTAGGCAGGAGGTCATCTAAAGCGTTTTTAAACTGCTTCCTTATATATTTGGTAAAATCCCGCTGCAGCCTCAGGTCCAGTTTTTCTTCATCCAGAGCCGGCTTAAGATCAATAAACAACTTGGCCTTTTTCCCTGTTTTCCAGATGTAGTCTCCTATATCCCGGCTCATGCTGAGTATAATAGGTCCGGAAAGTCCAAAATGGGTAAAAAGCATTTCCCCAAATTCTTCATTTATTTTTTTCCCTTCCTCGGTATAGGAAACTGCTTTTACATTTTTAAGGCTCAGGCCCTGTAAGTCCTGTACCCACTCTTCTTCTACCACCAGCGGTACCAATCCCGGCCGGGGCTCTATTATGGTATGGCCTGCCTTACGGGCAAAAAGGTAACCATCTCCCGTTGAGCCTGTCCCCGGATAGGACAAACCTCCGGTAGCAATTATTACAGCTGAAAATGGATATGCCCTCCCTTCGGCAATTATCCCTCTTACTCCTCCTTCTTCTATTTCTATATCTTCCACCTTTATGCCCAGATTAATTTTAACCCCTAACCTTTTCATTTCTCTTTGCAAAGCTTCTGCTACCTGGTCAGCATCATCAGAAACGGGAAATACCCTTTTGCCCCTTTCCACCTTGGTTTTTACCCCTAATCCTTCCAAAAAACTGATTAAATCTTTGTTGGAAAACTCATTTAATGCACTGTATAAAAACTTGCCATTTCCTGGATACGAGGAGATAAACCTTTCCCGGTCTTCCTCTGCAGAAGTTATATTACAGCGCCCTTTTCCGGTTATTCTGAGCTTTAAGCCTACCCGGCTTTTCTTTTCCCATAAAACTACCCGCGCTCCTTTTCTGGCTGCCGTGATGGCCGCCATCATCCCCGCCGGTCCTCCACCGATAATTCCTAGCTCAGCCAAAAAGCACCCTCCTTCACCATAATTCATCTTCCCTTCACCTGTTCTTTACCCTGGTTTAGTTGTAAATCCCTGTTTTATCTGCTAAAATTCTATCTATATTATTCTATCCTGATTTGGAGGTATTACAATTGGAATCAAATAATAATAATAAGGTACCCCGCTACATCTATTTCGTTATTATAGCTATTCTAGCCTTAATGTACTACTATGCCGCCTTTATAGACACTGCGCCCGCTGAAAATGTAGTGGAAGATTTTTATGATGCCTATTTCACCCGTGATTATGCAAGGGTAGCGCAAAACTTGAGCGTATTCTGGGCTTTTAAGCTTCTTCCCCAGTACAGCAGTTATAGCCCAGATGAGCTCTTGAAAAACAGGGAACAGATTATAAAAGATATAGAGCAGGTAATAGCCCATATTGAAAGCCAAAATAAATTCCCTTCTGACCTTTCTGTAAATATAGAAAAAAAATATTCAAAAAAAGGCAAAAACAGCGCTATTGTGGCTTACAGTTTTATACAAAGCGGCAAAAAACAACACATGGAAATGGCTCTCCTGATTTATGAAAAAGGAGCTTTCCGCATTATAAGCTTTTCACCTGCCAGTCCGGAAGAGCTGGAAAATATAACTAAAGACGATATTAAAAATCTTGACCAGCAGTTTTATAAACTCCTAAATAATAAACCGGCCCGCTTATAAAAAGGCCGGTTTATTATTTACTTTTTACTTTAGTTCTTCCGCCATTCTATGCAGCTCATCAGATGCTTTTTCCAGTTCAGCAATCATGCCTACTATCTTTTCTACCGCTTCTGTCTGGTGGCTTATAAGGGCATTTATTTCCTCATTGCCGGCTGCTGCTTCCTGGGTAGCTGCCGATATACTTTCCACCTGATTTACCGCTTCATGGCTGGAAGCCAAAACTTCCTGCAGTACGGCTGATATTTCCTGAATAGCACTGTCAATACGCTGAGCCCCTTTTTCTATTTTGGCAAAAAGCTCCTGGCTTTCCGCCACTGCCTCATTCTGCTTTTCGGCTACCTCATTGGATCTGGCTATCTCCCTTACCGCTGCTTCCATATCAGATTGAATTTCATTTATCAGGGAAGCAATTTCCTGCGTTGCCGATCTCGATTCTTCTGCCAGTTTTCTCACTTCATCCGCCACTACCGCAAAACCTCTTCCCGCTTCTCCAGCTCTAGCTGCTTCAATCGCTGCATTTAAGGCTAAAAGGTTAGTCTGATCAGCAATACCGCTTATCAGATCAACTATATTAACAATCTCCGATGATTTCTGGCTGAGCATAGCAACTACCTGGTTAACCGAGGTTTGAACCATATTAGCCTCATTTACATAACCTTGCTGCTGTTCCAGTGCCTTGAGCCCTTCTTCCACAATATTCCTGAATTCCTGGGACTGTTCAGTTACCATGCTTATATTGCTTCCTACCCCGCTAAGCGCATTTACCATGCTCCTTACCAGTTCCGCTGTTTTAGTGGCATGGCTCGCTTCTTCGGAAGAAGCCTGGGCTATCTGCTCGGCACTGGCATCAATCTGTCTGGCCATTTCTCCCGTTTCCTGAGCCAGGCTGAAAAGGTTTCTGGAAGATCCTTTAAGCAAATCTGCCTTGGCTGCTACTTCGCCAGCAGCTTTCTTAAGGTTTTCCATCAGCTTATTTGCCTTGGCCTCATTTTCAATGGATATAAGCAAAAGGCCTTTGGCTACATTGGCAGTTATTGCTGCTGCTATGGCAAACCAGAGAAAACAAAAATACCTCACCCCCAGAGTTGCCCCTACATTACCTTCTGGTATAACCTGAGGAAAGAGTATTATCCATACTGTATGCAAAAGCGCTACCAAAATGCTGGCAAATATAACTAAAGGAACATCAAAATACAAAATACTAAGCCCTATTACCAAGTACAGATTAGCAAACAACTCCTTTGAGCCATGCATCACACAATTAAATAAAAACATAATGATGCCAACCATTAGAACTGTAAGATACTTGCTTATCCAATATTCGCTGTATCTTTGGACCAAAAAATAAGTCAAAGCTATAACTGCTGCAGAAATAAGGGCTTCCTTAATGATTTTGTCTAAAGTAAGCGACTCTGAGCCGGTACCGCTGAAATAAATCCCTAATGTAGCCATATTCGCCAGAACCACAATTATCAATGTCGCTATAAAAAGACGTCGATGGCTTTTTAGCATATTTTCCCTAAGCAAGACATTATCCACCATACCTTCCCCCCAAGCCAACCTTTTAAAAATTGGTTAATTTTTAATTATTCTATTTTAAAAATTATTTTTCCTTCCTTTTTGACAGAATGTTTAAATATAAGGGTATTTGGCAGTAATTCCTGCATAAAAATGCAAAGAACAGTCAGAATCTGTCTTCCAACTGTTCTTTGTTAAAAAATTACGAATTTTTATTTTGCATCCACCAAATCCAGACAGTTAACCAGACATCCCCGCCCCAGTATACAATCCTTTAGCACCGTATTTTTATCTACCCGGTTGCCTTCCCATACTACCGCATTGTGCAAAACAGTTCCCGCTCCTATGCTGCATCCTTTTCCCACCACATTATAGCCGATAATCCTTGCTTCCTCATCTACCACGGCATCTTCCCCTACAAGCAGACAGTAATTTTCCCCTTTAACCAGGCTGCCCTCCATTTTGCTCTTTACCTTTCCCAGCAGTACATCTACATTGGCCTGATGGTAGGTATGGATATTGCCCACATCGCACCAGTAAGCATCAGTTAAGGCAGCATAAAAAGGCGCCCCGATTTTAACTAGATGGGGGAAAACCTGCTTGCCAAAATCATAAAATTCATCAGGGGGTATGTAGTCAAATATTTCCGGTTCAAATATATAGATTCCGGTATTGGCATAATTGCTCAAGGCTTCTTCCCGCTTCGGCTTTTCCTGAAAACTTCTTATCCTTCCCTCTTCATCAGCTATAACTATCCCAAACCTTTCTACATCGTCCACCTTTTTGATAGCAATGGTAGCCAAAGCCCCTTTTTTCCTGTGTTCCTCCAAAAGGGCAGTCAAATCAATATCCGTAAGGGCATCTCCGCTCATGACCACAAAAGTCTGGTCTAAAAACCAGGCACACTTTTTTACCCCTCCCGCAGTCCCCATTAATTCTTCTTCCCGGGAATACTGAAGAGACACTTTAAAACGGCTGCCATCTCCAAAATAATCTTCAATTACATCAGCATGATAATGCAGATTGGCAATAATATCATTAAACCCGTGCTCCCGCAAAAGCTCGACTATCCCGGCCATTAAAGGGCGATTTGCCACCGGTATCATAGGTTTGGGTATTTCCGAGGTAAGCGGCATAAGCCGGGAGCCTACACCTGCTGCCATGATCATTGCTTTCATTTTTGTAACCCTCCCCGCACAAAACCATTTTAATTTACTATACCATTAAGACCTTTTTTGGTCAGCACCCTATCAATATGTAAAAATATTCTAAAAACAAAAAAAGCAGGTATTCCTGCTCTTTTACTGCCCTGATATTTCCAGGCTGCAAAATCTGCCCCATCGTGCTCAATACGCAGGTTACCTGCTATTAAAGAAACAGGCAAAGATAAGTTAATTGTCAGCTTTTTCAGGCATACTGCAAAAGGAGATAGTCCAGATGGGTTTTAATCTCTTCCAAAATCAGATTTAAATCAGACGCCTTATTTTCCTCTTTTATTCTTAATTCTGCAATTTCCCGGCTTAAATCTTTTATCTCATTTATAATCTTTATTATCCGTTCATAATCTTCCTGCATTATGTAAAAAGCCAGCACGCTCATTTCCTCATATAATTCTTTCATATCCCTTTTTTCCTCATAAACACTGTCCAGATAGTTCAACTGGGCCAGGAGTGCCCGGTAACAGTTGGCTATCCTTGCTTTCTCCTCCTTCTTTAGCATATATATCCCTCCCCTCTTGAAAAGCCTGCTGGTGAGGTGTAATCTACATTTTATGTATATATCTGTAAATTTATGATAAAATATCCCGCCCATTAAGTCTAACTTAATAATTTTATCCCCTTATATAAAAAACTGTTATGACATTATCTTTTTCTTTTGCCTGTAAATTCCCCTTTATCAACCCTTTCTTATCTGTTAATATTGGTACTTGGGTGGATATATCCGTTATAAATTAACCAATGCGGCAAAATCTTCATTATCAGAGGGGGAAAAAAGATTGCCAGGAAAAATAATAAACAGGATAAAAGAAGACACCTTATTGCTTGTTGCCTTTATTCTGGCAGCAGCAACCTCTTTTATCAAGCCGCCCAGTATAAGCTATATAGATTTCAAAGTCCTGATAGCCCTTTTTAACCTGATGCTGGTAGTTGAAGCATTTAAAAAGCTGAAGCTTTTGGAGGCCATCTCCATAAAGATACTTAAAAAATTCAAGGAAGAAAGAAAAGTAGCCTCTGTTATCATAATAATAACTTTTTTATTCTCCATGCTGGTTACCAACGATGTAGCACTTATAACCTTTGTTCCCTTAACCCTTATCATAGCCAAAAAAGCAGATATAAACCCGACCCTGATCATAATTTTACAAACCCTGGCCGCTAATATAGGCAGCAGTTTAACCCCCATGGGCAACCCGCAAAATCTGTATTTATACTATAAATACAGCATCCCCCTCAAGGAATTTATACACATAATGCTGCCTTTTGCCGGAGCCGGCCTTATATTTTTAATGGCCATGCTTAATTTACTGGTTCCGAATAAAACTATCTTATTTAATATAGAAGAAATAAAGATCGAAAATAAGGAAAAAACCATAGCCTTTATTCTGCTTTTTTTACTTGCTGTCTTATCTATACTGAAACTGATAAGCTATTATCTGGCTTTAGGGACAATAGTCGCCGCTACCCTGTTTCTGGACAGAAAACTGTTCAAAAAGGTAGACTACAACCTTTTGCTGACTTTTATTTTTTTCTTTATTTTCATCGGCAACCTTACCCATTTTACAGGTATCAGGGATATATTCTCCCATATGCTGGGTTTTAACAAATCCACCTTTATATCATCTATAGCCTTGAGCCAGTTTTTGAGCAATGTCCCCTGCTCCATCCTTTTATCAGGATTTACCCATAATTACCAGGAACTGCTCCTGGGAGTCAATATAGGGGGTATGGGGACTATCATTGCCTCCCTGGCCAGTGTAATCTCATACAAGTTTTATGTAAATGAATACCGGGAACATAAGCGCAAATATTTGCGAGAATTTTCCATATACAACTTTGCTTCGCTAGTTATCTTTACTATCCCCTTCTGGTTTCTTTTAAACTAAAAAAGGTAGCCTTTTAGGCTACCTTTTTTATTGCATTCTTCTTTTCATGAGCAGATAATTTATACTGTCTACCAAAGCCTGCCAGGAAGCTTCAATAATATTTTCGGAGACCCCCACCGTGCTCCATTTGGAAGTCTGGTCAGAAGATTCGATAAGTACCCTTACTTTGGCAGCCGTACCTTCATTTCCGTTCAGCACACGCACCTTGTAGTCGGTAAGATGCATTTCGCTTATTTCAGGATAAACCTCGGTTAACGCCTTGCGCAAACAGTTGTCCAGCGCATTTACCGGACCATCTCCTTCTGCTGCCGTATGGAACACCTTGTCCCCTACTGTCACTTTTATCATGGCTTCCGAAGTTATCTTTTCCTCTTCACTTTTTTCCAGTATAATCTTCAGGTTATTCAGCTTAAAGAAATCTTCACACTGTCCAAACCCTTTACGCAGGAGCAGTTCCAGGGAAGCATCAGCACCTTCAAACTGGAAACCCTGGTTTTCCAGCTCCTTTATCATCTTTATTACTTCCCGGGTTCTGGAGTCATAATTATTTATGTCCATATTAAACTCCCGTGCTTTGTAAAGGAGGTTAGAAAGCCCGGAAAGCTCAGAAACCAGTACCCGCCGATGATTTCCTACATCTTCTGGGTTAATGTGTTCATAAGTAAGTGAATCTTTAAGCAGTGCGCTTACATGTACCCCGCCTTTATGGGCAAAAGCGCCATAACCAACAAAAGGCTGGTTGTTGTGATGCGGCATATTGGCAATCTCGCTTATATAATGGGCAGCCTCTGTAAGATGCCTCAGCTTCCCTTCCGGCAGGCATTTTAGCCCCATCTTCAATTCCAGATTGGGAATTACCGCACACAAGTCAGCATTGCCGCATCTTTCCCCAAAACCATTCATGGTTCCCTGCACCTGAGTGCAGCCAGCCCTTACAGCTACCAGGGAATTGGTAACCGCGCAGGCTGAATCATTGTGGGCATGAATGCCTAAAGGAGCATTTATATGTTTTCTGACCTCAAGTATTATCTTCTCCACTTCCCAGGGCATAGTGCCCCCGTTAGTATCGCATAAAACAATCCAGTCTGCCCCTGCCTCTTCCGCTGTTTTCAAAACCTGAAGTGCATAATCAGGGTTATTTATATATCCATCAAAAAAGTGTTCTCCATCAAATATTACTTCTAGCCCCTTATCCTTGAGATATGATACGGTATCCCTGACCATACGGAGATTTTCTTCCAGGGTAGTCTCCAGGGCTCGCAAAACATGAAAATCCCATGATTTTCCGAAAATAGCCGCCGTTTTGGCTCCTGACTCCAAAAGGGTTTTTATGTTGTTATCCTGCTTTATCGGTATCCCTGCCCTGCGCGTAGAGCTAAAAGCAGCGATTTTAGAATTTTTAAACTCAATGTTTTTTACCTGTCTGAAAAATTCCAGGTCTTTGGGGTTGCTGCCCGGCCATCCCCCTTCTATATAAGCGACTCCCAGTTCATCAAGCTTTTTGGCAATTTTAAGCTTGTCATCCAGGGAAAAGGATATGCCTTCCCCCTGGGAACCGTCCCGCAAAGTGGTATCATAAATTACAACATCAAGCTTTTTATTCCCAACCATTTTTCCTCCTTTATCATTTTTATTTGGCTTGTCTTATTTTTTCTGCCACTTTATCTCCCATCTCTTCGGTATTAACCAGGATTTTGCCCGGCTCCATAAGGTCCGGTGTGCGGTAGCCTTCCATAAGTACCTGCCTTACCGCATTTTCAATCGTCCTTGCTTCTTCCTCCAGGTTAAAAGAATACCTCAGCATCATGGCCGCTGATAAAATGGTAGCCAGCGGATTGGCTTTCTTTTGCCCGGCAATATCAGGAGCACTGCCGTGAGCCGGTTCATAAAGCCCTACTTCCCCGCCAATGGAGGCACTGGGAAGCATGCCTATAGAACCGGTAAGCATGGAAGCTTCGTCAGTAAGTATGTCGCCAAACATATTTTCAGTAACTATAACATCAAACTGTTTGGGATTGCGTATAAGCTGCATAGCACAGTTGTCAACATACATGTGAACAGTTTCCACATCTGGATATTCCCTTGCGAGGTCAGTAACTACTTCCCTCCAGAGCCTAGAGCTTTCCAGAACATTTGCTTTGTCTACCGAGCAGAGCTTTCTTCTCCGCTTGCGGGCCGCTTCATAGGCAAAACGGACTACCCTTTCAATTTCATAGGTAGAGTAGCTCAAAACATCAGTGGCTTTCTGGCCTCCATCAGCTGTCTTTTCCCTGCTTTTTTCCCCAAAATAAAGGCCGCCGGTAAGTTCTCTCACAACCAGAATATCTACCCCTTCGATAACTTCTTCCTTTAAGGTAGAGGCATGAATAAGTCCAGGGAAAAGCATGCAGGGCCTTAAGTTGGCAAAAAGGCCCAATTCTTTGCGCAAAGGTAATAAAGCACCTACTTCCGGCCTTAAATGTACCGGCAAATCGTCCCACTTGGGCCCTCCGATAGCTCCCAGCAAAACCGCATCTGAGTTCTGGCACAGCTCAAGGGTTTCATCAGGCAGAGGATGCCCTACGGCATCGTAAGCGGCTCCTCCCACCAGAGCTTCAGTAAAAACGAATTTATGCCCAAACTTTTCTGAAATAGCTTCCAGAGCCTTAATTGCTTCTGGTACAATTTCTACCCCAATTCCATCCCCTGGCAAAACTGCAATCTTATACATCTTACGCACCCTTTCTCCTTAATTTTAAGCATTTTGCTGTATTTTAGCTTTTACATAGTTTATTAAACCGCCTTTATCCATTATCTGCTGCATAAAAGCAGGGAAAGGACTGGCCTGAAATTCTTCCCCGGTACGCAGGTTTTTTATCCTGCCGGTTGTAAAATCAACTTCAATCTCATCACCTTCATTTATAGCATCTACCGCTTCCGGGCATTCAAGAATGGGAAGCCCGATATTTATGCTGTTGCGGTAGAAAATACGGGCAAAAGACTTGGCAATAACACAGGAAACCCCGGCTGCCTTTATGGCTATCGGTGCATGTTCACGGGAGCTCCCGCAGCCAAAATTTTTATCTGCCACAATTATATCGCCCGGTTTCACCTTTTTAGGAAATTCGGGATCCGCATCCTCCATACAATGTTTGGCAAGTTCAGCTGGATCAAAAGTATTAAGATAACGAGCAGGTATAATGGCATCTGTATCTATATCAGCACCAAATTTGTAAACCTTGCCGGTAAATTTCATATTTTCGACTCCTCCTTAGTTCTCGAATCTAAACTTCCCAGGGAGGCGTAATCCTGCCTTTGATAGCGCTGGCAGCTGCCACCGCCGGGCTCGCAAGATACACTTCGCTTTCCGGATGCCCCATACGTCCCACAAAATTGCGGTTAGTAGTAGCCAGTGCCTTTTCTCCTTTAGCCAGAATACCCATATGTCCGCCCAGACACGGCCCACAGGTAGGAGTGCTTACCGCCGCACCAGCTTCAATGAAAATCTGGATATACCCGCGTTTCATAGCTTCCAGATAAATTTCCTGGGTACCAGGAATAATTATAACCCTTACATTGGGATTCACTTTTTTGCCTGCCATAATCCTGGCTGCAATCTCCAGGTCCTCAATTCTGCCGTTGGTACAGGAGCCTATAACCACCTGATCTATTGTTACATGGGTAGCTTCACTGACCGGCCTTACATTTTCCGGAAGATGCGGGAAAGCTACCAGAGGCTCCATTTTGGAAACATCATATTCCCTGATTTCAAAATACCTGGCATCTTTATCAGATTTATACACTGCAAAATCCCTTTTGGCTCTCCCCTTCACATAAGCCAGGGTTATTTCATCAGGCTCAATAATGCCGTTTTTGCCGCCTGCTTCAATAGCCATATTAGCCATCGTAAAACGGTTGTCCATGGAAAGGTTTTTTATTACTTCTCCGGTAAATTCCATCGCCATATAGCGGGCTCCATCCACCCCAATGTCACCAATGGTATGCAGGATAAGATCCTTGCCGCTTACCCATTCCGGAAGCTTTCCATAATAGACAAACTTTATGGTTTCCGGCACCTTGAACCAGGCTTCCCCCGTAGCCATAGCTGCTGCCATGTCCGTTGACCCTACCCCGGTGGCAAAAGCTCCTAAAGCTCCATAAGTACAGGTATGAGAATCAGCGCCTATAACCAGATCACCAGGCAGAACCAGGCCCTGTTCCGGCAGCAGGCAGTGTTCTATGCCCATTTTGCCTATTTCAAAATAATTGGTTATTTCATGCTTGCGGGCAAATTCACGCACTATTTTGCACTGCTCTGCTGATTTTATATCTTTATTGGGGGTAAAATGGTCAGGTACCAGCATAATCCTATCCTTATCAAAAACCTTGTCTACCCCTAATTTATTAAATTCCGCAATGGCCACCGGTGATGTAACATCATTGCCCAGCACCACATCTACCTTGCAGTTTATAAGTTCCCCAGGCTCTACATAATCTTTGCCTGCATGTTTGGCCAGTATTTTCTGGGTTATGGTCATCCCCATCTTATTCTACTCCTCCTTTGTCCCTTTTATCTTTATTCGCGCAGCTGCTTTTCATAATAATACTTGTTTATTGCATTTATATAAGCCTTGACACTGGCTTCAATAATATCAGTGCTTAATCCCCGTCCGGTATAAAGCTTGCCGTCAATTTCAATCTTGGCAATAACTTCACCCAGAGCATCTTTGCCGCCGCTTATAGAGTTAAGCTTATAATCGACCATCTTGCCGTAAATATCGGTTATTTTATCTACCGCATGACAGGCCGCATCAACTGGCCCATCTCCCGTAGAAGCAGCTTCCAGTATATTCCCTTCTATATTCAGCTTTACCGTAGCGGTAGGCACTATGCTGGTTCCGCTGGAAATATGAAGATATTCCAGGCTAAATCTTTCAGGAATAGCCCTCACCTGCTCATTTACCAAAGCTTCCAGGTCATCATCGTTTATTTCTTTCTTCCTGTCAGCTATATCTTTAAATTTGATAAAGGCCTTTTCCAGTTCTTCTTCCGTAAGATTATAACCCAGTTCTTTCAAACGCTCCCTGAAAGCATGTCTTCCGGAATGTTTGCCCAAAACCAGGTTACTGCTCTTTACCCCTACCAGCTCAGGGCTCATGATTTCATAAGTTGAACGTTCCTTCAATACTCCATCCTGGTGAATGCCGGATTCATGGCTAAAAGCATTCTGTCCCACAATCGCCTTATTGGGCTGTACCGGCATTCCGGTCAAGGTACTTACCAAACGGCTGGTGCGGTAGATTTCCCGGTAATTTATACGGGTTTCCTTCTGATAAAAACTTTTTCTGGTATAGAGGTTCATGACAATTTCTTCTAAAGCGGCATTGCCAGCCCTTTCTCCTATCCCATTTATCGTACACTCTACCTGCCGTGCCCCATTCATTATCCCGGCCATAGAGTTGGCTACTGCCAATCCCAGGTCATTATGGCAGTGTACGCTTATAATCGCTTTGTGGATATTGGGAACTCTTTCACAAATTGACTTTATAAAAAGGCCAAATTCATCGGGAACCGCATATCCTACGGTATCCGGCAGATTAACTACGGTAGCCCCGGCTTCAATGACCTTCTCTACCACCAGAGCCAGATAATCAAGATCGCTCCTTGAAGCATCCTCTGCCGAAAATTCCACATCACTGCAGTACTTCCTGGCATAACGGACAGCCTCTACCGCCTGTTCAAGCACCTGTTCCCGGGTTTTGTTCAGTTTGTACTTGAGATGAATGTCAGAAGTAGCAATAAAAGTATGAATACGGGGGGATTCGGCTCCTTTTACCGCTTCCCAGGCCCGGTCAATATCTTTATAATTAGCCCGGCACAAACCGGCAATAACTGGCCCTTTTACATTATCCGCAATCTTTTTGACTGCTGCAAAATCTCCGGGAGAAGCGATAGGGAATCCGGCTTCTATGACATCAACCCCCAGGCGAGCCAGCTGACGTGCAATCTCCAGCTTTTCATCCGCATTAAGGCTCACCCCGGGAGATTGTTCTCCATCCCGCAGAGTAGTATCAAAAATATAAATACGGCTGCTCTCTGCCATCATACCCCTCCTTGCCAAGGTTTTAATTTTTAAAAAACGGGGGTGAAAAATCACCCCACCCCTTTATAATCCCTACTTGTTTTTCTTGAGCCAGGGCATCATGGCTCTAAGTTCTCTGCCCACCTTTTCAATCAGATGCTCGGCATTCTTCTTCTTCAAGGCATTGAAACGCGGCCTTCCTACCTGATTTTCAAGGAGCCATTCTGTCGCGAATTTTCCTTCCTGGATATCCTTCAAGGCTTTTTGCATAGCTTTTCTTGATTCCTCTCCTATTACCTGAGGCCCTATGATATAATCGCCCCACTCAGCGGTATCACTTATAGAGTAGCGCATATAGCTCATGCCGCCTTCATACATAAGGTCAACTATAAGTTTAAGCTCATGCAAACATTCAAAATAGGCTATTTCCGGCTGATAACCAGCAGCTACCAGGGTTTCAAACCCGGCTTTGACCAGTTCTGTAACTCCTCCACAAAGTACACACTGTTCACCAAAAAGGTCAGTTTCGGTTTCTTCCTTGAAAGTAGTCTCAATTACTCCTGCCCTGGTACAGCCTATACCGCATGCATAAGCCAGAGCAATTTCCTTGGCTTTTCCGGTATAATCCTGTTCAACAGCTACCAAACCTGGAACCCCGGCTCCTTCTACATACATTCTGCGTACCAGATGTCCAGGGCTCTTGGGAGCCACCATAAAAACATCCACATAGGGGGGAGGAACTATTTGTCCATAGTGGATGTTAAAGCCGTGGGAAAACCCTAAAGCATCGCCTTCCTTAAGATAAGGCTTAATTTCTTTTTCGTAGACAGCGGCCTGAATCTGATCAGGAACCAGAATCTGGATAATATCCCCCTTCTGGGCAGCTTCTGCCACTGTCATAGGGGTAATGCCGGCTGCTATTACCGCGTCCCATTCGGCCTGGGTAGCTTCATCATAAGGTTTTCTCAAACCTACCACTACATCCAATCCGCTATCTTTAAGATTCTGAGCCTGGGCATGCCCCTGGGATCCAAAACCTATTACAGCAATAGTTTTTCCTTTAAGCAAATCTAAATTAGCGTCTGCATCATAATACATTCTGGCCATTTTAAACTTCCTCCTTAATATTTATTTTTGTTAACTTCTGGCGCCACCTCTAACCATGGCTATTTTCCCGGTTCTAACCAGCTCTATTATGCCAAAAGGCCTTAATGAATCTTCAATAGCTTCTATCTTTTCAGAATCGCCTGTTGCTTCTATTATAAGGCTGTCCCTCCCTATATCTACTATCCTGGCTCTGAAAATCTCAACAATCTGCAGTATTTCTGCCCTCACTGTAGCATCAGCCTTAACCTTTATAAGCATCAGTTCTCTTTCTACCGCTTTTTCTTCTGATATATCAACAATCTTTATAACATCAATCAGCTTGTAGAGCTGTTTGGTTACCTGTTCAATAATCCGGTCATCTCCGCTTACCACTATGGTCATGCGGGAAATATCCGGGTTTTCGGTTTCTCCTACTGCCAAACTTTCAATATTATAACCCCTGCGCCTGAACAGGGTGGCTACCCGGGTTAATACCCCCGGTTTATTTTCTACCGTAACGGCCAGTATATGTTTTTTCATCTCTATCAGTCACCCCCTACCATCTCCAGCAATGATTTGCCAGGAGGCACCATGGGATATACATCAGCTTCCCTTTCTACCCAGAAATCTATGACTACAGGACGGTCCTTGACCTCCAGGGCTTTTCTTATCGCGCTTTCTACCTCAGCAGAATCTTTAACCCTCATGCCTACTGCTCCATAGGCTTCTGCCAGTTTGACAAAATCCGGCTGATGGCTTATATCTGTATAAGAATAGCGCCGGTTATAGAAAAGTCCCTGCCACTGCCTTACCATGCCCAGATACTGATTATTCAGTATGCATATGATAACCGGCAGTTTATACTGGACAGCAGTGGCCAGTTCCTGAATATTCATCTGAATACTCCCATCCCCAGCTATATCAAAAACTGGCCAATCAGGCCGCGCTACCTTGGCTCCAATGGCAGCCGGGAATCCAAAACCCATAGTCCCCAATCCCCCGGAACTTATGAAAGTACGGGGATACCTGAACTTATAATACTGGGCAGTCCACATCTGGTTTTGCCCCACTTCGGTAGCTATTATAGCTTTTCCATTAGTAATCTCTGATATTTTCTCTATTATATGCTGGGGCATAATCCTTCCTTCGGAAGGGGCCCCATAGGTTAAGGGATATTCATCTTTCCAGCGGTCTATCGTCTTATGCCATTCACTGTATTCCTCTACCGGCTCAAGCCTTTCATTTATCGCCCGCAGGACTTCCTTTACCTGTCCTACTATAGGTACATGGGCCTCTACATTCTTTCCAATTTCGGCAGCATCTATGTCGATATGAATTACCTTGGCCCGGGGAGCAAAAGCATCCAGTCTGCCGGTAACCCGGTCATCAAACCTTACTCCAGCGGCTATAATCAGATCGCTTTCGGAAATCGCATAATTGGCATAACGGGTTCCATGCATGCCCAGCATGCCTAAAGAGAGATAGTGCTGGGAAGGGAAAGCCCCCAGGCCCATCAAAGTGGTAGTAACCGGTATTTTCCTTTTTTCTGCCAGCTCTATAAGCTCTGAAGAAGCATCGGAAGTTATCACTCCTCCACCGGCATAAATAACCGGCCTTTCAGCTTTCTCTATAAGCTCTACAGCCAGCTTTACCTGTCCCATGTTATACCCTTTCATAACCCGGTAGCCTCTTATGTTGATTTCTTCCGCAGTCGGCTCATATTCGATTTCCCTGTCCATTACATCTCTTGGCAAATCCACTACTACTGGCCCCGGACGGTTGGTACGGGCAATGTAGAAAGCCTCCTTCACCACCCTGGCTACATCTTCGGTCTTTTCCACCAGATAATTATGCTTGGTTATCGGCAGGGTAATTCCTGTTATATCTGCTTCCTGAAAAGCATCCTTTCCTATAAGATGGGTAGCTACCTGCCCTGTAAAACAAACCATCGGTATGGAATCCATATAAGCAGTCGCAATCCCGGTAACCAGATTGGTAGCTCCCGGCCCGGAAGTAGCTATACATACCCCTACCTTTCCGGTTGCCCTGGCATAGCCATCAGCAGCATGAGCAGCCCCCTGCTCATGGCGGACCAAAATATGCCTTATCTTGGAATGGTAAAGCGCATCATATATAGGAAGAACTGCTCCCCCTGGATAGCCAAAAATAGTATCTACCCCTTCTTCTTCCAGGCAGCGCAGCAGAATTTCCGCCCCTTTAAGCTTCATAGATTCACCTCCGTTTTTTTAAATAAAATTATGCCTTTTTGATGTTAATCCTCAATTAACTAAATCTTAAAAATCATCGCAAAACTTATATTTTACAAAAAAAGCAGGCTAATATGCCCGCTTTTTGTGGTTTAACCGCTTTATTTCCTGAAAACAGCACCCGTACTTGCTGATTCCACCATCTGGGCATATCGCTTCATATATCCGGTTTTTATTTTGCTCTCCGGCTCTTTCCATCTGGCCCTTCTTGCCTGCAAAGTTTCTTCATCTACCAGAAGTTCCAGCTTACAGGCAGGTATATCGATACGGATAATATCCCCTTCTTCCACCAGGGCAATAGGCCCACCAGCAGCAGCCTCCGGAGATACATGGCCTATCGAAGCTCCCCTGGTAGCGCCGGAAAAACGTCCATCGGTTATAAGGGCTACATCCCTATCCAGACCCATACCTGCCACTGCCGAGGTAGGAGTAAGCATTTCCCTCATGCCTGGCCCTCCTTTAGGCCCTTCATAGCGTATAACAATGACATCGCCCTTACTTATCCTTCCACCCAGTATAGCTTCCACTGCTTCTTCTTCTGAATCGAAAACCCGTGCTCTCCCTTCGTGCTGCATCATTTCCGGAGCTACCGCCCCTTTTTTGACTACTGCCCCTTCAGGGGCAAGATTGCCGAAAAGTATGGCCAATCCACCACTTTCACTGTGTGGACTATCTATCGGCCTTATCACTGAATAATCCAAAACCGGAGTATTCTTTATGTTTTCCCCTACAGTAAAGCCGGTAACCGTAAGACAATCAGTCTTTATAAGCCCTTTTTTGTTAAGCTCATTATAAAGGGCAGAAATCCCTCCTGCTCTGTATAAATCTTCCATATGATGTTCCCCGGCCGGGCTTATCTTGCACAGATGAGGCGTAGTCTGGCTTATCCGGTTAAAAAGGTTTAAATCAATCTTTACTCCCGCCTCATGCGCAATAGCCATAAGGTGCAAAACGGAATTGGTAGAACATCCAATAGCCATATCCAAACGGATAGCATTGTAGAAGGCATCTTCGGTCATGATATCCAGCGGTTTTATCCCTTTATAAAGAAGCTCCATTATCTGCATGCCGGCTTTTTTAGCCAATCTTATCCTTTCCGCATATACAGCAGGAATCGTTCCATTGCCAGGAAGCGCCATGCCTAAAGCCTCCGTAAGGCAGTTCATGGAATTGGCAGTAAACATCCCGGAACAGGAACCACAGGTAGGGCATGCATTTTCCTCCAGTTCATAGAGTTCTTCTTCCGTCATCCTTCCAGCAGCAGCAGCCCCTACCCCTTCAAAAACCTGGGAAAGGCTTACTTTTTTCCCTTTAAAGCTTCCTGCCAGCATGGGCCCACCGCTTATGAAAATAGAAGGTATATTAAGGCGGGCAGCAGCCATCAGCATCCCGGGAACCACCTTGTCACAGTTGGGGATAAAAACTAAAGCATCAAAGGCGTGAGCAGTAGCCATTACCTCAATCGTATCAGCGATAAGTTCCCGGCTGGCCAGGGAATATTTCATACCTATATGGTTCATGGCTATACCGTCACAAACAGCAATAGTGCTGAATTCTAAAGGGGTTCCCCCCTTAAGCCTCACCCCGGCTTTCACAGCCTCTACTATTTTATCCAGATTTATATGTCCAGGCACTATATCATTTTTGGAGTTCACAATCCCAATAAGAGGACGGCTGATTTCTTCATCAGTCAAGCCCAGTGCTTTAAATAGCGAACGGTGGGGAGCTTTTTCCAGTCCTTTTTTGACCCGATCGCTGATCATAAGAATCTCCTCCCTTTAAACCTCAAAGATAGGTTCTATAGTTTATCGCATTGTCTAAAAACTAGGTATAAAAAAACCCTCTCTACCCATTCAGGGACGAGAGGGATTTCCCGCGGTACCACCCTGCTTGTCGCAAAATGCGACCACTCTCCGCACAATAAGGCATGATAACGGACCTTAAAATCCGGCATCACCTACTAAGCCTTTTTTAAAAAGGCCTTTCAGATCGCGGCTCCGGGATGATCCCTTATGAAATATTAATACCAGGTTTTCAGCTACCCCCGGCTCTCTGTGATTAAGTGATTTCATAAGTCTTTCCCTTCACAGCCTGTTACATCGATTCACTTATTTATCTACATAGTATATTTAAACTCCCTTGCCATGTCAATGATTTTTTTATTTTATTTTTTCCCATTTATTTTCCAGCTTGCTCATATAGTCCCTGAATTTTATAATACAGGATTTATTCTGCCAGCTATTCTCGCTCTTCTTCATCTGCTTAAACATATCCCACAGCATTCTCTGTCCCTCCGGACTCTGAAAAGCTTCCCTGGGAGTCATTCCTTTCAAAAGCGGGAGGCTGGATTTTACCCATTTATTTAAATAAAACTCTTTCAATACCATTTCCAGCTGAGGGTAAGAACGCTTAACTTCCGGGGAAAGAACGGCAAAAAGCCCCTCCCTCCTCGTTTCAATGCCAACAAACTCCAGATAGTCACAAACCTTTTCCGCCAGGTCATCCCGCAGGCGGCTCAAATCATCTTCGCCAAAAGCTGATACAGTAAGGTATTCTTCATCCAGTATATATTCAGCCAGGAAAAGAGGTTCCTTTTCATCTTTTTCCAGCCGGTAAAAAATACAGTAATCATTAAGGTCATAAAAATGATCGCTTACCAGAGCCAAAAAATCATAAACCTGACGATAATTCTTTACCAGATAACGGGCAGACAAAAAGCGCATGCCCCCTGAAAAGCTTTTCTCCTCCTCCCTGGATACAGCAATATCTTCAAAACTGGCATACTGCCCCTCTATATAACTGTAAACGGCCATTAAATCAACTTCATACCGGCCTTTAAACTCCAGGGTTTCTTCCAGTTCCCTCTCTATCTCTTCATCCAGCTCATTTAGAAAATCATCATCCAGACATATGATAACCAGTTCATCCCCATTTATAACGATGTCAACTTCGCCTGGACCCAAAAAAGATATCCCGTTATCCCACTCTTCTTCATCATATAGAGGGGAAATCCTCAAATGTATACCCCTGGGCAGTTCTCCTACCACCTTAAGCAGCCTTATCCCTTCCAGCCAAATAAAAAGTTCATCAATATCCGCAATCTCATAAACCAGACAGTAAAAAGCTTTTTTATCAGGTTTAAGGCCAAGGTAAGCATCTGTTCTGCTCCTGTCTGCTATCTGTATATCATTTATCTTCCCTTTCAGGTTTTCATCTTTGTCTACAACAAACACATAATCATATCTATAAATTCCTTCTTTATCCATCAGGCAAAGATGTCCACTAACCTTAACCATATCCCCTTCCAGATAGGCCTCATCTGCTTTGGCTTCCAGCAAAAGATTGCCCGGTATAATAACCGGGGCGAACAATTTTTTGACCTTCTTGAGAGGGAGTTTTTGCCTGTCCAGCACCGAAGCAATATAGGTATAATCTTTCTGTTTCAAGGCATAGAAAAAACTATTTATAAGCTGTGTTGGCATAAGCTCAGGAGAAAGTTTACAGGTAAGGGAATAAACTTCTTCTTCTCCCACCTCTATTTCTGTATCCAGATATTTCTTGTATAAAAATCTGCCGGTAGCGGGACGAGTCATATTTCTCTTATTTACCTCATAAGCCTGCCTAACGAGCAGGCAAACTTCTTTTAAATCCAGCTCTACCATATCCAGAGCTTGACGCCTTTCCGCTTCATACCTTCTTGCCGGCATATCCCCAAGCAGCATAAAACTGTGAATCCCTTCTGTTCCATAAGATAAATAAAAACACTCTATATCAAGACACCTGCTTCCTGTTTGCCAGGCAACCTCCAGGGTTATGCTGCCGCTCTGCCTGCTTAAACTGGCATAAGCTTTATAAAAAGTCCCTTCCCGAAAAGAAATATTATCTACATCACATCCTGCCATGCGGTATTTATTTAATGCCCGCACACATACAGGCTTAAACTCTTCGTCATATTCTTCCAAAAACAGCTTAAAAAATACTGCCAGGTCCTCATCATAAAACAAGGATAATTCTTCCAGCAGATGTTTTTTTATCTCATGGGGAATCTCTCTGGCTACTTCAAGAATCATAAACCTTCCTTCATTGTCATGGACAAATCTCTTTATGTCTGCAACTATTCCTTTCAAAACCGGTTTGGGTAGATATGTCTTTCTCTTCATCTTCAACTCCTGTACATGCTGTAGTGCTAACAAGTAATGTATCATTTTATTCAAGAAATAGCAAACCTGTTATCCTTCTGGTTTTTTATGGTATAAGTTTATTTTTTTACTCTTTATCCTAGAACCAGTTATAAAACGACAAAAAAATAATTTTATGAGCAGGAAATAAAGTATAATGCGAAGAAAATAGCTATTCGTCGCATAAAATGTCTAAAATATTTTTTCTTGAGGGATGTTATGATAAGAATAAGAGTTGAAAATCTAGCCCCTGGCATGATAACCGCCCGCAGCATCTACAGCAGCGATGGCCGTATACTGCTGCATGCAGGCATCGAACTTAACGAAAACTATATCAAACGCCTGCAGAATCTGGGTATAGGTTCGGTATACATAAAAGACGAATTTGACGAACAAATCCCTCTGCCCATAAGAGAGCCTGTATCTGAACAAACACGCATAGAAACGGTAAAAGAAGTAAAAAATGCTTTTGAGGCCATCGAACAGAGCCGCTGTATGAATACGCGCGCCATAAGCAGCCTGGTAAATAAAATATTGGATGAAATCCTTTCCAACAATGATATACTCATAAATCTGTGTGATATACGCACATTTGACGATTACACCTTTAGCCATTCGGTAAATGTATGCATCCTTTCCATTATGACTGGCATCACACTGGGATATCATGATTTAAAACTCAAAGAACTGGCCATAGGTTCATTGCTGCATGACATAGGAAAAGTCTACATCGACAAATCTATACTAAACAAGCCAGATGACCTTACCAGAGAAGAATATGCAGAAATAAAACGCCATACCGAATACGGATTTGAAATACTGCGCAAATATCCAGATATACCTTTACTTTCTGCCCATGTAGCTTTTCAGCACCATGAGCGCTGGGATGGGCAAGGTTATCCCCGAGGCCTTTCCGGGGAAAGTATACACGAATATGCACGGATAGTAGCAGTGGCCGATGTATATGATGCCCTTCTGGCTGACAGGCCCTACCGCCCTTCGTATACTATAAACCAGGCCATAACCATATTAACGCGCATGGCGGGGATTTATCTGGAACAAAGATGTGTAAGCGCACTGCTTAACAACATAGCCGTATATCCTATAGGGACTATTGTAGAACTAAATACCGGCGATATAGGCATAGTAGTCGATGTAAACAAAGAAGCCCCTACCCGCCCGGTATTAAAAATGATTTACAACCGGAGCTCAAGCAGGATATGCAGGCCTTACGAAGTTGATCTTTCCAAATTGACTACGGTAATAATAACCCGCTCCCTTTCCCGGGAAGAGCTGGCAGAAATTATCAAAGGCTGAAAGGAGGCATTTTCCTTGTTTTTCGAAAGAGCAGGAGAACATAATACTGAAGAAACTTTAAAACTGGCTCTGCAAAAAGCAGAAGCAAAAGGGATAAAAGATATAGTAGTAGCTTCCTGCGAGGGAGAAACCGCTGAAAAATTAGTATCCCTGGCCCCAAGCCGCTTTAATATAGTATGCGTAACCCACCACACCGGTTTTAGAGAGCCGGGAGTCAATGAAATGAGCGAGGAAGTAAGAAAAAAGCTTAAAGATCAGGGAGTAAAAGTGCTTACCACCACTCATCTGCTGGCTGGGGTAGATAGAGCTATCCGCAACCATTTTGGGGGAGTATACCCGGCTGAAATAATGGCCCAGACCCTGCGCATATTTGGGCAAGGTATAAAAGTGGCAGTAGAAATAGCTGTTATGGCACTGGATGCTGGTCTTATCCCCTATGGAAAAGAAATAATATCTATCGGGGGAACAGGCAGCGGAGCTGATGCCGCCATAATAATCACACCTGCCCATTCCAATAATTTTTTCGCTACCGAAGTAAAAGAAATAATATGTATGCCAAGAAATAAAAAACAGGAATAAAAAATTTTTTTCTTCGCAAACTAAAATGGGTGATAAAATTGGCAGAAAAAATAATAAGCTTTTTTCTCCTTCTCATTTTAGGAGGCACTTTTGCCTATCTTCTGGCATTTAAGGTAATACCTACTATCTTAAACAAAAAATAAAAATCATCCCCCTGTATCATAATAGGTCTTCAGGCAAAAAATAAGACCAAAGGGGGGATAATATGACCAGATACCGTACAACAGACGGCAGAGAAGATTTAAAAGAAAAATTCCACTGGTTTGGAGCTCTGGCAATACCTTTGGCTTTTATCAACGGATTATATTTCGGCGGTTATGCCCTGCGCAAAATCCGGCAGTACATCGAAGGTGGACCAATGGATTAGCTTCCCTCCCTGGCAAAAGATGGTTCAAGAAGAACCATCTTTTGTTTTATCCAGTACGGCATAAAGCCCTGAACTGGGCTGCCATTCAGCCAGCAAAACCTTTTTTATGTCATCTATACCCTGCAAACTGAGCTCCCTTTCGAGCCAATCCCGGTCAAAGCCAATAAGGGCAAGGTTATCTTCTATAGCCTCTCCATCCAGAACTACCGTTACTGGAAGCTCGGCCGGCTTGCCCGGCAGCTTAAGGTCTGCCAGGGTAGGGGTGCTGTATTCAGGCTTTTTCATGACACTGCATGAACCATCCGGTTCCAGGATAGCATAAGCCACTTCTTTTACTGAAAAAACCCCTTTTTGCCTGAGCAGGTTCTGCAGCTGGTTTATATCCATCTTGTTCTTTCCCAGTTCCTCTTTATCTATTTGCCCGTTTCTTATAACAATAGAGGGGCTATCATCTATATAATACCGGGTTTCGTTAAATTTCAGGGTAATATATTTGGTCCCCAAATGCAAAAGCCCCCAAAAAAAAAGGGCATAGAGTATGTAAAAAACATTAACCTCCGGCTCATAAATAGCTGCCCCTACCAGCTCCCCCAACACAATAGCGGTTATAAAATCTAAAGGGTGCAGCTCTCCTATCTGTGATTTGCCCAAAAACTTTATTATGATCATCAGGGCTATAAAGCCAGCCAGCAGCTCCAAAGTTATGTGCATAAAGTGGTGCAGCAAATCCGATTACCCCTTTATATCCTCTTTTGGCTATTAGTTTATTTAAAAAAGGGTTTCTTATGCATGAAAAAAGGCAGCTTTTCTCTCCTTATGAGAAAACTGCCCTTTTATATTTATTTTTATAATTTAAACTGGTTAATAATATCTTTAAGCTTCCTGCCCAAACTATCAAGTTCCTGGCTTATGTCTTTTATATTCTGTACCGCATTAAGCTGCCCCTGGGTAATAGCAGTAACCTCTTCGGCTGCGGCAGCTGACTCCTGGGTAACCGCCGAAATATTTTCAATCGCCCTGGTTATTTCATCTACCGAAGCAATAACCTCCTCAAAAGCGGCGGTAATATCATGTATGGACTGGTCAATACGATCGGCTCCCGTTTCTATATCTTTAAAGGCAGCTGCACTTTCATTTAAGGAAACTCCCTGTTCGCTTACCAGGTCTGCTACTTCTTTTACCTGTTTTACAGTTCTTTCTACTTCGGCCTGCACTTCCTTGATGATAGCTGCTATATTAAGGGTAGCAGCTGAAGTCTCTTCTGCCAGCTTGCGAACTTCTTCCGCTACCACAGCAAACCCTCTTCCTGCCTCTCCTGCCCTGGCAGCTTCAATAGCGGCATTAAGGGCCAAAAGATTAGTCTGTTCAGAAATACCAGTTATTACCGTAACTATTTCTCCTATTTCCCCGGTCTTGCGGCTCAACTGTTCGATAACTCCAGCCACATTATGGGCAGTAGAAACGGTTTGTCCCATCTTGTCCTGCTGTAACCTCATTATGCCGGTTACCTTGTCAACAATGCCCTTAAAGTTAGCAGACTGGCGGGCTATTTCCTCAGTAGTTTCCCCTACATTCTGCATAGCCTTGTTTACCTGCCTGGCCAGCTCGCTCATCCTGGCGGCATCTTCTGCCTGGGAAGAAGCTGCCCTGGCTACCTGTTCTGAGCTTGAAGCCACCTGCTCTGCTGCTGACTGGGTATCAAGGGCTATACTTACCAGCTGGCTGGAAGTCTGGCTTAGCTCATCCGAAGTCCCCCTGATATCACCGATTATATCCCTTAAATTCTGGCCTAGTTCAATAAACGAACGCTGCAGGATGCCGTATTCCGAAGAGCTGGTCACCTTTATATCCCCCGTTAAATCTTTGCCAGCCAAACGGGAAGTAACTTTGACCATTTCCCATACCGGACGCGCAAAAGCCCCGGAAATGTACCAGATAAAAAGGGCTAAAGCTATAAGAACCAGGGATACCGCAATTATGTTATTCCTTAGCATGATTGCCAAAGGCTCAGCTACTTCCCTGACCGGAATATTAACCCCTACAGACCAGCTGGCAGCTTTAACCGGAGCATAGGCCAAATATTTTTTCTCCCCTTTAAAAGTGTATTCCCCTATACCTGTATTTAAGGCCACCATATCTTTTCCTATATTAGCCATTTCATCTCCCAGCTGGAACTGGTTGAGCTTTAAAATATAGTCCCGGTTAGGATGCGCCACGCAATTGCCCTGGCTGTCTATCATATAGGCAGCTCCGGTTTTTCCCACTTTAATGCTTCCTACCAGTTCTACCAGGGAATCCATTTTAAGGGCGCCGCCTAAAAGGCCTATAATTTTCCCCTCCTGGTTGTAAACCGGCACCACCATGGGAGCCACCATATGGCCTGTAGCTTTGGATATCACTGGACTGGCGATGTTGGCTTCCCCTTTAAGCCCTTTCTTAACATACTCCCGGTCAGAAAGGTCTACATAAGTTCCCCCATCGGTAACTGCTCTCCCATCCGGCCAGATAAAATAAAGGTTATCATAGGCATCTGACTTGGCCTTTTTAAGGTAGCCTATAATCTCCGCATCGCTCATATTTTCATAACTTCCATCTTCCGCCAGCGCCAAAATCTTTAATTCATTAAGCCTTCCTTCCAGAACAGCACTAATCTGGCTGCTGTAACCAGAAGCTACATCTTTAAGGTGATTTTTTATCTCTTCTTCCAGAAGTTTTCTGCCGCTTAGAGTTGCAACCGTCCCCTGTACTACATTGGCTATAATACAGGCCAAAACTACGGAAATAAGGATTTTAAACCGGATGCTCTGGGTAAACTTTAACTTCATTACCTTCCCCCCAAGCTGAACTTATTTTTCGAAACCGTTTATCTTAATCTTTGATTATATTCTCCTTTTTTCTACTTTTTCCTCCTTTCCCCTACAAAAAAAACAGGACTTCTCTCTTACGTTTTAATGCTTTTCTATACAAAAAAGGCACCAAACTTCAGGTTTGATGCCTTTTTATTATAAATACTTGAATTTCTTGTTTTTACTGCGGATTATACATGCCCTTGGCGCTCATATAGGTAAAGATCCCTTCCCCATGCTGCTGTTCTTCTTTCTGAATATGATTTAATATATTGCGTATATTGCTGTCCCGGAATTCAAATATCGCCGTATTATAGGTATCAGATACATACTTCTCCGTCATCAGCATGTCATTGCATAAAGCAGCATCAGAAGGATTGCCAGAGCCTGGCTGTACTCCTCCCTGCAGAGGCGCCAATCCCCCTCCCTGTCCTCCTCCTATTGATGGAAGCTGACCGTTTAAGATCTGGTTAATAGTGTCATAATGCATCTGCTCCTGTTTGGCATAGGCAGCAAAAAGCTGCTTTAACTGGGGATCAGTCGCTTTGTTTGCATATTCATTATACTTCTGTACACATATCTGTTCATGGCTCTTTTGATCTTCCAAAAGCATCTTTTCCTTCTGGGTCAGATTTATCATTTTAAACACCTCCTCTCTCTATTTTGCTTAAAGGCATCCTTTTTATACATCAAGCTTAAAGATATAATTAATAAAAATTGTGATTTTATAAGATTTTTATGTTATCTTTTAATTACAAAAAATTTTAAACAGAAAACTGGGAGAGGGTGTTTATATGTATCAGGTGGAATGCATATTCAAGGGATTTGCCCGTAAAAGCGAAATACTAACCAAAATACCGGTAAACTTTATCAAAAATCCGGATATATTTGTGCAGGAATTTAAGGTAATAACCGAAGAAGCTTCCAAGGTAGGCGAGAACAATGGTTTTGAATACTACGGCGAACTGGGGATTCTCCTTATAATCAAAGAAAACAGCACCCTGATATCGCTTCTAGATGATATAAGCCAGACCATCAACAAACTGGTAACCAAAAACAAGGTCAAAATAATAAGCACCGACATCGGCTTCGAATATTACGATGAGGATGAACAAAAGCCAATTCCCAAACATCTTTTTGAAAAAGCGTAAAAAAAATCCGGCAGAAACTAGGTTTTTCTTCTGCCGGATTTTAACTTTCTTTTTAAATCATGCAAACTGATTTAAGGCTATAAGCAAACCATCCCATACAGGACTTAAAGGAGGCACATATGCTAAATCCATATTTTTCAACTGCTGCACAGTAGCTCCCAAGGTTATCGCAGTAGCAATGACATCTATTTTCTTGCCCGCGCCATTAAATCCAACAATCTGTCCCCCTAAAAGCTTTCCCGTCCCTTTATGGGCTATCAGCTTTATATTTATTTCCCTGTTTCCCGGGTAAAACTCAGCGGCATTCTTGGCCTTGATAAAACTAGTTTCATAAGGCCAGCCTATTTCTTCACATTCCCGACAGCTAAGGCCTGTACGTGCTATTTCCAAATCAAAAACTTTAGTAATAGCAGTGCCAACCACGCCATAAAAAGCCTCATTGCCGCCCGCTGCATTTTCTCCTGCTATACGCCCCTGCTTATTGGCAGTAGGCCCTGAAGGCACATAAACTTCCCTGCCAGTTAGCAAATGGTAAACGGTAGCACAGTCACCAGCAGCGTAAATATCAGGGATATTAGTTTCTTGCTTACTGTTCACCCTTATTGCGTTTTTATAACCTAATTCTATACCTGCTCTAGCTGCCAGTTCAGTATTAGGGACTATCCCTACAGATAAAATAACCATGTCAGTTTCTATATCGCCTTTTTCCGTAATAACTTTTTCTACCTTAATGTCCCCATCAATTTTCTGCACACCTACTTCTGTAACAACATCTATTCCTTTATCCAGCAAATATCCCTTTACCAGTTCAGCCATATCAATATCCATGTTAGGCAGTATATGTTTAGATCTTTCCAGGATCTTAACCTTTATCCCTAATTCAGCCAAATTCTCGGCCATTTCTAAACCTATATACCCGCCCCCAACTATAACTGCTCTTCCAGGCTTTTTCCCTAAAATATACTTCTTTATGCGCAAGCCATCTTCTACATTGCGCAATGTAAATACCCCTTCAAGAAATATCCCTTCCATAGGAGGCACAAAAGCCCTTGCTCCTGTAGCGATAATCAGCCTATCATAATTCACCTTCATCATTTTTTTGTCTGCTGTAGAAAATACAGAAATTTCTTTTTTTTGCGGTATAATTTCCTCTGCGCGATATCCTGTGTGTACTTCTATCCCCTGCTTGACAAAAAAATCCCGATCCCGGGCAAACAATTTATCAACTTCTTTTATCTTATCACCTATAAAATAAGGCAGGCCACAAGCAGCATAAGATATGTATTGCCCCTCAGTAAAAACTTTTATTTCCAAATCAGGATTAACTCTTTTCGCTTTAGCAGCAGCACTCATGCCAGCTGCTACTCCCCCAATGATTACCAGCCTTTTTCCCATAAAAACCCTCCTTCTTCATTATCTATATTTTTAATTATAAATTATCTAATAACTTTGTTCAGTTATTTACACTTTTTTATTTCCAATATCTCCTCTTCTTTAAGATAAGCTCAATAAAGTTTTGTTCCGTTTCCCATATATATCCATATATAAAAAAGTCGCTTTCATGGCAAACCACGCCACGAAAGCGACTTTTATCGACAATTGACTATCAACCATTTTACTTTCCTTATAGAAGTCTAAAATACCTATTTTCAGGACTGGAGCCGATGGCCGGATTCGAACCGGCGACCTGCTGATTACGAATCAGCTGCTCTGCCACTGAGCCACATCGGCTAACTATTCTAACTTTATACAGAGTTAATAATAACAGCTCATTTTATTCTGCGTCAATACTTAATTATTTTTTTTAGCCGCTTTTTCTTCTAGGTAGTAATAACTTGGGTTATTCAATACTATAGCCTGGCAGGCAGGACAAATCTGGTTCAGATATGCTTTACGCCCTGAAATCTGAACCATTTTTTTTAATGTAGCCTCTGGGTAATTTTTACCGCATATGCTGCACTTATCCACAATAATCCTCCCCCTTCTGACTAAAAAGCCTCCACTCTATCCAACATAAGCCTCCATATACTTTATTTCCGCTTCCCAAAGCTCCATAACTTTCCTTAATGCGATATTTTTTACTTCTTCGCTTTCATTTTCCAGCTCTTCCTCTACCAGCCTGGCAAAAGGTATTTTGCGCATCCTGTCCAGAGCGTCGCCTATCTCCACCTGGCAAAAGAAAGCGTTCAAAAGGTTCAGCATATTATAAAAATAAGCTTCCGCCCAGTTCTCAACCTCTTCCCTGTCCGGCACTCCATTTACAGAAGCAAATCTGCTCAAACTATACATTTTTCTTCCCCCCCAGCCACTGTTTTCCTTCCTCAATCGCTGCCTTAACCTGTTCTGGTGCCGGCCCCCCTTTAACCCTGCGGCGAGCTACACACATCCTTACATCTAAAAATCCGTAGACATCTTCCTCAATAAGGGGACACATGGCCTTATATTCCTCTAAACTCAATTCTTCCAAACTTACTCCTTTCTGGATGCAGTACAAAACCGTCCTGCCTACTACTTCATGGGCATCCCGGAAAGGAAGCCCTTTATTTACCAGATAGTCTGCCAGGTCGGTAGCATTAGTAAACCCGCCCCTGGCCTCTTTTTCCATTTTTTCTTTTTTAAATTTAGCCTTTTTAAGCATAGGTTCAAACACTAACAAACACTTTTTCACGGTATCAACTGCATCAAAAACGGCCTCTTTATCTTCCTGCATATCCTTGTTATACGCCAAAGGAAGTCCTTTCATAACTGTAAGCAGGGCTACCAGATCCCCATAAACCCGCCCGGTTTTTCCTCTCACCAGTTCAGCCAGATCCGGGTTCTTTTTCTGGGGCATGATACTGGAACCGGTAGCAAAGGCATCATCCATCTCCACAAAACCGAATTCTTCAGTCGACCAGAGAATAAGCTCTTCCGAAAAGCGGGAAAGATGCATCATAAGTATGCTGGCAAAACTCAAAAATTCCAGGGCAAAATCCCGATCACTCACCGCATCCAGGCTGTTTCTGGTCGTATACCTGAATCCCAGCTGTTCACGCACAAAATCGCGGTCCAGATCAAAAGTGGTCCCCGCCAAAGCTCCAGATCCTAAAGGCATGTAATCTGTCCGCTTGCAGCAGTCTTCCAATCTTTCCACATCCCGGCGCAGCATCTCAAAATAGGCCATCAGGTGATGGGCAAGGCTTACCGGCTGCGCCTTCTGCAAATGGGTATACCCAGGCATTATGGTATCTATATGTTCCTCAGCCAGATTTAACAGGGTTTCCTGGAGGCTTAAAATAAGCCCTTTTATCTCCTTCATTTCATCTTTCAAGTACAGGCGCAGATCGAGGGCTACCTGGTCATTGCGGCTTCTTGCCGTATGCAGCTTTTTGCCTACATCACCTATCTTCTGGATAAGAAAAGTTTCGATATTCATGTGCACATCTTCAGCTTCTACCGTAAAATTAAGCTTGCCTTCTTCCAATTCTCTTTCTATCTCCGCAAGCCCTTTTATTATAAGCTCCTTTTCCTCTTCCTTTATGATCCCCTGTTTGGCAAGCATGGCAGCATGGGCCATACTTCCCCTTATATCCTGCTTATACATACGGCAGTCAAAAGATATGGAAGCATTGAAATCTTCCGTCAACCTATCCGTATTTTTAGTAAATCTTCCACTCCATAACTTCATCTCTGCACCTCAAAACCTTATTTACAAATTATCATTCTATATTATATATCCACCAGCCAGCAATGTACATAATTATAACCTAACTCTATTTTGTCATCCATCTTTTAACTTTACCTGAGGACAGTTCAAGCAATTTCTGGTAAAATTAATCTGATATTATAAAATTCTGGCTAAAGAGAGGGCAAGTTTATGTATAATGACAACTATTACAAGCATGCCGGCAACTATCATTTAAATCCCCGCATTCCGGGCAGGGGGAGTGCCTGCTACTGGGAAAAAATTGAAGTACGTAAGGTGGAAAAATTAAAAGGGGTAAGGGAAAGATTCTGCGAAGTAAATACCCAGGTAGACCCTGATTTTATAAACCTGTTCGGCAGCGATACCCCTTCTTCCGATACTTATCTCCTTCACTACGCGCCAGGCTGGGACAAAAACAAGCTTAACCCTCCAGTTCTCCTTATTCACGGAGCTGGCCTGGATGCCTCATCATTTACCAATATCTACAACCTTGGTTATAAGGGACTGCAGCAGAGGCTGGTCGAAAGGGGGCACCGAGTTTTTGCCATAACTTTTCCCCACTCCCATGGGGATAACTTTATACAGGCAGAAATAATCGCCGATGCGGTGAAACAGATAAATAAAATCTGCCAAACCCATAAGCTTGATCTGGTCGCTCACAGCAAAGGGGGTATAGCTGCTCGCATCTATCTTTCCAATCTGGCTTCTACCCCTTACCGCGGTGATGTAAGGCGCTTTATAATGTTAGGGGTTCCCAACCTGGGAACCGATTATGCTTTCCGTAATCCCACCATATCCTATCTTATTTTTATGGCCGGCGGCAATGGGGTCATCGCCTGGGACAAAATTATCTACCTGGGGAACATGATAGATATTACTCCCCGTTCCATTTATCATGACGGCTGTTTTCCCGGGCAAAGCCAGATTCTGTACAGGTGGGATGACATATATCCGCTGGATACCACCCAGCAGGACTGGTGGACAACCTATTATGGAGGAACTGGATTTATAAGCCATTCACGCGGCATAAAAGCCGCCATAAAAGATGGCGGCTTTCTTATAGACAAGCTGGAAAGCAGAGGAATATCACCTGATATAGAAATTGCTGTCCTGGCAGGCAACAATAACTTTATGGGGGTTATTCCCATACAAACAGCAGTTATGAGTGACGGCATAGTCTTTGTGGACAGTGCTCTTAATACAGAGGGCATGGCTAAAAATGGCGCTAAAGTCCTAGAAAAAACTGTTATGCCTGTAAACCACATCGAACTGCTGTATCTTAAAAATGTAGCCTCCTGGGTGCACAAACAACTGACCGCCTAGGATCTCTGCGCCAGCCAGCCTGCAATAGTCGGGTAAACCTTGTTTTTGGCAACACTTCCAAATACCAGCCCCCCATGCCCTACCGGGAAAAGGTGAAATTCTTTGTCTGTGGAGGAAGAAAGCTCCAGAATAGCCCTGGTCTGATGGGGAAGTACTATATGGTCAGTTTCCCCGGCCAGAACTAAAAGGGAAGCTTTTATATTTTTGAGGTCAACTACCTGCCCCTTTATCCTGAATTCATTCTTTACAAGCTTATTTTCCTGGTAAAACTCTTTTATCCACTGGCGGTAGGCAGCACCCGGAAAATGCACATTGTCATTTACCCATTTGTTCAAGGCTTTCCAGGATCTTATCGAAACCCCTTCTTCTATATTTTTCCACAAACGGGTATAGGTACCCCAGAAATTATTGACCGGTTTTAGCATCTTTACCCCGGTATCGATAAACTCCTTGGGAATAAGCTTATAGGTATCAGCTACCTTGTCCGGATCAAAGCCTGGCGGTTTGAGCCATACGCTGGAAAGCCCGGCATTCTCAAAATCTATAGGTGCAGCAATATATATTATATTCTTGACTTCCGGCCTGCTGTATAAAGCAGCATACATGGTGGTCATGGTTCCGCCCATGCAGTATCCTGCCATGCTCAGGCTTTCAGTTCCTGAAACTTGGCATACCTTTTTTACTGCCCTGGCTATATAATCACACACAAAATCGTCATAGCGCAGGTCCCGATCTTCCCACTGGAATTCTCCCCAGTCCAGAAGGTAAACATCAAACCCTTCTTTTACCAGATGTTCTATAAGGCTCATGCCAGGAGTTAAATCCAGTATATATGCCTTATTAATAAGTGCATATATAAAAAGAACAGGGGTGCGGTATTTTACTTCACCATTAACATAACGATAAAGCTTGGCCTTGTTTTTGCGCCAGATAATATTTTTGGGAGTAAGTCCGGTTTCCGGTTCCGGGTCAAATGACAGTATTTCCAGCCATTTGCGGGTACTTTCAAGCATTCTATCAAAATTTTCCTGCAGCTGTTGCCCAACTTCTTCAGGAGAACCTCTTAATATGCGGATACCTTTCTTGGCCATTACTTAACCCCCTCCCCTTCTTCTTTTATCACATGTTTGCGCGGGGGTATAACTACCGCCTCCCCATCTATCAGTAATTCCCCTTTATGGTTCCAGCAGGTAGTCTTAAGCTTTACCCGGCCTTTTTCCATAAGTTCAATAACCTCAGTTTCCGCCCTTATAGTGTCATTAATATAACATGGCCGCAAAAAGCGCAAATTTTGCGACTCATAGATAGTTCCTGCCCCCGGCATCTGGTTGCCTATTACATTAGAAATAAGCCCTGCCAGAAGCATTCCATGCACAATGCGGGTTTTAAAATGCCCTTTTTTAGCCCTTTCCTCATTGACATGCAGCCAGCTAAAGTCTCCGGTAATCCCGGCATAAAGATAAACATCGGTTTCCGTTATAGTTTTTTCAACAAACCCTTTGTCTCCAACTTTCAGCTCACTATATATATTTTCAATCACTTAATATCCCCTCTTTATCATTTTTGTCGGTTAACCAAAAACCTTCACTATTCTCTTTTTTCTTTCTCCGCCTTACGAGAAGATTTTGACTTTTTTTCTACTTTTTCCGCATCTATTTTGGCCGTTTCATCCAATTCTATATTGCCAAACCTGCTCAAAAGCATATTAACATCCTGCCTTAAAGCTGAAATCTCAGCCTGCAGCTTCTCTTGCAAATTTATCATCTTTAACAGGCTTTCCGCCATCGTCTCAAAATTTTTCAAAAACTCAAACTCCAATACATCTATCTTTTCTTCCATAGAAATAACCAATTCCGCCACTCTGGCTACATCTTTTTTGGACGGCACCGGCACGTGTTCCATATATTTATCCAGGCTCTGGCGTATTACCTTTTCGGTATTTAAGTTGTATTCCAGCACTTTATCCAGATAGTCAACAAAAGTCTTGGTGCTGATAACTTCTTTCATCGCATTGGCCCAGGTTTCTTCCATCCTGAAGTACATCTCTTTCCACAAATCGCTGAAATCTGGCATTAAAATCTCATCTTTTCCCTTTCCAAAACCATTTTTGCCCTTGTTTTCTTCTGGCATTTCGTTACTCCTTTCGGGTAAATTTTCAGATTATTTAAAATCACCCTCAATTAGCAAACAGCGCGGAAAATCAGAGTTAGCTGATATATCCGCGCTTTTTTATTATTTTAAAGCTTTTAAATACTATTTGTCTTCCATTTTCTTTGATAACTCGTCTACCTTTTTCTTTAACTCATCTACAGCACTGACATAAGTCGGAAAATTAGCATTCTCTAACGCTGAAGCGACCGCTTCTTTTACCATATTCTGCAGGTCCATCTGGTTCTTCTTAACCTGCTGCAGCATCTCCTCAATTATCTTGGTACTCTCTTCACGAGCTGTCTTGCGCTGATCCAGATATTTCCTTATCATATTTTCGGCCTGTTCCTGGCTCCAGGACATGCTTCCCAGGGCTACCAGCCACATATCCCAGTACTTCTCCAGGGCAGACTCCAGCATAACAAAAGATTTCTCCATACTCTCCTTGGCATTTAACATAAATAACCCTCCTCCTTAATGCAATAAATATAATACTAATAATAATTTTCTATTATAGTTATCTGAAAATAAGCACCCCCCTTGATCTATTAAAAAATGGAATGGGAAAAAGTTACAAAATTCAACAGAGAGTGATTGAAAAATTTACTAAATACAGGGTGCGAATAATGAAATGACATCAACAGTATATGTGAACTCTATTAATAAAATGACTGCTAATGAAAAGTGTGCGGGAAAAAATAGCAGGAAATAATAGAGAAGATATATGCGGCAAGATTTCTGCTTATACTGCAATAAATTATTCCCCTTTAAGAATATAGTAATATCTCCTCTTCTTTTTAGCAAGCACATTTTGGTAAAAAAATAGTAAATTCCCGGTTAGGTTCTAATTAACCGGAAATTTACCAGGCTTTTAAATATTTGCTATTTTAACCAGTTCCACATACTCCCGGCATTTCAAAGCCATATTCTGCAGCTCTTCGCTGCTGTAAGGCTGAATATGCTGATAACTTCCCTTTAACGCATTCTCAGGGGCAAACTGCTGTAAAGTATATCGGGCAGCACCTCTGATACACTGAGCTATCCTCTCTATATCTTCCTTTTTGTGCAGCCCTGGTACCACCGTAGTCCTGAACTCCACATCTATATCCGCATCCATCAATATTTTTATACTGTTTCTCACCTTCATAAAAAGCTCCCGCGTTATATTCCCACAGGCTCTGGCATAAACGTCAAAATCCAGGGGAGCTTTTATATCCATAGCTATATAGTCTACCAGCCTTTTTTCTATAAGCATTTTCAGCATTTCAGGATTTGTCCCATTAGTATCCAGTTTGACCAGCAAATCATAATTCTTGACCTTCTCTATAAAATCAGGCAAACCAGCATTTAAAGTAGGCTCGCCTCCGCTTATGACCAGGGCATCCAGAAAACCCTGCCTTTCTTCAAGAAAAGCCAAAATCTCTTCTTCCGTGATAAACTTCTTTTCTCTCCTGCTCGGCTTTATCAAAAGGTGGCCATTATGGCAAAAAGGACAGCGCAGATTGCAGCCGTAGGTAAAAACTACCGCTGCAATCCGGTCCGGATAATCAAGTAGGCTCTGTTTTAATAAAGCTGCAAATTCCATCTGACATCAACCCAGCAAAGCTTTATCAAAAGATTTCCGGTTCTGGAACTCTGCCTGCTTGCCTGCATTCCACTGGTCTACCGGCCTTAAATAGCCTACCACCCGGGAGTAGACTTCACAACTAGTCTGCTTGCCTTCAGCTGCACATACCGGGCATACCGGCTTCTTGCCGTTCAAATACCCATGGCTCGGGCATACGCTGAAAGTGGGAGTAAGCGTAAAATACGGCAGATGGAACTGTTCGCATATTTTTTTAACCAGCCTTTTGGCAGCTTCCGGCGAAGGTGCCGACTCGCCCAGGAAAACATGGAATACAGTCCCTCCCGTATAGCGGGTCTGCAGTTCATCCTGCAGCTTTAAAGCCTTAAACAGGTCATCTGTATAATATACCGGGAGCTGGGTAGAATTGGTGTAATAAGGTTCTGCTCCCCTCCTGTATTCTTCCTCATTGGCCACAATTATATCCTTAAACTGTTCCTTATCCTTGCGGGCAATGCTGTAGCTTACCCCTTCCGCCGGGGTAGCTTCCAGGTTATATATGTCACCGGTTTCTTCCTGGTACTGCTGCAGGCGTTCACGCATAAAATCCAGAACTTCTTTGGCAAATTCCATGCCTTCAGGAGTTCCGATATCCTTGCCCATAAAGTTGAGGCAGGCTTCATTCATGCCGATAAGCCCGATAGTTGAAAAATGGTTTTTCCAGTACTGCCCAAACCCTTCTTTTACATTGCGCAGGTAGAACTGGGAGTAAGGATAAAGGCCAGCTTCAGTAAGGTTTTCCAGGGTTTTGCGCTTTATCTGCAGGCTGTTTTTGGCCAAATCCATCACATGTGCCAGCCGTTCAAAGAATTCCTGCTTGCTTTTGGAAAGATAGCCTATACGGCTCATATTTATAGTTACAACTCCAATAGAACCGGTCAAAGGATTGGCTCCAAAAAGGCCTCCGCCTCTTTTCCTCAATTCCCGGTTGTCAAGGCGCAGCCGGCAGCACATGCTCCGCGCGTCTTCCGGCCTCATGTCAGAGCCAATAAAATTGGAGAAATAGGGTATGCCGTATTTAGCTGTCATCTGCCATATTTTATCGTAACGGGGATTATCCCAGTCAAAATCTTCCGTTATATTATAGGTAGGGATGGGGAAGGTAAATACCCTTTCTTCGGCATCCCCTTCCATCATAACTTCCGCAAAAGCCTGGTTAAACATGTCCATTTCTTCCTGAAACTCGCCATAGGTGGCATCCATATACTTGCCGCCTATGATTACCGGCTCATTTTTCATAAATTCCGGCACTTTTAAGTCTAAAGTGACATTGGTGAAGGGAGTTTGAAAACCTACCCGGGTAGGCACATTCATATTGAATACAAATTCCTGCAGACACTGCTTAACCTGCTTGTAGTCCAGGTTATCATAGCGGATAAAAGGAGCCAGCAGGGTATCGAAGTTGGAAAAAGCCTGCGCCCCGGCAGCTTCTCCCTGCAGGGTAAAGAAGAAGTTTACAATCTGCCCCAGTATGGAACGGAAATGTTTGGCCGGCTTGCTGGCCACCTTGCCTCTTACCCCTTTAAACCCTTCCATCAAAAGATCCCTTATATCCCAGCCTACGCAGTAAACTCCCAGTATCCCCAGGTCATGAATATGAAAATCACCGCTTATGTGAGCTTCCCTTATTTCCGGGGGATAAATCTGGTTAAGCCAGTACTGGGATACCAGTATGGAAGAAATGTGAAAATTCATGCCCTGCAGCGAGTAAGTCATGTTGGAGTTTTCTTTTATCCGCCAGTCATTCTTTTCCAGATAATCGGATATAATTTTATTATTGGCCAGAAGCTGGCTTGCTTCCCGCATATCCTGCCTCTGTTTGCGGTAAAGTATGTAAGCCTTGGCAGTTTTGTAATGCCCGTTCTTTACCAGAACCCTTTCTACCAGATCCTGAATATCTTCTACGGTGGCAATCTCATCCCCATTTACATACTGGGCTATTTCCACCACTTTCTCGGTCAGCTCCACCGCCAGGTTATAATCTTTTCCGCCTACTGCCTGCGCTGCCTTCCAGATAGCCTTGGTTATCTTTTCTTTTTCAAACGGAACTATGCGGCCATCCCTCTTTTTAATCTTTGTAATGTCCATTCCTCTTCCTCCTCAGATCAAAGAAGATTTAGCTTGCTTTTTGCCACTATATATTGTGGTCATTTTAATAAACTGCACTATATAGTGTATATCATGGGGCACAGTTCAGCAAATACCAGCCAGCAAGTTTTTGGTTCATTATTTTTGTTTTTCTTTTTATTCCTCTCCATTTTATTTCCAGCCACAGGAATATGAAAGGCAAAACAGCCTTAAGTTTCACTTTTCTTTACCCAAAAAAGACAGGGAATTAAATTATAAAACAAAACAAGCAGCTGGAAAAGGTCTTTTTTAAAAAACAAAGAGGGGACAGCTAACTGTCCCCTCTTTAAAAACCTTCTTATTCTCCCTTGATTTTCCTGTCCAGCAAAGCCTGCACGGTAAGCGGAAGCCCGAACAGGTTGATAAAGCCGGCAGCGTCTTTATGGCTGTACATTTCACTGGCTCCAAAAGTAGCAAGATCTTCATTGTAAAGCGAATAAGGAGACCAGGAGGCTACCGCCTGACAGCTTCCCTTGTACAGCTTTACTTTAACCGTACCGGTCACCGTTTTCTGCGTTTCTTCCACAAAAGCATCCAGCGCGTATCTTAATTTGCAGAACCAGTTGCCGTCATAAACAAGTTCCGCATAGGTGATAGCCATTTCATGCTTGAATTTGAGGGTGCGCCTGTCCAGGGTAAGCCTTTCCAGCTCATCATGGGCAGTATAGAGTATCGTACCGCCAGGTGTTTCATAAACCCCTCTCGATTTCATACCTACCAGCCTGTTTTCTACCATGCTCACAATACCTACGCCATTTTCACCGCCGATACGGTTTAATTCAGCCAAAAGCTCCACTGGCCCGTATGCTTTGCCATTTATCGCTACCGGCACTCCCTTTTCAAAGCTTATTTCCAGATAGGTAGGTTTATCAGGCGCTTTTTCCGGGGGAACCGTCAATACATAAAGGTCATCTTTAGGTTCATTGGCAGGATCCTCCAAATCGCCGCCTTCATGGGATATATGCCAGAGGTTGCGGTCCCGGCTGTATATTTTCTCTTTAGTGACCGGAACATCTATCCCGTGTTTTTTGGCATAATCAATCGCATCTTCCCTGGATTTTATGTCCCATTCCCGCCAGGGGGCAATAATCTTAAGATCCGGATTTAAAGCTTTGACCCCCAGCTCAAATCTTACCTGGTCATTTCCTTTGCCGGTTGCTCCGTGGCAAACAGCTATGGCTCCCTCTTTTTCCGCAATCTCTACCATCTTTTTGGCAATAAGCGGCCGTGCAAAAGAGGTTCCCAGCAGGTACTTTTTCTCATAAACAGCTCCTGCCTTTAAAACCGGGAAAATATATTCCCGCACGAATTCCTCCTTTAAGTCTTCCACATATATCTTGGACGCCCCGGATTTGATAGCCTTTTCTTTTATATTGTCCAGTTCTTCTCCCTGTCCCAAATCGGCACAGAAAGCGATTACTTCATAACCGTAGTTCTCCTTGAGCCAGGGAATAATTATAGAAGTATCCAGTCCTCCCGAATAAGCTAAAACTACTTTTTCCATAAAATCTGCCTCCCAAATTAATTCTACATAATAACCGCCATAATCGCCTTATGGGCATGCAGCCGGTTTTCTGACTCATCAAAAACTACCGACTGCGGCCCATCCATAACCTCATCAGTTATCTCTTTGCCCCTTTTCGCCGGCAGGCAGTGCAGGACAATCGCATCCTTGGCTGCCAGGCTCATAAGTTCGGCATTTACCTGGTAAGGCCAGAATTTCTTTTCCTTTTCCTCGGCCTGTTCTTCCTGCCCCATACTGGCCCATACATCAGTATACACTATATCGGCTCCTTTGACAGCTTCTTTCGGGTCATTTACCACCCACAGCCTGGCCCCGGTAGCTTTGGCATCTTCCCTGGCTTTTTCAAGAATCTCCCTATCCGGTTCAAAACCGGGCGGAGTTGCAACCACCACATCCATTCCCACTTTGGCACCGCCAAAAAGCAGGGAGTGGGCCACATTGTTGCCATCTCCCACGAAAGCACACTTAAGGCCTTTTAAAGTACCTTTGTGTTCCTGAATAGTCATCAAGTCCCCTATAATCTGGGTAGGATGCAGAAGGTCGGTAAGCCCGTTTATCACCGGAACATCAGCATGATAAGCAAGTTCCAGGACTTCCTCATGGGAAAAGGTGCGGATCATTATGCCATCTACCATGCGGGAAAGCACCTTGGCTGTATCCTTTATCGTCTCTCCCCTTCCCAGCTGGATATCCCGCGGGCTCAAAAACAGGGCATGCCCTCCCAGCTGATACATACCTACTTCAAAAGCTACCCGGGTGCGGGTAGATGACTTCTGGAATATCATGCCCAGAGTCTTTCCTTTCAGGTAATGGTGTTCAATCCCTTCTTTCTGCATCTTTTTCAGGGCATGTCCTACCTCAAGAATATAGGCTATCTCCTCTACGGTAAAATCATGAATACAGATAAAATCCCGCCCTCTAAGCCGGTCATCAATCTTGAACATATTCTCCTCTCCTTTACTCCTGCCAGATTTTTAAAGCCTCTTTCAATATATTTACCGCCTGGTTTATCTCCGCTTCACTTACAGTCAAAGGTGGAACCATGCGCACCACATTAGGTCCTGCCCCAACAAGGAGCAGACCTTGCTGCCGGCATATATCGATAAGCCCTTTTACCTCCCCTGTAAATTCAATCCCCAGAAGAAGCCCCTTGCCCCTTACTTCCTTTATGCGGCTGTCCGCTATTTTTTCCAAAGCCTTGCGCAGCATTTCCCCCTTTTTTTCTACTTCATTTAAAAACTCTTCCCTTTTTACTATCTCTACCACCTTTCTGCCCACTGCGCAGGCCAGGGGATTTCCGCCAAAGGTAGAGGCATGGTCTCCCGGGGCAAAGCCGGAAGCCGCCTTATCAGTCGCCAGCATAGCCCCAATAGGGAAGCCTCCCCCCAAACCTTTAGCCAGGGTCATTATATCAGGCTTTACCCCATAATGTTCAAAAGCGAAGAATTTGCCGGTTCTTCCTATACCTGTCTGCACTTCGTCAAAAATGAGAAAAATTCCTTCCCGGCTGCAGATTTCCCGCAAAGAGCGCAGGAAATTTATGTCAGCCGGCCTTATTCCCCCTTCACCCTGCACAGCTTCCACCATTATCCCGGCTACCGTATCATCAAGCAGCTTTTCCACTGAAGTTATATCATTATACTCGGCATATAAAAATCCTTCTAAAAGCGGGGCAAATCCTTCATGATATTTCTCCTGCCCGGTAGCTGCCAGAGCTCCCATGGTGCGCCCGTGAAAAGAGTTTTTAAAAACTATTATTCTATTCCTTTCTGGATGTTTCTGCCGGTAAAAATATTTGCGGGTAAGCTTAATCGCTGCCTCATTAGCCTCTGCCCCGCTGTTGCAGAAGAAAACCTTGTCAAGGCCGGAAAGCCTGGTTAATTCTCCTGCCAGCTCCACCTGCGGCTCTATCCAGTACAGGTTGGAAACATGCCACAGCTTCTGGCTCTGCTCCCTTATAACCTGTACCAGTTCCTCATGGCAGTGACCCAGCGCGCAGGTAGCTATGCCGGCCACAAAATCCAGATACTGTTTGCCATCAGCATCCACCACATAAGAACCTTTACCCTTAACCAAAGCTATCGGAAAACGGCCGTAAGTGGCCATAATATTTTCCTGTCCTTTATCGATAATCCCCTGGTTAGCCATCAAGGTTTCCCCTTTCTCCTATTCATTGATTACCATCGTGCCTATTCCGCGGTTAGTAAATATCTCAAGAAGGATAGCATGGGGAACGCGTCCATCTATAATGTGCGTCCTTCCAACACCGCCGCTCACCGCTTCCACGCAGCATTTTATTTTGGGCAGCATGCCTCCCCTTATTACCCCTTCTTTTATATAGGTTTCTACTTCACTTACCTTGAGTACCGATATGAGGGATTCCGGATCAGCAGGATCCCGCAAAAGGCCGGGCACATCAGTGAGCAGCACCAGTTTGTCTGCCTTCATGGCCACGGCAATTGCCGCTGCAGCCAGGTCAGCATTAATGTTATAGCTCTGTTTTTTGGCATCCATGCCGATGGGAGCGATTACCGGTATATATCCATTTTCTATTACGGTTTCAATTATCTGCGGGTTTACACTCCTTACCTCCCCTACAAATCCGAGCTTGCCGGAAGGATCAATAGGACCGGCCTTTATAAGCCCGCCATCCTTTCCGGAAATGCCGATAGCTTTCCCGCCGCTGGCTTCAATACCAGCCACAATCTCCTTGTTAACCTTGCCTACCAGCACCATTTCCACTATTTCCATGGTATCGGCATCAGTCACCCTTAGCCCTTCCACAAATTCGCTCTTCAGGTTTAACCTTTCCAGCATCTGGCTTATTTCCGGCCCGCCGCCATGTACCACAATCGGATGCATGCCTACATATTTCATGAGAACGATATCCTGCATGACCTTATCTTTAAGCTGGCAGTCGGTCATGGCTGCCCCGCCGTATTTTATGACCACCTTCTTGCCGTAGAATTCCTTAATATAAGGCAGGGCTTCCACCAGTATTTCCGCTTTTTCCATTGGAGTGGCTACCATTTATATTACCCTCCCATCAAGTCCGGTATTCTGCATTTATGCGCACATATTCATAAGAAAGGTCGCATCCCCAGGCAGTAGCGGAAAAACCCCCGGATTTCAAATCTACTCTTATTATCACCGGGTCCTTATCCAGCTCTTTTCTTGCCCTATCCTCATCAAAAACGAGCCCCATCCCGTTTTCCGCCATCTTTTCGCTTCCCAGATAAACATCCACCCTGTAAGGGTCAAAATCAGCTCCTGAATACCCGGCAGCCGCCAGAATCCTTCCCCAGTTGGCATCTCTTCCGAAAACTGCCGCTTTGGTAAGATTGGAAGATACAATAGAACGGGCAATAAGCCGGGCATTTTCCTCATCAGGAGCATTCACCACCTGCACTTCTATAAGCCGGGTAGCCCCTTCCCCATCCCGGGCAATCATCTTGGCCAGGTTTATATTCACAAAATCAACCGCTTCCTTAAACTTTTTAAAATCGGGGGATGTCATATCATCAATAAGCTTGTTGCCGGCAAGCCCATTGGCCATGATAAGCGCCATGTCATTGGTGGAAGTATCCCGGTCCACACTTATCATGTTGTAGGAAATATCAGCTGATGACTTTATAATTGCCTGCAAACATTCAGCCGTAATTGCCGCGTCGGTAGTTATAAAAGCCAGCATAGTCGCCATATTCGGATGAATCATGCCTGAACCTTTAGCTATCGCTCCAATCCTTACCGGTTTGCCGTCAAGCTCTATCTCCACCGCGATTTCCTTGGCCACCAGGTCAGTAGTCATAATGGCCAGAGCTGCCTCATGTCCCCCGTCAGCGCTTAAAGCCTCCCTGGCCCTTCTTATCCCATCCCTTATCTTGTCCATAGGCATAAATACCCCTATAACTCCGGTAGAAGCAACCAGGACATCCTCCGGCTTTATATGCAAAAGTTCCGCGGTAAGGCTTGCCATCTCCAGGGTATCGGCTACCCCTCTCTCGCCGGTGCAGGCATTGGCATTGCCGCTGTTTACCACAATAGCCTGCGCTTCTCCATTCTCCAGATGTTTTCTGGTTATATCCACACAGGCTGCCCGCACCTTATTGGTAGTAAAAACGCCGGCTGCCCTGCACTTAACATCGGAATAGATAACTGCTACATCCCTTTTCCCTTTTTTCTTGACCCCGCAGCATACCGCCCCCGCTTTAAAGCCTTTAGGGGCAGTTATGGAACCTTCTATGACTTTCATGCTTTCTCATCCTCCTCCATTAACTGGCAAAATGTTTAGGGAAATAGCGGAGCCAGGTTTCTTAAGCCTTTACCTTCATCTATCCCCAGAACCAGGTTTAAATTCTGGATAGCCTGTCCTGAAGCTCCTTTGACCAGATTGTCTATGGCGGAAACTATAATCCCTTTTTTTCTCTTTTCATCAGCATAAACCCCTATATCTATGAAATTGCTGCCGGTTACCCACCTGGTATGCGGCATAATCCCTTCAGGCAGTATGCGGACAAAAAACTCATCTTTATATTTTTCATTAAGAACTGTTCGCAAATCTTCTTCCTTTACCCCTTCTTCAAGCTCTACATAAATGGTGCTCAAAATCCCCCGGCTCATGGGAATAAGGTGGGGGGTAAAGACCATATCCACCTTACAATCAGCTGCCTTTTCAAGTTCCTGCAGTATTTCCGGAAAGTGCCGGTGATTGCCTACCCCATAGGCCTTAACCCCTTCATTTACCTCACAGAAAAGGCTGGCCTGTTTTAGCCCCCGTCCTGCTCCCGAAACCCCGGTTTTGGAGTCGATAATTATATTTTCATTTTTTATAACCCTGGCTTTAAGAAGGGGAGCCAGAGGTATTATGCTGCTGGTCGGGAAACAGCCGGGATTGGCAATAACCGATGCCTTTTTTATCTCCTCCCGGTTCAGTTCCGGAATGCCGTATACCGCCTCTTTCAAAAGTTCTATATTCTCATGCTTTTTTTCATAATATTGCTCATAGACTTCCGGATTCTTTAGCCTAAAATCGGCCCCTAAGTCAATACATTTTACCCCGCACCTGTTAAGCTCAGCAACTATCGGAACCGAAAGCCCGTGGGGAAGAGCCAGGAACGCCGCATCACATTTTTCCTTTATCATCTCCAAATCAGTCGCCATACAGGTTAGCGAGTGAAAACGGGAAAGGCTGGGATACACCTCATCTATCCTTTTTCCCACATTATCCGCCGAAAATATCAAAACCGCCTCTACCTCATCATGCCCAGCAAGCAGCCGCAAAAGGTCAGCTGCTGTATAGCCGTCCCCGATAATGCCGATTTTATATTTGTGCATCGCAAAATGCCTCCCTGCAGCCTGTCTATAATCTTAAATTTTTGCATAACCTATATTTTTATAAATCCTTTTCAGGTATCATCCACCCAGGCTTAAATAACGGGATGATGCCTGCCAGAAAAAACTGAAAATGCCTTTTATGCAAAACCTTCATCTATATAAAATATCCATATCCTGTAACCGCTTCAGGTTTTAATAATTATACATCTACATGAATATTTTTTCAATAGGGTTAAAAATAAAAAGCAGCCCTGTTAAGCTGCCGATAAAAATTTTGGTCTTTTCATTTTTAAGGATAAAAATCTTAGAACAGGTATCTCATCCTTTAACCTGTTCGCATCTGCTCTGCAGAGTATTTAACGCTCTTTTCATACAAAAACTCAGGGTCGATGTCAGCTTTATTGCACCATTCAATACTATCAAAAGACACCCTGACGGTTCTAAATTTACTTTCGTCTTTAAGCTCCCGGTAAATACCCTTTTCCAAATAAGGCTTCATATCAAAGATCCTCCTCTCACCATTTTCAAAAGTTAAAAGCAATCTATATTCACTTAAAGGTTCAACAGCTACGACAGCCAGATACATACTTCCACCTCCTACTTTAAAGGCTCAATTTCAAAAGGAATTTCCCCGTTCATGACCAGTTCCCAGTTCGCCATAAGCTCTTCTTGCCGGAGCTCTGCCCACGCCAAAACAATCTTAAGCTGCTTTTTAGGCAAATAACCTTCTTTTAGCTCACAGGTCCTTATATCAATAATTGCCCTATGCTCACCATAGTAAGCATGAAAATGAGGAGGATTGTGTTCTTCAGGAGCATAAAACATTTTAATAATTATGCCATAGAACATGCTTATAGTCGGCATTTCCAATCCTCTCCGCATTTACAAACTACATCAATCTTATCTAAATTATACCACCAAATCTGTTTTCTGAAAATTTTATGTCAATCAAGCTCGCTTACCGGAAAACATGTACCGTGAGCTGGATAAACCGTTTCCCCTCCCATCTCCTTTATCTTCTGCCAGCTCTTATACACCTCTTCCGGCAGTTCGGCAAAAATAGGATAATGGGTTTTCGTAAGGGGGAAATTCATGGCCAGGTCACCTACCATAGCCCTTCCATCCTCCAGAACCACCGAAAGCGAGCCGGAAGTATGTCCGGGAGTGGGGATAACTTTTCCTTCCACTCCATAAGGCCTCAAATCAAATTCCCCTTCACATCTTAGTTCGGCAGTAACCGGCTTAAAGCGAAAAAGAAACTTAAAGCCTTTTCCCATCCCGCTTATCATCCTGCCGGCCGGATTGGTGCCTGGCGGTATCACCACTTCCCCCCGGCTCAAGATATCAGCTTCATGAGGATGCAGCAAAACCGGACAACCACAAAGCTCCTTAATATCCGCCAGGCTCCCTATATGGTCAAAATGGGCATGGGTAATGACAATAAGATTTATCTTTTTCGGCTCAATCCCCAGATTCTTGACCTGCCTCACAAAGCTCTTCGTTTTCCTTAATTCCCCGGCATCCACCATCACATAGCCGTTTTTCCCCTTTATTATATAGGTATTGGTTATTCCTAAAGTCACTATATTAAGTTCCATCCCTACCCCTTCTTCCCTCTCTTTTTCTTTAATTATAAACCTGGTTAAAGGGAAGGAAAAGGAAAAACCCTGCCTTTCTTAAAAGCAGGGTTTTTAGACACATCCCCTTACAAACTCACATTCCTCATCTTCTCCAGCTCTTCCTGCAACTTCTGGGCAATTAAGGCCAGTTCCTGTCCCACCCGGGCGACTTCCGACATAGACTGGTTCTGCTCTTCGCTTATGCGGGAAGTATAGCTGGCAGCTTCATTTATAGACTGCATTAAATTCAGGCTTTCATCGGAACCTCTGGCTATTTCCTCAATCAAGTGGGTAAGTTCCGCAATCCTTTTCTGCCCTTCTTCCAGCTCTTTAGCCGTATCTAAAAGATACTGGGTAGCCTGGGCAACCAGCCCGGTTATCTCATCTACCGTGCCCTTTATTTCCTGGGCTGACAGGCTGGAGCTCTCCGCCAGCTTGCGGATTTCATCGGCCACTACGGCAAAGCCTTTCCCTGCCTCTCCCGCCCGGGCTGCCTCGATGGAAGCATTAAGTGCCAGGAGGTTAGTCTGGGAGGCTATATTCTGGATAGAAGTCACGATATTGATGATAAATTCCGATTTCTGCTTTAAGACTTCGGTTTTGGCAACTGAGTCATGCATGGACTGGTTTATCCGCTCCATGTTCTTTCTTATATCCTGGGCAAATCCCTGGCAGTGCCGGGTTTTCTCATTAATCTCCCGGCTGTTTTTTACCCCGGATTCTGTAAGTTTCAAAACTTCTGCCGAATTGTCGCTCACCTTTTCCGAAAGGGCGCTCACCTCTTCAGAAGATGCCGCCAGTTCCTCGGAAACAGCGCTAAGCTGCTCCGCTTCCGCTCCTACCGAATTTATAAGGTTCTGGTATTTGGTAATATCCCGGCTGATTTCAATAGCCCCTATGGGGTTTCCATTTTCATCATACACCCCGCCGTTGGAAACCAGGCAAACCTTGGGATTTCCATAGCGGTCATACATGGTATCCTGGGCATCCTTGACAAAACCTGATTTGGCAAGGACGCATTTCTGGGTGGGGCAATCCTTGCACACCGGGGCTTTTATTATGTCATAACACTTCCTGCCCAAAACTTCACTCTCTTTATAACCAGTCAATTCCTCCATCATCCTGGGCCACAGGATGATGTTGTAATCCATGTCCCTTATGTAATAGGCATCCGGCATGGCATTCTGGACGGCTTTTAAAATACTTATCTCCTTTTTAAGGCGGGCTATCTCCTCCTCTTTTTGCTTCAGCTCTTCCTCCCACAGCCTGCGGCGATTTAGCATAATACCCCTCCTGTTTTGTCCCCATACTTTACGCGGGCAAATATTACAAAAATATTTTATTTTCTGACACTATTCCAGTTTCCTTTTTCGCCATTTTCTGCCCTGATCCCTCTTGCTGCAGCTTAAATCTTTTTCTATGTATTTCATAACATCGCTTTATGGACAAAAAAAGGCCAGCCTTATACAGCTGGCCTGTGCCCCGATTATTTTAAAAAGCCTTATTTTCCGGCAAATCCCTTAGCCATCGCCGGTTTTTAGCGCCCCTTAAATTCTATTTTTCCCTTTTCTATAAAAGCCTTCATCCCTTCCTTCTGGTCTTCGGTGGCAAAACACATGCCAAAAAGGTCTGCCTCTATGCTCATAGCCGTATCTATATCTGCCTGCAATCCCTTGTTTATGGCAGCCTTGGCAAACCTTACCGCCAAAGGGGCATTTTTCGCAATCATTTCTGCCATCTTTCTGGCTTCTTCCATAAGTTTATCCGGTGGATAAACAGCATTTACCAGGCCTATGCGCAAGGCTTCTTCCGCAGTAATCATTCTTCCGGTAAGAATAAGCTCCATAGCCCTGCCTTCCCCTATGAGGCGGGACAGCCTCTGGGTTCCGCCAAAACCGGGTATAATGCCCAGAGTTACTTCCGGCTGGCCAAATCTGGCCTTTTCGGAGGCCAGCCTTATATCAGCTGCCATAGCCAGTTCACAGCCGCCTCCCAGGGCAAAGCCGTTTACCGCCGCAATAACCGGCTTTTCCATGGTTTCAAGGTAGCGGAAAACTTCCTGTCCCAGTTTGCCGAAGTTCCTGCCCTCCACAGCATTTAAAGGCTGCATTTCCTTGATATCAGCTCCGGCCACAAACGCTTTTTCCCCGGCACCGGTTATTATCACTACCCTTACCTCATCATCTTTTTCCATATATTCGGCTGCCCTTTTTATCTCCTTTAAAACTTCGCTGCTTAAAGCATTCAAAACCTCCGGCCGGTTAATGGTAATAATGCCAACATAGCCTTCTTTTTCAACCTTTAAATATTTATAGTCCACACCCCTCACCCCTTTACATTTTCTACCTCTATCTTATAACAAAATTAAGAAATTTAGAATATTTCTGTAACTTTTCTTTCCCCGTATTCATATATTTAATTGTGGGTATGCTAATTATAGAACAGCTTCCGGATTATTATCCGGGGGCTTTCATATAGATAGGGAAAGCTTAAAAAGCTTTCCCTTATCTTGTTCACATAACTATATAAGGAAGATCAGAGCCACAAAAAGCGCACCTGCCATCTTTTACGCCGGCTAAGGCAACATTATAAACATGGCGTTTTATAATCACCCGGCCACAGTTTAAACACGCTGTATTATTTTCTTCTCCCGGCATATTCCCCAGATAGACAAAATCAAGACATTCCCTGCCTATATCCCTAGCCTCCCGCAAGGTCCCTTCCGGGGTAGGGGGAAGCCTGAACCGGTAAGCCGGGTAATAGCGGGAAAAATGGAGGGGAATTTGCGGATTTATCCTGGCCAAAAAAGAAGCCAGAGCTTTAATCTCCCTTTTATCATCATTTTCTCCTGGTATGATAAGAGTAGTAATCTCTACATGCGCATAGCCTGCCGCTAGTTCAACATTATCCAGCACGGTCCTTAAATCTCCCCGGCAGTGGCGGCGGTAAAATTCATCATTAAATGCTTTTATATCGATATTAAGGGCATCAATCAACGGCAAAAGCTTTTTAAAGGCATGTTTATCAATATAGCCATTGGTAACCAGAACCGTTTTTAACCCCTGGCTCTTTAAAAGCTCTGCCGTATCCCTTATATATTCATACCAGATCAGGGGCTCATTATAGGTAAAGGCAACGCCTACAGAATCCTTTTCTTTTTCTTCTAAAGCCAGATCTAAAAGCTCCTCCGGCATAAACTGGTATAAAAAAGGCTCCCCGTGAGCTATGCTGTAATTCTGGCAAAATCCGCAGGCCAGGTTGCAGCCAAAACTCCCTGCGGAAAGGATATTCCTGCCGGGATAAAAGTGATAAAGGGGCTTTTTTTCTATCGGATCCAGGGCCAGGGACGATATCTGCCCATAGCTTAAGCTTATTAACCTGCCGGCAATGTTTTTCCGCACCCGGCAAAGGCCGGTTTTTCCAGGCATTATCCGGCAGGTATGCGGGCATAAAAGGCATCTCACTTCATCAGCCTTGAGCTGCTCATAAAAAACCGCCTCTTTTGTTATCACCACCAAAGCCCCCTTAAGTGTATCTGGTCACGGTAAAGCGTTCAATCTCGTAATCCTCATCTTCCTCTATGCCGGCTTTTTGCAGGGCAATCTTAAGCTGTTCCTCTACCGTATCTACCCCTTCCAAATCCGGCAGAAGAAGCCCCCTTCTTTTCCCTTTGCTCACTATAACCCCGTATTTCCTGGGCTCCAGGTCTTCCTTCGTACACCGCTCCGGTTTTTCCAGAATATCCACCGAGTAAACTATTTCTTCCAGCTCATCTTCTTTTACCGGCAAAAACCGGGGATCTCTGGTAGCGGCACTCACCGCATTATAGGCTATTTCTTCCGCCAGATTCCCGTAGCAGGGAAGTATAGTTCCTATACATCCCCTTAAACGGCCATCTTTCTTCAAAGAAACAAAAGCCGCTTTCCTTTCCTTTTTAAGGCTTTCCAGTTCAGGTGGAATATCGGGTATGACCCCATATCTTACATAGCTTTCAATTACCTGGCGCGCCCATTTTACAGGGGCAGACTCATTTTCCCGCCGTTTTTTTATAAATTCCGCTTTATCCTTCTTAAGTTTCATAAGCAGGCTTTCTCTCTCTTTCCCAGGCACAAGCCCGGCTGTAAGATAGCCTACCCCAAATGGTCCGGCATATTCCACATGTTTTACGGTAAAATCCCTTCCATCAAGGGCTCCCAGCATTATGACCAGTGAACGGTAACCGCATTCTCCGGCTGCTTCCCTCACATCTTCAGGAATATTGAGCAGGGCTTGTACATCCCCTTTTTCCAGGTACTCTTTTATCATGCGGTCAAACCCGGGGCCCTGGGGATGATATCCGTAAGGCCCGTCATCTTTTAGGCGGTGGGACATATCTCCAGAAGCAATAACCGCAATCCTGCGGTTTATGTTATCAGCAGCTTCTGCTAAAGCCTGTCCAAAAAGGTAAAGTGTCAGGGTGGGAAGTCCGCCTATGCTTACCGGAAGCAGGCAAACATCTTCCAGGCCGGCTTTTTTAAGATAATAAAAAGGCACCAGTATGCCGTGATCCAGCCTGGTATTAAGCCGGTACTTTTTGGCAATCTCCTCATTGACAGGAATAAAGTCTATCCCTTTTTTAGCTGCTGTAGAAGACAGTTCCTCAAGCAGTTTAAGATCATTTTTCGCCTCCAGCTTCACCTGAGGGCAGCCAAAAGAAGCCAAATCGCCGTAAAGATGAGGCAAGGCCAGGCAGGTTAAAACATCAGAAAAAACATTGCCGTGGGGAGTTATAAAAATTAAGGTATCTACCCCGGCTTCTTTTATATCTTTTCCTATACTCTCCATGGCCTTTCCTATATTATCTATTTTCCGGCTATTTGCACCCCCCACTTCAGGTACTGCAATCGGAGGATGGGGCATAAGAGCAGCATAGGCAAGCATAATCCCTATCTCCTTTCTGCCTCTTTTTCAGGTGGTACACTATCCTGCAAAGCAAAGTATTTTTCTATTCCCTGGCATATGGCACAGGCCATTTTTCGCTGATATTCTTCATCACACAAAAGTTTTCCTTCTTCTGGATTGGATATAAAGCCCACCTCCACCAGAACGGCTGGCATCTCGGTATTATTCATGACAAAATAATCGCCGGCCAAAGCTGCCCGTGAGGTATTTTTAAGGCAATTCTTTATCTCCTCCTGTATAGCTTCTGCTGCCTTTTTGCTTTCTATGCTGCCTGGATGATAAAAAGTTTGCGCACCCCGCCAGCGCGGATTAGGATCCGCATTGGTATGGATGCTTATAAAAAGGTCAGCTCCTGTCTGGTTAGCTTTTTTAACCCGGTTGGTAAGCCCCAAACGGTGCCTTTCCCTGTAACCTCCTTTAAAATTTTCCTCCACCAGGTCTGTATCCCCCTGGCGGGTCATAATTACCGCCGCTCCCCCCTTGCTGAGTTCCCCGGCCAGCTTTTCCGCGATTTTAAGGGTTATATTCTTTTCTACTATATCCCCGCGGACCGCTCCTGTGTCTATCCCGCCGTGTCCAGGGTCCACAACTATTACCTTGCTTGCCAGGTTATAGGCAGCAATCCCTTCTGGTTCCCTTAACTCAAAGAAAGCTGCCAGGATACACAAAAGAAAAAAACAGGCAAAAATTACAATCCCTGCATTATTTCTCTTTAAAAATATAATATATTTTTTCACCTTTTTTCCTCCCGCTGCGGCATATTATTAGTTTATATATGCCTTATCCGGAAGTTTCATTACAGCTTTGCAGGCATAAAAACCATGGGCTAAAGCTTTTCGACAATATCTAAAAAAATATCCGCTACTTCCGGGTCAAACTGTTTTCCCCGGTTTTTCCTTATCTCCGCAAGGGCTTCCTCTTTAGGCATGGCTGGACGATAAACCCTGTCCTGGGTCATGGCATCATAGGCATCTGCCAGTGCTAAAATGCGGCAGAGAAGGGGTATCTCCTTACCCTTTAGTCCCTGCGGATAGCCTTTTCCATCATACCTCTCATGGTGATAAAGTATGTATTCGGCAATAAACGCCAGTTCCGGAGTGTTAAGGGCTATGCGGTAGCCGATTTCCGGGTGCTTTCTCATTTCCTTCCACTCTTCCTCAGTTAAAGCCCCCGGCTTAAGCAGTATATCTTTTTCTATGCCTACTTTTCCAATATCGTGCAAAAGAGCCAGGAGAACCAGTTCATCCTTTTCCCGGCTGGAAAGAAGCATCCTTTCTGCCACCAGCAGGCACAAATCCTTAATCCTCTCCGTATGTTCCCGGGTTTCCATGCTCTTCACGAACAAGGTGGAAAGAAGGCTTTCAATTATTCCATGCCGGTAGCTTCTGCCTTCAATAAGCTTCTGGCGGTACATCCTTTCCTCTGCTTCTTTTATGCGGTATCTAAGGCTTTGCCTCCCATTGCCCCGAAAAGAGCTGCCCAGGGATATGCTGAGCCTGACCTCTTCTATTCTGGTTTCTCTGCATCTTTCCCTTATTTTTCCTATAATCTCTTCCCCTTCACCTGGTGTAGAATAGGGAATCAAGAGTAAAAATTCATCTCCTCCCCAGCGGCCGATGATATCTTTATCCTGTCCAACCTCTCTGAAAATTTTGGCTGCTTCCTTTAACAGCCTGTCTCCAGCCTCATGGCCGAAAACATCATTGGTAAGCTTTAATCCATTAACATCCCCCATGATGACAGTTACCGGAATTTCTTCCCTTTCCAGGAGCTTTATCTTTTCCTCCATAAACCGGCGGTTATAAAGGCCGGTTAAAACATCATGATAGCTTAAATATACAATCTTTTCCCTCTGTTCCCTTTCCCTGGTTACATCCCGAAAAACTACCACCGCTCCCCATATGCGGCCCTTGCTGTCCTTTATGGGGGCAGCGCTGTCGGCAATCGGCACCTTATGCCCATCTTTATGTATCAGGCATATATGATTTCCCAGTTCTTCGATCTCCCCGGTTTTTATAACCTTTTCTGCCGGACATGGTTCTCTACTTCCATCTTCTTCATTTATCAGGCAAAAAATCTCAGAAAAAGCAAGCCCCTTTGCTTCATCCTCGGAAAAGCCCGCGATCTCACTGGCTGCCCGGTTAAGGGCGACAATCCTTCCCTCCTTATCGGTAGTCACTACCCCATCACCTATAGAATAAAGGGTTATGGAAAGAAGCTCCTTTTCTGCCTCCAGTTCCTGTGTTTTCCTGCGCACTTCTCTCTGTAAAAGATAATTCCAGAGTAATATGATAAAAAATATAAAAGCAGCTGCCAGTATTAAGTGCGGCAAATACTTGACATAAGGGTGCTCATAAAGAGGCTGCCCCATCCATTTTTTCTCAATCGCGCGGTATTCTCGCGGAGAAATGAGCGCAAACCCTTCTTCCACTGCTTTCAGCAGCTCTTCATCCCCCTTGCGGACAGCCCGGTGAAACTCCCCGGTATAAAGGGGGGAGCTAACCTTGAACTGGTCAATCAAGCCATATTTATAAAGATAATAAAAAGCCGGCGGCTTATCCATTACAAACACCAATATCTCCCTGTTCTTGACTCCTTCTATGATATCTTCATAACTTTCATAAGTTACCAGGTTTTTTACCCCTTTATCCCTCAAAAAGGCTTCACTGGCATCTCCGCTTTTAACCCCAACTATAACGCCTTTAAGGGAATCCGCATCACTTATGCCGTAAAAATTCTGGTGGAAAAAGATAGGCACTTCGATAGTGGTATAAGGCCTGGAATATGTAAAAAGGCGGGCCCTTTCTTCCGTATAGAATAGTGTATCTATAACATCATATTTTCCCTCTTTCATTTCGGATAAGGCTGTTCCCCAGTCTTTAGCCGTTATCTCAGCCGTTATGCCGGTTTTTTCCTCCCACAGCTTCCAGTAATCAATGAGTATCCCCTTAAGTTCCCCCTTCTCATTGCGAAAAACATATGGGGGATAATTGTCATCCATAACTATTCTTATTTTCTGGTAATCAGACTTAAACTTCCCGATTCTAGCTTCCCTTTCCATATTTATTTTCAATCCTATTCCCAGCAATAAAACCAGTAATAAAAATATGCCCAAAGTTTTTTTCGCCATATACATCCCCGCCCGCTGCAGTTGTATGAAAATAAGCTTTTTTGTCAATTTTTATACAATTATATTATAAGCTATTAGCTTGCTGTATTTACAGCTATAAATAAAAAAATAAGGGAGGCAATCCAAAATAGACTGCCTCCCTTGCCCTGCAAGGCATATACTTTAGCGTTTGGAATACTGCGGTGCTTTTCTGGCTTTGTGCAGACCGTATTTCTTTCTTTCTTTCATGCGCGGATCGCGGGTTAAGAAACCGGCTTTCTTAAGCTGCGGCCTCAAATCCGGATTAGCTTTTACCAGTGCGCGGGCAATACCTAAACGTACTGCTCCTGCCTGTCCGCTTATCCCACCGCCGTGTACACGGCAGATAACATCAAATCTGCCTTCCATTCCAGTTAAAACTAAAGGCTGTTTAACTATAAGGCGGCTTACCTTATTGGGGAAGAAATCTTCAAATTCCCGATTATTTATGATTATCCTGCCATCACCAGGTACCAGCCTTACCCTGGCTACCGCTTTTTTTCTGCGCCCGGTTCCCCAGTACTGTACCTTTGCCATCTTCATCCTCCTTACCCTCTAAGCTCGCGAATTTCCGGTTTTTGAGCCTGATGTGGATGTTCGCTCCCACGATAGACTTTAAGTTTTTTGAACATCTTTCTTCCCAGACGGTTGTGGGGCAGCATCCCTTTTACTGCAATTTCAATAGCTTTTTCCGGTTTCTTCTGTAAAAGTTCACGGTAGCTCATTTCTTTCAAACCGCCTGGATATCCGGAATGGTGGCGGTACATTTTCTTGTTCAGCTTATCTCCGGTTAATACCACTTTTTCGGCATTTATTATGATAACATAATCACCAGTGTCTACATGCGGCGTATATATAGGTTTATGCTTGCCTCTCAAAATGGCAGCCACTTCTGAAGCCAGCCTGCCTAACGGCTTGCCGCTGGCATCTATAACATACCACTTGCGTTCAACTTCCGCAGGTTTTGCCATGTAGGTTTTCACAGTTTTCCCTCCTGTTTTTATCTCAAATTTTAGCATCATCTTCTATCTTATTATGCCTGCCAACGGGGCCAGACAGGCATATAAACAAGCCTACCTAATTATATTAGCTAATTTGATTTATCTTTGTCAAGAAAAGGGTAAATTTTTATTTTTTCAGTATTTTACCTCTATCAGATACAGCCCCTGCGGCGGAGCTGTGATGCCTGCCTTATTTCTGTCCCTGGCTTCTATTATATTTTTCATATCTTCAGCTTTATATTTCCCCTGTCCAATTTCCACCAGGGTACCGGTTATAATCCTTACCATATTGTATAAAAAGCCATCTGCTTCGATTTTAAGCCATAAAAAAGGGAATTCATCCTCAATTTCCAGTTTTTTTACCGTACGGGTAAAGTTTTTTACGGAAGAGCCGCTGCTGCAAAACGAACGAAAATCGTGGGTGCCTTTTATATAACAGGCAGCCTTTTTCATCTCATCTACGTCCAGCACCTCACTGTTTACCCAGGCATAATTCCGGTAAAAAAGGGCTCCCTTCTCCCTACGGTAGATAAGATAGTGATAAGTCTTGCTTACAGCATTAAACCTGGGATGAAAACCTTTTTCCACATAGGAGCTTTCCCTCACCCTTATATCACCTGGCAGCACACTGTTTAAGGCGTATTTCCACCTGTCAGGCGGTATGCGGGAGGAGGTGTCAAAGGCAATTACCTGTCCCAGGGCATGTACACCAGCATCAGTCCTCCCGGCTGCTGCCAGCACAACTTTTTCCCCGGTAAGTTTATTGATAGCCTTTTCGATCTCCGCCTGGATAGTGTGAGCATTATTCTGCACCTGAAATCCGTGATAATTGGTTCCATCATATTCTATTATCAGCTTTACCCTTTTTATTTCCTCCCTGTTCATAGGCAAATGCTTATAAAAGCTATTCCTCCTGTAACTGCGATATAAAACAGATCACTGGCAGTAATTTTGAAATCATAAAGATAAGTCCTCTCCCTGGCTCCCTGATAACACCTGGTCTCCATGGCTAAAGCCAGCTCACCGGCTCTCTCAAAAGAAATTCGAAAAAGCGGAACTAATAAAGCTGTAATATTTTTAATCCTTTTTGCCACATGCTTATCCGCAAAATTTACTCCCCTGCTCATCTGGGCTTTTTTTATACGTTCCCACTCCTCCATATAAAGGGGAATAAAGCGCAGTGCTATGGTCATTATCATAATAAGCTCCTCTACGGGCAGCTTTAATCGCTTGAAAGGCGATAGCATCCTTTCCAGGGCGCTCATCAAAGCGAGCGGGGAAGTGGTAGTCATGAGTATCTGTACAGCCATGATAATCAAGGTAAGTCGCAGGATAAGTTCTCCGGCTTTTTCCGGCCTTACCCCCAAAATAACCTGTAAAAGCGCAGTGATTAAAACAAGATAAAACAAAACCCGGCTTGATTTTAAATAGTAAGGAAGATTTATGCCGGTTAAAAAAGCCTGCAGCAATCCTGCCAGCACAACTGCCAGCAAAGGCTGGGGAAAGGGGGCAGCAAGCCCTGCTGTTATGAAAAAGAGAGTCGCTATTACTTTACTGCGGGGATCCAGCCTGTGCATGGGCGAATCCCCTGGTATATACTGTCCTATGCCTGTGTTTCTATTCACCTTTTCTTTTCTCCTCGTTTGACAGAAAAGGAAATGTTCTCTTTATCTCCCTGGCTGCCTCTTCCCGGGTTTTAAGATGGATGTTGATATCAAAACCCCTTTTTTTAAGATCGTATATAACCTGATGGTGAAAAGGAGGATAAATGCCCGTCCCTGCCAGTTCTTCAGCATAAGCTGCCAGTTCTTCCGTTTTTAAATCCATGGCTATCCTGCCCGCCTCTAGGATTATTATGCGATTGCAGACATTAACCAGATGTTCCAGGTGATGGGCCACGATAATCACTGTAGTATTTTCCTGCTGATTAACCTCTTTTATTATCGCATGTATCTTTTCTCTTCCTTCAAAATCCAAAGCTGCTGTTGGCTCATCCAGCAAAAGGTAATCCGGATGCAAAGCTAATACGATAGCCAGCCCTAACCTCCTTTTTTCTCCACTGCTTAAAGTATACGGAAAGCGGTCTTTAAAAGCCTCATAGTCTAACCCTACCTTTTGCAGGGAATTTCTTACCCGTGCTTCTATTTCTTCATTTTCCAGGCCTGCACTTCGCAGCCCAAAAGCTATTTCCTCGTATATCGTGGGGGAAAAAAACTGCTCCTCGGGAAACTGAAAAACTAATCCTACCTTACGCCTTAACAGGGCTTTTTTATCAGGAGACAAGTCCTTTATATCCACACCATCTATTACTACCCTGCCTGCCTGCGGCTTTAAAAGGCCATTTAAAACCTGCAGCAGGGTAGATTTGCCTGAACCTGCCCTGCCCATAATGCCGACACAATCACCTTTTTTTATGGAAAGTGACATATCGCAAAGAGCTGTTTTTTGCCAGGGGGTTCCTGGCTGATATATATAAGTTACCTTTTCCATTTTAATTGACATAAAAAATCCACCAGTTCCTGCGGTGTAAAATTGCGGGGATTTATAAGGGTTTCGTCTATACCCAAAAGTTCCAGCAGGCGGGCATAGCCTAAAGGTTCTACACCCGCTTTTTGCCATATTTCAGTCTGCAAAAAAAGCGATTTAGAGTTTTTATATTCAATCAAAGTTCCTTCTTTTAGGACCATTATCCGGTCAGCATAGATTATCTCTTCCAGGTTATGGGTTATCCAGATAAGCGCAACCCCTGCTTCCCGGTTTATTCTCCGCAAAATCCCGGCTATCTTATGCCTGCTTTCTATTTCCAGCATAGAAGCAGGTTCATCTAAAACCAGATAATCAGGCTTTAATGCCAGAAGCCCTGCCAGGGCTATTCTCTGTTTTTGCCCTCCCGATAAAAGATAAGGAGGATGTTTTTTAAACTCCTCCATCTCTACCAGCTTTAGTGCATAATCTACCCTATCTCTTATCTCCTTCGGAGCAAGGCCTAAATTTCCTGGTCCGAAAGCTATGTCATCTTCCACTACACTGGATACTATTTGGTTGTCCGGATTAGGAAAGAGCAAACCCACTTTACGCCGTATATCAAAAAGGTTACTGGCCACTCTGGTATCCAGCCCATCTACCAGGACTTTTCCCTCGCTTGGAAGCAGCAGCCCATTAAACATACGGGCTAAAGTTGATTTGCCGGAGCCATTTTTGCCTACCACCCCTATAAACTCACCTTTTTCGATGCTAAAGCTTACATTCCGCAGTATATATTCGGGATGGCCTTTATATCTATAGCTTACATTTTCAAACCTTATCATAATTTGCTTAGTCAACTAATTCTAATATGGCCATGGGAGCTCCGTCCCCTTTTCTAAAGCCAGTCCTTATAACCCGGGTGTAGCCTCCCTGCCTGTCTGCATAACGTTCAGCCAGTTCGGTAAATAACTTATAAACTACATCTTCACGCATTATATAGGCATAAGCCTGTCTTCTGGCATGTAAGTCTCCCCGTTTGCCCAGGGTAATCATCTTGTCAGCTATGCGCTGAATCTCTTTGGCTCTGGTTTCTGTAGTAGTTATTCTTCCCTGATCTAAAAGTGAAGTAACTGCGTTTCTGAGCATAGCTTTTCTGTGATCACTTCTTAAACCTAATTTACGATAGCTCACCTTATGCCCTCCTTTCTCAGTCCTCTGGCTGTTTAAAGCCCAGGCCCAGCTCTTTAAGCTTTCTTTCGATTTCTTCCAGGGATTTTTGTCCCAGATTCCTGATTTTGCTCATTTCTTCTCTGGTCTTATTGATCAAATCGCCCACCGTATTGATATTTGCTCTCTTAAGCCCGTTGGACGCTCTGACCGAAAGCTCCAGCTCTTCAATGGACATTTCCAGGATCTTGTCTTTCTTTTCCTCTTCTTTTTCCACCAAAATTTCTACTTCGGCATAGGTATCATCAATTTCGGTGAAAAGCTTCAGATATTCGATCAAGATTTGAGCTGATAAGCTTATAGCCTCTTCAGGAGTAATGCTGCCATTGGTCCATACTTCCAGGGTGAGACGGTCATAGTCAGTGCGTTTGCCTACCCTGGTATTGTCCACGGTATAGTTGACTTTCTTTATCGGCGTATAAATGGAGTCTATAGGAATTACCCCTACTATTTCCTCTTTCTTTATCGGCTGCTGATCTGCACTTACATAGCCCCGTCCTCTCTCTACCGTCATCTCGATATTAAGTTTGGCTCCTTCATCAAGAGTAGCTATATGCAGATCCGGGTTTAATATAGTAACTTCCGCATCTGGCTCGATATCCCCGGCAGTAACCTTTTTAGGCCCTGTCTGCTCAAGCCTTATGATTTTACGTTCATTACCCGTATAGCTTACCACCATCTGCTTGATATTAAGAATTATTTCGGTAGTATCTTCCACTACATGAGGAATAGTAGAAAACTCATGCAGAACCCCATCAATCTTTATCGAGGTTACGGCAGCTCCGGGTAAAGATGAAAGCAAAACCCTTCTTAACGAGTTACCCAGGGTAGTGCCATATCCCCTTTCCAGAGGCTCAATAACAAATTTCCCGTAGTTTGCTTCCTCATTTCTCTCTACACATTCGATACGGGGCTTTTCCATCTCCAGCATTTATTTAATCCCCTCCTTCAGAGGTCTTTATCTTGAATACAGCTCAACGATAAGCTGTTCCTTAACTGGAGTATCAATCTGATCTCTAGTCGGATAAGCCAAAACAGTACCACTCATATTTTCTACATCTACACTGAGCCATTCCGGAACTGCCTTATAAGCAGCCTGTTCCTTCAATTCCTGGAACTTGGGAGATGCTTTGCTCTTTTCCCTTACCTGAATCACATCTCCAACCTTAACCAGCATAGAAGGGATATTTACCTTCTTGCCATTAACTGTAAAATGTCCGTGGTTTACCAGCTGTCGCGCTTCTTTGCGGGAAGAGGCAAATCCCAGACGATATACCACATTATCCAGCCTTCTTTCCAGAAGTATCAGCAGGTTTTCACCGGTTATGCCTCTTTGACGCTCAGCTTTTTCAAAGTAATTACGGAATTGTCTTTCCTGAACGCCATAAATTCTTTTGGTTTTTTGTTTCTCTCTCAGCTGAATCCCATATTCGCTAAGCTTCTGTCTGCGACCTTGCCCATGTACTCCCGGAGCGTAGGGGCGCCTTTCTAGTGCACACTTGTCAGAATAGCATCTGTCCCCTTTTAAATACAATTTTTCTCCTTCACGACGGCACTGGCGGCAAACTGCTTCAGTATATCTTCCCACTTAAACCACTACCTCCTTAAACCCTTCTTCTTTTAGGCGGTCTGCATCCATTATGCGGAATAGGTGTAACATCTTTGATTAAGCTTACTTCAAGTCCGGCAGCCTGCAGAGACCTTATAGCTGCTTCCCTGCCTGCCCCAGGCCCTTTTACATAACATTCAACTTCTTTCATGCCGTGTTCCATGGCTGCCTTCGCAGCTGCCTCAGCTGCCTGCTGAGCAGCAAACGGAGTGCTCTTTCTTGAGCCCTTAAATCCAACAGTACCAGCACTGGCCCAGGAAATAGCATTACCGTTTTTGTCAGTTATAGTAACAATAGTGTTGTTAAAAGTAGATTTTATATGAGCGATACCATGTTCGACATTCTTTTTTTCACGCCTTTTAACCCTGGTGGTTGTCTTTTTGGCCACTAAATTATCCCCCTTTTCCTTTGACTATTTCTTCTTGCCGGCAACGGTACGTCTCGGCCCTTTGCGAGTACGAGCATTAGTCTTGGTTCTCTGGCCTCTTACCGGCAATCCACGGCGGTGACGCAGTCCTCTGTAGCAGCCTAAATCCATCAATCTCTTTATATTCATGCTGACTTCACGGCGCAGGTCACCTTCTACCGTATATTCACGGTCGATAATCTCTCTTAATTTGGAAACTTCTTCCTCAGTTAAATCTTTGACTCGCGTATCAGGATTTATACCTGCCTTGGCTAATATTTTCTGGGAAGACGGTTTTCCTATCCCATATATATAGGTTAAAGCAATCTCCACTCTCTTATCACGCGGTAGGTCTACACCCGCAATTCTTGCCAAATCTATTCACCTCCAGATTATTAACCTTGTACCTGTTTGTGTTTAGGATTTTCACATATAACCATAACCTTGCCTTTGCGTTTTATTACCTTGCATTTTTCGCACATAGGTTTTACAGATGGTCTAACTTTCAAGCCTATTCCCTCCTTAATCGACATTCGGGATACCATTATTTAAAACGGTAAACTATGCGGCCGCGGTTTAAATCGTAGGGCGACAATTCTACCATTACTCTATCTCCTGGCAATATCCTTATAAAATTCATGCGCATCTTTCCAGATATATGGGCGAGGACTTTATGGCCGTTTTCCAGTTCGACTCGAAACATAGCGTTAGGCAGTGGTTCTATAACCGTACCCTCGACCTCAATAACATCATCCTTAGCCATTATCAGACCTCCTTCCCATCTCTTTCTCTAGCTTCCTCAATCCGCTTAAGGTTTTTCCTGATTACATGGTTTTCCGGCATCTTCCTTTCTTTCAGATAAGCCATCACATCTTCCGCTATCCAGTTCGTAAACTGCAAGTGCTTGCTGTTCTTAAGCTTGGGTTTTTCAATCCTGCGCAGGTCTCCATCCGCTATGAGGCAGTAATCATTATTTACCACATCAACCACCACAAATAGCCTTCCTTTGTCTCTGCCTCGCTTGGATATAACTACCCGGCCTATCCTTTCATCCATTAAACCGCCTCCTAATTCCTCAAAGTCAATATTTCCGGACCATCGGCGGTTATGGCAACAGTATGTTCAAAATGCGCTGAAAAACTGCCGTCCAAAGTCCTGGCTGTCCATTCATCAATATCTACATAAACCTTATAGGTCCCCATATTAAGCATAGGCTCAATAGCTAGAGTCATGCCTTCTTTCAATACCGGTCCCCGATCTGGACGGCCAAAATTAGGAACGGGCGGATCTTCATGCATACTGCGGCCTATTCCATGTCCCACAAACTCTCTTACCACCGAAAAACCATGTGTCTCAGCATAAACCTGTATCGCGTTCGATACCATACCCAAACGATTACCAGGAACTGCTTTTTCTATCCCCTTATAAAGGGCTTCTTCGGTTACTCTTATAAGTTTGAGGACTTCAGGCTTCACTTCCCCTACCGGGACCGTAATGGCAGAATCCCCGGCAAATCCATCAAGCATAAGCCCAAAATCGATACTTACTATATCTCCTTCTTTTAAAACCCTATCTGAAGGTATGCCGTGCACCACTTCATCATTTACAGAGGCACATATAACACCGGGAAAAGGACGGCCGCGCCGGGGATTGGGATAATTCTTGAAAACAGGATGTGCACCCCGCTTTTTACATTCGTATTCAGCTATAGCATTAAGGTTAGCAGTAGTTATCCCCGGCTTTACCTTTTCCTCCAATATGCTTAAAACTTCGGCCACTGCCTTTCCGGCTTTCCGCATCTTTTCAATTTCATAAGGAGTCTTCAGTATTATCATCAAAGATTCTCCAATACCTTCTTTATGTCTGCAAAAACTTCCTCAGTAGACCGGTTACCGTCTATATTATAAAGAATTCCCGTTCTCTTATAATATTCGATAAGAGGATTAGTCTGTTCATTATAAACCTCCAGGCGTTTCTTGACTATATCCCCTCTATCGTCACTGCGTTCAACCAGTTCTCCTCCGCACTTGTCGCATATGCCCTCTTTGGCAGGCGGATTAAATTTAAGATGATAAACGGCCTTACACTCTTTGCAGGTTACCCTTCCTGTCATACGCTCAATCAGTATATCATCGGGAACATAAATATTTATAGCTGCTTCCAGTTTTTTGCCTATTCCTTTGAGCAGTTCATCCAGTGCCTCAGCCTGCGCCACTGTTCTTGGAAATCCGTCCAGCAAAAAACCTTCGCTGCAATCCGGCTGCATAAGCCGTTCTTTCACTATCCCTATGGTAACCTCATCAGGAACTAATTTCCCTTCATCCATATATTTTTTGGCTTCCATACCCAGGGGGGTTTTGTTGCTTACCGCTTCCCTGAACATATCCCCGGTTGAGATATGAGGAATGGGATAGGCTGCTTTAATCTTTTCCGCCTGGGTTCCTTTACCTGCACCTGGAGGCCCCATTAAGATAACATTCACTGCCGATCATCTCCTGTTTTTATTTTATAAAACCTTCGTAATTCCTTAAGAGGAGGTGAGCCTCTATCTGCTTCATAGTGTCAAGGGCAACCCCAACTACTATAAGCAGCGCCGTTCCTCCAAACCATATCCCCTTTACTCCGGTTATTGCAATGACTATGGTAGGCAAAACGGCAATCAAAGCCAGAAAAATTCCGCCTGCCAAAGTTAGCCTTGACAGAACCTTGTCTATATATTCAGCAGTAGGCCTTCCCGGTCTTATTCCTGGTATAAAGCCTCCATATTTCTTGAGATTTTCGGCTACATCCAGGGGATTGAATATTATAGCTACATAGAAATAGGTAAAGAAAACGATTAAAACTGCATATAGTATATTATAGATTGCGGTTCCAAAATGGAAATAATTGTTCAAAAACTGGTTAAGGCTCGACTGGGGATCAGTCCAGGAAGCTATGGTCGCCGGGAACATCATGAGCGACATAGCGAAGATTATAGGAATAACCCCGGCCGAGTTGACTTTAAGCGGTAAAAAGGTGCTTTGTCCGCCATAAAGTTTTCTTCCTACTACCCTTTTGGCATACTGTACCGGTATCCTTCTCTGTCCTTCATTGACAGCAATAATTGCCACAATTATAGCCAGGGCAATTACAATGAACAGGATTATATTGAAAGCTCCGATTATTCCACCAGAAATCTGCTGAATAACCGCAGCAAATTCACCAGGCAAACGCGATACGATACCAGCAAAGATCAAAAGGGAAATTCCGTTGCCTATCCCTCTTTCGGTGATCATTTCTCCTATCCACATCAGGAAAGCAGTCCCCGCGGTAAGAGAAAGCGCAATCAAAAGATAAGAACCTACGCCCGGATTTTGGACTACCCCATAACGTCCCAGGGCAATAGACATTCCAATCGCCTGGATAAAAGCTAATACAACCGTACCATAGCGTACATACTGAGCGATGATTTTACGCCCCTCTTCCCCTTCTTTGGCCAGTTCGTCCAGCCGGGGAATAATAACCTGCAGAAGCTGCATTATAATTGATGCGTTAATATAGGGTGTAATACTCATCGCAAAAATACTGAACTTCTTAAATGCACCACCAGAAATTATATCAAAAAAACCAAAAAGCTGACCACCTAAGAGTTCCTGTATAGCCTCTGAATTAATCCCCGGTACGGGTATATGGGCTCCCAGCCTGAACACCAGGAGCATTAATAAGGTAAACAATATCTTGCTACGCAGGTCTCCTATTTTTGCTGCCTGCCCTAAAGAGCCAAACATTAAATCACCTCAACCCTGCCGCCCCTGGCTGTTATCTTCTCTTCGGCCTGTTTGCTTACTTTATGTGCCTTAACAATGAGGCTTCTTTCCAGTTCGCCGTCACCTAATATCTTTACTCCATCCTTCAGTTTCCTTACTAAGCCGCTTTCTATAAGCAGTTCAGGAGTAACTTCGGTTCCATCCGCAAAGATATTTAAATCTTTAACATTCACGATAGCATATTCTTTCTTGAATATATTGGTAAACCCGCGTTTGGGTATGCGCCTCTGCAAGGGCATCTGTCCACCTTCAAAACCTGGCCTTACGCCCCCGCCAGAACGAGCTTTTTGCCCTTTATGCCCGCGAGTAGAAGTTTTTCCGTGCCCGGAGCCTGGACCCCTTCCTACCCGTTTGGGGCGTTTATTCGCACCTGCTGGAGATTTTAGCTCATCCAGTCTCACTATAAAACCTCCCTTAAGTTTAGTCTATTTCCTCTACGGTAAGTAAGTGCTTTACCTTGTTTATCTGCCCTCTTATCTGGGGGCAATCTTCTTTTATCACTGACTGGTTAAGTTTTCTAAGGCCTAAACTTTTGATAGTCGCTCTCTGAGTCTGAGGGCAGCCTATAGTACTCTTACTCCAAGTAATCTTAAGCTTCTTAGGCAAGTTTATCCCTCCCTAGTTCAATATCTCATCCACTGTTTTGCCCCGCAGTTTTGCAACATCTTCCGGTCTCTTAAGCCCTTTCAATGCTTCGATAGTTCCATAAGCCATGTTTATGGCATTATTGGACCCCAGGGATTTTGTCAAAATATCTTTTACCCCGGCTGCCTCCAAAACTGCACGTACAGCGCCTCCTGCAATAACACCAGTACCAGGAGCAGCAGGCTTCATCCATATCTTGGCAGCTCCGAATTTAACCGTCTGCTCATGCGGGATAGTTCTGTCATCAATAAGCGGCACAGTAATCATATTTTTCTTGGCATTTTCTATAGCCTTGCGAATAGCTTCCGGAACTTCAGCTGCTTTTCCTTTGCCAACCCCAACTTTACCCTGGCCGTCACCTACAACTACCAGGGCGCTGAAGCTGAAGCGGCGTCCGCCCTTTACAACTTTCGCCACTCTGCGGATGTTGATAACTTTTTCTATCATTTCCGGAAGAGCCTGTCTATTATCGCTCATCTTTTCCCTCCTAGCTCATACAGTTTATAGACTAGAAAATAAGCCCTTTTTCTCTGGCCGCATCAGCTAAAGCAGCAACTTTGCCGTGATACTTGTAGCCGCTGCGGTCAAAGACTACTCTGGTTATCCCTTTAGCCAGCGCCCTTTCAGCAATGGCAGCCCCTACTTTTTTAGCAGCCTCTATATCTCTGGTAGAAGAAAGCCCACGCAGATCCTTGTCCAGAGTGGAAGCTGCCACCAGAGTAACTCCGCTTTCATCATCGATTATCTGTGCATATATATGATTGAGGCTTTTATAAACACAAAGCCTGGGAGCTTCTGCCGTACCAAAAACTTTTTTCCGTACCCGCTTGTGCTTTATTTTCCTTAATTCATTTCTGCTGGGTTTTTTAAACAAGGTTGTCACTCCCTCCTAAACCTATTTAGAACCTGCTTTACCAGCTTTGCGCCTAATCTGTTCATTTTCATACTTGATACCTTTTCCTTTGTACGGTTCAGGCTTCCTTATCGCTCTAATATGAGCTGCTGTGTTGCCAACCAGCTGCTTATCAATACCCTTGACTACAATTTTAGTAGGTGCAGGAACTTCAAACTCGATCCCTGCTGGGGGTTCTATTTCTACGGGATGGGAAAAGCCTATATTTATAACCAGCTTTTTACCCTGCATCTGAGCACGGTAACCTACCCCTACCAGTTCCAGCCGTTTTTCAAAGCCGTTGGTAACTCCTTCTACCATGTTAGCAACCAAAGCCCTGACCAAACCATGATAAGCTCTATTATGGCGCAGATCATTTTCTCTGGTTACAATCAACTGGTCTTCTTCCCTGGTTATAACTATATCACCGGGAATCTCCTGAGACAAAACACCTTTCGGCCCCTTTACAGTTATAACCTTATTCTCTATCGTAACTTCTACTCCCTTGGGTAGACTGATAGGCTTTCTACCAATTCTTGACACGTATTTTCCCTCCTTCAGCTACCATATATAGCAGATTACTTCTCCGCCCAGACCAAGCTTGCGGGCTTCTTTGTCAGTCATTACGCCTTTCGAAGTGGATATGATGGCTGTTCCCAGTCCACCCAAAACTTTAGGCACTTCATCTTTTTTAACATATACCCTGAGTCCTGGCTTGCTGATCCTTTTTAATCCGGTAATAACTTTTTCCTTGTTGGGGCCATACTTGAGGTATATCCTGATTATTCCCTGTTTTCCATCTTCGATATATTCATAATCCTTGATGTACCCTTCATCTTTCATAATCTTGGCAATAGCAAGTTTCATCTTAGAACTGGGTACCTCAACGGTTTCATGCATCACCATATTGCCGTTTCTGATTCTGGTCAGGAAATCGGCTATGGGATCAGTCATGACCATATTTTATACCTCCTTTACAATAGCAACACTACCAGCTTGCTTTTTTAATTCCTGGAATTTCGCCTTTGTGAGCAAGTTGACGGAAGCAAATTCTGCACATTCCGAATTTGCGCATATATGCTCTAGGCCGGCCGCAAATCTTGCAGCGATTATATTCGCGAACCTTAAATTTCTGAGGTCTCTGCTGTTTAATTATCATAGCCTTTTTAGCCATTTATTCACTTACCCCCTATCTCTAAACGGCATTCCCATGAGTCTTAACAGCTCACGTGCTTCTTCATCCGTCTTGGCGGTAGTAACAATAGATACTTCTAAACCCCGCACCTTATCAATCTTGTCATATTCGATTTCCGGGAAAATAGTCTGTTCCTTGATTCCCAGATGATAGTTCCCCCTGCCGTCAAAAGCATCAGGTGAAACACCTCTGAAGTCACGTACTCTGGGGAGAGCAAAATTTATGAGCTTATCTAAAAAGTCATACATCCTTTCTCCGCGCAAAGTAACCTTACAGCCAATCGGCATACCTTCACGCAGCTTAAAACCAGCAATTGACTTGCGCGCTCTGGTTATAACCGGTTTCTGTCCGCTTATAGCAGTAAGGTCATTTACCGCTCCATCCAGTGCTTTGGGGTTTTGAATAGCTTCTCCCACCCCAATATTCAGAACTATGCGATCTATTTTAGGAACTTGCATAACATTCTTGTATCCGAACTTTTCCATAAGCTTAGGTACTATCTCTTCTCTATATAGTTCCTGTAACCTGGCCATGTAATTTTAAGCCTCCTTTCCGGGAGCATTAGTCTATTATCTCTCCGCATTTTTTGCATACTCGTACTTTTTCTTTATTGTCAAGGATTTTAGCACCCACACGGGTCGGCTTATTGCATTTATTGCATATAAGCATCACATTTGATGCATGCAAAGGTGCTTCGATCTTAAGAATGCCTCCCTGCGGGAAAGCCCGGGAAGGTTTCTGATGTTTCTTAACTTTGTTTATCCCTTCAACTACCAGACGATTTTCTTTGGGAATTACTCTAAGCACCTTTCCTTTTTTGCCGGCGTCCTTTCCTGTAATAACCAGTACATTATCGCCTTTTTTAATGCGCATCGCTCACACCTCCATGCTTAAAGGACTTCCGGAGCTAGGGATACTATTTTCATGAAATTCTTTTCTCTGAGTTCCCTGGCTACAGGCCCAAATATACGGGTCCCTCTAGGATTGTTGTTATTATCTATTATTACCGCTGCATTTTCGGAAAAAGATATATATGAACCATCTTCGCGTCTTATTTCCTTCTTGGTGCGAACTACCACCGCTTTCACAACATCGCCTTTTTTCACTATGCCGCCTGGGGTTGCTTCTTTAACTGAAGCGATTATGACATCCCCCACGGTAGCATACCTTCTGGTAGAGCCACCAAGAACCCTTATGCATAAAAGCTTTTTAGCTCCTGTGTTATCTCCTACCTGAAGTATAGTTTCTTGCTGAATCATCGTGTAAACCTCCCTTCATGATGCAGGCCTACTCTAAAGTCTTAGCTCTCTCTACAATTTCCACCAGTCTCCATCTTTTTTCTTTGCTCAAGGGACGGGTTTCCATAATTTTTACTACATCACCGACTTTAGCTTCGTTATTTTCATCATGAGCCTTATATTTTTTGCTGGTCTTTATCGTTTTCTTATACAAAGGATGCTGTTTGACTGTCTCTACCCTTACCACAATCGTCTTATCCATCTTATCGCTTACAACAGTCCCCAGCCTTACCTTTCTATTTCCACGGTTTTCAGCCACCCTTAGACCTCCTTTGCCCTAATTACTTTTTCGCAAGCTCCCGCTGTCTTAAAACCGTCTTGCATCTGGCGATATTTCTCTTTACTTCCCTTATGCGCATGGGGTTGTCTAACTGACCGGTGGCCAGTTGAAACCTTAAATTGAATAACTCTTCTTTATAGTCATCAACCTTTTTCAAGAGTTCCTGATCGGTAAGTTCTCTCATTTTTTTAGCTTTCACTAGCCTCACCACCCATTTCTTCACGTTTCACAAATTTACATTTAACCGGCAGTTTGTGAGATGCCAGGCGCATGGCTTCCTTGGCTACTTCTTCGCTAACACCGGAAAGCTCAAACATAACTCTTCCCGGTTTTACTACTGCTATCCAGTGTTCAGGAGAACCTTTCCCTTTACCCATACGAGTTTCTGCCGGTTTTACAGTAATCGGACGATCCGGGAATATTTTTATCCAAACTTTTCCGCCTCTTTTTACATGCCTGGTTATAGCAACACGAGCAGCCTCAATCTGGCGGTTGGTGATCCATCCGGGTTCTAAAGCCATAAGTCCATATTCGCCATAAGTTACTGTATTCCCCTTATTTGCCTTACCTGTAAGCTTTCTAGGTCTGTGCGGTCTTCTATACTTAACTCTCTTCGGGGTAAGCATTAGTTATCTGCCTCCTCCACTACTTTCTGCGGGGGTCTCTTTTTTGCTTCCGGCAAAATTTCGCCCCGGTTTATCCAAACCTTTATCCCGATTTTTCCATAAGTTGTATTAGCTTCAGCAAATCCATAGTCAATATCTGCCCTTAAGGTATGCAGAGGAACCTTGCCTTCAGAAATCCACTCGGTTCTTGCTATTTCAGCTCCCGCCAGCCTTCCGGACACGGCAACTTTCATGCCTACGGCTCCTGCCCGCATAGTTCTGGCCAAAGCCTGTTTCATTGCCCTTCTAAAAGCAACCCTCTTTTCAATCTGCTGAGCTATCGTTTCTGCTACAATCTGGGCATCCAGTTCGGGTTTCTTTATTTCCTGGATATTTATGCTCACATTCTTGCCGGTCATCTTATTTAACTCATCTCTTAATACCTCAACTTCATTTCCGCCCCGGCCGATTATAATACCAGGTTTAGCAGTGTGGATAGTAACCCTCACTCTGTTTCCGGTACGCGCAATTTCTATACGGGAAATACCGGCAATATAAAAACGTTCTTTTATAAATTTGCGGATTTTATAATCCTCATGGAGCAGATCGGTGTAATCCCGGTCAGCATACCAGTTGGAATCCCAAGTTCTTATTACCCCAAGCCTAAATCCTTTCGGATGAACCTTCTGACCCACTATTTAACCTCCTTTTCCCTTAAAACAACAGTTATGTGGCTGGTTCTGTGACGCCTCAGATCTGCTCTTCCATAAGCCCGAGGACGCATGCGCTTGATTGTTGGCCCTTCGTCAACATATATCTCAGATATATATAAATCATCAGAATCCATGTCATAGTTGTGCTCAGCATTAGCAATAGCAGATTTTAAAAGTTTATAGATCATAGGAGCAGACCTTTTGTTGGTATATTTAAGAATCGCTAAAGCTTCATTTACATCTTTTCCTCTTATCAAGTTAACTACCTGACGAGCCTTAAGAGGAGATACCCTGAGATAACGAGCAACTGCCCTGGCTTCCACGATGGCTGCCTCCTTTCTTTATCTTGACTTGCTTGCTCTTTCATTCTTGGAACCGGCATGCCCTTTAAATGTGCGGGTAGGAGCAAATTCTCCCAGCTTCATGCCTACCATTTCTTCGGTTATATAAACCGGTACATGCCTGCGTCCATCATGTACAGCAATAGTATGGCCAATCATCTGCGGCATAATAGTAGACCGTCTGGACCAGGTTTTGATAACCCTTTTCTGGCCAGATTCATTCATGGCCTCTATCTTTTTTAAAAGTTTTTCATCACAATAAGGTCCCTTTTTTAGTGATCTAGCCATTTGTAGACCTCCTTAATTATTTGCGTTTCTTGATAATCATCTTATCAGAAGGTTTCTTCTTGCGAGTCTTGCCACCAATAGCAATCTTACCCCAAGGAGAAACCGGATATTTTCTTCCTACAGGAGCACGACCTTCTCCACCGCCGTGTGGATGGTCAACCGGGTTCATAGCTGCACCGCGAACCGTAGGCCTTCTTCCTAACCAGCGTGATCTACCAGCTTTTCCGATAGTAACATTTTCATGGTCAAGATTTCCTACCTGGCCAACAGTTGCCCGGCAGTTCAAGTGAATAAGTCTAACTTCTCCCGAAGGCAGCCTTACATGAGCATAGTCGCCTTCTTTAGCCATAAGCTGCGCTACAGATCCGGCTGCTCTAACCAGCTGGCCGCCTTTGCCTGGTCTTAATTCGATGTTGTGGATAAGAGTACCAACCGGTATATCCCTTAACGGGAGAGCGTTGCCCGGCTTTATATCAGCATCAGGTCCAGATTCAACTATGTCCCCAACTTTCAACTTATCCGGTGCGATTATATAAGCCTTGTGTCCATCCAGATAGTGCAAAAGGGCAATATTAGCTGAACGGTTAGGATCGTATTCAATCGCCGCTACTTTAGCAGGAACTCCATCTTTTGTCCGCTTAAAGTCAATTATGCGGTATAAGCGCTTATGTCCGCCACCTCTGTGTCTTACCGTAATACGGCCTTTAGCATTGCGTCCCGCTTTGCTTCTAAGAGGAACGGTTAAGCTCTTTTCAGGCTCTTTCTTGGTTATTTCTTCAAATGACATCACAGTCATGTGTCTTCTGCTAGGTGTCACAGGTTTATAGCTTTTTACCGGCATTTTTACTTTCCCTCCTTACTGCACAGCCAAACACCTATTACATACCTTCGAATAAGCGTATCTTATGTCCTGGTTTAAGGGTTACGATAGCTTTTTTGCGGTCCGGGGTTTTGCCTTCAAATCTTCCCATACGCTTTGTCTTGCCTTTCACGTTCATGGTGCGTACTTTTTCTACCCGGACATCAAAGATTTTTTCTATAGCATTCTTTATTTCAGTTTTATTGGCTTTTTTATCAACAATAAAGGTATACTTGTTGTCAGCTAAAAGATCCATCGATTTTTCAGTTATAACCGGTTTGATGATAATATCGCGAGGGTCCTTCATTATGCGAACACCTCCTCTACCTTGGCCACAGCATCTTTGGTAATAAGCAGGGTTTCATACTTTAAGAGATCATATACATTTATAAAATCGGCTCTTAAAGGTTTAACTCCCGGTATATTGCGGGCGGATTTTACTACATTGCTGTCAGCAGAATCCAGTGTAACCAGCAAAGTCTTTTTCCCTGCATTTAAGGCTTTTAAAACCTCAACCATTTTCTTGGTTTTAGGCTCATCAAAGACCAGTTTATCAACTACGATGATATTATTGTCTTTAACTTTGGCTGACAATGCAGAACGCATAGCCAATCTTCTAACTTTTTTGGGTAAGCGGTAAGAATAATCACGCGGTTTGGGTCCAAAAACTATTCCGCCGCCTCTCCAGATAGGATTGCGGATGCTGCCTACACGAGCACGGCCGGTACCTTTTTGTCTCCATGGCTTTCTTCCACTTCCGCTTACTTCCCCTCTATTTTTAGTAGAAGCAGTTCCTACTCTTTTATTGGCCAGCTGCATCTTTACAAAATCAGCCAGTACTGCTTCGTTAGGTTCTATGCCAAAAACATTATCATTCAATTCAATTTCGCCTATTTGGGCCCCACTCATGTCATACAACGCTACCTTAGGCATTTTCACAACCTCCTCTTTTCCAGTTCAGGTCATCATTCTTTTAGGCTTTAACTGAGTCTTTTATCATAACCAGACCTCTTTTGGGCCCTGGAATTGCACCCTTGATCAGGATAAGATTACGTTCCGGATAGACTTTTACTACCTTCAAGCCCTGGACAGTAACCCTTTCGCCTCCCATGCGGCCAGGAAGCTTACGTCCTTTAAATACGCGAGCAGGTCCTTTAGCTCCCAGAGAACCCGGACGGCGATGATATTTTGATCCATGTCCCATAGACCCACGGGCAAAGTTATGTCTCTTTACTCCACCAGCAAATCCTTTACCCTTGGAAGTGCCTACCACATCCACTATATCCCCGGGTTCAAAAATATCGACCTTGATTTCCTGCCCAACTTCATAAGCATCTACATCACTTACTCTGAACTCTTTTATATAACGCATAGGCTTTACATTGGCTTTCTTGAAGTGTCCTTTCAACGGCTTATTAACCTTCTTTTCTTTCAGGTTGTAAAAGCCTACCTGAATAGCGTTATAACCATCAGTTTCGACTTTCTTTTTCTGAATAACCGTACAGGGACCTGCCTCTACTACAGTAACAGGTATCGCTTTGCCATTTTCATCAAATATCTGGGTCATGCCAACTTTAATGCCCATTATGCCTTTTTTTACATCTCTAGCCACTTTGTTACCTCCTAACTTTCTTTGTGATTGGTTGGAAGTGGGATCTCCAACTTCACATTCTCTACTCTCTTCGCCTTAAGACCTTAACACCCACTAGTCTTTCAGCTTTAACCTCTGGGCAGAATTAAAGCTTAATTTCAATGTCTACTCCGGAAGGCAGATCCAGATGCATTAAGGCATCAATAGTTTTGGGGTTAGGATCCAGTATATCTATAAGGCGTTTGTGAGTTCTCATTTCAAACTGCTCCCTGGAATCTTTATTTACATGGGGAGATCTTAAAATAGTGTATATAGTTCTCTCTGTGGGCAGGGGAATTGGTCCCGAAACCCTTGATCCATTCTTTTTAGCAGTTTCCACAATTTTTTGTGAGGATTGATCAAGCAGTTTATGATCAAAAGCTTTTAATTTTATTCTTACTTTCTGCTTAGCACTCACTCCAGCATTAACCTCCTTAACTTGGGTTATTCGTTACACGCAGCCGGGTGTTTTGCAGGAACAAACCTGATCGTTCCTTAAACGAACGACCAGGTTTACATCCCTTACTCAATTATAGAAGTAACAACACCGGCGCCAACAGTTCTTCCGCCTTCTCTTATCGCAAATCTCAATCCTTCTTCAATGGCTATCGGGGTGATAAGCTCGATAGTCATCTGTACGTTGTCCCCGGGCATTACCATCTCTACACCTTCAGGAAGGCTGATTACTCCTGTTACGTCAGTTGTACGGAAATAAAACTGCGGCCTGTATCCGCTGAAGAACGGAGTGTGTCTTCCCCCTTCTTCCTTGGTCAAAACGTATACCTCTGCATTAAATTTGGTATGCGGCTTTATGCTGCCCGGCTTGGCCAGCACCATTCCTCTTTCTACTTCTTTCCTGTCTACTCCTCTTAACAGGGTCCCTATGTTGTCTCCTGCCTGTGCTTCATCAAGCAGCTTCCGGAACATTTCTACTCCGGTGCATACGGTCTTCTTGGTCTCTTCTCTCAACCCTACTATCTCTACTTCGTCCCCTACTTTTACCTTTCCTCTCTCTACTCTCCCGGTGGTTACGGTTCCTCTTCCGGTTATGGTAAATACGTCTTCTATCGGCATCAAGAACGGCTTGTCTACATCTCTCTCCGGCATCGGCACATATTCATCTACTGCATCCATTAACTGCCAGATCCTGCCGCACCATTCGCAGTCCCTGCTTCCACATCCGCATTCTAATGCCTTAAGCCCAGATCCCCTGATTACAGGTACATCGTCTCCCGGAAACTCATATTCATTAAGCAGTTCTCTTACTTCCATCTCTACCAGTTCTAATAATTCTTCATCATCTACCATGTCTATCTTGTTCAAAAATACTACTATATACGGTACTCCTACCTGACGGGACAAAAGTATGTGCTCTCTGGTCTGCGGCATCGGACCATCTGCTGCGCTTACTACCAGTATGGCCCCATCCATCTGGGCTGCTCCGGTTATCATGTTCTTTACATAGTCAGCGTGTCCCGGACAGTCCACATGGGCATAGTGCCTCTTGTCGGTCTGATACTCTACGTGAGCAGTGTTGATGGTTATTCCTCTTTCTCTTTCTTCCGGTGCCTTGTCGATTTCATCATAAGAGGTAGCTTGAGCTCCACCTACTTTGGACAATACATAAGTAATCGCTGCTGTCAAAGTAGTCTTGCCATGGTCTACGTGCCCTATGGTCCCAATGTTAAGATGCGGCTTGGTCCTCTCAAATTTTGCCTTTGCCATCTTCTTCTCACCTTTCCTTTCAGATTTTCTCCAGCATTTGCATTAAGTTAAACACTGCCTTTCTAAATAGGCAATCCATATCTTTTGGCGATAATTTCCCTTTTTTTAGCTTCAGGTACTTCAGCATAATTCTTGATATGCATAGAAAATGTAGCGCGGCCCTGGCTTAAAGATCTTAAGCTGGTGGCATAGCCAAAAGTCTCCGCCAGAGGCACAGTACCTTTGATTATCTTGCCATCTTTAGCTTCTTCTAAATTATATATCCTGCCTCGTCGCGCATTAAGATCGGATATTACATCCCCTACATACTCTTCCGGGCAAATTATTTCTATTTCCATAATAGGCTCCAACAAACAGGGATCAGCTTTTTGCAAAGCCTCTTTTATAGCCATAACTGCTGCCACTTTAAACGCCTGTTCATTGGAAGCTTCCTCATCATAAGAACCGCCCAGAAGCACAACTTCCAAGTCATCAACAGGATATCCAGCCAATATACCAGCCTGTAAAGCCTCCATGACTCCGGCTTTGATCGGTTCTATAAACTGGCGCGGGATTATCTCTTCGGAAGTTTTATCCACAAAGTTTTTCCCTTTTCCTTCTTCTAAAGGAAGGACCTCTAAAACAACATGGGCAAACTGCCCACGACCTCCCACCTGTTTTTCCAGTCTAAACTCTCCTCGCGCCTTATTCTTTACGGTTTCCTTATATGCTACCTGTGGATTTCCTACATTAGCATTTACCTTAAATTCCCTGAGCAGCCTGTCTATAATAATCTCCAGATGAAGCTCTCCCATCCCCGATATTATGGTCTGTCCTGTTTCAGGGTCGGTTCTGGTTCTAAAAGTAGGATCCTCTTCTGCCAGCCTTGCCAGGCTCTCACTTATCTTATCCTGATCAGCTTTGGTTTTTGGCTCGATCGCTACATCGATTACCGGTTCAGGGAAGCTCATCGGTTCTAACAGGGCAACCTTGTTTTCCAGGCACAAGGTATCACCAGTTGTTGTATCTTTTAGCCCTACCCCTGCTATTATGTCACCGGCGTAAGCCACATCCATTTCTTCCCTGTGGTTAGCATGCATCCTTAAAATCTTGGTTATGCGCTCTTTGCGACCTTTGCCAACATTCAAAACCTGCATCCCTGTTTTCAAAGTGCCAGAATAAATCCTCAGGTAAGTAAGTTTACCCACATAAGGATCACTCATAACCTTAAAGGCTAGAGCGCACAGCGCCTCATCCGGATCAGCTTTAAACTCTACCTCATCCCCGGTATCCATGCTTTTACCCTTCACCGGAGGGAGGTCTAACGGTGAAGGGAGATAATGAACTACTCCATCAAGCAGCATTTGAACCCCTTTATTTTTAAAAGAAGAACCGCAGAAAACCGGAACCAGGTTATTGGATATCACTTCTTTGCGCAAAGCCCTTATTATTTCTTCAGGCGTAAATTCTTGCCCTTCCAGATATTTTTCCATAATTTCATCATCATATTCGGCAAGCTTTTCTAAAAGTAAATTCCTGTATTCTTCCGCCTGAAGAGTTTCCTCATCTGTAAGTTTTCTTGTCGTGTAAGTCTCCCCAGTTTCATCCTGGTCATAAACATAAGCAACCAGCCTTATCAGATCAATTACACCTATAAAGGAATCTTCAGCACCTATAGGCAACTGGACCGGCACCGGTTCACAACCCAAATTTTGCTTCATCATATCTATAACCCGGAAAAAATCAGCTCCAATCCGGTCCATCTTGTTTATATATGCTATACGAGGAACGTGGTATTTGTCCGCCTGCCGCCAGACCGTTTCTGACTGCGGCTGTACTCCAGCCACCGCACAGAATATAGCTATAGCCCCATCGAGCACGCGCAAAGACCTTTCCACTTCAACTGTAAAGTCCACATGTCCGGGCGTGTCGATAATGTTAATAGTATGATCTTTCCACCGGCAGGTAGTAGCAGCGGAAGTAATAGTTATACCCCGCTCCTGCTCCTGGGTCATCCAATCCATAGTAGCTGTGCCTTTATCGACTTCCCCCATCTTATGGACTTTACCCGTGTAATAGAGTATCCTCTCTGTAGTAGTTGTCTTGCCTGCATCAATATGCGCCATTATACCTATATTTCTGACGGCAGATAGAGCACTGTGGTCAGGCACTATAAACCACTCCTCGCCTCAATCCTTTACCAGCGATAATGAGCAAAAGCCTTGTTGGCTTCAGCCATTTTATGGGTATCTTCTTTTTTCTTAACTGCTCCGCCTGTATTATTGGCAGCATCCATTATTTCAGCCGCTAAGCGCTGAGCCATAGTTTTTTCACCACGTTTGCGGGCAAAGGTTACCAACCATCTGATAGCCAAAGTCTGTCTGCGCTCCGGTCTTACTTCTACCGGAACCTGATAGTTGGCACCACCAACACGTCTGGCCCTTACTTCTACCACTGGAGTAACATTCTTCATAGCTTCTTCGAAAACTTCCATAGGATTTCTTCCTGTTTTCTGGGCTATAATGTCAAATGCCCCATAGCATATCTTTTCAGCCAGACTTTTTTTGCCATCCCACATAACCTGGTTGACCAGTTTGGTAAACACCTTGCTGCCATAAATCGGATCAGGCAGAACATCCCTTTTGGGGACAGGCCCTTTTCTAGGCATGCCGAGCCTCCTTCCTATTTCTTCTGTTTAGGTCTCTTGGTACCATATTTGGATCTTCCCTGGGCACGATTCTGTACCCCGGCTGCATCTAAGGTTCCTCTTATAATATGATATCTCACCCCTGGTAAGTCCTTTACCCTGCCGCCTCTAATCAAAACAACCGAGTGCTCCTGCAGGTTGTGTCCAATTCCAGGAATATAAGCAGTAACTTCAATCCCATTGGTCAATCTCACCCTGGCAACCTTACGCAAAGCAGAGTTCGGCTTCTTAGGGGTTGTAGTATAAACACGGGTACATACCCCTCTCTTCTGCGGACAGCTTTTGAGGGCTGGTGCAGTTGATTTTCTTTTTACCTTAGAACGTCCTTTTCTTACCAATTGGTTTATTGTCGGCATCTTTGCACCTCCTTCCCCGCCTTATTCATTGATTATAGCTACTGCGGCTGAACCTACATCAATCCCACAGGTATGGCCCAGTATTTCCATACTTTCCACCATCTCAATCTCTATATTCTTTTCCAGGCATGCCGCCTTTATAGGTTCAGTAATATGCGGTTCAGCATCACAGGCAATATAAACCTTCCTGGCGTTCCCTTTGGCAATAGCTTTTTTTACCTGTTTGGTTCCTATCACCTTGGGAGCATTTTTAAGTTCTGCCAATGGCAATTTACGACCCTCCTTGCTTGATTAAATCCAAGCAACCGCAGAGTTTACTTGCCACGCACTTAGATATTTTAGCACTTGGCTCCTTCTAAAGTCAAATATTTTATTTCGTTTCATAAATATCTATCCCTGCTGCTCATTTGCCTGATTACCGGCATTTTCATCAACAGAAGGCCTGTTTTCACAGATATTTACTTTTTTGTAAATAGGATACCCGGTTCCGGCTGGTATAAGCTTACCTATTATAACATTTTCCTTAAGCCCTATAAGGGTATCCACCTTCCCTTTGATAGCTGCTTCCGTCAATACTTTGGTAGTTTCCTGGAAAGAAGCAGCTGACAGGAACGATTCAGTATTGAGTGAAGCCTTGGTAATACCTAAGAGCATTGGCTTACATACTGCAGGGAGCTTATTTTTCTTGATAGCCTCAAGGTTTTCCTCTTCAAAGGTAGCAATATCTACAAAGGAGCCCGGGAGCAGATTGGTATCCCCTGCTTCCTCTATGCGTACTTTCTTGAGCATCTGGCGTATCATTATTTCAATATGCTTGTCATTTATGTCAACACCCTGAGAACGGTAAACCTTTTGCACTTCCTGCAGCAGATACTGCTGTACAGCCTGCAATCCCTTGGTATTTAAAATATCATGCGGATTTAAAGGCCCTTCCGTCAAAGCATCGCCTATTTCAACATAGTCGCCTTCTCCCACCTTGAGACGGGAACCATAATGTACAGGATAACTGGCTAAAACTTCACCATTGTCGCCTATTATTTCAACTTCCCGCTTACCTTTGTTCTCAACAAAATGCACCCTTCCACTAACCTCAGTTACCAGGGCTTGCCCTTTCGGCTTGCGTACCTCAAACAACTCCTCAACACGCGGCAAACCGCGAGTTATATCTTCACCTGCAATACCACCGGTATGGAAGGTACGCATGGTAAGCTGAGTTCCCGGCTCACCTATAGACTGGGCAGCCAAAGTTCCTACTGCTTCCCCTATTTCTACATCATAGCCGGTAGCCAGGTTGCGGCCATAACATTTCTGGCATACCCCATGTTTAGTCTTGCAGGTGAGCACCGATCTTATCTTTACCCTTTCTATTCCTGCCCTTTCTATAGCGTAGCCTGCTTCATCATCTATTACGGTATTTTCCTCTACAAGAACCTCACCAGTTTCCGGATGTACGATGGTATCTACTGATACCCTGCCTATTATGCGCTGATGCAGGGGTTCTATAAGCTGAGAGCCTTCGGTTATTTTTTCTACCCATATCCCTTCCAGGGTACCGCAGTCAGCTTCTCTTACAATAACATCCTGCGACACATCTACCAGACGCCTGGTAAGATATCCAGAGTCAGCAGTTCTTAAAGCGGTATCTGCCAGCCCTTTGCGAGCCCCGTGGGTAGATATAAAGTATTCCAGAACGGTAAGTCCCTCACGGAAGTTTGCTTTTATGGGCAAATCTATAATCTTACCCGAAGGGTCAGCCATAAGTCCGCGCATACCAGCCAGCTGCCTTATCTGCTGCATATTACCGCGCGCACCTGATATGGCCATCATATATACCGGGTTATCTTCTGGAAGTGAATTCTTTAAGGCTTCAGTAACAGCATCAGTAGCCTTGGTCCAAACTTCTACTATCTGGTTATGTCTTTCTTCTTCGGTTATAAGCCCCTGCATATATTCATCCTGGATAGCATCTACTTCTCTATCAGCTTCAGCAATAATTTCTGCTTTGGCTTCCGGGGTTTTAAAGTCAATCAAACCTACGCTGATTCCTGCCCGGGTACTAAATTTATATCCCAGCTCTTTTATGCCATCCAGCATCTTTGCTGTCTTGGCGTTTCCTTCCAGCCGGTAGCAGTCATAAACAATGTTGCCCAGCTTTTTCTTATCAATAGTTTCATTATAATAACCCAGGCTGTCAGGAATAATCTCATTAAATATGACCCTTCCCACTGAAGTTTCCACAATTTGTTCTCTATATACCGGATTGGGATCTTTAAGAAATTCCTTACCCGTCTTTTCGGGAAGTTTTATACGCACCTTTATCTTTTCATGCAGGCTGATAATCCCGGCCTCATAAGCCATCTGAGCCTCTTCCGGAGAACTGAAGGCCTTTACATTTTCTTTCTCCCACTCTTCTTTACTCATATAAGTGAGATAGTATATACCTATAACCATATCCTGGGTAGGAGTAACTACCGGTTTCCCATCTTTAGGATTCAGGATATTATTGGTAGCCAGCATCAAAAGCCTTGCTTCGGTCTGGGCTTCAGCTGACAGCGGCACATGCACTGCCATCTGGTCTCCATCAAAGTCCGCATTATAAGCAGTACATACCAATGGATGCAGCTGTATCGCTCTTCCTTCTACCAGAATAGGTTCAAATGCCTGAATCCCCAGCCGGTGCAGAGTAGGAGCCCGGTTCAAAAGCACAGGATGTTCTTTAATAACATCTTCCAGTATATCCCATACTTCATCCCGGCCTCTCTCTACCATCTTTTTGGCACTTTTTATATTGGTAGCCAGCCCTTTATCTACCAGTTTCTTCATGACAAAAGGCTTGAAAAGTTCCAGGGCCATTTCCTTGGGAAGCCCACACTGGTGCATCTTAAGCCGGGGGCCTACCACGATAACCGAACGTCCGGAATAGTCAACGCGTTTACCCAGAAGGTTTTGACGGAAACGTCCCTGTTTACCTTTCAGCATGTCACTTAAAGATTTTAACGGTCTGTTTCCGGGACCAGTTACCGGCCTTCCCCTTCTTCCATTATCGATAAGCGCATCTACTGCTTCCTGCAGCATACGCTTTTCATTACGGACAATTATATCAGGAGCTCCTAAGTCGATTAGCCTCTTTAGCCGGTTATTGCGGTTTATAACCCGGCGGTACAGATCATTTAAATCAGAAGTGGCAAAACGTCCACCATCCAGCTGTACCATAGGCCTTAGTTCCGGAGGTATTACCGGAAGCACATCCAAAATCATCCATTCCGGCTTGTTGCCTGATAAACGAAACGCTTCCACCACTTCCAGCCTTTTTATGGCCCTTGCTTTTCTTTGTCCGGTACTGGTTGCAATTTCCTCTTTGAGTTCCCGGGATAACTTTTCCAGGTCAACCTCCTGCAGGAGGGTTTTAACTGCTTCCGCACCCATGCCTGCCCGGAAGGCATTTCCATACTTTTCCCGGTATTCGCGGTATTCTTTTTCATTCAGCAATTGATGCTTTAAAAGCGGCGTATCTCCCGGCTCAATAACTATATAATTTACGAAGTAGATTACTTTTTCCAAAACTTTGGGCGATATGTCCAGAAGAAGCCCTATACGGCTGGGAATACCTTTTAAATACCATATGTGGCATACAGGGGCAGCAAGCTCAATGTGCCCCATTCTTTCACGCCGCACTTTAGAAGTAGTTACTTCTACTCCACATCTATCACAAACTATGCCCTTGTGGCGCACCCGCTTATATTTTCCACAATGACATTCCCAGTCTTTAACTGGCCCGAAGATTTTTTCGCAAAACAACCCTTCTTTTTCAGGTCTCAAGGTGCGGTAATTTATGGTTTCAGGTTTTTTTACTTCCCCGCTGCTCCAGGAGCGGATCTGTTCCGGAGATGCCAAAGATATTTTTATACGTTCAAAATTATTAACATCCAACAAATTAGTCTCTCCCTTCCAGAAGATTATGGCCCTTCTTCCCTGAGAGTCTATTTATATTTTAAAATCCGTCATCATCATCAAAATCCAGGTCCTCATCCACATCTTCCAAATCCCGAACAATATCTAATTCGTCAATATCTTCAAATTCTTCTCCCTCATCTTCTTCCAGGTCTTCCTCTGCCCGGTTGCCTCCCACAGTAGGCAGTGATAAAGGCAAATCAATACCCAGTTCTTGAGCCCGATCTCTTTCTAGCGCTTCATAATCGGCTCCTTTTATTTCAACTTCCTTATCATCACCCGATAAAACTCTGACATCCAGAGCCAAACTCTGCAGCTCTTTTATCAGCACTTTGAAACCTTCCGGAACTCCTGGTTCAGGTATGTTTTCCCCTTTTACTATAGCTTCATAGGTCTTAAGCCTTCCCACTACATCGTCAGATTTTACCGTCAGTATTTCCTGCAGGGTATAGGCAGCCCCATAAGCCTCTAATGCCCATACTTCCATTTCTCCAAAACGCTGGCCACCGAACTGGGCTTTACCTCCCAGCGGCTGCTGGGTAACCAGAGAATAAGGCCCAATCGACCTGGCATGTATCTTATCATCAACCAGGTGAGCCAGCTTCAGCATGTAGAGAACCCCTACCGTTACCGGATTATCAAAAGGCTCCCCTGTTCGTCCGTCATAAAGTATGGTTTTTCCGGTTTCCGGAAGCCCTGCCTCCTTGAGTTTGGCAAAAATATCCTCTTCTGTGGCCCCATCAAATACCGGTGTCGCGATATGAAGCCCTAAAGCTTTAGCTGCCCATCCCATATGGCATTCCAGAATCTGCCCTATGTTCATACGGGAAGGAACTCCCAGCGGGTTAAGCACAATATCTACCGGAGTGCCATCAGCCAGGAACGGCATGTCCTCTTCCGGCATTATGCGGGAGATAACCCCTTTATTCCCATGGCGCCCTGCCATTTTGTCCCCTTCAGATATTTTGCGCTTCTGAGCCACGTAAACCCTTACCAGCTGATTTACTCCTGGGGGAAGCTCATCTCCATTTTCGCGTGAAAATTTCTTAACTGCCACCACTTTGCCCGATTCACCATGGGGCACCCTCAAAGAAGAATCCCTTACTTCCCTTGCCTTTTCACCAAATATAGCTCTCAAAAGGCGTTCTTCCGGCGTAAGTTCAGTTTCCCCTTTAGGAGTTACCTTGCCCACCAGAATATCATCAGGCCTTACTTCGGCTCCCACCCTTATAATACCGTTTTCATCCAGGTTTTTAAGCATATCCTCCGATACATTGGGAATGTCCCGGGTTATCTCTTCCGGCCCCAGTTTAGTATCACGAGCCTCACATTCATATTCTTCAATATGGATAGAAGTAAATACATCTTCTCTTACCAACCGTTCAGAAAGTAAAATAGCATCCTCATAGTTATATCCTTCCCAGGGCATAAAAGCAACCAGCACATTTTTACCCAGAGCCAATTCGCCATGATCCGTACTGGGGCCATCAGCTATAATGGTATCCGCTTCTACCCTTTCGCCTACCTCCACAATAGGCCGCTGGTTATAGCAGGTTCCCTGGTTAGAGCGCATAAACTTGAGCAGTTCATATACATCAGTATCGCCATCATCAGTCTGTATAACTATACGGTTGGCGCTTACGCTCTTTACTATCCCGCTTCTTTTACATACAACTACCGCTCCAGAATCTTTAGCCGCTTTATATTCAAGCCCTGTACCTACAATCGGCCTTTCCGTTTTTATAAGAGGCACCGCCTGCCTCTGCATGTTGGCTCCCATCAAGGCACGGTTAGCATCGTCATTTTCCAAAAATGGTATAAGGGAAGTAGCTACACTGAATACCTGCTTGGGAGAAACGTCCATATAATCTATCTGAGACGGGCTTACCTCAACAATTTCTTCTCCCCGTCTGGCTTCTATACGGTCCCCTATAAAGTACCCATTTTCATCTACTGGGCTGTTAGCCTGGGCAATAGTGTAATTTTCTTCTTCATCAGCAGAAAGATATACAATTTCATTCAAAACCCTTTTGTTCTCCTTGTCCACCTTGCGGTAAGGAGTCTCAATAAAACCAAACTCATTTACCCGGCTGTAGGTGGCAAGAGACCCGATAAGACCTATATTAGGTCCTTCCGGTGTTTCTATAGGGCAAATACGCCCATAGTGGGAATGATGAACGTCGCGCACCTGAAATCCTGCCCTTTCGCGGGTAAGACCACCCGGCCCCAGTGCACTTAAACGTCTCTTATGAGTCAGCTCGGCTAAAGGATTAGTTTGAGCCATAAACTGCGACAGCTGAGAACTGCCGAAAAACTCTTTAACGGCAGCACTTATAGGCCTTATATTAATGAGCACCTGGGGAGTCAAATTTTCTATGTCATGCAGGCTCATGCGCTCACGTACTACTCGTTCCATGCGTACCAATCCGGTGCGGAACTGATTTTGCAGAAGTTCACCAATCGAGCGCAGGCGCCTGTTCCCCAAATGGTCTATAATATCAGTCTTTCCCTGTCCATTTATAAGCCCAATAAGATAGCGAATAGTTTCGATAATATCCTCTTTGGTAAGATGTCTAACATCAGCAGGAATATCAAGGCCGAGTTTTTTATTTATCTTATATCTTCCTACATGTGCCAGATCATAACGGCGGGGATCAAAAAACAGGTTGTTAAGCAAAGTTTCCGCAGCATCCTCAGTCGCCATTTCACCTGGCCTTAACCTGCGATAAAACTCGATTAAAGCTTCTTTCTTGTTGGTGGTGTTATCTTTATCCAGAGTCTTTTTAATAGATTCATCATTATTGTATAAAGCTAATATATCTTCATTAGTTTCATATCCTAAAGCCCTTAAAAAGGCAGTTACTACCAGTTTTCTATTTTTATCAATCCTGGCATATATAGCGCCAGAACTGTCCATCTCCAGTTCAAACCAGGCACCACGATTAGGGATAATAGTGGCACCATACAGAATATTGCCTGCCACATCTACCCGATCACTAAAATATACTCCGGGTGATTTTACCAGCTGACTTACTACCACTCGCTCAGCACCATTTATTATAAAGGTGCCTCTTTCCGTCATCAGTGGCAGATCGCCCATATACACTTCTGATTCCTTAATCTCACCGGTGCTTTTTTCCGTTAATCTGACCTTAAGTTTTAAAGGAGCCTGATAGCTTACATCTCTCTCTTTACATTCATTAACCGAATATTTGGGTTCCCCCAAAGTATAATCCAAAAAGTCAAGCTCGAAATTGCCAGCAAAGTCAGTAATCGGAAATACTTCTTCCAAAGCTTCTCGCAAGCCTTTTTCCAAAAACCACTTGTAAGATTTAAGCTGAACTTCAATAAGGTTTGGTAATTCAATTACTTCAGCAATGCGGGAATAGCTCAGCCTCTCTACCCTGCCAAACTTTTGCATATGGGCCAATGCAAAATCACCCCTTTTAATTATTCCAAAACGAGTGAAAAGCAAGGTTATCCCAAACCTCGCTTTTAACCCCCACAATTTCCAAAACTTTTTTACTTAATACAATGGCAATTATTGATTTTATCACAAGCACCATGTCAAGTCAAGAAATTAATTTTTATTACTGTTGAACACTAAAAAATTCGTTTTTGCCGGCTATTTTCGGTTATTTTCTTTTGTTTCAGGCATTTTAGCCGTATCCAGGCTGTATTCTTCTTCTATTATTCTGTTTACTCTAAGGAGAGCACCTATAAAATAGCCAAAAGCCAGCAAAATGCCTATGCCCAAAATAAACAAAGCCAGTCTGAAACCGTCTATTACCGCAGCATTCACATAAATATCCGGCTTTTCTTCAGCAGAAATAGTCCAAATCAGAGTATTACCCTCTTTTCTGGCAGCTGAAGATTCACTTATAATCCCCGGTATTTGCAAAGAAAAAACCACCTGGTCAGCACGACTTATAAGTTCATCTACCAGTTTATTTTTCCCATAATTGCTCCTTATTATATAATTATCCCATAAAATACGATTTTTAACCTGTACCTCCAGCGGAAAAGCCTGGCCCATTTCAGTATACTCTTCTATACTGTTTATTAATTTTGAGCTACTACTATCTGCAAGCGCCTTATCCCTTAAAGCCTTAGGGGTAAAAGTTATTTTTTCCTCTACTCTTCTGTCATCTCTTATCACCAATTGAAAATAGCAGTATTTGTTTTCTTCAGCAACAGTTGATCCCTCTAAAAAAAATAAGACCATCAATATAAAAAAAATACTTAAAACTTTTTTGCTTATCAATTTCTCGCCTCCATCTAATTTCTATCTTTCGCATTATAACAAAAAATTACCAAAAGAAAAATACTGTATATTTATATTTCCTGCAGATATTTTCTGGCCATAACCATTCTAAAAAACAATAATAAATGAGAAGTAAGTGCTAATGCGACTAATCCCCCAAAAGGCTTATCTAAAACCCCCGCCAACATTACCAAAAAAAGCCTTCCATCCCGATTGCCCAACAACATATTAGCTAAAACCCCTTCTTTCCTGGGCAGATACTGTCCGTTATATATATTTTTTACCTTTTCCTTAAACAACATGGATAAAGGAGCGCCTAATAAAGCTAGTGCCAAACATACCCCCAATATCTCAATTTCCGCTTGGTTGTTTAAAAAGACCCCAGTTCCCATACCTATTATTATAAATCCATCCCCATAACGATCTAAAAATGCGTCTAATATTTCCCCCCATCTAGAACGCAAAAATTTAAGCCTGGCCAGTTCCCCATCTACCCCATCAAGTATGGATGCTATCTGCGCCAAAATACCAGCATATGCATTACATCCTATGCCAAAAAATAGCGCTGACAGCAAACAAATTAAAAAACTGACAAATGATATATGATTAGGCTTAACTCCGGTATTAGCTAAAAGCCTAGTTATATTCACCGATATTTTTCGGTTCAAATAACGTGCTATAACACCATCCTTGTCAGAAGGCAATCCTTTAAGCAAAAATTTTTCTGCCCTTTTAGCATCTTCCCTATTATCTACATCAACCCAAAAACACTCCCCTATATCTACAGGCCACACCTTTCCGTTATCAGCTAATACCTGTACTGCCTCACTCCAAGAATAAACCCCTTTTTCCTTGTTCCGCTCTAGAATCTCAAAAATAAAGGGAGTAACATGAAAAACCCCACAATCAACTGCTTGAAAATCATTTATTTTCTTGCCTATAGCTGTAACTCTTCCATCTACAACCTTTAATTTGGTTGCTTCTTCTATATCAACAATCTTATCCAGTTTAAAGTCCGCCCCTACATACAACCCATTTTCTAACGGCTTAAAGCTAGAGACTATTTCTAACAAACGCGGCTCCAGTATATGATCAGCCATCACCAAAATAAAAGAACTTTCATTTCGCAAATAATCTCTTGCCGCCAAAACCGAAACCCCATTGCCTAAATGCCATTCTCCATTAAAAATATAATCTACACTTATCCCCCATATTTCTCCATTTCCTATTCTCCTCTTTATTTCTTCCCCTTTATAACCTATTACCACAAAAACCTCTTTAATCCCTGCTTCCCTCAAACTAAGCAAAATTCTAGCCAACAAGCTAAGCCCTAAGATGTTATAAAGGGGCTTAGCCCCTTTATAACCAGATTCTCTTAATCTTTTGCCTTCGCCCGCAGCAATAACCAAAGCCTTCATTGAACTATTACATACCTCCTTCAGCTACCATCGCCTTTTTAAGCCAGGAAAAATCTACATTATAGTTTTCTCCCTTAATAAAGCTTTCCACCATTTTTCTAGCCTCCGCATCAGTAAACTGTAATGGAGGCGATTTCATAGTATAAGCGGAAATTTCATAAAGAGGTCCTTTCAAGCCCCTGTCAAGCGCCAATTTCATACAGCGGATAGCGTCAATTATTACTCCTGCACTATTCGGAGAATCTTCCACTGAAAGCCTTAATTCCAATTCTATTGGAACCTTACCAAATCCTAACCCCTCCATGCGTATCATACAAACTTTATTATCTTTCAGCCAAGGCACATAATCACTAGGCCCTATGTGTATATCATTGTCTATCATAGGTGTTTTCATCTCAGACTGAACAGCTTGTGTTTTCGATTTCTTCTTCGATCTCAGCCGACTTCTATTGAGCATATTGAGAAAATCCGTATTACCGCCGAAATTCAGCTGGTAGGTATGTGTAATCTTTACCCCTCTATCTTCAAAAAGCTTAGTAAGGACTCGATGAGTAATAGTTGCCCCCACCTGGGACTTAACATCATCACCTATAATAGGCAGCCCTTTCTCTTCAAACTTCTTTGCCCAAATCGGATCGGAAGCTATAAAGACAGGTATCGCATTTATAAAGCCTATCCCTGCCTTAAGACAAGCATCCGCATAAAATTTAGTCGCTTCCTCAGAGCCTACTGGCAAATAATTTATCAACATTTCAGCTCCACTATCTTTCAAAACTTTAACCACATCTACTGGCTCTTTATCTGCCACCACAAAACTCTGTTCTTCAGGATAATCTTTCATATGCTCAGAAAAACCATCTAACACAGGCCCCATTTGAACAGTCACTGGATAATCCGGTAAATTCTCATAAAAAACCTTAGTACAATTAGGCTTAGCAAACAGCGCTTCCTTTAAAGGCTTTCCTACTTTTCTGGCATCGATATCAAAAGCCGCTACTATTTTTATGTCTTCTGGCTTATAACCTGCCAAATCATAATGCATAAGACCTATAGGTTCCTTTTTTAGCTCTTCATCATGCGAATAAAGCTCAATACCCTGTAAAAGCGCGCTCGCGCAATTGCCAACACCTGCAATAGCTACCCTGATTTCCTTTTTCTTTTTCATCATAACCACCCCTCCTGTTTTTTATTTTTATATTTTTTAATTATTTGCCCAAGTGAAACTAATTCTAAACCTAAATAACGCACCATAGGCCTAATCTTCAAAAAATCAGCAGCTACTTCTTCTTTATGATGCGCGTCTGAACCTAAAATACAATATTTGCCGCCAACTTCCTTGTAACATGCTAAAATTTCTTGTCCGGGAAAAGGCTCTCCTAAGTGACGTCTGTAACCAGAACTATTTATTTCTAGAAAAACTCCCCTTCGGACTATAAGCTGCAAAACATTTCCCAGGCCCTGCCTTAAAAGAAAATCCGGATCATAAGGGTAAAAACCCCAGTATTTTTTCCATCCCCTTTTTATCCAGTCGATATGAGCAGCTGCAGAAAGCATTCCAGAAGGAACAGCATTTAATGCCCTTTGTAAAATCTCGATATATTTTTTTACCCCTTTCTCAGGGCTATATTCCCTATAAAACTTTTCCTCCATCAGTGAGAATCCATCCACATAGTGGACAGAAACTAGACAATAATCAAAATCATACATATTCAAAAAATTTATTATCTCCAGTTCTTTTTCATAATAATAATCAATCTCAACTCCCCACCATATACTTAAATGAGGCTTAAAATCACACCTAACCAATTCTATTTCCTTTTTATATGATTCATAATCTTTAAAAAGTATATAATTAGGATCCTGGGGGAAAAAAGAAATGTGATCAGCAATACCTATCTCCTTTAGTCCTTTTTTGACAGAACAGGTACTTATATCATATAAAGAGGCATCCGCATCTGAAGAAAAAGAGGAATGAATATGATAATCACCAAAAAAGGCAGCTTCCCAGCTGCCTTCCTTCGCCAAGTAAAACCTACCTCCTTTCCCCCTTCGCAGCTGGAAAGAAGATAAGATTTTACACCCCTGCCACAGGATATATATTTATCTCACTAAAAAAAATTATATATAACATGAACTAAAAATCAATACCCAAAAAAAGAAGCAGCTTAAAACTGCTTCTTTTTTAGGCAGGCTATTTAATTTCTACAGAACCGCCAGCTTCTTCGATCTTAGCCTTGATTTCGTCAGCTTCCTGTTTGGATACTTTTTCTTTAATCGGTTTCGGAGCACTGTCAACTAAATCTTTAGCTTCCTTAAGCCCTAAACCGGTTAATTCACGAACAACTTTGATAACATTAACTTTCTTGTCTCCAGCAGAAGTTAAGATTACATCAAATTCAGTCTTTTCTTCTGCAGCTTCCGCAGGAGCAGCAGCACCAGCTACCGGCATAGCTGCAACAGCCATCGGAGCAGCAGCGCTAACACCAAATTCTTCTTCTAAACCCTTTACCACTTCGGAAAGTTCCAGAACGGTTAATCCTTTAATAATATCAATAACTTCCTGTACTTTACTCATTATTTAAAAACCTCCCTTTAATACTTTTAAATTTTATTTTTTGGCAAATTAGCGATATAAACAAACATTTCAACACTAGCTGGCAGCTTTCTGTTCTCTTATCTGATCCAAAACCCTTACCAAACCAGCAATATTGGCATTGAGCACATTGACAAATCCCTGGATAGGTGCCTGCATGGTGCCAAGTACCTGAGCCACCAGCACTTCTCTCGGGGGCAGATCGGCTAAAGCCTTTACTTTATCAGCTGTTACCAGCTTCCCTTCCAGCAGTCCACCTTTTACTTCCAGCTTTTTGGTCTCTTTGATGAAATCAAACAGCACTTTAGCTGGAGCTACCGGATCATCCTTACTGAAAAGAACTGCATTAGGTCCTTCGATCTGCTCAGCAACATCTTCATGGCCGAGATTGCGCAGAGCAAACCTCATCATCGTATTCTTTAAGACTTTATATTGAACCCCCGGCATTCTAAGTTTAACGCGCAAGTTGGTCATTTCTTCTACAGTAAGGCCTCTGAAATCGGTGAACACTACCAGGGCAGATTCCTTGATATTTTCTTCGATTTCCTTAACTATTTTTTGTTTTTCTTCAATCTTGGGCACTCGATTCACCCCCTTCTTTAAAACCTTTATATATCAAAAATGCCTCTGCAGATAGTGCAGAGGCATTTAAGCTATCTTTTCAAAACAAAAGACAGCTACCTATTTCATAACCTCAGCAGGCGAACTTTCAGCAAGTTCATTAAGGCCTTTGGCCACCGACTATCTACAGTTATTATTTTTCAATTTTATTAACTTTATTAAGTTTACTTGTTTGCTGCCGTAAATGCAAGAGGGCTAATTTTTATTCCCGGTCCCATAGTTGAGCAAACAGTTACCGAGCGTATATATTGTCCTTTAGCAGCAGCTGGTTTAGCTTTTATCAAGGCTTCAGCAAAAGCATTGAGGTTTTCTACCAATTTTTCCAGCTCAAAAGAAACCTTTCCAATCGGCACATGCACAATAGCAGTTTTATCAACACGATACTCAATTCTACCTGCTTTAAGCTCATTTATGGTGCGAGCTATATCCATGGTAACCGTACCTGATTTGGGGTTAGGCATTAACCCTCTGGGTCCCAGTATCTTACCAAGCTTACCTACCATCCCCATCATATCAGGGGTAGCTACCGCCACATCAAAGTCAAACCATCCACCCTGAATCTTTTCTACCAGTTCTTCAGCACCAACATAATCAGCGCCTGCCGCTTCTGCCTCTTTAGCCTTTTCTCCCTTAGCAAAAACTAATACCCGGCGGGTTTTACCGGTTCCATGAGGCAGCGCAACAGTTCCCCTTACCTGTTGATCAGCATGTCTGGGATCAACTCCCAGTTTTACATGTACTTCAACAGTTTCATCAAACTTGGCATGAGCAAGTTCTTTTACCAGTTTCAAAGCTTCCACAGTATCATAAAGCTTGCTGCGATCAACTTTTGCTGCAGCTTCTTTATAAGCCTTTCCTCTTTTCATCTTAATTCCTCCTTGTGGTTAAATCGGATTTTTTCCTCCCACACCATCATAAATTAGTCAACTACTTCAATACCCATACTGCGAGCAGTTCCTTCTATCATCCTTACCGCAGCATCCAGATCTTTAGCATTCAAATCTTCTTTTTTGGTTTCAGCGATCTCAACCAGTTTAGCTCTGGTTACTTTGCCAACCTTATTCTTGTTGGGCACGCCAGATCCTTTTTCTACATTGGCTGCCTTCTTGAGCAGGTCCGATGCTGGCGGAGACTTAGTAACAAAAGTAAAAGAGCGGTCTTCATATATGGTAATGTCTACCGGAATGATAAACCCTGCCTGTTGAGCAGTTCTGGCATTGTACTCCTTGCAAAACCCCATGATGTTAACTCCATATTGACCCAAAGCTGGTCCAACAGGAGGTGCAGGTGTTGCCTTACCAGCAGGAAGCTGCAGTGATACTTTACCTATAACTTTCTTAGCCATGGTTCCACCTCCTCATCTATATTTTCTCTATTTGTTCATAATCCAGCTCCACAGGGGTTTCCCTGCCGAACATGGAAATTACCACCTTTACCTTGCCCCTATCAGGCAAAAGTTCTGTTACAGTCCCTTCAAAATTAGCAAAAGGCCCTGTCTTTACTTTTACATTTTCCCCTACCTTTATGTCTATAATCTGCGCCCTGGTTTCCAGTATGCCCATCTGCTTGAGTATCTTTTTAACTTCTTCTGGCTGCAAGGGAACCGGTTTATTGCCTGTGCCAACAAAGCCTGTAACACCCGGCGTATGCCTTACTACATACCATGAATCTTCATCCATAATCATATTTACCAGGACATAGCCCGGGAAAACCCTTTTGCTCGTTACCTTTTTCTTGCCGCCTTTATATTCCACTTCCTGTTCTTCCGGAACTAAAACCCCAAAAATCTTGTCCTGCATATGCATGGTTTCAACTCTTTTAGCCAGGTCTATCTTTATCTTGTTTTCATAACCCGAATAAGTATGAACTACATACCAGTCTCCCTTAAAAGCATCCAAATCTATCACTTCATCCCTGGATGACCTGGTTTTTTTCTGGTCCAATTCCCTGTCAGCAGTAATAAGAGGCACCTCCTCATATCAGGCCATGGCTTTGAAAAGCTTTTCCAGCACAAAAGACAGTCCGGAATCAAAAAGCCATATAATCAAACCGACCACCAAAACAGTAAAAAGCACTACTCCAGTATATCCGATAAGCTGGGCGCGATTGGGCCAGTGCACCTTTTTCAGCTCACTATAAACACTTATCAGATATTCCCTGGTGTTATTTATCTTTTTGGTAACATTGCTTTCTTCTTTAACAGGAGTATTATTCTTCGCCAAAGCTATTCACATCCCCAATAATATTACTTGATTTCCCGATGTAAAGTATGGGCATTACAGAATTTGCAGTATTTTTTTACTTCCAGCCTTTCAGCATGTTTTTTCTTATTTTTAGTAGTTGTATAATTACGCTGTTTGCACTCAGTGCATGCCAAGGTTATTCCTACTCTCATTCTTGCCACCTCCGTATCGTGCACAAAAATCCTACAATACTCTAGCACAAGCTTTGCTATATGTCAAGAGAATGCCAATACCAAAATACAGCAGGGGAAGAGCACCCTGCTGTATAAAAGCTTTTCTCCTTTTTTCTTTAATTATTCAATTATAGAAGTAACAACACCGGCGCCAACAGTTCTTCCGCCTTCTCTTATCGCAAATCTCAATCCTTCTTCAATAGCTATCGGGGTGATAAGCTCGATAGTCATCTGTACGTTGTCCCCAGGCATTACCATCTCTACACCTTCAGGAAGGCTGATTACTCCTGTTACGTCAGTTGTACGGAAATAAAACTGCGGCCTGTATCCGCTGAAGAACGGAGTGTGTCTTCCCCCTTCTTCCTTGGTCAAAACGTATACCTCTGCATTAAATTTGGTATGCGGCTTTATGCTGCCCGGCTTGGCCAGCACCATTCCTCTTTCTACTTCTTTCCTGTCTACTCCTCTTAACAGGGTCCCTATGTTGTCTCCTGCCTGTGCTTCATCAAGCAGCTTCCGGAACATTTCTACTCCGGTGCATACGGTCTTCTTGGTCTCTTCTCTCAACCCTACTATCTCTACTTCGTCCCCTACTTTTACCTTTCCTCTCTCTACTCTCCCGGTGGTTACGGTTCCTCTTCCGGTTATGGTAAATACGTCTTCTATCGGCATCAAGAACGGCTTGTCTACATCTCTCTCCGGCATCGGCACATATTCATCTACTGCATCCATTAACTGCCAGATCCTGCCGCACCATTCGCAGTCCCTGCTTCCACATCCGCATTCTAATGCCTTAAGCCCAGATCCCCTGATTACAGGTACATCGTCTCCCGGAAACTCATATTCATTAAGCAGTTCTCTTACTTCCATCTCTACCAGTTCTAATAATTCTTCATCATCTACCATGTCTATCTTGTTCAAAAATACTACTATATACGGTACTCCTACCTGACGGGACAAAAGTATGTGCTCTCTGGTCTGCGGCATCGGACCATCTGCTGCGCTTACTACCAGTATGGCCCCATCCATCTGGGCTGCTCCGGTTATCATGTTCTTTACATAGTCAGCATGTCCCGGACAGTCCACATGGGCATAATGCCTCTTCTCGGTCTCATATTCCACATGCGCTGTGTTGATGGTTATTCCTCTTTCCCTTTCTTCCGGTGCCTTGTCGATTTCATCATAAGAGGTAGCTTGAGCTCCACCTACTTTGGACAATACATAAGTAATCGCTGCTGTCAAAGTAGTCTTGCCATGGTCTACGTGCCCTATGGTCCCAATGTTAAGATGCGGCTTGGTCCTCTCAAATTTTGCCTTTGCCATCTTCTTCTCACCTTTCCCCTTTCACATTACTTTTACAGGCTATTTTTTACCGCCATTTTATATTTTAACCAATTTGTTTATAAAATAAAAGAAGTGAGAAAAAATCCCACTCCTTGTTAACATAGTATGGTAGCGGCGAAGGGATTCGAACCCCTGACACTACGGGTATGAACCGTATGCTCTAGCCAGCTGAGCTACGCCGCCATATTATATAATGGAGCCCATAACCGGACTTGAACCGGTGACCTCATCCTTACCAAGGATGCGCTCTGCCGACTGAGCTATATGGGCTTGATATTCATGGTTGCGGGAGCAGGATTTGAACCTGCAACCTTCGGGTTATGAGCCCGACGAGCTACCAACTGCTCCATCCCGCGTCGTAAATGGTGGAGGGAGAAGGATTCGAACCTTCGAAGGCTGAGCCAACAGATTTACAGTCTGCCCCCTTTGGCCGCTTGGGTATCCCTCCATGTAAACTATTGGGCTTTCAAATGGAGCCGAGCACAGGACTCGAACCCGCAACCTGCTGATTACAAGTCAGCTGCTCTACCATTGAGCTAGCTCGGCTCAGCAAGTAATATTGTATACCCTATGTACTATAATGTCAAGCGCTATTTCAGAGGAAAATTTTGTTTTATTCATTGCGCCTTTCTTCCAGATATTTTTCCAGCTTGCGCTTTACTCTCTGCAGGGCGTTGTCGATAGATTTAACATGCCTCTGCAGCTCCTCGGCAATTTCTTGATAAGACTTGCCTTCCAGATAAGCCATTAAAACCTTCCATTCCAGGGAGCTCAAAATTTCCCCCATTTTTTTCTCAATAAATATAAACTCTTCCTGGCTTATAACAATCTCTTCTGGATTGGTTACCGCTGCAGTGGAGATTATATCCATGAGGGTACGGTCTGATTCTTCATCATAAATAGGCTTATTTAAAGAAATATAAGAATTAAGCGGGATATGCTTCTGCCGGGTGGCCGTTTTTATAGCGGTAATTATCTGCCTGGTAATGCACAGCTCCGCAAACGCCCTGAAAGAAGTAAGCTTGTCCTGCTTATAATCCCTTATCGCCTTAAAAAGGCCTATCATTCCTTCCTGTATTATATCCTCTTTGTCTGCCCCCACCAGGAAATACGACTTGGCTTTGGCCCTTACAAAATTCTTGTATTTATCTACCAGAAAATCTACTGCCGCCTGGTCTCCCTTTTGCGCCAATTCTACTATATCTTCGTCTTCCAGCTCCAAATAGGCAAGATAAGCTTCCCGTTCAGCGATAGAACTGGACATTCAATCGCCCCCAATAGCTATGTATTTAATAAGTGACTTTCCCCCTTTTAGCATATTGTAATTATATCTATTACTCCTGTCCCTCGTCAAGAAAACAGATGTTAGGCTTTAAAGGCCTTTTTCGACAAAATATGTGGCAAAAATTTCCGCAGATTTCCTTCCCCCACCTGTATTCAAATACCGAAAATACCCTGTAAACCATCCAGGCTTATTCTGTATACAATTCATCCCTCTTTACGTCGCATTTTTTCTAATTTGGCCAGTGTTTTTTCATCCAGCTGGGAGTATAGCAGCCATTTTTCGTCATCATTTTTAACAAGCCCTTTTCCTTCCCAGCGAACCCTTTTTACTTCTTCCCTGAGTTCAAGAGCGGAAAGACGGCAGGCACCTTTGGCAAAAACCAGGTTCCCTTCCGCCTGGTCAGAGGTAGCCACAAAAACTCTTATCCCTTCATTCCATGCTTTCTTAAACACCATCTTTTCTATAAGCTGATCTGCAGTTTCACCATAATCAGAAAATACCACTTCCAGATTGGGAGGAAGCTTCTCCAAATTTCCCTTATCTGCTGTCATTGCTGCATCAAAAACGATGATTATTTTTTCAGCTGTAAAGCCAGCATAATCAGCCATTATGGAAACAAGCTTATCCCGCGCCTCCTCAAGGGAAACGCGGGCTATTTTTCTCAGCTCCGGCCATCCGTATATTATATTGTAGCCGTCAATTATAAGCACCCGGTTCATTTTCATTCTCCACCATTTTCCGCTGCCTGACCGCTTCATAAATAACGAGGGCAGCCGCTACTGACGCATTAAGCGAATTTATATCCCCCTGCATAGGTATTCTGACCAGTATATCGCAGTTTTCCTTTACCAGCCTGCGCATCCCTTCTCCTTCACTTCCTACCACCAGAGCAACCGGAGAAGGATACTTAAAGTCAAAGTAATCCTGTTTGGCTCCCGCATCAGTTCCTATTATCCAAAAACCATGCTCTTTTAAATATTTTATAACCTGTACCAGATTGGTAGCTTTGACTATACGCATATACTCAACCGCTCCAGCAGAAGCTCTGACTACTGCATCCGTAACTTCTACGGCGTGATGTTTGGGTATTACTACCCCATGCACCCCTGCACACAAAGCAGTCCTCACTATAGCCCCCATATTCTGGGGATCCTCAATCCCATCCAGCAGAAGCAGAAAAGGTTCTTCCCCTTTAAAAAGGGCGTATTCCAGCACTTCTTCCAGGCTGCTGTAAGCATAAGGCTCCGCTTCCGCAACTACTCCCTGGTGGTTTTTTAAAGGGTATATTTTATCTATTTCCTGCCTGTTTAATTTTTGTATAGTAATATTATTTTTTTCGGCCAGCCTTATCAGTTCTTCAATTTTTTCGCCTTTTTTCCCTTCCTGGATAAAAATTCTATAGATAAGGCGCCTTTTAGCCTTAAGCATTTCGGTAACCGCGTTTATACCGGCAATCTTTTCTCTCATCATTTCCTCCCTCAAGCCTCAAGCGGCCTGAACAAATAATCTGTCAACACTACCTCGGCATAGTATTCCTGCGGAAAATCAGCATCATAATCTATATCATCAAACAGCACCGGAAATTTTTCCCGGAAAAGGCGCAAAAGCGGAATAGCTACCTGCCTCATCTGCGGATGGGCTGCCTTATCACAGCGCAGCTTGAAAAAATGCCGCCATTCCCGCAGGTTGTAGGTTACCGCTATTTCTGTTTTCAAGCAGGTAGGCAAGACGCTTCTTGCTTCCTGAGGCGAACATCCCCTGTCGAGCAGGGCAAAATAGCTTTTCTCTGCCTGCAAACAGGCTCTTTCCCATTCCTCATAGGCTTCTCCGGTTAAAAAATAAGGTTCAATAACTGCTATCTCATGGCCAAATTTTTCTTTGGCATAATTACAATAGCGGGTAGACTCCTGGCTGTAACTTCCTATACGATGCCTTACTATCTCATGGCTTATTCCTCTATCTACTATAAACATAACGCTTATCTTTTCATGTTCAATAACCGATTCATGTCCCCGAGCCAGTATACCTTTAAGAAAAGCAGCATTAACCTCTTCTTTTATGCTGTCTTCCGATTTATAGCATATACGGGCACACCGCTCCACAAAAAGCATTTTTCCCCGATTTAGCTCCTCTTCAGGCACTAAAACCTGCGGCTTTATCTTGAGCATAATTATCCTCCCTCATAAACAATAAAAAGCTATTCCTCTTCAAGAGCTTTTTTTACCAGATAAATAAGCCTTTCCTCATCCCCTTTAAGGTAAAGATAGCCTAAAAGGGCTTCAAATCCTGTGCTCATTTTATAATCTCCGGGGTCCGCATTTTTGGGCGGAGTAGTCTTCGCATTTCTCCCCCTGATAACAATATCTTTTTCTTCTTCGGTAAGTTCGTCAAAAATCTTCCTTATCACTTTAGCCTGGCTCTCTGCTTTTACCTTTTCCACCGTAGCATGATGGATATCCTTAACCTTGCGGTTGCCTTCTGCTACTACATGGGTTCTCACCATAAGTTCAAAAACCGCATCACCTATATAAGCCAGAACTACCGCTGAATATTCACGCAAAAGGTTTTCATCTATATTCTCATAAATGTTCAAAACGCCATCTGGCCCCTTCCCTGGTATCTTCTATGACTATATTTTTCTCTTTTAGTTTATCTCTTATATAGTCTGCCTTGGCATAATCTTTATTCTTCTTGAGCTCTGCCCTCATCAGAAGAAGCTTTTCCATTATTTCTTCCAGCAAAGGTGCAGCTTCTGCCTTTATCCTGCTCTTTTCCGGAGTATCCTCAATAGCCAGTCCCAGTCCATTAAGGGAATCCCTTATCCCATCTGCCAGAGCAAACTTTTTCTCTTCTCTGAGCATCTTTCTTACATCCAGCATTATCTGAGCCACATCAAGCCACAGGCTCTCATCTTCATTTTTGTATTCCATAAAAATGCCCAGTATATCCCCCAGACTTTCAAAAATACCTAGAGCTTCCCTCACCTTTGCTCGATGCAGGGCATCATTTTTATCTGCATCTGCCATATAAGCATTTATCAATCGGGACATATCGAAAAGATAGGCCAATGCCTGGGCAGTATTAAAATCATCATCCATAGCTTCGATAAATTTTGCCTCTTCTGCCTTTATGCTTTTTATAAAATCATCTTCAGCTAAAACCGTTCCTTCTTTCCCTTCCCCTATAAACTCCCTGGCCAAAAGCCGGGTATTTTTAAGGCGTCCCAGAGCTTTGGCCGCCTCTTTAAGTTTTCCGTCATCAAAATCTAAAGGGCTGCGGTAGTGGACGCTTAAAAGGTAAAAGCGCACCACATCGGGCGGGAATTTGGACAATATATCGCGCAGGATAAAAAAGTTCCCCAGGGATTTTGACATCTTTTCGTTATTTACGGTAATAAACCCATTATGCATCCAGTAGCGGACAAAAGGTTTCCCCGTCAAAGCTTCCGCCTGGGCCAGCTCATTTTCATGATGGGGGAATATAAGGTCATTTCCTCCTCCGTGAATATCAACCGTCTCTCCCAGATATTTGACAGCCATAACCGAACATTCAATATGCCATCCAGGCCGCCCTTTTCCCCAGGGACTTTCCCAATAAGGTTCACCTATCTTAGCTTTTTTCCACAGAGCAAAATCAGCCGGGTTTTCTTTTCTCTCATCTACCTCTACCCTGGCTCCTGCCATCATTTCTTCCAGCGTTCTCCCAGAAAGTTTCCCATACTCCGGAAAAGCTTCTACCCGGTAATACACATCCCCGTCTACAGCATAGGCGTATCCCTTCTCAACAAGCCCTTTTATAGCTTCTATAATGTCACCTATATGTTCGCTTACCCGGGGATGCACATCAGCCCTTCTTACCCCCAGGGCATCAGCGTCTTTAAAGTATTCATCAATATATCTGGATGCCAGTTTTAAAGGGTCTTCCCCTTCTTCCAAAGCCCGGTTAATTATTTTGTCATCTACATCCGTGAAATTCTGGACATATTTCACCTTATATCCCCGGTATTCCAGATAACGCCTTACGGTATCAAAAAAAACTAAAGGGCGGGCATTACCCAGATGGATAAAATTATAGGTAGTAGGCCCGCACACATACATGCCTATATTAGGCGGATCTAGCGGAATCAACTCTTCCTTTTTGCGGCTTTGCGTGTTGTATACCAGCATTTGCTAAGGCCTCCTCTTCATACCTGGCTAATCTTCTCTCTAATTCAGCTATTTTTTCCTGCATAGCAATCAAAGTCTCTTCCAGGGGATCGGGCAGCATGTGATGTTCCAGGTCTACCTCTATGCGGCTGTTTTCTACCCTGGCTCCGTCCCTTATAACTATCCTTCCCGGCACCCCTACTACCGTACAGTTCGGGGGAACACTTTTTAAAACTACCGAGCCAGCTCCTATTTTAACATTATCCCCTACGGTAAAAGAGCCTAATACCTTGGCCCCCGCACTTATAACCACATTATTGCCGATAGTCGGGTGTCTTTTTCCTTTTTCTTTTCCAGTTCCCCCTAGGGTAACCCCCTGATATATAGTCACATCATCGCCTATCTCAGCAGTCTCGCCTATAACTACACCACTTCCATGATCTATGAAAAACCTTTTGCCAATCTTGGCTCCTGGGTGTATTTCAATACCGGTAAAAAAGCGGCTTATATGGGATATTAAACGGGCAATAAAATAAAACTTCTTTTGATAGAAAAAATGAGCTATACGATGGCTTATAATTGCATGAAAGCCTGGATAGCAGAATATTACCTCCCATACGCTCTTAACCGCCGGGTCTCTGTCAAAAACTACCTGTATTTCTTCCCTTAAAGTTTTAAATATTTTAAACATATTTTGCCCTCCTTGTAAATTTTTAATTTTAGCTGAAGCCATCTCCCCAGCATCTACACCCCATAACCTATCACCCCTTTTATCCTTAAATAAAAAAGCCTTTCATCTCTCAAGAGACGAAAGGCCTTCTACGGCTTTCCGCGGTTCCACTCTTGTTAGATGTCATAAAAATGACATCTCCCTCTGAGGAAAATATAACGGTTTAAACCGGACCTGCCTACTATCACTTCGGCACGCCTGCTCCCGGGCGCACTTCGGACAGCTTCATACTTAGAAAGGCTCTCAGCCGCTGACCTTTCTTCTCTGTAAGCGATCGCTGCCTACTCTTCCCATTCTCAGCATTTCGAAATATTAGTTTAAGTAAATTGTACACAAGTTTAATCTCCCATGTCAATCTAAACATAATCAGGTTTCTTGCCCAAAGCTGGCACAAAAATTGCATTAAAAAATTACAAACATCAAGGTACGCGGGAGGTATTTGCATGTTGTTAGCAAACAGGGAAAAAAAATTGCACCACAAATTCATCCTACTTTTTGGAGGCATTATTCTCATATCATGCCTGCTCCTTGGCTATATAAGCATAACCCGTTCGGAAAAAGCCCTGGAAGCAGAGGCCGGACAGGCCATGCTCAAATTGGCTGAACAAGCAGCTGATACTATAGATGCCCGTATAAATGCCAATGTATATGTACTGCAAAGTTTAGCTACCTGGGACTTGATTATGGGTATAAAAGACAACCGTGAAACTACCCTGGAAGAAAAAATCAATGCCCTGAAAGGAGAATTGAAATGGGCATCAGAGCTGGGTTTTATTCAGTTCGGCATTATTGATAAAAACGGAAGTGCCTGCTTTACAAATGGCAAACGCTTGGATGTAGGAAGCCCAGATTATTTGAAAAAGGCTTTGCAAGGAAATCCAGTTATTCTTTCTTCCAGTATATTAAGTGAAATTGATCCTGCATCTTCATCTGCTATAGTTTATCCCATATACCATTACGCTGATGGTGAAATAACCGGCGTACTGGTAGGCATTATCAGCCAGCAAGAGCTCAACGAAATGGTAAAAAACATATCTTATGGAAAGAGCGGCTATGCTTTCATAGTAAATGAAAACGGCAAAATTATCGCTCACAAATACTTTTCCGGATCAGTAGGAAATATTCCCGAACTGGAAAAGGAAAATAAAATCCCCGCCAGTTTATCCCGGATACTTCTGGACATGTCTAAAGGCCAGTCAAATATAAACAGCTATATGGTACGAAATGAAAAGAAAATAATCGCCTATGCCCCCATAAAAAACACTAAATGGTCCATTGCTGTTACCGCCCCCCAGGCAGAAGTAATCGAAAAAGCTTCGGTTTTAAAACACAACATTTTAATCATATCCCTGCTCATAATCCTGGCTGCCATATTAGCTACCTTTAGTGTAGCAAATATGGTTACCAAACCTATAAACAATCTGGCCGAACATGCTAACCATATGGCGCAAGGCGACTTTACGCAAAAGGTAAACTCCAAGTTCATGCACTGCCATGATGAAACAGGAAAACTGGCTCATGCTTTCAACAACATGACAGGTAAAATACGAATCCTTCTGAAAGAAGTGGCTTTATCAATAAATAAAACTGATACTGCGAGCCAAAAACTTCTTCTAAATGTAGAAAATATCAACGCCAAAGGTCAAACCATAAATGCTTCCGTAGAACAGATTGCCAAAGGCATGGAAGATATCAGTATTTCTCTAAACCAAATTACCTCATTCAGCAAACAAATAACTATTGCTACTGAAGATTTGAAGAATAAGATATGTCAAAGTGAGACTAAGGCTGCCGAAATCAAAAAGCGCGCGGAAGAAACCATAAAATATGCTCATGCATCCAGGAATTCCACCAAATCTATTTATCAGGAAAAACAGCAGGAAATAATAAAAGCTATTGAAGAAACTCAAGTAGTAGAACAAATAAGCGAAATGGCAACCGCTATTTTCCAAATCGCCAGGCAGACTAATCTTTTGGCGCTTAATGCTGCCATAGAAGCAGCACGTGCCGGCGAACAAGGGCATGGTTTTGTGGTGGTAGCTTCCGAAGTAAAAAAATTAGCCGAAAATTCAGCACAAACGGCAGAAGTTATACAAAAACTAATTGTCCAGGTAAAACAGTCAGTACATAACATTACCCTCTATATCCAGGAAATTCTAAGTTTTATTGATAAACAAGTAATACCCGATTACGATATAATGTTTGAGGCAGGAGAACAATATGCCAGGGACGCTCTATTCATACAAAATTTGACTCAGGAATTTGCTGCTGCCCTGGCAAGTATAGCAGATTCAATCCTCCAAGTTAACACGGCTCTCAATGATGTATCTACTGCTATGGAAGAGTCGTCAGCTTCTTCCCAGGAGATAAAAAACAATGTAAATGTAATTGCCTCCCAGCTAGAAGAAATTTACCAAAATGCAGTACATATGGCTCAAAACGCTCAGAGCCTCAATGAGCTTATAAATAAATTTAAACTATAAAAGGAGATGTTAACAAATCATGAAAATGGGAGACAGTTTTAAAACCAGAATTGAGTTGTTTTTTATAATACTCTTTATCATCATAATTGCCGTTTTTTCCGTTCTATACTATGAAAAAGCCAATTCCACCATTATGGACATCACCCGCGACAAGCTAATCGAAACTGCTATATCTTCACACTATCTTATCGATGGTGACAAACATAAAACCATAAAAAGCATTAACGACCCATATTATATACAAACCAACCAGTTTTTAGCCCAATACCGCAAGGAATTAAATGTAGCTGACATATACACTCTGATAAGAAGCGGCAACACCACCAAAATGGTTTTAGCTTCTTATGACCCTGATCTGTCATTTATGCAGGATTATATTCTAACCCCTTACATAAGAGACGCATTTAATGGAGAATTTACAGTAACCCCCAAACCCTATAAAGACACTTTCGGCACCTGGTACACCGCTTACGGACCTGTCTACGACAGCACAGGTAATGTAGTAGCAGTAGTGGCAGTAGACATACGCGAAGAATATGTTAGAAACCTGCAAAAATCAGTTTTAATAAATACTTCAATAATCGCCTTTATAGCTCTGCTCATAGCTGTTTGGGGTTCTACCATCATAGGCAAAGTGCTGGAAAACAACCTGCGCAAGTTTCAAAATCGAATATATGAAATAGAAAAAGGCAACCTGGCTTCCTTTAATCCTGAAGAATTTGACATCAAGGAATTTAGAGAACTGGCTGAACATTTTGAAAGCATGAACGACAGGTTGCGCGACCTGGTAAAACGCATAAAAGATACTTCTTACCTGATACATGAAAAATCCGGGGAAATCAATAGTATCATAGAAAAATCCAGTACATCAACCGAACTGCTTATTTCTTTAGTTAAAAAACTGGGTACCCATATAGAAGACAACTACAAAATAACCGCCGCCAATTTAAGCATATTAGAAACCATAAATGATGAATTATTAGATATCGAAGAAGGCCTGGAAAATGAAAATATAACCCTTACCCAGCTTTTGCCTGCTGTCTCTAATATATGCCATCAGTGTGAAAACATACTGGACAGCTGGGGAAAACAGCTTCAAATTTATGAACAGCATGAATTTGGCGATCGCACAGTTATTTCCATGTTAAATTCAGAAATAAAAGCCTTTAATGATATATACGACTGTTTGAGCGAGATACAGGTTCTCATAAAAGCGCTGGCTGAAGGTTTGGACAACTTCAACTGCTAGGAGGATAACTATGTATAAAGTGGTAACCCTCGATCTTGCTCAAACAGAAGAGGATATGCAAATATTTACCTCTTACTTAAATACAATGGATTTATACAAAAAAGGCAGCACAATTATTGACTATGCTGCACAAAAAATCTTCTGCAATAAAACAGCAGAAAAGTTCTTAACCAGCTGTCCAGCAGCCTTTATTGAAAAATTCGCCAGTTGTGTGCGCAAAAGCGAGGAGGAAACCACCCTTTCCTTCTCAGGATATCTGGATAGCTCTACCAAAGCATATGTTGAATACTGGACCAGGCATATAAAACAGTTCAGCAAAGATAAAATCGTCCTCTGCGTAATAGAATACATGCAGGTAAAAGATACTAACGACCCGCTTCCTGAAATAGTAGGAGAAAGCAAGGCCATCAAGGCAGCTAAAGACAAAGTAATCAAAGTAGCCAGCAATGATTCTTCCGTGCTTTTAATCGGGGAAACCGGCACCGGGAAAGAAGTGTTCGCTCATGCTATACATAAATTGTCCAAACGCAAAGATAAAAACATGGTAATAATAAATTGCGGAGCCATTCCCGACTCCCTTTTAGAGTCAGAATTATTCGGCTACGAAGAAGGTGCCTTTACTGGTGCCAGGCGCAGCGGCAAATTAGGCCTGTTAGAACAGGCAAATGGCGGTACCATTTTCCTTGATGAAATAGAGAATATGAGCGCCTATATGCAGAACAAGCTTCTGCGGGTTCTGGAAGACGGCAGTTTTCAAAGATTGGGGGGTAACCGGACTATAAATATCAACATCCGCATTATTGGGGCAACCAATATAGACCTTAAAACCATGGTAGAAGAAGGTACTTTCCGCAAAGACCTTTACTACCGCCTTAATGTCATATCTATAAGAATACCCAGCCTACGGGAGAGAAAAGGGGATATAATAAAGCTCAGTTATCATTTTATAGACCAATTCAATAAAACTATGCACAAATCCATACGTGGATTAACTTCCCAGGTAAAAGATATCTTCATGGCTTATCCCTGGGAAGGTAATGTAAGGGAACTTAAAAACACTATCGAACACGCCATGAACTTTGAAGAAGGGCATTATATATCGGTTTCTAGCCTTCCTGATCATTTCATGTCTTTTATGGATAATACCTATAAAACTGCTGAGGCTCCTCTTTTTAAAACCCTGGAGGAGCTGGAAAAAGAAGCTATTGAACAGGCTCTCTCCTATTTTGGCTGGGATGAAAAGGGAAAAAACCTGGCAGCAGAAGCTTTAGGCATAAGCCGTTCTTCCATATACCGCAAAATCGCCAAATATTTTGGCACTAAAAGTTAGCAATACCATTTTGACATATTTTATTTTCGAAACATCTGCTTGTTCCCACAATCACTTTTGAAATCTGTTTCATTTTGACACTAGTCATAAAAACCATATCCCAATAAAAAGACAGGCTATTTAAATCCCTAAAAATAGCCTGTCTTTTTATTTGGCATGTTTTTTGCTCCATCAAGTAGGCAGATAAAAAAATTTAAAGGAGCGTGGTTTATGATGAAAGATTTAAGACACTTTATCGACACCCAGGATTTCAGCAAAGAAGAACTTATGCAGATCTTTGAGCTCATGAAAATGCTCAAAGAAGCGCGCAAGGAAGGTGCAGTTCCCAAACTTTTGGAGGGATGCTCCCTGGGCATGATCTTTGAAGAGCCTTCTACCCGAACCCGTGTATCTTTTGAAGTTGCCATGCAGTTGCTGGGAGGACATGCTTTATATCTAAAACCCGGTGAAATCCATCTGGGAGTAAGAGAGTCACTCTACGATACAGCCAAAGTTTTGTCCCGCATGTGCGACGTAATTATGGCTCGTACCCTCAAACATGAAACTATTTTAGGGCTTGCAGAATACTGTACCGTTCCTGTTATCAACGGTTTAACCGATTACAACCATCCTACTCAAGTTATTGCAGATGTATTTACCATGATGGAACACCTTCCGGAAGGCAAACGCCTGGAAGATTTGAGAGTTGTATTTATCGGCGACCGCACCAATGTGTGCAGTTCCCTTATGCACATAACAACCAGGATGGGAATGCACTTTACTCATATTGCCCCCAAAAAATATCAATCACCCATGGAATGGATAAAAATAGCTGAAGAAAACTGCAGAATTTCCGGCGGTTCAGTCACCGTAACCGATTCTATGGAAGCAGTAAGAGGTGCTGATGTTGTATATACCGATTTGTGGTGGTGGGTTGACCAGGAAGATGAAGCAGAAGAAAGAGTACAGGCCTTTAAACCTACCTATCAGGTTACCAAAGAGGTTATGGCCAAGGCTGCTCCCCATGCCATATTTATGCACTGCTTGCCTGCATCGCGTAATGTAGAAGTTTTGGATGAAGTTATCGATTCCGAACAATCAGTAGTTTTTGACGAAGCAGAAAACAGATTAACTGCTCAAATGGCTCTTTTAGTCTACTTCACCTATCCGAGAATCGCCAAAGCTTCTCCCGAACAGAAAGCTTACCACAAAGGACGCATCGAGTCCTTCTTAAACAGCGACAAGCGGGTATGGAATAAATAACCCCTACCCGCCTTCTTGAAAAAAACGAAAAGAGGAGATTTGTATGTCAGAAACATCGACAAGGAAAAAAACCTTAACCTTTTGGGACCTTTTCTTCTTCTCATTTGCCGCTATCTTCCTTATTGATACTCTGCCAGCATCAGCAGCAATAGGTCCCGCTTCTATAAGCTGGTGGATAATATGTGCCATTATCTACTTCTTGCCTTATGGACTTATCAGCGCAGAACTCGGCACTACCTATCCTGAACAGGGCGGTTTATATGTGTGGACCAAAAGAGCTTTCGGCAGTAAATGGGCCGCCCGTACTACCTGGTTTTACTGGGTAAATGTAGCGCTCTGGATGCCGGCAGTATACATAATATTCGCTGGAGTGTTTGCTCAAATGTTCTTCCCGGATATGAGCCTCTGGGGGCAGGTTATAGTCGGAATTATTATAACCTGGATCACCGTATGGTTCAACATAAAATCTCTGGAGGTCTCTAAATGGGTTCCCAATATAGGTGCCATAACCAAAATGTTCGTCGTTTTGGCCATGGTAATAGCTGCTGTTATTGCCTTAACCTCCAAAGGAAGTGCCAATACGATAAACTGGCAAACTATCAAACCCAAACTTGATGCAGGACTCTTTTTCTTCCCTGTAATCATCTATAACCTTTCCGGCTTTGAACTTATGTCCAGTGCTGCTGAAGAAATGAAAGATCCTACCAAGGATATTCCTAAAGCTGTAATAAGCTCAGGTATCATAATAACTTTGCTTTACCTGGCTACCACATTGGCACTTTTGATTACCGTCCCCTTAGACAATCTCAGCCTGGTAACCGGTATAATCGACATGCTCGATGTAGTATTCGGCTCTATAGGGGTATCCAACTCTATAATAACTGCTCTTGGCATCATGATAATGTTTACTTTCTTCGCCAACATGGTTACCTGGACTCTGGGAGCTAACCGGGCTGCAGTAGAAGCTGCCGAAGCCGGTGAATTCCCCAAAGTATTCGGCATAATTGATGAAAAAAACCAGACTCCCAAAGGCGCTGCTATCATAACCGGTTTAGTATCTACCCTGGTATTTATATGCTACGGCATGGTAGCTGCTACTTCCGAGGAACTTTTCTGGTCTATGTTCGCCTTTAGTTCCATAATATTCCTGTTGCCTTACGCTATTCTATTCCCGGTATTTATCAAGCTGCGCAAAATAGACAAGGACATTGAAAGACCCTATAAAGTTCCGGGCAGTCCCTGGTTTGTAAACCTCATAGCCATTATCGCTGAGCTTTTCGTAATCCAGTCCATCGTATTCTTCATCTGGGTTCCTGGACAACCCATAGACTGGGGATTTGCTGTCCCGGTACTGATAGGAACCATTATTACATTAGCAGTGGGAGAAATCATAGTACACCGTTATATAACTGAAAAACCTGAACTGCCTGAATTAGAAGAATGTATCAATAATTAATCTACTTTTAAGGGAGGCGACCTCTATGAATCAAGCTGCTGAAATAATGATAAATCAACTTACTACCCCCAGAAAAGACGGGTATTTTATGCCAGCTGAATTCCACAAACATGCCGGCTGCTGGATGATCTGGCCGGAAAGGCCTGATAACTGGAGATACGGTGCCAAACCGGCCCAGGAAGCTTTTGTAGAAGTAGCCAAAGCTATAGCCCAATTTGAACCTGTAACCATGTGCGTATCAGAAGCTCAATTTGCCAATGCCCGTCATAAACTCCCCAGAAACATAAGAGTTGTTGAAATGTCTACCAATGATTCCTGGATGCGTGATGTAGGTCCCACTTTTGTAATAAACGGCAGAGGCGGAGTAAGGGGAATTGACTGGAAATTCAATGCCTGGGGCGGATTCAACGGCGGACTGTATTTCCCCTGGGATAAAGATGATATGGTAGCTGCCAAAGTCATGGAAATTGAGGGTATAGAAGGTTATAAGGCCCCTATCGTTCTGGAAGGCGGTTCTATACATGTAGACGGGGAAGGCACATTGATGACTACGGAAGAATGCCTTTTGAACCCGAACCGCAATCCTGAGTATTCGCGTGAAGAACTCGAAGAAATACTTAAAGAGTATTTGAATGTTGAAAAAATCTTATGGATTCCCCGTGGGGTATATAATGACGAAACTGATGGACATGTAGACAATCTGGCCTGCTTTGTTCGTCCGGGGGTAATCGCCCTTACCTGGACTGATGATACAGAAGATCCACAATATGAGATATCCCGGGAAGCTTTTGAATATCTATCTTCCCAAACAGACGCCAGAGGCCGCAGATTTGAGATACATAAAATCCACCAACCAGGCCCTATATACATCACAGAAGAAGAAAGCCTGGGAGTAGATGCCGTAGACGGAACTCTGCCGCGCAAGCCTGGCGACCGTTTAGCTGGTTCATATATAAATCACTATATTGCAAATGGCGGCGTAATCGTGCCTACCTTCAATGATCCTCATGATGAAGAAGCATTGAGAAAACTGCAGGAATTGTACTATGACCGCAAGGTAGTAGGTGTTTACGCCAAAGAAATACTGCTCGGCGGTGGATGTATCCACTGTATAACCCAGCAGCAGCCCTTAGGTTACTAATCCCCTCATAATTATCAATCATAATACTCCTCCTCCAAACAGAGACCTAGAATTGCTGGTACTTGTTTAGCAGGTAAAAGTGCAAAGTACAGTTCAAAATTCTAGGTCTCTAACTTTAACTATAAAAATTAAGGAAAGGTGGTTACATGATGAATAGAAAAGAACGTATCGTAATCGCTTTAGGCGGAAACGCCCTCGGTAATACCCCCCAGGAACAGCTGGAGGCAGCTCGCAAAACTGCTGCATCGATTGTAGACATAATTGAAGCTGGCCATGAAGTAGCTATCGCTCACGGCAATGGGCCACAGGTAGGTATGATCAATCTGGCCATGGAGATCGCTTCCAAACAACAGTCTAATATCCCGGAAATGCCTTTTCCCGAATGTAACGCCATGAGCCAGGGATACATAGGCTTCCACTTACAGAATGCCATCGGCGAAGAAATTGCCAAACGGGGTCTGCATATCCCGATTGCGTCTATTATAACTCAGGTAATAGTCGATCCCTATGATCCAGCATTCAAAAATCCCACCAAACCCATAGGCTCTTTTTATACGCAAGAAGAGGCATTACACTTGCAAAAAACCAAAGGCTATACTATGATAGAAGATGCGGGACGCGGATATCGGCGGGTAGTCCCTTCACCCAAGCCTATTGACATTGTAGAAAAAGAAACTATTAAAGCACTAATCGAAGCAGGACAGGTAGTCATTACTGTCGGCGGCGGCGGAATTCCAGTCATGCGTGCAGATAATAGGCTTATCGGTGTATCTGCTGTTATCGACAAGGATTTTGCCAGCGCTAAATTGGCTGATTTAATCGAAGCTGACCGCTTGATCATCTTAACTGCTGTAGAAAAAGTTGCTATCAATTTCGGTAAACCTGATCAGCAGTGGCTATCTGAACTGTCAGTAGAAGAAGCCAATGAACTTATTAAAGAAGGACACTTTGCAGCTGGATCCATGCTGCCTAAAGTACAAGCGGCCATTGCGTTTGTGGAAGGGAAGCCCGACCGTAAAGCCCTGATAACCTCTTTAGAAAAAGCTAAGCAGGGTATCGAGGGGTTAACCGGTACCGTAATTACTTCACAGGGCAGGAGATATAATGACTATTCCTTTAAATCAGGAGATTTCGACCAAACCTCCATATGTTGATCTCGTCTATTCACAACGTTGGGATGATGACACAAAAATATCCATAAAGCTTAAAAGGCACATATATACAGAACAGACTAAATATCAAAGAATCGACTTTTTTGAATCTGAAACCTACGGGGTTATCTTCACCCTGGATGGCCTTGTCATGGTTACCCAAAAAGATGAATTCATATACCATGAGATGATTACCCATGTAGCCATGGCTACTAATCCTGCCATTAAAAAGGTATTAATAATCGGCGGCGGGGATGGCGGAACTTCACGGGAAATAGCCCGCTATCCCCATATAGAAAGAATTGACATGGTAGAGCTTGACGAGCGGGTCGTGCGTTTATGTCAAAAATATCTTCCCCAAACAGCAGGGCATTTAGATAAAGACCCACGTATAAACCTCTACTTCGAAGATGGACTTGCTTTTGTAAAAAAGGCGCCTGATGCGACATATGACTTAATAATAGTAGATTCAACCGATCCCATAAGCTACGGGGAAGGCTTGTTTACTACCGAATTTTATCAAGCCTGTTATCGCATATTGAGTGAAGACGGGATACTGGTAAATCAACATGAATCGCCATATTTTGAATTTCATGCCAATGAAATGAAAAAAGCACACAAAAAAATCAGGGAAATCTTCCCCAAAGTAAAAGTATACCAGTACCATATTCCAACTTATCCTTCTGGTCACTGGTTATTTGGGTTTGCTTCTAAAAAATATGATCCCTTAGATGACCATAAACCAGATATATGGGAGAGCATGGGAATAAAAACACGCTATTACAACTCTGATATTCATCGCGGAGCATTTGCCCTTCCTACCTATGTTCGGGAAATGCTGGATTCTTGCGTAAAATAGCATAAAAACAGGCAGAGCGCAGGCTCTGCCTGTTTTACATTTATAATATACCATCATTGGTCATTATAGGTTTATACATTTCTGGCCTGCGATCCCGAAAAACAGTCCAGGAAATTCTAAATTCCTCCACTTTTTTTAAATCAAATTCAGAGATAATTATTTCTTCCGAATGTCTATCTGCTTCGCTTAATATCCTGCCAGTATGATCAGTAATAAAAGAAGAACCATAAAAGTTGATAGAAGAATTGCCTATCCTTTCCGTACCTACCCGGTTAGCTACAATAACCGGCATTATATTCGCTGCAGCATGCCCCTGTATACATATCTGCCAGTGTTGTTTTGAATCTACTTCTGGCTCCTCCGGCTCTGACCCTATTGATGTCGGATATAAAAGCAGTTCCGCCCCCATAAGGGCCATACACCTGGCAGCCTCCGGAAACCACTGATCCCAGCAAATTCCTACCCCTATAGTCGCATATCTAGTTTTCCAAACCTTAAAACCTGTATCGCCAGGATTAAAATAAAACTTCTCTTCATAACCAGGCCCAGTAGGAATATGGGTTTTCCGATAAACCCCTAATATGCTGCCATCTGCATCTATCACGGCTACTGAATTATAATATGCTCTGTTTTTCTTTTCATAAAAGCTTATTGGCAAGACTACCTTCAGTTCAGCCGCCACTTTTTGAAAGTGGGTAACTGCCCTGTTATTTTCTAGTTCCGCAGCATATTTATAAAAACCAAAATCCTCCACCTGACAAAAATACAGGGTTTCAAACAGTTCATGCAGCAAGATTATTTGCGCACCTTCCTTGGCAGCCTTTCTCACAAAAAAATCTGCTTTTTCCAGGTTTTTATCTATATCAGCATCACAGCTCATCTGGACTGCACTAACAACAACTTTAGCCACCATATTCTCCCCTATCTACTTTATTTGTTCCAAAGTCTTCCTTACCCTTCTTTCAACTTCCTCTCTTCCCCATATGCTTATAAGGTAAGGAAGGTCCGGGCCGTGGGTTTTGCCGGAAAGCGCGCATCTCAAAGGCATAAAAACATCTTTAGGTTTCAGCTTCATCTTCTTCATCAGGCTCTTTATATACTGTTTTATCTCTTCTACCCCATCATTATCAGGATAGGCAGCTATAAATTCATTAAGCAAATCCTTAACATGTTCCCCTTTTAAAACCTCCAGGGCTTCTTCTTCATATTCTATATCCTCAAACAAAACCCCGGCATGTTCAGTTATATCACTCAAACAGACCAGATAATCGCGCAAAGCAGTAACCAGAAGCTCATATTTTTCAGAACTCATCTTGTTTACCTCATCCTTATAGGGGGAAGCCTCCAGATAAGGGCGTAAAAGTTCTTTAAGCCTGTCAAGGGTAAGCATCTTTATGTGCTGTTGATTTATATGGTTAAGTTTATCCAAATCAAAAACAGCTGGGCTTTTAGACACCCTATCCAGGGAAAAACTCCTGTTTATTTCTTCAGGAGTAAGTATTTCTTCTTCTCCTTCCGGCGACCAGCCTAAAAGAGCCAAAAAATTGTACAAAGCTTCCGGCAGATAACCTTTTTCCCGATACTGGATAAGCGAGGTTGCTCCATGCCTTTTGCTCATCTTCTGGCGGTCACTGCCCAAAATAAGCGAAATATGGGCAAATTCAGGAATTTTGAAATTTAAAGCTTCATAAAGCATAAGCTGCCGGGGTGTATTAGACAAATGCTCTTCCGCTCTTATGACATGGGTTATCCCCATCAGGGCATCATCTACTACTACGGCAAAATTGTAGGTAGGTATGCCGTCAGATTTTACAATTATAAAATCCCCTATATTATTTGTTTCAAAAGCTACCTTTCCCCTTACCAGGTCATTTACTACATATACCTTATTATCCGGCACCTTAAACCTGATAGCCGGCTTAATGCCCTGCTTTAATTTTTCTTCCCTTTCTTCTGGCGTAAGATAGCGGCATTTTCCGGAATAGCGCACCATCTCTCCCCTGGCCAAAAGCTCCTCCCGTTCCTTTTCCAGCTCTTCTTCGCTGCAAAAGCATTCATAAGCCTGCCCCGAAGCCAACAATTTTTCTACATATTCCCTGTATATATCAAGCCTCTCCGTCTGGCGGTAAGGGCCATTATCGCCGCCTATATCCACCCCTTCCGTCCAGCTTATGCCCAGCCAGCGCAGGGACTCTATAATTTCTTCCTCATATTCCCGGCGGGAACGTTCTAAATCAGTATCCTCTATGCGCAAAACCATTTCTCCATCATTGCGCACAGCAAAAAGATAGTTAAAAAGAGCTGAGCGGGCTCCCCCTATATGCAAAGGCCCGGTGGGGCTCGGAGCAAATCTTACCTTAATCTTTCTCATTATGCTTATCCCTCCCTTAAAATACACAAAAAAATCAAACCTTATCTTAACCCAAAGACTGTCTAATCATAACTATCAGATTTTGCAAAAACTGAAGCAGTCTCTGCCAGAAACTTTCCAGTTCTCCCCTTACTCCTTTTATCTCCTTTAAATTACGGTCTAAAAGCTTTAGCTGGGCTCCCAGGTCATTAATACTTATATTAAGCTTTCTTATCCTGAGCATAAGCTGGGTTATGCGTTCCACATCTTCCGTGGACAATCTAATATTAAGATCCCCGCTTATCTCGATTATTATCTTTCTTATCTCTTCTGGATCAGAAATATTTTCATCGATAACCCTTTTCTTAACTTCATACATTAATTTTTCAGCATTATCCTTGCCAATCTTTTCTCCCAGGCGGGAAGCCTCCGCAGCTTCCCTTACAGCAGTTTCCTTGGCCCTGGCTGGGAGTTTTTCCCCACTTGCCGTTTCAAAAGCCTTCATTATTCCAGCCAGAGCAGCAGTTCCGGAAACCGGGAAAGGTGCTGCCACCACTACCCGTGCATCTTCAACTCCCGCCGTCGTTAAAGCATTGGCATACATAAAAGGGGTAATGGAGGTTATATTTTCAGTTTTTACCTCTATCCCGCTGCTCTTCTCCATCAGTTCAACATAAGCCGAAGATATAGCCCTGCTGCCAATTAATTTTTCATCAACTATCCCTGATAAAAGCTGTCTTTCTTCCCGGTTGCTCACCGTTATTATCCTTACATCACTTAAATCCTTGAATTTTGCAAAAACACCCAGCACCTCATCTTTTTGGTTTTCGGTCAAATCTTCTCCCAAAGTTACAACTACTTTTGTACTGGCGTTTTTTTCTACCATATGCACTTTATCTGCTTGATTAAGATAAAGTATGCCGGTGGCTGCCATAAGCAAAAAAACCAGTAAAGCAATCTTTTCCCGCATGGCTCTGCTCCTCCCTTTTTTCTTAATTTTTCCCAGGAAGGAGCAAAATAATTATTAAAATATACCTGTTAGCAAAGCTGCTGCCTGTGCCGAAATACCTCTTTTTTCTCCTTCAAAGCCCAGGCCTTCTGTAGTAGTAGCCTTGACATTTATTCTGGATAAATCAATCTCTAAAGCTTCTGCAATATTCTTGCGCATCATCTCTATGTAAGGGGCAAGTTTTGGTTCCTGGGCAACTATCGTGCTGTCTATGCTTACAATCCTGAATCCTGCTTCTCTCACTTTTAAGCCAGCTTCTCTCAATAGCAATAAACTGCTTATCCCTTTATATTTTTCATCAGTGTCAGGAAAATGCTTTCCTATATCTCCCAGAGCAGCCCCTCCTAAAAGGGCGTCGCAAATAGCATGTAAAAGCACATCAGCATCAGAATGGCCTAAAAGCCCTTTAGCATGAGGTATTTCTACCCCTCCCAGCACCAGCTTCCTTCCTTCCACCAGGCGGTGCACATCATATCCAGTCCCTATACGAAAAGGCATAAAACCTTCACTCTTTTCCTCTAAAAATCGTTCTGCTATCAGTATGTCTTCCGGGGTAGTTATTTTTATATTGCGTTCATCCCCATTTACAACCTTTACCTTTCCCACATAACGCTCATAGATGGAAGCATCGTCCGTGCCGTAAAAACCTTCCTGCCTTGCCTTTTCATAAGCATAAACAAGTTCATCATACCGGAATACCTGGGGAGTTTGTACCGCTATAAGCTCTTCCCTCTTTAATGTATGAGATATAAAGCCTTCCTCATCTATCTTTTTAACCGTATCCTTAAGCTTTATTCCGGGAACCGCCCCTCCCCACTTCCTGGCTTCCCGATATAATTCTTCCAGCATGGCAGGCACAAAAAGTGGCCGTGCCCCATCGTGCACGGCTACCACTTCGGTCCCTTTATCCAGAGCTTGCAAACCCAATTCTACTGAATCTTGTCTTTGCCTGCCTCCAGGTATTATTTTTTTCACTTTTTTAAGCTTGTACTTTTGTATGACATTATGGTAGCAGTAGTCTATTTCTTCTGCACGGGCTACCACTACTACCTCCTCAACTATATCCATCTGTTCCAGAGTATGGAGTGAATAAAACAACACCGGTTTCCCTTTAAGCATAATATACTGCTTATTTATATCCGCCTTCATACGGCTCCCCTGGCCAGCGGCTGCCACCACCGCCTTTAGGCCATTAGCCATATACATTCACCTCTTTAGCCTCTATCACATAAGAAACATTGCTGGAAGCATCAGGCTCCTCCTTCACCTTGCGGGTAAAGATCATGCGGCCGGCTGCTGTCTGAAAAACGCTGGTCACTACTACTTCCAGTTCATGCCCTATATCCTGCCAGGCATCTTCTACCACCACCATAGTGCCGTCTTCCAGATAGCCTACTCCCTGTCCTTCCTCCTTGCCCTCTTTAAGGATAGTTATGTGCATAGTCTCTCCCGGATAGACCATTACTTTAACCGCATTGGTAAGTTCATTTATATTAAGCACCTTTATCCCCTGCAGCTCAGCTACTTTATTTAAATTGTAATCATTGGTTATAATAGCTGCGTTAAGCTCTTTACAAAGCCTTATCAATCTGCTGTCCACATCTTTATCTTCGTCCCATTCCGCTTCTATTATATCAATTTTTATCTTTTCATGCTTCTGCATTTTGGAAAGCAGATCAAGCCCCCTTCTCCCCTTATTGCGTCTCACTGTATCCGAAGAATCGGCAATATGCTGAAGTTCAGCAATAACAAAAGTAGGCACCAGCAAAGTCCCATCAATAAAACCAGCCAAACACACATCATAAATCCTTCCATCAATAATAGCACTGGTATCTAAAATCTTCAAAGAATTTTTCTTTTCTTCCCCTGCCATGTCTCCCCTGCTGTTTATATAGCTGAAAAGCCGCAATACTTCGCTACCTCTCCTGCTTCCCACCTTAAAGCCAATATAGCCACTAACCAGGAAGACAATCAAAGTAATATAACTTCCTATTCCCTCAAAAAGCGAAAAGGGGAAACTGCTTAGAACCCCTACTATACCCCCTAAAACCAGCCCTGCCGCTCCTCCTACTATAACTTCTATGGAAGTACTATCCAGCAGCCTATTTAGCCTGCGCAAAGCGCTGGCCAAAAAAACAAAAATACTATTAAAGAGTATAAACGATATAACCAGAATCAAAAAACCCGTCCCTATCAAATACAGCCATTCCAGATGAAGAAAAATATTTAACACATAAACAGACAAACAGGCCAAAGACAAAGCCAGGAAAAATACCAGTTTTGAGAAAATTAACTTTTTTGGCATATTATTCACCTCCAATAAATATTTTTCTATACCAGGTGAATAATTATACCAATTTTTTTGTAAATTATTCCATTAATTTGTAGGCCTCTTTTCCCCTTAATAAAGGGATTCCCGACATAAGGTGACAACATATTAAATTGACAAAGCCTAGAAATAAAGGCTATAATTATCTAAACTTAAGCATATGAGGAGGCAAGTCTTTTATGAAGGACTTGATTTGTGATGAATTCCAGAATGTTGTAGGTGAGCTTTTAATCAGGCACCGCAGCATCTTAGATATAACCACCAAGCTTTCCGAATCAGTAAGCCGGGTAAACCGGGCAGTAGCTAAAGCCGTAACCGAGTGTGGATGCATAAGCGTAGACGCTTGCAAAATCCAGATCCCGCAGGAAATAGATTCGATTGAAGAACTTAAGAAATTCCTGGACAGCCATGTAAGAGGAAAGCTGTGTCCCCACTGTGAAGAAATAATAATAAACGAAATGGGAAAAATGCTATTTTATTCTGCCGCTTTATGCAACACCCTGGATATAAGCCTTTATGACATCTTCATAAAAGAATACAAAAAAGCCACCACTCTAGGCATCTTCAACATGACCTGATAAATTCATCTCTTTTTAACCCTGAAACTTTTTATAAAAAGCAAAAACAGCCAGAATTCTCAAATCCTGGCTGCTATTTTTTATATATATTTATATTCCAGAAACAGCTGCTCCTGCATACGTTTAAGCCCATTCTTGATAGAATGTGCCCTCACTTCGCCAATACCCTCTACTTCATCCAGTTCCTCTATACTGGCGCGCATTATATTGCTTAAGAGGGCAAAGCGCTGGACCAGGTTATCTATAACCGCAGCTGGTATACGGGGCAGCTTTTGCAGCATCCGGTAGCCGCGCGGAGATACCTGCTGTTCCAGATGGCTGGCGGTTGTCCCCAGGGATAAAATCCTGGCAATAAATACCGAATCAGATATATCCTCCTCAAACGCCCTCAGCATAGTATTCAAAAGTTCCTGGGGGCTCTTATCCGGCGTACGGTTATAGTCCTGAATTATATACAAAGCTTCCTCCCTTATGTTGGTCAGCATCTCGTCAAGCTGCATCTTTACCAGTCTTCCTTCACTTCCCAGTTCTGCAATGTAGTTTTCTATCTCTTCTCCTATATGTAAAACTTTTATTATACGGCGCAGGACTTCGCATACTTCAGATACCGTCACCACATCCTCGAACTCCAATCCGCCCAGCCTCTGCAGCTCCTTGTACATAACATTGCGGTATTTTTCCAGGGTCTGCAAAGCCTGGTTAGCCTTAACCAGGAGTGTCGATATATCACGAAGCCTGAATATTATATTCCCTTGATAAAGGGTTACCACCTTGCGCCTCTGCGATATAGCTACCACCAGTTCACCTGTCTGCTTGGCTACTCTCTCTGCCGTCCGATGCCTTATACCTGTCTCCTGCGAAGGAAGGCTGGGGTCAGGATCAAGCTGGGCATTAGCAATAAGGATGCGGGTAGCATCACCATTCATTATTATAGCTCCATCCATTTTGGCCAGCTCATAGAGGCGGGCAGGAGTATATTCACAGTCTATCTTGAACCCCCCGCTTACCAGCTTCATAAGCTCCGGGGAATTGCCTACCACAATAAGGCCTCCCGTATTAGCCTGCAAAATGTTCTCCACCCCTATCCTGAACAGGCTTCCGGGCGCCAAAAGCTGCAGTGAATGCCTGAACTTTCCATGATAAATATCTTCCATTTAACCCCATCCTTCCATTAAAACTTCTATAAACTCATCCAGCATGCCAACCTGGATTATTCGCATATCCGGTTTAAATCCCGGCTTAAAACTTAATCCGGATGGAATAACCGCTTTTTTGTACCCCATCTTTTCCGCTTCCTTAAGCCGGGCATCAATAAAAGGCACCTGCCTTATCCTTCCCGAAAGGCCGACTTCTCCTATCAAAACCATATCTGAAGGCAGAGGTTTGTCTTTATAGCTGGAAAACACCGCCCCAATAATAGCCAAATCTACCGCCGGGTCCTTTAAAAACAATCCTCCTGTTACTTTAAGATAGACATCACAGTTAGAAAGCAGAACCCCTCTCCTTTTCTCCAGAACCGCTATCAGTAAAGCCAGCCGGTTCTGATCTACACCAAAAGCCATTCTGCGCGCATAAGGCGGCAAAGAAGAGGATACCAGAGCCTGCACTTCAATCAAAAAAGGCCTGCTTCCTTCAAAGCTTACGGCTACGGCAGTTCCGCTCATATTTTTATCAGCAGTATCCAAAAAATACATGGAAGGGTCTTTTACTTCCCACAGCCCCTGTCCCGTCATTTCCAGTATGCCAAGTTCATCCGTAGCCCCGAAACGGTTTTTTATGCCTCTAAGCAGCCGGAAAGCAAAATTTTTATCTCCCTCAAAATAGACGACTACATCCACCATATGTTCCAGTATTTTAGGCCCAGCTATAGCTCCTTCCTTGGTAACATGCCCGATAAGAAAAACACTTATATCCATGGTTTTGGCCAATTCCATAATGCGGGCAGTACACTCCCTGAGCTGGGATACGCTTCCTGGAACCGAAGATATGCTGCTTGAATAAACGGTTTGAATAGAGTCAATTATGATAAGTCCTGGTTTTACTTCCTGTATAAAATCACCCAAAAAATCTATATTCTGCTCATTAAGAAGGTATATATTTTCATTATCGATGCCCAGCCGCAAGGAGCGCAGCCGAATCTGTCTAAAGGACTCTTCTCCGGATAGATATAAAACTTTTTCCCCCTGCCTGGCTATGTAGTCTGCCACCTGCAAAAGCAGTGTAGACTTCCCTATTCCCGGATCTCCACCCAGCAGGATAAGGGAGCCAGGCACAATTCCACCGCCCAGCACCCGGTCCAGTTCACCAATTCCGGTACTTACCCTTTGTACTTCATCATTCTGGATATGGCTTAGAGCAACGGTTCTTCCTCTTTTTTCTTCCCCTTTTCCCGGCTTATGTTCTTTTTTTTCTTCCTGCATGGTATTCCAGCTGCCGCATCCCGGACATCTGCCCAGCCACTTGCCTGCCTCATATCCGCAGGAAACGCACACAAACCTGGTTACATTTTTCCCCATAGCATTCTCCTCTAAACACCATTATAATATTTAACAGATACTGTATTACTATCAATTTAACATAAAATTCCTTGCTATAAAAACCCAAACAAAAAAGGGCAGCTTTTTAATCGCTGCCCTTTTGGTTTGATATTATCCTTTCTTTACTACCACCTTGCCTTCCTCGGCATCTACCAGAATTTTATCTCCGGGAACTACTGTTTTCTTAAGGATTTCTTCCGCTACGGCATCTTCTATCATTCTCTGGATAGCCCGTTTTAAAGGTCTTGCTCCATACTGCGGATCATAGCCGGCTTTCATTATAACCTCCTTGGCCCCTTCCGTTACTTCCAGTTCATAACCGCTTTCTGCCAGGCGGTCTTTTACTTCCTTAAGCAGCAGATCTACTATATTCTTGAGCTGTTCATCAGACAAGCTCTGGAATACTATTATTTCGTCAATACGGTTCAAAAATTCTGGCCGGAAAGTCTGCTTAAGCTGTTCCATAACCCTTTCCTTCATCTTGTTATAATTTTCAGCCTCATCATCACTCTTGCTGAAGCCCACTCTTTTAGCACTGCGTATAGATTCAGCCCCCACATTGGAAGTCATAATTATGATGGTATTGCGGAAATCAACCGTCCTTCCCTGTCCATCCGTAAGCCGGCCGTCTTCCAGAATCTGCAGCAGTATATTGAATACTTCGGGATGGGCTTTTTCAATTTCATCCAGCAGGACTACTGAATAAGGCTTTCTCCTTACTTTTTCTGTAAGCTGGCCGCCTTCCTCATAACCTACATATCCAGGAGGGGCTCCTATCATGCGGGATACTGCATGTTTTTCCATGTATTCTGACATATCCAGCCTTATAAGGGCATCTTCACTTCCAAACATGGCCTCGGCCAGGGCTCTTGCCAGTTCGGTTTTTCCTACCCCGGTAGGCCCCAGGAATATAAAGGAACCTATGGGACGTTTAGGATTCTTAAGCCCGGCCCTGGCTCTTCGTACCGCCCTGGCTACTGCTTTTACTGCTTCATCCTGTCCCACTACCCTCTTATGCAGAACTTCTTCCAGGTTGACCAGTTTTTCAGTTTCTTCTTCTGCCAGTTTGCTTACCGGAATGCCGGTCCAGTCAGATACAATCTTGGCTACATCTTCTTCTGTAAGAGTTCTAAGCTCCTTATTGCGCTCATTTACCCATTCCTTGCGCCGGCTTTCAATCTCATCCCTTAATTTCTGCTCTTCATCCCTTAGCTGGGCAGCCTTTTCATATTCCTGGGCATTGATAGCCTCTTCTTTTTCTTTAATTATTTCTTCTAATTTAGCCTCTTTTTCTTTTAAATCATCAGGCAGGACATAATTGGCCAGCCTCAGCTTGGAAGCCCCTTCATCTATAAGGTCTATAGCCTTATCAGGCAGGAAACGGTCAGTAATATATCTGGCAGACAGCTTTACAGCTGCTTCGATAGCTTCATCACTGATCTTCACTCCATGATGGGCTTCATAACGGTCACGCAATCCTTTTAAAATCTCGATGCTTTCTTCAACAGTAGGCTCATCAACCAGCACCGGCTGGAACCTGCGTTCTAAAGCCGCATCTTTTTCGATATGCTTGCGGTATTCATTTAAAGTAGTAGCCCCTATGCATTGAAACTCTCCTCTAGCCAGAGAAGGTTTTAATATATTGGCAGCATCGATGGCCCCTTCTGCTGCGCCTGCCCCTACAATCGTATGCAGTTCATCAATAAATACAATCACATCACCAGCCGATTTTATCTCATTAACCACCTTGGTTAGCCTGTCTTCAAACTCTCCTCTGTACTTGGTTCCTGCCACCATGGATGAGAGATCCAGGGCCACTACCCTCTTGTCGCTCAATATTTCCGGCACTTTGTTTTCAACAATCCGCTGGGCCAAACCTTCTACAATAGCCGTTTTCCCAACTCCCGGATCTCCTATCAAAACCGGATTATTCTTGGTGCGCCGGGATAAAATCTGAATAACACGTTCTATCTCCTTTTCCCGCCCGATAACCGGATCTAAACGTCCTTCCAGAGCATCATGGGTTAAATCGCGGCCAAACGCGTCCAGGGTAGGAGTTTTGCTCTTCGTTTTTCTCTTTATGGACTGCGGATTAATCTGGTTAATTACCGGTTCCTGATAAATGGGGGGATTTCCTACATTAAGGCCAGCTTCTCCGCCCAGAAGCTGCATAACCTGCTCTCTCACCTCATCCAGCCTTACTCCCATGGAAACCAGGACCTGGCCGGCTACGCCCTCTTCTTCCCGCAGGAGAGCAAGCAGCAGGTGTTCAGTCCCCACATAATTTACCCCCTGCAGCCTGGCCTCATCAAAAGCTAGATTAAAAACTTTTTTAGCCCTGGGGGTTATAGGCAGGTCTCCATCCGGAGTTTCAGCACCTCCCCGCTGGCCGATAATCTTAATAACCTCCTGCCTTACCTTATCCAAATCTACTCCCAAACTGGTAAGGGCTTTAGCCCCTATTCCTTCTCCTTCCCTCAGAAGGCCTAAAAGTATATGTTCAGTCCCAATAGCAGGATGCCCTAAATTCCTGGCTTCTTCCTGAGCATACATAACCGCGTTCTTGGCTCTCTGGGTAAATCTTCTAAACATAAATACCAACCTCCTTTTTTACCTATTTTCTCGTTCTTAAAAGCTTTTCTTTAATAACTTCCGCCCTTTTAACATCACGTTCAAAAGGTTCCATCTCCTTGCCCGCCTTTTTCTGCAGGTGGGCAGGCCTCAAGGCTACAATAAGCTCATTTATGGCAAAAGGTTTCAAATCTTTTATAATCCCCAGATCAACTCCCAGCCTTACATCCGACAGGTGCATCATGGCTTCATTGGAAGTAATGACCCGGGCATTGGTGAGTATTCCGTAAGCCCGTCCAATCCTGTCTTCCAGCTGATAGGGCATTTCCTTTAAAAGCCTTTCCCTGGTTATTCTTTCCTGTTCAATAATCTGTCCGGCTATACCAGTAAGGTTATTTATAATATCTTCTTCCGTCTGCCCCAGGGTTATCTGATTAGAGAGCTGATAAAAATTCCCTACCGCATCGGTATTTTCTCCATAAAGCCCTCTTACCGTCATGCCCAGCTGGCTCACATTCTGGAAAATCCGGTTTAATTGCCCACTTATAGCCAGGCCAGGCAAATGAAGCATCACCGAAGCTCTCATGCCGGTTCCCACATTGGTGGGGCAGGAAGTAAGATATCCTCTCTTCTCATCAAAAGCAAAATCCAGGTACTTTTCCAGTTCATCATCAACACCCTGCAGCCGGTTGTAACACTCCATAAGCTGAAGCCCAGGCAAAAAACACTGCATGCGCAGATGATCTTCCTCATTTATCATAAGGGCCAGGGAGCCATCTTTATTCACCATAATCCCTTTAAAAGAGGCATTGGATTCGCTATGTTCAGGGCTTATGAGGTGTTTTTCCATCAATATCTTGCGGTCCAGCAGAGGAAGTTCATTAAAAGTCACCAGATCCATAGCTAAAAGTTCATGATAGCCGCTCTTTTTCCAGGCTTTCTTTATCTCTTCAATTACCTGTCCCCCACTCTTTTCATCCAGCAGATGGGGAAAAGGTATCAGGTTCAGATTGCGGGCCAACCGCACCCGGCTGCTTATTACCACATCTGAGGACGGGCCTTTTTCGGCATCCATCCAGGCTACAAAATTCTGGTTTAAAAGATCATTTATGCTCATATAAATTCACCTCCTCACTCCATGTCCCTTTCCAGCCTTTTTATCTCATCCCTTATCTCGGCTGCCTTTTCATATTCTTCCCTGGCTACTGCCTTCTGCAAACGGCTTTTAAGCTCTTCAATCTTCTTTTTCAGCATAACCTTTCCGCCGCCCCGTTTGGGAATCTTGCCTATATGCTGGCTGTTGCCGTGTACCCTGCGCAAAGTAGGCTCCAGCTCTCTTTCAAATGCAGAATAGCATTCAGAACATCCCAGTTTTCCTGTCTGCCTTATTCTCTCAAAATTCATGCCGCAGTTGCTGCATACCGTATTGGCTGCCGTCGGGGCAGCTACTCCCTGCATGTTATAAACATTGCCAAATAAGGTACCTAAAAGATTAGGTATGGAAAATCCCGGTTCAATATTTAAATTAAACATCGCCGCCCCTTTTTTGGCTGCACACTGTTCACAAAGGTGTGTCTGCATAGTCTGTCCGTTGATAATCTGGGTAAGGTGTACCGTCGCCGGCCTTACCTTGCATTCTTCACAGTACATATCAAAATCCCCCTTCCTTTTATACATTCCTAAAGCAGGTAGTCAGCAAGCGCCTGCTTTACCGCTTTAAAGATGCGGTTTCTTTCTTCAGCCGAAAAGCCTTTAAAGGCATAGTTAGTCAAAAATTTTAGCATTTCTGCCTCTTTGGCACTTATATTCCTTTTATCCTTCATCTCATCAATAAAACTGATGAGCTCTTTGCGTGCCGTATCAGACTTTAAATCCCCATGCTCCAGGCGGGTAATCTTTACATACCCCTTGCCTCCCCTTCTGCTTTCCGTAAGATAACCAGTTTCCTCCGTAAAGCGGGTACTCAAAACATAAGTCACCTGAGAAGGGACACAGTCAAAAGTTTCTGCCAGTTCCGAACGCTGGATCTCTACCTGTCTGTTTTCACTTCGTTCGATAAGCACTTTCAGGTATTCTTCAATTTTATCTGCCAGGCTTTTTTTCATGGTCATCCCTCTCTTGACCTTTTTTGACCTTTCTGTTTTTTATTATAGTCAACAAAAGTCAAAAATCAATCCTTTTTTTCATAAAAATATTATTTCCTTATCCTGATTTTTTATATAAAAAAAGACAGCTTGAAGCTGCCCTATCTTTCCCATTTTATCGTTATGCGGCTGTTGTCGTATATAGGGGTGGTAAATCCCGCCGGCTGGCCATCCACCTCCATTATCAATTTGCCTGAAGTTACCGGTTCAACCTCTATTACCTTGAATATATCGCTCAATATGGCTCCATTTTTTTCTTTATCAATTTCTATCTTCATTCCTTCCGTCAGCTCAGTATCTAAGTCAGCCTTTTCCCCATCTACTTTTATCTCTTTGGGCCGGCTGTTTAAAAATATCTCCCGTTCATTTACGAGAACCTTTATCCTGTTTATCTCCCCTTCTTTAATCACATCCCGCAGCCGGGGCTTAAGCCGGCTATATTCATACTGAATTTCCGCAAAAGGCGGGGCTTTTTCCTCCAGGCTGGCCATTTTTCCATCCACTTTTACTTTAAGCGGCAGCCAGCGCAAAAACATCTCTTTTCCGTTAAGGTAATAGCGGTAAACTTTTTCTTCCAGGTATTCTGCAGGAACTCCGGCCAAAAGCAGAATGTCTTTAACCGCCTCCGGTCTCTGCCAGGTTATTTTGGCCCTGTCCGGGACTTCATCTTCCCATCCAGCAGGAATTCCATTTATCTCTATGCTGGGCTTTAAGTTTATTTTTTCTCCATTTACCAGAACATAAGCCTCATCCAGTTTTATCAAGTCTTTTACCAGGATCTTTGCTTCTTTTCCTTCCTGCCCCGGGATAAACTGTATAACATCCCCTTCTTTTACCAGGGTTTCCAGATTTGCTTCTTCTCCATTAACCCGGATAAGCGGCGGACTGCCCATCTCTCCTTTTATTATTTTTACTGTTCCATTAATTTCCACGGTTTTCCCCAGCCCAGGCCTTCCGTAAATATTGTTAAGGGGCAAGCCGGAAGCCAAAAGAGCCCTGCCTACATTTATCTCTCCCGTATTCCAGAGCATAAGTTCCCTGCCGTTTATTTCGACCTTTATAAAAGGAGCCGGCGGATTGGTAAGGGAATAATAAGCAATTCCCAGGGGAGTAGCCCCCTGAGGCCCTTTGAGATAGTCAGCTTCCAGATAGATATTGCCAAATTTATCCGGCGTTCTTATCCCTACCCGGTTTAAGGGAAGCTTAAGCTCTTCGGCCAATCTGGCCAGCAAGCCAGGAGTAAGGCTTCCCCCTCCTACCAGCAGCACTGCATCCGGCGCCTTTCCATTAAGAGCAGTAATATAACCGGCTACCTGCTGGCAGAGTTCGCTTACTACCGGCTCCATCACCTTTACTGCTTCACTGCGGGGGAGCAAGGTTTCATTGCCCAAAATATCTGTTATCTTTACCTCTTCCCTGGCGAGCAGGCTTCTTTTGAGCTCTTCTGCTGTATTAAAATCCAGCAGGTAATGGCCTGCCAGAGCTTCTGTCATTTCATCCCCGCCAACTGGCACCATGGCATAAGCGATGATATCCCCATTTCTTACTATCGCTATATCGGAAGTCCCCGCTCCTATATCTACCAGCGCCAGATTTAAAAGCCTCATGCTGGGAGGGATGGTAATAGATAAAGCCGCAATAGGCTCCAGGGTAAGGCTTAAGATATCAAGCTCTGCCCTCTTTAAGGAAGAAAGCAGGCTGTCTACCACCACCCGGGGAAGAAAAGTGGCGATGACGCAGGCTTTTATAAGAGAACCCCTCTGCCCTATAAGGCTGCCTATTTTTTGGTCATCCAGTTCATAATAAACTACACTGTATCCTACGCAAAAATAATGAGCCTTATCCTGCCCATATATATTATCCTGCATGAGCTTCATCTGAGCTTCCTGCACCGCTTCAATTTCCAGAGCCCTTACCTCTTCCAAGGTAATCTCATCCAGCATGGGCCTTTTCTTCTTTTTTTCTCCCCACTCGGTTTTAAGCGCTCTGCCGGCAGCTGCTACGGCCGCTTTTTCCAGATGTATGCCATTTTTTTCTTCCAGCCGTTTTTTTATCTTTCTTATAACATCGGCTACCGCCTCTACATCATGTATCTGCCCATCCAGCATAGCTCTGGTTTTATGTTCTATCATTTCACTGTCCAGAACTTTTAGATTATCCCCATCCTTTTCCATGATAAGCCCTACAATCTTGCGCGTCCCTATATCCAGGGCAAAAACCATATTGTCCATTATGCAATCCCCCTTAAAAGGAGTATTTATTTTTCCCTCAATACCTTAAATACAAATTTGGGCAGAGCCAGCTGCCGCTTGATTCTGGAAGGTTCAGACAAAAGCCGGTAAAGCCATTCCAGGTTAAGTTTTATCATAAATGAAGGAGCTCTCTTTTTGACTCCCGCGATGACATCAAAACTTCCCCCTACCCCAATACATAGAGGAACCCCTAGCTCATCTTTATGCTGGTTTATAAAAAATTCCTGCCTGGGAGCCCCCAGTGCCACCATAAGGATATGGGGCGAAGCTTCTCTTATCCCTTTTATGACTTCGTCCTTTTCCTCCTCTTTGAAATAGCCGTCCCTGGTGCCGCATACCATAAGCCGGGGATACATCTGTTTAAGTTTTTCCGCCGCCTTTTCTGCCACCCCCGGCGCAGCACCCAGCATAAAAACCTTATACCCCTTTAGAGCTGCCAGGCGGCACAAATTATAAACCATATCTATGCCGGTAACCCTTTCTTTTAAGATATAGCCTTTCTTTCTGGCCGCCCAAACTATGCCGATCCCGTCTGGAGTAACCAGGGAGGCCTCATTAATCACCGTTTTCAGCCTCTCATCATTGCTTGCCATATAAGCTATTTCTGCATTCAAGGTAATAACCTGGGAAGGAATCCCTCTTAAAATAAACTCTTCGGCCTTTTTTAAAGCCTGTTCACTATCGACCATATCTATGCAGCATCCCAGTATTTCAATCCTGTCTCTTCCCATCGCCTTACTCCTTTTTAATCTCTCTATTAATTTTAGCAAAAATTATCATTTCCAGCTGGCAAAATACAAACAAAAGAGCATTTATCCCCAGCATGCCGGATAAATGCTCTTTTTATTCACTACTTGCTGATATTTAAACACTTCCTACCTGATCTATAGCTGTTTTGATCGTTTCATCCTCAGCCTGCACCATTTTTTGCAGTGATTCATAACTTCTTACCACAGTAATCAAATCTACCATTTCCCTGACGGCATTTACATTGGACTCTTCCAGGTATCCCTGCCGTATGCGGGAACTATTATCTATATTATAAGCGGGCCCAGTTAGAGTGCTGTCCCCTCTTTTTCTGAGCTGGTTGAGGTCAGCAAAGGCTGCTATTTTAATCCTGGCAGCCTCTTCCCCATTAACTGAAATTACTCCTCTCTCATCAACCGTAAAATCTTCCCCTTCTATATGAATGGGCTGATCATTTATATCAAGCACCCTATAACCATTATTATTTACCAGAAAGCCATCCGCGCTAACCTTAAAGCTGCCGCTGCGGGTAAACACTTCACTTCCGTCCGGAAGCTGCAGCACAAAAAAACCTTCCCCATCAATGGCCAGATCATATATATTATCTGTTCTTTTCAAATTTCCTTGCCCATAATCGGTATATATACCAGCTATACAGGCTCCCGTTCCCAGCGGGCCAACAAACTGGGGGGAATCTTTATCTTTAAGCCTGCTTATAAGCATTTCCGGGAAAGCCCTCGCTACTGCGCTATCCTTTTTATAGCCGCTGGCATTTACATTGGCAATATTATTGGCTATAACATCCTGTTTGGCCATATTAAGCATCATCCCGGCTGCTGCCGTATACAAACCTTTTATCAACTTTAATTACCCCCACCTGCTGTCATTTATATAATAATATCGAAAAAGAAAACTAAAATCTTTAATCTTTTTACAATACCCTTCTGGCTGACCTGCTTTTCGTCTGTTCCAGTATATTCATCTCCTGGAGCGCCTTGCCGGTTCCCCTGGCTACACAGGAAATAGCGTCTTCAGCAATATGCACCGGCAAATTCGTCCGTTTGGAAAGCAGTAAATCCAGCCCATCAAGGAGCGCTCCTCCCCCGGTCATTACTATTCCATTATTTACAATATCAGCCGCCAGTTCCGGCGGAGTAATCTCCAGAACCTTCTTGACCCCTTCTATAACCGCTTCTATCGGCTCCTGCAGGGCTTCCCAGGTCTGTTCTGCCGTTATAGTTATCGTTTTGGGGAGTCCTGATACCAGATCCCTTCCCTTTACTTCCATAGATTTGTTGCGGTTTTCATCCCGCACAAAAGCGGTGCCAACTTTTATCTTTATTTCCTCCGCCGTTCTGTCTCCTATCATCAGGTTATATTCCCGGCGCACATAACGTACAATAGCTTCATCAAACTTGTCCCCTCCTACGCGCAAAGAGGCATTACATACAATTCCCCCCAGCGATAATACTGCTATGTCTGAAGTTCCTCCTCCTATATCTACCACCATATGTCCTGTAGGCTCTGCAATATTAAGTCCGGCTCCCAAAGCTGCTGCCAGGGGTTCTTCTATTATGTAAGCTTGTCTGGCCCCTGCTGCCAGAGTAGCTTGTCTTACCGCTCTTTCCTCTACATCAGTAGCACCGGTAGGGATACATACAATCACCCGGGGCTTGAAAAAAAATTTTTGTCCTATAACTTTGCGTATAAAAAAAGAAAGCATTTTTTCTGTCATGTCATAATCTGCAATAACCCCATCTTTTAAAGGGCGTACAGCTATTATATGTCCTGGCGTTCTGCCCAGCATCTGTCTTGCTTCTTCTCCTACGGCTATAACTTTATTCGTATTTTTATCGATAGCTACTACCGAAGGCTCATGCAGAACAATTCCCTTGCCTTTTTTAAAAATGAGCACACTGGCAGTTCCAAGATCAATTCCTATATCTTCAGCAAAAAACATCGACATATGCCCTCCCGAACTCGTTTAATTACAACATTATTTTACCTTTAATATTAAATTATGGCTATATCTTTTATATTTCCGGGGCATTATTTTTTAAAGCCGCATATTTAAGCCGGGTGGCCTCTCCTCCTCGTATATGCCGTTCTGCTTTATTCTTTTCCAAAATTTTTTTGACTTCTTCTGCCAGATCGCTGTCTATCCTGGGTAAACGCTCTGCTACATCTTTATGCACTGTGCTCTTGCTTATGCCAAACACTTCGGCAGTTTGTCTTACCGTATCAGAAGTTTTTATTATGTGTTTGGCAATCTTCACCGCTCTCTTTCTTATATAATTTTGCATCCCCTTCCCCCTCTTACGGTGATTATTACAAAATATATTCACCATAAGAAAGGAGGAGAACTTAATAATCTATTTTGCAAAATTTTACATTTGTATAGTAATACTGCAATATTTCTTTATAATCATACCCTTTTTGCGCCATTCCATTTGCGCCATACTGGCACATGCCTGCTCCATGTCCATATCCCCGGCTTTTTACAAGTACCTTGTCACCCTGGTTCTCAAATTCCCACCAGGTAGACGGAAGAGCAAATTTTTGCCTGAAATAGCCTCCTTCTATTATTATGTCATCATTTATCCTTATTTTTTTAGCCCTGCCGCTTGTTGTTTTTTCTGCTATGCTGACTTTTTTTACATCATAAGGTATTTTTAACTCTTTTTTTATCTCAGCATAAGAAATTTCTCTAATATCTCGATATCTTGGAGAATTGCTGCAATAAGAACATTTTTTAGAAATCAGGTATGGAATCTTATTTTTCCATATCTCATCAGCATTTTCTGTTCTTCCCCCACAGGTAGAATGGTATACAGCATCTATCGGCTCACCATCATAAATCATTACGATGCCCCTGGTACCTGAAACTGCCTCTTCGATTTTTTTGTACAGTTTCTTATAATTACGGGGGTGGCGCTTTTTAAATTCTTCTTTTAATATATAAGCCTGGCATTCATTTATATTATCTGAAAGATCAGCCCCTTTTTGGTACTTTTGCCCATGTAAAATTTTTCTTACTGTATAAGTCCTTATACATACTGCCTGTGCCTCCAAGGCTTCCAGTTCAAAAGAGGCAGGCATTTCGGCTGCCACTGCCCCTTTAATGTATTCTTCCAGTTTCAAATTTATAACTTCATTTTTCTGGCTTAAATAAAGTTTTATATAGGGTTCTTTACTAACCTCCCATCTTTTTTCTGATAAATAATAAATAATCAAAATTATCGTTAATAATAAAAATAAAAAAATAAAAAATATTTTTCTTGTCATATTAAAATAATATTAAAATAAATTTCTTTATATGCTAACTAACTCTCTCTTCATATCCGCTCCCAATTTTCTAAATTTATCAATTATATTTTCATATCCCCGGTCTATATGATAGCTGTTATTCACTCTAGTAATTCCTGTAGCCATCATGCCAGCTATCAAGAGTGCTGCTCCTGCCCTTAAATCAGTCGCCGTTACCTCTGTCCCGTTAAGCTCAGATACCCCCTTTATTACTGCGGTACGGCCTTCTATCCTTATGGAAGCCCCCATGCGCATTAATTCCTGTACATGCATAAAACGATTTTCAAAAACCGATTCGGTTACAATACTGCTGCCGTCAGCTATGCTAAGATAGGCCATGAATTGTGCCTGCATATCCGTAGGAAAACCTGGATATGGCAAAGTCTTGATATAAACTGGATTTATTCTTTCTTTTCCCTTTACCCGAATTCTATTATCATCTTCCTCTACTTCAGCACCGCTTTCTATAAGTTTGGCAGTTACCGCTTTTACATGTTCGGGAATAACATTATTAACCACCACATCGCCAGCAGTCGCTGCTGCTGCCAGCATAAAAGTACCTGCCTCAATACGGTCAGGAATACTTGTATATTCCGTTCCTTTCAGCTTTTTTACCCCGTCAATGCGTATTACATTGGTTCCTGCCCCACTTATTTTTCCTCCCATGGCATTTATAAAATTGGCCAGGTCAACAATTTCCGGCTCCAAAGCGGCATTTTCTATATAGGTGGTGCCAGCTGCCAGACTGGCTGCCATCATTATATTCTCGGTCGCCCCTACACTTGGAAAATCCAGATAAATATGAGTCCCTCTGAGTTTTTTGGCTTTGGCTATAATATCTCCCCCCGTGAGCGTGAGTTCTGCTCCCAGGGCTTTAAATCCTTTAAGATGAAGATCAATAGGCCTGGTCCCGATAGCGCATCCACCAGGGAGGGAAACCTTCACTTCTTTTTGGGTGGCCAAAATAGGTGCCATAAGCAGGAAGGAAGCCCTTATCTTTTTTACCAGTTCATAAGGCGGGTTAGTAGTACATGCCTGTCCATCAATCTCGACTGTATTGCCGTCTTCTTTAATTTTAACCCCCAGTTCTTTTATTAAACAGTTTATTACTCTTACATCCTCAATAAGGGGGACTTTTTTCAAAATCACTTTATCTTCCGTTAAAAGCGAGGCTGCCAAAATGGGAAGTATGGCATTTTTGGAAGAACTTATCTCCACTTCCCCCTTTAATCTGGTTTTTCCTTTTACAATTATGCTCATAAAATCACCTCCTTTGTGGGTAAAATATACCCGACACCAGATTATTGAGTGTCGGGCTTATGTAAAAATATTTAATACTCCCCTAGTATAAGTGGCGACCCGATTATTATATAAGTCTTATTCTTTTTTTCATCTACCTGAACGGCTATCTGCAAATTATATTTTTTCCCTTCCAGGCTTACGGAAGGAGTAAAGGGAGTTAAAACCGGGGAATAAGCAGCACAGCTGGTTACTTTACCGTTTTTATACCAGCTTATTTCCCTGGCCTTTAGATTTTTTAACATGACCTTTATAAGCTCAGTTTGCGCATCATATGCTATTATCTGGCCAATATGGCCGCGATAAGTATAATAATAGGTCCAGTCTAAATCAATCTGCTCCAGTTTTGATTCATAATTTTTCAATAAAACGGCATCGCCTTTACCGGTAATAGATACCACTATACTGGTTTCTTCTTCATCCGATTCTAAAACCAGGCTTATTTTTTGACCTTTACTGGCAGTTCTGTATAAAATAGTCTTTACCCCGCTATCTTCTGTATAAACTATTTTTTCCCTGATTAATGGAACATCCAAGCTGGCTGAAATTCTGGCAAGATAAGCTTCTAATTCTGCTTTTGAGGAGTTTGTTTTTATTTTTACCCAGGCATCCAGATTTGATGTGAGAGAATTTACACCGATTGATGCAAAAGATAGGTAATATGGTGAACGATTTGCAAGCTGTTTGCCAATCGTATAATCTATGCTATAATTTCCTCCCCAGCATAATAGTGTAAAAAAAATTATATAAAGTAAAATTTTTTTCATAAAAAAACCTCCCCCGCACCTCTTCTGTTAAAAATTTTTGCCATGAATAGAAATGTCTATTCATTAATGCAGGGGAGAAAACAAAAAACCCGCTTCACGCAGGTAATTTATTCCTTATCTTATTAAGTTAGGTTATTAAACTTCCTCTGTATCTTTGTTTCCAGGGGCTTCTTCTTCCATAACCACAGCTGACTTTTCCCCCTCTTCTTCCTGTTGCTTCATTATTTCAGCCATATAAGCTTCTTTTTTTTGTTTGGCTTCTAAAGCCTTTTTAGCAATTCTTCCCAGCTGCCACCATATTAAAAAGCCAAAAAGTACAGTCGCAACAAACACAAATATTATAAGATACATAAATTTCTGTTGCATTTTTATACCCCAACCTTAAATTTTCATAATATTTTATACATCATAATTATCCGGTGGTTTTTTGTACCACCTTTCTTCCCTTTTTCGGCGCTGTTCAGCAAAATACTGCCTGCGCTTTTCTTCCCTTTTCCTTCCCTTTTCCTCCATTTGGCGCAAGACTTCCCTCAGCAAAATAGCCAGGGCTATTTTAATCAAATAATAAATGAGGATAGCTATTAAAAAAACTTTAATTATGCTTTGCTTATCCACATCCTACCCTCTTTGCTGACATTCTTCTAACTCAAAGCCGGAAGCCAAAGCTTCCGGCTTTGCAAAAGCTTACTGTTCATTATAAGCATCCGCAGCCTTGAGTCGTGCAATTGCACGCTGCAGAGACCTTTGAGCGCGGGCAAAGTCTATACTCTCATCTCTCTGCTCAAGTCTTTTCCTAGCTCTTTTTAAAGATTCCTGAGCACGCAAGATATCAATTTCTGATCCCCGCTCTGCAGTTTCTGCCAGTACCCTTGCTTCATTATAAATAACTTCCATAAATCCTCCACTGATGGCTACCTTCTTTACCTCTCCCGCTGCATCGGTGTATCTTAATACACCTATATTCAAGGCAGCTATCATGGGTGCGTGATTTTTCAAAACCCCTAATTCTCCCTGAGTTTCCGGAACCACAACAAACTGTACTTCTTCTCTCAGGAGTATCTCTTCCGGGGTTATTATTTCAAGCATAAAGGTGTTTTCTGCCATAGGCTACGCCTCCAGACTCTTAGCTTTGGCCAGAACCGTATCAATATTTCCTACCATATAGAATGCTGCTTCAGGCAAGTTATCGTGTTTGCCTTCCAGAACCTGAGTGAACGATTCAACCGTCTCGGCAACCGGTACATATATACCCGGGTTACCAGTAAACTGTTCAGCAACGTGGAACGGCTGAGACAGGAACCTTTCAATCTTTCTAGCCCTTGCCACCACGAGTTTGTCTTCATCAGTCAATTCATCCATACCAAGTATAGCTATAATATCCTGGAGTTCTTTATATCTCTGCAGTATCTTCTGTACACCACGAGCAGCATAATAATGCTTTTCACCCAGAATTAATGGATCCAGGATACGGGAAGTTGAATCCAACGGGTCAACAGCAGGATATATTCCCTTTTCAGCAATGGACCGTGCCAAAACCGTTGTTGCATCCAGGTGAGCGAAGGTAGTAGCCGGTGCCGGGTCAGTCAGGTCGTCAGCCGGAACATAAACTGCCTGTGCTGAGGTTATAGAACCATATTTGGTACTGGTAATACGTTCCTGCAAGGTCCCCATATCAGTTGCCAGGGTCGGCTGATAACCAACAGCGGACGGCATACGGCCTAACAAAGCGGAAACCTCGTTACCAGCCTGAGCAAAACGGAATATATTATCGATAAATATCAAAACGTCCTGCCCTTTTACATCACGGAAATATTCAGCAATAGTAAGCCCAGTTAACCCTACTCTCAAGCGTGCTCCCGGCGGCTCATTCATCTGACCATAAACCAGTGCACATTTTTCGATAACTCCGGACTCCGTCATTTCAAGCCACAGGTCATTTCCTTCACGGGTACGTTCGCCAACACCGGTGAAAACAGAATATCCACCATGCTCATAAGCGATGTTTCTTATAAGTTCCATTATTATAACTGTCTTACCAACCCCTGCTCCGCCGAACAGCCCTATCTTACCACCTTTAGCATAGGGACAAATAAGGTCGGTAACTTTAATTCCCGTTTCCAGTATCTGAGTTGCCGGGGTTTGGTCAACCAGTGCCGGGGGTTTGCGGTGAATAGCCCAATATTCAGCTGCATTTACAGGACCTTTTTCATCTACCGGCTCACCCAAAACATTGAGTATTCTTCCCAGGCAGCCTTCTCCCACCGGAACCTTGATGGGGGCACCGGTATTTACAGCTTTCATTCCCCTCATAAGTCCATCGGTTGACTGGAGGGCAACACATCTAACCGTATCATTACCTAAAAGCTGCATAGCTTCCAGAGTAATGTTGATATCTTTTGGTCCTCTATACTCCGGCCCTTGATCTTCAGCCTTTATAACAATCGCATTCATTAGATCCGGCAGTTCACCAGGCTTAAATTTTATGTCAACAACTGCACCTATAACCTGGGTTACCTCACCATAAGTTACATTAGCCATCCTCTACTTTCCTCCTTTTTTGAGAGCTTCAGCACCACCAACTATGTCCAGAATTTCTTTCGTAATTGCTGCCTGACGAGCCTTATTCATTTCCAGAGTCAGGTTATCTATAATTTCTGCTGCATTGTCTGTTGCGTTGCTCATGGCAGTCATACGAGCTCCATGTTCACTTGCCTTACTTTCCAGCATAGCATGATATATCTGAGTCCCTACATAACGAGGCAAGAGAGTATACAATATCGTTGCAGCATTAGGCTCATAAATATATTCAACAAATGCTTCTTCCGTTTCTCCCTCAGTAGCTGGTGGTTCAATTGGCAATATTTTTTCAATTGTTGGTACTTGGCGCAGGGCATTTACAAAACGAGCATATACTACATAAACTTCATCCAGCTCGCCATCTTCATAGGCTTTCATAACATACTGAGCTATTTCCCTGGCATCTGCATAGTTTATATTGTCACCCAGGTTAACATATTCCGCTATTAAGCCCCCACGTTTGCGGTAGAAATCGCGCACCTTGCGTCCTACCGCTATTATCTTATTTTCAACTTTCCTTTCTTCTTCTTCAATAGCCGCATTAGTCGCCTTTATTATATTGGTATTATATGCCCCACAAAGTCCACGATCAGCTGCTATTACAATATAGCCAACGCTCTTAACCTCTTCCCGCTTAGTCAGGAGAGGATGTTCCAGATCTACTGCTACCGCTGACAAGCGAGCCAAAGTATCGCGCAAAGTTTCCGTATAAGGCCTTGATGCTTCAGCTGTTTCTTGCGCGCGGCGCAGTTTAGCAGCTGCCACCATCTTCATGGCTTTGGTAATCTGCTGAGTATTTTTTACGCTTCGTATCCTGCGTTTATATTCTCTTACACCTGCTTTTGCCATTTATTTATTCACCACCTAAACTGCAAAAGTGGACTTAAATTCCTCAATCGCCTTGTTCAGTTTTTCTTTAGTGTCATCCTCCAACTTTCCAGTATCTCTTATGGTGGCTAATATATCAGCATGTGCGCTGTGCATGAACTTAAGGAAATCCTGTTCAAACTCAGCAATCTTCTCTGTGGGGATGTCATCCAAAAATCCATTTACACCGGTATAGATTACTACTACCTGCTCTTCCATAGGCATGGGGCAATACTGCTTCTGCTTCAATATTTCACTTACTTTTTCCCCTCTGGTAAGGCGTGCCAAAGTTGCCTTATCCAGGTCAGACCCAAACTGAGCAAATGCTGCCAGCTCACGGTATTGTGCAAGGTCAAGTCGCAGTTGTCCAGCAACTGCTTTCATAGCCTTGGTCTGAGCTGCCCCACCAACACGGCTTACAGAAAGACCAACGTTTATAGCAGGGCGCTGACCTGCATAGAACAGGTCGGTTTCCAGATATATCTGTCCATCAGTTATAGATATAACATTGGTCGGTATATAAGCAGCAACGTCACCGGCCTGCGTTTCAATTATGGGCAAAGCAGTAATTGACCCTCCACCATGCGCTTCATTAAGCTTACATGCCCTCTCTAACAAGCGGGAATGCAGATAGAAAACGTCACCGGGATAAGCCTCACGTCCAGGAGGACGCCTAAGGAGCAGTGACATTTCGCGATAAGCTACTGCATGTTTGGACAGGTCATCATAAATAATAAGTACATCTGCTTTATCTTTTTCCATAAATTCTTCAGCCATAGCAACACCCGCATATGGTGCAATGTAGAGCAGCGGTGCCGGCTCAGAAGCAGTAGCAGCAACTATGATAGTATAGTCCATAGCTCCCATTTCTTCGAGTTTAGCAGCAATTCCTGCTACTGTTGATTGCTTCTGTCCGATGGCTACATAAATACATATCATATCTCTTTTTTCACGCTGGTTTATAATAGCATCTATGGCTATAGCAGTTTTACCGGTCTGACGGTCACCAATTATAAGCTCACGCTGACCCCTTCCAATCGGTACCATGGAGTCAATAGCTTTGAGCCCTGTTTGCATCGGTGTGTTAACTGGAGCACGGGTAACAACCCCTGGTGCTATACGTTCAATTGGTCTGTAGGCAGTAGCATTGATAGGCCCTTTACCATCTATTGGTTGTCCCAAAGCATTAACTACTCGGCCCAGCATTTCTTTTCCAACCGGAACTTCCATTATTCTTCCGGTAGCCTTAACGATATCGCCTTCCTTGATATGTTCATAGTTACCCAGCAAAACAGCACCAACATTGTCTTCTTCCAGGTTCAGAACCATACCATATGTTCCACCCGGAAATTCAAGAAGCTCGCCAGCCATGGCGCCCTGTAATCCATATATACGTGCAATACCGTCCCCAACATATATTACAGAGCCCACATTGCTAACTTCGATCTCTGATTGGTAGCGCTCAATCTGCTGTTTTAATATAGCGCTAATCTCTTCAGGTCTAATACTCATTTACGTGCTCACCCCTATCAATTTAACTTATCTTTGCCTGTTTCAAAGTTTCACGAAGTGTTTCTAGTTTCTTCGCTACCGTGCCATCAATAATCTGGTCACCTACTCTGATCTTCACTCCACCTAACAAAGATGGATCAACTTTTTGCGTGAGTTTGACAATTTTCCCTGTCGCCTGGGACAATTTTTCTGCCAGAACTGCTACCTGTTCTTCAGGTATTTCACGGGCAGAAATAAGTTCAGCTTTAGTTATATTGCGGAAATCATCGGCCATATTTTTATATTCTTCCACAATGAGTTCAATATACCTTTCCCTTCTCTTATCAATGATCATGCATATAAAATTAAGAGTTATCTCGGAAACCTTGTTTCCTAAAACCTTTATTATAGTTTCTTTTTTATCCCTGGTTGGTATCAGTAAATGAGCCAAATATTCTTTTAAATGCTCTATCTGGTTAATTTCCTGAACTACTACCTCTAATTCCTGCTGGTACTCATCAATTTTTTCCCTCTCTTTAGCAATGCTAAAAAAGGCTTCGGCATAGCGCCTGGCGACGCTCTTGTTTAACACATCAAATCGCCTGCCTCATTAATAAATTTAGCGACCATATTCTTATGGTCTTCTTCAGTAATAGCCCGTTCCAAAACTTTTTCCGCTGCCATCAAGGCCAGCATAGCAGCTGCATCTTTAAGTTCGATTTTGGCTTTTTCAGTAGCGGCCTGAATTTCAGCATAAGCCTTCTGCCTCATGTTTTCTGCTTCTTCTTTAGCCTTGGTTATTATTTCATTTTTGGCATCTTCAGCAGCTTTGGTAGCACGGGCTACGATCTCCTGTGCTTGTTTGCGAGACTCAGCCAAATTAGCCTGCGCTTCTTTTCTCATCTCTTCAACTTCTACTTTAACCTGTTCAGCATGCTTAAGAGAGCTTTCGATGGTGTTCGTGCGCTGTTCGAGCATATTATTAATAGGTGCAAAAGCAAATTTGTACAAAACAGCTAACAAGAGGAAGAAGTTTACTGCAGTCCATCCTATCGCATACCAGTTGGGGAAATGAGGTGTATGCCCTTCCGGTGCAGGTATAACCCCTTCACCAGCCCCCGCCGCATAAGCTAAACTGGCAAATCCTATGGTCATTATTAATGTTAAAAGGAGGATCATGAAAATATATCTTTTGTTCTTTGTCACGGATGCGCTACCTCCAATCTTAAGAGCAAATAGTATTCGAGCGATAGAGCTAGGCTTCTAACAAGAATATAGCTCTATCGCCCTGCCAAGATGAATTGACGGTGTATTGGTGTATATTACATTTTTCCAACCAGCATAAATGCAATCAACAAACCATAGATAGTCAAGGTTTCAATAAATGCGAAGGTAATGAACATGAGGGTTCTTACGTCCCCACCTACTTCTGGTTGTCTTGCAATAGCTTCGATAGCCTTGCCACCAGCAATACCCATTCCAACGCCACCGCCAAGACCTGCGATAGATACCGCTAAACCTGCGCCTAAAGCAATACCCATTTTTCTCCCCCCTTTCAAAGCATCATCCATGGGTTAATAATTTTTAATGACCTTCTCCAGTTGCAGTAGCTATGTAGCTAGCTGACAATATAGTGAAAACTACTGCCTGAATAGCTGCTAAAAGGACACTTAGCCCCATAAGCAATCCTGGGATAAGGAAAGGAACCAGGTATAACATAAATGCCAGGATCATCTCTTCACCAAATATATTCCCGAATAGACGTAAAAAGAGTGATAAAGGATGTGTGATTTCTTCCAGAAGATTAAGCGGCAGCATAAGCGGACTGGGACTTATGAAATGCCCAAGATAATGCACACCATGCTCAGCAAAGCCTGCGATTTGCACAGTTATGGCAGTTATAAGAGCTAAAGCCAAAGTAGTGTTCCAGTTAGCTGTAGGCGGCTGATAACCCGGTATCTGCCCAGCTCCTGGAATTAACCCACTGTAGTTGGAAACAATTATAAAGAGGAAAAATGTGGACAAAAGCGGAGCATATTTTTTAGCAATATGTTCCTTATCCATAAGCTGGGTAAAAAAGTCGTAAGTCCATACAATCAAGGCTTCAAAAGCATTTTGCAGGCCCCGCGGAACCATTTGCATGTTCCTGGTAGCCATAAATGCAATGATACCTATTATAGCGATTATTGCCCATTGTGTAACAACGATATGATCAACAGGTATCGGCCCCAAATGAAAAAGAACTCCATCCAGCATACCAAAGGTAAACATCTTTCTTTCCCCCCTTCCTTAGTTATTTTGTTAAATTCGTATTTCCACCTACTTAAAGTAGGTTGCGCCCCTTTGCTATTCTTTATCTGTTTCATTCTTTCTCGCCATCGAAATCTGGTTCAGCCTTTCCCACATTATTTTACCAGCAGTGGCTATACCCAACAAAGTACCAATTACTGTAAAAACCATTCCTGTCTCAAACCTTTTATCTAACCAGCCCCCGCCTAAAATCCCTAAAGCTACTGCTGCTGCTACCGAAGTAGCTAAATTTATAGCATTAGCCAGTGCTTTAGGCCAGTTTTTTTTGTTTTCTGCCATTCAAACTCTCCTTATCATTAAGGCTATTATTCAAATTTATTTATTCAATAAAAATTTAAAAATCCCTGCTACTCAAAACAAAATTTTTTTATTTTTCACGACAATTTGCTCTAAATATTCGGAAAATTATGTTAATAACGTTAACTTATTCTAGAGCAGATATCCTTTCCCTTTTAATTTATCCACATGCTCTTTCAGCAATTCATCAATATTTATTCCATAATTATCTTCCATAACAAACATCATGGTGACTGCCGTTTGCGCCACATCCAGAAGCTCCCGGGCAATTTGCCTTAATACCTCTTCTTCCGGCATATTAACCTTTTCTCCGCTTAACCCTCTAAACTTGCCAATCGCCTGGGCCAGTTCCCCTGCCTCTTCCATAAGCTTCAAGGCGGTTGACTCCAAAGTGGGATTAAGCTGATTCAGTTTAGGCAATGAAAGTGTCTTCGTATTCATAAAACCTCTCCACTATAATATTACACATCCAGCTATATTATTGCTAATTTTTTTGTAGTCCATAAAACTAATTTATGCGCTTCAGTTTTCGCTTTTCCCTGTTTTTCTTTTAATATTCTAAACCCCGGATTTATATAACACTAACTCAATCCCCGCTTCCTTTAAAAATTCCCGGGCCAGTTCATCACCAAATTCTTCTTCGTATACCACTTTTATAATTCCCGCATTTACAATCATGCGGGCACATATAATGCAGGGCTGGTTGGTGCAGTATAGAACTGCCCCTTCGGTAGCCACCCCATAATAAGCAGCATTTATGATGGCGTTCTGCTCGGCATGAACCCCCCTGCACAATTCATATCTATGCCCCGAAGGTATTCCCATAGCCTCTCTGAGGCACCCTGCTTCCAAGCAATGCTTTATCCCTCTGGGTGCTCCATTATAGCCGGTTGCAATTATGCGCTCCTTTTTTACCAGAACTGCCCCCACCTGCCTGCGCAGGCAGGTAGATCTGCTGGCCACCAGCCGCGCCAGCTGCAAAAAATATTCATCCCAGCCAGGCCTTAGTCTTAGTCCTTTTTCTGCGTCCTGCATATCTCAAACCTGCTCCCGGTACTTTTTCTCAATAAGAGTTATTTTTTCTACACGTCCCTTATGTCTTCCTCCCTCAAAATCAGTATTTAAAAATTCACGTACGATTTCAAGCGCCAATCCTGGCCCTATAACCCTGGCTCCTAGGGCCAGAATATTGGCATCATTATGTTTTCTGGTCATGCGGGCTGTAAAAAGGTCATTGCAGAGAGCAGCCCTTATGCCTGGTATTTTGTTGGCTGCAATAGAAATGCCTATGCCTGTCCCACATATCAATATCCCGGGAATTTTTTTATCCAAAACTTCCCTGGCTACTTTTTCGGCAATATCAGGATAATCTACAGACTCAAATGTGTCAGTACCGCAGTTGATAACCTCATATCCTTCATTTTTTAGAAAAGATACTATTTCCTCTTTCAATACTACCCCTGCATGGTCATTGCCTATGGCTACTTTCATCTTTATCTCCTTCCTCTTCTTCTCTTTTTTCCAGCAAACGCTCTATCACCCCTGCCAGCACCTCCTTAAGCTGTCTGGCAGTTTTCAAATACTCCTCCTTACCCAAACCGAATGGATCATGAATTTCTCCCTCAAGCCCCGCATACTCCATAAGGGTAAATATCTTGGGCTCTGCCTCCGGAAATTTGTCCAGCAAAATCCTTTTATGATTTTCAGTCATAGCAAGTATTAAATCAGCATCCCTTACCAGGTCAGGGTATACCATCTGGGCTTCATGATTCTCCAGGTCAATATTTTCTTCCTTCATAGTTTCTATGGCTTCCCGGCTTGCTTTCATGCCGTCCTGAGCGAAAATGCCCGCTGACAAAACCTGGAACTTACTGCTCAACCCTGCTTCCCTTTCTTCCAGAAGCTTCAAAAAAAGGGCAGCTGCCATAGGGCTGCGGCAGGTATTGCCCGTACAGACAAATAATATATTCCTTGCTGCCAAGCTCTTCCCCCCCTTAAACAACCAGTTTTACTGCCAGAAAAAGCAAAACTAATCCTCCTGCCATCTGGGCATAACTTCCTACCAGTTTGCTGAAAATCCGACCCCCAATAAAGCCCAGAAAAGTCATGGTTCCCGCTATGATGCCCATGATAACAACCGTCCACAATAAAGGCATGTTGAGGGTTCCCAGGCTAAATCCCACCGTTAAGGCATCTACGCTCACCGAAAAAGCCAGTATAAGCAAAGTCTTGAAATCATCTTTCAGCAGCTGTTCTTTTTTCTCCAATCTTTTTCTGGCTTCCGCGAAAGATAAAGTTTCCCCTTTTATATCCTGATATCCATGGCGCAAAAAACTTACCCCTATATATATTAATATCAAGGCTCCCAGCCTGCCTGCCCATACCCCCAGTATTTTCCCAACCGCCAGTCCCAGGCTTAACCCTATGAGGGGCATTATTACATGCATTACTCCTACCGCTGAGGCAAATTTAATCTCATACCGTCGGCTTACTCCATTCAGGCCCATCCCCATGGAAAGGGAAAAAGCATCCATTCCCAGAACTATAGCAATTAAAATTACCGTCGCCAGCTGTGTCCACATTTTTATCTCTCCATAACATTAATTTTCCGCTGCCTTATAAATGCGGTCAATAAGAGAAAGGTTTAACCCTTTTACATCTCCTGGCAGGGGTGAAAATATCAAAACTTCTATCCCTCTGCTCTCCGCTTCCCGCAAAAGCGAAAAAAAGAAAGTGCTGTTTTCTCTCAAATCTAGTCTATATTTTTCGTCTATCCCTTCTATTTCATGCTCTTCTTCATCATAAAAAACAATACCCTTTTTGCTCCCCTTTATGTCTTCCCGACCAATAAGAGAATACAGATGACTATCGTTCTCTGCCAGTAGAACCCGGGTTTTAAGCATATAACGCTGTTTTTTGTTAAGAGCAAAATCTTCCAGCTTATAGCCGATAACCTTTTCAATATCCGCAGTAGAAACTCCCCCCAGCCGCAGGACTTTTAAATCTTCTCCTGTCATGTCGATAATGGTAGATTCTATTCCTACTCCAGTTTCCCCTGCATCCAGCACCATAGAAACCCTGCCGTGCAAGTCCTGCCTTACATGTTCAGCAGTAACCGGACTTGGCCTGCCTGACAGATTGGCACTGGTAGCTGCCAGAGGTCCAGTAATGTCGATCAGCGACCTGGCTACCGGATGGGAAGGCATCCTCAAGCCTACACTATCCTTACCCCCGGTAACTTCCCGGGGCACACTTTTTTTAGCCGGCAAAATGAGGGATAACGGTCCTGGCCAAAACTTTTCCATCAGCTGCAAAGCCAGAGGGGGAATTTCATCCACTGCCAGCTTTACCTGTTCAATAGAGCTTAAATGAACCAGAAGAGGGGTGTCAGGAGACCTCTTTTTGGCAGCAAAAACTTTTTTCACTGCTTCCGGGTTGTCAAATACCGCTCCCACCCCATAAACAGTCTCGGTAGGGAATACTACAACCTCACCCTTTTTTAAAAGTTCTGCTGCTTTTAAGATGATATCCTTTTCTGGATGTTCAGCATTTACTTTATAATATGCTGTTTCCAAAATTTTACTCCTCCTTTTTCAACCTGACCACCCTGTCCCTTCCCGCCAGATCTTTTATAATCTCAGCCTTCCCCCATCCTTTTGTCATATGCAGAGCTTTTTCCCCCTGATTAAAGCCGATTTCCATCAACAGGTAACCTCCATCATAAAGCAGTGCAAAGGCCTGGGGAAGCAGCCTCCGGTATAAATCAAGGCCATCCCCGGGAGCCAGCAAGGCCAGCTCAGGCTCATAACCTTTTACTGATACATCAAGCATTTCATAGTCTTCCTCATTTATGTACGGCAAATTAGCCGTAATAAGGTGAAATTTTTCCCCTTTATCCAAAAAGGGGGTTAAAAGATCTCCTTCTTCCAGTACAATTTCTACCCCGTGCCTTTCTGCATTATAGGCTGCCACTTTAAGGGCTTCCCTGGATATATCAGTAGCATAGACACGGGCATTTTTTAAATAATAGGCCAAACTGACTGCAATAGCACCGGAACCGGTTCCCACATCACATATCCTCACTTCCCCCGGCCACCTGGCAGCCAGTTTCATAGCTTCTTCTACCAGTATTTCCGTATCCGGACGGGGTATTAAAACATGGGGATTCACCTTAAAATCAAGCGACATAAACTCTTTATTCCCTGTTATATAAGCTGCAGGCTCCCCCTGTACCCTCCTCTTAATCCATTCCCGGTAAACTTCACGCTCTTTTTGGTTAACCGGCAAATCATAATTAGTATACAAATATACCCGGTCTTTACCCAGCACAGAAGCCAAAAGAATCTCCGCTTCCAGCCGCGGTTCTTTCAGCCCCTTATCAGTAAAAAACCGGGTTGTCCATGCCAGCAAATCTCTTATCCTCCATGTATTTCCCACTTATTCCACCTGTTTCAATCTTTCTGTCTGATCATGAGTAATCAAAGCCTCAATTATTTCCTCCAGCTGTCCTTCCAAAACCGCATCCAGCTTATGCAGGGTAAGATTTATACGATGATCGGTTACTCTTCCCTGCGGGAAATTATAGGTGCGGATACGTTCACTCCTGTCCCCCGTTCCTACCTGGCTCCGCCTTTCACCTGCCAGTTCCGCATTTTTCTGTTCTTCCAGCATTTCCTTGAGCCTGGCCCTTAAAACACGCATAGCCTTGGCTTTATTCTTGTGCTGTGATTTTTCATCCTGGCAGGTTACTACCAATCCGGTAGGAAGGTGAGTAATCCTGACTGCTGATTGGGTAGTATTAACCGACTGCCCTCCTGGACCGCTGGAACAGTACACATCTATCCTCAAATCATTAGGGTCAATCTCTACTTCCACTTCCTCCGCTTCCGGGAGAACAGCCACCGTCGCCGCGGAAGTGTGTATCCTCCCTCCCGATTCAGTGGCTGGTACCCTCTGTACCCGGTGTACCCCTGACTCATATTTAAGTTTGCTGTAAGCACCTTCTCCTTCTACCACAAATATTATTTCCTTTATGCCTCCAATATCTGTATAGTGGGCATCCATTATCTCGATTTTCCAGCCCTGTTCTTCAGCATAACGGCTGTACATGCGGAAAAGGTCGTGGGCAAAGAGAGCAGCTTCCTCCCCTCCGGTTCCAGCCCTGATTTCCATAATTACGTTCTTCTCATCATTGGGATCCTTCGGGAGAAGAAGTATCTTAAGCTCATGCTCCAGCTTCTTCTGCCGTTCTATGAGGTTATCCCTCTCTTCCAGCAGCATCTGCCGGAATTCAGGATCTTTTTCCTCTTCCAGCATTTCCCGGGCATCTTCCAGCCCTTTTAAAACATCCTTATATTCCCTGAATTTAGTTACTATTTCCTCCAGTTCCGCATGAGCCTTGGCATACTTTTGAAACCTGCTTTGATCGGCTATAACTTCAGGCTGACTCAAAAGCCCGGTTAACTCTTCATATTTATCCTCAAGCTTGGCCAGCTTTTCATACATAGCAAAACTTCCTCCCTCATGATTTGATATATAATGCTGCAAACGGCATCTTTTTATTCAACTGCCAGTTGCCTTTTATATTCAGGAATTACCGCTTTCAATGCTGTTAAGGCCACTTCCAGCTGGTCATCATCCGGTTCCCTGGTAGTAAGCTTCTGCAGCCATAAGCCAGGAGCTATTAAAAATTTTGCCCATTTTTTATCATAATAACGTGCAGAAAAACGCATAAATTCATAGCTTAAGCCAGCTACTACCGGCAAAACTGCTAATCTTGACCATACCCGGTAGAAAAGGCTTCCTTCTCCCAGAAGGGCAAAAACCAATATAGAAACTACCATTACTATCAGGAGAAAACTCGTACCGCAGCGCGGATGAAGGGTACTGTACTTGCGGGCATTTTCTACCGTAAGCTCCTCTCCCGCCTCTAACGCCGAAATCGACTTATGTTCCGCTCCATGATACATAAAAACCCGCTTAATATCATCAAGCCTGGAAATAAAATATACATAAAGCAAAAAGAAAATAATCCTTATTATCCCTTCAATCACATTCTGCCCCCAAACCCCTCCCAGAAAAGGGCTTACAAAATGAACCATCCCGGCTGGTAAAATTATAAAAAGGAGAATAGCCAGCACAAAAGCAGTAAAAGTAGTCAAGAAAATTTCTCCCCCGCTAAGCATCTCTTCTGTTTCATCCATAGACATGTTAGCTGATTTATTAAGCATTTTAACCCCTAAAACCATGGCCTCCATCAGCATATAGGTGCCTCTTATAAAAGGCCATTTAAGCCAGGAAAGATAGGAAGGCAGATCTTTAAGCCTTTCTTTTTCTAACTGGATTAACCCATCCATCCTGCGCACTGCTATAGCTACCTCTTCAGGCCCGCGCATCATGACCCCTTCAATCACTGCCATACCGCCATACTTTACATCTTTTTTCATAAATACCACCAATTTTCATGATTAAAAAATTAAGAAGCTTCAAAAAGCTCCTTATAACCCCCATTTAAGAAAAATAGCAGAGAAGGCTCTCTGCTATAATTTATAAACCATACTTTTTGCGGAACTTGTCTACCCTTCCTGTAGTATCAACCACTCTGGTTTTACTGCCGGTATAGAAAGGATGACACTTAGAACAAAGCTCTACACGGATATCTTTTTTGGTGGAACCTACTTCTACTTCATTGCCACATGCACATCTGATAGTAGTCCGATGGTATTCCGGATGAATACCTGCCTTCATCTTTCTCACCTCTCTTTAAATGAGGATAATACTCTATTTAGACAATAAAATCAAAATCACACAAAAATAGCCTCCCGGGCAAACTGCAAAGACTATTATAGCAGGAAAAAAAACAAAAAACAAGATGCCTGAAAAATATAAACCCTAATACCGGTATTTGAAAAAATACTGTTCAAAAAACGGGTCATAGCTGGTGAAAAACCCTTCCCCCTCTTCTTCTTCATCGATTTTGTTTATAAAAACATACATCTTGGCATCCAGATTATCCATCATGTGCAAAAGCATAGCTTCCGGGAAGAGCGGCTTGACAGGGGAACCATATTCCAAATTCCCATGGTGGCTTAAGATCATGTGCTTGACCATACCCTTCAATTCTTCCGGCATATCCGGCCTTCTCTCCGCAAGTTCCTTTAAAGCTTCCTCTACCATCTCATGGCCCAATACTATGTGGCCTATCAGCCTTCCGCTAACCGTATATTCAGGTACTATCTTTATCTCATATTCTTTCATTTTGCCTATATCATGCAGAAGGGCTCCGGTTATAAGCAAATCCAGATTTAACTGGGGATAAATACGGCCAGCCTCTATGCAAAGTTCCGCTACCCTTACGGTATGTTCCAAAAGCCCGCCCGCATAATTATGATGTATTTTACGGGCTGCGGGAGACTTAAAAAATTTTTCCCGCACCTCTTCAGTAAAAATAAGCGCCAGCAGTTCTTTCAAATAGATGTCTTTCACCATGCCGACTATATTATCAAACCTGTCTTTCAGGTTATCTATGCTTACTGACGGAGTCCTAAGATAAGGAGCGGGATCCTCATTAAGCACTTTTAATTTTTTTGCCGTAAGCTGAATACGATTGTTATAGCTTCCGGTATCTCCCAGTATTCCTACTACCTTTCCCGTTTCAATACTGCCACCTATCTGGCAGTTGTCCCATACAACAACATCAATTTCCCCGGAAGCATCGCTTATTTTAAGATTTATAACTTCCCTTCCATCTTTAGTTTTACGGCTGTTTTTTTCGGTAATCAAAAATTTCCCCCAGACCTGAACCCCCTGTCCCATTTTCTTTATATCTTTAATCATATAAGGGCCCTTCTTATCCAAAAAAACCTCTCCTCTCCTTAAGGCTATCTGACAGGATGGGTATAGGAACCTACTTTTACATGTGGAAGTTCCTGCCTGATAGTGCTTATAAAGCCTGCCATACCTATACCGTGGTCATTAGACGGGAAATAACCCATTATATAATCAGGGTCAATATTCAAATTGCGCATTTGCACCATATAAATGCCGTTTTCTTCTATGAAATGCAGCAGCGCTTCCATCTCCTCTTCCCTATCCGTTATCCCCGGAAAGGCCAGCAGGTTTAAAGACACTTTTACCCCTTTATCCACTGCATACCTTATCGATTTTTTTACATCTTCCAGGCTGTAGCCCCGGGGGCAGTGATAGCGGTTATAATTATCGGCTATACAGGAAAATATGGTAACCCGCATAGCATCAAGCCCGGCATCAGCAAGCATCTTTATCCCCTCTGTATATCCAGCATTGGTATTAATATTTATCGTTCCCCTGTCCGTATGCTCTCTGATAATCCGTACTGCCTCTGCCAGCACTTTTGCATTCAGAGAAGGTTCCCCCTCACATCCCTGTCCAAAGCTTATTATCCCCTCCCGGGCATTGGCAAGATGCTCTATCCCTATCTGGCTTATTTCTGCCGCAGAAGGTCTAAACATAATCCGGTTCTGGGGTGATTTAACCCCGGCATGAGCTTCCGAAATACAACCAAGGCACCCCGCGTTGCAGGCTGGCATAGTAGGAATTCCGCCTTCCCAGCGCTGATAAAAAATGTTCTGAGCGGTAAAACAGCTGTATTCCAGCGAACAGCGGGCCAGCTGCCTTAATATGCGGTTATCGGGATATTTTTTTAGCATTTTATTTATTCTGGCTCCCAGGCCTTCCGTATTATAGTAGGCTGGGTGCCATTTCCTGTACTCATCTGTTTTCACAGCCGCCACATATATCCTGTCGTCTTTTAAGCCTACTGCTGCATAACCCAGCAGAGGAAGATTTACACCTTTATCCTTTTTTACAAAAGCCGGCAATAAAGTACGGGTAAAGCCCTGCGGCAGGAGGGCCGCTACGGCAGTAACTTCTCTTCCCTCCTCATCTTTCTCCCGGGCAAAAACCTCTTCCCTATCATTTAACCCCACTGGCAGACAGGAAGGGAGGGCTACCAGGGAAGCTCCTTTAGGAAGCGGTATCATCTCTGTATCTTCAGGAAGCAGCCAGGTATTTCCGCTGCGCCCCAGCATAATCATATCAGGATATTCCAAAACTTCTCCCCTGCAGTTGGCATACAGTGTAAGATACATAAACTCCTACCCTCATTCTTTATGACTTTCTTTATAATAATAGAACAATATAAAATCAAAGTCCAGAAACCAAAAAACCGCCCTGTCAAAAAGGCGGCGCAAGTTTTTTAACGCCTTCAGCTTTGAAAAACAAAAGAGCATGTGCGGCACATCTAATCCAAGTTAATACCGAAATCATAAAGGATACAATACAATAACTATAAATATACCTTATCCTCCGAAGGTACTATATAAATAGGATCTTCTCCTTTTTCATCTTTCATAACCTTTAAATCATCCCCCTGGACGATACTAGAAGGCTTTAATTGCACATTTTTAAATTCTATAGTTTTCCCCTGTAATATTTCCTTTAATTCTTTACTCAACGGCGTCCAGTTGGAATAATCATCGGCAGCCCCTGCCAGAGACAAAAACAAACCCAATAATATACATAATACTGCCGCCCCTGCGGCAAAAACCCTTATTCTCCCCATGCTGCCCCTCCTTATAAACTGCAGGTTAATACTATACTAAACCACTATTTCTCAACCTCATTTATATGGTAAATTTTCCCATTGATTATATAGTACGCCAATTGATACTCTACAAAATAAACATTCTTCTTCAAATTAATATCAGGGGTCAACCCAAAGTTTGCTACCTCACCCAGCTTATACTTTCCTGGCGTAGAGGTCGGCACAACAAAAAACCATTCCGTTTCTTTTATGCCGCCGTCCTCAAGCCTCCCATATTGTGTGGTCAGCATCGGTGAAATCATGGCATTGGGAAAATCCTTCCTTACAAGCTTGGAACACTGAATAAACATATTTCTAGGATTCCCGTTTTCATCTATTACCTCAAAACTCCCCCACTTTACAAAATACTTTCTGTGATACTCAGAACCCTCGAACCGCCGCTCCAGCTGGATCTGTATTGCCCTTATAGCTTCATCCGTCAATCCACTGCTCAAATCTATTAACGGTATGTCTGCTGCCTTGTTTATTTCAGTTAAACTGGGACGGCTCATCCCTTCAGGATAAATTATTACATATCCTTTCCCCCCATCCCAGTCTACCTTATATCCTAATCCCTCTGCCACATACCTCGCCGGAAGCATCGTCCTTCCCGACTCTATTCTCGGCGATACATCCATCTGCACATTCGACCCATTCTTCTTCATTATTTTGCTCCCTATCTTTAATTCAATCCTGTTCCTCCCCTGTATAGTTGCTATCCTGTTCTTTTCATCCCACTTTATATTCTCATCTGCTGCCCCTAATGCATTTGCTAAAAACCTTACCGGCACAAAAGTACGATTGTTATATATCATGGGAGGTACATCCATTACTACCCGCGTCACCTGATTGGTATTTAAATCCTGCACATAATATCCATAGTCTTTTAATTTGAAAACTATCATCTTGGACGGAGTCACAACTACATCGTCAGCGCAGGCTGTTTCTGTCTTAAATAGGGTGCTACCTAAAATATTTAATAAAAATAATGATAACAAACCAAATATGCCTAATTTTCTAAATTTTCCTGCCAGCATTTTTATCACTCTCCATCTTTTTAATTTTTTCTTTAATTATAAAATTACTGCTTAAATAAGAGAATTCCTCTGTCATCCGCAATTTTTATTTGTCCTTGCGGTTTCGCCGGTTAGCGGAAGGATTTATCTTACACTAATTTAAGCTCGTATTTTATTTTCCTTGATACAGCTTGTCGTTTACTGGTGAATTCCCCGATTCATACAAATCTTTTTCCCCTTTTAGCAGCAATAATTTTTATTTATCCTATTTTTCCCCGCTAAACTAAAGTTTTTAATTTCAGTATATAAAAACCAGCCCTTATAAAAAATCTTCTCTAAAAACTAGATAATTCCCTTAAAAAATAAAAAAGCAGGAAGGTTATTCCCCCTGCAATAATTTGTTCTATTTTATCAGGTTAATTCTTTTTTTAGTTTCTCTATCTTTTCCTGGGACAAACCGGTTATTTTAGCTATGGTCTTTATATCCAGACCTTCTTTTAAAGCTGTAATCGCTGTCTTCTTTAAGGTCTCTTCACGACCTTTTTCTATACCCTTCTCCATGCCTTCCTTTATAAGCTGCTCAGCTATCGTCATTATCTCACCCCTCCTCTCCGGGATCAGCTCTTCCACATAGTCAAACAGCACTTCTTTTTCCAGCTTCTCTGCTGTCTTTATTATATACAAAATAACGCTCTTTAATAAATAGCCGTACTCTCCTCCTATCTCCCTTACCTCTTTTAAGGTCTCCCTCAACAAAATCTTTACCTCTTCTTCCCCTTTTACCTTTTTTAAAAACAGGCTCCTCAAGAATACCCTTATGACAGCGTCCCCCGCTTTTTCTACTGCTTCTTTTTCCCCCAGCTCATATAATATATGCCTGAAGCGGGGAAGGTATTCTTCTAGCTCCCCTTTTTCCCTTTCCCCTTCTATAAGCTCTGTGAATTCGCAAGAGGACCTCCACTTCTCTTCCCCGTGGTAGAAGACTACCGGGATGATGGGGGTCAGTTTTTTCTTTTTCTCTTTGTTTATCTCCCTCTCCCAGATGTTTACCATGTATTTTAAGAGCTGAAAGGGGGTCAGTTCATACAGGTAGCTTTTGTGTTCTATCAGGAAGTATATGTATATATCCCTACCGCTCTTTAACCTGCCTTTGAAAAGGAGGTCGGAATAGGCTTCTTTCAGTTCCTGGCTTATGAAGCTTTCTTTCTGGAAGGTAAGGGTTTTCAGGTCAGCTATGTTTTTTATCCTCTCGGGAAGGATTTCATTAAGGAATTTTTCCGCTATCCCGGGGTTTTCCAGGTATTCTTTGAAGTATCTGTCGTGGAGGTTTGCTATGTCGCTCATTAAGGTTTTCTCCTTTTACAGATTCGCCTTACATTATATGGAATTATTCCTTATATGACAAGATGATATCGCTAAAAAAACCAATATATTTACCTATAAAACTCCAGAAACCAAAAAACCGCCCTGTCAAAAAGGCGGCTTTGTAAAGATTTTTCTTAATGGCGCAGAAACTTTAAGGGATTAAGCGTTTTTCCGTCTTCCCTTACCTCAAAATGTACATGAGGTCCGGTAGTCCTTCCAGTTGTCCCTACCGTAGCTATAATCTGCCCTTTTTTAACCTTCTGCCCTTCCCTGACTCTCAGGCTATCAGCATGCGCATATACCGTTTCCCGTCCATCAGCATGTTTTATTATGACCATTTTTCCATATACAGGCTTATATCCACTAAAAACTACGACTCCAGGATAAGCAGCCCGAATAGGATCCCCTTTATCGCCTGCAATGTCCAAACCGTGATGGAATCCGCTCTGTCGCCATCCATAAGATGAAGTTATGGTACCTACAAGGGGCCAGGCATAAGATAAACCGCTTGCAATCAATGAGCGCGACGGCTGTTCTTTTAAAACCCTGCTTGCCCCCAGGCTGTCATCAGGTATCTTCAGGGCATCCCCTATCTTAAGCAGGTGCGGCCTTTTATCCGGATTAGCCTTGATAAGGGCATCTACACTTATATCATAGCGCATGGCTATATCCCACATAGTCTCGCCCGGCTTTATAATATGCACCCGGGCATTCGCATACGGAATGGAAATTACCTGTCCCACAGCCAGAATGCTGTCATCATCCAAATTGTTTATAGCCATGAGCATCTTTACATCTACGCCATTTCTCGCTGCTATATCCCATAAAGTATCGCCTGCTTTTATTTTATAATATTTTATACCCCGGTCGGTAAGAATACTTCCTGCCTTACAGGCCGGTATAAAACTGTCTTCATACATAGCCCCCAAAGCAGGTACCTGGGCTAAAAGACATAAAAAAGCGCCCAAAAGCAGTGAAGATATCGTTTTTGACTTCACTTTATTCCTCCTCATTTCCTTAAAGGCATAAGTAACCTCTTTTATCTATTCTTGCCCGGAAATGAGGTTTTTATTCGCATCAAATCTTCAGGAGTTTTTAGACAGGTCGCGTTTGCCAAAAACTATAGGTGCAGCTCGTAAAAGGTCCGCATTGGAAGCCGTTTTCAGCATGGTATCCCTTATTATCTGCATGCTCTCTGCCGGCGTGTGCTCATTGAAGGCATTGCGCAGATTCCAGGTAAGCTCCAGCTCTTCAGGGGTTAAAAGCAGTTCTTCCTTACGGGTACCGGATCTCTTGATGTCAATGGCCGGAAAAATGCGTCTTTCCGCAAGTTTTCTGTCCAGCACCAGCTCCATATTACCGCGGCCTTTAAATTCTTCAAAAATAACCTCATCCATGCGGGAGCCGGTTTCTACCAAAGCAGTCGCGATAATGGTAAGGCTTCCCCCTTCTTCTATATTGCGGGCAGCTCCAAAAAATCTCTTAGGTTTATCAAGGGAAGCAGGGTCTATGCCACCGGAAAGGGTGCGTCCGCTGGGAGGTACCACCAGGTTATAGGCCCTGGCCAAACGCGTAAGGCTATCCATAAGTATTACCACATCTTTTTTGTGTTCAACCAATCTTTTGGCCCTTTCCAGAACCATATCCGTAACTTTTACATGGTTTTCCGGAGGCTCATCAAATGTAGAAGCTACTACTTCCGCCTGGGTATTCCTCTCCATATCTGTAACTTCTTCCGGCCTTTCATCTACCAGCAGGATGATAAGCTTTATCTCGGGATGGTTTTTGGTTATCCCCTGGGCAATCTTTTGCAGAAGAATAGTCTTGCCTGCCTTGGGAGGAGCCACAATAAGCCCTCTCTGTCCTTTGCCTATGGGGGCAAAAAGGTCAATAACCCGGGTAGAAACTTCATTGGAATCTGTTTCCAGGACAATCTTTTCCGTAGGGTAAAGAGGAGTGAGCTCATCAAAATGTATCCTTTTTACTGCCTCTTCTGGCGGGAATCCATTTATAGCCTCTACCTTGAGCAGGGCAAAAAACCGTTCGTTTTCCTTGGGAGAACGCACATGCCCAAACACCAAATCCCCGGTTTTAAGTTCAAATTTGCGGATCTGCGAAGGGGATACATATATATCTTCCTGGCTGGGGAGGTAGTGAAAAGGCCTTAAAAATCCGTATCCATCCGGCATTATCTCCAGTATCCCCTGAGCCTGCAGCACCTCATCGGATTGGGTGAGTATCTTGGTAAGTTCCATTACCAGTTCTTTCTTGCGCAGTTTATAATAACCTGGTATATTATGTTCTTTAGCCAGCTGGTAAAGCTCAGCCACCGTCTTTTTTTCCAGATCTGCTATATTCAATTTAGCCCTCCTTCCTTGGTAAAAAGGGGAAATTTAAAGTTTCCCCTTTTTAAAAATTATTTACCAATCCATCATCAATTTAATCCGGTTATCTTTGAAAAGCGGCTTTTTATCCAAACAATGGTCGGCCTCAATTATCCTTATGGTTCCTGAGGTGCTGCGCATAACAATAGTTTGGGTAACTGCCCTTCTTTTATAATACCTTACCCCTTTGAGCAGGAAAGAGTCAGTTATCCCGGTAGCAGCAAAAATAACATCCTCAGATTTTACCAGTTCATCAAGGGTAAATATTTTTTTTACATCAGTTATCCCCATCTCATGGCAGCGTTTAATCTCTTCTTCATCTTCCGGACATAAGCGGGCCTGAAAATCTCCTCCCATACATTTTAAAGCGGCTGCAGTTATGACTCCTTCCGGAGCCCCTCCTATTCCAAGCAGGATATCTACCCCTGAATCACGATAGGCAGTAGCAACACCAGGAGAAACATCGCCATCACTTATAAGTTTTATCCTGGCCCCCACTCTCCTTACCTCTTCTATAATTTGAGCATGTCTGGGCCGATCCAGGATTACTGCCGTAACCTCACTTATCAGCTTCCCCTGCGCTTTAGCCACTTCCTTTATATTTTCCTTTACACTGGCATCCAGATGCACCCTGCCCTTGCACTCAGGGCCTACTGCAATTTTATCCATATACATATCAGGAGCATGCAGAAGCGCTCCCCGGGGAGCAACCGCCAGAACTGAAATAGCGCCATTAAGCCCTTTGGCTACTATATTAGTTCCTTCCAGGGGATCAACAGCTATATCTACTTCGGGCGGAACTCCTGTCCCCACCCTTTCACCGATATAAAGCATAGGAGCCTCATCCATTTCGCCTTCCCCTATAACTACTATGCCGTCTACCGAAACGGTGTCAAACATAACCCGCATAGCGGTAACTGCTGCATCATCAGCCGCCTCTTTATCACCTTTTCCTACCCAGCAGGCAGCCGCCAGAGCTGCCGCTTCGGTAACACGCGCAAATTCAAGTGCCAGTTCACGTTCCAAATTCAAACCCTCCAATTCTAATCTGGACTAAAAAGCAGCCTTGTAATCAGCAAGAAATTTGGCTATCCCCGCATCAGTAAGCGGATGAGCTATCATCTGTTTAATCACCTTATAAGGAATGGTAGCGATATGCACCCCTATCCTGGCAGCTTCCAGCACATGGATTGGATGTCTTATGCTGGCTGCAATGACTTCCGTTTCTAAAATATATTTATCAAAGATATCCATTATATCCCTTAAAAGAATCAGTCCATCATGGCTTATGTCATCAATACGCCCTATGAAAGGGCTTACATAACTGGCTCCCGCCCTGGCTGCCAGCAAAGCCTGGTTGGCTGAAAAAACCAGGGTGGCATTAGTTTTAATCCCTTTTTCTTTTAATACCTTTATAACCTTGAGCCCAACCTCATTAAGGGGAATCTTTATGACCACATGAGGGTGAATGGAGGCTAACTCCTCGGCTTCTTTAAGCATAGAAGTGAAGTCGGTGCTTATTACTTCGGCACTCACCGGCCCTGATACTATCTGGCAAATCTGTCCTATAACCTCGCGGTAGTCCTTTTTTTCCCGGGCAATAAGGGTAGGATTGGTGGTAACCCCGGCCAAAAACCCCAGATCATTTATCTCCCTTATCTCTTCTATATTAGCAGAATCTATAAAAATGCGCAAAACTTAAAAGAACCTCCTTTCATATTAAAAAGGCTTTCACGGCACCTATTTTTATGGGGAGATCCTTTTGATCCCCCCATAAAAACAACTCCTCTCTCTGCTATTTCTTAAGCTTTTCCTGCACTGCCGAAAAGCCTTATCTTTTCCCGTATAATTTCTACTGTTGCCTCCCTGGCCGGTCCCAGTATCTTGCGCGGGTCGATCTCATCAGGCTTTTCAGCTATTACCCTGCGCATAGCCCCTACAAAAGCTTCTCTTATATTGGTATCAATATTAACCTTGCGTACCCCCAGTTCGATAGCCTTCCTTATCTGTTCATCCGGAACGCCGGAGGAACCGTGTAAAACGATAGGAATTTTGGTAAGTTCTTTTATCCTGGCTAATCTTTCAAAATCCAGCTTGGGTTCCCCTTTATACTGGCCGTGTGCTGTCCCTATAGCTATAGCCAGGCTTTCCACCCCGGTCTGTTCCACGAAATATTTAGCCTCATCAGGATCCGTATACATAGCTTCCTTTTCGCTTACATGTATATGATCCTCGGTACCGCCTATTTTCCCCAGTTCAGCCTCTACTGATACACCTATAGGCTTTGCGATCTCTATAACCTTTTTGGTCATGGCAATATTTTCTTCCAGGGGAAGTTTAGAACCGTCATACATGACAGAGGTAAAACCGCTTCTTATACACCTGACCACCTGGGCAAAATCGGTGCCGTGATCCAGATGAAGAGCTACCGGTACATGAGTAGATTCCGCAGCTATTTTTACCATTTCTGTAATATAGCGAAGGCCGGCATAGCTCAAGGCTCCCTGGCTGGCCTGCATGATTACCGGTGCATTCTCCAGTTCAGCTGCCTTTACAATGGCCTGCACTATTTCCATGTTATTGGCATTAAATGCCCCTACTGCATAACCTCCTTCTTCTGCTTTCCATAAAAGCTCACTTACCGCTACCAAAGGCATTACTATCACCTCTTAACCAATTTTTTGTCCATAATTACTCTTTTTCCCTGCTGTTTTATTAACCAGGGACAACAGCTCAAATATATCAAAAGGCTTGGTTATACATGTCTTTATACCGATTTTAAGGGCTTCTTCCGCCACCCGGGTTTCCCCATAGGCAGTCATCATAATAATATTTATATCTTTACAATTCGTCAATATCCTGGCTGCAGCTTCCAGGCCGTTCATATTGGGCATTTTCATATCCATTATCACCACATCAGGGTTAAACTCATTCGCCCTGTCCACTGCTTCTTCTCCATCCTCTGCCAGTATAACTTCCCAGCCATCTCGTTTAAAAAGTTCCCCCAAAAGCTTCCTTATCCCCTTTTGATCATCAGCTACCAGAATACGCCACGTCATTCTTTTTATCCTCCTGCCCCCATATCTGACAAATACTTCTCTTTAAAAAATATTTATCCTGCTCATTTTTAGGACAAAATTACCTGATAACTCGACAAAAACGGCAACAAAAGCCAGGAGGATGTGAAAGTGCTGTAACCAGCTGCACCTATTATTCCAGCTAATAAAACCAGAAGGAGGATCATGAGCAAAAGGGGAATAAGATATACTATAATAGCCCCGGAAGTAGTCAATTCCAGAGCCTCGCGCAGAGCCAAAACCTGCAGTACTATAACCCATATCCCGGCAGCCAAACTAAAAAGGGTTCCCAGCCACTTAATGCTGGCCAGGACAAAAACATAGCTGAAAGCAGAACCCAATAGAGCAGGCAGAAAAGATAAAGCCATACATACTAAAAGCCCCTTGGCATTATTTTTATCATATACGATTTCAGCTATAAGACCGTAAAAGCCAGCCATTACAAAAAGCATAACAAAAGCAAACACGGCAGCTATTATATTTATCATCCAGGTTATGCTGGCAGGCAGCCCCAGATCAGTCATTTCCGCATTGAGGGAAGCTTCCCCCTGCCCTATTATAAGCCCCAATACCATGACTAATGCAAATATAACAAGGCTTAGGCCTAAAGGTTTGGCTTCTTTTAAATAACGAAAGGTATTAACCGGCTGAAACAAAATCCCATATATAACTTCCGTAAGGCTCAAAATTTCTCCTCCCCTGTTAATTTATCTCATTTCTATCCATTTATCTCTAAAAAGTATATTCCCTGCCTTAACCCTGCTTAACCCCAGGCGGCTCCAGAAATCAGGCTGGTTTAGAACCTCCACCTTGCCGGTTCCCTCTTTGATGCCGGCCATTTTTTCTGCCTGCCTTATAGCATCATAATAATTGCCCAAACCATCTACCAGGCCTAATTTTAACGCCTGTCTTCCCGAAAATATACGTCCATCCGCAATCCTCAAAAGTTCTTCTTCTCTAATTTTCCCTTTCCTTCCCTTCTTTACCTGGTCTAAAAACTGTTCATAAGAATCATCTATCAATGCTTGCAGGAGTCTTCTTTCCTCTTCCGTAAGCGGCCGGGAGGAGGAACCTATATCTTTATGTTCCCCGCTTTTTATGGTTTCCATTTCTATACCCAGCTTGTCGTACAATTCCTTAAGATTGGCAATCTCCATTATAACCCCTATGCTTCCCGTTAAAGTCCCTCCATTGGCCATGATATAATCCGTGCTGCAGGCCAGCCAGTATCCTCCGGATGCACACATATCACCCATGGAAGTAACCACCGGTTTTCCTTCCTTCCTCAGCTTGTCCAGTTCTTCAGCGATTTCCTGGGAAGCAGCTGCAGTTCCACCGGGGCTGTTGATCCGCAAAACCACCGCTTTGACATCCGGCCTTTCCCGGGCAGTCTTTATTTTTTCCATTATATCCAGGGCGCTTACCCCGCTGGCTTCCATAATGCCAGTAGTAGAACTCCCGGTAATCGGCCCATCAATATTAATAACCCCAATCACTTCCCCGGAAGAAAAGCTTTTTTCCGCCGAGCTGCTGTTTTTTAAGGCCAGCCCCCCTACTGCCAGAATAAAAACCACCATAAACGCTACTACCAGCTTCTTCTTCACTATTTAACCCTCCTCAACCAGATAAGTGATCTTATTTTCAAAATCCAGCTTTCCTGCTTCCCCCTCACTTGTATAAAGCCGCGGGACATCAGGCCTAGCCAGGGTTTTGCGTACCGGCACCTCAACTTCATCCCCCACTTTAATGTCAGCATCAGGCGGCAGCTCCACCAGGGCCATCTGCATAAAAACCTTGCCCCGCACCGGATACAGCCTGCCTTTTATTTTCACCTGCAGATTAAAACCTTTTACATTAAGGTACGCTAAAAATCGCTTCACCTGAATCTTTAAAAAATCAAGCCAGTTTAAAGGCGGATTGGCTATTTCCAGAGCCAGCCCATCAACAAATCCTACCGGGATAACTGCTATCTTGCTTTCCCTCTTTAGTCGATAAGTCCTAAAATACCCCAGGTAGCTCCCTTTTTCCCTGGTTCTTACTGATATAACCCGCGCCTTAAATCTATAAGGGTCTTTGAGAGAAAAGCCTGCCTTAAAGTTCCCCAGGGGATATTGCCCGGAGAGGAGGGTTCCTATGCGCACCGCATTCAAATGCATATGAGGATAAAGCAGGAACACGGCACTGTTTGCACAATGTTTCAAAGGTATATTAAAACCTTCTTTTTCCAGTCCGGAAACTATTTTTTGAAAATGTTTAAACTGCTTTTCCGTATATTTTTTATTGAGGGCATGAGCCATATGGGTATATACGCCTTCTATATATATGCCGGGATTTTCCCTCAAAGAACGGCAAACTTCCACTGCCTCATCTTCATTAAGGCCAAACCTTCCCAGTCCTGTCTCGATCTTCAGGTGTACCCGCGCCATCCTGTTAAGCCGGCTAGCTGCTTCTTTAACAAGTAAGGCTTCATAAGGAGAGGTTATGCTTACTACCAGGTTGTTTTCCAGGGCTTCCATCATATCTTCCAGGCATATAAGCGGACAAAAAAGCAGGATGCTTCCTCTTATCCCGGCTTTTCTAAGCCGCAAGGCTTCATTAAGATAGCTTACCGCAAAAAAGTCTACTCCATTCCCGTATAAAAACTGGGCTACCGCCGGCGCTCCATGCCCATAAGCGTCCGCTTTTACTACCGCGATAAGCCTTACCTCTTCACCCAGCTTTTCCTTTACCGCCTGTAAGTTATGTTTTACTGCATCCAGGTCAATTTCAATCCACTTGTCATAAGAGGCCACTTTCTTATGCCTCCTTATTCCTGAGTTTTCTTACCATATCGCGTGCAAGGCTGAGATAGATAGGCAAAGCTTTCGTCCACAACCAGTAAAAAAAGGAATCATAGACCTGGTCCCATTCTCCTATAAACTCCGTAAGCTGGGCTCCAAAGCCTTTCTTAAAGCGATATAGCCCGTATAAGGGATTTTTTTCATCCAGATCGCCTGAAACTCCTCTAAAATCATAAAGAGTACAGCCTATCTCCCTGGCCCATTTTATCATGCTCCACTGCAAAAGGTAATTGGGCATTACATTGCGGTGCTTGTTGCTGGAAGCCCCGTAAAGATACCACACCTTATTTCCTGCTTTCATAGCCAAAGCAGCAGCAATAACCTCATTTTCATATTCTGCCATAAAAAGCCTGGCATAACCAGCCTGCACCATGTAGTCCCAGATCCATTCGAAATACTCATAGCCCCGGATTAAAAATTTATCCCTTATGGCAGTTTCCTTGAGGATTTCATAAAACACCTTTAAGTCTTCCTTATTTTCCCCCATTTTTATTTTAACCCCTTTGCGCTCAGCCAGCCTTATATTATATCTCCATTTGGAATGCATATTGGCCAGCAAAGTCTCTTCATCCGGGGTTATATCAAGGCGCATGACAAAATTAGGCTGTACACCTTCAAAATCCATACCGGTTTCATTTTTCCTGAAGCCATTCTTTTTCAAAATATCGGCAAAAACAGCATCATCTTTAGGCACATCCGGGTCAATTTTCAAAAAAATTGCCTTATGTTCCCTGGCCAGCCTCTTTGCCCCCTCAAACAAAAGCCGATTTAGCCTCTCATCATGAATGTCAACAACCGGTCCGCGGGGGGCATAAAAAATACATCTATTTATTCCCGGCAGAGGAAGTTTTCTCTTCAGTATCAAAAGGGAAGCCTTTATTTCTCCATCATCTTCCAGAACCAGGGGAAGCATGTCCCATCCCATACCCTTCTTTACCTGTCCCCATTCCCAAAGCTGCAAAAAGTGACCCTTGGGATGATTTTCAACAAATCTGTTAAAATCTGCCTTTTCTCTTATGTTAATTACCCTTGTTGTATACATGTTCTGCTCCTTTTTACTATTTTTAGTTTATGGGAAACCATGGAGAAAAATTTATATTTAAAACCACTATCATTTTACCACAATATAACCTTTTAAATACTTTTATTAAAGTACCACCAGATAAGCAGGATATTAAAATTTTTTTGCGAATATTTCTATCTATAATATTTATCACAATATTTCAAAAAAATCTTCTCTGGTGAATATTTATTATTACACTCTGTATTGACAATCCATGTTTTAGGGGGGATCCGCTTGAAAACTTATTTAGAGGAATATAAGCGCAAGCTTATAACCGCTGAAGAAGCTGCCCGGCTGGTAAAATCAAACTCCATCATCGACTACGGCATGTTCGCTACCAAACCGATAGACTTTGACATAGCTCTGGCCAAACGGGCAGGAACTGACCTGCAAAATGTAGCTATAAGAGGTACCGGCACCGTGCTTCCTGTGCCCGAGGTTATCAAAAACGACCCGGAACAGAAAACCTTTCAGTATTTCAGCTGGTACTTCACAGCCCTGGATCGCAAAGCCGGCGATTTTGGCCTGGTTACCCACAATCCATTCAACTATCATGAAGCTACTATGATAGCCTATGATCCCAATTTCTCTCATCTATGGCCTGATGTATGGGTGGCCCAGGTTACCCCTATGGATAAGCACGGGTGCTTTAACTTCGGCCTTGCAAATTCTCACAGCAGAGGTTTAGCCCTAAACGCTAAAATAGCCATTGTGGAAGTAAATGAAAACCTGCCCCGGTGCCTGGGAGGCAATGACGAATATATCCATATAAGCGAAGTTGACTATATCATAGAAGGCTCCAATTCTCCCATCTTTACCATACCGCCTGCCCCGGAACCCAGCCCGGCGGAGCGACGCATTGCTGAACTAATCGTGGAAGAAATCCCTGACGGGGCCTGCCTGCAGCTTGGAATAGGGGCCATGCCCAACCTTATAGGTACCATGATTGCAGAATCTGACTTAAAAGACCTGGGCATCCAGAGTGAGATGTTCTGCGATGCTTTCGTCAAAATGTACGAAAAAGGCAAAATAACCAACGCCAAAAAAGCATATGACATAAACAAATCCACCTATTCGTTCTGCCTGGGTACCCAGGAAACCTATGACTTTCTGGATGACAACCCGCTTACCGCATCCTGCACCGTTTATTATACCAATGCCCCGGAACGGATAGCTATGCATGACAATTTCATCTCTATAAACAACATACTGGAAATCGACCTTTTATCCCAGGTATGCTCCGAAACATTCGGCCTGCGCCAGATATCAGGCACCGGCGGGCAGCTCGATTTCGTAATCGGAGCTTTCCACTCCAAAAACGGCAAGAGTTTCCTGGCCTTTACCTCTACCTATAAAGACAAAGAAGGCAATTTGCATTCCCGTATTAAGCCCATGCTTACTCCAGGAGCGGTAGTGACTGTTCCTCGCACTATTGTGCATTACGTAGTAACTGAATATGGTAAAGCTAACCTAAAAGGGCTATCCATATGGGGCCGTGCCGAGGCGTTAATCAATATAGCCCACCCGGATTTCCGGGATGACCTGGTAAAAGCAGCCAAGGAAATGAAAATCTGGTCGCGCACCAACCGCATTCCTTTCTAAAGCTGCAAAAAGCAGGCCTTCTAAGCCTGCTTTTTGTTTTTCCCATAATCAAGAGAACTTTTTATAAGCCCCAAAAATAAGGGATGAGGCCGGTTGGGCCTTGATTTATATTCGGGATGGAACTGACAGGCCACAAACCAGGGATGATCTTTTAGCTCTATTATCTCGACCAGTCTCTCATCGGGGGAAAGCCCGGCAATTATCATCCCTTTCTCCTCCATGATATCCCGATAAGCATTGTTAAATTCATAGCGGTGCCGGTGCCTTTCGCTTATAACCCCTGTTTTGTAGGCGGCATAGGTTTTGGTCCCTTCTTTTATATGGCAGGGATAAGCCCCCAGCCGCATAGTTCCACCTTTTTGCTCAATGTTTTCCTGATCAGGCATGAGGTGTACAACCGGATGCGGGGTATTAATGTCAAATTCCGAACTGTTAGCCCCTTTAAGAGAACATACATTGCGGGCAAATTCAATAACCGCACACTGCATGCCCAGGCATATGCCCAGATAAGGTATGTTATTTTCTCTGGCATACCTGGCAGTTGCTATCTTGCCCTCAATTCCCCTTTCTCCAAATCCACCCGGTACTAAAATCCCATCTACATCATTAAGGAACTTTTCAGGAGATTCCTTTTCTACTTTCTCCGCATAGATCCATTTTATCTCTACTTCAGCATTATAACAAAAACCAGCGTGTTTCAGTGATTCCACTATACTTATATAGGCATCAGGCAGTTCAACATATTTGCCCACCAGGCCTATACGCACCTTGCGATCCAGATGATGTATCCTTTGTACCATTTCCTTCCATTCATCCAGTTCCGCTTTTCCGCACTTCAAATTAAGCCTTTTGATTACCTGTTCATCAAGCCCTTCCTCGGCCAGCATAAGCGGAACTTCATAAATGGAAGAAGCATCTTTTAGCTGTATTACAGCTTCTCTATCTACATCGCAGAAGAGAGCCAGCTTGGCCTTAAGATCTTCTGACAAATCCTTCTCAGTACGGCATACCAGTATATCTGGCTGTATTCCAATACTCCGCAGCTCTTTTACGCTGTGCTGGGTAGGTTTGGTCTTCAGCTCTCCAGCTGCCTTTATATAAGGAACCAGGGTTACATGAATATATAAGACCCTTTCTCTCCCCAAATCTACCTTAAGCTGCCTTATGGCCTCCAGAAAAGGCAGGGATTCTATATCCCCTACAGTGCCTCCTATCTCAGTTATGACAATATCCGGATTAGACTGCTGTTCGATAAGGGTTATCCTTTCCTTTATTTCATTGGTTATGTGAGGTATTACCTGTACCGTTTGCCCCAGATAATCTCCCCGGCGTTCTTTATCTAAAACTGCCTGGTATATGCGTCCGGTAGTACAGTTGGCATGCTGGGTAAGGTTTTCATCGACAAAGCGTTCATAATGCCCTACATCCAGGTCTGTTTCGGCCCCATCATCAGTAACATACACTTCCCCATGCTGGTAAGGGCTCATGGTCCCCGGGTCTACATTTATATAAGGATCAAATTTCTGCAGATAAACCTTAAGCCCACGGCTCTTTAGAAGCCTTCCCAGCGAAGCAGCTGTAATACCCTTCCCCAGTGAAGATACCACGCCTCCAGTAATAAATATATATTTAGTCACTTTTTTGACCCTCTCTTTCTTGTGTGCAAATCCTTTAGAATTTTACCTTCTTTATTTTCGAAAATCAACTATTTACATAATCAAGAACGATAACTTTCTCCTCCGGGGGTAAATCTTCCCTGCTTAAAGACAGATAAGGTTTTTTTACCGTACAGGCAAATTTGCTGGTAAACTCTTCTACCGGGGCCAGGGAAAAAGTTAAAGCAGGAGTAGCAAAATGCATCGGAACAATTATACGGGGGTTGATTTTCCTGGCCAGCACAAAAGCTTCTTCTGCATTTATAGTATAGACTCCCCCTACTGGAATGAGAAGGACATCGACTTCTCCTATTTCTTTAACCATTCTATCTTCCAGTATATGTCCCAGATCCCCCAGATGCAGGATATTTATGTTTTCAGCACATATTTTATATACTGTATTTTCTCCCCGGTCTTTGCCTTCATTTTTATCATGGTAGGAAGGATACCCGGTTATTTTTATTCCATCAAACTGGAAAACACCGGTTCCCTTAACTACCAGGGGGCTCCCTTTCAAGAGATGCACGGCATTATGATCATAGTGATCATGGCTTACAGTAGCAATATCAGCTTCCCCTTCATACAGAGGATAGCCTACCTTTTCCTCAAAAGGATCGGTAATTATCTTTTTTCCCTCTGTTTCAATAACAAATGAAGCATGCCCCAGCCATTTTATCAGCACACCTTACCCCTCCCTGCGCACCCGGTTAGTATCAACATACCAGTACCCTTCCCCCTGATAAACCAGGCGGTGGTCCAGATTAAGCCGGCTGTAAATAGAAGTCATCGTTTCTGGATCTGCATTTCTGCCCATGCGGTTTACAATCTCCCGCAGCAAATCCGCATAATACATCGGTTCCATCCTTTCCAGCAAAATATCTACTGCCAGGTCAGTTTCGCTCTTTTTCTTCTGAACCATAACCTGCACCTCCTACATTTGTTCAGGAGCACTGACTCCCAAAACATTCAGCGCATTTTTTATGGTAATACGGGTTATTTCCATCAGCAAAAGTCTGGCATCCTGCAGGCCTTTGTCTTCAATCCCCAGCACCCGGTGGCTGTTATAAAAACTGTGGAAAAGAGCAGCTAAATCCAGCGCATATCTGGCAATACGATGGGGAGCCATACTCCTGGCAGCAATATTTATCTCTTCCGGGAAATCAGCAATCTTGCGCAGGAGTTCCAGCTCTTCCGCTTCCTTAAGCCTTTTTACATCAATCTCTTCCAAAGAAGGCATTTTTATTCCCCAGGCCTCTGCCTGCCTGAAAATGCTGCAGATGCGGGCATGGGCATACTGCACATAATATACCGGATTATCCTGGCTCTGTTTTTTGGCCAGTTCCAGGTCAAAATCAAGATGGCTGTCCGGGCTGCGCATTACAAAAAAGAAGCGCGCCGCATCTTTCCCTACTTCTTCAATAAGCTCATCCAGGGTAACCGTGGTACCTGTTCTTTTGGACATCCTCACCAGGTTGCCGCCCCGGTAAAGCCGCACCAGCTGCATAAGAAGTATGTCAAGCCTTTCCGGATCATACCCTAAAGCCTGCATGGCTCCTTTCATACGGGCTACATGGCCATGATGGTCAGCGCCCCAGATATTGATAACCCGATCAAAACCGCGCTCAAACTTGTCTTTATGATAAGCTATATCAGCGGCAAAATAGGTGGGAATACCGTTGGAACGCATCACTACTTCATCTTTTTCATCACCAAAAAGGGTAGATTTAAACCACAAAGCCCCTTCATGCTCATATATATAGCCTTTTTCCCTGAGATAATCTATAACTTCCTTTACTTTTCCCGATTCATGCAAAGTCTTTTCACTGAACCAGACATCATAGCGAATCCCAAAATCCTCCAGGGTTTTTCTGATATAAGAAATTTTTTCCTTAAGGGCATAATCGATGAGTATTTTTCTTCTTTCCTCTGCTGGCAAATCCAGCAAGGTATTTCCATAATGAGCAATTATGTTCCTTACCGTCTGGATAACATCCTGTCCGGCATACCCGTTTTCCGGAAAAGGCACATCATGTCCTGTAAGCTGAAGGTAGCGGGCTTCCAGAGAATCCCCAAAAATCTCAATCTGGTTGCCGGCATCATTTATATAAAACTCCCTTTCCACATCATAGCCAGCCAGCTGCAAAATATTAGCCAGGCTGTCACCCAGAGCCCCTCCCCTGGCATTTCCCATATGCAAATTCCCTGTAGGGTTGGCACTTACAAATTCAACCTGCACCTTTTCCCCTTTTTCCTCATTATAGCCGTACCGGTCCCCCATCTTTTTTACCAGAAAAGGAACCTCATACAGCCAGTTATGGCTTAAAAAGAAATTTATAAATCCAGCTCCCGCCACTTCCACCTTTTCTATCAAACCAGACTCCTGCCAGTCCATTTTATTTTCTATAACTTCCGCAATCTTACGGGGGGCCATGCGCGCCTGCCTGGCAAGCAGCATGGCTGCATTACACGCAAAATCCCCGTGTTCTTTTTCCCGGGGAACTTCTATTACAAAATCGGGAATTTCCTCATAATTCACCAGGCCTTCTTCTTTAGCCTTTTTTAATGCATTTACCACCAGGGTACTTAAATTTTTCTTTAATTCCTGTATCGGATTCATCCAAAAACATCCTCCCAATTTATTTTTCCCTAATTATTATGTCACAAAAATGGCAAAACTTATAAAAAAGTATAAAAGTGTGCAAAATAAAACAGATTATTATTATGAAAAGGAGGCCGCATATGCAGTTAAATCCAGGTCAAAGATCTATATTAGCCTATTTTGCAGATGAAAACAGCGCCCAAATGGCTGCCGAAAAACTTAAACTGGAAGGATTTTCCGACATCCAAATCGACACCATATCCCGCTTTCCCTCTGGCAAAGCAGGTCGGGGATTGACAGGCAGCCTTTCTTCCATGGTAATAGGCCAGGAATATGACCGCTCATTAGGCGTTCTTTTAGCCGCTGACCCTTCGGTAAGCGGAAGCGCAAGCGGCGACATGGCTGGCGGTTACCCCTATCTGGTAACCCTGGTAACAGAAAATGAGAAGGCAGCTAAAGCCCTCCAGATTTTACGGGAATATGGAGCTTATGTATAACTCTATTCCATTTTTTGGTGCAACAGAGAACCGTCCCCTGTTGCAAACCAGCGAGCCAGATAATTATCCAGATTTTTTTTCGACTCCATTTCAATAATATAAAAAAGATCCTGGCGGGAAGCAATATCATATTTATAGCAGGCGAGGTAAGATCTAAGTATATTATAAACTACATCCTCGCCTACCTCCTCTTCTAAACCTCTCCAGAAAGCCTCTCCCCCATAATAGGCAGTCTGGTAGTAGTCCTGCCGGGACTTCATGTCTTTAAGCCCTTTAGCCAGATTAAGTTCCCCCTCTACGCGGTAATCAGAAGAGCTACTACCTTTTACCACAGCCATATACTTAAAAGCGCTGAAATCAGCCAGCCCCTCATCCAGCCAGGGTTCTGCTATCTGGTCATTTCCTACCAGGCTGTACCACCACTGGTGGGCAATTTCATGGGCTAAAATAAAAAGCGCCTTTTTATCCCCCCTAAAACTATTCTTCAAAAAGCTCTCCTGCAAAAATATGAGCCCTGAATACTCCATGCCTTCAAATCCCTGCATAGGCACAAAAACAATTTTGAATTCAGGATAAGGATAAGAACAAAACCGCGCCGAATAAAAATCCAGTATCGAAGAAGCTTCTCTTAAAATATCCCCGGCTCTTTTTTCATTTCCTTTTGGCATCCAAAGCTTTATATCCGCTGCCTGACCTTTAAGTTTAAACTCCTGGTAGTTAATAAGGACAGCCAGGCAAAAATCCCTTATATTTTCCCCTTCCAGGAAATATTCCTTAATCCCTCCGCTTTTTATCACCCTTCCCACTTCTGAGCCGGTAGCGACTACATCATACCTGTCCGGCACCATTATTTTTACTTTATAGCCCGCACTGTGGAAATAAAAAGGATCGCCAAAAGGATAATTTTCCATCTGGTGCCAACCTTTTTCATCCAGCACATTAAGAGCGGGATAAAAATTGCTGAGCATAAAAATCCCATCTCTCTTTCCGTAGCGATAGGCAACCTCCGGGACTTTGGCCTTCCATTCCATCTCTATCTTTATATCTTCTCCTTTTTTTACTTCTTCAAACAGAATAACTACTATATTCACATCTTTCTCTACAAAAACGGTGGTAATCCCATTAACCCTTACCTTTTCTACCTTCAGCCAGCCTTCATCAAATCCTTTGTAATACGCATTAAGCGGAGCAGGGGTTTTTTCCCGGCTTTTGAAAGCATTGGGATAAACCGAAAACCACAGTTCTTTAAGGGCTGTATCCGAAGTATTGCTGGTAGTCAGGACAGTTCTGCCATAAATTATGCCGCTTTTTGTATCCAGCATAAGCTCCATGTTATACCAGGTCCTGTCCGGATGCGGGAAAAGGCTTCTTTTTTCCCTTTCCCCTACCCGTGCCAGGGCTTTCTCTTCCCGGGCAGAAATTACATTTTCATTTATATAAAGAAAATAGGCAGCACATATAACCCCGGCTATGATAGCTGCTGCCCAAATTATCTTCCCGCGCAAACTTTATTCACCTGCCTTAAAAAAGCACCCCTTCACCTGCTACCTGTAAAGAACAATCTCTTCCCGGTAATTTTTCTGCAGATCCTTTTCCAGAAACTCCAGAAACTTTACCAGCATAACCGAAGCTTCTGCCCTGGTCATAACCTTATCCGGATTAAAGCGGTTTTCATCATCCCCGCTTACCAGGTTAATCTCCCGGGCTACATATATGCTGTTTTTGGCCCAATCCGGAATCTTTTCATCATCAGCAAAGGAGGTATAAAATCCCGGACTGGGGGCCTTATGTTCAAATCCCAGGGCTCTTATAAGGATAGTGACTGCCTGGGCCCGGGTAAGGTTTTGCTTGCCTCCAAAAAAGTCGGGTGCCAGGCCGCTTATAATGCCTTTTCCTACCGCACTTTTCACATATTTATAGTCATCACTTTCAGCTGGCACATCAAGGAAAGGAGAGACTTCCACCTGTTTTTTTCTGCTGCTGGTCCTCTTTTTCGTTCCCTCATCTACCCTTATATCACAGGCCTTCATAACTGCCCGCACAAAATCCATCCGGGTCATCGGTGCATCAGGTATGAAGAAAGAAGAATTATCGGCAAAAACATCCAGGGAGTACAGCTTTTCTATGCTGTCCTGGGCCCAGTGCCCTCTGGTATCGTAAAACTTGGGTATAATAAGCCTTTCTATCTGCGGCAGCTTATCCCTGGCCAGCTCTATACTCCCCCGGCTACGCCGGCTGTTTTCCGGCTTGCCTTCTTTCATGGCGGGGAGGTCATATTCATAGCGGGAATACATGTTATATCCGGTAATGCGCATATGCCCGCCGTTGAAACTGGACAGGTCAGCCTTATTTTCCTCATACTTCAAAGTCTTGCGCATGCTGTCCGAAAAATCAATCTTCACCGTTCCCTGCCAGTTTATCTTTTCCCCGCTTTCCCCTTTTTTCTGAGCCGGCAAAGTTCTATTTACAGTTATCACCTCTTCGATAAGCTGGGTAGTTGTTTCTCCCCAGAAATTGGCATACCCAACCATTCCCCCGCTTATATCGACAACGGCGGTTCCGTCTGTTTTATTAATGGTGTAATATTTGCGCGCACTTAAAGTGCCGGAATAGAAATCAGAAGCTGGCCGGTTGTCGATTATCCGGGAAGCAGAAAACTGGAAATCTTCCAGCTTGTATTTATCCTTATCCAGGTCTATGCTTTCCTTAAAGGAAACCACTTTAATATCAGCAATCGTCTGTCCTCTGTCAGTGCGTTTGTCATAACTTACCTCATAGGTAACCTGCCGGCTCAGTTTGCCTTTAATACTCACATTCTCCGGCTTTAAATCCATGGTGTACTTTACGGTAGCGCCGGTATCTTTTTCTTTGTAGCTTACATCAACCTTGCCGGTAAATTTGACCGGTTCTCCTGATAAAAACACTACTTCCTCATATTCATATTCATTATATACCCCGCCGTTTATGTCTGGATAGCCTGCTTTAAGGGGCATTGCCGGAAAAACAAACAAGAATATGAGCATTGTACTTATAAAAACTGATCTTTTTCTCATGCCCTGTCTCCCCAACTTTTTATTTTACAATTACCACCCTGGCGTAAAAATCATCTCTTACCAAATAAAGCCGATCTCCCGTTTTTAAATCTTCCGGAGAGATAACTTTATCCTCTTTTATAAGCATGGCTTTTTCCACATTAACCCTTAATAAAGCATTTCTCGGCATCCACTGTTCCCTGGCCTGGCTCCAGTCAGCCACATCCCGCAGGGTAACTGTCCATCCTGCCAGCTCATCTTTTTCTACCTTATTTACTATCCCGCTGCTTATCCTCTGTACAGCAAGGGAGTCCATTTTCTCCTGCAGAAGGACAGCTGCTGCCCGGTCTCCATCAGCATATATGTAGGCATACCAGTCCTGAAGCCCTTTTTCTTTTACCCTTTCGCTATTCTCATCCACCGCGTAGTCGCCAGCTATAAACGCATCCGTATTTAAGAAGATGCGGTTTTTGCTGTCATAAAAACAGGTATCGCGGTCAAAGAAAAATTCCCTGGTTTTGCTGAAAGATTCCCAGCTATTGCCTCCCAGCAGGAAGTAATCCTTGAGCCACAGGCGGTATTCGCTAACCTGGTCCAGCCTGCCGGCATACAGATAATACTGTCCGCGTTTTGAATTATTAATCCCCTGGTTATAGATATATACTATATTGGCCAGACGGCTTTGCCCCCTGCCGTCCGCTATGACCAGGACATCATCACCGATGCCCAGAATCATCTTATCCTGGATTCTGCTGTCCCTTATTACCACACTTCCCTCATGCAGAAGGAAATTATTCCGGTCCTTAAGCTCAAAGCGGTCAGCATACCAGTTTATATCAGCTATTTTATCTGCAAATACTGATTCATACTGGTTTTTAAGGATAATATTCACTGCCGTTTCCCGCCCCAGCACATTTTTAGTAACCAGGTAGACATCTCTCCCTCTGTAATAAGGAATCCTGGTCTCGGCAATTTTCTGCCCGCCAGCAAAAGCATTTGCCCCGCTGTCATAAGGTATGCGCAAAATCCCTTCATAATCCTGCCATCTTCCATTGCGCCAGATAGAAACCCCGCTTAAAACCAGGTTTTCCGCCTTAAAATCCATCCCTTCCAGTTTCCCTTTATACAGGTTGTTTACCAGGACAGAATCGCCTTCTACCTCTATTTTCCCTGCTATATCCGTATATACTTCATCAAAATAAAGCTTTATCCGGTCACCGGGATACAGAAAATCGGGCCTTATGGCTTTTCCCTTTTTTGTAACCAGAGTAGCAGGAGAAATATAGTAGGTTTCTTTTTCCCCGGCATAATTCCTTACTGTCAGCTGATCCCCCTCGATATCAAAAATAATGCCTCTCCTCACCCGGCTGCCGGGAGTTATATAACCGGCAACCAGGGTGGAGTATCCTTCTAAAAGGCTTATCTGCCGGTTTACGATCCTGGCATAAACCTCCATCCCGGGCTTAAAATCAGCAAGTTTTGCCGTTTGCCTGTCAATAGTAGTGACAGCATTTTTCTGCAGGTTAATCCGGTATTTTTCACCTTCATAAGTTTCCACCACTATATTGCCGTAGGAAACAGTTCCTCCTTCCGCCCGCGCAGGAAGGGTTACCTCCAGAAGATAGCCTTCTATATATCCCTGCCGGAAAGGATCTGCTGCTTTAGCTTCCGCCGGGCAAACAGATGCAGCAAAGACAGTAAGCAAAAAGGCAGCCAATAAAAGCCTTATTTTTTTCATATATTTACCTCCTGCCTGTTACCGTGTAAATTCCCAGCTGGTTGATGCTCTCTCCTGCTGTTCCGGTAACCTTTTTCGGCTGTCCAATCTCTTCATAGCTTCCCCGAACAGGGTTGTAACGTGCCAGGCTTACCGCACTTAACCTCCTTAAAGAGGCTTTATTCATGTCGTAATCCAGAACCAGCGACATATTGCGAGCCAGGTAGCCAAAGCTATTTTTTTGGGCTCCTTTGAAAAATTCTGCCTTGAGTTCTACCGTGCGGGATAGGCTGTTTCCTGGCACTTCCATAAAGGGATTTAAGTTGAGGGTAAATTTTACCCCGGCATCGCGGCGGCTCCCTGCTTCTGACACCTGATTGGTTCTAAATACCCCGGGGTTAAATTTTACCACCCAATCGCTCCCTTTAATTTCTACATCTTTAGCTCCTGTACTGTTCACCACCTGAGCAGGTATGCTTACCGTTACCTCCCGCACTCCTGCCCATTCCACCGCTGTAAGGTCAAAAACCATATTCCTGGCATCAAAATCTTTAATGCCTATAACTATTTCAGCAGTCTGCCCTTTGCGCTTAAGTTCTGTCTTTTCCGCCAGGCCTCCATCAGTATCCGGATAACCTACCCTGCTTCCGGTTTTTACTTCATTACTTTCCGCTGAATATTTGGAAGAGCCAAAGTCCCCCACCGCAGTAACCACAAATTTGTAAAGGGTGCGCGGCTCCAGATCTTTATAAATAAAGGAAGTCAAATCTGTGGAACCTATAAATTCCGGGTTTTTGCCATTTTTTATCACATAAACCTCATACTGGGAAGCTTTATCTACCTTATCCCACACTACTTTTATATAGAGGTCGGTATCATTATACCTGTCGACTACCACTTCCGCCTTTACATTAAGGGGCGCACTGACTCCCGGAAGGGTATAGGTTATGTCTTCATATACGCTGCTCGCCCCTTTATCCGGATTTATCACTATAATACCTTTGCCTTCCAGCTTCCCTTTGGGAACTTTTACCGTAAGGGTTTGGCTGTCGATATACCTGGCTTCCCCGGCAGCGATGCCGGATTCCAGCATATAATAGTCAATCTCTTTGCTTGTGAGCCTGGTTCCGGCTACTTCCTTTACCACCTCTTTTACCCGGTAGATATCTGCCTTATCTTCATTTTCCGCTTTCTTAACCACCGGAACAAACACTACTTTAGCTCCCGGCATAAAGCCAGCGCCTTTTATCTTTATCTCTTCTCCTCCTTCTGCCGAAATTTCCCGTATCCGCACAGATTCGGAGGGATCAGAAGGGGAAACTACTGCGGATATGCTGGGCATGCTTATATATTCAAACCCTTCCTTAAGTTCTGTGCTTTCCCCATCGGGATTCTCAATCCTGATAACCTTTTTGCCTGCTTCATGGGCAGGAGTTACTGCATAAACCGTCTTATAATCGGCCACCACTACACTGGAAGCTTCCTTGCCTCCAAAAAACACCTTCAGCTTTTTGCCTTCATAGCCTTCCATGCTGGCGCGGAAATCTTTGCCTTCAATCTTGACTACCGTTCCCCCGGTAGCAGGCCCTCTTACAGGTTCTGCTTTAGTTCCCTGCGGGCTGGTTTCCCCTTTGGTAAACTGTATATAGATAGGCTTCTGCCCGGAAGGCAGGCTGTCAGAAGAGGCTACTCCTCCGTCCTCATTTACTACTACCAGTTTGTAAAGCTTTCCTACCTTGTTTTCATCTACCACCGGCATGGTGAAAGCCAGCTTGCCTGGCAAAGTATAGACGATATCCTTTGGTTCGATAGTGAGGAAATCCCCTATCAAAATACGGGCATTTTCCCTGAAATCCTCGCCCAGCACGGTTATAAGGCTTTTCCCTTTATGGTTTACTTCCAGAAGCCTTATATCCTGCCCATTTACCCTGGTTTCCTTCGGATTATTCCCGTCCCGGGTTATATTTATTATCCGGGGCTTGCTGTCCGGGTTTTTGTAGGTAAACTCCCCGGCTGCCTTGCCGCCGTCCGGATTGTAGAGGGTAACCGGCACCTTGCCTACTTTATAATAGGAAGGCGTTTTAACCGTCATCTGGGTGGAGTTCAAAAGGGCAGCTTCCGGTGCATAACCCCTTTCCACTATGAGCCTTCTGTCTTCCACCTGTACCTTTACAAGTTCATAGCCTGGATAGCGGCTTACCCCGTCTGATGTAGATATGAGGCTTTCCACATCAATATACTTAACCGTATCATCATAGCCGTCAAATACAGCCTCATATATCTTTCCGCCTTCGGTTATCCTTACCGCCAGGCTGGCAGAAGTCCCCAGGGAAGTATATTCAACTTCTAGGCCTCCTTCCAGCTTTACCGCAGCCCGGCCGTTGTCTATCCTTCCGGAATTTTCCTGTTCTCTGGGGATAGAGGCATTGGAAATGCTGCCAAACTGTATAAGCGGCATCTGCTTTGTGTATTTAATCCCGTCGCGCCATACTTCCAGCGTGCTGTTTGCAAAACCGGAGCCGTAAACCTCTACATTTTCCCGCCCCTGCTTGCGCCCCTCCGCCGGCACTATCCTGCTTACAGACGGCTGGGAGCCCTCATAAGTAAATTTTACCTTGTTGGAAACCCCGGAGTCGTTATTTACCAGATATACATCAACTGTCCCCGCCTTGCCCGGGGGAGTAATAACCTTTATGAATCCGCGTCCAAATTCCACAATCCTGGCCTGTTTATCCCCAAAATATACCCGGGGAAGTATGGGGGAGGCATAATAATACTGGTAGCGCGGATGATCCAGCGGCACCGGCTGGGCCAGGCTGCTGCCGGCAGTTATGCTGTCCCATACCCCATTGCCGTTTAAATCATTAAACGGTTCGCCAGCATCCCAAAGCTGATTGCGGTTTTTGTCGTCATAAGGCTCGAAATAACGAAAATCGCTGCCGGTAATCTCCACAATATCATTGCCGGCCGCGCTTCCCTTAACCGGAATGATTGATGTTATTTTGGGATAGCTGCGCGGCACTATGTAGGTAAACCCTTTTTCCCGGCTGTCAGTCCCCCCATCCGGATTCACAACTACCAGCGGCACTGCCAGCCGGTCAGTCCCCTTTTCCTCAAACAGGTTGCCGGGATAAGGAGGCATCTTGAAAGTTATTACCGTCCCATGGGGATTAACCTGGGTATCTTCTGCCTTTACCTCTATTCCGTTTACATAAACCCGGGTCTTTTCCTGCCCGTTGTCTACAAAATCAACCCCTCTTATCTCCACTTCATAGCCTCCGCTTACTGAGCCTTCCGGAGGGACAACCTCGCTTATGCGCGGTTTGGACTGGGGCTGGGTAAAATAATAAAATCCCTGCTGGTCTTTCTTGCTGTCTTTTTTGGTATCCGGATTCATGACTGTCACATCATAATAGCCGTCAGCTTCCAGCACCGGTACCGTAAAGATCAGGGTATTGCGGTCCAGCACCTTAACCCGCGAACCGGTTATAACCCCGTCTTCCACTTTATAAAGGGTCTTGGCATTCAAATCAAGATGGATATTTCCCTGCTCATCCTTAAGCTGAAAAGCTGCCTGGTTATCGCTTTTTACCTCTACTTCAAAAACTCCTCCCCCTGCTTTATTGGCAGCTATCCTGCCATTTTCTGCCTTGATGGTATAAGCACTGCCAGCTCCGTCGCTTAACACTATTTCTCCTCTGGCATTTACATCCAGGGTAAAAAAGCGCTTGCTCACATCTTCTTCATAAATAAGGGCATAATAGTAGTCTGCTATCTTGAGGCTGCCATCTTCCACGCCTAATATCGGCTTTACCTGGCTGGCTGGCCTATAATCCTGCAGGGTTATCCTGCCAGCAGTTATGTTATAATCATTAACCTCAATATTCTCCAGAAATACACGGGTCCCAATAAGCCTCAAAACCGCATCGCTGCCGGCTGTCGGATCCGGCTTCAAGAAATTATCCCCTTTTACAACTACCAGGGTGCCGGTATTGCCTCTTTTGGGAGCAAAATCGGTAATCCTGGGGTTGGTATAAACCTTTACATACGTAAACGGCCAGACAGCCATGCCCCCTTCCGGATTCATGACCTGCAGCTGGGTTTCCCCTTCTCTGCCTTTAGGGACGGTAAAGGTTATTTTCTTTCCGTCCCCCTGCCTCTTAATCCCCGGCACTATATTGCCGTCCAGGAAAACCTTAACCCCTTCCGCGAAATTGCTCCCTTCTATAACTACTTCTTCTCCCCCGTCAACTGTGACTACATCCGGAACTACCTTTTCTATAACCGGCCTTTTGTTGGGATTTATCTCTACAAACTCTACCAGATCGGGCACTTTGTGGCTTAAGCCCATATTTTCCGAATTGCGCACCGGATTTATTACTTCTACCGGATTTTTGCCCAGCAAAGTGCCGGGTATCGTCTTATCCAGGGCATCAGAAGAGGGCACATAAACGATAATTTTGCTTCCTATTTCATTGCCTTTGCTTCCATCCAGTATCTGCCCATCCTTATTAAGGACAAAAAGCTTCAGTTCAGGCTCCGCGTTTTTATCCAGCACGATTTCGCCCAGTTTTACAGCCGGGTAGCGGGTAATAAGTGTACCTTCTTTTTCAAAGCGGGTGATCATAAAGTTCTGCCCGTGAATGGCAACAATCCTTTCTTCCGGCAGTTTATAGCGGTCGCCGCTTGTTTTTACCACCTCGATCTTGTCCGGCACTATGCTCTGGATATTAGGCTGCACCATGCTGGGTATAAATTTATAGCCATTTTTAAGAACTGCCCTTTCCTTAAACACATATTCTTTTCCGCCGCTGTCCAGGAGAACGGTGGTAATCTCTGCCACCACATCCTTTACCGGGTTTTCCGCCGCATCAGTCACCATAGGAACTGTTATGTTAAGCCGATCCAGATCCCGGGTAAAAGAAGACTCTTCCCTGAAAACCGCCTTATTCCCTATGATTACTACTATCTGCCGTTCCACCCTGGTTATATCGATATTGTTCTTGTATTTGCCTACGGCCGTGCTGCCATCTCCCCAGGTCCTTGCCAGCAGTTCCCCATTTCCTTCTATCCGGGTTGAAGGGATTATCCCATCATTGACCTTAAGGTCGCTTATATTCAAAGTCCCCAGAAACTGTCCGGAAATAACAGCGGGAGAACCCGAATCAGGACCTTCAGACGGCTGGATGCTCAAGATGCGCGCCCTGGCTGCGGCATCGATAACAGTAAAAATTTCCGGCCTGCCTTCCTTGTCTTTTACCACCCATTCGCTTATAACCGCTTTCATGGGATCCTGCCCGCTCAACACCTTGTTGGTGAGCACCACATAATATTCCCCTCTTGGTATATCCGGGACCTGTACGGTAAGGATGTCCCGGCCATCTTCGGCATCCGCCTTAAAGGTAGGGTTCTGACCCCGGTTGTTTAAAGTATAAGGGTCTGTCCCATCCAGGGCTTTCACAAAAAACACATCATAGTCGTCAAGCTTGGCAGCCCGGAAAAACACCGTATCTCCCTTTATTCCCCGGTTAGGGAACATTTCCAGGTCATTTGAAATATCCAGGTCCTGTACCAGCAGGAACTGGTCATTATAAGTATAGGTTACATTTATAGAAGGTGTTGATCTAACCGTATTTCCTACCTTCAGCTCTCCATCCTGCCTGCGGCTAAACACCAGCTGCTGCAGCCCCGGCTGTCCGCCTGTCATATTTATCCTGGCGCTCTCGGCAGAGAGCACTTCAATCCTGCTTTTGTTAACTTCAGTTCCATTCAGCTTTACTGTCAGCTCAGTCTTTGTAAGCTCATCCAGGTTGGTTCCCCTTAAATTTACCCATTCTCCTACCTTAACCTTGCGGTCAATGCCGGTTAAAGCAGGCATGGCCGTTGTTTCCTGTACAGCAATCTCCCCATTGCCGATAATCAGGGAAGAAATCTTTATGTCTTCGGTAAATTCAAACTGCAGTATGTTGTCAGAATTGGCAGTCCGGTTTCTAAGGGGCTTATAGCCTGCCTCATCTGTTATTACCCCTACTTCCGCATCCTTCAAATATTCACCTCTTATGAGTATATAGCTGCTTATAAGGTTGCGGTCCCGGTTAAAAGTCTTGCCTATAGTTATGCTGGCAACGGTAAACCTGTCCGGGTCAAAACCGTAAACCGGCAGCAGTGGAGCGATAAGGCCGGTAAATATAAATATGAAAACAGTTATCAAGCTGTAAATCTTTAAATATCTCTTTCGCACCGCTAGCTCTCCCCTTTTATTCTTCTAAAAGGAAAAATACCCCGCCTTCGCGGCTCGTCAAAAAGGCTTCCCCGTTCAGATAATCTATCCGGCACGGCATCTCATATATGCGCCGCTCAGCTTCATCATAGCGCATCAGTTTAAGCTTGCCCAAAGATACATGGCCAAAGCGCAGCTTTACATCTACACTGCCAAACCTTATTCCTTCCCCTTTTACCACCATCATATCCGATCTTAACTTATAAAAAGGCACCTGATAGGCTATCCCTTTTACTGCGGCCGGGGAAAGTGTCCCCATCGTCAAAACAGTATCTTCCGCCTGCCGGTTAATTTCTACATCCTTAAAAACGGCTTCCCCTTTTTCGGTATTAAGGGAAAGCTCCCTTATAACCGGCCAGCCGTAGCCGGAAAATTTTACCTTTCTTTCCCGCCAGCTGCCGGGCATGATTTCTTCCAGGGGGAGATAGATATAAGCCCTTTCCCGGAAGGAAGATTTTAAAACCAGAACTGCTTCGCTCTTTTCCCTTTCTTCCCTTATTTCACCATAATAAGCATCCTGCCGCTTTTTAAAGCCTTCCGAAGGAGGATCCCCTTTCCCTGCCTTTACCACGCTCAGCCGACCGGCCAGCACAGTCTGGTAAGCGGGATTATTGTTATTTATAACCGTTATATCATATACCCCCGGCTTTAACCGGCTCTTGCCAGCTGGCAGGTAAACCTTGAGATACATCTTTCCATCGCTTCCCGCGGCTGTTTCCACCCGGGAGGCAAAAACATCGCCAAATTTTACGTTCACATTCTTGCTGTAGAAAAAGTCTCCTTTTATAAGTAAAGGTTCTTTTTCATCATAATCTTCCCCGATGCTCCCCACATAGATATCAGTAACCTGGGGCACCGCCATGGTATTGAAAAACCAGCTTACCTCCTCATTTCCTTCCCCGTTTTCATAAAATACCAGCCCGGAGGCCAGCCTTACCTCACAGCGGCTCTGGCTCACCGGCTTTTTTATCGGAATCCGCAAAACCGCTTCCTTTTTGGAACTATCTTTTATAAAAATATACTTTTTGATAAAGTCTTCTCTTCCTGTCCCGGACAGCCCCTGCAGGTAGTCAAGGAGTTCATCATCCAGAAGGGAAGTCTTGCCGCCTGCCACTATAACCTCGCACTGCCTTATGAGGCTTGTTATATCTTCTGCTATTTTGAGGCTTCCGTCCTCATCAGCAAAAACCGCCCCCACAAAGTATCTTTCTTTATTGTTTACAGTAGCCGGATACAGGCTTTTTTCATCAAACCAGGTATCATCAGGCCCATAAGGGAACCTGCTTTTGAGCACAGGCTTCCTGTACTCCCTGGCCGGCTTTAAAACCGCCTTCTGCCAGCCGTTTTCTGTCCGCCAGGCCAGCACCACTTCCACCAGCGGATTGTTTTGATAATGATAGGGCAGGGAAGGGTCAGCGATAAAAGGCACCCATATCACATCCCCTTCTTCCCCGTAAAAAGCCGCCTCATTTTCTCCTATCTTTACAATAAAGCGGGGTGCTGTCTTATCCCCGGTAAGGTTGGAAGGCAGGCTTAAACCCAGATATCCGTAGCCTTTACCGGTAACCTGGCCAGCCAGAGTCTCTGCGTACCTGATTTCCAGAAGCCCAGCACTCCAGGCAAGCAGGTTATCCCTGGACAGGATAGTCTTCCCATCTTTGGCCACCAGGGTGCCGCTCTTATTTATCACATCAGCATAAAGCTGCCCTCTGGCATCATAAATAACCGGGGATAAACTTATCTCAACCTGGCCGGGAGCTGCCCCCTTTACTATGCTTTCCGCCTGGGATACAGGCATAAAGGAAATTTTATTCCATACCCCCTCTGCTGTCTTCCAGGCAGCCACTGCTTTAACCAGCAGGTTAGTTTTTGGATCATAGGGCCTGGAAATATCCTGCAAAAGGGGTACTTCCAGAATACTTCCCGGATTTATAAAATAAGCATCTTTATCCCCTTTTTTCAGGATAAGCCCAACTGCCCCGGCTGGCATTTTAAGCTTTAGTACCCCGTAAACCGGATGGCCGCTTCCATCATCCTGCTTTTGTCTGCCAAAAGTGTCGGCGTATTTTACGAGCACCGTTCCGGTACTCCAGTTTAAAAGCTCATCCTTATTTAGCTTTACCCCATCCAGGGTAGCAAGTTCCCCGGTTTTTGAAATGGCATCCGCATATAACACCCCTGTATTCGCATCATAATGGCTTTCATCAAGGGGGATCCGGTTTAAGGGGCTCAAGGGCAGGGCATAATCCAGCCTATCTTCTGCTTCTGTACGGGGGTTAATATATATCTTTACCCAGCCGCTTGCTGTGCGCCAGGCAATGGCTGATTTCTGCAGGGGGTTAAAATCGGGATGATATGGCCTGTCGCTATAACGGGTAAGCGGGATGAAAAACTTGCCTTCCGGCAAATCCCGGTAGAATACAGCCTCATCAGAGCCAGCCTTTATTATAAAACGGTAATTGCCGTCAGCACTTACTGCATCAGCAGGCATATTGAATACCAGCCTTCCGTAGACACTCGCATCAACAGCCTGCTTCTGGCTTCCCAGGAGATCAGCGTAATTTACCGTAAGGTTCCCGTTTTTCCAGGTTAGGAGGGCATCTCTGCTTATATAGCCCCCTTCGCTGTTCTGCACCAGGCCGCTTCCTCCCCATTCTTTAAGAAGGAGGCCGGTACTGCTGAAATGCCTTGCATCCATGGTAAGCTGTCCTGTATAAAAAGGAGCCTCCTTAAGCACTTCATCAGCAGCAGCTGCCAGGCATTCCCGGTTATCCGCCATTCCTGCGCCTATAAACAGCAGGGCAAGAATTATAAAAAAGAATTTCCTTCTGCAACCCTTTTCAGGCATAAATTTCTACTCCCTGCGTCAAAATCTCCCTTTAATTTTTATCGATGTAAAACCTCTGCCTCTTTACCCTTTAAGATAAATATCTTCCACTTCTTTTTCTATTTCTTCCATAGCTGCCACCACCAGCGGGTCAAAAAGAGTCCCGGTAGCCTTTTTAATAACTGCTCTTCCCAGGGCATGATTCAGCTCTTCACCTTCCCGGTTTATGTAAACAACTGCATCATACACGTCAGCTACCGCTATTATCCGGGAGATAAAAGGAATCTCCTCATATTTCAAGCCTTCAGGCATACCGCTTCCGTCATACCTTTCATGGTGATGGTAAATAGCCTTTCTTACCTCACCCAGCACCCCCTCGGTTGGGAAAAGCTCTGCCCCATACACCGCATGTTTATCTTTCCCTTCTTCATCTTCCTCGTGGGGGATGCTTCTTCCCACATCATGCAAAAGGGCAGCCAGGGCAAGCACCTCCTTTTCCCCATCAGAAAGTCCCAGCCTTTCGCCCAGCAAAGCTGCAATCCTTTCCACCCTTTTCCCATGCCCGATAAAAAGCGGGCTGTTTTTCTCCAGGGCATCAACCAGGATATATACAAGTTCCTGCCAGCATCCTGCTTGATTTTTCATCAGTTCATGCCTCCTTTCTTCCCTGACTATCTTATCCAGCAAAAACATGACTATCTGCAGATCATATCTGCCAAACATATCTGGTTCACTGTTTATACATAAAACCAGCCTTTCATCAGGACCCTTTTTTCCATTATGCAGGAAAAGCAGGGATTTAATGTGTCGGTCAATCCCCAGCTCTCTTATTTTATCAGGCTGGTTTAATATTAGACCCCTTTTTTCCTCTGCCATCTCCTTAAGCCTGTTTAAAGCCTTTTCGTCAACCAAACCCAGGCTGGTCAATTCTCTGCCGTAAAAAACCTCTTCACAGGGAAGCAGCCTTTTTATGAGCTGCTTAAAGTGTTCCGCATCTTCTCCCGGCTGTTTTTCTATCTCCTTTTCTATCGCCAGCAATTCTTCCAGGCTGTCTTTTTCCCGATCCAGCTTATAGCTCAAAGCAGCATAATAAGTTAAAGCCAGCCCGGCCAGAATAAAAAGAGGGGTTCTTACCCATACCGGCAGATTCCACATAAGATCCATCGCGACTACCAGTGATGTCAAAACTGCCCCGGTAAGAAGTATATGCTTTCTTTTCATTATCTTACCTCACCTTCCATCCTTTCCCCCCTTATTTCGACTTTGTCATTCAGAAATCCTACCGGGAACAGGCAAGAAAATTATTACAATACAAAAAGGAGGCAGCAAAAATTTTCGCCTCCTTTTTATTTTTATATGCAATTACAGCCCAATCAGGTGATTTTCAATAATCTGCTTGCGGTCCCAGTCTACCAGCCGCAGGTAGTATTCTACACAGTTAAGCAGGGCATCCAGGTGTACAGTCCCTACTATCTGGGTTCCCACTACTTCCAGGCCATATCTGGCTGCTTCGAATTTTACTACTTCAAAAGCCCTGTATATCGGTGTAGCATCGGTATCGAACATGTTCATGGATACTGCCACCTGATTCCTGTCTTCCAGACGGAATCCTACCGCGCGTACGGTGGAGAATCCGCCAGACGGACCTCTCATCATCTTGGCTATGGTCTTGGCTATTTCTAAATTGTCGGTGTTCAGGATTATGTTTACTGCGGTAAGCCCTCTCATGGCTGCACTGACAATAGTTGCCCCCGCTGTCGGATGCAGAGCGGCAGGCCCAATGTCCGGCGCCCTTTCCGGGGTATGGGCTACCTCTTTTAATCCTTCATACTGCCCTTTTCTTATGAAAGCCAGGTCTTTTCTCTGTTCATTGCGGGCGTTTTCGCCGCTGAAATATACCGGCACTTTATAGCGGTTGTATATTTCCTGTCCAATCTCTTCTGCCAGCTGTACGCACTCTTCCAGGGTTATGTTGGCCAGGGGGAAGATGGGAATAGTATCCTGGGCCCCTATGCGCGGATGGCTTCCCTGCTGTTCCTCCATATTGATAAGTTCATAGGCTTTGCCGGCCATCTGCAAAAGAGCTTCTTTTAAAGGTTCCGGCTCTCCTATCACTTCTACTACGGTGCGGTTAAAGTCATAATCCGGATAGTAGTCGATAAGCTTTACTCCCGGTACCCCTTTTAAGGGTGCCACAATCGCTTCTACTACTTCCATGCGCCTTCCTTCGCTGAAATTAGGTACGGCATGAATATACTTCTTCAATTAAGGTCTCCTCCTTGCTTATATTATTTTTGGTACACATGAAGCAGGGATTAAGGCGAAACCTTAATCCCTGTTTTTACTTATTTTTCATCCTCTTTTTCCATAAAGACTGCTGCTTCTAATTGTTGCTGACAAGCTACTTTTTCTAACCCATGGTCCAAAGACAGCTTATTTCTGATTTTTGGGCAGAAGAGCAATAGCCCGGATGGGAGAACCGGACCCATCCTTGATTTTGAGCGGCAGACCGATGTATATAAACCGCTTGCCTGCTACCTTGTCCAGATTGCAGTAGTGCTCGCTGTTGGTTATACCGTACCGGCCGCATACCCAGTGACCCGAGAAGTTGAGATCGTCCGGAGTCAGGTCGATGGCCGGAGCATCGATACCAATATTGACGACACCCTGCTCCGCCAGCCATACAGCTGCCCTTTCGGACACACCAGTGTACGGCCCTTCAGCATATTCCTTGGTCGGGTAGTGGCGATCGTAATGGCCCGTCCACATTATAAAAATGTCGCCCTTGCGGATCTCGAGTCCAGCCTTGTCCAGAGCTTCTTGAATATCCTCCGGTTCAATATATTTGGGGTATTGTACATGCCTCAGGTCTACGCAGATGGCATCCCCGATGAAGAATTCGAATCCCATCTGGTCAATCGTTGGCCCATTAGGTTCGTATTCCCAAACCGCATCAACATGAGTCCCCGCGTGCTCGCTGAGGAGCAGATTACGGGCTGAGAATCCAAGGGTCGGAGAACCGGTCGCCTTCTGGTTCTCTTCGTGGGTCTGGTTCACCATGATAAAGGTCTTCTGATGGATGGGGAAGAGCGGCATTCCCTGGTAAATAGGCTGCGATAAATCAATAATCTCGTATTGCTGGTTAAAATTCCGGGGGTCGACTTCAATCTTCCGCATTTTTTAAAAAACACTCCTTCCTTAATTCTATTTTTTACTATGATTTTATTTTTTACTGTTTGAACTATTTTAAACGCAATATCTCTTCGGGGAAGCGGCTTTCGCCCATAGCCCTTGCCCTTTCATAAGTAGGATGGTTTTTAGCCCAGAAGTAGAAGATGATAAAGGCCGTAATCATACCGGCAAAGTAGCTCAGGTCTGCTCCGCCGAAATATTTCGTCATCAAGGGGCTGGCATAAAGGTTGGAGTTGGTAAACAGAATAGACACGGCGATAGCGATAATAAAGGTTATCAGTCCAGGCCAGAATACCCCGCCGTTATACCAGTACTCCCCTTCGCCCCATTTCATAAGCTCAATGGTGTCATAATTGCGTCCCCGCAGGAAGTAGTCGGTGAGCACGATAGTTATCCAGGGACAGGTCCAGATAATTATATAAATCAGCCACTGTTCATAAAGCTCGAAGAACTGACCATAAAGCAGGGTTACTATCCGGAATATAAGGGTGAAAACCCCTATTACCAGAACCCCCTGTACCCTGGTAAGCGGTATCCTCAAAGCCAGCAGGGAAAGCCCGGCTGTATATCCGTTCGGAACATTGGTAGCCACACAGCCAAATATAACTGCCAGCATGAATATGGCAAAGAACCAGGCCGGTAAAAGCTGCGGCAGCTGGCTTACCGGGTCATCAGCCAGATGGCCCAGAGTAGTCAGGGCTACTACCCCTACCACTATACCTATAAATTCAGTCAAAACGAGTGCTGTGAACTGTCCTGCCCCGGCAAAGAAAGCCACCTTCTTCCAGTCCACATCCGGATGGAAGTAGCGTGAATAGTCACTGGCAAAGTTGGTCCAGGATATAGGATAGGAGAATATTATTCCCATGGCCAAAAGCCAGGTTCCCCAGACCGTTACCCCTTCGCCTTCTACTATGGTCGATGCAAAATTCCAATCCATATGGGGCAGCATAAAGAGGAACAGTCCTACAAACATGGCAGCCAGCACTACTGCGATCCACTGTTCTGCCTTGAGGATAGTGGCATGCCCGTAGATAGCCAGCAGCATTTCTCCAGCCAGCACTATCGCCAAACATATCCACATAAGGAGGTGGGTGTCAGGCGCACCGGCCAGTTTAAACAGTTCCTGCAGTCCCATGGTGGCCACTACTGAATTTATAGAAAACCATCCCAAAACCGATATCGTGCTTATAAAGGTAGGAATAAGGGCTCCCAGATGGCCAAATGAAGTGCGGGTGGTAACTATGCCCGCTGTCCCGGTTCGGGGTCCCATAATGCTTGCCATGCCCAGAACCGCACATCCCAGCAGGTTGCCCACCAGGACAGCCATTACTGCCTGGGTAAAGCTGAGCCCCAGGCTTATCATCAATACCCCATTTAATAGAACTACATAGTTGGTATTGGCACCTATCCACATGCCATAGAGATCCTTGGGATCTCCATGGCGATATTTAAGGGGGATAGGCTCCAGGTTATTTTGCTCAATTTGCCCTACTTCATTATAGGCAACAGATTCTTTTTCTAAAGCAATATCTCTTTCCGCCACTTCCTCACAACCCCTTTCCAATCCCTGCCTTATTTTTAGTCTTCTTTGATAGTCGGGATTACACAGTAGTTGTTGGCATCAATTACTCCCTTGTCGGTTATCTTCCATTTCGGGCTGGTAGACAGGGAGAGGAATGCCAGGTGCATAAACGGTGCATGTACCTTGCAGCCAAGTTCTTCTGCTGCCATCCGGGTCAGGTTGCTCATGATCTCTGTGAGCTCTTCTGCAGTATGCTCATCAGTCATTAAGCCCCCTATCCTTAACGGCAGCTCCCCGATCACTTTTCCGTCCTTGGCTAATACTAATCCTCCCTGCAATTCTATTATCCGGTTTACAGCCAGTGCCATATCTTCATAGTTGGTTCCCATTACTATTATGTTGTGGGTGTCGTGGGATACGGTCTCGGCTATAGCCCCGGAGGTTAAGCCAAATCCTTTGACAAAGGTGGCTCCTATATCAGGCTGTCCATGTCTCCCTACTACCGCTATCGGCAGAAGGTCATTCTGAAGGTCCGGTTTTACATAGCCTCCTTCGGCTACCATTTCTGCCTCTACTGCATCAGTCAGGTTCTGGTCTACTATCAGCCCTATGCACCTTACGGTTACTTTGCCTTCTTTGTCGCATTTTACTTTGAGTTCTTCCGGTTTTACCGGCGCTCTCTTTACGGAGTGTTTTACATAGTCAGGATAGGTGTACCTGGGAAGATCTATTAACAGTTTTCCGTCTTTGGCTACCAGCTGCCCTTTCAGGAATACTTCGGATACGTTCATGTCTTCCAGTTTGCCTTCGATTACGGCTATATCTGCAAGCTTGCCGGGTGCCAGTACTCCCAGTTCATCAAGGCCGTGCCAGGTTGCCGGGTTGATGGTGGCCATCTGGATGGCTTCTACCGGGTCTACTCCCTGTTTGATGGTTCTTCTTATGATGTCGTTCATGTGCCCGTATTTGGCTATGTCTTCGGCCAGCATGTCGTCGGTTGCCAGTATCGCACGGCGGGAGTCCATGCCTTCCTCGGTTATGGCCCTTATGCATTCCGGCATGTTCCTCTGGGTTGAACCTTCTCTCATCAGCACATATACACCATAGCGCAGTTTTTCCATCATTTCTTCTTTGGTGGTGGTTTCATGACAGGATACATCGGTTCCGCCTGCTATGATGTGTGCTGCCAGGTGCGGCCCAAAGAGTTCCGGCGCATTCCCGTCCACTTTTTTGCCCAGGCTTTTTGCATATACAGTTGATACTATGGTATCCCTGAATACAGCCGGATTGTGTTTGTATACATCTTTGGCAGCGCTTACTCCCTGGGTTTCCCCTATCCCGGATACGGTCGGATAGTTAAGCATTTCCGGCAGGTCTTTGGAGGTTATGTTGTAGCCTGCAGTCTCCAGACCAGGTGAATCAGGAGTTAAGGCTGGTACTCTGGAAAATACATGCTGGGGCATTAAGGCTGCTTCTTCACACATAGCCTTTATTCCCATGGGGCCCAATACGTTCCCTATTTCATGCGGGTCAGATATTAAACAGGTTGTTCCGGTAGGTATGGATAATCTGGAAAATTCAGTGATGGTGAGCATGGCACTCTCAAAGTGCATATGGGAATCGATAAATCCCGGGCATATATATTTGCCCTTCATGTCATATACTTCAGTGTTCGGTCCGATAAGGGAAGAACAATCCCCTACCATTAAGATGTATTCCCCGTGGATAGCTACATCTGCTTCGTAAATCTCCCGGGTAATTACGTTTACCACTTTTCCGCCTTTTAAAACTTTTTCGGCATACTGGTTGGGATCCATCAATACATCTACCAGCTTCTGCCTCTCGGATACCAGTTTTAAGTCTTTGATGCCCAAGGTTAAACCTTCTGCCATTATCATTCCTCCTATCTATTTATAATGGGCCAAAACTTACCCTTTAAATTACCCTGGTTAATGGATAAGCCTGGTTTTCTTTTCCCTCCTCTCTATTCTTTTCCACTCTTTCCATAATGCAAAAAACATGCCAGGCATAAATAAATTTTTTAACCTCGAAAGCATACGGGTTATAAAGCAGTTCTTCTCCTTTCCTTAAAAAGGAAGCGGAATTTTTTTCTCCTGGCTGGAGAAATTTTTTCCGCTTCCTGCAGGCTGATGGAGTTTTTTTCCTTTCTTACGATGGTTTAATTTCTTTTTCTGCATTTTCTGTATAAAAAATAAAATTTTCGTCTTGACAAAAAAGGGCATCAGGTTTAGTATATCACCAGACGGTAATATTGCTATTCGGTAATATTACCGATGAGTAATATAAGTGAGGAGGTAAAAACCTGTGGAAATAGTGCAGGTACTAAGAACCCTGGGCGATAAAAGCCGCCTGAGAATCATCAACATACTGCGTGAAGGCCACCTCAGCGTGGGAGAGATTGAACATATCCTGGAATTAACCCAGTCCAATGTTTCCAAACACCTGGGCAAATTGAGGGAAGCAGGCATTATAACCCAGGAAAGAAAAGCCCAGTGGATTTACTATGGGATAAATCACGCGCTTATGGATAAATACCCTCTTATAAGGGAACTCGTGGAAAAGGAACTGGATAAAGTGGAAGCTTTTCGCAGGGATCTGGAAAAGCTCCGGGAGTACCGGAAAGCCAAAAACCTCTCTTTTGAAGGCTAGCCCATTTCTATGGGTTCTTGCTACCTGTACTATTCGGCATCCTTAAAACTTCTGCAAATAAGGGGAAGGAGGAATCGACATGAAATCCGCCAAACAACTGGTAAGCTCCGTCGTACTCAAGGAAGGCCTGCATTATGTAGAAAAAAACCCCATGGAAAACCTCAACAAACTCATAAACTGGGGTGAAAAACTGGCAGTAAAAGAAAATCACAAGGAATATGCCCGCAATTTCCGGCGCATCCTCAACGAACCAGGCAACAACTGGAGGAACTATGTGGAACGTCTTTTTACCGAACTTGACAGCCATGTGCGCCAAAAGGTGCTGGAAAACTTCGTGGTAAATTCAGGCCTGGCCGGTATGCCTCTGGCTGAAAAAATAGGTGCCAAACACGGCTGCAGCATACCCTGGGCCATCCTTATGGATCCTACCGCTGCCTGCAATCTGAAGTGTACCGGCTGCTGGGCAGCAGAATACGAAAAAACTTCCTCTCTTGACTATGCAACCCTGGATCGGATTATAGAAGAAGGCAAGGAACTCGGCATATACATGTACATATATTCAGGAGGGGAACCTCTTATCCGCAAAAAAGACCTTATTAAACTGGCCCGCAAGCATAATGACTGTATGTTCCTGTCTTTCACCAACGGCACCCTGGTAGATGAAGAACTTGCCCGGCAGATGCAAAAAGTCGGCAATTTTGCCCTGGCTATAAGTGTGGAAGGCTTTGAAGAAGAAACCGATATGCGCAGAGGCAAAGGGACCTACAAAAAGGTCATGGAAGCCATGGATATTCTCAAAAAATACGGCGTTCCTTTCGGGTTTTCCACCTGCTACCACAGCAAGAACACGGAAGCAGTAGGTTCTGATGAGTATATTGACCTTATGATTGAAAAAGGCTGCATATTCGGCTGGTATTTTACCTATATACCCCTGGGAAAAGATGCCAGGCTGGAACTTCTGGCTACACCGGAGCAGAGAGAATGGATGTATCACCGGGTGCGGGAGCTCAGGGATACCAAACCTATCTTTCTTATGGATTTCTGGAATGACGGGGAATTTACCGGCGGCTGCATAGCAGGAGGGCGCAGGTATTTCCATATCAACGCCAACGGCGATGTAGAACCATGTGCTTTTATACATTACTCCAATGTGAACATAAAAGAGGTAAGCCTTCTTGAAGCCTTAAAATGCGATCTTTTCAAACAGTACCAGGCCGGACAGCCGTTTAATGACAATCATCTGCGTCCCTGTCCCCTGCTGGACAATCCGCACCGGCTGCGGGAAATGGTGCACAAAGCAGGTGCTCATTCCACCCAGCTTATGGACCTGGAATCCGTAGATGACCTTACTGCCAAGTGTGAAGAAATATCCCGAAAATGGGCTATAACCGCTGACCGCCTGTGGCAGGAAAGCCAGGCCAGGTTAAACTGCAGCCAGTGCAGTGCCTCCTGCTCCAAAGTAAGCTGATTAAAAGGGAAACCGGATGGTTTCCCTTTTAATCATTATAAGAAACTATTTTTACATCAAAATCCAATATTTGCAGATTGTCATCGATGTCTGCCACCGTCCCCTTAATAACATCAGCCAGCAGGCGGGCCTTCTTTTCGCTTTCTGCCACCGCCGCAAAGCCCAAGCTTCCCCGCTGCCACAAATCATGGTACCCCGCTTCGGATATAGATATATTAAACCTCCTGCGTATCCGGTCAACTATACTGTTTATTACTTTCCTCTTTTCCTTGAGCGAATGGCAGTAGGGCAGAAAAAATTCTATCTTCCCGTATATCACATACATGGCAGCATCCCCTTTTCACATTTTCAAAAGCTCTTCAGCTATCCTGCCTATTATTTCTTCCCCTTCCCGCATTTCTACCGCTTCCTGTCCTTTCCCCTTAACAATGACAGTCACAGCCAAAACCGGCTTTCCCTCCCTGTAAATCAAAGCCATATCCCCTGCCATCTTTTCCACCGTTCCGGTTTTATTGGCTGTTTTGAAGGAATGGCTGATATATTTTCCTATCCTTTTATCAGGATTAGCCTGCATTATCCTTATAATTTCACCTGCCCCTTTATCTCCCCTGATAGCATCTTCGGCCACCTTTACCAGAAACCAGGTTAAGTCCCGGGCAGTAGTTCGGTTAAAAGGCTTATCCCCTCCCAGTTCATAATATTTGCGGTAAATGGAGGTATTTTTTAGACCTATCTCCTGACAATATCCATTTACTTCTTCTATCCCTATCCTGTCAAGAACTATATTGGCCGCCACATTATCACTGGCCGTAATCATCAAATAGGCAAGCTCGCGATAGCTGTAAACTTTGCCAGGCTCAGCATACTGCAGTATCCCGGCTCCTCCTACTGCTGTCCCGCTTACATATTTATCCTCATCTTTTAGCACATATTTTTCGTCAAGGTTTATTCTCCCTTCCCTCTCCTGTTTAAAAAGAACCGCCAGATATATAGCCTTGGTAAGGCTGGCTGGATAAAACAGCTCCTCATCTTTATAGCCCAAATATTTTCCCCTTCTAAAATCATATAACCCTATATAAATCTCATAACCGCTGTTTGCTACATACTTCTGCACTATCCCGGCCAGCATTTCGCTGCTGTAATCTGGCCTCACTTCCTTTCCATCGCCTCTGCTGGCCAAAACCTGTTCTGTTTTATTATCAGGCATGCTTTCCCTGCCATCCTTTTTTTCCACCTTTAAAGGCTTAGAAAGCTTTTCTGCCTGCCATCTAATAACTTCCTTGCTCCCCCAGCTGCCGATAACGACAAGGGTAGACAAGATGATTATGATTCCTAAAAGCTTTTTCTTTTTCATTCTGTATCCTGCCTTTCCTTTAAGCCTCCATTTTGACTATTACCGGGTAAGGCAGAATTTATACTTTTTATAAACTGCCTGCAAGAAAATAAATAAAAAAGCGTATCAGCTTTTAGAGGAAATTTATGGCCGGATATGGAATTAATATTAGTTTAAATAAACCGGCCCGCAAAAATTAAAAACTAAAGGAGTGATACCAGGTGTCAAAAAACCACAAACTGTTAATCAGCCTGTTTTTAGCATTGGCTTTTCTCTTATCAGCCCTCTTTCCCTTTAACGAAACCCCAGCCGTTCTGGCTGCCAGCCTCTTTAAAGATGTTCCTTCCTCCCACTGGGCATATAAACATGTGCTTAAAATGAACAGCCGGGAAGTGGTGGCTGGCCACCAGGATGGAACCTTCAAGCCAGATAATGCAGTGACCCAGCTGGAAGCAGTCCTGATGGCGGTGCGCAATATGGAAAAAGAAAGCGAAATAGCCAGAATCGATGCGTCGCGCAGCCTTCCCTTTGCTGTCCCGGACTGGGCCCTTGCCAAAGCCAAAAGAGAGCTCCTTTTCGCCATAGATAAAGGCCTCATCGTGCCGGCAGAAAAAAATTTTGACGCCTCCTCCCTGGCTACCCGGGCCTGGATGACCCAGCTCATGATACGCATGATCGGCAAAGACGAAGAAGCCAAACTTTATGCCAACCAGCATTCCGGATTCAATGACGATACCTCTATCCCTTCCCGGTACAGAGGCTATATAAACGCAGCAGTAAACTACGAAATCATCGCGGGATTTGCGGACAAGACCTTTAAGCCTAACGCCATCGTAACCAGAGCCCAGAGTGTAGTAATGCTGAGCAAGTGCGAAAGATACATGAACCTTAAAAGCAGTTTATCCGGCAAAATAGCCAGCCTCAACAACCAAAGCCTTGTCCTCGCTACCGATAGCGGCAGGCAAACCTTTAGCCTGGCTCCAGGGGTTTTAGCCTTTGACAAAAACGGGAACCTTATAAACATAAACGGTATAAGGCCGGATACCCAGGCTGTGCTTACCCTCAAGAACAATCAGGTTAAAATGATTGAGCTCGTGGAAGAAACCAGCTCTTCCCCGCTAACTATAAAAATAACCGGCAAAGCGGTGAAAATAAATCCGGAAACCAGGCTGCTGGTGGTGGAAGATGACAAAAATACCCTGTACACCAAAATAGTGTCTCCCCAGACAGCCGTAACCGACAGTCAGGGCAAAAATCTGGATTTTTCAGCTATCCCTGAAAATGCTCAGCTAGAATTAACCCTGGATGCTAAAGGTGAAGTAACCGGCATAACTGTCCTTACTTCTGCAAATAGCAGCTTTGATCAAGGCATAATCGCGGAAATAGACCAGAACAAAAAGCTTCTCATCCTGAAAAACGGGGACAGCTACCAGGCCTTCAAATATTCAAACCTGACAGAAGTAGTAATAGAAGGGGTTCGCTTCGCCTCGGTCGAAGATCTTATGCCCGGAGACGAAGTAAAGATAAGCCTGGAAAACAATACTATAACCAGGATAAAACTTATCAAGGCCAAACAGGAAATGAGCCTGAAAGGCCAGGTAGTGGAAAACCTGTATGAAAGGAAGCTGCTGGTCATCGAAACCAGCGACAAAAAAATCCAGGCCCTGCCGGTAGCCTCGGGAGTCAGGATAACGATAGACGGGGTAAAATCCCCTGTGCTCGCTGATATATTAAAAGGGGACAGTATTGAAGCCGTGGTAGAAGGAGGAGAAATAACCTCCATAAAAGTAAACAACCGCTATACAGGAAACAGCTTAAGCGGCACGGTAATCGCGGTAGACATAGTAAGCCGCACCCTGGTATTGAAAGACAGCGCCGGCAGCCTCATAACCTATGAGGTAAGCAAAGCTGCTGACATAAAAATTGACAGTAAAACCGCCTCTCTGTCAGATGTCAAAAAAGACATGAAAATAAAGATAGAGCTTCTGGGGAACAAGATAATCTACATTGAGAACACCAGCCAGCAGGCAGGGCGGATTATTTCCGTAAATCCTGACCGCAGCCTCCTGTCCGTCAAAGAAGACAGCGGCTATACCAATACCTACAAAGTAAGCAGCAGTGCGGATATCCAGATCCAGAACATAACCAGGGCCAGGCTGAACGACCTTAAGGCAGATGACTATATAGAGTTCAAGCTCAACAGTGAAGAAATAATAACCGAAATAAAAGTAAAGAGAGTGATAAATTATGAAATAACCTCGGTAAGCAGCAGCTATCTGCGGGTCACCGACAGCAACGGAAACTCCTCTTACATTGAGGACAGCGACCGGCCGGAAATAATTATCCCCGGCATCAGCTATCCGCGCTTAAGCGATTTCAGAAAAGGCGATAATATCAAAGTAACTTTTATAGGATTCAAGGTGCAAAAAATAGAGCTGGCATCGGCCATGGCCGGACAGATAACCGATATAGACACCTATACCGGCACCATAACCTTAAGCACCTTTGAAGGCAAAACGGTGCGTTCTACCTTTGCCAGCGGTTCCAGAATAATTGACAGCGGCAAAAACTACTACAACCTGCGCTATCTCAGCACGGGGGACCGGGTAAAAATCATGGAAAATGCTGATGGCAGCATAAACATATACCTCATGGCCAAAAATCGCATCCGTTTTGCTGAGTTTGCCGGCAACAACACCGAACTCCTGGCCAAGAGGAGCTCCGGCTATACCTATGATCGCTATAATCTCGCTCCCAGCTGCTATATCCACAAAGGGAACACCATTTTAAGCTATCGGGACATTGTCGAAAACGACTGGCTTGACATTTATGTACTTGACAACACCGTCTACGAAATAGAAAAAATATAAGCCTAACTTAAAAGCCCGGGAAGAGCTTTCTTCCCGGGCTTATTTATTGCTATCTGCATACAGATCATAGGGAGTGAGCTGATATACATAATAGTTGAGCCAGTTGGTAAAAATAAGGCTTCCATGGCTGCGCCAGCGTACAATCACATCTTTATTCGGATCGTCATCTATAAAATAATGGCGCGGAATATTTATCGGTTCCCCTTTTCTTATATCTCTCTCATACTCTTCTTTCAGGGTATAGGCGTCATATTCCGAATGTCCCATAGCAAAAACCTGACGCCCGTCTTTGCTTATCACCAGGGCTACCCCGGCCTCATCAGATTCCAGAAGTATTTCCAGCTCCGGCACCTTTTCTATCTCTTCCCGGTGCACTTCCGTATGCCGGGAATGAGGGATAAAAACTTCATCATCCAGCCCCCGCATCAATTCACAGCGGGGATTGTTTATGCGGTGTTTAAAAACTCCAAACATCTTCTCCGGCAGCAGATAATTGTGTATCCCGTAGTGATGGTAAAGAGCTGCCTGGGCTGCCCAGCATATATGAAAAGTAGATGTAACATTCTCCACCGTATAGTCCATAATCTCCTTAAGCTCTTTCCAGTAGGCCACATCCCCAAAGCGCATTTTTTCCACCGGGGCTCCGGTTATTATCATCCCATCATATTTGAGATGTTTTATGTCGCTGAAAGTCTTGTAAAAAGTCTTCAGGTGTTCCGCCGGCGTATGTTTGGACTGATAGGTCTCGGTTGTCAAAAGGTCAATCTCAATCTGAATCGGAAAATTGGAAAGCATCCTCAAAAGCTGGGTTTCTGTAACCGTCTTGATCGGCATAAGGTTGAGGATGGCAATCCTTAAAGGCCTTATATCCTGGTGCAGAGCCCGGTATTCATTCATGACAAATATATTCTCGCTTGCCAGTATATCAGCAGCCGGCAGATTTTCCGGAATTATAATCGGCATCTCCTATCACATCCTCTCTTACGAAGGTTTACCTCATATTTATGCTTAAACCGCTTTATTTATAGCTTGTTCAAAATCAGCGATAATATCTTCTATATCTTCAATCCCCACCGATACCCGGATAAGATCCGGAGTTACCCCGGCTATACGCTGTTCTTCCTCCGTAAGCTGCCGATGGGTCATGCTGGCCGGATGCAGAACACTGGTTCTGGTATCGCCCAGATGTACTACCAGAGCTGCCAGCTTAAGGCTTTCCATAAACTTCTTGCCTTCCTTAAGCCCACCTTTGAGCCCGAAGGTTAAAATGCCGCCACAGCCCAGAGGCAGATACTTCTGAGCCAGCTGGTAGCTGGGGCTGTCTTCCAATCCCGGATAATTTACCCATGCCACTTTATCATGGTTTCTAAGGTAACGTGCCAGCTCCAGGGCATTTTCACTATGTTTCTTCATCCTCAAAGCCAGGGTTTCCAGGCTCATGTGCAGGAGGAAAGCCGTAAACGGGCTCATAGTAAGCCCCATATCCCGCATAAACTGCACCCGGGCCTTGGTTATATAAGCCAGATTGCCGAAGGTTTCCACATACCGCAAGCCGTGATAGGCCGGGTCCGGCTCCGTAAAAGTCGGAAATTTTCCGTTATCCCAGGGGAAATTGCCCCCATCCACTATTACCCCTCCTACGCTCCTCGCCTGACCGTCAATATACTTGGTGGTGGAATGGATAACTACATTAGCGCCGTGTTCCAGGGGCCGGCAGAGATAGGGGGTAGCAAAGGTATTGTCTATAATCAAAGGCACCCCTTTCTCCCTGGCAATCCTGCTGAACTTTTCAAAATCAAGCACATTAAGTCCGGGATTGCCGATAGTTTCAGCAAAAAGAGCCTTGGTATTCGGCCGGAAAGCCGCTTTAATCTCTTCCTCGTCAGCATCCGGATTTACAAAAGTAACCTCTATGCCTATTTTCTTAAAAGTAACCGAAAGCAGGGTAAAAGTCCCCCCGTAAAGGGTGCTGGCAGCCACAATATGTTCCCCTGCCTGGCATACATTTATAAGGGAAACCATAGTAGCTGCCTGGCCGGAAGAAGTAGAAAGGGCTCCTACCCCACCTTCCAGGGCAGCCATCTTTTTCTCAAACGCCTCCAGGGTAGGATTGCTTATCCTGCTGTACATATGGCCTTCTTCCCTAAGGTCAAAAAGGCCTGCCACATAATCGGTACTGTCATAATAAAAAGTGGTGCTTTCATATATAGGCAAAATCCTGGGTTCTCCAGGTTTGGGTTCATAGCCTGCCTGTACCGCCTTGGTCTCAAACTTCCAATCCCTGGTCATCTTATATGCTCTCCTCCTTGTTTTTTAAAATAAAAACAAAAACCACTTCCCCGCGACAAGAAGTGGCCATCCTCTAAGCCTGCACTTCTCATCTCTCAGGGAAAATCCCTGCAGGAATTGGCACATTTCTGGATAAACCAGCTGTTGCCGGGTTTCATCGGGCCCGTCCCTCCACCTCTCTTGATAAGAAGCTTCTCCTCTTCAATTTTGATTAGATATGATTATATACGATAAAAACCTTTTTGTCATCAAAAAAATAAAACAAGGGGATGGATTTTTTTATCCCCTTGTTTTACCTTTTGTCTTAAGGCTGGCAGCCAAAACATTCCTTTAAAATAGGCTTTACCTGTTCTTCAGGCAGCGGGTAGGCTATACCGCTCGGATCCAGTTTTACTGCCCAGAACATCAAATCCAGGAACTGTTCATTCACTTCCACATCGTTTATATCGAAAGAAGGTTTAAAACCGCAGTCTTCCATAAGCTTGAGGATTTTTTCCCGCACCTTTTCAATTATAGAAAGTTCATCCCCGTTTTCATCTACCCCAAAAGCAAAAGCGAGATCTTTAGCCTTGCGCGCAAAATGCTGCGGATAGTACTTCATCACCGCCGGCAGGGCTACCCCTACTGCCTGGCCGTGGGGAATTCTCAGCTGTCCTCCTACCGCATGGGCTATATTATGCACCGGATAAAACATGCCGGACATGGCAAACCCCATAATAGCCAGGTTGCTGGCAATCAGCATACAGGTGCGGGCCTCCAGGTTAGCCCCTTCATTAACCGCCAGGGGAAGGTACTTTAAAATAAGCCTTATCGCCTGAATAGAAAGGCTGTCAATCATGGGATTGGCCCCCGGAGAAGTAAGCCCTTCCACAGCATGGCCTAAAGCGTCAAACCCGGTGCAGGCTGTCATATGGGGAGGAAGGCTTACCGTAAGGTCCGGGTCCAAAAGGGCATAATCAGCCGCGATATAAGGGTGCAGAAGGTCTCCCTTTACCCTGGCTTCTTCATTGTATATAACAGCAATGGGGGAAACTTCCGACCCGGTGCCAGCAGTCGTCGGGATAGACACATTAGGAATATTAAGCGGCTTGCCCAGCGGCCTGATATAAGGTCCCACATTGCCGGGCATAAGTTCCTTTATATCCGTTGCTCCCATACCCAGCATAAGCTTTACGCCTTTTACCGAATCTAAAACACTTCCCCCTCCCAGTCCCAGAAGGCCATCTACCGCATTTACCCGACACCAGCGGGCACAGTCGTTGATAACCCGCATAACCGCATCCTGTTCAATCGCGTCATATATGCCTACAAGCTTAGGTTCCCCCTGTACCTCAAAAATCTCCTTTATCTGGTCAGCTATACCTGCCTTAACCAGCCCCTGGTCGGTAATAACAGCCACCCTTTTCGCTCCCATCTCCATAAACCGCTGGGGGGCAAAGGTGCGGCAGCCAGAGCCTACTTCCACAATGGTGCGGAAATCCCACACAAAATATTTAGGTGTAGCCATAAAAATCCCCTCCCCTCTACTTGTTAAGCCCAATCAGGCTGAACATAATCTTGTCATTCGCATCCGGTGTCAAATCCTGGCATATATGCTTGACTTCACTGTAGGCCATAAGGGCATGGTACCAGTTCTCCCGTCCGTATCCGCTTTCCTTGTAACCGCCAAACGGTACATCCGGCCTCAAAACATGCCAGGTATTAATCCATACCGTGCCGGTACGCATCCGTGAGGCTACCTTCTGGGCTTTGGCTACATCCCGGCTGCATACCCCGCCTCCCAGCCCATAGGGGCTGTCATTGGCAATACTGATTGCCTCATCCAGGTCATCATAAGGTATGACGCACTGTACCGGGCCAAAAATCTCCTCCCTCACCTGTCGCATGGAATTGTTGCAGTTGACAAATATGGTGGGCTGAAAGAAAAACCCATTATCATAAATGCCGCCTGTCAAAACATTTCCGCCATAAGCTATCTCTGCCCCTTCTTCCAGGCCAATCCTTACATACTCCTTAATCGTGTTAAGCTGCTCCTGGGAAGCTATAGGCCCCAGATCAGTTGCCATATCCAGCTGGTTGCCGATAGTAAGCTTCTTTATCTTGGCAATCAGCTTATCAACCAGGGCATCATGCAATTTTCTCGGCACAATCAGCCGGGTTCCCGATTCACATACCTGCCCGGAATGAAAAAGAAATGCAAAAAGGGTCATATTGCAGGCCACATCCAGGTCAGCGTCTTCCAGAACGATAAGCGGAGATTTTCCTCCCAGCTCCAAAGTTACCCTTTTAATACCTTTGGCTGCCTGTTCGGCAATCCTTCTCCCTACTGCCGTTGAACCGGTAAAAGCAATCTTATCCACTTCCGGATGTCCAGCCAGGTAGTCCCCCATACTGGAACCTGGCCCGGTAACTACATTAAACACCCCGGCAGGAACCCCCGCATCATGCAGGATTTTGGCCAGCTCCAGGGTAGTAACCGGGGTTATGCTGGCTGGTTTCATGACAATACTGTTTCCCATAGCCAGAGCCGGTGCAAATTTAAAAGCAGCCAATATCATGGGAAAATTCCAGGGGGTTATGCCTGCACATACCCCTATCGGTTCCCTCTTTATATAGCTGTGCATAGGGGCAATCCAGGGAGGACACATGGCATGTTCTATTTTAGGGAGTTCCCTTATAAGAGCTGCCGAAATAGCCAGGGATGCCGCCACCGACGCCACATCCACCGTACTTGTGCGCCTTATGGTCCCGCCGGATGTCAAGGACTCCAGGTAAGCAAGCCTTTCCTTATTGGCCACCACCATGAGGGCCGCATTAAAAAGTATCTCCGCCCTTTCTTCCGGTTTTTTATCGCTCCACACGCCGGACTCAAAAGCCTGCCTGGCCGATGCCAGGGCTTTATCCACATCATTCCTGTTTCCCCGGGGAACCCTGGCCACCACTTCCCGGGTAGATGGATTTATAACTTCCATCATGTCCCCGCTGTCGCCAGGCATAAAAGCTCCGTCAATAAACATGCCGTACTCCATAACTTCCGCCATGACAAACCCTCCTTTTTTACTGTTCTTTATCCAGGCAGGCATACTGCAAAAAGTCCCGGGCAATAATCCCTGCTATCTTTTCTACCCTGACCTCTTCAGGGTGCATAAGCCACTGGATAATAAGGCCATCCAGCAGGGCTACCAGCATAACCGCCTTAACCTGGTCTTCTTCATCCTCTTTCCCGTTAAGCTTTTGCAAAAACTGCCGCATCAGGTTGTGATAATCCCTGTAAGTTTCCTTAAACTTCGCTTTAAGCTCATCATTGCCCATAAAAGCTTCCTGCAGGAGGTAAAGGTTGAGCTTTCCCCTCTCTTTGGCCTGCAGGACCAGGTTCAGCCCTTCATAAACAATCTTTTCCGGCTTCTCCCCATCCATATAGTCAATGCCTTTCAAAAATCCCTGTATAAGCTCATCAAAATGCCTTACTGTAACCTCATAAACCAGCTCATCCTTGCTGGGGAAATGATAAAAAAGCGTTCCCTTGCTTATCCCTGCTTCCCGGGCAATATCAGCCAGGCTGGTTCCCCGCACCCCCTTTTCCATAATTAACCTGGCAGCCACCTCCAATATCTTCTGCCGACTGGTCACCTCTTTTCCTTCTTCTTCATAAGCTGGCACCTCTACTTCCTCCTCTCGGTCGTACGCCCGCCCGACTAAAGCTATTATAGAATAAAAATTCTGAAAATATTGTCGAACCAGCACTTCTCACTCAATAAAAAATTAAGGAGGAAAACGACATCTGCTTCCTCCTTTTTGAAGTTTGTATTCTGTTAAAGCCGCTTACAGAACAGGCACAACCCCTTCTTTGGGCAAAATCCCCTGTCCTTCCGGACTCATTACAAAATCTATAAATATCCTGGCAAGCCCTTGGGGTTCCCCTTTTACCACATAGATAAAAGGCCTGGCTATCTTATATTTGCCGCTTAAAATATAAGGTTGAGCCTCCCTATCTCAAAATTATATTGACATTCCCGTCCCGGCAAAACCCGGACGCCTTCCCGCAAAGCCTTAAAAAAGCTGCCCTTTCTCCCGGCTTTCTCTTCTATTCCTTATCCTTCACCTTGGCCCAGGTATCCTTAAGCCCCACTATGCGGTTAAAAACCGGCCTCTCCGGCGCAGAATCCGGATCTACGCAGAAATAGCCGTGCCTCAGGAACTGGAACCGTTCTTCCACCTTTACATTTTTAAGGAGAGGTTCTGCCAGGCATTCTGTCAAAACCGTCAGCGAATCCCGGTTTATCTTGTCGGTAAAGCTTAAGCCGTCTTCATCATTATCCGGATCCGGCACTGTAAACAGGTAATCATAAAGCCTTACCTCACAGGGAACTGCATGCGAAGCCTCCACCCAGTGCAGGGTGCCCTTAACCTTGCGGGAAGCGTTGGCCCCCCCGCTCCTGGATTCCGGGTCATAAGTGCAGCGCAGCTCCACTATCCTGCCGGTTGCCGGATCTTTTACCACTTCCTCGCATTTTATAATATACGCGCTCTTAAGCCTTACTTCCCCTCCCGGCTTCAGGCGGAAAAACTTCTTCGGGGGATCTTCCATAAAATCTTCCGCTTCTATATAAATATCCCTGCCAAAAGGCACCCTGCGGGTGCCCATTTCCGGCATTTCCGGGTTATTTTCCGTTTCCAGCCATTCTATCTGTCCTTCCGGATAATTGGTAATCACCACTTTGAGCGGGTTTAATACCACCATAGCACGGGGAGCCCGCTTATTAAGGTCTTCCCGCACACAGTGCTCCAGAAGGGCAATATCTACCACGCTGTCCCTTCTGGCTACCCCTATCCGTTCACAAAAGTCGCGGATCGCTTCCGGGGTATACCCCCTTCTCCGCAAACCGGCTATGGTAGGCATCCGGGGGTCATCCCAGCCTTTCACATAGCCTTCATCTACCAGAATCTTGAGCTTTCTCTTGCTCATAACCGTATAAGTAAGGTTTAAGCGGGCAAACTCAATCTGCCTGGGACGCCCTTCTACCTTCACATCCTTCTGGTAGTCAATATTGTCCAGCACCCAGTCATAAAGCGGCCGATGGTCGGCAAACTCCAGGGTGCACAGGGAATGGGTAATCCCTTCCAGCGCGTCTTCTATCGGATGGGCATAATCATACATGGGATATATGCACCACTTGTCCCCGGTGCGGTGGTGAGCTGCGTGCTGGATGCGGTAAATAACAGGGTCCCGCATATTTATATTGCCGGAAGCCATATCAATCTTGGCCCTCAATACCCGGGAACCATCCGGGAATTCCCCATTTTTCATGCGCTCAAAAAGCTCAAGGTTCTCCTCCACGCTCCGGTTGCGGTAGGGGCTTTCCTTTCCCGGCTCAGTCAAAGTGCCCCGGTATTCCTTTATCTCCTCCGCGCTGAGGTCGCATACATAGGCTTTGCCTTTCTTTATGAGCTCTACGGCATACTCATACATCTTGTCAAAATAGTCGGAAGCGTAATAAAGCCGGTCTTCCCAGTCAAAGCCCAGCCACTTCACATCCCTTTTTATAGCCTCCACATATTCCTCATCTTCCTTGGTCGGATTAGTGTCGTCAAAGCGCAGGTTGCAGAGGCCGCCGAACTTTTCCGCCATGCCAAAATCGATGCATATAGCCTTGGCATGTCCTATATGGAGATAACCGTTAGGCTCCGGGGGGAAGCGGGTATGCACCCGCCCTCCATTCTTCCCCTGCCGCAAATCTTCCCGGATAATATCTTCTATAAAATTGCCGCCCTTATTTTCCTCTTCCGCTGGCAGAATCTTTTCTTCCTCCTTGCCCATTTTATTCCTCCTCCTGTGTCTATTTCAAAATGCCCATTACCATATACTCCCGATAACAATAATATTACTTTATTATATTCTCTTTGGCAACTTGCGGCTTTCCATCCATTTTTAACTTCCGGCAGGCAGCCAGAAACTTTTCTACATCTTTTTCCTCTTTCTCCTTAATCTCCTCGGTAAGCCTCCCCCTTCCCAGCCTGTCGCACAGGGCCAGAAGAGCCACCTCCCCTTCATCCACCTCTTTTAACATACCAGGAAGGTCGGCAAACGGAAGCCCTTTCACCACAAACAAAACCTGCATATGCCACCTGACCAGGCTTACTATCCTCCTTACCAGCTCTTCTTCCAGCGCAAAATGGGCAAGAAACTCCCCTGCCATTTCCCCTCCTATTTTGTCATGGTCATAGGCAGTAATCCTTCCCCTGCGCACCGCTGTAGCCTTAATCTTTCCCAGGTCGTGCAGAAGGGCTGCCCACATAAAAGCCCGGGGGTTTTTGCTTAAATCCCTTCTCCTGGCTGCCTCGTCAACTACCAGCAGGGTATGGTTCCACACATTCCCTTCCGGGTGATGGCGCAAATCCTGCTCAATTTCCTTAAGTTTGGACAGCATGTCAAAAGGCTCCGTCTTCCTTAATATCCCTTCCCTTTCCAGTTTATCTATAAAAACCGAAGGCTGCTCATCTTCAAGCAGATGCTGTTCCAAAACCCTGAAAACCTCTTCTTTCTTCATCATTTCCCTCTTTTCCTTTAGCAAATCTTTCTTCTATTTTAAGCATATATTATACTTTTAAATAGCCTGGTTAAAAACTAATATAAAACAGCATTCTTCACAAACTATTACTGTATCAACAAAAAGGGGAATAATTATGGCCACTAAAATAAAAGATTTTCTTCTGCTCAACCTGGGGGCTTTGCTGGATGCTTCAGGCTTTTACTTTTTCCTGGCTCCCAACCATATCGCAGCAGGCGGCATAAGCGGCCTTTCGCTGGTTATAAACCAGTTTCTTCCGTCCCTTCCCCTGGGAGGGATAATCCTGTTCCTGAGCATAGCCCTGCTCATCCTGGGCTTCGTAACCATCAGCCCGGTATATGGCTTTAAAACCGTATACTGCAGCATCCTGATCCCAGTCATCATATGGTTTTTAGAAAAAATCTATCCTCTGTCTTACCCTCTGCTTGATGACCTTTTAATCCAGCTCTTTTTCGGGGTATTAATATCCAGCATTGGTCTGGCTATCCTGTTTAACCAGAACGCCTCCAGCGGAGGGACAGACATAATTGCCCGCATAATCTACCAGTTCTATCATCTTGACATAGGAAAAGGCCTTCTCCTGGTAGACTTCATAATAACCCTGGCTGCCACCTATGTTTTTGGGCTGCAGAAAGGCTTGTATGCCCTTCTGGGAGTAATCCTCTACGGCTTTATAATAGATTATGTAGTAGAAGGGATAACTATAAGCAAGCAGGTTATCATCATCACTCCCCGCAGTGAAGAAGTCAAAAACTTTATAACCCGGGAACTTATGAGGGGGGCTACTGTCTACAAAGCAGAAGGGGCTTTTACCGGAGAACAAAAAGAAGTTATCATGACCATCCTGAAAAGGCAGGAATTCGTAAAGCTGCGGGATTTCATAAAAAAAACCGACCCAGGTGCCTTCATAACCGTCCAGAACATCCACGAAGTGCTGGGGGAAGGGTTTAAACCGCTTTAAAACCCTTTCCCTTTTTCATTTCAAAATTCGCTTCCTCCTACCCACAAATATCTTGCCAAAATATGGATGAAGGGCCTAAAATAAAATTAAACACCTTAGGCAAAGGAGTTTATAAATATGAAAATAATCTTCTCCGAGGAATTTTTCGTTTCCTATGCCATAGAGCCAGCTGCTGACCCCGGAAGGCTTAATCACGCATACAGGCTGCTCAAAAACAGGTATGAATTTGTAAAGCCCCAGCCCTGTGACGAAAAAGACATCCTGCTCGTTCATGTCCCCAATCTCATATATTTTACCCAGACCGACCCCACCCTCTACCATACCGCCAAACTGTCAGCTGGAGCAGCTATCCTGGCCTCCCGGTATGCCATAAACGGGGAATTCGCATTTGCCCTGTGCCGCCCTCCCGGACATCATGCCAGCGAAGACTACCAGTGGGGATACTGCTATTTCAACAACATAGCTATCGCCGTGCAGAAGCTCATCGAAGAGGGCAAGATAGAAAAAGCAGCCATCATCGACTTCGACCTGCACTTCGGGGACGGCACCGACAAGATATTCAAGGCCAGCCCGCACGTCGAATATTTCCATATTCCCGGGCGCACCCCGGAAGATGTGAAAGAAAACCTGCAGAACTTCCTGAAAGATAAATCCTTCGACATGGCAGCTGTATCAGCCGGATTTGACAGGCACGAACACGACTGGGGAGGAGTCCTCTCTACCGAAGACTACCGGGAATTAGGGGAAATACTGGGAAGCTTTGCCCGGGATAAATGCAAGGGCAGGCTTTTTGCTGTCCTGGAAGGGGGCTATAACCGCATAGCCCTGGGAGAAAGTATTAAGGCTTTTATACAAGGGCTGGAAGAAGGGGCTTAAATCTTGCAGAACAGCCACTGCACAACAAAAAAGCGCTGCCTGCAAAAACAGCGCCCATTTTTTATTAACAAACTAATATGCCTTCTTTTTAAACCCGGTTTTCATTTTTATCCTCTGTCCCTTCAGCTCCCGATTCTTCGCCCTTTTCCCTCTCATCCCGGCGGCTGTTTTCTTTCCTCATGTCCTGCATCAAAACGGCAATATCTTTCAAAGATACATTCTTCCCCGCTGCCGTTCTGGCTATGAGCAGGAGTATCAATCCCAAAAATGAGCTGATCTGGGAGGCGATCGTAAGCATCTTGTTATCCGCCATTTTTTCCGCTGCCCTTATTTCAATAACCAGGACCAGCTTATCCATAATTGCCAGGATGCTGGCAGTATTTTCAGCTATATACTTTTGTTTTTCCCTTATCTCATCACACTTTCCCTGCGCCGCCAGGGCTATAACTTCCTTGCTCAAGCTTATGTTGTCATCGCAGAGCTCTTTAAGTTCAGAAAAAAGCCGCTGTCCCTGCTCGCTTTTAGAAAGCTTCTCCGCTTCTTCCAGTATGTTTCTCATCTGGCTGATGCTGCGATCAATCTTCTGCAGCCGGTACTTCTTGTCTGCCGGGCTTTGGTCCGCCATAAGCCCCTGTACATCAGCATTAAGATCGGAAACTGCTTTCTGCATCTGAATGATCATTTTAAGCGGGGTTATGCGGTAAATATAAATATCCTCTATCGCCTTATAGTTTTCATTCATAACCCAGAGCAGAAAGCCAATGAGCAGTATAGCTGCCAGCATCCATATCCGGGGAACCGCAGGTTTAAAAAGCCAGCTGCGCTCCATATTCATCCCTCCCATTAACAATATATGGAATACCTTGGGAGGGGTGTTTGTTTGAACTGCCATTTTCCAAAAAGTTTCTTAGATTTGCCTGGCAAATCAGCTGGCAGCAGAAATAAAATAGCAGGATTTAAAAGCTATTAGCGGCGAAAGAAGAGGAACACAAAAGCCCGCTATTAAATCTGCTGTCCTAATAAAATCTGGCAAGGTTACCTTACAGAATGCACATGATATCACAAAGCCGGATCATAAATAAATTATATTTTCTATAACTTTATTTTATTTATTAAAAGTTCGCTTGCTAAATAAAAAAGAATAATATATACTACCCATAGGGGGTATAAACCCTACTTCAAAAGGAAAGGTGGTAGTATTATGGCAATAAAAGTGGAAGGCTCAGCCCTGGAAGACATCAAGACCCTGTTAAAGAGGCAGAATATAGATACCGACACCCTGCGCATTGATGCCCAGGTCGGCTGAGGCGGCATGAGTTTTATACTGGTCCTGGATGGGCCAAAAGACGATGATGTAAAAGAAAAGATTGACGGCTTAACCTTTGTAGTGGAAGAAGATCTGGTAAACCTTTTCGGCGGCTTTACCATTAAATCCTTCCGCTCCGGCGACATGATCCGCCTCATGATCACCCCCGACAAGCAGATAGAAGGCGGCGGATGTTCTTCCTGCACCACCTGCGGTTAATAAATCAGATAAAGCGGCAGCCTGTAAGCTGCCGCTTTTTATATTTGCCTTTCGCTAATACTTCCTTTTTCCCTTTTTCCATGTATTACCTCTATAAGAATCTGCCTGAAAAAAGGGATTTGTACAGTTTTTGTCGAAAAATTAAAATATTCTGTATTTTAAGCTAACTTTTGCCTGCGCTTATAAACTCTAAGTTCATAATACATACAAGAAAGGAGGTCGGCATTATATTCCTAAATCTTTAAATAAATCTTACATTCTTTTGATAAATAGAGGAGGAGATTAATTTGCACTTTAAAACCCTAAAAGGCAAGGCTATCTTCATATTAGTAATCACATCCATAATTCTGGCTCTCTCCATTAACTGCATAGCTTATTATCAGATTAAGTCATTATCCTCCAGCCTTCTGGAAAAAAAGCTGGTCTCCAATACCAGTCTGGCCCTGGACATCGCGGGGAATATGTACCCTGGTGACTGGTCAGTTGAAAACGGTAAACTAAAAAAAGGCGAATTTATCCTTAACAATAACTATGAATTAGTCGACAAAATCAAACGGCTAACTGGAGATGACTGCACTATTTTTCTTGGGGATACGCGAATAGCCACTACCGTACAGGTAAATGGCCAGAGAAAAGCAAATACCTCTGCTGACGATAATGTGGTACGGGCTGTGCTAAAAAAGGGGGAAACCTATATAAAACCTGCTCAGGTAGTAGGCATGGAATATCTTACCGCCTATACCCCTATAAAAGACAAAAATGGCAATATAATAGGGATGTTCTTTCTGGGCACCCCTTCAGGTCTAATTAAGGCTACTGCTTTCAAAAGCGCCCTGCTTATAACTCTGGTGCTGCTGGCAGTTATTTCTCTTCTATGTGTTTTCGTCTGGCTTTTTATAATAAAAAAGGTTATGCAAACAGCTAAAAATACTTATGCTGCTCTGGATCGAATCAGCCAGGGAGACTTAAGCTTTACTATATGTAGTGACTTTCTGCAGGCAGAAGCAGAACTGGCTCAAATGGCCAGCGCTTTGAACAACACCTTAATCAGCATGAAAAACATGATAAACGAAGTAAAATCCAACACTGAAGAAGGAATCCAAAAGAAAAAAATTATTGAACAATCACTTTATGATCTAGAAATAAATTCCAGCGAGGTGGCATCCTCCATAGAACAGGTAGCCAGAGGAGCTTCCGAACAGGCCCGGGATCTGCAGGCATCCCTGCAAGAAATCGATGAACTCTCCAGAAGCATAGAAGAGATAGCTGGAAATACAGGCACTATTTATAAATATATGGGAAAAATAAATGCCCATGTCAAAAACGGCAATGAGCATATGCTTCAGCTTCGCGACTGTATGAATAATATAAGCAATAACTATAATCAGGTAGCAGGTTTGATGGATAAATTAAGGGAAGCAGCTTCCCAGATAAACAACATAACTTCAGTAATGACGGCTATCGCCGAACAAACTAACCTGCTTTCGCTCAATGCTTCCATTGAAGCAGCCCGTGCCGGCGAACACGGCCGGGGATTTGCCGTAGTAGCAGCCGAAATAGCTAAGCTAGCTGAAAATTCAAAGAGATCAGCCAAGGAAATAGCCAGTTTAATCCATGAAATTGTATCTTCTGTTGATATTACCAGCCATTCTCTGAGAAATACAGGTGATTCCATATCAGCACAAATAAGAGCTGCTGAATATACTATTGAAAACTTCGGCCAGATAGTTATGTCGGTTGAAAAAGCAGTTCCTTTAATTCAGGATATATATGAAAATATAAACACTACTAAAACCGCCAGCAGACAGCTGGTAGCTCACCTGGAAGCTATTTCAGCCATAACCCAGCAAAATTCGGCTTCTTCCGAAGAAGTTTCCGCATCTTCAGAAGAAATGGCTGCCTTAATTACCAATATAAATGAATTACTGCAGGATTTAAATAAAGCCATGTACAAACTGGGAAACAGCGTTGGCCGATTTAAAATATGAAAAAATATAAATCATTTCTGTTTTAAACATTAAAGCTCCCTGCTTCATTTCCTATGAAAACAGGGAGCTTTTTATGTAATTTTAATATCTGCAATTCTATTAGCTAGTTTATATAACATACGACACTTAGCAGTTAATTTTGTTATTTTTTTCACTTTTTAGAATTTAACAGGAATATATACTTTTTTGCAGAATATTAGGTCTAAATACTTTTTAGGACTTTCGTTTCAGGCAGGTATACGAAGGAGGAGTGAATTATGAAGCTGAAAGGCAAGCTTATCGCCATTTTCGTATCACTTACTGTGCTGGTGCTGCTTATTATATCATATTTGGGCTATTCCTCTGCCAGAAGCCAGCTTATAAAAAATGTCGACAGCCAGATGCTGGCCAAAGTGGAGGGGAGCACCAGCGAATTCAACGGCTGGCTCATGCAGAAAGCCCAGATTGTAGCTACCCTGGCTCCCACCATCGAAAACACCCTCGGAGAGCAGCCTATCCCCAAATCATATCTGCAGGTTTTCAAAAATGACCCGGATATTTCCGACATCTACATAGGTTTTGCCGACAAAAGCTTTCTGGACGGAGGCGACTGGGTTCCCCCCGCTGACTATGACCCCACTGTACGCGTCTGGTACCAGCAGACGGCACAAAACGGCAAGCTCACTTTTTCTGAACCCTATATCGATTTAATAACCAAACATTTTGTCGTATCAGCCTGTATCCCTATAAGAAACCGGGACGGCTCCATCCGCGGCGTGCTGGGTGAAGACATACTGCTCAACACCCTGACCGAAAAGGTTAAAAAAATAAATATCGATAATCATGGATTTGCTTTTCTTTTAGACCAGAAAGGCACCTTCCTTGCCCATCCCAGCCAGGATTTCCTGGGCAAAAACATATCCGAAACCCAGCATTATAAGCATATAGCAGAAAATCTCCTTAATACACCCCGGGGCAAGCTTAATGAAAACATAGAAGGGGAAAACATGATTGTCGTCCACCAGAAGATTCCTTCCACCGGCTGGACTTTAGCCGTGATGCTGCCGGAAAAAACGGCTTATGCGGAACTTTCCAAACTCAAGGCAAAATATATAATTTTTGCCCTCATCATGCTCTTGCTGGCCCTGGCCGCCACTTTTATCGTAGCTGAACGGATAACCAGGCCTATAAATATACTATCCAGAAAATCAGAAGCCATTGCTTCCGGAGATTTTACAGTTGCAGTAAATTTTGGTGGCAATGATGAAATCAAACAGCTGGCTGACTCTTTTAACCATATAAGCTCCAGCCTGCGCAGCCTTGTGCAAAAAATAATCGCTTCCACCTTTGAAGTGGAAAAATCAGCAGTGGAAATGGAAAACTCCACCCGGGAGGCTACCCAGGTTTCCGAGCAGCTGGCTGCCACGGTTTCCGATCTGGCTCAGGGAGCCTCCGAACAGGCCAAAGCAGTGGAAAAAGGTGCCTTTATGATAGAAAATATCCACAAATCAATGCAGAAAATAGCTGATAATGTGCAAAACTCCACCCTGCTGGCCGATAAAGCACAGGAAGCAGTCGAGAAAGGATTCCAGGCTGTCATAGAGCAGCTGGCCATAACCAGCCAAAATATGGAGGCAGCTTCTCTGGCCGCTTCCAGCATCCAGGAGCTGGCAGAAAAATCTAAACGGATTGAAAAGATTGTTGAGGTAATAAGTTCTATTGCTGAACAGACCAATCTTTTGGCATTAAATGCAGCTATCGAAGCCGCCCGTGCCGGTGAGCAGGGGCGCGGTTTTGCCGTAGTTGCCGACGAAGTGCGCAAGCTGGCTGAGGAAACCGCCAGATCCAGCCGCGAAATCGCTTCTCTTATTCAGGAAAACCTTGCAAGCACGGAAAGAGCGGTCAAGCAGATGGAAGAAACCCAGAAACTTGCCGGCAGTCAGGAAAAATCCGTACAGGAAGTGAAAACCTTCTTTGACCAGATAAAAGAAAGAACCCTGGAAATAGCCGCCCAGATCAAGCAGATTGCAGCTGCGGTAGAAGAAATAAATAAGAGCACCCTTGAAGTATCCGACACTATTTCCAGCCTGGCCTCCATCGCGGAAGAAAATGCTGCTTCAACTGAAGAAGCCGCCGCAGCTACCGAAGAACAGAGCGCTTCTATCCAGCTTATCTCCGAACATGCCGGCAGGCTCCTTTCAGAAGCCAAAAAGCTGCGGGAAGAAGCCTCTGTTTTCCGCGTATAACAAGTTTCCTGGCATATCTTTAAAATAAAGCAATCTTTTTCTTCTTTCTCATTTGTCTTCCAGTTTTTGCTTCTGTTAGTTATAATAAAATCAGAATGGAAATTTTCCTGGCAAAATGCTGATTGATCTGCAGCTTCACAGCATTATCTGCCGCTATTTTTTTAATTTAAAAGTTTTTCAGCAAATACTGCACCTGCCTTTTACTCTCTTATTCAGCAGTCACCCCACGGAAACCATACGGGAAATATATTTATCCCGACTTCAAAAGCCATATTTAATAAATTAGGAGGTAATAAAAGATGAATTCCCTGCGCACCCGGTTTATCCTTATTTCTACAGGCACAATCATCATCATATGCATTATTTTTGGAATCATCGCCATCTCCTCCAGCAAAAAATCATCCCTTCTAAGCGCTCAAAACTCCATGCTTATGGTGGCTGACCAGATTGCTCAGGTAATAAAAAGCAAATTAGAAAAAGATACCGCTATTCTGGAAGCCATCTCGGAAAGAGACATCATTACCGACAGCACTCCCTGGGAAGAAAAAGTCTCCATCCTGCAAAAAGAAGCGGAACGCACCGGGTTTAAATATTTCGGGTTCAGCGATCTTGATGGAAATGCCTTTCTTTTTAACAAATCCAAAACCTCTGCCAATATAAGCGATCGCAGCTATTTTAAAAACGCTTCCCTTGGAGAACCTTCATTTTCCTATGTTGTGAACAAAGGCACCGGCACCCATGATTTGGCCATAGCCGTTCCCGTAAAGCGCGATGGCCAAATTATAGGATTATTCCTGGGATTTAAAGATGGGCGGCTGTTATCCGACATGGTAAGAGGCATAAAATTCGGGCAGAACGGTTATATCTACATTGGAAATAATGAAGGCACCTGCATCGCTCATCCCAGCTGGGAGCTGGTGCAGAACAGGTTTAACCCCATACAGGCAGCTGCTCAAAAGCCGGAATACCGGGAGCTGGCTGATGCGATCAGGGAAGCGCTCCAAAAACAAAGAGGCTCCCGGGAATATCATTTTAACGGCCGTGACATATTAATGGCTTACAATGCCATGGACAACCACGACCGCTGGCTTATAGCCGTATCCATCCCCAAAGATGAAATCCTTGCGGAATCCTACAAACTGCAGAGAAATATCCTTATCCTGACCGTGATCCTCTCCCTGCTGGGCGCAGGTATTGGTTTCGGCATGGGCCGCCTTTTCACTTCCCCCATTTTAAGCGCTATAAAACAGGCTCGGCACTTTGCCAATCTGGACCTTTCTGAAGATATGCCGGGAAACCTCCTTAAACGGCAGGATGAAATCGGGGACCTGGCACGGGCATTCCAGGAACTGACCGTCAGGCTCCGCAGCACTTTAATAAGTATCAATCAGGCTTCCGAACAGCTGGCTGCCTCCTCGCAGGAAATGACGGCAGTAAGCGAACAGACTGCCAGAACCGCCGAAGAAATCGCCCGCACTATTGAGGAAATAACTAAAGGGGCGGTAAGCCAGGCCCAGGACACCGAAAGAGGAGCTGCTGAAATAGCTGCCCTGGGCAGTATCATTGAAGCCAGCAGCCTGAATATTCTGGAACTTATAAAGAGCATAGAAGAAGTCGAAAAACTCAAGAATGAAGGGCTGGAAGTCCTAAAAACCCTGCTTTCCAAAACAGATGAAAGCAATCAGGCAGCCGGCCAGATTTTCACAGTCATTCAGGAAACCAGCCAGAGCGCTGAAGGCATAAAGAAAGCCAGCCAGGTAATAAGAAGCATAGCTGAACAAACCAACCTTTTAGCCCTGAACGCAGCTATTGAAGCAGCCAGAGCCGGAGATGCCGGGCGGGGGTTTGCCGTGGTCGCCGAAGAAGTGCGCAAACTGGCAGAAGAATCAGCCAATTCCATACAGGATATTGAAAATATCATAAATGAACTTTCCCTGAAAACCAGCAGTGCTGTAAATACCATGCTGGAAGTCAAGAAGATTGTAGATGCTCAGGCTGCCAGCGTAGAAGATACCCGCGAAAAATTTGACGGCATTGCCAGAGCAGTGGAAAAAACAGCTGGAATAATCGCACAGGTAACCCAGCTGGAACAGGAAATGAATCAGAAGAAAGAACATGTAGTGGAAATTATCCAAAATCTCTCTGCCATAGCAGAAGAAAATGCTGCTGGAACTGAAGAAGCAGCAGCTTCTGTAGAGGAACAAACCGCCGCTATCCAGGAAATAACCAGAGCCAGCCACAGCCTGGCTGCCCTGGCGGAAGAGATGCAGAATCAGGTAAGGCAGTTTAAAATATAGGATAATTAAAGATAGGCAGACTTCAGCATATTGCTGGATGCCAAAAAATTCCGCCCTATCTATCATTTATGGTAAGGCTCTCCTTTAATTATTTTAAAAGCCCGGTACAGCTGTTCGGCTAAAATAAGAGCTGCCATCTGGTGGGGAAAAGTGAGGAGCGAGAAAGACCACAGGCAATCAGCCCGCTTTTTTACTCTGGAAGACAATCCGTTAGCCCCTCCGATAACAAAACTTATCCGGCTTTTGCCGGATAAGTTTATGTCTTCTATAAAATCAGCCAGCTCTTCAGAAGTCATCTGTTTCCCTTTTACATCCAGCACCACTACAAAATCCTGCTCTCCCAGCAAATTAAGGATCTTTTCCCCTTCTTTCTCCAGTACCTTCTGAATTTCCGCTTCTTTAGCTTTCGGGCTCACCTTTTCTTCCAGCCCCTCCACCCATTCTATACTGATGTAGGAAGTAAGCCTTTTTATATATTCTTTTATCCCTTCTGCATAAAAAGGCTCTTTTATTCTGCCTACCGATATTATGCGGTACTTCAATTCTCCCTTCCCCCTGCATCAATCTTGCTCCAGAGTAACGGTAACCGTATGCAGCTGCATTTTTCCCTGGCCATTTGCAGGCATACGTATGAATTCAATTTCTACCTTGTCCCCTATATTTTTTCTATATATTCTCTCCTGCAGGTCTAAACCGTTTTCCACCAATTCGTTATCCACCCTGGTTATTATATCATATTTCCTGATACCTGCCTTGGCAGCTGGTCCTCCGGGTACAGGGTCCACCGCTACCCCGCAATCTGCCGGCAGCCGGAAAAAGTGGGCCGCATCGCATGAAAAGTCCGATAAAATCCTTATCCCTATAACCGGCCTTTTTACTTCTCCATATTTTTTTAAGTCCCTAACTACCCTCTGGACCTGGTTGGAGGGGATAGAAAACCCCATGCCTTCAAAGCCTTCAGCAGCTATTTTTATGGTATTTATGCCAATAAGCTCTCCTTTTAAATTTACGAGCGCCCCCCCGCTGTTGCCTGGATTTATTGCGGCATCAGTCTGGATAAGCCGGAAAGGAAAGCCCTCTTCGGTAGTCAAAAGCCGGTTAAGCCCGCTTATTACCCCTGCTGTTACTGACCTTGCAAAACGAAGTCCCAGGGGGTTTCCTATAGCCACTACCTGCTGCCCTACTTCAAGCTTGTCTGAATTCCCAAACACTATGGGGGTTACATGATTGTCTACCTTGACCTTTATCAAAGCCAGGTCGGTTTTGGGATCGGTTCCTATTATTTTGGCTTCTTCCTCATTGCCGTCCGCCAGGGTAACAATAATTTTTTCCGCCCCTTTTATAACATGATGATTGGTTACTATATAACCTTCATGGTCCAGAATAACACCGGAACCTGTACTTTCTACGGTCCGGTGATTGAAAACATCGTTTTCCCTGTGGAGGCTGGTCACTCCTACCACTGACGGGCTTACCAGTTTTGCTACATCGCTTATTTTTCCATCTGCCAGAGGAGCATTTTCCCCTGCAATAGGTTTGCTAAAAGGGAGCAAATAGTGGTTTATAGCGGCAAAAGTGCCTAATCCCAGAAAAAAGCAGACTGCAAACAATAAAAAACCTTTGGCGGTTTCCCTTTTCACCCTACTCCTCCTCACATCCATGTTAAAACAGCTATCTTTATTTTGAGCGGGGAGGAGTATATATATTCAACATAAAAAGGCAGGATAAAAATAACCCTGCCTTCTTGTCATCCTATCTTATAGTTATCTCTGCTCCCAGATTGTTCAGTTTTTGGGCTATATTTTCATAACCGCGGAATATATGGACAGCTTCTTCAATAATAGTTTCTCCTTCCGCTGCCAGCCCAGCCAGGATTAAAGCGGCACCTGCCCTGAGATCAGTAGCCCTCACCTTAGTTCCATAAAGTTTTTTTACCCCTTTGACTACCGCGGTATGTCCCTCTACCTTTATGTCAGCACCCATGCGTTTAAGCTCATCCACTATCTGAAAACGGTTTTCAAACACATTTTCTACTATCACACTGGTTCCTTCAGCCAGGCAAAGCATGGCCATCATCTGGGACTGCATGTCGGTAGGGAATCCCGGATAGGGAAGGGTTTTTATATCTACCGGGCGGATTTTTTTGCCCGCCTTTACCAGTATCCCTTCTTCAGTTTCTTTTACTGCTGCCCCTGCCTCCTGCAGTTTGGCTATAACCGGATAAATGTGAGTAGGTATGACATTTTCCACCACTATTTCTCCTCCGGAAATAGCGCCTGCTACCATAAAGGTTCCAGCCTCTATGCGGTCAGGGATAATGGCGTAACGTACCGGCTTTAATTCTTCTACCCCTTCAATCTTTATTACATCGGTTCCGGCTCCTCTTATTCTGGCCCCCATAGAGTTTAAAAAATTGGCCAGGTCAACTATTTCAGGTTCCTTGGCGGCGTTTTCAATTACAGTATGCCCCGGAGTTTTTGCCGCCATCATCATTATATTTTCCGTGGCGCCTACGCTGGGGAAATCAAGGTATACATTATTTCCCCGGGGATTTCTGCTTACAGCATAAATATATCCGTGTTCAATCTCTACTTCCGCCCCCAGGGCCTGTACCCCTTTTAAATGTAAATCCATAGGGCGGGAACCGATATCACATCCGCCGGGGAGGGAAATGGCTGCCTCTTTTTCTCTCCCCAGCAGAGCCCCCAAAAAAAGATTGGAAGCTCTGAGCATACGGCTCAGCTCATAAGATGTCTTGGTCTTTATACTGCCTGCTGGCGACTGTATGGACAGGCTGTTGTTGCCTTTCCACTCCGTCCTTATCCCCAGATCATTCAGGATAAGGTTCATGACTTCTACATCCCTTATCCGGGGCATATTATCAAGGATAGTTTCCCCTTCTGCCATAATGGCAGCCACCATTAAAACTAATCCCGCATTTTTAGCCCCACTTACCCGGACGCTTCCGTATAAAGGGGTTCCTCCCCTTACAATCAATGTATTTTCCAAAGTTTACACCTCTCGCCCTAATTTTTTTCCCATCTTTCATAAAGTCCCTGTTCAAAAACTTCGTAGGAAACACCCAGGGCTTTTTCAATAGCCCGGTTTAAATTATAACCCTGCCCCAGGTAGTGCAAAAGGGAAAAAATTTTATCCTCACCATAAATCCCAGCTATATATTCAATTATCTGCAAAGACTCCCAGTAAGCAATGTCCTGATCCAGACGGTCAAAGTTCCTGCCTAGTTCTGACAGTTCATAATATTTAATCTCTTTTCCTTTAAAAGGCTTTTCAAATTGGAACCCGGTTATTTTTTTCTCCACATACTGGGCAATTCCTTCTGTCAGCCAGCGGTTATAATTTCCTTTCGTCATCTCATCTACCATAAGATGAGCAAATTCATGCACCATGGGGCCTTCTTTTCTAAACCTTTCTTCTATTTCACCCGGCAAAAGATAGGCTTCAGGAGCCAAAATCCGGATAGTCCCTGCCCAGTATACCCCCATGGCCTTTTCATCCCTGTCCCATCCGAAGCTGGCTGCCAAACTTTCGGTATCCGGATAAACTACCACGGTTGTCTTGAACGAAGGTTTTGTCCCAAACCAGGCACAAACTTCATTATAAGCCTCTTCTGCTGTCCTTGCAACTACAGGGACCGAATTTTTATCGTGTTCGGTATATTTTATAATATAATGTTCGGTTTCTATAGTTTTAAAATCCCTGGTCTTTAAAGCCAGTTCCTGGTTAACTGCTGCCCGCAGAATAGGCGAGAAGTTTCTAAAACCCAGGACCAGGAGGGAAATAACCAGTATAACAATTAATCCCCAGTTTTTTTCTTCCCCAACCAAACGCACAAAGCTTTGCATACTTCTCCCCTCCTCCCCAAGCCTATTATACAAGGGATTTAACCAGGAAGGGGGAAGTAAATAGTGGTATTATTCCTTTAAATATTCAACAACGGCTATTCCTGCCACTGCCCCATCTCCTACCGCATTAGCTACCTGCCGCCACTTTTTGCTGCGTATATCCCCTGCTGCAAAAATCCCCGGTACAGATGTATGCATATCTTCATCAGTTATTACATAGCCATCTTCTGTTTTGACCAGGTCTCTAACCAGATCAGAAGCAGGAACCAGCCCTATGCTTACAAACACCCCTTCCACCGGCAGGACTTCTTCTTCCCCGGTTGCGGTATTCCTCAAGGTTATGCTGGAAACCAGATCTTCTCCATTTATAGAAACTACCTCGCTGTTTACCCTGGGCTCGATCTTATCATTCTGCAGCACTTTGTTAAGGTCGGTTTTATTGGCTGTAAATTCAGGCATTATGGTTATGAGGTAAATCCGGGAAGCTATATCTGCCATATACAGTGCCTCTTTTACTGCCGAGTCGCCCCCGCCAATTACCGCCACGGGAACTCCTCTAAAAAAGGCTCCGTCACAGGTGGCACAGTAGGATACCCCCCGTCCCAGAAACTCCTGTTCCCCTGGGGCACCAAGCTCTCTCCTCCTTGCTCCCATCGCCAGGATAACTGCCCGGCAGGTATACTCACCAGCTTCGCTGACTACCTTCTTTTTATCTCCCAAATCTTCTATCCTTAAAACCTCCTCCATTCTTACCTCAGCCCCAAAATTTTCGGCCTGTTTTTTAAATCTTTCCATAAGCTCTAATCCCTCTATCTCTTCGGGAAACCCTGGATAATTGGCTATTTTATCGGTTAAAGCGGCATTCCCTCCCATTACCTGTCCGCCCAAAACTAAAGTCTTAAGCCCGGCCCTTCCGGTATAAATGGCAGCTGTAAGGCCAGCCGGACCTGCGCCAATAATTATCACATCATACATATAGTTAACCCCTCCCCATTTGATTTTTATATTTTAAGCAAAACCCCTGACCTTAACGGTCAGGGGTTATTAAAGCTCAAGCTAGCGCAAGAAACTTAGCGGATTGCGGAATGACCCATAGCTTAAAGTTTCAAAATGCAGATGGGCCCCCGTACTATTTCCGGTTGAACCTACCGATGCGATTACCTCTCCTCTGCTTACTCGCTGGCCGGTAGAGACATAGATGCTGTTGCAGTGGGCATAGCGGGTAACAACTCCATTACCATGATCGATAATGACCAGCTTCCCATAACCGCCCTGCCAGCCTGCAAAGATCACCGTTCCGCTGTCAGCTGCCTTTATGGGGGTACCGGTGCGGGCAGCTATATCCACCCCGGTATGTCTCCCCCCTCTGGCTCCAAATGGGCTGGTAATAGTCCCATATACCGGCCATATAAGGTTCCCGCTCCCTACTATGCTTCCTCCCCGGCTGCGGGAAGCAATCGTGACCTTGCTTCCTTTTACAACAATCTTGTCTACCGCTTTCTTTATGATAGTTTCTTCCTTTATCTCCCTATCCTGGGTAGTGCCGTTTTTCTTAACCGCCACATAAACTACTTTCTTTTCCCCGTTCTGTCCTTCCTGTTTTACCCTTACGCCCCAGGGGGCATTCCTGTCTACCACCACTTTGGTGTCATAAGGTATCTGTTCAATCTTTTCCCCTTCCACCCGGGCAATAACATTTATAAGCGGTTTGCTCCTTACCAGGATAAGCTCATCGCCAGGCATCAGGTCCTCTGACTTCAGGTTATTGGCCTGCACTATATCATCTACATACATGTCGTGCTGTCTGGCAATAAGCCAGAGGGAATCCCCCTCTTTGACTATGTATTTTTCGGGACTTTTGGTCCCGGTCTTTATCAGTGTGTATGCTTCATCTGGGGTTAATACCTTATCTACGGGAACCAGCTTTTCCTTTATCTCTACCTTTTCCTCAAAAGCAATGGAAAGAAGCTTTTCCCCTTCTTCCAGATTCTTCCCTTCTTCTTTTATACGGTTTAATACCTTATCTGCATCCTTTTTGCTGGCCAGAAATACTTTTGCTTTGCCGTCTACCAGGATAACAGCTCCCTCAGTGCTGAAAACAGCCACTTTACGCAGCCTTTCCTTTAAACCATCTTCTTTAACCAGCTCATCTCTCCTGACAAAGCTCCGTTTGAAATCAAATTTGGTTCCTAAAACCACATCTTTCTTATATTTTTTCTCTTCTTCCTGTTCCAGCAGAGCAAGGACATTTTTTACATCTTTTGCATGTTTTATTTTAAAAACTTCCTTTCCATCTGCATAAACCGTATAAGCCGGTGTCCTTACCGCCCATCCCCAGATTATAAATAATAAAATTAAAAAAACCGCTGACAAGCTTAAGATGAATAACCTTTTATCCCGATATAATTCCTCCCACTTTTTCCATATATATTCCTGCATACAAAACTCTCCATCCCATTATTATTTCAGAATTAAGACATAAACCCAGTATATTGATTTCTGCAAATTTTTTAAAAATCCTTCCTTATAAGCAAATTTTCTCTCGCCATCTTTTTCCTTATATCCAAATAAATAGCTCCTTCTATCCTCTTCCTGTGCATGATGCAGGATACTTCATCCGGCACTGATATGTCGCCATTGCGCCGCAAATTGTTGGCATGACAGCCGCCCCCGCAAAAATAGCGGGCCCAGCACTCCATGCATGTTTCTTTATTATTCAGGTTGTTGGAAGCAAAAATATTTCTTATTTGCTCATTTATCTCCCCGTCTTTCACATTTCCCATAAGGTAAAGATGGTTGCCTATAAACTGGTGGCAGGGATAAATATCCCCTTCCGGAGTTACCGCCAGATATTCATAGCCTGCCCCACAGCCGGTAATCCTCTTGGCCAGGCATGGTCCTTTCTGCAAATCCAGATTATAATGGAAAAATAAAATATCTCTTCCTTCTTCATGATATTTTAAGAGCAGGCGGGTTAAATTTTCATATTCCCTGAGTACATAAGGGAGGTCTTCTTTCTGGATGGCAAAAACCTCATCCTCTCCTACTGCCGGCTCCAAAGATAAGGCATCTATCCCCAAATCCACAATGTGTTTGAAGTCCTGTGCAAAATCCAGGTTTTCCCTTGTGAAAGTCCCCCGCACATAAAAGCTTGCCGGCTTCCTGTCCCGGGTCATTATTATGTGGGGGACAATAAGGTCATAAGAACCCTGCCCGTTATTCAAAACCCGGTGCCGGTCATTAACCTCCTTGCGCCCATCCAGGCTCAAAATAAGGCTTATGTCATGGCTTATAAGATAATCCAGAGCCTCCTCATCAAGAAGCAGGGCATTGGTAGTTAAAGTAAAATTAAATCTTTTGCCCCATAATTTTTCCAGCTCCCGCCCATAAGCCACAGTTTCCTTCACTACATCGAAATTGAGAAGCGGCTCTCCTCCAAAAAAGTCAACTTCCAGATTTCTTACCTCTCCGCTCTTTGCTGCCAGGAAATCCAGCGCCCTTTTTGCCGTTTCCAGGGGCATAAGCCCCGGCCGGCCGCCAAAATCACCCTGCTTGGCAAAACAATAAGTACATTTCATATTGCAGGTGTGGGCAACGTTAAGGCACAAAGCTTTTATATACATACCGGAAAAATCAAGTTCGATTTTTTGCCGGGCAGTAAAAAGGCTTTTTTCCTGTATCTTCTGTTTTACTTCTTCTTCTATCTCCCTGATGTCTTCCGGAGAGTACAAAAAAGAAAGCTCGTTTGATGTCTTCGCAAAATCCCCCTTGTTCTCAAGCAGCTTCTTTACAAAAACAAAGCCTGCATCATCCAGCAGATGTACAGCGCCGCTGTTAACATCCAGAAGTATATTCATGCCGTCAAATTGATACAGATGAACATCAGCTTCAAAACGGTAATCTTTAAGCATTTCCATATCCCTTATCTCTCCTTTTAAAATCTCCCCTGCCCCTTTAAAGGCATAAAAAAAAGGGGATTACCCCCTTTTATGTACCTTAAATATTATTTTTCATTCTTGCAAACCTGATTTCCTACTGTGCAGGAGGTCTTACATGCAGACTGGCATGAAGTTGCACATTCCCGGCAGTTTATCGCGTTTAATTCTCTTTTTAAATTAGGGTTTACCACCGTAAATATATGTTTCATATAAAATAACCTCCCTGTCCTTTATAAAAGATTCCCTTTAAAAGAATATGCTTTTGCCCTTTCTAATATCATCATCCTTATACATAATACATAAAATAATGGAGCGGGAAACGGGATTCGAACCCGCGACACCCGGCTTGGGAAGCCGGTGCTCTACCCCTGAGCTACTCCCGCATCCTTTATCCCACCAATAAATAATGGCGGAGCTGACGGGAATTGAACCCGCGATCTCCGGCGTGACAGGCCGGCATGTTAACCGCTACACCACAGCTCCGCATCACTCGCAATAGATATATTATCAAAAATATTGCCTTTTGGCAAGAGCTTTTCTGTATTTTTCATAAGCGGTCATTTTTAGCAGGCAAAAATATCTTCCCTTACAATGGTCTGATCACGCCTGGGCCCCACTGCAATCAAGGAAGCCTTTAACCCTGTTAATTCCTCTATCTTTTCTATATAAGCCTGCGCTTCTTTCGGCAGGTCTTTAAAGCTGGTTATCCCGCTTACATCTGCCTTCCATCCGGGAAGTTCGGTATACAAAGGCTCACAGTTCTGCAGGGCCTCCAGGCTGCCCGGAAATTCCTGCAAAATCTGTCCCTTATATTTGTATCCCGTGCATATTTTGAGCGTGTCAAAATCGCTCATCACATCAAGCTTTGTAACAGCTAGATCGGTAAGCCCATTTATCCTTGCCGCATAGCGGAGAATAACCGCATCCAGCCAGCCGCAGCGCCTGGGCCTTCCGGTAGTAGTCCCAAATTCATACCCCTTTTGGCGCAGGAGTTCTCCCAGCTCATCATTTAACTCCGTCGGGAAAGGCCCTTCTCCTACCCTGGTGGTATAAGCCTTGGCTATGCCTATAACCCGGTTTATAAAGGTAGGCCCGATTCCTGCTCCGGTACAGGCTCCCCCGGCAGTAGGATTGGAAGAAGTAACATAGGGATAGGTGCCGTGGTCTATATCGAGCAAAGTCCCCTGGGCTCCTTCAAACAAAACTTTTTTTCCTTCTTTTACTGCCTGGTATACTAAAAGGGAAGTGTCAGCAGCATACTTTTGAAGCCTTTCTGCCTGTCCCTTAAGCTCCTTGAGCAGAATATCAGCATCAAAACCTCTTTCACCGTATACCTTTTCCATAACCGCATTGTTATATGCTACCTGTGCCTTAAACCTTTCCCGGAAAAAAGGGCTGTCCTCGATTAAGTCTATGAGCCGGAATCCAACCCTTTTTATCTTATCCCCATAAGCAGGGCCAATGCCTCTCCTGGTAGTTCCTATCCTGCTGTGCTTATCCTCCAGTTCATCCAGCTTTTTGTGATAAGGCATCACCAGCGGTGCCCTATAGCTTACGCGCAGGTTAGAAGTATCTATCCCTCTCTTTTCCAGGCCGTCAATCTCTTCTAAAAGCTTTTCCATATCTACTACTACACCATTGCCTATAATGCAAAGGGTATCAGGATACAGAATGCCAGAAGGTATGAGGTGGAGCATAAACTTTTCCTTTCCTACTTCCACTGTATGCCCGGCATTGCTGCCGCCTTGATACCTTACGACACAATCTGCCCTCTCTGCCAAAAAATCAGTTATTTTCCCTTTTCCTTCATCACCCCATTGAGCACCTACCAACACTACTGCTGACATTCGCCCACCTCCTGGCTTAATCCTTAAAATACCAGCTCTAAAACAGCAAACTAATATTAGCAGAACAAATTTAAGGTGTCAACTTAATATGCTGTATACAAACCTATATATATTTTCTATATTTTTTTCTGTACTATTCTTTGCCCTGCCTGATAAATTTCTAAGCCCGGCTTACCTTTACCTTTATCGCTGCCTGTATGCCCGGATAAAGCTTAATCCTGACATCATATTCCCCCAGATGCTTGATAGGCTCAGCTATTTCAACTTTCTTTTTATCGATATTTACTCCTAAATCCTTAGCTATTGCTTCCGCTATCTCCTTGGGGGTTACTGCTCCAAAAAGCTTGTCATTTTCACCTGTCTTGGCTTTAATCTCTATAACCTTGCCGTCAATTTTGGCCTTCTGGCTTTCCGCCTGGGCCATTTCCTTCTTTTTCTGGTTTTCCAGGCTCTTTTTCTTTTCTTCTACCTCCTTGGCTTTGGTAGAAGTAGCTTCTACTGCCAGTCCTTTGGGAATAAGAAAATTGCGGGCATATCCGTCAGCTACTTCCTTTATGTCGCCAGCCTTCCCCAAATTTTTGACATCCTGAATGAGCACTACTTTCATTTGCCATCCTCCTTCAGTCTATTAATTTTTCGGTAATCCAGAAGGGCATCGAAAATTCCCACCAAACCGGCAAAGACCAGTATCGAAACGGAAAACAGCAGAGTTGCTATAAGCAAAAAAACTATCACCCACCTTCTGGTACTTACAGGCAGGTTCTGAATACGATAAACCAGAGCTGCTGTTCCATAATATACACTTACCGGAAACATAATAGCCAGCATATTGGAGCCTGCATAATACAGAAAAGAAGTTTCCCCGCTCCTGTCCCCTGCAAGCATAAAGGCCAATCCTAAAATAACTATCCATACCAGCTGCCAGGGCATAACCTCTTCCGCAAAAGGCTTTCTTTTTAATATTATAAGGCCTCTCCTTAAGCTCCAGATGGAGGCCAGAAGCAGGCTAAAAAACACTCCCACCGCTGCCTGCAGGTAGTAAAAGGCAGGCAAATGCCTGGCTACTATCCCGGTTATTCTCATAAATTCCTGTTCCAGTTTTTCTTTAGTTATCCCCTGACGGGCATATATCTCCGAAAAGTCACTTTCTTCATAAGCCTTTATGCTTTCGGCAAAATTCTTTGTAAACTCCTGTTCAATCTCTTTAATACCTATATCCCCGGTTGTTATATATAAAAACCCGAGAAAAGCAGATACTGACAAAACAGCCGTCAATATTCCCCATTTTTGCAGTTCATAATAGCCCCTGCCCCGGGAAGCCAGATAGGCCATTATCAAAACTGCTATACCGATAAAAGAGAGGTAAAAAGCTATATTAATAAGGCCTCCCATAAAATAAAACAGCACCATATCCGCTATAAATATTATAAACACCTGTTTTCTGCTCAGGTAAAATGCGCTCAAAATGACTACAGCTCCCCAGAGGACAGCCAGCAAGAAAACCAGCGCCGGCACTGCACTCATAACTGCTACCGGCAAAAGAGACAGCAAAAGAAACTTCCAAAAAGGGGAAAGCTTTGGCAACCCTTTCACCTTCTTTCCGTGGCAGCTCTTTAAAATAATTTTATAAAAACCTTTTAAAATGCAAAACAGCCCTCATACGAGGGCTTATTTTATTCTGCTGTAAACGGCAAAAGAGCCATAACCCTTGCTCTCTTTATAGCTCTGGTAAGCTGCCGCTGATGGCGGGCACAATTTCCATTAATCCTGCGGGGGATTATTTTGCCTCTTTCCGTAATATAGCGGCGAAGCCTGGGTACATCTTTATAATCTATAACATCAATCTTGTCAGCGCAGAAATTGCACTGACGTTTCTTTTTCCGCTTTTCCTTTTTCAAACCTTGTCCCTCCTCTTATCAAACCTAAAAAGGAACTTCATCATCTTCACTTCTGTCAACTATATCCAGATCCTCTATGCTGATTTCTTCTGCTATGTCACTCCAGGGATCATTTTCCGCAGCACGGCCAGCGTAAGCCCCTTTATCTGCACTTCCGCTCCTGGTTAAGAAACGGACATCATCAGCCACTACTTCTACCGCTTTGCGCCTTATGCCGTCACGTCCCTCATAAGTCCTGACCTGGAGCCTTCCTTCCACAGCTGCCAGCTGTCCCTTGCTCAAGTACTGGGCACAATTTTCAGCCATTCCTCTCCAGACCAGTATATCAATAAAATCAGCTTCCTCACGGTTAAACTTTCTGGCTACTGCCAGGGTAAACCGGCACACCGGCACGCCATTTGGGGTGTATCTAAGCTCGGGATCCTGTGTAAGGCGGCCTATAAGAATAACACGGTTTAGCAATTTGTACTCCCCCCAACCTGTAAGGCCCTTCTACTTCTCATCCTTGCGCAAAATCATGTGGCGCAGAACACGGTCAGACAGCTTGATAACCCTGTCCAGCTCATGGGCAACTGCCGGCTTACCTTTAAAGTTCCATACTGAGTAAATACCTTCATTGTACTTCTCAATTTCATAAGCCAGGCGCTTTCTGCCCCATCCTTCAGCCTCACCGAGGAACTCGCCGCCGAAATCAGCAATAATCTTTTTAAGCCTTTCTTTCACTTCAGCGATCTGTTCATCGGTTAAATCCGGCTTCAAGATAAACATCATTTCATATTCGCGCATCATCTCGCACCTCCTCCCTACGGTCTAACCCATAAAAACGGGTACAGGCTCCGTTAAGAAAAACGGAGCAGGGACACATATGAAAGTATATCAATATTTTACAAATGGTGCAAGTTTTTTGCCCGCATTTTTTAAAGCTTTCCTTTTATAAGGAGGCTTTCCAGCTTGCTGACCGGTTTTTCGATGATATATGTTTCATTAAATAAGGCTTTTAATACAGCAACTGGCTCATCATGGCTGCCTTCTTTAAATCCTATAATGCAAAACCTTTCATTACCCGGCATATCTTTTACCTTTACCAAATCCCCTTTGCTGAATGTATTTTTCTTTACTATTTTCATCCGCATCTGCCTCACCCTCCCAGGGACGGTTCTCTGTTTCACTTCCCCCGAAACAGAGGACGGTTCTCTGTTTCACTTCCCTTCGCTCTAATAATATTATATGAAGGCTTTAAAAGTTTGGTCATCAAGGCAGATGCATGTTATAGCCAGGTATCATGGCTGAACAGAACGTTCTTCTACCCTTATCATCTTTCTCTCAAACTCCAGGCGCGGCAGCATAACTATGCGCCCACAGCCCTGACACTTTATTTTTATATCCGCCCCCATCCTTATGACCTGCCAGTTGTAGCTTCCGCACGGATGCGGCTTTTTCATGCGCACAATATCTCCCAGCTGAAACTCCTTGCGCTGCACCTGTTTCTTAACCTCCCCCTTTTATACCTGTTTAAGGCAGCACCTTTATCCGTTCATAACCTGCACCGGTAACCTTCCCTATCTCAAAAAAAGCACATCCCCGTTTTTCCAAAGCTTCTGCCAGTTTATCCCTTTTTTCTCCCGGCACCGCTATGAGCAGACCCCCTGCAGTTTCCGGCGAAAAAAGGAGATCAGCAACTATACCGTCCACCCGGGAATCTATTTCTACCTTATCCTTCAGGTATTCCCGGTTGGTATAAGCCCCTCCGGGAATCAAACCTATTCCCGCATGCTCCAGGGTTTCCTTCATAAAACCTACTTTGCCCGCATAAACCTCTACCCTGACATCACTGCCAGAAGCCATTTCATAAAGGTGCCCTATGAGGCCAAAGCCTGTGATATCTGTAGCGGCATTAACCCCCACCTCCTGCATGGCTGCACAAGGTTCCTTATTAAGCATGGTCATCCAGTAAACCGCTTCCTCATAAGCCTCCCGGGAAGCCATTTCTGCCTTGATGGCCGTGGCAATAACCCCATTGCCCAGCGGTTTAGTCAAAAAAAGCACATCTCCCGGCCTGGCCCCCGCATTGCCGATTATACGCTCTGGATGAACCACGCCGGTAACCGAAAGGCCGTATTTAGGTTCATTATCATCCACCGTATGGCCTCCCACCAGCAAAGCGCCGGCTTCTTTTATCTTGTCGAGGCCCCCCCGCAGTATTTCCTTTAATATACCTAGATCCCCGCACTGCGGAAAACATACTATATTCATGGCTAAAAGCGGCTTTCCTCCCATGGCATAAACATCGTTTATCGCATTGGTCGCTGCTACCTGACCAAAAACATAGGGGTCATCAACCATGGGGGTAAAAAAGTCCAGCGTCTGGATAATGGCAGTATCTTCACTAATTTTAAAAACCCCGGCATCATCCCTGGTATCAAATCCTACAAGGAGGTCAGGATGATACGGCAGCTCGAAATCTCCCAAAATCTTTTCCAAGGTCCCCGGACCTATTTTGGCTGCTCAGCCTGCCGCCCTTACCATCTGGGTAAGCCTTACCTTTTCCATCTTCTCACCCCTTTCCCCGTTTTTAAGCCATGAAGGTTATTTGAATGCCTGCATAAAAGCTTTATATCCTTTGTAAGCCATATAAAGGTCGGCTTTGCTTACCACCTCAAACGGTGAATGCATGCTTAAAACAGCTACCCCGCAGTCCACGACTTCCATGCCGTAATAAGCCATATACTGGGCAACCGTTCCTCCCCCGCCTATATCTACCTTGCCCAATTCTCCCACCTGCCACAAAACCTGGTGGTCATCAAAAAGCTTTCTTATTCGGCCTAAAAATTCCGGGTTTGCATCATTAGACTCGGCTTTGCCGCGGGAACCGGTGTACTTGGTTAAAACTACGCCTCCGCCCAGAAAACTGCAGTTCATCTTTTCAAAAACTTCCGGATAGTTAGGGTCAACTGCTGCATTCACATCAGCAGAAAGGGCAAAGGAACTGGAAAGTGCTTTTCTTACGGCATAATAGCTGTCTTCCCCGGTTTTGTGCAGCAAAAAGGCAGCCAGGTTTTCTATAATAAGTGACTGCAAACCGGTATTCCCTGTGCTTCCTATTTCTTCTTTATCGACAAAAAGGCATAAAGCGGTGCGTTCAGGCTTTTCCACTTCCAAAACAGCTCTTAAAGAAGTATAGGCACTAACCCGGTCATCCTGCCCATAGCCTCCCACCATGCTCCTGTCCAGCCCCACTTCCCGGGCCTTAAAGGCAGGAACCAGCTGCAGCTCGGCACTGGTAAAATCATCTTCCTCAATATCGTACTGCGATTTTAAAATCATAAGGACATACCTTTTTATTTTCTCTTTTTCTTCCCCTTTCAGCGGCCTGCTTCCTATAAGGGCATTAAGGTCTTCCCCTTTTACTGCCTCACCCATCTTTTTCTCCATCTGTTCTTTAGCCAGGTGGGGAAGCAGGTCAGATATGGTCAAAACCGGGTCTTCTTCTCTTTCCCCTATATTTACATTTATAACCCGGCCGTCTTTTTTGACTACTACCCCGTGCAGAGCCAGAGGAATGCTCAGCCACTGGTACTTCTTTATTCCTCCATAATAGTGGGTCTTGAAAAGGGCCATGTTGTCTTCTTCGTATAAAGGCCAGGGTTTTAAGTCGATTCTCGGTGCATCAATATGGGAAACTACCATATTCATGCCTTCACTGATTGGTTTTTCCCCTATCACCAGAAGGGCAGCTATCTTATTTTTTTCCGTTAAGTAAAATTTTTGTCCCGGCTTAATAGCGTCACTGCTCTTTAAATTCTTAAACCCGGCTTTTTCCGCTTCATTAATTATAAAATCCACGGTTTCCCGTTCCGTTTTAGCCCGGTTCAAAAAATCTACATATCCTCTGCTAAACCCTTCAACAAGGCTCATTTCCCCTTCAGCGATTTTTTCCCATATAATTTTATCCTCTTTACCCATCCTTTGTCCTCCTTTAAAACAGGTTTTTGAGGGCTTCATTCTAGCCTTTTAAAAACCACCAGGTCTTAATCTCGTTTAAAACTTTAAATATAATGTTGGCAAAATAAGAATTCTCTATACCTTGCCTCAATATAAACAAACTGCTTATGCCTATGTCAGCTCCAGCATTTATAAAAGGGGTTAAAAAACTTAAAAAAACGGCCAGAATAACAAAATTTTTAGCCAGGGCCAGCAGCATCCCGGCTAACCGGTTTATTCCCGCCAAAAATCCGGCTATAAAAACTATATCCAGCTGGTTCCACAAAAAACCAGCCAGCCTGCTTAAAATTACAAAAAGGATTACAAAAGACAAAAACAAAACCAGGAAAGAAGCCAGGTAATAGGCAACATCAGCTTCTTTTCCCCCATGCCAAAAGGGCAGGCTGTCAAAAATATACATAGCAGGGATAGAAGTTAAAAAAAGCTTTTCCCTTATAAAATCAGCAATCAAGGTTATTACTCCATAGTAATCTTCCATATACAGTGCCAGATTATCATAGTAAGCCAGAGCAAGTATAATACCGGCCAAAGCCCCTACAATTCCGCCCAAAGCCCTGACAAATCCCTGACGGAAACCGGAAATTAAGCCTGAAGCCAAAAAAATAGCGATTATGTAATCCAGCAGGTTTAACTGCATAAGCTCCCCCGATGGGTGTAAAACTGCTTTTAAAATTATAACATATCCAGAGGAAAATTAACCCATAAACAGAGAAGGAGCCTAAGGCTCCTTCTATTCAAACATTCCCTCTCCCCCGTGAGTATATTTCTTTTGTTATGCCGTTCATAAAATAGCTTTATTACTAATAAGTATAAATGATGCAATAAAAAAAATAAATACCCTTTTTAAAAAAATTTTTTGCCAGGACATGGGTTCTGGTTGTTCGACTTATGTCCCGTACAGCCAGAAACAGGTGGCTGCAATAACTGGAAAATGATATAATAATCCTGCAGCAAAGCCAAGGGAGGGAAAGCCTGTGGAAATGATGGCCACTTTTAAAGATATGGCAGCCGTAACTTCATTTATGAAAAATTTCGGCATGTGGGCCCCACTCATCGCTTTTATGCTTTTTACCCTGCAGGCAGCCTTGCCTTTAGTCCCTTATATAATACTGGCTTCTGCTGGAGGCATCATTTTTGGCTTTAAGACAGGCTTTCTTCTGGCCTGGACCGGCGCCCTGGCGGGAGCATGTTTAGCCTACTGGATAAGCCGCTATGTAGCATCCGACTGGGTGATAGAGCAGATTAAAGAAAGGTTCGGCTACGACCTTACTCAAATAGATAACGGCATGGCCTTCTGGACTATTGTCTTAACCAGGCTGCTCCCGGTTTTCCCTACTCCGGTCATCAATGTGGCAGCTGGAGTAAGCGGAGTCCCCTTCTGGAATTTTTTCCTGTCCTCGGCGATTGGCAAAATTCCTACCGCTGTCCTCTATACAGGGCTCGGGATATGCCTTTTTAATACCCGGGATATAAAACTCATAATTGCTATTATGGCAGCAGTTGCAGGCCTTGCCCTGGGTGGACATTTGATAAGAAAAAGCGGGAAACTTTCTTTCATTAAATCCAGATATCCTGAATAAAATTGTTCTAAATAAAAAACCGCATCCCCTCAAAAGGCTGCGGTCTATCATTTTCTTATTCTGGCGGAAGCGTGTGAGAATCGAACTCACCTGCGCCGGGACCACCGCCGCACGACTGGATTTGAAGTCCAGGCGGCCCACCAGGACCGATCCGCTTCCGCTAAAGAGTATATAACTTTTTATTATACTTGTCAAATGCAGGTTTTACTAATTTTCAGGCCTTACTATGACTGATTCAATAGGATAGCCTTTCCTCTTTAATTCTTCAATGGCTTCTTCACAGTCTAAAGCCTCCACCCTGATGATGGCTTTATACAGATCGCGCACTTTATCATAGTAAACTACCGTATTCAGGATATTTATCTTCCTCTGGCCAAAAACAGCGGTAATATCTGCCAGGATGCCCGGCTTGTTTTCTATAAACACATCAATACGGGTATGGGGCTTGTTTACCCCCAGTATTTCAATAAAAGCGTCAAATATGTCAGTTTCTGTTATTATGCCTACCAGCTTCCCGTCTTCCACTACCGGCAAGCCGCTTATGGTATGTTCCCTCATCAGTTTGGCTGCCCTTTCAATATAGCTTTCGGCATCTACTGTAACCAGCTTCTGTTTTTTCGGCATTATATCTTTTATCGTAGTTTTGGCCAGAATATAATTCAATTCGTGAATGCTGAGGGAAGTTGCCGATGAAGGCATGGCATGGTTCAAGTCGCTTAAAGTTATTATCCCTACCAGCTTCCCATGATCCATAACCGGAAGCCTTCGTATATTATTTTCTTTCATCAAGCGGAAAGCATCATTTACCGAACTTTCCAGCTCCACCGTTATTACCCGGGTAGTCATTTTATCCCTTACTTTCACCTGCTTAAAACCCCCTTCTACCGGGACGGTTCTCTGTTTCACCAAAGGTGAAACAGAGAACCGTCCCCTGTTTCATTAGCCGCCTAGATATGCTTTCTTTACTTCTTCACTCTTCATCAGTTCTCCTGCCTGTCCGGAAAGGACTATCTCCCCGGTTTCGATTACATACGCCTTGTCGGCAATAGAAAGAGCCATATGGGCATTCTGTTCAACCAGCAGGATGGTAGTCCCCCTGCTGTTTATATCCTTTATTATTTCAAATATCTCTTTAACCAGAAGGGGAGCCAGTCCCATGGAAGGTTCATCCATGAGCAAAAGAGAAGGCCTGGCCATCAGGGCTCTTCCGATAGCCAGCATCTGCTGTTCCCCGCCGCTCAAGGTGCCAGCCAGCTGCTTTCTCCTCTCTTTCAAACGGGGGAAACGGTCAAATACCTCATCTAAATCTTTGGCTATCTCTTTTTTATCTTTTCTAAGATAGGCACCCATTTCCAGATTTTCTAAAACGGTCATGGCCGCAAAAACGCGCCTGCCTTCCGGGACCTGGGATATTCCCATAGCTACGATTTTTTCAGGGGGAACCCTGGTAATATCAGTCCCTTTGAAAGTTATGCTTCCACTTCTGGGACGCAGGAGGCCGGATATAGTTTTAAGGGTAGTCGTTTTGCCCGCACCATTGGCACCAATCAAGGTTACAATACTACCCTGCTCAACTTCCAGGGAAAGCTTTTTTAGAGCATGAATAGCCCCATAATATACATCGATTTCATTTACCTTAAGCATCTCTATACCTCCTCTCCCAGATAAGCTTCGATAACCCGCTTGTTGTTGCGAATCTCTTCCGGGTTTCCCTCGGCTATAACCTGTCCATAATCCAGGACATAAATACGTTCACACACACCCATAACCAGCGACATATCGTGCTCAATGAGCAGTATAGCCAGTTTGAATTCATCCCGCAAGCGGCGGATGAGTTCCATAAGCTCCAGGGTTTCATTGGGGTTCATGCCAGCAGCCGGCTCATCCAGTATCAAAAGGGTAGGATGAGTTGCCAGTGCTCTTGCTATTTCAAGCCTCCTCTGTTCTCCATAAGGCAGACTGGAAGCCCTTTCATATTTGCGGTGGTCAAGGTTGAAAAGCTTAAGCCATTTTAAAGCTTCTTCCTCTATTTCTTTTTCCCCTCTGTAGAATGAATTTAACCGGAAAAGAGCAGCCGGCAAACTGTAGGGAACATTTTTATGCAGCGCAATCTTGACATTTTCCAGAACGGTTAGATTGTTAAAAAGCCTTATATTCTGAAAAGTCCTGGCTATCCCTTTCTTGCATATAACATGCGGGGGAAGCCCGCCTATATTTTCCCCCTTAAAAATAATTTCCCCGCTGTCTGGCTTATATACCCCGGTTATAAGGTTAAAAACCGTAGTTTTGCCGGCACCATTAGGGCCAATAAGGCCTATAAGCTCATGCTCCCTTATTTCCAGGTTAAAATTCAAAACCGCACTAAGTCCACCAAACGACTTGCACAAATTATTTATCTTAAGCAGTGTCATTTTTTTCCACTCCAAACTTTACCCAGGATTTTGACTGACAGTTCCTTGTTTCCCATAAGCCCCTGCGGGCGGTAAATCATGACCAGTATAAGAATCAGGGCATAAATTATCATGCGTACAGCTGGAAAAGCCTGCAGGGCTGCAGTAAGCACCGTTATAAATATGGCGGCTATTACCGCTCCGGTCGTGCTGCCCAATCCGCCTAAAACTACCATTACCAGAACATCAAAAGACTTGAGAAAATTAAAAGTTTCCGGTTTTATTATATAGAAATAATGGGCATACAAAACCCCGGCCAGACCAGCAAAAAAAGCACCTATTACAAAGGCCAGCACTTTGTAGTTGGTAATATTAACTCCCATTACCTCGGAAGCTATCTCATCTTCCCTTACCGAAATTATAGCCCGGCCATAGCTGGAATTGATAAGGTTCTGAATAATAAATATGGTAATCACTACCCCGCCAAAAAGCCATCCCCAGGTAGTCAGCTTGGGAATACCTACTACTCCAGCCGGGCCGCCTACATATTCAATATTCTGCAGAATTACCCGAATTATCTCCCCAAACCCTAAAGTGGCAATGGCCAGATAATCCCCTTTAAGCCTTAAAGTAGGAACTCCGATTACAAAGCCAGCAGCAGCTGCTGCCAGGCATCCTGCTATTATTCCGGCTATAAAAGGCAGCCCCATAAACTTGGTCAAAACTACAGAAACATAAGCCCCTACCGCCATAAATCCTGCATGTCCCAGAGAAAGCTGTCCGGTAAATCCATTTATGAGATTGAGGCTGACAGCCAGAATAACATTTATACATAGAGAAGTTATAATTATCTGATAATACTGGTTAAGTACGCCTACCGCAATAAAATACTGCACCACAAGAAAAATAACGGCCAGAATCAAAACTTCCGCTGCTAATTTTCCCCATCGCGTTTCCAATACATTCATGACCATTTTCACCTACACTTTTTCACCGGTATTTTTGCCAAATATACCGGTAGGCTTAATAAGCAATATCAAAATAAGCACCCCAAAAGCTACCGCATCACGGTAAAGGCTGTTGCCATATCCGCTGACCAGGGTTTCCAGAATTCCTAAAATAAAACCTCCTACCATAGCACCAGGAATTATGCCAATACCTCCGAGCACCGCAGCTACAAAAGCCTTAAGTCCGGGGAGGATTCCCATAAGAGGATTTATAGTGTTGTAATATACCCCTATCATCACCCCCGCTGCTGCGGCCAAAGCAGAACCGATAGCAAAAGTCACGGATATGGTATTATCTACATTTATCCCCATCAATACCGCAGCATCTTTATCTTCAGATACCGCGCGCATAGCCTTGCCTGTTTTAGTATTTTTTACGATAAACTGCAGTATAATCATCAAAAGGATGGCTGAAATAAATATAAACACATCTTTGTTGGAAACCGAAATTCCCGCCAGGCTGTAATCATGTACCGGGAAAGCCCCTTTAGGGAATATTCTCTGCTGAGGAGTCAAGAAAAATATGGTCGTATATTCCAGAAACAAAGATACCCCAATAGCCGTTATCAGGGCTGCTATACGCGTTGCGCGCCTTAAAGGCTTATAGGCTACCTTTTCAATAATTACCCCCAGCAGGGCACATGCCACCATCGCAAAAACCATAGCCACTATTATATTGGTCCCCAGGATGCTCACCGAAAAAAACCCCACATAGGCACCTACCATCATAACATCGCCATGGGCAAAGTTTATAAGCTTTATTATCCCGTAAACCATGGTGTATCCCAGAGCAATAAGGGCATATATAGCTCCTAAAGATAAGCCGTTAACTATCTGCTGCACTAATTCAAGCAATTTAGCCACTTCCTCCTATTAGTGGTACCGTAAAGAGAGGGGATACCTCCCCTCTCTTGCCAACTGCCATTATTTAGGTTCAATCCTGGTGTTCATTACCTGTTTGCCATCTTTAAATTCAATAATAACCCCAGCTTTAACCGGGTTATGCTGTTTATCAATGGTCATCTTGCCGGTTACGCCTTCAAAATCTTTGATTTTGGAAAGAGCGTTCTTGATATCTTCCGGATTGGTGCTGTTAGCATCTTTTATTGCCTGAACCAGAAGCTGTACTGCATCATAAGCCAGAGCTGCAAAGGCATCCGGTTCTTTGTTGTATTTGGCCTTGTAAGCTTTTACAAATTCCTGCACTTTCGGGTTCTGGTCTTCTACAGAATAATGGTTGGTAAAGTAGGTGTTGTTGAGGTTTGCTTCCCCGGCTACTTTTACCATATCCGGAGAATCCCAGCCATCACCGCCACCAATAGCTACATTTATGCCTAACTCACGCGCCTGCTTGATAAGGGGAGCTACTTCTTCATAATAGCCGGGAACATAAATAAAATCAGGATTCAAGCTTCTTATCTTGGTTAAAGTAGCCCTGAAATCACGATCGCCTTTTATAAACCCTTCTTCCGCTACTATCTTGCCGCCTTTTTCAGTAAAGGTCTTCTTGAAGTAATCTGCAAGCCCCTTGCTGTAATCATTGGAAGCATCTTTCAAAATAGCAGCATTTCTGGCTCCCAGATTTTCATAAGCAAACTGGGCCATCAAAGTTCCCTGGAAAGGATCGATAAAGCATACGCGGAAGATGTAGTCCAGGGTTTCCCCTTTTTCATTAACCGTTACATTTACTGCTGTGGCTGCCGGAGCGATGAGAGGAATCTTGTTGTCCATCATAACCGGAGTACATCCCTGCACATTACCGCTGGTAAGCGGTCCAATCTGGGCAACAATCCCCTTGGTTACCAGATCGGCACTTACGCTCATGGCCTCATCAGCAGATGATTTGTTGTCTCTTTCAATAGCCTTAATCTTTTTCCCTAAAACGCCGCCCTGCTCATTAACCTGTTCAATAGCCAGGATTGCGCCATCGCGGGCATTAGTTCCATAACTGGCAACTGCCCCTGAGAGTTCAGCATTTATGCCTACCAGTATCTCAGAAGAAGCAGCCTCTTTCCCTCCTCCCGCTTTTCCGCCGCATCCAGCCAGCATGCCGAATACAAACAACATCATAACCAGCCAAACTACCTTCCTGCTTACTCGCATCTACCTTCCTCCTTTTTATTTTTATTTTCCATCACGGACTAAACCGTGAAACCTTTTATCTCACACTCATCTCCCACTTGCCGCAACGGTCTCCCCAGCGGGCAATAAGCTCATCATTTTCATAAAACTGTACTACCTCACAGGCATTGGAACAGCCGTTGCATTCAAAACTGTCTGTTTTAAAACTTATATCTTTTATATTAAACCCTTTAAAATTGGTCCTGCCGGTCTTTCTGGTAGCCTCCCGCGCCAGAAGGGCAGCTCCGATAGCTCCCATAACCCCATGTTCTTTGGGAACAATCACTTCCATCCCCAGGTACTTGTTAAAAGCCGCTACCAGCCCCTTGTTGGCAGCTACTCCGCCCTGAAAAACTACCGGCGGCAAAATTTCTTTCCCTTTGCCCACATTGTTCATATAATTCCTGACCAGGGCCTCACAGAGCCCGGCGATAATATCTTCAATATTATATCCCAGCTGCTGTTTATGTATCATGTCTGATTCGGCAAAAACCGCACACCTTCCTGCAATACGCACCGGATTTTTAGCCTTAAGGGCATAATCCCCAAACTCTTCGATAGGTATGCAAAGCCGGTTAGCCTGCTGGTCAAGAAATGATCCGGTACCTGCTGCACAAACAGTATTCATGGCAAAATCAGTAACAATTCCATTGCGCAGGATTATTATTTTGGAATCCTGGCCGCCGATCTCAATTATAGTCTGTACTCCTTTAACCACATTGGAAGCTGCTACCGCATGGGCAGTTATTTCATTTTTTACAATATCAGCCCCCACAATCATGCTTATAAGGTAGCGGGCACTCCCGGTAGTCCCCACTCCGGCAATGGAAACCCCCTCGCCTACCTCCTGGCCTACGGAAAAAAGCCCTTTTTGCACAGTTTCAATAGGCTTGCCGCTCGTGCGAAGGTACCTGGAAGCTAAAACCTCCCCTTTTTCATCTATCACTACTATATTGGTACTTACTGAACCTACATCCACACCTAAATAACCTGTTATCATACTACCAATCTCTCCCGCTTCCGGCTTTCCCGTCGTTTTTCCAGAAGATCTATAAACGCCTCCAGCCTGGTCTGCACCCCGGCTTTCCCTGTCTGCTCATCAATAAACAGGGTAAGGACAGGTATATCATAATCCCTGCTTACCTGGGGCAGGATGCTTTTGGCCACGATTTCCGGTATGCAGGCAAATGGTGCCAGCTGTACCACTCCATCAAATCCGTGTTTGGCATAAAGGATAGTTTCCCCGATGCTGTTCACTCCATGTCCCCCTATCGGGGCTTCCTTTATATAAGGACGGGCAACCGCAAAAATATCCCCTTCCAGATTGACAATAGTATTTTTGCGCGTATAAGAGGTGAGATATATGGAGCGGTCGGTCTGTACCCCCATCTCTCCCAGCATTATCTGGATATAATGGTTGGCAGCCGGTTCCAGCACCACGTAAATTTCACCTATAATGCCTACCTTGAGGGGGTTGCGGCTTAAATCCTGCGGAACCCCATTTATGACTTTAAGCCCTTCCCTTTTGGCTTCCTCAATTTCTTTTATCGAATTTGCCCTGTCTATCATATCCAAAGCCTTCCATAAAGCCCGGGTAGTATCCCCCCGGTTTATCTCATAAGGCCTTACCTCATGTGACCTCATCTCAATGTCATCAATGGCTTTGATTTTTTCCCAGGCCGTTTTTATAACCTGAATAAACTCTTTTACCGAAAGCCCTCCACTTACCCGCAGGCGGTGAAGTTTGCGCCAGAAATCCTTAAGGTCGCACAAAGGAGGCTCAAAAGCTATTATCTCCACATCTTTTCCCAGCTCATTGAGTATGTACTGGTGCATAACCCAGTAATATCCAGCCCGGCAGGGCCCCATCCCTCCGGAGGTTATAATAACTTCTGCCCCTTTTTCAGCAACCTCCAGATAAGTTCCCATCAAAATCTTAAAAGGTATACACGCAAATTCCGGGGCATATCTTACCCCTAAGTCGAGGGTCCTCTTGCTCGGTTCAGGAGGTACTATACACTCATGGCCTATATTTTCGACCAGCCACTTAAAAGCAATATATGAATGCCCCATATGGGGAAAACTTATCTTCATCTTTTATCCCTCCTGTACCGCAGCATATCGATAAAGGCCTCTATGCGCGTCCTTACTCCTGCCTCTCCGCTGTGCTCATCTACTGATACAGTAAGATAAGGCTTATTATGCTTCCCGCATTCTATTTCCAGGAGCCTGTCCACCATCGAGTCCGGACCGCAGGCAAAGGCTGTTACATGAATAATCCCGTCAATGTCTTTCCTCTTCATAAAATGCAGCCCGCCGTAGACTGCCCGGTTGGAAAAGTACCAGAACAGGCTTTTAGGTATATATTTTTGCTGCCGGTTTAACTCCCTGCTGCTCAAGATATCCTGGGTATAAACCTTTACCTTTTCTTTTTCCAGCAGTTTTAAAAGGCCTACATTGACATAAGGGTCATATATCACATAAGGATAGCCTACCACCGCTACCTTAAGGTCAAAGTCCCCTTCTTCTAACTCTTCTTTTTTCTTCCTGCCTTCTATTATATCTAAAGCCAGGTGAGGCAGAATCCCTTCTTTTAGAAGTTTGCTGAAATTTTTCTGCACCGCAAGCGCCTTCCTGTAAGCATCTAAAACCTCTTTTCCCCCGTTACCTAATATTTCCGCTACTTCCCGGCAGGCCTTCAAAAGTTCTTCTTTGCCCGGTTTTAAATCTATCCTGGTATCTATCACCGGGGGAAGTTTTTCAATCGCTACCTTTATCATGTCTGGAAGTCCCAGGAATTTGGGGCAAAATGTTTCGGTGCCAAAATCCCCATGCCGGCGCAGGCTCACCAGGCGAGGCGCAAAAATAAAATCTGCCTTCCCTATGAGCCTGGCTACATGCCCGTGATATATTTTTATCGGAATGCAGGCATCATTTACCGCATCCTCTACCCCTCTATCCAGTATAGCCTTGGTAGTAGGAGGTGAAACTACCACCTGATGCCCCAGTTCCGTAAAAAAAGTTTTCCAGAATGGAAAATACAGAAAATAAGCCAAAGTGCGCGGTATTCCTATTCTAGCCACTTTACAAAGTCCTCCTGCTTATCCCCGGCTTCATTTTGAAAAATTACATCTTCACCCTTATATCGCCTATCCGCCTTGTAAAACGAATCCTGTCATAATATTCTACCAGAGGCAGCGCATACTTGCGAGTAGTCCCCAGCAGATCGCGAGCTGTAGCCAAAGTCAGCTCTTTCTCCCTGGCAAAATACTCGTTTAAAATTTCTTTCCCTTTTTCCACCGCTTCCCGGGCAAAGAACATATCTGAACTTACCTTTACTATATACCCGGTTTCCAGAAGATAATTTATGATTTCCTCCAGCATTTCATCATTTAATGCCAGCTTTTCTTTCAGTTCTTCCACACCCGGGGGTGTAAACAGATGAGAGCGGAATTCATCCTTTACTTTTTCTATAACTGCTGCTTCCTTTTCCGAAGGGGCAGGAACATATCCTTTTATCATTATAATATTGTTCCTGCTCTCAATGCTCCCTTTATCTTCAAAAAGTTTTAATATCTGGTTAAAAACCTTGCCGCTTATATGGTTGAAAAAGCGGCTGCGCATATCTTCTTTTGGATATCCAAACCGCAGCGGATATTTGCGGTGATAAAGCTTCAAGTTTTCGACAATCTTTTCTTCTATAATCCTTAGTCCATAACTACTAATATATACCCCTTTGGCGATTTCGACAACCTTATTTTCTCTTTCAAGTTTTTCCAGTTCTTCTTTTATTTCTTTTTCATTTACCCCGGCAGCCTTCATAAGGTCTTCCAGAGTCAAAGCTTCCACCGCTCTGCCTTCCAGTTCCAGAAGCAGCATCTCAGACAGGCTTCCTTCCTCTTTTACCGCCATCTCCTTGAGGGCCTCTTCATTAAACCTCTTCTGTTTAACTGCATTGGCATCAATTATTATTCCCCCCCCGATAGTAGCAACCGGTGAATAGTAGCGGATAACAAAAGGATCTCCCTTATGGCATACCACCGGTTCTTCCATCACTATCTGCACATAAGCTTCTTCCCCTGCCTTAAGCTCATCACAGCTTAACAGGACTACCCTCCCCAGGACTTCATCGGTTCCCAGATGGAAATGAATCCGGCTCCAGTTCTTCAAAATGCGGTCCGTGGAATTTATAAGCCTGAGCCTGGCATCCACCCGGTAGCTGGGGGTAAGGTAGCCAGGCGTAGCCAGCCAGTATCCTCTCTTTATATCAGCTACTTCTATGCCCTGCAGGTTCACGGCTACCCTCTGCCCGGCATAGGCAGTTTCCACCTTTTCATTGTGCACCTGAAGATTGCGGATTTTAAGCTGCCTTCCACTTGGCAAAAGCTCTACCGTATCTCCCACCTTAAACTGTCCCGACCATAAAGTGCCGGTAACAACAGTGCCAAAACCAGGCATGCTGAAAACCCGGTCAATGGGGAGCCTCGCCTGTCCAAATGCCGGCTTTTCCTCCACCTCCCCGGCCACTTTTTCTATCTCCTGCACGAGTTTATCGAGCCCTTCCCTGGTAACAGAAGAAACGCTTACTATAGGAGCCCCTTTAAGAATAGTCTTATCCACATACTCCCTGACTTCTTCCTCTACCATAAGAAGCCAGTCCTCATCTACCATATCTTTTTTGGTAAGTACTACAATCCCTTTTTTTACCCCCAGAAGCTCAATAATATCCATGTGTTCGCGTGTCTGGGGCATAATGCCTTCATCGGCGGCAATGACAAAAAGCACCATGTCTATGCCAAAAGCCCCCGCCAGCATATGTTTTATAAATCTTTCATGTCCAGGCACATCTACAATAGCTGCCCTCTGCCCATTAGGGAGCACAAAAGGAGCAAATCCAAGCTCAATAGATATGCCCCGTTTTTGCTCTTCTTTAAGGCGGTCAGTGTTTATACCGGTTAAAGCCTTAACCAGGGTTGTCTTCCCATGGTCAATATGTCCGGCGGTTCCAATTATAACCCGCTTCAAGCTGTTTTCCCCCTTGATCTTAAAGATTAAACGCTTAACTCCGGCTTACTGCCCCTGCCAGCAGTTCTGCCAGCAGAGGATAGTCACCGGCAAACAGGGTGCGCACACTTATGAGAAGCTTATCTTCCTGCACCCTGGTCACCAAGGCCGGTTTTCCCCGCCGCAAAAAGGATGCTATTTCCTCTACCTTTAAGCCGTCAAACTCTATTTCCACTCCATAACCTGGGATTAAAGTAGCTGGATAAGCCCCTCCCCCCACCATATCTTCCAGTTCAACAATCTGTATCCTTTTTACCCGTTTATCGCCTTTAAACCTGGAAAGCAAAAGTTCCTCCAGCTTTCCGGCTCTTTCCCTCAATTCCTCGGAAGAAAGGGTAAGCATATTTATAACCGGGATATCCTGATAGGGATTCCCGCACAGGTACTCAAGCAGAGTTCCTTCCAGTGCTGATATAGTAAGCTTATCCACCCGCAGGGCACGGGTAAGCTGGTTTTTCTTCATAGCCTCTATATATTCTTTTTTCCCCACTATTATCCCGGCCTGCGGCCCGCCCAAAAGCTTGTCCCCGCTGAAAGTAACCACATCGGCTCCTGCTTTTATGCACTGCTGCACTGTCGGTTCATCCTTAAACCCCCAGAAAGAAAGGTCACAAAGTATTCCGCTCCCCAGATCCTGCATAACCGGAAGCCCTTTTTCCTTCCCCAGCTTTACCAGTTCTGACAGCTCCACCTCTTTGCTGAACCCTATTATTTTGTAATTGGAAGTATGGGCAGCAAAAAGAAGAGCGGTATTCTCGGTTATGGCTTCCTCAAAATCCCTTATATATGTCTTGTTGGTAGTCCCTACTTCCACAAGCCTGGCCCCGCTCAGCTTCATAACTTCCGGAATCCTGAAAGCCCCTCCTATTTCCACCAGCTGCCCCCGGGAAACTATCACTTCTTTTCCTTTGGCCAGGGTATTTAAGCCCAGCAAAACAGCAGCTGCATTATTGTTTACTACCAGGGCTGCCTCAGCTCCCGTAAGTTTTTTTAACAATTCCTCGACATGAAAATACCTGCTCCCCCGTTCTCCTTTTTCCAGGTCAAACTCCAGATTATTGTAGTTTACGGCCATCTCCTGCATATAGGCAAGAGCCCTTTTCCCCAAAGGGGCTCTTCCCATATTGGTATGCAGAACTACCCCTGTCCCATTTATAACCTTGCGCAGAGTCCCGCTGGCTTCCTCTTCGATGACCTGCCTGAACTCCTCTATAATTTTCTCTACAATATCTTCTCTTTCCAGTTCCTCTTCTACACCTTTTAAATACTGCCTTATCCGGTCCAGGGCTTTTCTCACGGCTGCTACCACAAAATCCCGGTTATAAACCTGAAAAAAAGCCGCAAGCTCCTCATACTGCAAAATCTCATCTACCGGCGGAATTTTTTTAAGATTAATCATTCTATACCTCCTGGCCATCTTCTTTTACTTCCTAATATTATAGTATATCTGTTCTAGCATGTCTTTTCCCGCTTTAAAAAATAAAGCAGCGATAATCAAAAGCCCTAAAAGCCCAAAAGCCGGGTATATTCTGCCTACCAGGCCCGAAAAGCTGAAAAAAGAAAGCGGCACTGCCAGTATCATGCATAAAACCAGACAAAAACTGTAGCTAAGGCTGGTAAGATTCGAAAACCTTAAAGCAAAACCATAAGCATTGGCTAAAGCTGTTGTAAGTATTCCCAGCCATAAAACAACAGTATACACATATTTTACCTTAAGGCTTATATTTCCTGCTATATAAAGCATAGGCACCTGGTAGTACATGACATGGGGCAGGAAATTGCCCAGAGCAAAATAGGTAAAGACGATTAAAACCCCCAGCACAGCTCCTCCTAATCCAGCTCCCAGCATACCGGTAAGCGGGGAAGTTACTGCCCTATATTCAGTCAGGACTACCAGAGCCAGGGAAAAATTATAGGCTACATAGAGAAAACTGGATGCTAACCAAAAGCTTACATTATCATACTGCATGAAAGAAGTGTAAATTTCAATCTGGTCAGCTCTAAAAACAAAAGCCGCGTAACCTGATATAAGGAACAGGAACAAAAGCTTTACCGGAACCAGAAGATTGTAAGACAAAAAAAGACCTCTTCGCCCGGCCAGTAGAAAAACTATCACCAGTACGCAGGCAGTTAAAATGCCAGCATCCTTTGATAAATAAAGATGTTCATAAAAAACGGCCCCGCTGGCTGCCAGCATGGTGCTGAGGCCCAGGAAAAGAAAAAATGTAAGCATAAAATCTACAAATACACCCAGCTTATCGCCAAAGAAAAAATTCAGCATCTCCTGATAGCTGTCTATCCCTTCCTTGTGGGCGGTGTAAATAAGCAGCATCCCCAGAACGGAAAACAGGAAAGTGGCTACCAAAGCCCCTTTAAGTCCATAAGCCCCATAAACTACAAAAAACTGCATGATTTCCTGTCCGGAAGCAAACCCGGCCCCGATTACCGCCCCCAAATATCCCATTACAACCATAAGACTTCGCTTTATGGTTTTTCTCCCCTCTCCTCATATTTGCATAAAACCTGTATAAAGCGGCAAAAATACGAAGTAAAACCAGCATAATGGAGGTTGTAGGTTTGTCTGTTATCCAGCCTGTAGAAAATACATCTTATTCCTATCATTATGATGATCCTTACTGTTTTAGTAAAATTGAAGAAACAATTTATCAGTTTTTAATGGAACTGGAGGATATTTTTTCCCGGCAGGTAATCTATGTGTGCATAGGAACAGACAGGGCAACCGGCGACTGCCTGGGCCCACTTACCGGCAGCAAGCTTAAAAGCTACCTTTCATCCGCTTATATTTACGGCACCCTGGAAGAACCTGTTCATGCCGTAAATCTCAATGATACCCTGTTACATATAAAAGAAAACTTTTCTAACCCTTTGATAATTGCTGTCGACGCTTCGCTGGGAAATAAAGACCGGATAGGCTACATAAACATCCGCAAAGGGGCTATTAAACCCGGAACGGCCCTGAAAAAAGACCTTCCTCCGGTCGGGGATTTCCACATCTCAGGAGTGGTAAATGTGGGAGGCTTTTTAGAGCACATGGTTTTGCAGAACACACGGCTTTATACCGTTTACCGCATGGCAGACACCATCGCCAAAGGCCTCTACCTCTTCCACCACCGCTTTACCCGCAAAATGGAAAAAAGGGAGAAATAAAACCTCTCCCTTTTTCTATGTCATAAAAAATGATTGTATAAAGCAGAAAATCAGCCTTTACCGTTTTGTATTCTCTTTTTCTTCCTTCCCTTTACTTTCTGCCCTTTTCATCTTCGTCATGCCGTTAAGTATGCCGCCTTCCTCCACTATAAGCATATCGCAGGCCACATCGCCGTTAACCCGCCCGGTAGGGGAGACCTCAAGCCGGCCGGCAGCATTTACATTCCCTTCCATCTGCCCGGCAATGCTAATATTCCTGGCTTTTATCTCGCCTTTTACCATTCCCTTTTCCCCCAAAACTACGTCCCCTTCGGCATTTACTTTCCCTTCCACCTTCCCATCAAGCCTTACCGAGCCTTTGGTATGTATTTCTCCCTTTATCTCCACATGATGAGAGATAAAGGTATCAATATCCCCGTAAGCAACCTCTTTTTTTCCGCGCAGCACTGATAATCACTCCTTTTATATATTTATGGCAGGTATATGAGCGGATCCTTCAGCTCCCCGTATTTTTTAACCGTAAAATGCAGGTGCGGACCGGTACTCCGTCCGGTATTCCCCAGCCTGGCAATCGGCTGTCCTTTCTTTACCGTATCGCCTTCCTCCACCAGCAGAGCTGAATTATGGGCATAAATAGTCACAAAGCCATATCCATGCTGGATTTCCACCGTCTTTCCGTAAACCGGCCGCCAGCCGGCAAAGACTACCTTGCCATCAGCAGCGGCCACTATCGTCTCTCCCACATTATTGGCAATATCTATCCCCTCATGAAAAGTCTCCCTTCTGCCGCCAAAAGGGGATTTGCGGAAACCAAAAGGAGACGTTATCTCCCCTTTCACCGGCCACTGGTTGGGAACACTGCGGAAATAATCCTCCTTTTTCTTCACCTGTGCCAGCATCTCATCCAGAGCCTGTTCTTCATAACTCAAATAATTCTTTATATCCTGCACACGGTACCAGATGTCATCCTCATTCCCGGCTGCCATATCGCGCCCCCCCTGCCCTCCGCGGGAAGGCAGGCTTTCTTTTTGCGACGTCTCCTTTATTCCCATCAGCTTTCTTATCTCTTCCTGTTTGCGCCTTATCTCTTCCTTCTGCTTTTCTATTTTCCGAATCTCCTCATTCAGCTGCATTATAGCCTCTTCTTTAGCCCTGTTGTCCGCTTTAAGCTTGTTCACCTGCTTTATCTGGTACTGGCTGCCAAAATAAAGCCCGGCAAAAATGAGCGCTGTCATCACCAGCAGGGCCAAACCGGCAAATGCCCCTTTGATAAATTCATAGGAAATGCTGAAGCGCCTTGCGCTTTCTCCTCCCGGGGGAATAAAAAGAACCGTCATATAAAAAGGTTTATTCTTTTTTCCGTGCTTCTTTCTGCCAAAATTTATTTTAAGCTTCTGCTTCATACTCTACCCCACATCAGCCAAAAGATTTATAATGCAAATTCTTTACAACACAAACCCTAATAAATTATTTACCTTTTTCCTATTTTTTATCAAGCTTTTTAACTGTTTTCCGATTTCTTACAATTTTATCTATTGCTTTTAGCATTGCCAGTTAATAAAATGCCCTCCCTACCTTTTTTCTTTATTAAGCCCTCATATTAAAATTCGCCTGATTAAATAATGCATGTTTTTTGTAAATGTTTTTCAGCATCTTTCCTGCTTAAATGCCTGTTTTATGGCTGCATTTCCGGCAGAAAACCTTTACCTTAAAACCACTTGCCACATTCCAAAAACAGCCCCCCCTTTCGCAGCCCTCAAAATAAAAACCCTGCGCTTCTGGCAGGATTTTGCAAATTTATGGCGAATCTTAATTATAATATCATGAAAATTACGAGCTGGTGAATTCCCATGTTGAACCGTGATGACTGTTCCTGGCCGCGCCGGGTAGTGATAAGCAGGTCTTATTTCAAACATGCCGCTATGTCAGCCTATGAATACTGGCTGTATTTTACCGGGGAAGATCCGGACTACATCCGTCCGGAAGACTATGACTTTTTTGAAATCTATAACTACGCCTTTTCGCTTCCCCTTCCCAAAAACAATCCCAGCCGCAAGATTATTTCGCGCTGAAAAACTCTTGCCTGCTATTGTCTATTGGTTTTATAGGCCTTCCCCTCTCCAGGATAAAATCCGCTCCTGAAATTTCTTCTTTATTCCATCTTTTCTGGTATTCTACAAATCTTCTTCCTCACCAAAATCAAACCAGGCTTTTCTGAATTTAGAAGGATTTTCAACAAATTCTGCCCATTCTTTCGCAATTCTGGCAACATCCATATTTTCTTCCCTGGCCGCAGCCAGCAGGTAGTAGAGCAGTTCCTGCCTCGCTCTCATACCCCACTCTTCGGTAGTCACAACCTCTATCCCCCGCTTTCCCTGCATAACCATTCCCACTATCATGAAATCATAAATTTTAGTAGCTTCCACTTTTTCATCGCTGTATATTTTTATCTGCCCATTGGTGTAGCGCCCGGCGCTCAAGATATCCTCCCTGTAAAATTCCCATTCCTCCTCCAGTTCCCGGTCGCTCTTTTGTTCAAACTTTTCATAATTCTGGCGGTATTCTTGCAACCCGCTTGCCATCCCTTCTGTCACCCGCAAAGCATCATCCAGGTGGACAGCAACCAGCCTGTAAATCATTTCATCAAACTCACCCACAAAAAAGGAGGACCAGTAGTTCGTGCGAATAGCGTCCAGCACTGCCTTCCCTGCCTCTTTTATCCACTCCTCCCTGTCTTTTTCGGGCCACCGGCATATATAAATCTCGTCATCTTCATCTCCAAGCGTGTCAGAATTGGCATAAATTACAAAAGGCTTATCCCCTTTAAGCAGGTATACCTTTTCCGGTTTATTAGCCCTCTCTTTTATTACAACTTCTACCTGGTAGTCTTCCGGCACCTCCACCAGAAATATATTCTCCAGCACCTTCATCTTCCTCCTTTATATATTTTTTTAAAACTCCTTATAGCGCATAAGGTCATTCATCATAACAGGGCAAATTCTTTTTCAAAATCCACAACCTGCGGATGGACCTTTATTTCATGATGTCTTACGGGAGTTTTTAGATAAAGCCCTTTCAATGAGCGGCACCTGCTTAAAGCCACATATACCTGCCCGTATTCAAAAGCCCCTTCCCCCAGGTCTACCACCACCTGGCTGAAGGTTTTCCCCTGGCTTTTATGTATGGTGATTGCCCAGGCCAGCTTGAGGGGTATCTGGGTAAATGTCCCTATTATCCTGGATTTTATTTTCTTTTCGTTTTCATCATAGTAGTAATCCAGGTTTTCCCAAACAGCCGGTTTTACCCAGTAGCTGTGGCCATCTACAGCCACCTTTACCTGATTGCTTCCCAGTTCTTCCACCACCCCTAAAGTGCCGTTCACCCATCTGCCCAGGGAATCATTTTTTACCAGCATAACCTGCGCCCCCTCTTTCAGCCGCAGCTGATAGTCAGCGGGGGCATGCCTGGCATCAAACCTCCCTTTTATTTCCGCATTGTAAACTTTTGCTTCCCCGGGAAGCTTTTCCAGCTCGCTTTTATTTATCATCTCCGCCTGCAGCCTTCTTGTCGTAAGGGTAATAACCGGCATATTTTCAGGAGGCAGGATGCCTGCCCTCTTATTTATCGCCTCCAGCACATAATCCGCAACCTCTGCCTTTCTTATCTTATTCAGGATTTCAATAAAATCCGCATCTGTCTGCCGGAAAACTTTCATAAGCTCTATCCTCTGAAAAGCTGTTTCCCGGTATGCCCTGGAGCCAAAAAAGTAATAGCACCCATTATATTTGTCATCCAGATAACGCCTTATTTCCCTGTCATCCACCACCGGAGGCAGCTGGTAAAGGTCCCCGAACAGTAAAACCTGCGCCCCTCCAAATGGCTCCCAGTTTCTGCGGTTCCTGCGCATGGACATGTCAATCGCATCGAGCAGGTCCGCCCTTACCATAGATATTTCATCGATAATAAGGGTATCCATTTTTTCAAAAACCTCTTTTTTCCTGGACAGTATCTTTACATCATCTTCATTTACTGCTCCCAGGGGAAGCTGGAAAAATGAATGTATAGTCATTCCCCCTGCATTTATCGCTGCTACCCCTGTAGGCGCTACTACCACCACATTTTTGTCCGTAAACTCCTTGAAAAGCCTTAGAAGTGTAGATTTTCCTGTCCCGGCCTTGCCGGTTACAAAAATATTCTGGCTTGTTTCCTCCATCATGGTTAAAGTATGAATTAGCTGCTCATTAAGCTCCAGGTCGCTTCTTGCCCTTTTTATGCGCTCAACGATAGAAAGCCTTTCCTTTGTCTTTTTCAGGGGTATTCTGTTTTCCTGATCATGCATCCCTTCTTCACAGGCAGATGAAGATTCTAAAATTCTGGCAATCGTGTTTTTTTCAGCATAACTCTTCTCTTCTTCATCATCTTCTTTCTCCATTTCAGGAAACAGCTCTTCAGGCCTGTAATCCTTTACAGCCGGCTCTTTTGTCCACCATTTATAAAGCTGCCACAAAACCCACCCTGCTGCCAGCAGAACCAAAAAATCCCCCATAATCTCCCCTCATATAACCAGAATTCAAAAATTTTCCCTCTTTATTATTTATTATAAATTATTATAAATAAAATTTTTAATTTTTTAATTTGCCATTGTCCCTTAACCAGGCTGTAAAACCCGAGCAAGCCTGCAGCACCGCTTTTTTTACCTAAAATCAAGGCCTGTAAAATTAAGGCTCATCCAAAAAAGAAATTTCTTTTGTTTTAAAGAAATATTTTCCTGAAGCTAAATCCTTGCCCTGGATTTAGCAAGCTGAAAATTCCGGCTTATTTGGAGACCTTTAAAAAATTGCCTTTTAACCTTTGAGAAGAGCCACCGGACCTTGCCTTGATAGATTTTGCCCTATTGGAATAAGCGGGCTTTTTAAGGGCGGGGTAAGCGCTTTTAAAGCTTTATTTAAAAATCCTTGCTTTTTAAAACGCTTTTTAAAAACGTTTCAAAAAACTTTCTAAAAAAGGAGGATGGTTTTATGTTTAAAATCCTGAAGAAAGCGATAGCTTTGGTAATGATAACAAGCTTTATGTTTTTAGTACCCGGTCACATGGCAGCTGCTGACGAGGCTGTAGCCGTACCCAACAAGCTGGTGGTATTCAAGATAGGTGATTTCAACTATTATGAGCAGGACCTTAATACCGGGGCAACAAAGAAAGTGAAGATGGACACTTACGCACAAATAATGCCGCCTGGAAGAACCTTTGTGCCTGTGAGGTATCTTGCCAACGCACTGGGAGTAAATGATGAGAGCATAGTATGGGACAATGCGTCAAGGAAGGCAACCCTTAAAGGGGGAAGGGTGCTGGAGCTTTTCATAGGCAGGAAAGAAGTGGTAATAAACGGCAAAGCACAGGGAATAGATGCAGCACCAGCGATAGTCCCTCCGGGCCGCACCATGCTTCCAGCCAGGTATGTAGCCGAAGGATTGGGATTTAAGGTTGAGTGGGACGAAGCAAAAAAGCTGGTTATAGCATATCCTGAGGGAAGTGCAAAGCCTGACATGAGTAAAGTATTAGAGCTGATAGAGCCAAAAGGGGAGCCGAATGCACCAGTGATACCTGAATTCAAGAGTATAGACAAATACAGGACGATAACAGACAGGCAGGAAGCGTACATGGCCCACAAGGCTCTGGTAGACACCATAGTGAACAACCGCCAGACGGGTGAGTTTTCGTTTATTGCCCCCATACTGCCGAAGGGATTTAAGTGGAGCATAACTCTTTATTACAACACGAAGCCTACAATAATGCATTCTACTTCTTTATTGGAGTGGCATGAATATATAATTCCCGGCAAGAAATACACCTTCAACATACCACCGGAGAAGTCGAAGGGAGAGGCATTAATGATATTCGACATAGTTCCAGAAACCCCACCCTGGAATGGTGAATGGAGGTCTATTTACGACATAAATACGGGCAAGCACGAGTTTTTCTCCTTCGTAACAGGCAAATAAAAGCCTCATAGAGAAGAAAAAATAAAGGGGGAATAGAATGTATTACCCGCACAAAAAAAGCTTCAAATTGAGCCTTCTGGCAGCCTGTATGGTGATATTTTTGGCAAGCTTTTTAAAGCCTGTTGTGGGAGAAGAAGCTGGCTTGAGGTGTGCGGGGGAGAAGACAAAGATAGTATGGGATACAGCAGCAGAGAAAGATGGGTACAAGGAAGTAAGGGATGTAGCAATAGGGTATTTTGAGTTTTGGAAAACCAACAACCAGCACTGAAAAACAAAAAACTATTTTGGTTAAAATATTTATCCTGGAGGTAGTATAAGTATGGTAACCTGGTATAATTTATCTGTTTCCGCTTTATTGATTATCGCTCTGGCATGCCTTTACTACAGCCATTTGCCAGCAAAACTGTGTTTTTACATTAAGGATACTAAAAAAGGGGTTTTCTGGATAGTCGGTTTCCTATATCTTATAACAGCTGTCCTTGTCTGCATCGTCGGAAAAATTCCCTTAAAATCCTTTTCATCTATTTTCTGCGGCAGTTTTATATATATAATTTTTCTCACCTCGTTAGGCCTGGTACTGGCATTTACTCTCAAAAAGCTGGCAATAAAAAGCAGTTTCTGTAACAGGGCAGCAGAGACGCTTATAACTGAAAAAACTAACCTGCCTCCTTCCGTTTCTTTTGCTTCCCAGCTCAGTGAACCCGAGAGGGAATTGATTGCCATATTGTATCGCGAGGAAAAACGGCGCAGTGTACTAATGGTTTTTTTGAATTTTTCTATAAGTTTCGTGATCGGTTTTTTATTCGTGCTGGTTTCTTTTCCCAAAATTTTTTCAGCTAATCCCATACCTGATAATTCCATGATTATTGGGTGGATAACTATTATTTTGAGCTTCCTGGCCATATGCTACCCTCTTCATTCAAGTATCAATCAATTTGTTTTAAACAAAAAATCCCTTATATTAAACTACTACCTCAATCAAAATCGTCCTGACATTTTCCTTACCCTGTTTCTGGATCTGGAGAGAAAGGCTAATCATTCTTTGTTTTTTGGCATCCTGGGTTTTCTCCTGGGCTTCCTGCTGGTAGTTTCCCTAGCTTAGCCCAAATTGTTTCACGTGAAACAAATCTTGTTTCCTTTTGGCATTTTAGGGCCGCTTTCCCTATATGCCAGAGTAAAACCTGCTCTTTACACTTGCGGCTGAAAAGCTCCTGGCTATCTTAAAGGCGCTTCGAGATTAAACATCATGTTTCACGTGAAACAACAGCGAAAGCCGGCAGTATTCCTGCACTGCCGGCTTTTCCTTTCTCTTTATTCCCAGCCCATAATTTCTTTTACCTGCATCAATCAAGTATTCCCCATAATTCCAGAATCCTCTGCAGGTCATCCTGGCTGTAGTAATTTATTTCAATCTTGCCTCCCCGGCGGGTTCTGGTTATTTTTACTCTGGTTCCCAGATAATTCTGCAGCTTTTCTTCCATATCTATAATCTCGGGTATCTCTCTCTTATCTTTTTTAGCCTTCCCGGAAGCCTTTTTTTCCGCTGCCCGCACCGACATATTATTTTCTACAATATCTCGGGCCAATTTAATCTGTTTCTCCGGGCTTTCCAGTGCCAGTATGGCCCTGGCATGCCCGGCGGTAAGCTTCCCTGCTTCCAGAAGCTTTATAATCTCTTCCGGCAGGTTGAGAAGCCTTACGGTGTTGGCAATATAAGCCCTGCTTTTTCCGATGCGCCCGGCCAGCTCCTCCTGGGTATAGCCAAACCGCTCCAGCATACTTTTAAGCGCCCTGGCCTCTTCCACCACATTAAGGTCTTCCCTCTGCAGATTTTCAATCAAAGAGATTTCGGCCGCTTTTTCATCATCAAGCTCCCTTACCAGAGCCGGGATAGTATCAAGCCCGGCTATTATGGCAGCTCTAAATCTCCTTTCCCCGGCTATTATTTCATACCCGCCTTCTGCTGGCCGCAGGAGTACAGGCTGCAGAATCCCGTTCTCCTTTATAGAAGCAGCCAGTTCATGGAGTTTCTCTTCATCGAATACCTGCCGGGGCTGATCAGCACGGGGGAAAATATCCTTAAGCGGGATTTCTACAATCCTGGCTTCCTCCTCGCTTATAGCTCCTGCATCCCCAAAAAGGGCATCAAGGCCCCTACCTAATCCTCTTTCTTTCTTTTTCACGTTCTACCACCTCCCGGGCCAGTTCGCGATAAGCCTCCGCCCCTCTGGAGCGGGGATCATAAACCGTAATCGGCTTTCCGTGGCTGGGCGCCTCGCTCAGCCTTATGCTGCGGGGGATCAAGGTGCGGTATATTTCCTTTTTAAAATGCCTTTTCACCTCATCAACCACCTGGATAGAAAGGTTGGTCCTTCCATCAAACATGGTAAATACTATGCCTTCTATCTCAAGCCCGGGATTAAGCCGCTTCTTAACCAGGTTTACCGTATTTATAAGCTGGCTTAAGCCTTCCAGGGCATAATATTCGCACTGCAGGGGTATAAGCACTGAATGGGCTGCCGTAAGGGCATTTATGGTAAGCAGACCCAGGGAAGGAGGACAATCGATAAAAATATAGTCATAATCAAAAACCAGCGCTGACAGCCTGTTCTTCAATATCCTTTCCCTTTCTTCCTGCATGGCTATTTCTACTTCCGCCCCTGCCAGCTGAATGGTGGAAGGAATAATCCTGACCCCCGGGATAGGTGTGCTGACAACCGCCTTTTCAACTGCAGCTTCTTCGGAAATTACATCATATATAGATTTTTTAACCCGGTTCCTCTCTATCCCTACCCCGCTGGTGGCATTTCCCTGGGGATCCAGATCCACCAGCAGTATCCGGTATTTCATTTCCGCCAGAGCAGCTGCCAGATTTATAGCCGTGGTAGTCTTTCCTACCCCACCTTTTTGATTGGCGACCGCAATTATTTTCCCCATCTTCAAGCCCCTTTTGCAGTTTCTAATACCAGTTAAATTTCTGCACAAAAACATTTTATCCTCTTTATTCTAACCCATATAAGGGTAAAAAAACAAATCGATGTACCTGGTTTGAGCACCAGGTACATCAACCAACCCTTCAAAAACAAAGCTTCTCACCAAACATCAAAATTCATCCCCCGGGGAGCAATATGCTCTTCCCCCGTCAGCGGGTCATAAATAGTATATACCTCTTTATACCATTCCACTCTATCTCCACAATCAAATTTCTTTTCCCATATATATGGCGGCTGCTTTCCTTTTTCCTTTATCCAATCCTCCAGGCTATAACGTCTTACCTCTTTTCCTTTATAATCTACAAAAAAACCATCCGTGATATTTCCGCTCAGCCTGACCGTGCGGGCAGCAGCATCCCACTCCACATTTAATCCCAGAGCATCTGCCACTATCCGCAGGGGTACCATTGTGCGATTATTTACAATAACCGGAGCAACATCTACAAAATAAATTCCCTTCATTCCCCCCTCATAACCATAATTATAAGTATGATATACACTATTGACCCCTATTTTAAATTCCATAAATTCTATACCCTCATATTCAATTTTTATAAGCCTATTTTCTGCATCCCACTCAACATTAAGCCCAAAGTTTTCAGCTATAGCCCTCAGGGGGACCAAAACCCTGCCCTCTTTTATCACAGGGGAAACGTCAGATTTTACAATTTTCCCATTCCAGAGTATTTTTATGCTTTTGTCCGCCTGTGCAGCAGCTGGAAAAACTCCAGATAAAGTAAGCATAAAAGACAAAAACAAAACCAGCGCCAGTTTTCTCCTCACATTATTGCCTCCTTGAAAAATCAATATTATATAAATTCAATCCGCCATTATCCTTATCCAGTTACTGCCCTTATATTCATAGGGCAAATCCAGCACATTATTTAAAATGAATCCCAAAGGAATCAATTTCTGTCCCGCCCAACCTCCAAAAACTGTTTCTCTGTACTTACCTCTGCCATCTCTCAGTTCAACCATTCCCTCCCCGATATGTATCTCCTTTCCATCTCCGATTTTAAGGACAGCACTATCATCCTCCCCGGACTCATAACTGTAGATTATTCCCAGGACATCAAGCAGGGATATAAAATCTTTCAGCTGGATATAATTTCGGTTATTTATAAAAACCGAAGGAAAGGCGTAAAATTTTTCTCCATATGAAATGTAAACGGTATCCGGGTTCTGTCCGAGCAGGGCATTATACCTGTAAATCTCCTCCAAACAGGCAGCTATTTTATCCAAATCCGGTTTTTCCTTTCCTGTCTCTCCCCTTAAAAATTCCTTCATTTCAGCTATCCGGGCATTTACCCTGTCAGGGCTGGCCTTCAATAAATCCAGGTTAAACCGGCAGCTGGCAAGCCCCACCAGCCTGTTCTGCTGCCATATACGCGAAAACTGGGATAAGGCTACCGGATACTCTCCGCTCATCCTGCCTACTTCCGGAGTTACAGCAATAGCATCAAACTCTTTTCTAAGCCAGGGGCTAAAGCCTCCAGACGCAGGCCTTCCCGTCGTAGCCAGCTTATAGCCGGTCAAAGAAGATATCAGCCGGGCATAGCTTAAGTCCCGCACATAATTTTCTTCCTTTATATACTGGTCGTAATACATAATTTCCCCGAAGGCATGATAAGAAACAGCGATATCCGGCACTATCCGGCGGCAGAAATCAGCTATAACTCTAGCTTCCCTGGCCTGCTCCGGATAATTCCCCGGCCAGTTCCAGGGATACGGCCTGTTCGGATTTTGAAATGCATTGCCATGATTTACATCATACTGGCGGTTGAGGTCAATTCCCAGGGCATTAGCCTTCCACTTTCGAAAATCCCGCAGGCCGGCAGCTGCTTTTCTTATCACCTGCTGCTGTTCAGGAGTAAAAGACGCCAGTCCTGTCTGGCTTATAGTAACACCATCCGGATTAACCATGGGAACAAAGTATATGCTATTGTAGGTCAGAAGATATTTTACATCGTACCCATCAATTATTTTATTATTTTTATAGGCATCCAGATAGTATTCCAGCATTTTCATGCACAAAATGCTGGTTATCCACTCCCGTCCATGATGAGCCCCGTTTATAAAAATTTTTCCCATGCCTCTGCCTATTTTTACAGCGATTATTTCACGGCCCAGCTCTGAATAACCTAAAATCTCTACCTCCATCAAATCTCCATAAACCTGCTTCAATTCGGCAATATCCTGCTTCATGATATCATAGGTATACATCTGCCTGTCATTTACAATATCACCAGCAGCCAGCACTGCAGATGTAAAAACCAGGTTGCAAAGCAATAAACAAAACAATATAATCCCTTTCCTTCTGCAAAACAAAAACCTGTCTCCCCTCCTTTTTAAGTAAAAATTGTAAACCAGTATAAGAACAACAAAAAATTTCTACATAAAAAAATTTTTCCCTTCTCTGTCAAAATGAGTTGCAAAATTAAGTTTATTTTACGATTTTCCAATTATTTTAATTTTCGCATATATCAAATTAATCAAATATATTGAATTTACTTTTTTTTAATTTCATATGTAATAATATATTTTTTTATATTATAATTATGTCACAATACACTATAATTCGTCTTAATATTACACATCCTACTATATTTGAACACTTAGCCTCATAATTATTCTGTTTCGAATTATTAACTAAAATTGGAGAGGGTAAGGGGGATTATGATGGCAACCAAGTTTGAGTACAACCAGGAAGCGCTCAAAAACCTGCAGATTGATGACCCCAGCATCCTGGACCGCCTCATCGACGGCGAATCTGCCAGAGAAGCCCATCTTAAAAAAGAGCGCGGCAAGGTAGATAAGCGCATGTCTCTTAAAGAAGCTGTTCAGGAATTTGTAAAAGATGGGGATATTTATGCAGACAGCGGCTTCAGCTATGTGCGCACCCCTCTGCAGGCACTTTTTGAAGTAATGCGCCAGGGGAAGAAAAATCTGCAGGGTATAGGTTCGCCCAACACCAACCACAGCTACGGCATCCATTATGGAACTTTCACCTATTCCCACAACTCGTATCTAGGGGCAGAAATGCGCGGTACTGACCGCAGCTACAGCAAAGCAGTCAAACAGAAGAAAGTAAAAATCCTTTCGGAATGGAGCCATGGAGCTATGGCTCTGGGATTCAAGGCTGCCCAGCTTGGTGCTCCCTATCTGGCCTGTAAATCAATGATAGGCAGTGATATGGTAAAATATAACCCTTATGTAAAAGTGGTAGACAATCCTTTCAAGAAAGAAAAAGACCCCGTATGTCTGGTACCTGCGCTTTATCCGGATGTAGTTTTCATACATGTACAGTGGGCGGATAAATACGGCAATGCCCGCATTTATGGCCCTGCCGTAAACGATATAGCCCTGGCAGCTGCCTGCCGCAAGGTAATAATCACGGCTGAAGAAATCGTTCCCGAATCTGACCTGCGCAATACTACCAATACCAATGTCATCCCCTTCATGTTTGTTGATGCCGTAGTACACCTGCCTTACGGGGCACTGCCCGGCAACTGTCCCGGCTACTACTACTGGGCTCGCGAATTCTGGGAATGGGGAATAAGAATCGCCTTATCCGGACGGGATGACAAATATCTGGAAAGCTTCTGGGACTACTGGGTATTCAGCTGTAAAGACCAGTTTGACTTCCTGGAAAAACTGGGCGGAGTGCGCTGGCTGAATAAACACCAGGTAATTGAAAGAGCCCTGAATGGAATAAATGAAGATGACGGCATAGATTTAAGCTATCAAAGCGTAATCCCCAAATGGGATGAAGAATAAGGAGGTGGTCCATAATGTCAGTTGCACCTGCTAACCCGCTTGAAATGCTGGCTTATGTAGTATCCAAACATATAAAAGACAAACAAATAGTCTATGTAGGGACCGGGCTGCCTATGGTAGGAGCCATCCTGGCCAAAAAAACCCATGCCCCTAACATAACCCTGGTTTATGAAAGCGGCGGACAGGATCCGATTGAGGGGCCCATGCCCTGGTCAGTAGCGGACCCGGTTACCTGGAGAAAATCTCCCATAACTATGGAAATGGCACTATCCTTTGCCCAGGCAGCCAATGGATATGTTGATGTTGCCTTCCAGGGAGCTGCCCAGGTTGACATGTACGGCAACCTCAACACGCATATAATAGGCGATGACTTTTTAAACCCCAAAGCCCGTTTAACTGGCAGTGGAGGGGGAAATGACCTCATTTCCCTTACGGAAAACACCATAATTGTAGGGCTGCAAACCCCGGAAAAATTCCCGGCCAAGCTGGACTTTATAACCAGCCCGGGCCACCTTTATGGAGGGAACTCCCGTAAAGAAGCTGGCCTTCTGGGTAATGGGCCGGTAGCCGTTATAACCCAGATAGGGGTATATGATTTTGAACCGGTAACCAAACGGATGCGGATAAAGAGCCTGCATCCCGGAATAACCGTGGAAATTGCCCAGGCCTGCACAGGATTTGAGCTTCTGGTTCCGGAAGGAGAAATCCCGGTAACCGAAACTCCTCCCCCTGATGTTTTAGAAATCCTGCGCAAAGAGGTCGATCCGCAGAAAATGTTCATCGCTTTCCCGCCACAATAATAAAAAATACAAAAAACCATAAAAAAGGCCGTCTTAAAAGACGGCCTTTTTTATTCCACAATTTTTTAACAAGTTGTGATTTGTAAGGAATATTAAAAAAATTTTTTAAAGCTGATTTTTTCTCAAAAAATATTTCAAATTTGATATTGTCCTGCAATCTTTATGACTATATAATATAAATATCACATAAATATATATTATTTCGTAATAAATATGTTTTATGCTTAAATTTTGAAGCTATCTCATCCTTTCAAACGGGGGTGATAATTAATAATCCTATAAATTAAACTAAAAAATAAGGAGGCGGGATAAATGGGATTTATGTATGCAACTGAAGAACAGTTTAACCGCTTGATTGACTTTAAAGGGGCACGTGAATACCACCTGAGCAAAGACCGCAGGAAAAGGGACAAACGCATGTCTCTAAGCGAAGCGATAGCCGAATTCGTAAAAGACGGCGACATCCTGGCCGAAACTGGCTTTTCCTATGTAAGGTCTCCTATTCAGGCTTATTTTGAAATAATAAGACAGGGCAAAAAAAATATGGTCAGCATAGGGTCCCCGATGTCCAATACATCGTATTTAATGTCTATGGGATGTGTCTATGCCATCCATCTTTCCTACATAGGAGTAGAAATGAGAGGTAATGACAAAAACTTTGCCCGTGTTATAAAGACAAAACAGGCGGAAATATTATCCATATGGAGCCACGGCAGTATGGCTCTGGGATTTAAAGCTGCCCAGCTGGGAGCTCCCTTTATAGGTTCCAAACAGCTTTTAGGTTCAGACATGCTGAAATACAATCCTTATGTAAAAGTTATTGAAAACCCCGTAGGATTGGACAAAAGTGAGCCAGTAGTCATGATCCCTGCCCTTTTCCCCGATGTGTGCATAATCCATGTCCAGAAAGCTGACCGCTACGGCAATGCAGTTATCGAAGGCCCCGCTGTAAATGACATAGCTTTAGCCGCTGCCTGCCGCAAAGTAATAATCACCGCCGAAAAAATAGTTCCCGAAATGACTATCCGTGAGTTAGGCAATGCCTGCATACCTTTCTGGTATGTAGATGCAGTAGTTGAACTGCCTTATGGAGCCCTTCCTGGCTGTTGTCCCGGATGCTACTACTGGGCCCGTGAATGGTGGGAGTGGCTGGTAAGAATCGGTACGCCCAAAAAAGAAAATGTTGAAGACGTTATGAGGTACTGGGTATTTGAATGCAAAGACCAGTTTGACTTTATTGAAAAACTGGGCGGCATACGCTTCATCGACCAGGCTACCCGCCTCATGGAAGCTGCACAGGCTAACATAGATGATTCACTGGTAAGCTTCGACTATCAGGAAGTAATTCCCAAATGGGACTAAAAAGGAGGGGATATGATGAGTAAAGTAGCACCGCCTAACCCGCTGGAAATGCTGGCTTACAATATATCAAGGATGATTGAAGACAACCAGATAGTATATGTCGGTACCGGACTTCCCATGGTAGGAGCCATCCTGGCCAAAAAAACCCATGCTCCCAACATAACCCTGGTCTATGAAAGCGGCGGGCAGGATCCGCTGGAAGGCCAGATGCCCTGGTCGGTAGGATGTCCCTTTACTTACCGCAAATCTCCCATGACTCTGGAAATGTCCGTATCTTTCGGCCAGTGTGCATTAGGATATGTAGACATTGCTTTTCAGGGCGGCGCCCAGATCGATATGTACGGCAATGTAAATACTTCTGTAATAGGATCCTACGAAAATCTTAAATCCATCCTGCCCGGCAGCGGGGGAGGAAACGACATAGGCTCACTGACCCAGAAATCTGTTCTGGTAGGCCTGCAAACCCCCGACCGCTTCCCGGCCAGAGTTGACTTTATAACTACCCCCGGCTACCTGGACGGCGGAGATTCGCGGGAAAAAGCAGGGCTTATGGGAGGTCCTATCGCAGTAATCACCCAGGTAGGGGTATATGATTTTGAGCCGGTGACCAAACGCATGCGCATAAAAGCCCTGAATCCCGGCATGACGGTAGAAATTGCCCAGGCCTGCACAGGATTTGAGCTTCTGGTCCCTGAGGAAGTGCCTTTCGTAGAGCCACCCAGTGACGAAGTACTTGAAATACTGCGCAAAGAGGTAGATCCAAGAGGGGTATTTATCAAAATGCCTGCCAGATAAAAAAACCGGGGATAAATCCCCGGTTTTTTTTATCCTACAATTTCTCTTAAAAAAGGCCGGTTTTTGGAAATTTTTATAACTATTTGATAGCCCTCGTCTGTATCGTTTTCATCCATACATATATCAATTCCGGTTTGCCTTGCTCTTTTTACCGTTTCTTTTATAGTGTTTAAAAATATGCGCTCATCTCTGATAATAACTGATTCCCCGTACCTATCCCGATTTCCCCGCAGAGGAGAAATCTTCAGCAATTTTTCCACCAGTTCTTCGGTTTCTCGAACCGCAAGGTTTTTGGCAGTTATCTCATCTATTACATCCATCTGCAGCAGGGGTGAATTTAACTTCATCAAAACCCGGACATACGGCTTGCCAATCCCATTTTGCACTATCTTTTTCTGCACTTCCGGGGAAAGCTTGAGAAGCTGCAGCATATCAGCTACCCTTTTCCCTTTTTTTCCAACCTTTCTTCCTATTTCATCTTCATCTAAACCGAAAACTTCCATCAACATCCTGTAAGCACCGGCTTCTTCAAAAAAATTAAGCTCCTTTTGCTGCAGATTTTCAATAAGCGCAACTACAGCCGCCTTTTCATCATCCATATCCCTTATTAAAGCAGGGATTTCTGCAAGCCCCAGCAAAAGACAGGCCTGATACCTTCTTTCCCCAGCTACCAGCTGATAAAGGTCTCCCTGTCTTCTAAGTATCACAGGCTGAATTACCCCATAAGTGCGGATAGATTGTGCCAGTTCAGCTATCTCTTCATCATGGAAATTCTTTCGCACCAGAAAAGGGCTTCTTATTATCCTGGATAAGGGCACATATACAACCTGTTCTTCACTTACCCTTTCCTTTGTCCTGTTAAACCATTTGATAACCATAAAAATCCCCCTTAAAGCGGCCTTTTAGAAGGTATCCCCACCCTTCTGGGATATTTTTCCGGGGTAAGCTCCTTTTTTTCCACCACCACTATATATCGCTGATGGTCCTGCAAAGAATAGGAATAAACATCTATCACCTGGCCGCCTAAGACCTTCAAGGCATTATCCGCCTCTTTCAATTCTTCCTGCCACTTAGGTCCTTTCCACATAAAAACCAGCCCGCCTTTTTTAACCAGGGGAAGGGAATATTCAAGCATAACGTTCATGGCTGCTACTGCCCGGCTGGTGCAGAAATCAAACCCTTCTCTCAAAAGGGAGTCCCTTCCTGCTTCTTCTGCTCTCTTCTGCAAAACCTGAACATTGCGGATACCGCACTCGGCACATGCTTTTTCAAGAAACATGCTTTTTTTCATATCGGATTCAATAAGCCAAAATAAAACCTCCGGGCAATAAATAGCCAAAATAAGCCCGGGAAATCCTGCACCACTGCCAATATCAACCCCCTTCCCGGCCAGGCTCGTAAAGTCCAAAATCGCAAGGGAGTCTTTAATATGCCCGTCAAGTTCATCCTGTTCCATTCTGCGGCTTATAAGGTTGTGTTTTTTATTTTCCTCTATCAGTAATTCTTTGTATTTATTAACAATATATTCCATATAAATCACTTATTTCCTTCTTTTTTTCTCTAAAAAAATAAGCAAAACATTTATATCTGCCGGATTGACCCCGGAAATGCGGGAAGCCTGCCCGATTGATACCGGCCTTATCTTCTTAAGCTTTTGCAGCGCCTCATTGGATAAGCCATAGACTTCATCATAATCTATATCTTCAGGGATAAGCCGGTTTTCCATTTTTTCAAACCTTTTTATCTGTTCTTCCTGTTTCTTTATATAACCTTCGTATTTAGACTGTATTTCCAGCTGTTCCAGGATATCAATATCCTTATCCTCTACCCATCCTTCTTCTACCAGATCAGCTATTTTTATCTCCGGGCGCTTAAGGATTTCCCACAGGCTCACCCGATCCCTCAAGGGGGAAGTATTGCGGGAAAGCAAAAACGCTTCCATTTTTTCATCAGAAGGGGTAAAGGTGGTCTCTTTCAGTCTGGCTATCTCTCTTTCCAGTTCATCCCTTTTTTCATTAAATATGCGCCAGCGGTAATCATCAACCAGCCCTATCCGGCGTCCAATCTCGGTTAAGCGAAGATCAGCGTTATCCTGCCTTAAAACCAGGCGATATTCAGCGCGGGATGTCAGCAGCCGGTAAGGCTCATCTATATCACCGGTTACCAGATCATCAATCATTACCCCTATATAGGCTTCGCTCCTTTTTAAAACAAGCGGCTCTTTTTCCTGCACCTTTAAAGCGGCATTAATGCCAGCCATAAGCCCCTGCGCCGCTGCCTCTTCATAACCTGAAGTCCCGTTAATCTGTCCGGCAGTAAAGAGGTTTTCCACTTCTTTAGTTTCTAAAGTAGGCTTCAGCTGAGAAGGTATAACATAGTCATATTCAATAGCGTAACCGGTCCTTATCATGCGCACATTTTCCAGGCCAGGAATGCTGCGCAGCACCTTAAGCTGCACATCTTCCGGCAAACTGGTATTCATGCCCTGTACATACATTTCATCGGTTGACCATCCTTCTGGCTCTATAAAAATCTGGTGCGATTCTTTATGAGAAAAGCGCACCACTTTATCTTCAAAAGAAGGACAATACCTGGGTCCTCTTCCTTTTATGATTCCGCTGAAAAGCGGGGAACGGTCCAGATTATCCAGCACAATCTGGTGAGTAGTCTTGTTGCTGTGCGTGAGCCAGCAGGAAAGCTGCGGCCTTTTTACCCGGGGACTTATATAGGAAAACCTTAGAGGCCTTTCATCCCCAGGCTGTTCTATCATTTTGGAAAAATCAACCGATTTTCTGTCAATCCGGGGTGGGGTTCCGGTTTTAAACCTGCCCAGCTGAAGGCCTAAGTCCTTAAGGCACTCGGAAAGCTTAACGGCAGGGAACTGCCCGTTGGGTCCCCCGTCAAAAGCCAGATCCCCAATAATTATGCGCCCCTTAAGATAAGTGCCGGAGGTTACCACTACCGCCCGGCAGTTATACCTGGCACCCGTTCTGGTTATTACCCCGGTAACCTTTTTATTGGCAGTTTCAATCCTTTCCACCTCAGCCATGGCCACATCCAGGTTAGGCTGGCGCAAAAGGGTTTTAAGCATTTCCCTGTGATATTCTGCCTTGTCAGCCTGCGCCCGCAGTGCCTGCACGGCAGGCCCTTTACCGGTATTAATCATGCGCATCTGCAGATGGGATTTATCGATATTTTTAGCCATTTCCCCTCCCAGAGCGTCAATCTCCCTTACCAGCTGTGATTTGGCAGGGCCTCCTATGGAAGGGTTACAGGGCATTAAAGCAATATTTTCCATGCTCAAAGTAAGCAAAAGCGTTTTTACTCCCATGCGGGCAGCTGCCAGAGCAGCCTCACACCCAGCATGTCCCCCTCCTATAACTATCACATCATAAGTTCCTGCATCATAGATAACCATATAATCCCCCTTCTTAAGCATGGTGAGAAATCATCGTCTCTCACCGGTTAAAATTATTTTCCTATACAAAAATCGCGGAAGATGCGATTAAGCACTTCTTCTTTTATATTCTTTCCGGTAATTTCTCCCAGAGACTCCAAAGCCCCTCTTATATCAACAGCCAAACAGTCAAGCGGCACTTTTCCAAGATCCTGCAAAGCCGATTCTATATGCTCCCTGGCTTTATCCAAAGCCATCTTTTGCCTTATGTTAAATATTATTTCACTTCCGTCATAAATGCCTCTGCCTTCAGTAACCATTTCTTTTATGCTGTTTTTCAATTCTTCAAGCCCGGTTTTTTCCTTTACTGATCCGCGTATTACCCTTACGCCTTTAAAAAGATCCTCCAGTTCTTCTTCGCTTATATTCTTTTCTTCCAGATCCTCCTTGTTTACCAGCACAATAAGTTTATCTTTATCCAGTTTTTGATAAATACGCATATCTTCTTCAGTTATCCCGCTTGCCACATCCAGGAGAAAAATTACCAGATCTGCCTCCTTTATAGCCTGGCTTGACTTTTCCACCCCTATTTTTTCCACTATATCTTCGGTTTCCCTTATACCTGCGGTGTCCATAATCCTTGCCGGTATGCCGTCCATATTTATATAATCTTCAATTACATCCCTGGTAGTGCCGGGTATATCCGTAACTATGGCTTTTTCCTTGCGCAAAAGGGCATTAAGAAGGCTTGATTTTCCTACATTAGGCTTTCCCACGATGGCAATAGAGATTCCTTCCCGGTATATATCGCCCATTTTAGCCCTTTCTATAAACTTTTCCACAGCCACTTTAACTTTATATAATCTGTCTTCCAGTTCCCCATAGTCAGGTTCTCCCACTTCATCAGGAAAATCTATGCTGGCCTCCACGGCTGCATTAATCGAAGTAAGCTCATCTTCCAGGTATTCAAAATCCGCTTTATTTTCTCCTTTGAGCTGTTTCAGCGCCAGTTTTAAGGCTTTTTCGCTTTTAGCCCTTATAACTTCAATAACTGCTTCCGCCTGGCTCATATCTATCCTTCCGTTAAGAAAGGCCCTTCGCGTGAATTCTCCCGGCTCGGCCAGCCTTATATCATTTTTCAGAACTTCTTCCAGGCATTTTCTGGCCGATAAAACACCTCCGTGGCAGTTTATTTCCACCACATCTTCTCCGGTATAGCTTTTAGGGGAACGCATTATGGAAACCAGAACCTCGTCTATATACTCTCCTTTTTCATCTACTATCCAGCCCAGCGTAAGGGTATAGCCAGGTTTTTTGGTTACATCCACCCCTTTATTATAAGGCTTAAAAATACGGCCTATCTTTTCTATAACCCCGCTTCCGCTGAGCCTTACAATAGCGATGCCTCCTTCTCCCGGAGGAGTAGCTATAGCAGCAATATCATCATTTATATACATACAAAACCACACCACTTCTTTTTTCCGTTTTATTATGTATGATACCAAAATAATCCCTTTTTTAAAAATATCCTCCCGCTTAAATATTAATTAAAAAAGACCCCGCAGGGTCTTTTTTAAACTTTCTTATTTTTTCAGGGCTATAACTACTTTGCGGTTAGGTTCATCTCCCATCGAATAAGTGGTAATCATGGGATCGCTTTGCAGTACAGTATGAATAATCCGCCTTTCCTGGGAAGTCATAGGCCGCATGACAATCTGCTTTTTAGTCTTTTTGACCTTATCAGAAAGCCGCAAAGCTAACGCTTCCAATGATTCTTCCTTTTTCTTGCGGTAGTTTTCCACATCAATAACTACTCTTATCTTTTCTTCCCGCTTTTTATTTATCATTAAACCGACTATGAACTGCAAAGCATCCAGAGTTTCTCCTTTATGTCCTATAACAAGTCCCATGTCTTTACCGGAAAGGTTAATTCTTACTGTATCACCGGTAAACTCAGCACTTTCCACCTTGCAGTAAAGCCCCATCTTATCCAATATTTCTTCTACTACCGCACATACTTCTTTTTCCGGCTTTTCTTTTAAAGTTACCCTTACCAAGGCTGGTTTCTTCACTAATCCCAAAAGCCCTTTGCCTGGTTCTTCCAAAACTTCGACCGTAACATCATCAATACTGCAGTTTAATTCATCCAGAGCAGCTTTAATAGCTTCATCAATAGTTCTCCCTTTTTTCTCTACGGTCTGGAGTCCCATCTTAACTTTTCCTCCTTTTCCCCCCTGCTTTTGGTTACCTTCGTGCTTTTAATCTCCTTATTTATCAAGAGCAGTTTTGGCACTTGATTTGTTGACATACAGCTGCTGCAAAATACCCAGAATATTAAACATTATCCAGTAAATGGGCAGCCCTGCCGGTAAAGTAGTAGCAATCCAGGCCATAAAAAGTGGCATGAAATAGAGCATAGATTTTTGGGTTGGATCATCAGTATTAACCATAGATACCTTCTGCTGTATATAAGTAGTCAAACCAGCCAGAATAGGCAGATATATGGCTATCGGATCCCCATGGGTTACAAAATACCAGGCAGTTTTGCTTATATTAGGAACCCCTAGAAAAGCAGCATGTTCTGCTACCGTAAACTTAAAATTATACAGTGATTGATAAAAAGCGATAAAAATAGGCATCTGTATAAGCAGTGGCAGACAGCCGCCAAAAGGATTAACTCCATGTTCACGGTAAAGTTCCATTACCTTGGCCTGCATCTTCTGCGGATCATCCTGATATTTTTCCTGTATGTACTTCAATTTTGGCTGCAGCTCCTGCATGGCCCGCATGGATTTTAACTGTTTCTGGGTTAAAGGGAAAAGTACCAGCTTAATGACGATAGTCATCAAAATAATGGCCAGGCCATAGTTAGGCAGGCCTATTTTTATGGTTACCCCATACATGAACTCAATAAAATTAGTAAACCACTGCACAAAAGCTTGCCACAAAATTTACCCTGCATATCGCAAATAACCGATAGCAGGTAGTCACCTCCCTTATTATCTAAAAACTGCCCTTTTAAGGTACCGGGTCATATCCTCCCGGATGAAATGGATGACATCTTAAAATTCTTCTTGCAGCCAACCATCCTCCTTTTAAAGCGCCGTATTTTTCGATGGCTTCTATGGCATAGTTGGAACAGGAAGGATAAAAACGGCACGAAGGTTTTTTAAACAGGGATACTTTTTGGTAAACTTTTATTAAAAAAATCATTAACCTTTGCACATCAAACCAGCCTTCTTTAAAATATTGGTTATATCCTTATGCAAAAGATCAAAAGTATATCCCTTCAGGTTATGGCGACAAATTATTACGACATCAGAACTCCCGTTAAGGTTAGCTTTTTCCCTGTTTACAATGGATCTTAACTGTCTTTTCACCCGGTTGCGTACTACTGCATTACCTATCTTTTTGCTTACTACAAAGCCAAACCGGTTATATCCAAGATTATTTTCCTTTACATATATAATTACATACTTTCCGGAAAACTTTTTACCTTTTTCATATATAAGCTTATAATCTTTACCCTTATTTATTCTTAATTCTCTCTTAAGCATAAAAATACCTTTCCACCAGGCAAGAGCATCTAAATAATATTTTAGCCAAATTTTTCAATAAGTAAAATAAAAGGTCGCCTTAACGACCCTATGCAGATAATTTTTTTCTTCCTTTTCTTCTGCGGTTGGCTAAGATCTTTCTGCCATTTTTGGTAGCCATTCTCTTTCTAAAGCCATGTTCTTTCTTTCTCTGCCGGTTTTTAGGTTGATAAGTCCTCTTCATATCCTTGCCGCCTCCCTTAATTTTTCCAATACTATATTATTATATTTACTGCCAGGGAATCATGTCAAGATTTTGCGGTTTTCTAAATACTTCTATTTTTAACATGCATCTGGTATCATAATTATACTACATTAATAATTATAAACAAAAAACACAGTTGTTTTTCACAGGATTTTCATATATCATTGAAACTTGTCAAGATATCCACAGCTTTATAAGTACATGTAAAATATTTTTTTCCACAAATACACAGGAGGCTTCAAGAAATGTCTCAAAATACTGCCGACTTTAAAGCTATTTGGAATAAAGTCCTGGAAGAAATAAAACTGGAAATAGGGGAAATAAGTTTTGACATCTGGTTTCCTATGGCCAGGTTTATAGGCTACAGGAATAATAAGGTATATGTAAATGTCCCCAATAATCTGACTAAAGAATGGATAGAGCTCAAATATTCCGACCTCATTGAAAATAAATTCCGCTCTCTTACCGGACAAAATATAACCCTTATATTATCCACAGACAATATAATAGAAAAGGAAAACCGCAGTTCCAACCTTAATCCCAAATACACATTCGATTCTTTTGTGGTAGGCAACAGCAACCGTTTCGCTCATGCTGCCTGCTACGCGGTAGGTGAAGCACCAGCTAAAGCCTATAATCCCCTTTTCATCTACGGAGGGGTAGGCCTGGGCAAGACACACCTTATGCATGCTATAGGACATCATATATTATCCAAGTATCCGGGAATGTCAGTAATGTATGTTTCTTCCGAACAGTTCACCAATGAGCTTATAATGTCCATAAAAGATGACAATACTTCCGGTTTCAGGCAGAAATACCGCAATATTGATGTTCTGCTCATAGATGATATTCAATTCCTGGCCGGTAAGGAAAGAACCCAGGAGGAGTTTTTCCATACCTTTAATTCACTTTATGAAGCTAATAAACAGCTGGTTATCTCAAGCGACCGTCCTCCGCGCAGCATACCTACCCTGGAAGACAGGCTGCGTTCTCGCTTTGAGTGGGGGCTTATTACTGACATCCAGCCGCCGGATCTGGAAACTCGCATAGCTATTCTGCGCAAAAAAGCCCAAAATGAAAACCTGGATATCCCTTACGACGTGCTGGATTATATAGCCAACTATATAGATTCCAACATCCGCGAACTGGAAGGGGCTTTAATCCGCCTGATAGCTTATGCCACCCTGAACAATAAACCTATAAATATCAATACCGCCGCCGAAGCATTAAAAGATATACTGCCTTCACCAAGGCCAAAAAAGATAACTATCGAAAACATACAGAAAATAGTAGCTGAATATTACGGCATATCAGCAAATGAACTCTTATCTAAAAAACGCAACAAACAGCTGGTATATCCCCGGCAGATAGCCATGTACCTCTGCCGCAAACTTACTGATGCTTCCTATCCCCAAATAGGCGAACAGTTCGGCGGACGCGACCATACCACCGTGCTGCATGCCTTCGAAAAAGTAGAAAAAGACATGATGCACGACCAGGAACTCAGAAAAACAATAAATGAACTCTGCAAAAAAATTGATCCCAACCATACATCCTAAACGATTAAGTTATAAACAGGCTTATCAACTTTAAAAAAGCCAAAATAAAAGAGAAAACACGGCTTATCCACATATTAAACGCACTTACTGCTATTACTGCTGCCTTTCTTATAAAGAATAAACAAAAATAAAAGAGCGGAGGTCCAAAAGATGAAATTTATCATCGAAAAAGGCGAATTATCTACCATAACTACCCTGGTACACCGGGCAGCATCAAATAAGGCAACTATCCCAGCCCTATCAGGAATCCTCATAGAAGCAAATAAGGAAAAAGGGCTGACCATGACAGCTACCGACATGGAAATAGGTATAAAAGCATCTACCAGCCAAGTTGACATAATCGAAGAAGGAACCGTACTAGTGAATGCCCAGTACTTCTCAGATTTTATAAAACTGTTGCCAGACTCTACCGTAACAATAAGTTTAAACCGCGAAACATCCAAGCTGGACATAAACTACGGTCGCTCCACCGGCCATATAAATATATATGACAACCAGGAATATCCAGGACTCCCGGTAAAAGAAATGGAAGAAAAGATAGCCCTTCCCCAAAAAATACTGAGAGAAGCCCTGAAGAAAACAGCCTTTGCTGCTGCCCATAACCACTTCCGCCAGGTATTTACCGGAGTTCTCTTTGATATACTGGAAGGTGGAGTAGTGAAAATAGTAGCTTCTGACACTCACCGCCTCACCCAGTATACCTATATGCTGGAAGAAAAAAACTTAGAACCCATAAGCTTTATAATCCCTATCCGCACTGTAAACGAAGTGCTGAGAGTAATAGAAGACAGCGAAGATCCCATTTCCATATGTATGAGCGAAAACCATGTTGTATTCCAAAAACCGGGTTTTTTGTTAATTTCAAGGCTAATCGAAGGGCAGTATCCAAACTACAACCAGGTTATTCCGGGCAGTTTTAAAACCGAAGTCAATATAGATGCCTATAAATTTACTACTGCTCTGGAAAGAGCCAGAATAATGCCTACAGACGACAAGATAAAAATCCCGCAGGTACAAATCTATCTTAACGATAATGAGGCAGTATTTAAGACTTATTCAGAAATAATGGGAGAAATAATCGAAGTTATCGATGGGGTAGAAATAAAGGGAGAATCGCCTTTTAAGATAGTTTTCAACACCAGCTATCTCTTAGATATTGCCAAGATATATGCAGGAGAAGGAGAGACTGTAAACCTGAAATTTTCTGGAAGCTTAAGCCCTGCTTTGATAACCAATCCGGAAAAGGACAACTATCTGTATGTAATTGTGCCCTTAAGAACCAGCAACTAAAAAGCGAGATGTATAAGCCTTGAGAGTAAAGAGCCTTCTAATAAAAAACTTTCGTAATATAAAAGATATTTATATACCAGAAGAAAAAATAAACACCTTAAACATCTTCACTGGAGATAACGGCCAGGGAAAAACTAATATTCTGGAGGCCATCTATGTATTGAGCGGAAACAATTCTTTCCGCTCAAGTAATTACGAACATCTGGTAAATTACGATTCAGAATCATTCAACATCAGGGCCAGATATGTCATACAGGAAAAGGATATGGAAATAAGTCTGTCCTATCACAGAAATAAAACCAGGGAAATGCTCATAAACAAAAAGAAGGCCTTGCGCAAAAATCCCTATATTCCAAAAGTGGTATTATTCGTTCCTGATGACCTCTATCTTGTAAAAGGTTCACCAGGCAAACGCCGTCATTTTTTGGATTTTATCCTTAAGCAAATATCAGAAGAATATGCATACTTGATAGAAGAATATGGAAAAATATTAAAAAGGAGAAATTTAATCCTTAAAAATAAACCAGGAGATAATAAAACCCTGGATATAATAAACGGGATATTTATAGAAAAAAGCTGCCGGATAATCATGCAGCGCATAAATTTTGTAAACCTTCTCGAAAAAGAGGTAAAGGATATATTTTTTAAATTAAACCGGGAACCATCTGATATTAAGATAAAATATGCGCTGTCTTTTCCTATCCATGACGATAAAATAAATCTGGCCGTTTTAAGAGAGAGAATGAACGAAGAAATGACGAGAATAAAAGAGCAGGAATTTACAAGAAAAAACACCTTAATAGGCCCTCATCTTGACGACTTGAACTTTTACTACGATAATAAATTAGCGCGTTTCTTTGCTTCCCAGGGACAGCAGAGAAACCTGGTCATTGCTTTAAAAATAGCTGAGATGCAGACTTTTTACAGGATAAAAGGTTTTTATCCCCTTTTTCTCCTGGATGAAGTATTGTCTGAACTTGATTACGATAAGAGAAATCTTTTGATAAAATATTTAAGTGAGGCAAATTTTCAAACTTTTATGACGGCAGTCAATATAGACGACATTGATGCAGAGAAATCTGCCGTTTTCCATGTAGAAAACGGCAGCGTCTTGTGAAAGGGGCATCTTTATGTATGTGCATTTAGGCAATAACTATATTATTTCTGCCCGGGACATAATTGCCATAATAAATATCGAGCCACCTGTGTCGGAAGATTTGGAAGATATTATCCAGATAGCTATTAACGAAAAAAAGATAGTATATGTAGCAGGTGAAGAAAAAAAGAAATCTATGATAATATGTGATAACTGTGTTTATATATCACCCATATCTTCCACCACTATTTATAAGCGGATAGCCAATTACCATAAGGGGGTTTAAATTTTGAGCAGAAAAAACAGCAGCTACACTGCTTCTGATATCCAGGTTTTAGAAGGGCTTGAGGCAGTAAGGAAAAGACCAGGTATGTACATAGGATCTACCGGTCCTAGAGGACTTCATCACCTGGTCTTTGAAATTGTAGACAACAGTATTGATGAAGCTGTAGACGGCCACTGCAACTATATAAAAGTAATCATCCATAAAGACAACAGTGTAACGGTAATAGACAATGGAAGAGGTATTCCAGTAGATATTCATCCCCTGATGGGAAAATCTGCCCTGGAAGTCATTATGACTACCTTGCATTCAGGTGGCAAATTCAGCGGTACCAACTACAGCACCTCGGGAGGTCTGCATGGAGTAGGCCTTTCGGTAGTAAATGCCCTGTCCAAGAAAATGAAAGTTACAGTAAAGAGAAATGGAAAAATATATGAACAGGATTATAAGCGGGGCAAACCTCTAAATGAAGTACATGAAACAGGCACTGCCGAGGATACTGGAACTATTATTCATTTTCTGCCTGATGACCAGATTTTTGAAGAAACCGTCTTTGATAAAGAGATAATAATTCAGCGCCTGCGCGAGCTTGCATTTTTAAACCGGGGAATCACCATAGAGTTTGTAGACGAAAGGGAAGATTATGTAAGGACATTTCAATACAGCGACGGGCTTAAAGATTTTGTAGCCTATTTAAACAAGAACAAAGAAGTTATAAATGATGAGATTATATTTTTTGAAGAAAAAAGGGAAGATGTCTATGTGAAAGTAGCTATCCAGTACAACACGGGCTATAATGACAGCATATATTCTTTTGTAAACAATATCCGCACAGAAGAGGGAGGAACCCACGAACTGGGCTTTAAAAACGGATTAACCAGGGTTATCAACGATTACGCCCGCAAGAATGGGATTTTAAAAGAAAATGAGGCTAATCTTTCCGGGGAAGACATAAGGGAAGGAATAGTAGCCGTTATTCTGGTGCTGGTAAAAGAGCCCCAGTTTGAGGGACAGACCAAAACCAAGCTTGGCAACACCCAGGTGCGGACAATCGTGGAAAATGTAGTTTATGAAAATGTGGAAGACTATCTTAATCACCATCCTTCTATTGCCAGAAAGATAATTGAAAAGGCAGTCACTGCCCGCAGGGCCCGGGAAGCAGCCAAAAAAGCCCGTGAATTGACCAGGCGCAAAAGTGCCCTGGAAATAACCTCCCTGCCGGGGAAACTTGCTGACTGCAGCAACAAAAATCCAGCGGAAAGCGAGTTATTTATTGTCGAGGGTGATTCGGCTGGCGGTTCTGCCAAACAGGGAAGGGATAGAAACAATCAGGCCATACTCCCTTTGAGGGGCAAGATACTTAATGTGCAAAAATCACGATTGGACAAGGTTTTGTCTAATGAGGAAATAAAAGCCCTTATTACCGCTATTGGCACAGGAATAGACGATGATTTTGACATAAAAAAAGCGCGCTACCACAAGATTTTTATCATGACTGACGCTGATGTAGACGGATCTCATATAAGGGTGCTCCTTTTGACTTTCTTCTACCGGTATATGAGAGAACTTATAAAACAGGGGTATATCTATATTGCCCAGCCTCCCCTTTATGGAGCCAAAAGGGGCAATGAAATACACTATTTTCATTCCGAAGAAGAACTGCAGGAGTTTCTCAAGAAATCGGACAAAAAATGGTCAATTCAGAGGTATAAAGGTTTGGGGGAAATGGATCCCGAACAGCTTTGGGAAACTACCATGAATCCTGAAAAGAGGACTGTTCTCAAGGTTACCATTGAAGATGCCATAGAGGCAGACCGTATATTCTCTGATCTGATGGGAGAAGATGTAGAGCCCAGGCGTGAGTTTATACAGGCTAATGCCCGGTATGTGACTAATCTGGATATATAAAGCGGGGTGAAAAATATTGCCACAGGAAAGCCTTTTTGAAAGGGTAATACCAGTTGATATAGAAAAAGAAGTAAAAAAATCGTTCCTGGAATATTCCATGAGCGTCATTGTATCCCGCGCTATTCCTGATTTTCGGGATGGTTTAAAGCCGGTGCACCGGCGTATTTTATATGCCCTTTATGACCAGGGCATGACCCATGACAAGCCACATAAAAAATCAGCCCACATTGTAGGGGAAGTAATGGGTAAATACCATCCCCACGGAGACGCAGCCATTTATGAGACTATGGTAAAAATGGCCCAGGATTTTGTCATGCGCTATCCTTTAATTGACGGCCACGGCAATTTCGGTTCCATTGACGGTGATTCCGCTGCTGCCATGCGTTATACGGAAAGCCGCATGTCCAGGATTGCCCTGGAGATGTTAAGGGATATAGAAAAAGATACCGTAGACTTCAGGCCCAATTATGATGATTCCCGGCTGGAGCCCCAGGTTCTCCCGGCCAGAATACCTAATCTTCTTATAAATGGCTCTTCCGGGATAGCTGTCGGTATGGCCACCAATATACCTCCCCACAACTTGAGTGAAGTGGTGGAAGGTATAAAACTGGTTATAGATAATCCCGATGTATCAATTGAAGAGATAATGAAAAAGATAAAAGGCCCTGATTTCCCGACCGCCGGAATAATTATGGGGGATAAAGGCATAAAGGACGCTTACCGCACCGGTAGGGGAAGTATAAAGATAAGGGCCCGCTACACTATTGAGGAGAAAAAAGGCGGCAAAAACGCTATTGTTATAACTGAAATCCCCTATCAGGTAAATAAAGCAAGATTGGTGGAAAAAATAGCCGAACTGGTAAGAGATAAAAAGATAGACGGCATTGTTGACCTCAGGGATGAATCTAACCGCCAGGGGATACGTATAGTCATAGAAGTCAAGAAAGATGCTAATGCTAATGTTATAGTAAACAAGCTTTTTAAACATACCCAGCTGGAAGAGAGCTTTGGCATCATAATGCTGGGGCTTAAAAACGGGGAACCCAAGATATTAAACCTTAAAGAAATAATAGAGTATTATTTGGAACACCGGCGGGAAGTAATAGAAAGAAGAACCAGATTTGACCTGAAAAAAGCAGAAGAACGGCTGCATATAGTGGAAGGCCTGCTCAAAGCCCTTGATTATCTGGACAAAATTATTGAAATTATAAGAAGCAGCAAAGACCGGGAAGAGGCTAAAAACAACCTCATAGAAAATTTTGGCTTTACTGAAGTGCAGGCCAATGCCATTTTGGATATGCGCCTGGTACAGCTTACCAATTTAGAAAGGGGTAAGCTCAAAGAGGAATATGACGAACTCAAAGCCAGGATAGCCGACTATGAAGACATACTGTCCCGCCCGGAAAGGGTAAATGCCATAATAAAAGAAGATCTGGATGATATTAAAGAAAAATATGGCGATGAGAGAAGAACGGAGATATGTTACCAGACGAGCGACTACAAGGTGGAAGACTTGATTGAAGACAGTGAAGTGGTAATAACACTGAGCAACCGCGGCTATATAAAAAGGCAGCCCCTTGATGTGTATAAAGCCCAGAAGAGAGGCGGGAAAGGTATAACCGCAGCTGCTACCCGTACGGAAGATTTCGCAAGTCACGTAATAGTTACCAGTGTTCTCAATGATATTCTGTTTTTTACCAATCAGGGGCGTGTATTTTCCTGCAAGGCGTATCAGATACAGGAAGCATCCAGGCAGGCCAAGGGTATGCCACTTATAAATTATATAGATGTCAAAGGTGATGAAAGGGTAACTACCATTGTGGCAGCCAGGGATTTAAACAGCAAGACTTATCTTGTTATGGTTACCAAACATGGTATTATTAAAAAACTTCCTCTTTCTGCTCTGGCCAACATAAGGAGAAATGGCATCATTGCCATAAACCTGCATGATGGTGATGAACTGGTAGGGGTAGTAAGGGTAAAAGAAGAGGAAAAAATAATGCTGGCTACCGCCCAGGGGATGTCCATAATATTTGGCGAAGAAAAGGTGCGCCCGATGGGAAGGACAGCAGCAGGAGTAAAGGCTATAAGCCTTGATCCGGATGATTATGTGGTAGGTATCGATAAATACCGCGAAAATGCTTATGCTCTTTTTGTTACCGAAAAAGGATATGGCAAACGTACGGAACTTGCTGAATTCAGAGTGCAGAACCGAGGAGGAAAGGGGCTTAAATCTATAGCCGTAAATAATAAAAACGGACTCCTGGTAGCTTTCAAGATAGTAACCGAAGGCGAAGAATTGATGATTCTAACAGAAGAAGGGCATATAATCCGTCTGGAAACCGAAGATATATCTGTTCAGAAGCGCTATTCCCGGGGTGTGCTTCTTATGCGCCTTAATGAAAATGACCGGGTGGCAAGTTTGGCCAGGTTTAGAGTGGAGAAGGAAGAATAATAATATTTTTTTATGACTACCATTTTAAAAAAAATTTACACTATAATTATATTTTAGTATAAAATTGCAACATGCTATTTTGGTTAAGGAATTTGTATAGGAGGCTAAAAAAATGATAGAGAAAGGAACCTTTACGGTAAAAGCAGGTTTGGCACAGATGTTAAAAGGCGGAGTTATTATGGATGTAACTACTCCCGAACAGGCTAAAATAGCAGAAAAAGCCGGGGCGTGCGCAGTTATGGCCTTGGAAAGGGTTCCTGCTGATATAAGGGCAGCAGGAGGAATAGCCAGGATGGCTGATCCGTCTGTTATAAAAAGGATAATGGATGCTGTTACTATACCGGTTATGGCTAAATGCCGCATAGGACATTTTGTAGAAGCCCAGATACTGGAAGCATTAGGGGTAGATTATATAGATGAGAGTGAAGTTTTAACTCCTGCTGATGATAAGTATCATGTGAACAAGCATATGTTTAAGGTTCCCTTTGTTTGTGGGGCAAGAAATCTGGGAGAAGCCTTGCGCCGCATAGGGGAAGGGGCTGCCATGATCAGGACTAAAGGCGAACCTGGTACCGGTAATGTAGTAGAAGCCGTAAGGCATATAAGACAGGTAAATGATGAAATAAGATGGGTATGTAATCTGCCTGATGATGAACTTATGACTGCTGCCAAAGAATTGCAGGCTCCTTATGAACTGGTGGTAGAAGTTAAAAGATTAGGCCGCCTTCCGGTAGTAAACTTTGCTGCAGGTGGAATAGCTACCCCAGCGGATGCTGCTCTCATGATGCAGCTCGGATGTGACGGCATATTCGTAGGATCCGGCATATTCAAGTCAGGTGATCCTATGAAGAGGGCCAGAGCTATAGTGGCAGCTACTACCTACTATAACGATCCGCAGGTGCTGGCAGAAATATCAGAAGATCTGGGTGAACCTATGGTAGGTATTGACATAAGTACAATAAGACCAGAAGAAAGGATGCAGGATCGTGGCTGGTAAAAAAATAGGGGTTTTGGCTCTGCAGGGAGCATTTATTGAGCATGAGGCCTGTCTTAAAAAATGTGGAGTTGAGGCAGTGCAGATAAGAAAAGCAGAAGAGATGGATGATATAGATGGACTTATCATTCCGGGAGGAGAAAGTACCACTATCGGCCGTTTGATGAGAGAGTACGGCATTGATGCTAAAATACTCAAAAGGGTACAGGAAGGAATGCCGGTTTGGGGTACCTGTGCCGGCATGATACTGCTGGCCAAAGAACTTGACCAGGACGAGCCGTGGCTCAAACTTATGGATATAAAGGTAAAGCGCAATGCTTATGGAAGACAGGTGGACAGTTTTGAAACCGAACTTGATATAAAAGGTGTTGGTAAAATAAGAGGGGTTTTTATAAGGGCTCCTTATGTAGAAAAGGTATGGGGAGAAGCAGAAGTATTATGTGTACATGATGATAAAATAGTTATGGTAAAACAGGGAAAGCTTCTGGCTACTTCTTTCCATCCCGAACTTACAGATGATTTAAGATTGCACAAATATTTTGTAGAATTATGTTAGTAAAATCTTGCTAAAGAATAAAATATATAATATAATTTTAGTCAAACTAAATATAGATAAAAGCGGTGAACGGGAATAGTAGAATTGATAGCTGGTCAAGAGAGCTGGTGGATGGTGCGAACCAGTGCAGCGTCAATTTGAATCCACCCCGGGAGCAGGCTGTTAAAAGCAGTACCGGTAATACCGTTATAATCTATGAGGTGGACACATTTTGTGTCAATTAGGGTGGCAACGCGGGAAACAGTCTCTCGTCCCTTATATGGGATAGAGAGGCTTTTTTATATATAGAAATAAGTGTATACAGGGATTAATGTTTTTTATAATGTGTTTGATGAAGGAGGTATTTTTTGATGACAGGAGAACAGTACCTGCTGCTTCCTGGGCCTACTCCTCTGCCGAACAGGATTATAAGAGCTATGGGAAGACCCCTTATTAACCATCGGGGGCCTGAGTTTAGGGAAATTCTGCTGGAAGTGACTGAAGGGGTAAAAGAGATTTACCGGACTAAACATCATGTTCTTATCTATCCTTCTTCAGGTACAGGAGGGTTAGAAGCAGCAGTAGTAAACTTTATTTCACCGGGAGATAGAGTTCTGGCTGTTTCTATAGGAGTTTTCGGCGACCGTTTTGCAGCTATTGCCAGCAATTTTGGAGCTAAGGTAGAAAAGATTGACTTCCCCTGGGGAGAAGCTGCTGATCCTTCTATCATAGGGGAAAGGCTTAAGAAAGATGTAAATGGGGAAATAAAAGCAGTGCTTATTACCCACAATGAGACTTCTACCTGTGTTTTCAACGATCTTAAGGCTATCAAAGAGGCAGCTGGCGATCACCCCGCTTTATTCCTGGTAGATGCAGTAAGCGGCTTGGCTGCCGTGGACCTTAGGATGGATGAATGGGGAATAGATGTAGCTGTAAGTGGATCGCAGAAAGCTTTCATGGTTCCGCCAGGCCTTGCCTTTTTAGCTTTTAATGACAGGGCTTATGCAGCCTATAAAAAATCTAAAGCTCCCAAGTTTTACTGGGATATAGATTTGGGCCTGGAATATCTTGAAAAAGGACAGAATCCGGTTACTCCTCCTATATCTATATACTACGGCATGCAGGAAGCTCTGCGCATGATGAAGGAAGAGGGATTGGAAAATATTTTAAAAAGGCACCGCAATTATCGGGATATGGTAAGAAAAAGCATAAAAGCCATGGGCTTAAAACTGCTGGCTGATGATAAAAATGCCTCTACAGCAGGAACTGCAGTTATCGCTCCGGAAAATATTGGTGCCAATAAGATTCGCCAGTATATGCTGGAAAAATTTAATATAGTCCTGGCTGGAGGGCAGCAGAGCCTTAATGATGTTATTTTCCGCATAGGGCATCTTGGATATGTAAGGGAACTTGATCTTTTAGCAGTTATAGCAGCTTTGGAAATAACATTAAAGGAACTGGGATTTGATCTGGATATGGGTCAAGGGGTTAAAACTGCCCAGCAATTTGTACTAGATAATTACTAAAGATAAAGAAAGGGGAGTTGAAGGTGGAGAGGAAAAAGGTTCTTATAAGCGAGCGCATTGCCGAAGAAGGGGTAGAGCTTTTAAAGAAGGAGCTGGATGTTGATTATCGTGATGGGATATCGAGAGAAGAACTTTTGGAAATAATAGACCAGTATGATGCCCTTATAGTAAGAAGTGTCACAAAAGTTGATGAAGAGCTCGTAAAGAGAGGGAAGAGATTAAAAATAGTAGGCCGGGCTGGCAACGGGGTAGATAATATCGATGTTGATGTATGTACCCGCTATGGTGTAATAGTAGCCAATACCCCGGACAGCAATACTATATCAGCAGCTGAACAGACTATTGCCCTTATGCTGGCTGCTGCACGCAAAACCGCATGGGCCAACAACTATCTTAAAAGCGGGGTATGGGACCGCAAACCTTTCCGCGGTATTGAGCTTTATGGAAAAACCGTGGGCATAGTAGGTTTGGGCCGTATAGGTTCTATGGTAGCCACCCGTCTTAAATCTTTTAATATGCGGGTTATAGCTTATGACCCTTATATATCTGATGAACGGTTTGAACGTTTTGGCGCGGAAAAGAAAGAAACCCTGGAGGAACTGGTAAGGGAAGCAGATATTATAACTGTCCACACTCCGCGTAATGAAGAGACTATGCACATGATTGACGAAAAAGTGCTGAGCCTGGCCAAAGACGGGGTAGGGATAGTCAACTGTGCCAGAGGGGGAATAATAAAAGAAACAGCCATCATAGCCGGATTGGAAAGCGGGAAAATAGCTTTTGCCGGGCTGGATGTCTTTGAAAAAGAGCCTATTACCGAAAGCCCTCTGTTTAAATTTAATAATGTGGTGGTAACCCCTCACCTGGGTGCTGATACTTACGAAGCCCAGAAAAGGGTGGGAGAAGATATTGCCATTCAGGTTATAAAGGCGTTAAAAGGGGAGATAGTTCCCAATGTAGTAAATCTTCCCACCATGCTTAAAGAGGAATTAGACTACCTGCGGCCTTATATAACCCTGGCTGAGAAAATGGGAAGTATTTACTATCAGCTGGAAAGGAATCCTATAACCAGGATTGATATAACTTACAGCGGGCCTATAACCAAAAATGAAACTGAAATACTGACTATTGCTTTATTAAAAGGGATTTTATCTCCGGTTATGGAAGAAAAGGTTAATTATGTTAATGCCCGGCTTATGGCTCAGGATCGCGGTATAAAGATTTATGAGCACAAGGAAGAACAGACTAATAAGCGCTACAAAAACCTGATAAATGTAAAAATATTTACTGACCGCTGTGCCCTGGATATAACCGGTACCATATCACGGGCTAAAAATCCTCTCTTGGTAGAAATAAACGGCTATGAAACTGAGACCGAACTGGGCGGTATAGTTTTGATGGTAGAAAATGAAGATAGGCCCAGAGTTATAGGACCTTTTGCCACTATTCTGGGGGATTATGGAATAAACATAGCTTCCATGAAAGTTGCCCGCCGCACCAAGGGAGAAAAGGCTATTATGCTGATAAATGTGGATAATGAGGTAAGTGAAGAAGTCATGGAAGTGCTTGCCAAATCGGATGGCATAATGAGCAAACCTAAACTTCTGCGTTTTTAAACAGCTATTAAATAAAGGAAAAGCCTGGCTTTTCCTTTATTTAACTTTAAAAGCCTATAATTAAGGGGGTCTTTATATGTTGGATGCCAGAGTGATCAGAGCTAATCCGGAGAAAGTGGAAAGGGAGCTGGAGAAAAGAAACATAAAAGGGGCTTTAAAAGAATTTTTAGCTTTGGATGAGGAAAGAAGAGATGTTTTATCTAAAGTGGAAGAATTAAGGAATTTCCGCAATTCAGCTTCCAAAGAGGTAGGAGAACTGAAAAAGCAAGGCAAAGACCCGCAGGATTTAATGGAAAGAGTAAGGAAAGTAGGGGAAGAAATAAAAGAACTGGAGGAAAAACTTAACCGTATTGAAGAAGAAATAGAAAATATTCTGTTAAGAATTCCTAATCTTCCGCATGAATCAGTACCAGTAGGAGAAGACGAAAGGTTTAATGTAGAAGTAAGGAGATGGGGGGAACCCCGCAAGTTTGACTTTGAACCTAAAGCCCACTGGGATTTGGGTGTAGAACTGGATATACTTGATTTTGAAAGGGCTGCCAAGCTTTCCGGAGCCAGATTTACTGTATATAAAGGAATGGGGGCCAGGTTAGAAAGGGCTATAATAAACTTTTTCCTGGATGTGCATACAGGAGAACACGGATATAAAGAAATACTGCCTCCTTTTATGGTAAACGCGCACTGTATGTTAGGGACCGGACAGCTTCCCAAATTTGCGGAAGACATGTTTAAAGTGGAAGGAAGAGAAATGTACCTGGTTCCCACCGCAGAAGTACCCCTTACCAACCTGCACCGGGAAGAAATTCTGGATGACAAAGATTTGCCCATGTATTTCACGGCTTATACCCCGTGTTTTAGAGCTGAAGCAGGTTCGCACGGCCGGGATACCCGGGGAGTTATAAGGCAGCATCAGTTTAACAAGGTAGAATTAGTAAAGATAACCAGGCCGGAAGAATCTTATGAAGAACTAGAAAAAATGACCAGGGATGCCGAAAGGGTTCTGCAGCTCTTAGGGCTTCCTTACCGGGTAGTTCTTCTCTGCACAGGAGATATGGGATTTTCAGCAGCCAAGACTTATGATATTGAAGTATGGCTGCCCAGCTATAATGAATATAAGGAAATATCGTCCTGTTCGAACTGTGAAGATTTTCAGGCACGCAGAGCAAATATAAGGTACCGTCCATCTCCCAAAGAAAAGCCGCGCTATGTTCATACCTTGAACGGGTCAGGGGTGGCGGTAGGGCGTACGCTGGCTGCCATACTGGAAAATTACCAGCAGGAAGATGGTTCGGTGCTGATACCGGAAGTGCTGGTTCCGTATATGGGTGGAATAAAAGTGATAAAAAGGAATGATTTATAAAGAGATGTTTGGTTGACAAGGGGAAACTGGTATGCTATACTATCCCTTGCATTGGATAAAAAAAGTCCTCTGCATGGAGGGGTGTCCGAGCGGTTTAAGGAGGCGGTCTTGAAAACCGTTGAACCTTTACGGGTTCCGTGGGTTCGAATCCCACCTCCTCCGCCAGTTAGCACCACTTTATGCATAGATATACGGAGAGATGGCCGAGTAGGCTGAAGGCGCTCGCCTGCTAAGCGAGTACATGGGCTAAAACCTGTGTCGCGGGTTCGAATCCCGCTCTCTCCGCCATTATTTTGTTAAAAAGGTTTTAGATATAAATAAGCGCCCGTAGCTCAGTTGGATAGAGTAACAGACTACGAATCTGGAGGTCGCAGGTTCGAATCCTGCCGGGCGCGCCATGTATTTATAAAAAGCAAATGGTTATTTTTTATTTCATAAATATTTCAGGCGCCCGTAGCTCAGGAGGATAGAGCAGCGGTTTCCTAAACCGCGTGCCAGGGGTTCGAGTCCCTTCGGGCGCACCATATGGCGGTGAATCCCTATAAACCGGGATATTTTATATATGCGCCTGGCTCTGGCATTGGCTAAAAAAGCTTATTTTTTGGGTGAAGTACCGGTAGGTGCAGTTGCCGTATGCGATGATGAGATAATAGCCTGGGCGTATAATGAAAAAGAGATGCAGAATGATGCTACTGCTCATGCTGAGATGCTGGCCTTGAAGAGAGCTGCCTCTTACTTAAAGAGGTGGCGGCTTACTGATGTGACATTATACTGCACTTTAGAGCCCTGTCCTATGTGTGCAGGAGCTATGGTGAATGCAAGGCTGGGAAGGTTGGTATTCGGGGCCAGGGACCCCAAGGCAGGAGCAGCAGGGTCAGTTCTTGAAATTGTCAGATATCCGCTGCTGAATCATCAGGTGGAGACCTGTGAGGGGATACTTAGGGAAGAATGCGCAGAACTTTTAAGCTCATTCTTCGCGGATTTGAGGAGAGATGGCCGAGTTGGTCGAAGGCGCTCGACTCGAAATCGAGTAGACGGCTAAAAACCGTCTCGTGAGTTCGAATCTCACTCTCTCCGCCAGAAAAAGAAAAACTTTATATATATTTACGGAGAGGTGGCTGAGTTGGCTGAAGGCGCTCGATTGGAAATCGAGTACACGGGCTAAAACCTGTGTCGCGGGTTCGAATCCCGCCCTCTCCGCCAGTTAGGAAAAAGCACGGGAGATTTCCCGTGTTTTATTTTAATTGCTGGCATAGAGTAATTTAATACATGATTATAGGGAAAAATAAAGCAGGTTAGGGTTTAGTTATCAGGTGCAGCAAAAAGTGTTTGTCTAAAGAGGGGATATGTTTTAAAATAAATGTTATTCATACCAGTTTAAAAAAGTATATAGGGGTTATGAGGATTATGGAACTTTTAAAGCGCAAGATTTTGGAAGAAGGCGAAGTTATAGGAGAAGATATACTGAAGGTGGATTCTTTTCTGAACCACCAGCTGGATATAGAGTTTTTGAATGAAGTGGGAAAAGAGTTCTGGTACCGGTTTAAAGATGAAAAAGTTACCCGCATATTGACTATCGAGTCTTCCGGGATTGCCATCGCTGCCATAACTGCTCAGTATTTTAAAGTTCCCGTAGTCTTTGCCAAGAAAAATATTTCCCGCAATCTGGATACTGAAATATATACCAGTGAAGTTTTTTCTTTTACTAAAGGCACCACTTATCAGATAAAGGTGGCTAAAAAATATATTACTGAACAAGATCGTATATTGATAATTGATGATTTTTTGGCTAATGGAAGGGCTGTTTTAGGGCTTAAAGATATAATCGAACAAGCCGGGGCTTATCTGGTAGGTGTAGGTATTGTTATTGAAAAAGGTTTTCAGCAGGGAGGAAAGACTTTAAGAGAAAAGGGAGTAAATTTACATTCTCTGGCCATAGTTGATTCCATGAAAGATGGCAAAATAGTCTTCAGGTAAATGTCTGCTGGCAAAAAAAGGATTAGCCTTGCAATAGATGATTAAAAAAGGTACAATAGATGAGCAGAAAGTAGAAATAAGCTATGCCGTGCTAGACGGGGAATTAGCGGTGCCCTGTAACCTGCAACCCGCTATAGCAGGGTCGAATTCCTGAGCTGAGGGTTTATCCTGTGAGGTCTGGCCAGGACAAGTGGTGTAGAAGTCTGGGTCCTGCGCAATAAGACACCTTGAACCGTGTCAGGTCCGGGAGGAAGCAGCACTAAGAGGTTTATCTTATGTGCCGCGGGGTAGCCTGGATGGAGCTAACTGTTCTGGTAACGCTCGGGGGATATTCTCGAAGCCAGGTGCACGGCATTTTATTTAAAAATGAAAACCGTTTCGACTTTTTAAGCCAGGATAGGTAGCAGGTAAAAGACCTGCTATTTTTACTATATAGGATGATTAGCTGTCTTTATTTGATGAGGGGGTAAAAAGATGGCTTATTTAGCTTTGTACCGTGTTCATCGTCCGCAAAGATTTGAGGAAGTGGTAGGACAGGACAAAATAGTGAAGGCTCTTAAAAATGCTTTATCAGAAAACAGATTATCCCATGCTTATCTTTTTGCTGGCCCCCGGGGAACCGGCAAAACCAGTATAGCCAAAATTATTGCCAAGGCAGTAAATTGCGAAAATTTGAAGGATGGAGAGCCGTGTAACGAATGCCATGCCTGCAGGGATATCAATAATGGCACTTTTATGGATGTAGTAGAAATAGATGCGGCATCTAACCGAGGAATAGATGAGATTCGTGACTTGCGGGAAAAAGTAAGGATTTTGCCTGCCCAGGGCAAGAGGAAAGTTTACATAATTGATGAAGTCCATATGCTTACTACCGAGGCTTTTAATGCCCTTTTAAAAACCCTGGAAGAACCTCCTCATCATGTAATGTTTATACTGGCTACTACTGAACCGCAGAAAATACCAGCTACTATAAAATCAAGGTGCCAGGTTTATTATTTCCGCCGGCTTACCCTGGAGGAGATTGCTGAAAGGCTTAAAAAGGTAGCTGAAGCTTATGGTTTGGAAATGGAGGAAGAAGCCCTGTTTTTGATGGCCCGCCGGGCTAATGGGGGTTTAAGAGATGCTTTGAGCATTATGGATCAGATATATGCTTATAAGGAAGGTAAAATAACCAAAAAAGATGTGGTAGATGTTCTGGGTATTGTTGATGATGTTTTTTTGGCCCGGCTTTTAAATGCGGTTTTAGAAAGGGATACCAGAGGCGTAATCGAAATGCTGGGACAGGCATTAAACGAAGGCAAGGAAGCCCAGCAGCTGGCTAGGGAAACGGTCTTTTATCTGCGGGATCTTTTGATTTATAAGAATCTGGGGAGAAATGCAGATTTTTATGTGGTAGAAGAGGAGAACCTCAAATTTTTGGAAGAACAAAAGGGAAAAGTTAATCAGGATTCTTTGCTCAAAGCTTTGCGCATGATGATGAATATGGTAGAACGGCTGAGGTTTAGCGAAGGAAATAAATTTTTGCTGGAAATGGCTTTTTTGGAGATGATGGATGTTTTATGTCCTGAAACAGGAAATATTCTGGAAAAAGAAGATGCCGTGATAAAAGAAAAAAGGACTGTTTCTAAAAATATAAAGGCCCAAAAAAGAGAAGCATCCGGAGATGAAGGGGAGAAAGCCTTGTGGCAGAAAATTTTGGCCGGGGTTAAGGAGAAAAAGATACCTACCCATGCCCTTCTGTCCCAGGGTAAATTTATAGGTATAAAAGATGATGTTATATATATCGGTTTTAGAAAAGGGTATAAATTTCATAAAGAACGGATGGAAGAGAGAGGAAATCGGGAGATATTGGAAGAAGTATTAGAGAAGATTTTTAAAAGGCCTTTGGAAATACAGTTTATTTTTCTTGATGATGACCAATATAATGATATTATGGTGAAAAAAGCGATAGAATATTTTGGGGAAGATATAGTGCAAATCAAAGATTAAGGAGGAAGATAAAATGGTTTTTAATCCCGGTGGAGCATCATTAAGCAAGATGATGAAAGAAGCCAAAAAAGTACAGGAAAGGATAGCGAAATTGCAGGAAGAGCTGGAAAGTAAGATTGTAGAGGCTTCAGCAGGTGGAGGAGCTGTACAGGTTAAAGTGAACGGCAAACAGCAGCTGGTAGAGATAAAAATAAGCAAGGAAGCGGTAGACCCAGAAGATATAGAAATGCTGGAAGATATGATTATGGCTGCTGTTAATGAAGGGCTAAAATCAGCTCAGGAGATGGTATCGGAAGAAATGGCCAAGATAACAGGAGGCTTGAATATACCAGGGTTATAAAAATAGGGTTAACGCTGACAGAAAAGGTTTAAAAAAAGAAGGTTATCTGTCAGCGTTAAATTTTGTTTAAGGTGGTAAGGAGGAAAATCAGATCATGAAATTCGCACGTCCTTTAGAGAAACTTATAGATGAACTGCAGAAGCTTCCCACTATCGGACCTAAAACTGCCCAGAGGCTTGCCTTATACATACTTAAGTCTCCGGAAGAGGAAGTGAAAAAACTGGCCCAGGCTATTATAGATGCCAAGTCCAAAGTATTTCCCTGTTCCCGCTGTGGTTATTTGACTGATGTTGATCCCTGCGTGATATGCCAGGATGAAAAAAGGGATAGAAGCATATTGTGTGTGGCAGAAGAAGCGAGTGATATTATAGCTATTGAACGTACAGGTTTTAGAGGACAATATTTTGTGCTCAACAAGGATTTTAATCTTATGGGAAATGATGACCTTACTGCTTTGAATATAAAACCTCTGGAAGAAAAACTGAAAACAGGAGAAGTAAAGGAGGTTATTCTGGCCCTGAATCCGGATATTGACGGAGAGGTTTTATCCCGTTTTTTGGCGGGAGTCGCAGAAAAATATGGAGTAAAAGTTACTAAACTGGCTCATGGAATTCCCGTGGGAGGGTACATAGAATTTGCGGATGAAATAACTTTGCGGCGCGCTATAGAAGGGCGTCGGGAAATTTAGCATAAAAATGGGAAATCCGGCATAGGATGGAGTGAAGGGAACTTTACCTTTTATGCCGGGAGGATTATATTTATGCTTTTCCGTTCCTGTTTGAAAAACCTGCTGGCCAGATTGTTCTGGCTGAAAAAAGATGTTCCCTTAAGCCTCCCTTCTGAACAGGAGATGCTTGAAAGGGCTAAATCTGAGCTTGACTGTGCATATAATATTTTGTCCAATATAGAAGAACCGGATATGCTGGATTGGGCTATCTTCAATCTGCGGGCTGCGGAAGAAAAATATAACTTTATTTTGCGCCGTATAAAGGGGAAAAAATACTGTAATTCTTCAAAAGCGGGGAGCATATAGATTAAGGGGAGGGGTCAGGGGTGGAAACGTTAAATGTAGTGATGGCAGCGGTTTTTCTTTTGATTATTATATATATAATTGCTCAGGTGGTTTTAAAACCGGTAAAGATATTATGGAAGCTGCTTATTAATTCTGTTTTGGGCTTGTTTTTGCTTATTGTCACCAACTACATAGGAGCCTTTTTCTCTTTTAAAATAGCCATAAATATTTTAACTGTGCTGATAGCCGGATTTTTAGGTATTCCCGGGGTTTTACTCCTGGTTTGTTTTCAGATGTTGCTTAAATAAGGGATTTTAAGGATAAAGACAGCCGTTCCCGCTATGAAAAGGGTACGGTTTTTTTATTTTGAGAGATAATATTAAGATACAGTTAACCCTGTGTAAAAAATGTATATCCTATTTAAAGGAGGCTTTATAAATATTGACGCATAATTTACAATTAATTTATACTGAAACAAAATATTTATATATTAATTAATATTCTATACCGTATTGGAGGTGCTCATTTTTACCTGCATAGATAAAGTAGTAGAAGCATTTATAGGGGAATATGCGAGCGGCAAGAGTGAAATAGCCATAAACCGGGCAGTAGAACTGAAAAGAGAGGGAAGGAAGGTTACTCTGGTAGACCTGGATACGGTAGAACCTTTTTATACATTAAGGCCTATAAAAAAGAAGCTGGAAGCAATGGGGCTTAAGGTAATCGGCCAATCCAGGGAGGATTCTTTTGGACTGGGAGAAACAGGGGCTATGCTTAATCCAGAAGCCAGGTGGGCGCTTTTGAACGAGGGGGATATTATCCTGGATGTAGGTTATGGTGTATATGGGGCGCGCACTTTAAACCTGGTGGAAGGGGCTTATGAATCTCCTTATCTAAGGATAATAGCGGTAGTAAATTATACCAGGCCCATGACCGGTTCTCTTTTAAGGATTAAGGAATATATAAAAGAACTGGGAAGGGTGGATGCCATAGTAGCCAATACCCATCTGGGAGATGAAACTACTCCTGAACTAATAAGGGAAGGAAACAGGGTAATAATAAAGGCAGCTGATGAACTTGGCTTGCCCGTAGATTATATGGCAGTTGATCAAAAGTTCAGGGGCAGAGAAGATTTTACTGATTTAGGGGTCAAGGTTAAATTTATAGAAAGATATATGCCGGGTGCCATGTGGTAGGGAAATTTATTTATTTATTTTTAGGAGGTGCGTTGGATAAATGCAGAAAGTAATAGAAAAATCCGGCAAGGCTTTTCTAACAGGGAATGAGGCTGCTTGCTGGGGAGCCCTGGCAGCTGGGGCTGAGATTATGTTTGGTTATCCTATAACTCCGCAGAATGAAATTATGCATTACTGGACCAGACTGGCCCCTAAATATGGGAAAAGTTTTCTGCAGACCGAAGATGAAATTTCAGCCGGTTTTACTGTTTGCGGAGCTGTTCAGGCAGGCAAGAAAGCTTTTACAGCTACAGCTGGTCCTGGCAATACTTTGATGCAGGAGCCTTTCAGCATGGCGGAGGCTATGCGACTTCCTCTGGTGGCTATTATTCAGCAGCGCGGAGGGCCTTCTTCAGGTACGGTAATTTACTCCCAGCAGGAAGTAACCCTTACCACCTTTGGAGGCAATGGAGAGGGTCATCGCATAGTTTATTCTACTGCTTCTCACCAGGAAATATATGATTATGTAATAAAAGCTTTTAATACGGCCTGGAAGTACCGTTTTCCCACCTTTGTTTTAGGGGATGGCTATCAGGCCAAGATGCGGGAGCCTCTGGTGATGTATGATCCGGAAGAAAGAGGTATAGAATTGGTGAAGACTTATCCGCTGGTAGGTTTGGAAGGGAAAATAGGAGAAGGAAGAGAACCCCAGCATTTATGCAATATATACAGCATGGAAGAAGAGCTTTATGAGGTGGTAATGAAATTTGCCTCGGAATATGAGGCTATAATTCCCGAAGTAGTGGAGTATGAAGAAAAGAACTGCGACGATGCTGAGATATTGATACTTGCTCATGGAGTAGTGTCCAGAGCTGCTGATGATGCGGTAAAGGCATTAAGAGCTCAGGGTATAAAGGCAGGTTATTTCAGGCCTATAACTTTACGCCCTTTTCCGGCCAAACAGCTGAGGGAAGTTATAGCTAAAAGCGGAGCCAAGAAAATGCTGATAGCGGAATCTGCCTACGGACAGTTTGACCGCCTGGTAAAACAGGAAATATATGGAGAAACCATCCCCATATACAACCTGTTCATGCCCGGAGTAGGCATCATTGATTATGACATTATCAATAAGGTAAAAAGCATACTTTAATTAAGGAGGGGAAAAGGATGGTTTTACCAGCAACTCCAAAATCCTGGTATTTGCCGACCAAGCCGCATAAGTTCTGCCCTGGCTGTGGCCACGGCATTGTGCTTAAGGCTCTGGGAGAAGCTATAGATGAACTTGAAATACAGGACCGGGTAGTATTCGGATGTGATATAGGATGTTCCCTGCTTTCATGGAATTTCTTCGCATGTGACAGTGTCCAGACCCATCATGGACGCACTACGCCGGTTATGGTGGGGATAAAAAGGGCACGTCCTGAACTCATTACTATCGGTTATATGGGAGATGGCGGGGGATATTCGATCGGTTCCCAGCACCTTTTGAATGCTGCGGTGCGCAATGAAAAAATTACGGTTATCCTGGTAAACAACACCAATTATGGTATGACTGGGGGACAGATGGCGCCTACCACTTTGCCTGGACAAAAGACGGAAACCACCCCTTATGGAAGAGATCCTGAAGCTACCGGTTATCCGACCAAAGGACCGGAATTTGTGGCAGCACTTACTTCTGAGGGAGCTTATGTAGCAAGGGGAACCGTTTCTAAATATAAACAGCTGAAAAGGTTTATCAAAAATGCGTTGAAAAACCAGATGGAAGGCAATGGATTCTCTTTTGTGGAAGCACTTTCTACCTGTCCTACCAACTGGAGGACTAATGCCCAGCAGACCTGGAGCTTTTTGGAAGATGAGATGGAAAAATATTTCCCGATAGGGGAATTCAAAAGTCCCTTTGGAAAGGGGGAAAAATAGGTGGGATTGATAAAGGTTGCCCTAGCTGGTGAAGGTGGGCAGGGCGTACAGGTAGTGGCGGAGATACTGGCAGAAGCTGCCTATGAAGAACAGAAACAGGCTATATATATACCGAATTTTGGTGTAGAACAAAGAGGTGGAGTATCCATAGCCTTTTTGCAGGTAAGTGAAGAAAGGATTGGGGCTCCCAAGTTTAACAAGGCAGATGTGGTGATCGCTTTAAGCAAGAGGGCAGTTTCCCGTACAGCCAGATATTCGGATGGAAGCACTATATTCGTATATGACAGCAGTTTTACCCCTGATGAAGAAGAACTGCCGAAAGAGGCCAAAAAAATAGTAGGCTTGCCGGCGCTGGATACCGCCAGCCGCGAATTGCACCCGCGGGTATTTAATATGATAATCATGGGAGCAGTTATAGGATTTACTAATATAGTAAGTCTTGGTTCAGCTAAATACGCTTTGGAAAAGAAGCTGGGAGCCAAATTTGAAAAAGACCCTAAATTAAGAGAGCTTAACCACAAGGCTCTGGAAATGGGATGGAATATGGCACAGGAAGCCATTAAGGAAGAGGTGGCAAAATAATGGGTAAACAGATAGAAGGGATAAAATTTACTTTAGCCAAGGCTAATTTCTA
>NZ_AP042437.1:2252500-2325046 GCF_055381335.1 Thermosyntropha tengcongensis
AGCTGCAAGCGAGCGTAGATCCGTGGATGTCCGAATGGGGGAACCCGGCAGAGGAGAACCTCTGTCACCCATGCCTGAACACATAGGGCATGAGGGGCGATACCCGGTGAACTGAAACATCTTAGTAACCGGAGGAGAAGAAATCAAGAGAGATTCCCCAAGTAGCGGCGAGCGAACGGGGAGGAGCCCAAACCTGTTAAGTGCAGAAGCCTGCAAGCGTTGCTTAACAGGGGTTGAGGGATGTCGCGGGTATAGGTTGCAGACTATACGTAACTGCGGAGCGAATAGGGGAACGCAGCTGGAAAGCTGGGCCACAGGGAGTGAAAGCCTCGTACCCGAAATTTGCGCAGCAGTTAGGCGGCAATCCCGAGTACCACTGGACACGTGGAATCTGGTGGGAAGCAGGGGGGACCACCCTCCAAGGCTAAATACTACCTGGCGACCGATAGTGGAGAGTACCGTGAGGGAAAGGTGAAAAGCACCCCGGGAGGGGAGTGAAATAGTACCTGAAACCGTATGCCTACAAGCGGTAGGAGCACGATTGAGAGCGTGTGACTGCGTACCTTTTGCAGAATGGGCCAGCGAGTTACGGTAGCAAGCGAGGTTAAGCCTGAGAAGGGCGGAGCCGGAGCGAAAGCGAGTCTGAAGAGGGCGCTAAGTTTGTTGCCGTAGACCCGAAACCGGGTGATCTATCCATGGCCAGGGTGAAGCGATGGTAGCACATCGTGGAGGCCCGAACCAGAGTACGTTGAAAAGTACGTGGATGAGCTGTGGATAGGGGTGAAATGCCAATCGAACTCGGATATAGCTGGTTCTCCCCGAAATAGCTTTAGGGCTAGCGTCAGTTAGGAGCCTTATGGGGGTAGAGCACTGGTTAGGCTAGGGGCCTTACCGGGTTACCGAACCTTCCCAAACTGCGAATACCATAAGGTGGTGACTGGCAGTCAGTCCATGGGTGATAAGGTTCATGGACGAGAGGGAAAGAGCCCAGACCGTCAGCTAAGGTCCCGAAATCTATGCTAAGTGGGAAAGGAGGTAGTGCTACGAAGACAGCCAGGATGTTGGCTTAGAAGCAGCCATCATTTAAAGAGTGCGTAACAGCTCACTGGTCAAGTGGCACTGCGCCGAAAATATAACGGGGCTAAGCATAGTACCGAAGCTACGGAATTACCGGTTTAAGGTAATTGGTAGGGGAGCATTCCTGTAGGGCAGAAGCCATACCGAAAGGAGTGGTGGACTTACAGGAAGAGAGAATGCTGGCATGAGTAAGCGAGAAGGCAGGTGAGAATCCTGCCCGCCGAAAGCCTAAGGATTCCTGGGGAAGGCTCGTCCGCCCAGGGTAAGCCGGGACCTAACCCGAGGCCTAAGGGCGTAGGGGATGGACAACTGGTTGAGATTCCAGTGCCACCCGAGCTTCGTTTGAGCGAAGGGGTGACGCAGGAGGATAGGTGAAGCGCACGGATGGAAGAGTGCGTCCAAGCACGTAGGGAGTGAGGTAGGCAAATCCGCCTCACGAAATCCTGAGGTGTGAAGGGGAGGGAAAGGAAGTACCGAAGTCACTGAATCCATACTGCCGAGAAAAGCCTCTAGCGAGAAGCAGGGTGCCCGTACCGCAAACCGACACAGGTAGGCGAGGAGAGAATCCTAAGGCGCGCGAGAGAACCCTCGTTAAGGAACTCGGCAAAATGACCCCGTAACTTCGGGAGAAGGGGTGCTCTGGTAGCGTGAGCTAGCAGACGTTAGCGAGCGTGAGAGAGCCGCAGAGAATAGGCCCAGGCGACTGTTTACCAAAAACACAGGTCTCTGCGAAATCGAAAGATGAAGTATAGAGGCTGACGCCTGCCCGGTGCTGGAAGGTTAAGGGGAAGGGTTAGCGGAAACGCGAAGCTCTGAACCGAAGCCCCAGTGAACGGCGGCCGTAACTATAACGGTCCTAAGGTAGCGAAATTCCTTGTCTGGTAAGTTCAGACCCGCACGAAAGGCGTAACGATCTGGGCACTGTCTCGACGAGGGGCTCGGTGAAATTGTAGTATCGGTGAAGATGCCGATTACCTGCGATAGGACAGAAAGACCCCGTGGAGCTTTACTGTAGCTTGACATTGGATCTTGGTAGTCCATGTACAGGATAGGTGGGAGGCAGAGAAAGCAGGTCGCCAGGTCTGCTGGAGCCGCTGGTGGGATACCACTCTTGGATTACTGGGGTTCTAACCTGGCACCATAAGCTGGTGCAGGGACAGTGTCAGGTGGGCAGTTTGACTGGGGCGGTCGCCTCCTAAAGGGTAACGGAGGCGCCCAAAGGTTCCCTCAGCGCGGATGGAAATCGCGCGAAGAGTGTAAAGGCAGAAGGGAGCTTGACTGCGAGAGAGACATTTCGAGCAGGGACGAAAGTCGGGCTTAGTGATCCGGCGGTACCGAGTGGAAGGGCCGTCGCTCATCGGATAAAAGCTACCCCGGGGATAACAGGCTTATCTCCCCCAAGAGTTCACATCGACGGGGAGGTTTGGCACCTCGATGTCGGCTCATCACATCCTGGGGCTGGAGAAGGTCCCAAGGGTTGGGCTGTTCGCCCATTAAAGTGGTACGTGAGCTGGGTTCAGAACGTCGTGAGACAGTTCGGTCCCTATCCATCGCAGGCGCAGGAGAATTGAGGGGAGCTGTCCCTAGTACGAGAGGACCGGGATGGACAGACCGCTGGTGTACCAGTTGTCTCGCCAGGGGCACAGCTGGGTAGCTATGTCTGGAATGGATAAGCGCTGAAAGCATCTAAGCGCGAAGCCAACCCCAAGATGAGTTCTCCCACTCCGGTAAGGAGGTAAGATCCCATCGAGTCTAGGTGGTAGATAGGCCGGGGGTGTAAGTACAGCGATGTATTAAGCCGACCGGTACTAATAGATCGAGGTCTTGACCTAGGAGCCTTGAGGTGAAGGAAGCGCTATCTGCAGTTTTGAGGGATTCAGGGAAGAAGAATTCCTGGTGACGATAGCGGAGGGGAAACACCCGTACCCATCCCGAACACGGAAGTTAAGCCCTCCAGCGCCGATGGTACTGCAGCTGAAGCTGTGGGAGAGTAGGTCGTTGCCAGGATTTATTTTTTTCTGAAACAGTCTGAAACAGGGGACGGTTCTCTGTTTCACTTTAGTGAAACAGAGAACCGTCCCCTGTTTCAGTGTATAATTTATATGTATCAGGTTTTGCCTTTGCCGAAAAATGAAAAATGTAAAATACTGCCATGCTGTTATATATGTGAAAAGGTGCCTGAGGCAGGGATTAGAGGGGGTTTGAAGCTTAAGAAAGCTTTTATATGTGAAAAGTGCGAGGAGGAGATTGTTAGTCTGAGCATAGATTCTGTTCAATATGAAGCAGTTAAGGAAAAAATTAAAAAAATCTTGAGGTAACAGTTAAGTGGATAAATTTTGTTTTGCTGGTGAGGGGATGATATCCCCTTTTTTTACTTGCTGGGGAATTTTATAAACATTAGAATAAGAAAGAAAGTTTTATAAAAAGTGTTCTCCTGGTTGGTGAGGTGACCTTTTTGCAAGGTAAGACTCCTATTTATTCTGCCCTGCTTAAATATATAGACGAAGACTGCCTGCGCCTTCATATGCCAGGACATGCAGGAGGGAGGGGCTTTAACCATCCTGTTTTTAGAGAGCTGGGTTTTTTTGATGTTACGGAAGTGCCTCCCTTTGATAATCTGCACTTGCCTTCCGGAATAATAGAAGAGAGCAGGCGAATGCTGGCCAGGGCCTATGGGGCACATACCAGCTTTTTTCTGGTAAACGGGGCTACTTCAGGTATTCAGGCTTTATTTTTGGGTTTGACTTCGGAAGGTGATAAGGTTTTAGTCAATCGCCACCTGCATAAATCTTTTTTTGGCGCTATGGTGCTCTCCGGCTGCACACCAGTATATATACCTTATAAGACTGATGGGAAATATGGTTTGCCTTTGGCTGTTTCACAAGCGGATGTAGAAGAGGCCCTTAAAGGTAACCCTGATGCCAGGGTTATTTTTGTTACAAGTCCTACTTATTATGGGACTGCTTCTGATTTAGCAGCTATGGCGCATCTGGCACGAAGATATGATGTTTTTTTGGCGGTGGATGAGGCACATGGCGGACATTTTTGTTTTCATGATTCTTACCCCCCTTCTGCCCTTGCTTCAGGGGCAGATGCAGCAGTAAATGGAATGCACAAGACTCTGCCTGTTTTTAATCAGGGGGCGTGTCTGCATCTTTCTTCTTCGCTCAAAGATAAAGATAAAATATTTATGTCCTATACCCTTTTAACTACTACCAGCCCTTCTTATCCTATATTGGCCTCCATCGAAATAGCGCGGGCAATTATGGAAGAAAAGGGCTATGAACTTTTGGATAAGGCTTTAGGGCTGGCAGAGGAATATAAAAAAAAGATTAATGGGATAAAAGGCTTGCGGTGCGGGGACGAGTTTTTGCAGGCTAAAGGGGTTGCTGGCTGGGATCCTTTAAAAGTAGCCGTTTTTTGCGATGATTTAGAAATAGATGGTTATAGGCTGGATTATATATTGCGTAAGGATTACGGTATTCAGGTGGAGATGAGTCAGCCTTATCTGGTGCTGGCTATGATGTCGGTTTTTCATGACCGAAATGACTGGGAAAAATTGTATAAAAGCTTAGCTATTATAGCAGAAAAATATTATAATGGGAGGAGAAAGAAGGTACCTTCTTTTTCAGTACTGATGCCAGAAGTGGTTTTAACTCCCCGGGAGGCTTTTTTTGCCGGTAAAAGGAGGGTAAGGCTTGAGGAGAGCAGAGGGTTGATAGCTGGGGAAATGGTAGCTGCCTATCCGCCTGGTATTCCCTGTCTTTTGCCGGGCGAAGTTATAAATGATGAGGTATATGATTATATTATGTATCTTAAAGGGAGCGGGGCCAGATTGGTAGGAATCAAGGACCAGGAGCTTCGCTTTATTGATATAATTGAAATGTAAAAATTTAAAGAGGAGCTAATAAGATGGGGGTTTTTATAAGTATTGAAGGTATTGATGGCAGTGGAAAAACCAGCATCAAAGAGGGTATTTTGTCTTTTTTAAAAGCGTATGATCCAGTAAGCGTAAGGGAACCGGGAGGAACGGTTATTTCTGAAAAGATCCGGGAGATACTCCTTGATTTTAAAAACAGCAGCATTACTCCGCGTACGGAGGCTTTTCTATACGCTTCTTCCCGCAGCCAGCTGGTAGATGAAGTGATAAGGCCAGCTTTGAATGAAGGGAAAATAGTGGTTGCTGACCGTTATACCGATTCAACCCTGGCTTATCAGGGTTATGGGCGAGGGCTGGATTTGGGATTTCTGGAAATGCTTAATAAGCTTTGTACCGGGGGATTAAAACCGGATTTGACTCTCCTTCTGGATGTTGATCCGGAAGTAGGAGTAAAGAGAAGGCAGGGAAGAGAGATTGACCGTTTGGAGAAGGAAGGGATCATGTTTCAAAAAAGGGTGCGCGAGGGATATTTGGAGCTGGCCAGAAAAGAGCCGGAAAGGATAAAAGTTATCGATGCCGGGCGCAGCTTGGAAGAAGTTTTAAATGAGGCGCTGGAGAAAGTGGGCCTTTTTTTAAAGGGAAGTGGTTTAATTGAAGATAGATCGGGATAAGAAAGATTTGCTAAAATTTAATGTTTCCCGTTCCCCGGAGGCCAGGGGAATAGAAAGGGGAGCTAGCGCGAGCTTTGAACAGGAGCTTCTTTCCAAAAGGGAAAGCGAACTTAATTTCAAGATGCAGGAGATTTTAGACCAGATTGATAAGACGGCGCGCCGTTTGAAGGAACATTTAAATGTGCAGGATCTTATGCTTTACAAAAAGCTGGTGAAATCATTTTTGAAAGAAGCTGTAGCCAGGGCTTATATTTTAAAACAGGAGAGAAGCAGAAGCCGGCGGGGACGTACGATTTTGATTACCGTAGAAACTATTGACCGGGAGATAGAAGAGCTTATAAATGAATTTATGCTGAATAGGGCAGAACCGGTGGTTATTCTGGATAAACTGGATAAGATACGGGGCATGCTGGTAGATTTAATGATATAATTTTAAGATGGCAAATTTTTTATTAAAGGTGAACAGGCTATGCAGTTTCTTTCAGAGGTTAAAGGGCAGGATAAGGTTTTAAATATGCTGAAAAAGGCAGCCGAGGGAGGCCATATAAGCCATGCCTACCTCTTTACAGGGCCGGAAGGGGTAGGCAAGATGTTGACGGCCAGGATGTGGGCTTATTCTTTGTTAGCTGAGGAAGATGAGGCGGCTTTGGTATATTTGCGGGAAGGCATGCATCCTGATCTTTTGATTATTGAAAAAGAGGAAAACAAGTCTTTAATAGGCAGGGATAAAATAGTAAAGGATTTGGAGCCCTGGCTGGCTTTAAAACCTTATCGTGCCAAACACCGCATAGCGATAATAAGAGATGCCCATCTTTTAAGTATGGAAGGAGCCAATGCGCTTTTAAAAACCCTGGAGGAACCGCCTTTTTATGCGCTGATAATCCTGGTAGCCGATGAAAATACCCTTTTGGAAACGGTAGTATCCCGCTGCCAGGTCGTGAGGTTTTCTTCTCTGCCTCCTTATGTAATTGAAGGGATACTGCTTAAGAAGGGAGTAAGTGAAGAAAAGGCCAAGGAGGCAGCCTATTTAGGGCAGGGAAGTGCTGCCTATGCGCTGCATTTTGTGGAAGAAGAGCTTAACCGGAACTGGCAGCTGTCTTATAGCCTGATAAAGATGCTTGCTTTGGAAGGGGAAGCTGCGGTATGGGAAGCTGCTGAAAGGATGGAGGCTAATCCCCAGCTTATGATCCGTATGCTGGAAACTATCTTAAGGGATATATTGATATATAATAAAACGGGAGAAGAAGGATTGCTGCTGGCCAGGGAAAATAAGGATATAGCTGTATGGTTCAGCAAAAGGTTAAATGAAGATAAATTGAGACAAGCTATAGACAAGATAGGCTTGCTTAAAGGCTATTACCGGAGGAATGTAAATTCCTTGCTGATTAACATAAATGTATGTTATGCAATAAAAAATGCTTTGCTTTAAAAGGGCCTTATAAGTTTTGTCCCCAAATAAAGAGATTTAAGAAAGGGGTTTTGGTTTTATGCCTTGGGTAGTAGGCGTAAGGTTTAAACCGGCAGGAAAGATATATTATTTTGATGGTGAAGATATAGATGTTGAGGTAGGAGACCCGGTTATTGTCGAAACGATAAGGGGAATAGAATACGGTACCGTAGTTATAGGAAAAAGGAATATAGAAGAAGAAAAACTGGTTTTGCCGCTTAAAAAGGTTTTGCGCAAGGCTACTAAAGAAGATACGGCCAAATACCTCAGCAACAAGGCTAAGGAGAAGGATGCCCTGGAGATATGCAAGGAAAAGGTTAAGGAACATGGGCTTCCCATGCACCTTATAGATGTAGAATATACATTTGATATGGGAAAGATAATATTTTATTTTACGGCAGAGGGGCGGGTCGATTTCAGGGAACTGGTAAAAGACCTGGCAGCTATTTTTAAAACCAGGATTGAATTGAGGCAGATAGGGGTAAGGGATGAAGCCAAAATGGTAGGAGGCATAGGAACCTGTGGCAGGGTTTTATGCTGTCATACCTTTTTGGGCGAGTTTCAACCCGTATCTATCCGCATGGCCAAAGAACAAAATCTCTCCCTGAACCCTACCAAAATATCAGGCAGTTGTGGCCGGCTGATGTGCTGTCTTAAGTATGAATCAGAACTTTATGATGACAACCTGCAGGATGACAGTGATTTGCTGGAAGCATGCGATATAGGCGAAGATTGTGAAAAGTTAATTGAGGAGGACCGTAATGGAAAAGAGTGTCCAGGAGCTCAAGATGATAATCCGGGAACTTATCCTGGAAGTGGGGGAACTGAAAGAGAGGATAGCTAATCTGGAAAAGAACATGGCTTTATATGAAGAGGCCAGGCTGCCGGAAGTGACGGAAAATCTGTTTTTACAGGGAGAGAGCTACGAAAAGCTGGGCAAGCTCTATAAAGAAGGCTACCATGTATGTCCAGCCTCTTTTGGCCAGGTGCGGCAGGGAGAGTGCCTTTTTTGCATAGCGTTTATGGAAAAAGAATAGGAGGAGTCTGGTTGTTTTTAAAAGAAGATGAAACTCTGGATGATTTGATTATTGGCAATTTAAAAATTGTTCAGCCGACAAAAGGCTACCGTTTTTCCATAGATGCTGTCCTTATTGCCCACTTTTGCCTTTTGGAAGGAGTGAAAACGGTTGTCGACCTGGGGAGTGGAAGTGGCGTTATCCCCCTTATATTAAGCCAGCGGGATAAGGGGATAATAATAAAAGGGGTAGAAATCCAGGAATCCATGGTAGATAGAGCTAAAAGAAGCATACAGATTAACCATCTGGAAGAAAGGATTCAGATAATACATGGAGATATAAAAAAGATAGGGGATGTTTTGCCTCCCGAATCAGCTGAACTGGTAGTATGCAACCCTCCTTTCTGGAGAAAGAATGAGGGGTGGGTAAGCCAGAACCGGGAGGAAGCAGTAGCCAGACATGAACTGGAAGTTGATTTTGCATATATTGTTAAGGCTGCTTATTATCTCTTGCCTTCCCGGGGAAAGTTTGCTTTTATACAGCGAGCAGATCGTTTTTTAGAAGGCTTTAAGCTTCTGGAAAAGAATAATATAGGGATTAGCCGGGTAAGGTGGGTACATTCCAGAAAGGACCAGACGGCCAAACTGGTTCTGGTAGAAGGGATTAAAAATAAACCTCCTAACCTCAAGATATTGCCGCCTCTTATTATTTATGAAGACCATGGAGATTACTGCCAGGAGTTAAAGGAGATATATGGGAGATAATATGGGGAAATTGTTTATATGTGGCACACCAATAGGTAATCTGGAAGATGTGAGCATAAGGCTTTTGAAGACTTTGCGCAGGGTAGACCTTATTGCCTGTGAAGACACGCGCCATACAATAAGGCTTTTGTCCCGCTATAAGATAAAAAAGCCGCTCATAAGCTATCACGAGCATTCCAGCCGGGAAAGGGAAGACTATATTTTAAAACTGCTTTTGGAAGGAAAAACCATTGCTCTAGTTTCTGATGCCGGCATGCCAGGAATATCTGATCCGGGAGAAGGCTTGATAAAAAGGGCTATTGAGGAAAATATCCCCCTGGAGGTTATTCCGGGTCCCAGTGCCGCTATTGCAGCTCTTGCCTTATCGGGAATGGACACTTCTTCTTTTGTGTTTATCGGTTTTTTGCCTTCCAAAGAGGGAGCTCGCGAAGAAATACTGCAGGAATTAAAAGAAGAAAAAAGGACCCTGGTTTTTTATGAATCCCCGCACCGTTTGGCAAAGACCCTGCAGTCTATGGCCAAAATACTGGGAGAAAACAGGAAAATAGCAGTTGCCCGGGAAATTACCAAGGTCTATGAAGAGGTAAAAAGGGGAAAGCTGGGAGAAATAGCCGGGTATTTTGCTGAAATCCCTCCTAAAGGGGAGTTTACTCTGATAGTGGAAGGGAACAGGGAAGAAAAGGAAGGGGATATAAAACAGGTTTTAGAAGAGGTTAAGCAGCTTATCAAGGGAGGGATAGATAAAAAAGAGGCCCTCAAGATGAAGGCCCGGGAGTACAAAATAAAAAAATCCGTACTTTATAAGTCCTTTCTGGAAGAATATGAAGAATAAGTTATGTACTGTTTTATCCCACCTGTTTGCTGAGTTCGGTAAGGCAGCTGCGGCACAGGTTTTTGCCTTTATAGTTGATTACTTCTTCAGCATTGCCGCAGAAGATGCAGGCCGGTTCATATTTTCTGAGGATAATCTTGTCGCTGTCGACATAGATTTCCAGGGCGTCTTTTTCTTCAATGCCCATGGTGCGCCTCAGTTCGATAGGAATGACAATGCGTCCCAGCTCGTCCACTTTTCTTACAACGCCCGTTGATTTCATCATGATACTTGTAAACCCCCTGTCGTTTTATACTAGTTTTCACAACAAAGTGTACCAGCAATGGCAGAAAAAGTCAAGGTATTTTTCAACATAAATGGACAGGAAAAAATTTTTTTGACAATTTTTGTTCTCTATTTTCTGGGGAATAATCTAAAAAAAGCCATGATTTTACAGAGGGTTCCCCCAAATTACCTGTTGAATAAGGAAAATTATTTGTAAAATGAGTATTTTTGGCTTAGTATATAAATGGTAGGTTTTTATTGTTTTGCCAGAGGATTAGAAACGGAATAAAGGTTATAGGAGGGAAATTTGTGGATAAAAAGGGTACTTTTTATATAACTACTCCTATTTATTATCCGAGTGACAATTTACATATCGGCCATGCTTATTCTACGGTAGCTGCTGATTGTGTGGCCCGTTTTAAAAGGATGTCCGGATATGATGTATTTTACCTTACGGGAACTGATGAACACGGACAGAAGATTGAAAGAATTGCCCGCTCCAGAGGCCTGGAGCCTAAAGAACATGTAGACCGGATTGTCGAAAATATAAAACATTTATGGAAGGTAATGCTTATTTCCAATGATGATTTTATACGCACGACCGAGCCCAGGCATGAAAAGGTAGTGCAGGAGCTTTTTAAAAAGGTTTATGATAAAGGGGATATTTATATATCCCAGTATGAAGGATGGTACTGTACCCCCTGTGAAACCTTTTTTACGGAAAGGCAGCTGGTAGATGGCAAATGTCCTGACTGTGGAAGAGAAGTAGAACTGCTGAAAGAAGAAAGCTACTTTTTCCGCATGTCCAAATATGCAGACAGGCTGCTGGAACATATATACAATAATCCTGATTTTATTCAGCCGGAATCCAGGCGCAATGAAGTTATAAACTTCATAAAAGGCGGACTGGAGGATTTATGTGTTTCCCGTACAACCTTCAAGTGGGGGATTCCGGTTCCTTTTAAGGAAGACCATGTAATTTATGTGTGGTTTGATGCCCTGATAAATTATTTGAGCGGCATAGGATATGCAGAGGATCCGGAGAAATTTAACCGCTACTGGCCAGCAGATGTACACCTTATGGCCAAGGATATACTGCGCTTTCACGCGATTATCTGGCCTACTATGCTTATGGCCATGGATTTGCCGCTTCCTAAAAAAGTTTTTGCCCACGGCTGGATTATGCTGGAAGGGGGCAAAATGTCTAAATCCAAAGGAAATGTAGTTGATCCTCTGATTCTGGTTGAAAAATATGGCGTAGATGCAGTCCGTTATTACCTTTTAAAAGAGCTTAATTTTGGGCAGGATGGAGTCTATTCCGAAGAAATGCTTATAAATCGCATAAACAGTGATCTGGCCAACGACCTGGGGAACCTTATAAGCCGTACCGCGGCTATGATTGACAAATATTTTGCCGGAGAGGTTCCGCCTCCTCTGGATAAAGAGGATGTAGACAGTGATTTGATAGGTGTATTTGAGGAGGCTTATGCTGAAGCAACTGCCAAACTGGAGAAACTTGATTTTGCCGGCTACATTATGGCGGTTATGAGACTGGTAGCCAGGGCTAACAAATATATCGATGAGACCGAACCCTGGGTTTTGGGAAAAGATGAGAGCAAAAAAGGGCGGCTGGCCACTGTGTTATATAATCTGGCTGAGGTCATCAGGGCATCGGTTATAATGCTGGCTCCGGCCATGCCTACCCTGCCTGCCAGAGTAAATGAGCAGATTGCGGTTTTTGCTGATCCTTTAAATCTTAAATGGGAAGATGCTGGCGTATTTGGGCTTACGAAGGCAGGAAGCAGGGTTAAGAAAGGGGGAGCCCTTTTCCCCAGGATTGATGTAAAAAGCTTGAAGGAGGACAACAAGGTGCAGGAAGAGCAGGTAAGAGAACAGGTAAAAGAAGAAGAAAACAAGGAAAAACAGTATATAACTATTGATGATTTTGCCAAACTTGACCTGAGGGTAGCGGAAGTTGTTGCCTGTGAAAAAATGCCCAATGCCGATAAGCTTTTAATCCTGAAGGTTAGAGTAGGGGAAGAAGAAAGGACTGTAGTTTCAGGGATTGCCCAGTATTATCAGCCGGAGGAGCTGGTAGGCAAAAAGGTTATACTGGTTGCTAACCTTAAACCGACTAAACTGCGCGGGGTTTTGTCGGAAGGCATGATTTTGGCTGCTTCTGATAAAGAAGAAAATCTTCTGGAAGTTTTGACGGTAAGCAAAGTACCTTCTGGAACACAGGTAAGATAAAGGGGAAATCGTTATGCTTATAGATACGCATGCTCATCTGCAGGATAAAGCATTTAAAAATGACCTGGAGGAAGTATTAAAGAGGGCAAAAGAGGCGGGAGTAGAAAAGATAATATGTATCGGCTATGATTATCAGAGTTCTGTGGAAGCTGTTGCCTTAGCCAGCAAATATGAAGGAATATATGCTGTGGTGGGGGTACATCCCCATGATGCCAAGGAACTGGACGAAGAGATGCTTGATAAGCTTTATAAGCTGGCCAGGGAAGAAAAAGTGGTTGCGGTAGGAGAAACAGGCCTTGACTACTACCGCAACCTGTCCCCTAAAGAAAAGCAGAAAGAAGCTTTCATGGCGCAGATAAAGCTGGCCAGGGAGCTCGGAAAGCCTGTGGTTATACATGATCGGGATGCCCATCAGGATGTGCTGGATATAATAAAAAAAGAAAAGGCCGGGGAAAACGGCGGGATAATGCACTGTTATTCCGGTCATCTGCCTATGGCTATTGAACTTATGAAAGAAGGGTTTTATATATCTTTTGCCGGGCCGGTAACTTTTGGTAATGCCCGCAAAACCCAGGAAGTGGCAGCCAATATTCCCCTGGAGCGCATACTTGTTGAAACTGACTGTCCTTATCTGGCTCCTGAGCCGCTGCGGGGAAAACGCAATGAGCCGTCTTATGTAGGTTATGTAGCGCGCAGGATTGCGGAAATAAGAAAAAAAAGCGAAGAAGAGATAGCTTATATTACGAGCCTGAATGCCGAAAAAGTGTTTAATCTGAAATGATAAGGGAAAGAGTGTGTAAAAAGCACTCTTTCTTTTTTATTAAAAAAATTTTTTTAGACAATTTATTTTTATTTCCAGGAATAAAATAAGTTTATAAGGATAATAATTTAAAGAAAGGGATGCACCCTGTGGAAAATAAAAGCATACGAGTAATTATATGGAATAAGATTTGACTTTTAGACCTGTTTTTGTCTAAAATGAAACGAAGGAATCATTCCCTGGTTCCTAAAAAAAGGAGGAGAGAAATGGGTATTGTATGGTCTAAGAAGAGCACTTACCTGGCAGCTGCAGTTTTAGGCAGTTTGCTTTTGATGGTAAGTCTGTTCTTTGCCCTGCAAAAACCGGTTACTGTTGAAGTTGATGGGAAGGTAATAAAGACCTGTGTATTTTTCTCAGGTACCGTAGGAGATGTTCTGCAGAAGAAGGGAATAGTTTTAGGCGAAAAAGATAAGGTGGAGCCGGATCTGGATACCCGGGTCAAGAAAAATACCAGAATCGTAGTAACCAGAGCTTTTAAAGTAGTTGTAATAGCAGATGGAGAAAGAAAAGAGATAATAACTACACCTGTTACTATAAGCCAGGCCATAGAACTAGCTGGAGTAGAGCTGGGAGCAAAAGACATAGTAAAAACTAATCCTACCCAGTATACAGTACCGGGACAGGAGATTGAGGTTATAAGGGTAACGGAAAAGGAGGTTGAGCTGAAAGAGCCTATACCTTTTGAAGTGGAAAAGACTTACGACAACACCCTGGAAAAAGGCCTTACCAAAACCCTGGCGCAGGGTAAGGAAGGGCTGGCACTTAATGTAGTGAGGATTACTTATCACAACGGACAGGAAGTAAAAAGGGAAGTTATAGAGAGCAAAACGCTTGTCCCTCCCCAGAATAAAATAGTGGCATTAGGAACCATAACTTCTGTGTCCCGTGGTAGTTTGCGGCTTAATTTCAGGGAAGCCCGCTATATGCAAGCTTCCGCCTATACTTATACCGGAAGGCGGACAGCTACCGGAAAATATCCGGAGGTAGGAATGGTAGCCGTTGATCCGTCAGTAATACCTTTAGGAACCAGGCTTTATGTTGAAGGCTATGGTTATGCGGTAGCAGCCGATACAGGTGGAGCTGTCAGGGGAAACGAGCTGGATATATTTATGGAAACCAGGGAACAGTGTTTAAATTGGGGAAGGCGTACAGTAAAGGTATATATTCTTGATTAAAAAAAGAAAAAGCAGGGCACAAAAGCAGTAGAGCGCAAAGCTTTACTGCTTTTGTTATTTTTTGCCATGATTTAAAATGAAAAAATGCGGCAAACTTAAAATAAGCAAAGGAGGTGATTAGGATAAGGAAAAATTGGCTGGTAATTTTAAGTTTACTGCTATTCTCCATAATTTCTGTTGCTGGCTGTCAGACAACTGCTAAAAAGCCCATGAGTCCGCAGAGCAATCAGGGAACCGTTCCCAGGAGCCAAAATTTAAGTACTGCTCCTGCTGCTAATTTAACGGATGCGGAAGCTAAAGCGCTGGCCAAGAAGCTGGCCAAAATGGCTGATAATGTGAGTGGAGTCCAGAAAGCAACGGTGGTGGTAACAGAGGGAACGGCTACTACTCCTTCTACTAACCGGGTACGGACAGGTGTTACTACTATTAATAATGATCGGTTTAACGGCATGACCAATACTGCCACTACCCCTGGGGGAAGAACCGTTACCGGACCGGATGGGACGTATGTTAGAGGAATAGTGGTTATGGTAGGTTTAGATGTTGACCGGAGTATGATTAACAATACAGCAGAAATGGAACGGCTGAAAACTAAAGTTGCCAACAAGCTTTTAGCGGCAGATAATAGAATATCAAGGGTATATGTTACCAGTGATCCGGAGTTAGTAAAAAGAATTTCTAATGCAGCGGATGATATGGTAAAAGGCAAGCCTTTATCCAGGATGAGAAGTGATTTGAACAATCTTATGGATCGGATGAAAGGTGAGAGTTCGGCATTTTAAATTTTTGGTTGTTTGAGAAAAATAGAAGAAGCCCGCTTTCAAGATGAATTTTTTGGAAGCGGGCTTTTTTTATTACCAAAAGTTTTTTGGCTTATAAAAGATAAATTTTTATATTATAATGGCTTGAAACCTTCTCCCAATACTTCATGGATGTTTTGAACGGCTATAAAAGCATTAGGATCGGCTTTTTTTATGAAATTGCGCAGTCTTACAAATTCTTGCCGTTTTAAAATAGTCATTATCACCTCTCTTGTTTCACCAGTAAAGGCTCCTTCCGCTTTATATATAGTAGCTCCTCTTCTTAGGTCCTGGGTTATAAAATATTTAATTTTTTCGCTTTGAGATGTTATTATTAGCACTTGTTTGCTTATAGTTATGCCCTCTACGACATAGTCTATAAAGAAACCATACAGTATAACCCCTAAGAGGGCATAAAGCCCTTTTTGAAGACCGAATACACTGGTGGCTATGATGGTGATTATAAAATCTACTAAAAGTACGCCTTTGCCTATATCAAGATGATAGAATTGGTATATTATGCGTGCTATTATGTCGGTCCCGCCGCTGGAAGCATTCTGGTTAAAGAGTATGGCTATGCCTATACTGGATATCATTACCCCGAAAAAGAGCTGGATTAAAAGGTCGTTAAGCAGGGGTGAAGATAAAGGATATATCTTTTCTAATACTAGTATAATGCTCGGGATTAGTATGCTGCAGTATACAGTTTTAAAGCCATACACAGGGCCTATGGTTAAGAATCCGAGTATGAGCAGGGTTATGCTCAAGAAAAGGATTATACTTCCTAAAGGCAGGGAAGGGATAAATTTGTTTATAACGAGCGAGAGGCCGTTTATCCCCCCAGCAGCTATATGATTAGGGGCTAAGAAAAAGTAAAAGCCCAAGGCATCTAATAAAGCGCCTAAGTTGAGCAGTAGGAAATCTTTTATTTTTTCTTTCATATCCTGATCCCCTTTTCGGTTTTATATGAAGGACATTTAGGCATCGGTATTTTGATAATAAATGTTTAAATCAGATTTTGTCAATGTTTAGAAGATTCAATATTTTATAATTTTATACCAAAAAGAAATGCGATTTTTGGGCATCTAAACATAATAAGACCATGTCGAACAAGTAATTATATGTGTGGTTATGCTTAAATTTAAGCGGACAAGACAAAATTCAAGCAAAATAAGAATCGGTTATTAGACAATATTAGCGATTTTAATGGCTTTTGAGATATGGCACGCATTTTGCTAAAAAGTAGGTCAGAGATTTATTGGGAGGAGCTGATGGTTATTATTACCAGAGAAAAAAATGGTTTTTATCGAAGGCCCTATTATGAGGTTCCTCTTTTTAAAGGTGTTTCTGAAGAGGAATGGGGTGATTGGCACTGGCAGCTTAGAAACTGTATAACGACACTTGAGGAGTTGAAGCAGGTTATAAACTTAACTCCAGAAGAAGAAGAGGGAGTAAGGGAGTGTCTTAAGGTATTTCGCATGTCTATTACTCCTTATTATGCTGCCCTCATGGATCCGGATGATCCAAATTGTCCAGTAAGAAGACAAGCAGTTCCAACTTCTTTGGAGCTGAGGATTGCTCCTAGTGATCTTTTGGATCCCTTACATGAAGATATAGATTCGCCAGTAAAAGGGCTTACTCACCGTTATCCAGATCGTGTTCTGTTTTTGGTAACTGACCAGTGTTCGATGTACTGCCGGCATTGTACAAGAAGAAGGATGGCAGGACAGACAGATAAAGCAGCTCCTATGGAACAGATTGAAGCTGGCATAGATTATATAAAAGGCAATAAAAAGGTGCGAGATGTTCTTATTTCGGGTGGAGACCCGCTTACCCTTGGTGATGAGAGGTTGGAGGAGATAATTGCTAGGCTCAGAGAGATCCCTCATGTGGAAATTGTGCGCATAGGCACGCGGATGCCGGTAGTACTGCCGCAGCGGATAACTAATTCATTGGTAAATATGCTGAGAAAATATCATCCTATTTGGTTAAATACTCATTTTAATCACCCAAAAGAGGTTACTGACGAGTCAAGGAAAGCCTTGGCTCTCTTAGCTGATGCGGGGATACCCCTCGGTAATCAAACGGTTCTTTTAAGGGGCATAAATGATTGTCCGAATGTTATGAAAAAGCTGATGCATGAATTGGTTAAAAACAGAGTGCGCCCCTACTATATATATCAGTGTGATTTGTCTCAGGGGATTGAGCATTTCCGTACCACTGTTTCCACAGGTATTGAGATTATTGAAGCTCTCCGAGGGCATACTAGTGGATATGCGGTACCTACTTTCGTAGTAGACGCTCCCGGAGGGGGAGGCAAAATTCCTGTCATGCCTCAGTATCTGATTACTTACGCTAAAAACAGGGTGGTTTTGCGCAACTATGAAGGAGTTATAACGGTTTATGAAGAGCCTCAATATGAGAGGGAAAAGTGCAACTGCCAGTATTGCCAAGAAGCCCAAGAACAAGGACAAACTGGTGTATATGTGATTATAGCTCAAGATGGGATTCATCATCTGGAACCAGCGGATTTAGACAGGTTGAACAGGCGGCACAATTAAAGACCAAATAAAAATAATGCATGAAAGGAGAGGTTTGTATGACGATGGGATGCCCCTATGGTACACACCGTGTAATTGAGCCGAAAGGAGCTTTGCCGCAGCCAGCATGGAAGGTTGATAACCGGATGGATGTTGTGTATGATAATGAGATTTTGGTTAATGTTGAAGTGTTGAATATCGATTCAGCTTCTTTCACTCAGATTAAAGAAGAAGCAGATGGAGATCCGGAAAAAATAGCCCAGATTATTTTGAAAACTGTAGGAGAGAGAGGAAAGCAGCACAATCCGGTTACTGGCTCAGGTGGGATGTTCATAGGTACAGTAGCCAAAATAGGGAGTTATTTGAAAGATGTCAAGAAAATTCCTCTTAAAGAAGGAGACAAGATTGCGAGCTTAGTTTCTTTGTCCCTCACACCGCTCTATATTGAAAAAATCAAGAAGGTACATCTGGAGACGGATCAGGTAGAAATTGAAGGAAAGGCCATACTTTTTGAAAGTGGGATTTACGCAAAATTGCCTGATGATATGCCGCAAAAATTGGCTTTGGCTGTTTTGGATGTGGCGGGAGCGCCAGCGCAGACTGCTAAATTAGTAAAGCCTGGCGATACAGTTATGGTTATCGGAGGAGGAGGAAAATCTGGCCTCTTATGCTTGTATGAGGCAAGGCGAAGAGCTGGGATAACAGGCAAGGTTATCGCCCTCGAATATTCTGATGAAGGGGTAGCAAGGGCTAAAGAGTTAGGAGTGTGTGATCATATAATCCAGGGCGATGCGCGTGATGCGGTATTTGTGCTTAAGGAAGTAGAAAAAGTAACTGATGGGAAATTATGTGATGTAGTAATTAATACTGTAAATATTGAAGGTACTGAACTGGCATCTATTTTAGCCACCCGTGACGAAGGGGTTATCTATTTCTTCAGTATGGCGACTAGTTTTACCAGAGCAGCTTTAGGTGCTGAAGGTATAGGCAAAGATGTAATCATGATAATTGGAAATGGCTATACAAAAGGGCATGCAGAAATATCGCTGAGTCTTCTGAGGGAGAGTGCCAAACTTTATGAAATGTTCAGCCAGCTCTATGCCTAGACTTAAAAAAATTACAAGCGAAGATGTACATTTTCTCCCTTTAATTAAGGATGCAGGCTTAAGGACTGTGGCGGTATTGGGAACCGTTAAGAATGCGGGGAAAACAGAGGTTTTGACTCACATTATAGCTGAAGCGGCTCAAGAAGGCATAAAACTAGGAATCACGTCAATTGGCAGGGATGGTGAAGAAAAAGATGCGGTTTTTTTAAACCCTAAGCCGCCTATTATAGCCCCTAAAGGGAGCTTGGTCCTTACTTACTTGGGATTTGCGAAAGAGGCTCTCCCTCAGCTGGAAATAAGGGAAGTTGTGATTAAAAGCCATTTGCAGTATGGAACTCTGGCTATAGTGGAAGCTATGGAAGATGTAAGGCTTCAAGTAGCAGGGCCTTCAAAAAAAAGTGCGGTAGGATACGGTGTTAAGAGATTAATAGGGCATGGAAGCGATTTGGTATTAGTGGATGGAGCTTTAGACAGAAGGGGCGCAGTAGATCCTGAGCACATAGAAGGGCTTATTTTGTCTACAGGTATGGCACTGGCTCCTCAAATAGAGGAAGTTGTGGAGATGACTTATCACTATGTAAACCTGCTGAGACTTCCTTTATGGAGGGATGAAGTACCGGAAAAAGTTGCTTACCTAAAAGAGGGTAGGTGGCAGGAAACAGGAGAGGATTTGGTTATAGGGGAGGAAGAAGGCTTTGTAGCCTCCCTCCCCCCGGGGACAGAGGCATTATATTTGAAAGGCGCTGTTACAGACAGGTTAATCAGGGCTTTAAATAAAAATAAATGTTTCCCGACCATTGTTGTAGATTCGCCATTTTCAATTTTTGTGGATAAGGTTTTGATGAGGAATTATCAGCGGCGGAGCGGGGGGATTTATGTGCGCAAACATTTTAGGCTATTAGCAGTAACTGTTAATCCCTGGAGCTCTGCTAAAGTAGCAAAACCTGAGCAATTAGCTTGCGCTGTTAAAGAGCGCATTCCTGAAATACCAGTAATTGATGTTTTGGCAAGAATACAGCTGTGAAAGAGGTGTCTGGTTATGGACAAACTTCAGGTTGATCAGGAAAAGGTAAAAAAGGCACGGGAGCTGGCCAGGGAAATAGTATCCCGGGTTTATACAGATTTGATTGCTATTAACACTACCACTACTGTGGAGAGAAGTGTTGCAAGGCTTATGGGAGTAGATGGAGTAAATGAAGATGGTATCCCTCTGCCTAATGTAATAGTGGATCATTTAAAAGAAGAGAAGGTCTTAGGCAAGGGAGTTGCCTATCATATAGCGAATGCCGCGCTTCATACTGGGCTTACTCCCCAGGAAATAGCGGAAAAATTGGCAGAAGGTACTCTTAATATCGCTAGTTTGCCGCCTAAAGATGAAGGGGCCATTATAGAAAAGGCGTTTGAGATATGCCAGGAAGGGGCTAAGAAGATAGATGCCAGCAGGAAAAAGAGAGAAGAGATGATTGCGAGGCTTGGAGACCCGCCTCAGCCTTATGCTTATGTAATTGTTGCGAGTGGTAATATCTATGAGGATACTGTTCAGGCACGTTCAGCTGTGCGGCAAGGGGCGGATATAATAGCGGTTATCCGCACTACTGGACAGAGCCTCCTTGATTATGTTCCTTATGGCATAACTACTGAGGGATTCGGAGGAACTTATGCCACACAGGCCAATTTCCGCGTAATGCGGCAAGCGCTGGATGAAGTGGCAGAAGAAGTAGGGCGCTATATAAGGCTGACCAATTATGCCTCAGGTTTATGTATGCCAGAAATTGCCGCTATGGGAGCTTTGGAACGCTTAGATGTCATGCTCAATGATTCCATGTATGGCATCATCTTCCGCGATATAAACATGAAGCGTACCTTTGTGGATCAATATTTTTCCCGCATGATAAATGCATATGCTGGGATCATCATAAACACCGGGGAAGACAACTATCTTACAACCGCTGACGCATACGAAGCAGCCCACACAGTAATAGTTTCGCAATTCATAAATGAGCAATTCGCATTTTTATCCGGACTTAAGGAAGAATTGATGGGCCTTGGCCATGCTATGGAAATTAATCCCGAAATAGAAGACAGCTTTTTATGGGAACTTGCTCAAGCCCAACTGGTAAGGCAGTTATTCCCCAGGGCGCCTATAAAATATATGCCGCCTACCAAATACATGACCGGGAATATATTCCGCGGCCATGTACAGGATGCGATGTTTAATGTGGTTTCTATGATGACCAACCAGAGTATTCATCTGCTGGGGATGCTTACAGAAGCTATCCACACCCCTTTTATTCAGGATCGCTACTTGAGCCTTGAGTCTTATAGAATGATTTTCACAGCCATGAGGCATTTGAGTGAAGAGCTCCTATTTAAGCCTAATGGAAGATTGCAGAAAAGGGCTGACGAGGTATTGGATAAGGCTGTTCAGATGCTGGAAGAGGTTCTGGAGATTGGCCTTATGGAAGCTATTGCCCGCGGCATGTTTGCTGACATTGCGCGCAGCCCGGATGGAGGCAAAGGTTTGGATGGAGTGGTAGCTAAAGAACCTGACTACCTCAATCCATTTATAGATATTTTTCAGGGAAGGGAGTGAGGATGTTGATAGAGGTTGATCTGACAAGGATAAAGCCTTATGGTGATACTCTGGGAGATGGCAAGGTACAGGTATCATTTACCTTGCCAGTGCCTGCCTCAGATGAGGCGCAGGAAGCGGCAAGGCTCCTTTGTGAGAAAATGGGTATGGAGGATCCCCAGGTAGTATACATGAAAGATTTGGGAGAAGGTTTTAGCTTTTTTGTAGTTTATGGAGCAGTAAATCATACCGTTGACTTTACCAAAATAGTAGTTCCCAAAGTTGATGTCACAGTTTATTCAAAACAAGAGATTGTTAAGATGGTTGAAGAACAGCTGGGAAGGGAAGTAGTTGTGGTAGGGGCTTGCATAGAGTCAGACGCCCATACAGTAGGGATAGATGCGATTTTGAACATGAAGGGATACAACGGGCATAAAGGCCTTGAAAGCTATCACGGATTCAGGGTTTATAACATGGGAGCCCAGGTGCCGTGTGAAGAGCTGATAAGAAAAGCGGTAGAGGTTAATGCTGACGCTATTTTAGTATCGCAGGTAGTTACTCAAAAAAATATCCATATACAGCAGTTAACTAAGCTTATAGACCTTCTGGAGGCAGAAGGACTTAGAGACAGGTTTATTCTGGCGGTTGGAGGCCCTAGGATCAGTCATGAATTGGCTAAAGAATTAGGATATGACGCAGGTTTTGGACCAGGGACTTACGCGGAAGATGTCGCCTCATTTATTGTTGATGAGTTATTAAAGAAAAAGGAGGTTGAAGAGCCATTAAGTGGTATGGTGAATGGGATGCCATGATAAGAATCAGGGTATCCGAAGAAAATGTACATTATGCAGGAGGTTTAGTAGACGGAGCTTTTGTGCTTAAGTTGTTTGGCGATGTGGCCACAGAATTGTTGATACAGCATGATGGTGATGAAGGCTTGTTCAAGGCTTATGAACAGATTGAGTTTGTAAATCCAGTGCGCGCAGGTGATTATATAGAAGCTTTGGGACGCATAACAAAAGTTGGCAATACATCCCGGAAGATGGAATTTTTAGCGCGCAAGGTTATCCAGAATATGAATTTGCCGGAACAGCCCTCCGCGTGCGAGATTTTAGCTGAACCTATTATAGTGTGTCGAGCAGTTGGCACCTGCGTGACTCCTAAGGAATGCCAGCGCTTTAAGAGAGAGGAGGGTTAGTTATGACTCCTTTGATAATAACAGCAGCTATTGTAGGGGCAGAGGTAACTAGGGAACAAACCCCTTATTTGCCGATTACGCCGCAGGAAATTGCTGATGAAGCAGCGAGATGCAGGGAAAATGGGGCTTCCATAATCCATCTGCATGTGCGTGATGAACAGGGGCGGCCAACTCAAAATCGCGAATATTTTAAGAAAGCTATAGAAGCGATAAAGGATAAAGTGCCTGATGTCATAATACAGGTCTCAACGGGGGGAGCAGTAGGGATGACCCCTGAGGAGAGGTTACAGCCTGTTGACCTGGCTCCTGAAATGGCCTCACTTAGCACGGGAACAGTGAATTTTGGAGATGATGTATTTTTTAATCACCCGCGCGATATTGAGATTTTTGCCAAAAAAATGAAGGAAAATGGGGTTAAGCCTGAAATCGAGGTTTTTGACAGTGGGATGGTATATAATGCTGTAGCTCTGGTAAAAAAAGGTCTACTTGATGAGCCTTTACACTTTGATTTTGTGCTAGGAGTGCCAGGAGGAATGCCTGCTACCGCTAAAAGCCTCCTTTTCCTGGTGGAAAGCATACCTCAAGGCAGCACCTGGTCTGTAGCTGGGGTAGGAAGGTATCAGCTCATGATGAACATGTTGGGGATTGTATTAGGAGGGCATGTGCGTACGGGGCTGGAAGACAATATCTATTTCTCAAAAGGGGTATTGGCTAAAGGCAGTTGGGAATTAGTAGAAAGGATAAGGAAAATTGCTAAAGAGTATGGAAGGGAAATAGCGACTCCTGATGAAGCAAGAGAGATTTTGCGACTTAAGAAGTGAGGTGAATGGCTATGGGCTGCAAGGTGATTGGCTTCAAAGAAGCTGCGGATTTAGTAAAAGATGGGATGCAGATAATGGTAGGTGGATTTATATGTGTAGGGACTCCTCCTGGACTGATGGATGCTTTGGTAGATAAAGGGGTCAAAGATCTGACTGTAATATGTAATGACATGGGTCGGCCTGATGAGGGAGTAGGTCGCCTAGTACATCATCGTATGGTTAAAAAAGCTATATTTTCCCATTGTGGGACTAATCCGGAAGCTCAACAGCAGATGTTGGCAGGGGAAATGGAGGCTGAATTTGTGCCCCAGGGAACGTTGGCAGAAAGGATTAGGGCTGGTGGAGCAGGTTTAGGAGGCGTTTTAGTAAAGACGGGGTTGGGAACAGTTGTGGAAGAAGGCAAACCGCGCATAGAAATAGACGGGCAGCTTTATCTGTTGGAAAAGCCTTTGCGTGCTGATGTAGCTTTGCTTAAAGCTCATAAGGCGGATGAAAAAGGTAATCTTATCTACAGATATGCAGCGCGTAATTTTAATCCCATAATGGCAATGGCAGCAGAGACTGTGATCGTAGAAGTCGATGAGATTGTGCCAGCAGGGGAAATTAATCCCGATTATGTTCATACACCAGGGATTTTTGTGGACTATATGGTGCTGGCCAAAAGGGGGGATAAATGATGAATGCTAAAGAGTATATCGCAGCAAGGGTGGCCAAAGAGTTAAAACCTGGTATGCTGGTGAATTTGGGGATCGGCCTGCCAACGTTGGTTGCGAATTATATCCCTGCTGATGTGGAAGTAATATTCCATGTGGAGAATGGCTTTGTTGGTGCAGGGCCAAGGCCAGCTAGCGGGGCAGAAGATCCGGACATAGTGAATGCGGGAGTAGAGCCGATAAGTTTGGTGCCAGGAGCAGCTACTATTGATTCTTCCCTTTCTTTTTCCATCGTGCGCGGGGGACATCTTGACGTTACCGTACTGGGAGGCTTGCAGGTAGATGAGGAAGGTAACCTGGCTAACTGGATGGTTCCGGGGAAAATGATCGCAGGAATGGGTGGAGCTATGGATTTGGCGACTGGAGCCAAGAGGCTTATAGTGGCCATGGAACATACCACTAAAGATGGAAAGGCCAAGATAGTAAAGAAATGCAGCTATCCATTAACAGAAAGAAAAGTGGTAGATTTAATAGTTACAGAGCTAGCGGTAATAGAAGTGCGTGCGGGGAAGCTGTTCTTAAAAGAGGTGGCACCGCATAGTTCACTTGAAGAAGTTTTGGACAAGACAGAGGCTAGTTTAACCATTGATTTAAAATAAAAAGAATGCCAATAAGGAATTTTAAGGAAGTTCAAAAGGAAAGAAAACAAAAGTCACTGGTTGGAAACTTTGTCTACATGAGGAAGACCTTAAGTCAGTTTTAGCAAAACCAGTTTTTGTAATCTTTTTAATAAGCTGTAACTACCGAAAGGGGGTGTATAAATGGCGTAATTAGTCATTTACGCTGGAACTGAAGTCTGCATTTTCTAAAATGCGGTGCCCACCACCTAGTATTTTACAGCAAAGCATTTTTGTGAGCAAGAATATCAGGGGGAGGAATTATAAGATGGCTTTAAATCATGAAGGAGAACTAAAAAGGAGTATGAAAACCCGCCACCTTAACATGATAGCAATAGGCGGGGCGATTGGGACAGGGTTGTTCCTGGCTACTGGCTACTCGTTAGAACAGGCTGGCCCAGGAGGAGTTCTAGTTGCGTATGGTGTACTGGGCATAATGATTTATTTTTTGATGACAGGGTTAGGGGAAATGAGCACCTATATGCCAGTATCTGGTTCTTTTGAAACCTACGCGACTAAATTTGTGGATCCGGCGTTTGGTTTTGCTTTGGGATGGAATTACTGGTTTAACTGGGCGATAACGGTGGGAGTAGAGTTGGTAGCTGCCGGGATTTTAATGAAATATTGGTATCCGGATGTCCCTGTAGTTGTGTGGTGTTTTGTTTTCGGAGCTTTGCTCTTAGGCCTTAATCTGTTATCAGCAAGGGCTTATGGTGAAGCTGAATACTGGTTTGCTGGACTTAAGGTAGTGCTAATCATAACTTTTATATTAGTAGGCTTGGCTATGATTTTAGGATTAGTAGGCGGACATACCTATGGGGTGAAAAACTATGTGGATTATGGAGGGTTATTCCCCAAGGGAGGATGGGCCATAGCACTGATTGTCTTTGTGGCAGCCTTTTCGTTTCAGGGAACTGAGCTGATAGGTATAGCGGCAGGTGAATGCGAAGAGCCGGAAAAGAATGTACCCAAAGCTATTAATACCGTATTTTACCGAATATTGCTGTTTTATATGGGATCGCTCTTTGTGATGGCGGCTATTATTCCCTGGAATCAGGCAGGGGTAGAAGTAAGTTTGTTTACGCTTATATTTAAAAAGGCAGGCATCCCTTATGCAGATGACATCGTCAATTTTGTAATACTTACCTCGGCCTTGTCATGTGGCAATTCGGGATTGTATGCTGCTAGCCGTATGCTGTGGGCAATGTCTAAAGAAGGTAAGGCACCTAAGAGTTTGGGCAAAACTAACAGCCGCGGGGTTCCGGTAATAGCGGTATTGTTTACAATGATAATTGCAGCTTTTAGCCTATTTTCAGGTTTGTATGCTGAAGATACTGTTTATGTAGCTCTGCTTTCCGCTTCTGGTCTGGCTGGTTTGATCGCATGGTTGGGTATTGCAGTAAGCCATTACCGGTTCCGCAAGTGGTACAAAGCTCAGGGGTATCGTTTGGAAGACCTGAAGTACAGGGCTCGCTTTTATCCAGCTGGACCTATTATATCCATAATTGTAATTGTTTTTGTAATGATTGGACAGTATTTTGATCCAGCCGCACGTTTGAGCCTTTATCTTGGGCTGCCTTTGTTCGTCTTACTGTTTATTATCTATAAAGTCAAGTATAAAACGAGGCTGGTGCCTATTGTGAATGAAGCGGCTGCGGAACAGGCAAAGGGTTGATTCCATAACCAGCTTTTTAACAAAAAACTGCTGGGAAATGAGCTTATATAATTATTTTTAGATTGGAGGCTTCCACATGACTTGTCATAGGTTGTGTGGAAGTTGTTTTTGCTCAAGTTTAAGAGGATTTTCAGGTTTTTTATAGTTGATTACAGGGATTGTGAAAAGGAGATGTGCATGGTGACTATTTGCCTTAAAGTCAAAATTTTTTAAAAAGTTTTATTTTTTTATGCTTGGTTATTTAGTCTTATGAGTTATGTGATAAAATATATTAATAAAAGGATTGTCGGTTTTTGCGTCTGAGATGTAAATTTTTGTACAAAAATGGATAAAATTACAAATATTTGCTCTATTTAGGTAAGTTGTTTTGAATAAAAAAGATATATTGAGTAGTTTTAAATAGATGAAAAAATACATAGGCTTATGTAACTATGTAAAATGGTGCATTTTTGTGTGTGGCAGGTAATCATATCATTTGATATAAGCATTTCTGGCTTTTTGTTTATTCCTGTGGTGCTAAGGTTGTTCCCACTAGTAGGCTAGGTGAATTTAAAAGGTAGTTATTTTTATTAATTGCCGGTGTTTTTAGGAAGTTTATAGGGGCTTTTATATAACAATTTGCTATAAAAATCTAAGTATTTAAACGATTATATTATTAAATTAAATAGCTTAATTCTTTATTTCAGTTTTAAATGCAAGGATTTATATGGTTTTGGTAAAATCTCGAATGGGCTTTTTTGAATCTTTTTAGGATAATTTGCTGAGGAATTGTGGTGGAGAGAGGAAAAGTTAAAAGTGACAAAAATGTTTTCATAGGTTCTGCTGTTTATGGAGGGAAAACGTTTTTTAAACTTACAAACAGCAGAGCTCCTGTGAGTTTTTATAAACAGTCACAGTGGCATAACTGTTTTAAACTATGGGGGTGTCTTAATGTCTAGAGAAGATCAAAAAGGGGATGCAGGCCAGCCGACAGAAGCGTTTTACCGCAAAGTGCTTGAAATTATTTTAGAGAACCTGGACTGGGGGATTCAGGTTACAGATCGTGATGGGTACACCATATACTATAATGAAGCAGCTTCGCGCATTGATGGGATAGCGCAGGAGGATGCCATTGGCAAGCATGTTCTAGAGATGTTCCCCTCGTTGTCAGAAGAAGGAAGCACCATATTGAAAGTTTTGCGTACTGGTAAGCCTAGCCTTAAGCAGGAACAGGAGATAATGAATTTGCATGGGCGCAAGTTTTATCTCTATACCAGCACCATTCCCGTAATTATTGATGGGGAAATACGGGGGGCTGTTGATATATCAAAAGATCTTTCGGAAATAAAAGATTTGATGGAAAAAGTCATTGGCCTTCGTGAGGAAGTTAAAGCATATCGAAAACTGGATAAAAATTTATCCGTAAATGAAGAGGCATATTATACTTTTGATGATATTATAGGCGAATCAATGACGATAAAAGAAATAAAAGAAAAGATGCTAAAAGCGGCGCGCGGCAATTTCCCTATTTTTGTCTATGGGGAAACTGGAACGGGAAAAGAGTTGTTAGTCCAGGCAATCCACAATGCTAGCCCACGACGGAAAGGACCTTTTATTGCTCAAAATTGTGCCGCTTTGCCAGAAAATCTCATGGAAGCTATTTTGTTTGGCACGGTGAAAGGAAGTTTTACAGGAGCGGAAAATAGGCCAGGCCTTGTTGAATTGGCTGATGGCGGGACGTTGTTTTTAGATGAGATTACTTGTCTGCGCTTTGATCTGCAGGCTAAACTGTTACGTTTTTTGCAGGAAGGCTATGTGCGGCGCATAGGTGATAATAAGGTGAGAAAGGTGGATGTGCGTGTTATGAGCGCTACCAATGTGGAACCTCAGGAAGCGCTGGAGAAAAAGCTGCTAAGGCCGGATCTATTTTATCGGCTTAATGTTATGAGCTTGAGGTTGCCCCCTCTCCGGGAAAGGATGGAGGACATACCGCTTTTGGTAAAGTCTTTTATTAGCCAGTTTAATCGTCAGCTGGGCAAGGATATCCAAGGGATAAGCCGTGAGGTTGAGGGAGTATTGATGAATTATCAGTGGCCGGGGAATATAAGGGAGCTGCGGGGAGTCATAGAATACGCGGCTAATTTCTGCGACGGAAAATTTATTCAGCTGCAAGATTTGCCAGAATATATTCTAAAGAATGCTTACGAAATAAGCGATAAAGAAATAAATCTTGAAGAGATAGATTGGGATCAGGATTTGCGAAGTTTTTTGCAGGCTATGGAAGCAGAGCTTATACGCAGGGCGTTGAAAAAAGCGCATGGCACTGTGAGCAAAGCTGCCAAAATGCTAGGCATACCACGGCAGACTCTCCAATATAAAATGAAAATACTAGGGATTGAAATGGAGGATATGTCGCAAGAAATGCTAAAAAATTAGCAGGTGGTGACTATAATCGGGCAAAATATCGAAGAGCAGGTGGGAAAAATAAAGCTGCTTCTTGGTCTGAAAGGTGGTATGGATTTTGCATAAAGGTATAAATAAAGACCAAGAAGGAGGAACCTGGGTGAAAAAAGGGTTGGTGATGGTATATACAGGAAATGGGAAGGGCAAAACTACTGCGGCGTTAGGGCTGGCTTTTAGGTGTTTGGGGCATGGTAAAAAAGTGTACATGATTCAGTTTATGAAAGGTGGAGGGGAGTACGGAGAGATTCAAGCTGCTCGTTTTTTTCCCAATTTTACATTGGTTCAGAGAGGGATGTCTTCTTTTGTGAGAAAAGGGACACCGCGTCGTGAAGATGTGGAGTTGGCGGAAAAAGGCTTGGAACTGGCTAGAGAGATTTTAAAAGATGGCAGCTATGAACTAGTTATTTTAGATGAAATAAATGTGGCTGTAAGTTTTGGTCTTTTAAAAGAAAGTGATGTCCTGGAGCTTATAGACCTAAAACCTGAACATGTTACAATGGTTCTAACAGGACGTTACGCTCCGCCTGGGATTATTGAAAGGGCGGATATGGTAAGTGAAGTTATGGAGGTAAAACATCATTATAAACAGGGGATAACTTCTCAACCAGGTATAGAATATTGATAAGATTTTAATTTTATGCATCATAATTTTTTACTCTTGCTCAATAATTAGGTATAATATTTTTGTATAAAAAATTTTTAGGTTGTAAAATATAGTTTGATTTTAATTGAGTAAGGCAACTGGTGCCCAGTTTTGTGCTGGGCTTAAAAGGGAAACCGGTGAAAATCCGGTGCGGTCCCGCCACTGTGAGGGGGATGGATTGCGTAGAATGCCACTGGGGATTCCTGGGAAGGTGCGTGATTCGATGAACCCGAGCCAGGAGACCTGCCAGTTGCTGTACCCTTTAAGGCCTGCGAGGACGGGTAAAAGGGAGGTGGGGATATTTGTGCCTGTAAGGTGCCTCCGTCTCGCTGGCTGAGTCGGAGGCATATTATTTTTCGCGAGTTTTAAAAATATAGGGGAGGTTGTTTATCATGCATATTATGGAAGGTTTTTTGCCTTCTGAACATTGTGCCTTATGGGCTGCAGCAGCTGCGCCCGTCGTGGCTTATGGAGCGAGCAAGATAAAAAAGATGGTTCAGGAATATCCAGAAACTAAGATGTTAGTGGGTTTTGGGGCAGCTTTTATCTTTGTGCTTTCTGCCCTTAAATTGCCTTCTGTAACAGGGAGCTGCTCGCATCCTACAGGCACTGGGCTGGCTACTATACTATTTGGGCCTTCAGTTGTCGCGGTACTAGGATTGATAGTTCTTGTTTTTCAGGCTTTGCTGCTAGCGCATGGGGGGTTGACTACTTTGGGGGCTAACACCTTTTCTATGGCGATTGCTGGGCCTGTGGTGGCTTATCTTGTTTACAAGGCGGGGCAGAAATTGCGCTTGCCCTGGACAGTAAATGTGTTTTTAGCAGCATGCTTGGGAGATTTGTTTACCTATGTTGTCACTTCTATGCAGCTGGCCTTGGCTTTCCCTGATCCAGTAGGAGGTTTATGGGCTTCATTTGCTAAATTTGGCTCGATATTTGCCGTGACTCAGATCCCGTTAGCGGTGGTGGAAGGGTTTGTAAGTGTTTTAGTTTTTGATATGCTGATTAAATATGGCCGTGAGGAGCTTTCTTTGATTGGAGTACTGGCAGAGGGGGAAAAGGGTGATGTTGTCGCTTAAAACGAAAGCATTGATTTTGGTGCTGATAGTTTTAATATGTATTGTGCCTTTATGGCTAGTTAATAGCAATGGGGAGGAAGTTTTTGGAGGCGCTGATTCTAAGGCTGAAGAGGTAGTGGGAGAAGTAGCGCCTAATTATGAGGTCTGGTTTGAACCGCTGTTTGAGCCTCCCAGCGGGGAAATTGAGAGCCTTTTGTTTGCTCTGCAGGCAGCTTTAGGAGCAGGCGTGATTGGCTATTATGTGGGATATAAGGTGAGAGGAAATAGAGATGCTGATTGAAAGCTATGCCTGGAAAAGTTACTGGCGGGACTATCATCCCTTAGAAAAATTAAGCCTGGCATTGGTTGTTATGATCTTGTGCTTTTATTTATCTCAGCTTATTCTGCAGTTTGTGCTGTGGCTTATAGTATTTTTCCTGACGATAAAAGGAGGGGTGAGGTTATCTGATTACCTGAAAATTTACATACTGCCAGCAGGGTTTTTGGTTTTTAGCCTGGTAGGCATCGCGCTTGTTTTTAATCCCGCTGATACTTGTTTGTTAAGCTTTAAAATAGGCATGACAAATTGGGGGATAACATCTTACAGCCTGCGTGCTGCCTCAGAAGTAGGGATTAGAACAATGATAATGATAGGAGCGTTAACTTTTTTGGCACTCAGCACGCCTGTTTTAGAATTAGTTTCTGCTTTTCAAGGGATAGGTGCTAAAGGGATACTTTGCGAAATAATTTACATTAGCTATAGAATTATCGCGATTTTGTTGGAAGTGGGAGAAAGGATAGTTAGGGCTGAGTACCTTCGTTTAGGATATGTGGGCTTTAGGCAGTCCTTAAGGTCAGTAGTTTTGCTTGTTTTTGGGCTGTTTAGGGCCAGTATGGCGCGCTATCAGGAAATGAAGACAGTAGTTGAGGCTCGGGGGGTAGAGGCCAAGATACCTGTGGTTGAGCTTTATCAACCGTTGAATTTTTTTCGCTTGGCAGCCATATGGGGGTCAGGGGCTCTTGTTGTTGTGCTCAGCAAGGTGTTAGGAGGCGTGTAATAGCTTGTACCAAATTGATTTTTACATGTTATAGGGGAAGGATATCGATGAATAATGATTGGGCAATAATGGGTTTAAGAGGAGTAGGCTTTAAATATGACAGGGAATATGTGATCTCAAAAATTACTCTTGACCTTCCAAAAGGCAAGAAGATTGTCATACTGGGGCCCAATGGGGCGGGTAAGACAACTTTGCTCTATGTCATGTGTGGTTTGCTAAAACCGCAGGAAGGGGAAGTATTTTTTAAAGGGAAGAAAATTGGCTTTTCCCGCAATGAGCTAAAAGAGTTCAGAACAAAAGTGGGAATAGTTATGCAGAATCCGGATGTTAATCTCATATGTCCGCTGGTTGCCCAGGATGTAGCTTATGGGCCAACTAATTTAGGATTTTCGCCGGGTAAGGTAAGGGAGAGGGTGGAGGAGGCTTTGTCAGCAGTAGGCATGCTGGGAATGCGAGAACAAGTAGTTCATGAGCTTAGTTTTGGCCAAAAACAGCGGGTGGCTTTAGCGGGGGTGCTGGCGATGAAGCCGGAAGTGATTTTGCTGGATGAGCCTACAGCAGGCCTTGATCACAAAGGAGCCACTTCTTTTTTTGAGGCTTTAGAATGCCTGGTAGCTGAAGGTACTACGATTGTTATGTCTACTCATGATATAGATTTGGCTTGGTCATGGGCTGACTATTTTATATTGATCAATAAAGGCGAAAAAATATGGGAAGGCGACTTTGCAGAACTTTCCAAATATCCTGAGTTGCTTGCTAAGGCTGAGCTAGGTTTCCCGCATGTGGTCAGATTTTTTTTGCTGCTTAAAGAAAAAGGCCTTTTTTTGGAAAGCATGAGAGTGCCAAGAAATATGGAAGAGCTCGCTTCTATGATGGGTATAAGTGAAGTTTCGAAAGAGAGGTGTTTTAAAAGTTTTGGATGGGCGTGAATTTTGGTTTAAAGCCCATGATGGAAGATTATGGAAAAGAGGGTTGACAACTGGAACCTGTGCAGCAGCTGCAGCAAAGGCAGCGACAAAAGCTTTTATTACCGGAGAGGTTCCCGAAAAAGTGACTGTGCAGCTGCCAGGAGGGCAAAAGGTTACGGTAACAGTTAAGGAAGGATGGGTCAAAAAAGATGTTGCAGCCTGTGCAGTAGTCAAGGATGCGGGGGATGACCCGGATGTAACAGATGGCATAACGATATGGGCTGCTGTCTGTCCGAATGAGGAGGGCTTTGTAATCGAAGGAGGGGAAGGAGTAGGAAAGGTAACTAAACCTGGCCTGGGGCTGAAAGTCGGAGAAGCAGCTATCAATAAGGTCCCCAGGCTGATGATAGAGGAATCAGTTAGGGAAATCGCTGGAAACAAGGTAAATTTTAAGGTGGTAATATCTGTGCCTGGAGGGGATAAAATTGCCCAGAAAACAATGAATCCCAAGGTAGGGGTGGTGGGGGGGATTTCTATACTGGGGACAACAGGGATTGTGGAACCGATGTCAGACGATGCGTTTAAGAAAGCGCTTGTTATACCCCTTGTTCAGGCCGCAGATGAAGGATATGAAAGTATAGTAATGGTTCCAGGCAGGCAGGGCAGCAGATGGGCGCAGGAAAAGCTGGGAATAAATGAAGCCAGGGTTATTGTTTGCAGTAATTATGTAGGCTTTATGCTTTTGGAGTCCGCACGCTTAGGTATGAGTGAAGTGATTTTTGTGGGACATATAGGCAAGCTCATAAAACTGGCGGGAGGTATATTTAATACCCACAGCAAGGTAGCTGATGCCAGATTGGAAGTGCTGGCTGCTTATGCGGGGGCTGCGGGGCTTAAAGCGGAAAAGATAAGGGAAATTTTGGCTTCCCCTACCGTCGAGGCAGCCTGTGGGATTATAGAAAAAGAGGGGATGGGCTTTTTGTTAAATGAGATAGCAGAAATAGCTAGCAGAAAAGCCAGGGAATACGCTGAAAATCGATTAGAGGTAGGGATGATTATGCTTTACAGGGATGGCAGTATAGCTGGCAAAGACAAGTATGCTGAGGATTGGGGGATTAAAAACGGGTGCCAACTAAGCTTTATGTAGTCGGGACAGGGCCTGGAGGCAAGGAATATTTGTTGCCTGTTGCGGAAAAAAAGATAAATGAAGCAGAAGTATTATTTGGGGCCAAGAAAGTACTGGAGATGTTTCCAGAGCATCAGGGAAATAAATATGAGATAAGTGGCGATATAGATAGCTTGCGCGGTTTAATAGAGAAACAGCTGGAGCTTGGCAAGAAGGTTGCTGTACTGCTTGGCGGCGATCCTTGTTTTTATAGCTTGCTTAAGAATATCAGGCATTGGTTTTATAAATATGAAATTGAAGTTGTGCCGGGGATCAGTTCTTTTCAGCTGGCGTTTTGCCGGTTAGCTGAGGAATGGGATGATGCAGTCTTTACTAGCCTGCATGGTCGGCCGCTGCATAGGGGGGCATTTAGTCCCGGGAAAAAACAGGTTATTTTGACAGATTTTAATAACTCCCCCGCGCGCATAGCTGAATATTTGTTATCACTAGGCTATCCGGATGCGGAAGCGGTAGTCGCTGAAGAGCTTGGCACCTGTAAGGAAAAGATAACCAGGACAAGCTTGAAAAAGTTGGCGCAGGAGCAAACTGAATTTGGGCCCTGTACTATGATCATCAAAGATGACGGCAGGAAAAGAATTTTGACTGATACATATAGTTTGCCTGATGAGGCTTTGAAAAAAGCTGGGGTTCCCATGACTAAAGAAGAGATTAGGGCAGTAGTCATAGCTAAGGCAAGATTGGCAGCTGATGCAGTAGTATATGATGTGGGTGCAGGCACAGGATCGATAGCGATTCAAGCTTCCAGGATGGCTTTTATGGGGCGCGTATATGCGGTGGAAAAAGATCCAGAACATCTGGGAGTGCTTAAACATAATGTTTCGCGCTGGGCAAATGATAATTTGATAATTGTGGAAGGCGAAGCCCCGGAGTGCGTAAAGGGTTTTGAAAGTGCCGACGCGATTATCATAGGGGGAAGCGGGGGAAAGTTTGGTGAAATATTGGACTGGGCGCTGGAAACGTTAAAAGAAGCGGGAAGGTTGGTTATAAATGCTGTCACTTTGGAAACTTTTATGAAGGCTTGGGCAAGGCTGAAAGATGAGCCGAGACTGGCAGATGTGGAGATAGTGTCGCTAACCGTTACCCGCTGGGAAAATGTTGGAGATTTTCATTTGCCGCGCCCGCTTAACCCGGTTTATGTGATAGCCGCAACTAAAAAGTAAGGTTAGATTCCTTAATTTATGAAAATAAGGAGAATATGCTTATGAAAATGGGGACTTTTTATGGTATTGGGGTTGGGCCTGGCGATCCTGAGCTCATTACAGTAAAGGCGATAAATATATTAAAAAAGGTTAATGTAGTATGTGTGCCGGAAAAAGACCGAAAAGGAAAAAGCTTGGCCCTTGACATCGCCAGGGCGTACCTCCCAGAGGGAGTTGAAATTGTTTTTCTTAATTTTCCTATGACCTGTGATCATGACATACTGCAAAAATGCTGGGAAGAAGCTGCTAACACTATTGCGGATAGGTTAGCTTTAGGAATAGATGTGGCCTACCTTACCCTGGGAGATCCCGCGCTTTATAGCACATATGGCTATGTGAAGGATAAACTGCGCAGCTGGTATCCTGATTTAAAGGTATGCACAGTACCAGGCATAAGTTCAGTTTCAGCAGCTGCGGCGCGTGTAAATGAAGTGCTGGCTTCCGGCAGTGAAGCGCTATTAATAGCTCCTGCTCTTTCTATAAAAGGCAGGCAGCATTTGCTGAACAGTTCTGAAAGCGTGGCGGTGCTGAAAGCTGGACGCTATTCCCGGGAATTGAAAGTGATACTGGAGGAAAATGGCTTTACTAAAGGGTATATGGTATCGAATTTGGGGCTAAAGGATGAAAAGGTCGCTGCTTTGCATGAATTGGAAATAGACGGGGATGCTGATTATTTGACTTTAATCCTAGCTAAAAAGTGATTGTATTAGTTTGAACTGGGATGGTGATAAAAATATGGAACCGGTAGTATTCATAGGGGCAGGGCCAGGAGATCCGGAGCTCATTACTGTTAAGGGGCTAAATTTTTTGAAAAGAGCAGAAGTTGTTTTTTATGCGGGTTCGCTGATCAATAGGAAGGTATTGGAATATTGCAGGGAAGATGCGGAATTGTATGACAGCCAGCATTTAACACTTGAGGAAATAGTTCATATAATAACAGCGAAAGCGAAAGCAGGGAAGAAAGTGGTTAGACTGCATTCGGGCGATCCTAGCATCTACGGGGCGATAAAGGAGCAGATTATAGCTTTGGAAGCTAAAGGGATACCATGTGAAATTGTGCCTGGGGTAAGTTCTTTTCAAGCGGCTGCAGCTGCACTCAAACTGGAATATACAGTTCCGGAGGTATCGCAAACCATCATTCTCACAAGGATTGCGGGCAGAACCCCAGTTCCAGAGTCTGAAGCACTGGATAAGCTAGCGGCGCATGGAGCAAGTATGTGCTTATTTTTAAGCACGGATTATATCGAGGAGGTTGCTGAAAGGTTAAAATCTGGGTATCCAGTTGACACTCCTGTAGCAGTAGTGAAAAAAGCCAGCTGGGAAGATCAGGAAATAATCTGGGGAGATTTGCGGAACATAGCAGGAAAGGTAAAGGATAAAGGCATAAAAAGCCAGGCCCTTATTTTGGTAGGTCCATTTTTGCGGGAAAGTTTTACCAGATCGAAATTGTACCATCCCGACTTTTCCCATGGAGGAAGGAAACAGTGAAAATTGCTATAGTAGCTATCACGCAGGGTGGCTTTGAAATGGCGCTTCGCATTAAAGAGGTATTGAGGGAAGATGAAGCGGTTATATTCGTACCTGCGAAAATAGTTTCCAAAAAAGGAACCCTATTAGATTTTTGTGTCCAGTTTGGGGAAAGCGTGATGAGCTTTTTACCTTCGATCTACCGTCATTATGATGGTTTAATATGTGTCATGGCGACAGGCATTGTGGTTAGGGCACTTGGAAGCTGCTTGAGGAGTAAAGCTGAAGATCCGCCGGTGGTGGTAGTTGATGAAGGGGGACAATATGCCATAAGCTTGATATCTGGCCATCTGGGCGGAGGGAATGAATTGGCGAGGAATATAGCGGAAAAGCTTAAGCTTATGCCGGTTATCACTACCGCTACGGATGTGAAAGGAATAGTAGCTGTGGATGTGCTGGCTAAGAAATGGAAAGCCTGGCTGGAGCCTTTGCCTAACTTGGCGGCTATAAATGCGGGCCTTGTGAATGAAGGAGAGGTGCTCTTTTTACATGATGTGGAATTGCCTGATATACCAAGCAGCTGGGCTCAAAAAGGATATAAGGTACAAAGGCTGGCTGATGGCGTGAAGTTAGGGAAAGGGCCTTTAGTTTTATTAACCAGCAGGGTTTTGGAAGACTTGGAAATAGATGAGTATATATTCATAAGGCCGCGCTCGCTGGTTGCGGGGATTGGTTGCCGGAAAGGGGTGGCGACGCAGGAGGTCATAATAGGGCTAAAGGAAGCTTTAAACCTAGTAAAGCGCAGTGAAAAGAGTTTGCGCTGCCTAGCTACCATAGATTTTAAGCTAGAGGAGCCAGCTCTCATAGAGGCGGCAGCCTTTTTTGGCATACCTCTTGTTGGCCAATCTCTAAATGATATAAAGAAAGCTTTTGAGGATTACCCTGGTTTGGCAAAGTCAGATGTAGTCAAGGATAAGATTGGAGTGGATGGGGTTTGCGAACCAGCATGTCTTTTGGTTTCAAAACATTGCAGGCTGATATTGCCCAAGCTGAAGTTGAAAGGGATAACCGTAGCTTTAGGAGAGGTAAGTTATGGGTGGTGGGAATAGGACCAGGAGATAGGGAACACATGACTTTAAAAGCGGTGGAGGTATTGAAGAAGTCCGAGGTAGTTGTGGGATATAAATTGTATTTGGATCTTATAGGGGAAATGATAAAAGATAAGATTTGTATAAGGGGAAATATGACAGAGGAGAAGGAAAGATGCTGGGAAGCGATTAGATGGGCAAAACAAGGCTACAATGTGGCGGTTGTTAGCAGTGGGGATCCTGGCATTTACGGCATGGCAGGCCTTATTTTTGAGCTTCTTGGGGAAACTGAGGATTTAGAGATAGAGATTGTCTGCGGGGTATCTGCTGCTCAGGCTGCTGCTTCCCTCTTGGGAGCACCCCTTATGAATGATTATGTTTCCATAAGCCTAAGTGATAGGCTAACTCCTTGGGAGGAGATCGAGAAAAAGATTGTTTTTGCCGCTATGGCTGATTTGGTTATCGTTTTTTATAATCCAAAGAGCCGGGGAAGAAATTGGCAGATAGGCAGAGCGAGGGAATTGCTTTTACGCCACAGGAAAGCTGATACTCCCGTTGGTATAGCCAGAAACGCTCTGCGCGGTAGCGATTTTGCAGTCACTATCAGCACCCTTGAGGATTTTACCAATGAAGAAATAGACATGAATACAACTGTCATTGTGGGTAACTCCCAGACGAAGATAATTGGCAACCGCATGGTTAATGCAAGGGGTTATAGGCTATGATATTTGTTATTGGAGGCACAAGGGAGGCCAGGGAATTAGCTACTAAACTGGCAGCACTTGGATATGGGGTTGTAGTTTCCTACGCAACTCCTTATGGGGCAAAGATGGTTGATGAAGGGAAGGACGTGCGCGCTGTATGGGGGAAACTTACTCCTTCCCGCTTAAGGCAGATAATAGAGCAATATGGTGTTGATATGATAATAGATGCGAGTCATCCTTTCGCGACAGAGATAACCAGGATGGCCAGGAATGAGGCCAGATTAATGGGATTAGAATATGTGCGGTTTTATCGTAAAAAAACAGATTTTCCCCAAAGTTCTCTCATAAGGGTGGCCAGGTCATGGCAGGATGCGGCTAAGCTGGCTTTTTCTTTAGGGAATATTGTCTTTTTAACCATAGGGACTAAGAATTTGGAATGGTTTGTAAAAGAAAAAAAGCCTTATCAGAGGATTATAGCAAAGGTTTTGCCAACGTCTGAAGCTATTGATATTTGCAGGGAGAACAATATACCTATGCGGGACATTATAGCCATGATGGGGCCTAATTCATGTGAGCTTATAAAGGCCTTGTTAAAGGAAACTGATGCGGAGGTGCTGGTGACTAAAGAGAGCGGATTTGCTGGCGGGGTATCTGAAAAGATACAGGCAGCTTTGGACGCAGGTATTCCGTGCGTAGTTGTGGAGCGGCCAGATGAGGATGAGGAAGGTGTATTTACTGAGATACATGAAGTTATCGAATATGTTAAGGAGGTATTTGAAAAATGAGCAGGGCTATAGTTGTATTAGGACATGGGAGCAGGCTAGGAGAGGCTAATGAGGAGATGCGCAAATTAGGGGAATATATAAAGGATATTTCAGGTTTTGATACAGTGGAAACCGCTTTTATGGGTTTTAGCGATCCCAGCCTGGAGGAAGTTTTAACGAAACTAAGGGATAAAAAAGTAAGTGATGTGATAATAATGCCTCTGTTTCTCTTTAGCGGCGTACACGTTACTAGGGATATACCTGAAATGATAGCGAAGATAAAAAGCGATCTGCCTGAAATGAGCGTTAAATTGGCTAGGCCTTTGGGGGCGGATATAGAATTGGCCAAGATTGCCTGGGATAGAATTAAGGAAGCTATGGAGGCTGAATAGATGAATCACCCGGAAATAATTACTGATCCGCAAAGTATAGCGAATAAAAGCTTAAAGATGATAGACGAGCTTTTGGGGGAACGGCCATTTCCTTTGTATGAACGGGAGATAGTAAAAAGGGTGGTGCACGCTGCAGGTGACCTTTCCTTAGCTGATATGATTTGCTGGAGTGAAAATGCTGCTGAAGAAGCAGTTAGGGCTATACGGGAAGGCTGTTCTATAATCACGGATGTAAAAATGGTTATGGTGGGAATTAACAGCAAAAAGCTTTCCCAATGGGGAGGAACTGTTAAATGTTTTGTGGATGAAAAGATTGTGGAAAGGATGTCTTCTTATCTGCACCAGACAAGGGCTATGCTGGCGATGAGGCTTTTTAGCGGCTGGATTGATGGCAATATTGTCGCAATAGGAAATTCACCTACCGCTATGTACGAAGTTTTGTGTTTGATAAAAAAAGGCGTAGTCCCAAGGTTCATCATAGGGGTTCCTGTGGGCTTTGTGGGAGCAGCTGAAGTTAAAGATATGGTTAAGGAGGCTGGGGTACCCTTTATAACTTTGACGGGGACACGGGGAGGGAGCAATATAGCTGCAGCGATTGTAAATGCTTTGCTCTATATAGCTGACAATGGCTAATTGGGTTGGTATCTTTCCCACAGAATATTTTATAGGCAAGAGGGATAAAAAGCTATGAAAATAATTCCACGGGTATTGATTGGAGGAACGGCAAGTGGAGTAGGGAAAACTAGCTTGTCTGCTGCCCTTATGATGGCATTAAAGCGCAAAGGATGGCAGGTGCAGGGATTTAAAGTAGGCCCTGATTATATAGATCCTACCTACCATGTTTTAGTTACCGGACGACCTTCCTGGAATCTCGATGTATGGATGGTTGACAAGAAAAAGCTGGTAGAAACTTTTTTGATGGCTAGTGAAGGTGCGGATGTGGCAGTTGTGGAAGGAGCTATGGGATTATTTGACGGTATAAGAGGAACCAGGGGTCTGGGAAGCTCAGCTGATATCGCTAGAATTTTAGGGATGCCAGTTGTGCTAGTTGTGGATGGTCGCATGTCTGCTAGAAGCCTGGCAGCGGTCGTATATGGCTTTGCCAATTTTGAAAAGGACATAAAGCTGGCAGGAGTGATAATAAACCGAGCTCGCCGTGGCGAAGAGGCTAGGAGGGCAATTGAAGAAGAAAGCGGGATTAAGGTGTTAGGCGTGATTCAGGAGCTGGCGGGGAATGAGCTGCCAGCGCGGCATCTGGGGTTAATCCCTGTAATCAATATTAATTACGGGGATGCTGTTTCTTATGTGAAAAGATATATAGAACAGGTGGAGAAAATAGTTTTAGATTCTGTTGATATAGACCAGTTGATTAATATTGCCCTTGATGCGGGGATGTTGGAAACGGATAATGCAAGAGTTTTTAATCCAGAAAAAGATTTCCATGATGTAACATTGGCGGTAGCGTATGATGAGGCCTTTTGTTTTTACTATACAAGCACGTTTGATATTTTGAGAAAAAAAGGGGTAAAACTTAAGTTTTTTAGCCCGCTTCGCGACCAATATTTGCCTAGCCCAGTAGATGGGCTTTATTTGGGTGGAGGTTATCCGGAAGAGTATGTTGATGTTCTTGCTCAGAATCATTCTTTGCGTGAAGAGATTAGGAGGTTAAGACAGAGTGGAGGATTGATTTATGCGGAGTGCGGTGGCTTGATGTATTTATGTGAAAAGATTGTCAAAACTGATGGGGGCTCCTATCCTGGTGTGGGGATTGTGCCAGCTGACTGTTATATGACAGGGCGACTGGCAGGCATGGGCTATAGGTATGGAAGGCTGTTAAGGCCTTGTGTCTTTGGCGGGCCTGGGCAAGTCATAAAAGGGCATGAATTCCATTATTCTTATACTGAGTACCATAAAACTTCTTTCGCTTATGAACTGTGGTCTGCTGACAACAGATTTCAAGGGCAGGAAGGTTTTGCGGAAGGTAATCTGCTGGCTACTTATTTGCATGTTGATTTAGCCGCTTACCCGAATGTGATGGATGTTTTTTTGTCGCATTGCAAATCTGGCGGCGATTATAGGTGTGGTGAAGGGGGAAATAGCTGATGGCTGAGTTAATCTTGGTGACAGGGGGGAGCAGGAGTGGCAAAAGTTTATGGGCAGAAAAGCTGGCTAAAGCCAGGAAAGAAAAGGTAGCTTATGTAGCTACTGGTGTGCCTTGTGACGAAGAGATGGAGGAACGCATAAAAAGGCATAAAGAAAGGCGGCCAAAGCATTGGATTACCATTGAAGAGCCATATAAATTGGCCTGGGCGCTAAAAGAGGCCGGGAAGTTAACCCAGGTAGTTTTGGTAGACTGCCTTTCTCTTTGGGTAGCCAACATACTTTTGGAAAAAACGAGCTTGGAAAATATGGAAGGCGGGTTATACAGCTGTGATTTATCAGGGATAGAAGAAGATATATTGAAAGAAACAGATGAAGTTATAGATACTGCTGTTAAGTTGCCAGCACAGGTTATATTTGTCACTAATGAGGTGGGATGGGGAATAGTTCCTGAGTATCCTTTGGGAAGGAGTTATCGCGATATATTGGGACGGGTAAACCAGAGAGTAGCAGTTTATGCTGATGAGGTTTATCTGGTAGTGGCAGGTATACCTGTAGAGCTGAAAAGTATAGGAGTGCTGGAAAATGGGAAAAAGGCTTATGAGAACTGATAAAGCCCGGGCGATTATGATACAGGGGACTTCTTCCCATGTGGGAAAAAGTGTTTTGACCACAGCTTTGTGCCGTATTTTCAGGGAAGATGGGTATAAAGTGGCTCCTTTTAAATCCCAGAATATGGCTTTAAATGCACGGGTAACTCATGAAGGGGGAGAAATGGGATGGGCGCAGTGGAGTCAAGCATTAGCAGCTGGAGTAGAGCCTAGTGTGTTGATGAATCCTATTCTTCTTAAGCCTAAGGGAGATAATTTATCGCAAGTTATAGTAAAGGGAAAGCCTGTAGGCGATATGTCAGCGGTAGATTATAGGCAGCTGTTTTTACCAAAGGCATGGGAGGTTGTAAAGGAGTGTTATCATGAGCTGGCATGCCGATATGAGATAGTCGTTATAGAAGGGGCAGGCAGCCCAGCGGAAATCAATCTCATGGAAACTGACATAGCCAATATGAAGGTTGCCAGAATGGCAAAAGCGCCTGTGATTTTGGTAACAGACATAGATAGAGGAGGAGCCTTTGCGTCTTTGGTTGGCACGTTGGAATTGTTGCCACCTGAAGATAAAAAGCTTATTGCGGGGTTTGTTATTAATAAATTCCGAGGAGACTTTAACCTTTTAAAACCAGGTATTGAGTGGCTTGAGCGGAGAACGAATAAACCTGTGCTAGGAGTGATTCCTTTTACTGAGATAGATATTGGGGAGGAAGATTCTGTTGCTCTACAGGAGCTTAAGAGAAAGGCTTATGAAGCTGAAAATGATGGGAAACTTGAGATAGGCATAATAGTTTTGCCAAGGATATCTAATTTTACTGATTTTGATCCCTTAAAAAGGGAGGATGGTGTAAGAATAAGGTGGGTAAATCATCCAGGACAGTTAGGAAATCCAGATGCTGTCATTATTCCTGGGAGTAAAAACTCTATGCAGGATTTATTGTATCTAAAGAAATCAGGATTAGCTGAGCGGATAAGAGAGCTAGCGAAAACAGGAACGGTAGTGATGGGAATATGCGGTGGATACCAGATGTTAGGTAACTGGCTATATGATCCGGATGAAAAGGAATCAACATATAAGCTGCTGCCTGGTTTAGGCCTGCTAGATGTAGAGACTACTTTTGGGGCTGATAAGGTAACTGTGCAGACAGAAGGGAAAATTATGGATTATATACCTTTGTTAGGAGGGGAAAAAGTCAAAGGATATGAAATACATATGGGAATGACTACCTTGGGGCAGGATGGCATGCCACTTATGAGGGTGGAAAGAAGAATGGGCAAAGAGGTGCAGGATGTGGAAGGGGCTATTAATGAACAAGGAAATGTTATGGGAACTTATATGCACGGCTTTTTTGATGAGGCTGGAATCCGCAAAAAGTGGCTGGCCTATGTTAGAAAAAGAGGCAAGGCGGATATTTATAGCGGGATTGAGGAAGAGAAAGAAAGTTTTTGTTTAGATTTAGATAGATATGGGAAACTGGCAGCTTTTTTTAGACAACATTTGAATGTGGAATTAATTTACAAAATTCTTTTTTCATGAGGGAATAACGCTATGGCAGTAAAAATCTTTGTGGCTTATATACTTGACCTGTTTGCTGGTGATCCTCATTTTATTCCTCACCCGGTCAGGCTTATGGGCAGATGTATCACACTGCTGGAGCGTTTTTTGTATAAGCCTTATTTAAACAAGAAACGCCAGATTTATGCAGGCATTGTTTTGGCGGTATTGTTGCCGGGGGGCACTTATGTTTTAGTTTGGTTATTGTTATATATAGCTGATAAGATATATGGATGGCTAAATTGGTTTTTATCCGTGTACTTTCTTTATACAGCTATCTGTACGCGGGAGTTAGCGAATGCGGGGATGAAGGTTTTTTATGAGCTGAATAAAGGGGATTTAGTGAGGGCAAGGGAAGCTTTGTCTGAAATAGTAGGACGTGATACCTATGACCTTCCAGCTGCAGAGGTAGCAAGAGGAGCCATCGAAACAGTAGCGGAAAATGTTTGTGATGGAATTGTGGCACCTATATTTTATGCAGCCATAGGAGGAGTTCCTTTGGCACTGGCCTATAAGGCGATAAATACGCTTGACTCTATGGTAGGCTACAAGAACGAGAGATATCTTTATTTTGGTTGGGCTTCCGCTAAACTTGACGATTTGGCCAATTTTATACCTGCTCGCTTGTCAGCGGTGTTTTTGCTCTTGGCAGCTTGGTTTTTAAGGTATGACGCCTGGTATGCTTTGAAAATCGTGCGCAAATTCGCTCGTGCTCATCCCAGCCCTAACAGCGGCTTCCCTGAGGCAGCGGTGGCGGGAACCTTAAAAATAAGACTGGGTGGGAATAATTTCTATGGAGGAAAAATTTCCTTTAGGCCTTATATAGGGGAGATGAATCGTCCTATTGTGGTGGAGGATATAAAGAAAGCAGTAAGTCTTATGCATTTTGCTTCTCTGTTATCTGTGGCTGTCGCAATAATAATTTTCATTTGGAGAAGTGATATATTGTGATTACAAGGTTTTTAGTTACCCTAGGGCTGCTTACATGTATACCTGTAAAATTGCCAGCAGACCTTAAAGCAGGAGAAATAGGGAAAGCAACGATGTTTTTCCCCCTGGTTGGCTTGCTAATAGGTTTTATTATGGCTGTGGTTTGGCTTATTGCATGGAATATATTTGAAAATCCACTTATAGCAGCTGTTATGGTCATATTATCCGACTTTTTTATTACCAGGGGCATGCACTTTGATGGGCTCATGGATACTGCGGATGGCGTTTTCAGCAACCGGCAGCCTGAAGAGGCGCTTATGATCATGAAAGATAGCCGGGTAGGGGCTATGGGGGTGATGGCGGGAATAGGCGCTGCTTTTTTGAAAATGGCTTTACTGGCAGCGATACCTTATAGGGAAGGAGTGTCAGCTATTGTAATGGCTGCTGTAGCCTCAAGGTGGAGTATGGTTTTAAATATATTTGCTTATCCTTATGCCAGGAAAGAACCGGGAACAGGGAAGCCGTTTAGCGATTATACGGGCTGGCATGAATTTGTAATAGCAACGGTTATCGCAATTATATCGCTTTTTGTTTTAGGTTCCTGGAAGGCGATTTTGGCAGCAGCTGGGGCGCTAGGGTTAGCTTATGGATTGGGTTTATTTTTAAAAAATAAGCTGGGGGGGCTTACAGGTGATTGTTATGGAGCGACGAACGAGATAATTTTTGCGGGATTTCTTGTGCTGTTTATTGTGGTGGTGAAATTTTTGTGAAAACACAAGGTATTTATAAACATCAAGGTGATTTTGCCTTTTTACACGGGGGAAATAGATGGTATCTCATGGATGAATTTGGTATAAAGCCGGAAAAGGTAATTGATTTTAGTGTAAATATAAATCCCTTAGGGCCTCCTGAAGGGGCTAAAGAAGCTATTATTAGGGCTATTGAAAAAATAACCTGGTATCCGGATATTTTTTACCGGGAACTGATTAAAGTTATTGCTGAAGTTAATGGCATAGAGGAAAAGCTGATATCAGTTGGCAATGGGGCTACTGAGCTGATATATGCAGTTTCTAAAGCTTTGAAATATCCTTCTGCCCTTATTATTTGCCCTACTTTTACAGAGTATGAAAGGGCGGTGAGAGTTTGCCCTGACAGAAACGTGTTTTACTATGTGCTTTCTGAAGCTGGGGATTTCAGTTTGGATGTGGAAGAATTAATGCTTTATTTGCGCTCCAATATGATTGATAGAAAGGTAAAAGCAGTTTTTCTGTGCAATCCCAACAACCCTACAGGCAAAGTAGTTTTAAAAAGGGAGGTATTAAACCTTGCCTACTATTTAAAAGAAATGGGAGCGACGCTTATTGTGGATGAGTCTTTTGCTGATTTTACTGGCATGAACCAGGAGATTTCGGTCATTGATAAAGCGGGAGAAGTCAAAAATTTGATTGTCATAAAGTCGCTTACGAAGTTTTACGCTTTGCCAGGGTTGCGCATTGGTTTTATGGTGGCGGATGAGTGTTTAAGTTATTCTGTAAAAAAGATTTTGCCTCCCTGGAATGTGAATGTCATGGCTGAAGCGGCGGCTATTGCTTCTGTTAAGGATAAAAAATACCAGTTGGCTAGTGTGGAGTTTATAGAAGAGCAGAGAAAGTATATGGAAGAAAAACTAACGGAATTAGGCTTAAGAGTGTTCACTTCTCATACCAACTATTTGTTAGTAAAACTGCCATTTGCCATATTTGCCCTGTCGAAGCAGTTGGCTTCTAAAGGGGTTTTAGTTAGAAATTGCGCTGATTTTTATGGTTTAGATGACACATATATGCGTCTAGCTGTAAAACGGGAGGAAGAGAATATTTTTTTATTAGAGCTTATAAGGGATTTTATGGAGGTTTATTATGGCTAGATTATATTTGGTAAGACATGGACAAACTGACTGGAACAAGATGAGACGCTATCAGGGACACAGCAATATACCGCTTAATTACAATGGGATAAAAGAGGCTAATATTTTAGCTTCTATACTGGAAGGAGAAAATATTGACAAAATTTATTCCAGCGACCTTAAAAGGGCTTTGCAGACTGCCCTGATAATAGGGGACAAAGTTGGCCTGGAAGTAGAAATAAGGAAACAGCTAAGGGAGATTAACTTTGGTCATTGGGAAGGAAAAACCTATGAGGAAATTATGCAGAAAGATGGCACTTCTTACCAGGCATGGCTTGACAATCCCTTTAAAGTCGCTCCTCCTGGAGGGGAAAATCTAGCGTCAGTTTATAGGCGTGTAGAACATTTTTTAAAAGAAATAGAAGATTCTATGTTCTTTAGAAATTATGTGGTAGTTACTCATGGTGGAATAATCGGGCTGATTTTGATGAAGACATTAAAAATGGAGTGGGAAAAAGTTTCCAGATGTATACCTGGCAATGGGAAAATGATAGTGGTGGAGTGGGAGGAAAAATTAGTATCTAGGATTTTAAAGACAGGGGAAGCAAATTATAAAATAAAAATTTAAAAACTAGAGGGAAAGGATGGATTGGCGATGGAACTTTTGAAAAGGACAGTAAACAGCATCGAGGAGGTAGATCGCGCAGCTGTTTTGGAAGCTAAAAAGAGGCTTGACAATCTTACTAAACCTACCGGAAGCCTAGGCATGCTGGAGGAGATTGCTGCCAAGATGGCAGGAATTACAGGGATAGTGCGAGGAAGGCTGCCGAATAAAGTAGTCATTGTTATGGCAGCAGACCATGGGGTGGCAGCTGAAAAAGTGAGTGCCTATCCCCAGGAAGTTACTGTGCAGATGGTACATAATTTTGTAAATGGGGGTGCAGCCATCAATGTGCTAAGCCGCCATATAGGAGCTAAGGTAGTAGTTGTTGACATAGGGGTAAATTCTGATATAGTCCCACCGGGAGTTATAGATAGGAAGATAAAAAAAGGAACTGATAATTTTATTAAAGGGCCTGCTATGTCTAGAGAAGAAGCGATCAAGGCGATTGAGGTAGGTATAGAAATAGCTGGGGATGAAATACAAAAAGGGGCTGATTTGATTGGAATTGGTGAGATGGGGATAGCGAATACCACTGCCAGTTCTGCTTTGCTAGCAGCACTGACAGGGTGTTCTGTTGAAGATGTAACGGGCATGGGAAGTGGACTTGATGACCAGGCATGGAAAAGGAAAGTAGAAGTGATAAAGAAAGCCCTGGAAGTTAATGTTATAGATCCAGATGATCCTATTGATGTGTTAGCTAAGGTCGGAGGCTTAGAGATTGCGGGGATGGCAGGGTGTATATTAGGCGCAGGTGCCCAAAAGAAGCCGGTAGTCATAGATGGCTTTATTTCAGGCGTTGCGGCATTAGTTGCTTCTAGGATAGCACCTTTAAGCGTAAATTACATGTTCCCTTCTCATTGTTCTATGGAACCAGGACATCGTATAGTGCTTGAGCACTTAGGGTTAAAGCCTGCTCTTTTTATGGATATGAGACTGGGAGAAGGTACTGGTGGGGTACTTATGATGCATATAATAGATGCTGCTTTGAGGATAATAGATGAGATGGCTACTTTTGAGGAGGCAGGGGTAAGCCAGAAGTGTTTGTAATTTTTATAGTGGTGAAATAGCTAAAAGGCGGCATCTGCCGCCTTTTAGCTATTTTAGAATATGGTTGGCTATTACTATCCTCTGGATTTCGTTTGTCCCTTCATAAATCTGGGTTATTTTCGCATCTCTCATCATACGCTCTACCGGATATTCCCTGGTATAGCCATAACCTCCCAAAATCTGCACTGCTTCGGTAGTAACCCACATGGCTGTATCACCCGCAAAAACTTTGGCCATAGCACTCTGTTTGCCATAAGGATAACCATGGCTTTCCAGCCAGGCCGCCTGATAGGTCAAAAGCCTGGCCGCTTCTATCCTGGTAGCCATATCAGCCAGCTTAAACTGAATAGCCTGCTGTTCCGCAATAGGTTTGCCAAACTGAATCCTTTCTTTGGCATAATTTAAGGCAAATTCATAAGCTCCCTGGGCTATGCCTACCGCTTGGGCTGCTATGCCATTGCGCCCGCCATCCAGTATCATCATGGCTATCTTAAAGCCGTCTCCTTCTTTGCCTAAAAGGTTTTCTTTCGGTATGCGGCAGTTTTCAAATATCAGTTCATAGGTGGCGGAAGAGCGAATGCCCAGTTTCTTTTCCTTCTTGCCAAAACTAAAACCAGGGGTTCCTTTTTCTACAATAAACGCGCTTATGCTCTTATGCTTCAGTTCTTTAGGCCCGGTACGGGCTATAACCACATAAATGTCAGCATAATAGGCATTGGTTATGAATACCTTGGTCCCATTTAGCACATATTCATCACCATCTAAAACAGCAGTAGTCCTGGTAGCTCCTGCATCACTCCCCGCTCCTGGCTCGGTAATAGCAAAAGCCCCTAATTTTTTGCCTTCTGCCAAAGGTACCAGATATTTCATCTTCTGCTCTTCGGTCCCGAATTTCCATATCGGCCAGGAACATAAGGAAACATGAGCGGATAAGGTTACCCCAGTTGATGCGCAAACCCGGGAAAGCTCTTCTACGGCAATAACATACGCTAAAAAGTCAGCACCTACCCCGCCATATTTTTCTTCCCAGGGAAGGCCGCACATGCCCAGTTCCCCCATCTTGTAAAACAGTTCCATATCAAACCTTTCTTCCTCATCCCGCTCCGCAGCGGTAGGCGCTACTTCTTTTTCGGCAAAATCGCGAAAGGTTTTTCTAAACATCTCATGTTCTTCACTAAGTTTGAAGTTCACTTTTATCACTCCTTAAGCGTTTTTTATCTTTCAACTATCATGGCTACTCCTTGTCCTCCTCCTATACAGAGGGTGGCAAGTCCTCTCCTGGCATCGCGCCTCTGCATTTCATAAAGCAGGGTAACCAGAATCCTGGCACCGGAAGCACCAATAGGATGCCCTAAAGCAATAGCTCCCCCGTTTACATTTACTTTTTCCATACATTTGTCAAAGCCTAATTCCCTGGCTACCGCAATGGATTGGGCAGCAAAAGCCTCATTTGCCTCAATCAGGTCTATGTCATCCAGGGTAAGCCCTGCTTTTTCTAAAGCTTTGCGGGTCGCTGGAACCGGCCCTATGCCCATAATTTTGGGATCAACCCCTCCGGAAGCATAGCTTACGATCTTGGCCATCGGTTTTATCCCTAATTCTTCGGCTTTTTCCGCACTCATGACTATTACAGCCGCTGCTCCGTCATTTATGCCGGAAGCGTTGCCAGCTGTGACGGTACCATCCTTTTTGAAAGCTGGCTTAAGCTCAGCCATTTTTTCACGGGTAGTAAGCCTTGGATGTTCATCGGTATCAAAAACTATATCGCCTTTTTTGTCTTTAATTACTACCGGTACAATCTCATCTTTGAACCTTCCTTCTTCTATGGCTTTCTTGGCCAGTTCCTGGCTCCGATACCCAAAATCATCCTGTTCTTCCCTGCTTATTCCCCACTGTTCCACGATGTTTTCGGCGGTTATTCCCATATGATAGTCATTAAAAGCGTCCCAGAGGCCATCTTTAATCATCATATCCACCAGCACACCGCTGTTCATGCGGTAGCCAAAACGGGCCTTTTCCAGAAGATAGGGAGCTGCTGACATGTTCTCAGTTCCACCCGCCAGAATAATATCCGCATCCCCTGCTTTTATAATCTGGGCTGCCAGGCTTACGGATCTGAGGCCTGAACCGCATACCTTGTTTATGGTAAAAGAAGTTACTGTCTCAGGTATGCCTGCTTTTATTGCTGCCTGTCTTGCTACATTCTGCCCCTGCCCTCCCTGCAGGACACAGCCAAAAATAACCTCATCCAGCTGTTCCCCTTTTAATCCTGCCCGGTTTAATGCTTCTCTCATCACTAAAGCCCCTAATTCAACTGCGCTTACATCTTTAAGCCTACCCCCAAATGTTCCTATCGGTGTACGACAAGCCCCTACCAGCACTACTTCTTTGGACATAATAAAACCCTCCTTATAGATTTTATTTAGGATGAAGAAAATTTTTATTTGTTCATGTGAAACTGAAACCAACGACTGATAATGGATAATGTAAGTTTATAGAAGTATTTTAAAAAAATTATCTTTTTTATGTTTTTTAATACTTATATTTAGATTTAGTTTTTGCAAAAAGGCAAAAATTGAAAGCATAAGATTAGCATTTAAATTGTTTTACCAGTTCATCTAGATGACTGGCGATTTCATGGATGCTGTGAGCATGAAGATTTATTTGCGTTACCCCATCCGCAGTATTGTAAACTTGTTGATGTATATCGCCTATGCGCGTAGAGCTTTCTATTACATTAGAAGTTACGGTAGCTATGGTTTTGCTCATGTCATGTACCGCGGAAGATATTAGATTCGCCAATTCGCTGGTCTCTTTGATCAGGTTAAACATTTCTTCCGCATCGTTGTAATAATGTTCTGCTGTAGACATCATATAGGAATAGTCTTTGGCTAGATCTTGCCCGAGAAAATCGAAAACATTTTGAGTAGCTTCTGCGACCTTTTTGACAGCAGATTCCATTTTTTGTGTTAATTCTTTTATGCGGGACACAGCGCGTGAGGAATCTTCAGCTAATTTCTTGACTTCATCTGCTACTACTGCAAAGCCTTTCCCCACTTCGCCAGCTCTGGCTGCTTCGATAGCGGCGTTTAATGCTAATAAGCTTGTTTGTCTGGCAATGCCTTCGATAAGAGTGGATAATTCGCGTATTTCTTCAGCTACTTTAGTCTCAGATACGGCTTTCGTAAGCTCTCCTTTTATCTGATCGTAAATTTCTTCATTTCGGCTCTTAGCTTTAGCTGTTTCTTTTTTTACTTTGAAGGCTTCGTTTCGTATGCCTTCTGCTAATTTTGAGCCTTCATAAGCCTTTAACTGTATTTCTTGCAATAATTTTTCGATGCCTTCTTCAGAAGCGGCGGTTTCTTCAGCCACGCCAGCTAAACTTTCTATATCTTTAGCTATATCATCAACTGAAGAAGCTACTTCTGTCCCGAATTTGTCTAGTTTGCTGGTCAGGTTTTTCATTTCTTCACTGGAGGAGTAGAGCAAAGAGGCCTTTTCAGTTATTTTTTTAATCATGTCTTTTAGGACTGTGCGCATATGCTCAAAACTGAGGGCAATTTCACCTATTTCATCATTTGCGTTTTTGTATTTTATAGTTGCTGAAGAACTAAGATCGCCATTTTTAACGGCTTCCATCTGTTCAGCCAGGTTGCTTAGTGGATCTATAAGCCATTTACTGAGGCGAATCACTATGATTGATGTAAGGAGTATACCCATCAGGTTTAAGAATAGATAACGGTACTTTAGTTTTATTAATGGCGCATAAATTTCTTTTTCATCAGCTGAAAACATTATAATCCAGCCGGTGGAAGGGACTTGCGCAAAAAATACTATTTTTTTGTCTGAATCGCTGTCTTTGTATTTATAAATCCCTTCTTTTTTGGAAAATATATATTTTGCTAGTTGACTAAACTTTTTCAACTCAAAAAGATTTTTCCCTATAAGGTCGGAGTTATTTTGAGCCAAAATAGTGCCATCATTGCTTAGTATCCATCCTTCACCAATGCCGTTTATGTTCATGTGCTTTACCTGATCTACCACCGCTCCCAGGAGTATATCTTCAGCGATTACTCCTTTAAGGTTCCCATTTCTATCGCGCAGGCTTTTTACAGCGGACAGTATCCATTTTTTAGTATCCAGATCTATATAGGGGCTGGTGAATGTTATCTTGGAAGAATTAATCCCTATTTGATACCAGTCGCGTTTGCGGGGATCATAACCTGGTTCGGGCTTCCATCCGCTTCCAGCAACTACTCTGCCATCAGTAAAAGCGATATATATATCTGTTATTTCGGGATCAGTTTTGTAAGAGGCTAACAGCGTTTCAGGCACTTTATCCACATCAGTAGAATGTTTTATTATTTCTTCCGTTCCTTCCAGCAGTCGCACCTTGGCGTTTAACCACCCATCGATGCGGGTTACCTCTTTTTTTACTGCTATTCCCGCTTGGCGTCGCAAGTTTTCATCCAGCTGTTTTTTAGCATTGTTATAGCCTAATCCAGATATTACGAAAAGAGAAAAAATTGTTACCCCTAAAATAGCCACCATCAGCTTTGTTCGCAATTTCATTTAAACCTTACCTCCCATCAGAGTAAAAGGAGATTTTGTTTTTTAGATAATGCAATTTTTATGCCTAAAAATAGTATTTTGAGATTGTATTCGGATTTTTGGCAAATTTCTTTATATTAAATTGATTAGTGTTTTTATATTTTTTGCCCAAAAATTAGCGCAAGGGCTGGTTACAGATATAGGAAAAATTTAAAGTTGAGCATTTTTTAGATCAAGCTTAGAATTTTAAATTATCAGGCTAAGCAGAATAATTATAGCTTTAACAGTTTTAGCCTTCCGCTTGGTGTCAGGGGTTTTAGAGTGAGGTATTTTTAACTGGATTTAAACTGAGATATTACCATTCCCGCTAACATCAGGGCACAGCCTATATAGCCCCTGGAGGTTATCACTTCTCCTAATACCCATATCCCCCCTATAGCTCCGAAAACTGCTTCTAAGCTTAAAATAATAGCGGCATGAGTTGGATGTGCGTGTTTTTGGCCTACCACTTGCAGGGTATAGGCAATGCCTACTGAGCACAAGCCTCCATACAATATAGGTATAAGCGCCATTTTTATGGCTGCCCATTGGATATCTTCAAATATCAGAGCACATATCAAACTTAGTGCTGAACACGTTAAAAACTGCGCTACAGAGAGCTGCAGAGGGTCAGTTTTTTTAGTTAAATAATCGATGACTAGAATATGGGTACTCCAAAAGAAGGCGCCTATCAATATGAGGAAATCTCCGCGGGCGATAGAAAAATCGCTGTTTACGCTTAAAAGGAATAATCCTATTATGGCTAAAAAAGCACCCAGCCAGTGGTTGAACTGGATGCGGTGGCCGATGAAGCTTGCGAATAGAGGTACAAGCACTATATATAAGCCGGTTATAAAAGCAGTTTTGCCAGCTTCAGTGCTTGCGATGCCAATCTGCTGAAGGGAGGCACCGCTGAAAAGAATGATTCCAGCTAAAAGGCCGCCATATATAACAGCTTTTTTGTCTTGACTTTTTGATGCAGGGATATGGTTATTGTTTCTTTGGCGCGCGAATATAGCGATTAAGGGAAGTAGCGAGAAAGCACCTAGTGCGAATCTGATACCGTTAAAAGTAAAAGCCCCTATATACTGTGCCCCCATTCTTTGAGCTACAAACGCGAATCCCCATATGGCAGCGGTAAGCAACAAGAGAAAATCAGCTTTAAGCTCTTCTTTTTTCATCTTCTGGCTCTCCTTTTTAAAGTTTTATTTCCGGGAAGCATTTAGATGTTCAGCTTCTCAAGAAAGAAATTTTTACTTGTCACAAAATAATTGTAATGCAAGAACTATTCCTTTTAATAGCGATTTAAATAAAAAGGAATAAATTATTATTTTTTCAGGCATAAAAAAACTGCTGTATTTTTATATGTTTTTATATAGTGACTGAATTTTGTCAGAAGTGCTCAATTTTTTACGGTATATTTTGGCTTTAAATTAGGTGAAACTTGAAGGAAAACAAATTGACCAGTTGTTGTAGAAAAGTTTATTGCGTTAGAAATAGGTTTTAATTTTTATTATGGATTGCAAAATAAAATGATTTACAATATATTCATATAATATAAACAAAATTTATAAGGTACATTATTATAATAAAAAGAAAATGTCCCTATTGAGTTGGGAATTTTATTTTTGTAGGGTAATAAATAAAGAATTGGCAAGAAGAGGAGTAAAGATGGAGAATACGACTTCTATAGCGGTAGTAAACAGATTAATGAAGGAATATAACCTTATGCCCCGCAAAAAGTGGGGGCAAAATTTCCTGGTTGATGCCAATATAGTAAGAAAAATTGTAAAGCTGTCTCCAATTGAAAAAGATGATTATATAGTGGAAATAGGGCCAGGCCTGGGAGCCTTGACCAGGGAATTAGCTTTAAACAGCCGGGGGGTTATGGCCGTTGACATAGATACCAGCCTTAAGGAACCTCTTAAAAAAATATTGGAGGGATTTGACAATACAAGGATAATTTTTGCCGATATTATGGAATTAGACATAGAAGAAAAACTTAAGGAAGTTTTTAATCTGGAGAAGGTTCCGGAGTATAAAGTATGTGCCAATATTCCCTATAATATAACCACCCCTATAATTTTTAAACTCCTGGAAGAGTGTCCTAACCTTACAAGTGCTACTCTTATGATGCAGAAAGAAGTGGCCGAAAGGATTCTGGCACTTCCTGGAAATAAAGATTATGGTCTTTTAACAGTTATGACAGCATATAATGCGCAAACAGATTTTTTGCTTGATGTTTCCCGCAACTGTTTTTATCCCAAACCGGAAGTTGATTCCAGAGTAATCAGGATAACCCCTTTAAAGGAAAAGAGGGTACAGGTAAAAGATGAAACAAGGTTTAAAAACCTGGTGAAGAAAGCATTTCAGATGAGGCGCAAGACTATTCTTAATGTCTGCAGCGCTTTTTACCGTCTGGATAAACAGGATATAAGAAGAAAGCTGGAACAGGCAGGAGTTATGCCTGACAGCAGGCCGGAAGATTTGACTATTGAACAATTTGCGCTTATTGCGGATCTTTTGGGAGAACAGGAGGCAAATAATTGTGAAATTTAGAAGTCCCTCACGGGGAGAAATGACTATTGATGAGGTAGTCGAAGATATTGTTGGCTACATAAGCGAGGACACCAAACGTTCTTACAAGATAATAGTGGGCAGTGATTCCAAGGCCTGGGGAAGGGAAACCTGTTTTGTAAGTGCGGTAATCGTACACCGCATAGGAAAAGGAGCCCGCTACTACTATTATAAGGAAGTGGAACCGAGAATAAGGAGTATGCGCCAGCGCATTTTTTATGAAGCTTCTTTAAGCCTGTCCCTGGCTGATGAACTTTCCCGCCTTTTAAAAGAAAAGGGAAAAGATAACCTGCCGGTGGAAATTCACCTGGATGTGGGAACTGAAGGGGATACTCGCGAACTGGTCAAGGAAATTACTGGCATGATTATCGGCAGCGGCTTTGCTGCCAGGATAAAGCCGGATGCCTGTGCTGCAAGCAAGGTAGCCGATAAATATACGAAGTAATATGAGATTTTTTATCGAAATGTTAAGCCCATGTTAAAAAATTGTTTTATTTTTGTAATTAAACGTTGTTGACATATATGAAAAATTTTAATATACTATTTAGTTTAAAACTTGACTTTAAATGGGGTTTAGGGTACAATTATTACGATTAAAAAAATAAAAGAAGGTGATAATGTGAGTTCTCCCAGGGCTTTGGCAGATATAAGGAAAGACCTGGAGTCTTTTGTGGGAAGCAGGGTGAAGTTAAAGGCCAATAAGGGAAGAAACCGCATTGTAGAACGAGAGGGAGTTTTAGAATCCATATACCCTAATATATTTGTAGTAAAAATCAGTGAACGAAAAGTGGAAAGAAGGGTATCGTACAGCTATGCAGATGTCCTTACTTCCACTGTTGAACTTTTTGTTTACGGCAAGCAGAATGAGGAAATAAAGATAGCGGCGGTGAATGAATAAATAGAATAACCGGGAAATATAATAATGGCTGCTTTGTAAGGCAGCCTTTTTTATTGGCAATCATAGGCCTGCAGGTTTTTAAATATAAATATGGTAGCAAAATCTGTTTTTGAGGGATGACGATGAAGGGAGAACTGTATATATGGGCTCCGGTTATTATGGGAAAACTTTATGAACCCCGGGTTATAAACCTGGACAAATCCTATCCGCTGGGAGAAGGATTAAACAGGATAGAAGATTTAAAAATAAAGCTCAGGGAATATGAAGCAGGTGTTTATGGTACCAGTATAGCGGTAAAAATGAAAGCCGATATTTTATGCCTGGTAGAAAGAGGAAATGGAATTCAGCTTAAAACCTGGCAGGAGGTTATCAATGATAATATAGCTTTGGGTGCTTTCGCTTATGAGGGCAAAAAAGAAGAAGAGATACAGGCTCATATAAAGATATTGGATTTTTCCGTGCGGGGTGAGGAAATAAGCGGTGAAATCCATGTCGGGATTCACATTATATATACTGTTTTTATAACTTCCTATCGGGAGGTTAGGATTGCAGAAGCAGGGGAAGAAAACGGGGATGATTGGCAGGAAGAGTGTTTTTATCCTGATATGGCGGGGAAAATAGAGCGTCTGAGCGCGGAAAACTATCATTTAAAACAAAGGCTTTTTATGTATGAACAGGATATAAAAAGCCTTAAACAGGGGATAAAAAAAGCGGAACGGCGTAATATCGAGCTTAAGGAACAGCTAAATAATTATAAAAAGATGACCGAAAAACAGGATAATGGCCGAATGGAAAACAGAGATATTTTTTGGCCTGCTAAAAAGGCTTCTATGATGCCGGGAGAAATTGCTTTAGGACGCAGAATAAAAAAGATGTTTAGAGGTGAATGAATTATTTGTAGAAATCTTCATCCGCATTTTGCATATAGTAGGATAAATATTTTTGGGCGAGGGAATTTTTTTGCGTATACTTTTTGTTAATACCGCCCCTATTATTAAATATGGAATAGGGGCTGCTTTTTCGGATCTGGGACATGAAGTGAAGTGGATTTTTTTAGATGGAGAAGACTCTCTTTATCCCTATCTTAAAGAATTCAAGCCTGACTATGTTTTTAATGACGGTGGGATTAACCGCATGTCCAAAATTTTTCCCCTCCTGGAAGAGATGAAAATTCCCCATATGTACTGGGCTATCGAAGATCCGGTAGCTTTTGACCACTTATCCCTGCCTTATGCTAAAAGGTCTTCTCATGTTTTTACCCCCTGTCTGGAAAGCATAGAAGAATACAGAAAAAAAGGCATAAACGCCTATCTCCTGATGTTTGGCTGCCATCCCCGCTTTCACTACCGGGGTGAGAAAAAAGAGAGATTCAGCCACGACATTATTTTTGTGGGCAACAACTATGATTACCATCCTGCCCGATTAAAGGGAATAAATGATATTATAAGGGCCCTGGTAGACAACAACTATGATATAAAGATATACGGCAATGAGTGGTGGCTGGATACCAGCCGGCCCTATTATATACCTCCCCAATATTATGGGGGAATGATGCCGTATGAAGAACTCCCTTCTGCTTATGCCAGCGCTAAAATCGTGGTAGGGCTGCATTCGGTGGATAATTCCCTTACCATGATGAGTATGCGCACTTTTGAAGTTTTAGGGTGCGGGGGTTTTTATCTTACCCAGTGGACTAAAGCGATAGAATGTTTTTTTAAAAACCACTATCATCTGGTATGGACTAAAAGCTCACAGGAAACTTTCGAACTGGTAAACTGGTATCTTGAACATGACCGGGAACGGGAAAAAATAGCTTTAAGGGGGCAGGAGGAAGTTTACCGGAAGCATACCTATCATGTGCGCATTCTGGAAGCTTTGAGCCAGGCAGGATGGTAAAAAGGTACTTATTGTGCGGAAAAGGCATATGATAATAAGACAGTTATTTTAGAAAACAGGGGGAACTTTGATGGCAAATATCAATTGCATATTATACCCGCCGACTCTGGATTATTATTACCTGGTGCAGAGGCCGCAGCATTTGATGCAGAGTTTTGCCCGCCTGGGAATAAACTGTTTTTATCTTAATAATCCAGGTCCCCAGAGCCGGGTTAGCAGGGGAATCGATAATGTACTGCCTAATTTGTACCTTTTTAACAATGTAAATCCTGAAGCTTACCTTAAAAATATAAGGCCGGTAGTATATTATACTTCAGCTGCCCAGGCGGACATGATATGGAGGTATAACCCTTTTCTGGTTGTGTTTGACAGCGTGGATGATCCAAGCGGGGAGTTTGCGAGCTGGCTTCCCTACTATGAAAAGGCAGTGAAGACTGCCGATATAGTGCTTGCCACTTCCGATAAGCTTTTTTTAAGGGCGCAAAAGATTAATCCATTTACCTATCTGGTGCCGAATGGATGCGATTTTGAACATTTTTCCCGCACTGACCTTCCTATTCCTCCTGATATAGCAGGAATTAAGCGACCTATTATTGGCTATATAGGAGTAGTAGCTACCTGGGTTGATTTAGAGCTTATAGAAAAACTGGCAGAGGCTTTTCCACAGTACAATATAGTAATGGTGGGGCCGCTCTATAATGTCGCTCAAGTACCCAGAAAGGCTAATATTCACTGGTTGGGCTACAAAGATTATAAGGATTTGCCCGCTTATGCCCAGATGTTTGATGTCGGAATAATTCCGTTTAAGCGTACGAGTATGGTGGAAGCGGTAAATCCTATAAAGATGTGGGAGTACATGGCGGTAGGCATGCCTATTGTTTCTGTTTCTATACCGGAAGCGGAAAAATACAGGGAACTTATATATACAGCAGATAGCCATGAAAGTTTTATCCATGCGGTTGTGGAAGCACTTAAAGAAGATAGTTTGGAGAAAAGGAGCCGAAGGCTTTTAACTGCCCGCAATAATTCCTGGCTGGCCAGGGCGGAAGAGATTGCAGGCATAATAGAAGCCAGGCTGGCTGAAAAAAAACAAGCGGCAAATAATATAGCCATCACGGCAGAGCATATAGCAGCATTAAATGAAGAACTGCTTAAAACCCCTTTTAATGAGCCTGTTTATTTGAGCGGCGGTTTTGCAAATTTAAACGGCGCGGGAAGAAAGCTTAAAGTTGGACGCCGCTTGAAATTAAGGCTTGCCGCTTTAAAAGAGCTAGGCGGAACAGGCCTTATAAGCCCTTTAATAAGGGGAAGCCTGCGTATAAATATAATAAGCCGGCCGGTGTTTTCTTTCAGAACGGGACGGTGATAGATTATGGCTGGTATAAAAGTGATGATAGGGTGCCCGGTGCGCAACCGGGCCTGGATTTTGCCCCGCTATCTTGAAGCGCTGGAAGCTATGGATTATCCGCACCAGGACCGTGAATACTGTTTTATTGTCAATAACTCGACAGATGGTACAGAAACCCTGCTTCATCAGTTTGCCAGGAATGCTTTTTCCCCGGTTAAGATATGTGTTGTTAATTTTAATCATCCCCGGGGGGAACAAAGAGGCGAGTACTGTTTTAAAAACCTGGCTTATTTGAGAAATCTTCTGCTTAATCAGTTTGTGCTTTCAGAATGTTCCTACCTTTTTTCGGTGGATAGTGATATCATTGTTCCTCCTCATGCCCTGTCCAGCCTTATCGAGCATGGATGTGACATAATTTCCGCTCTGGTTCCCAATGGAGAATTGCTTAAAGATGGGAAGATTTTTAATATCTTGAGGAAAGCTGGAAACGGCAGGTATGTGCATATAAAGGATTTTCCCCGGGAGAAGATTTTGGAGGTTGATGTAACCGGTGCTGCCTGCCTTATCCACAGGAGGGTAATAGAAAGGGGAGCAAGGTATTCGGATATATATGGAGCTGAAGATATAGGCTTTTGTGAGGAAGCAAGGAGCCTGGGGTTTAAAATCTTCTGTGCTCCTTTTGTAGAATGTGAGCATGTAATGAGCCGGTAAAAATATTTTCCCTCCCTTAAAGAGTAACACTTTGCCTTAAGGTTTCATAGTATATCCTAGAAATCTAGAAAGAAGTTTTAAAAACTGCGTAAAGCAGGAAGGGCAGATAATAAGGAGGGGAAAGTACATGAGTCGTGATGGGCTTAAGTGTGAATTTCCGGAAGGCTGCATGCTTGATTTGTGGGCCAGGGTCATAAAAGCAAAATATGTAGCCAAACAGGTGCAGATTTTGGATACGTCTTTTTGTGTACCTGAAGAGCAGGTGGGAGGAAAAATATGTGCCGTAGAAGATATAAAGGTTAAAGTTATAAATGCCTCCTCAGAAATCCTTTTCCACCGGGTAAGAATGGTTATTGACTATGAAGTAATAATGTTTGTCATAGTAGATGGCGAATATCAAATAATAACGGTTAATGACAGATATGAACAGAATATAGAACTGGATGAATTTGACCCGCCCCTTACCATGGAAGAATTCCGGGAAGAAATTGAACAGTCAGAAGTCATCCTCAAGAACTGGTCATTTGATTTCGAGATTAAAGGGAGCTGCGAAGACCCGAGCAATCCCTGCAATTTGACCACTCCGGTAGCGGGAACCTGCATAGGATTGAAGGTATATGTAGACATTATCAATAAGCTCGGCAAAATGCACGATGTAATAGTATATGGAGAAATTGAGCCCGAAGACTACTTTGTAAAATAAGCTTTGAATAGAAGTTATGCCCGGAAATCAAGCCGGGCATTTATTTTGCCAGGAGAGAAAGGAGGGATAAAATTGTCATCGGTTAAAATAAGCCGGGAAGAAAAAAACCGTATGCGGATAAAGCTGGAGGAAGTAGTAAGCATGATGAAAGAGATGGAAAAGAAGATGGTTGTTTTTAATGAGAATACAGAAGCGGAAGAATACCGCAAGTTCTGGGAGGAACTCCTGGAAAATAACCGGAGTACGGTTAGGAAAGTCACCAATTTTATGGTGAGGAAGTGCAACCGCTGAATCTAGATAGCCTGGCCGGAGGCTGGCTTAAGGGAAAAGAGAGGGGAAAATGTGAAAAGGCTGGGTATAGCTCTGGGAGGAGGAGGGCTTAAGGGTTTAGCCCATATAGGGATATTACAGATTTTATATGAAAATAAGATTCCGGTTTCCATGGTGGCAGGAACCAGTGCTGGAAGCATAATAGCCGCTCTTCTGGCTGCCGGAGTTTCTCCTTATGCCATGGAAAAATTGGTGCTGAATCTGGACAAAAAGGATTATCTGGATTATGACTTTAAGGGATTGCTGAAGTATGTTTTTTCTTTATATATTCCCAAATTTAAGGCCCCTCTGAGCGGATTCATAAAGGGAGATAAGATAGAGAAAATGGTATATAAGCTGACCGGGGGGAGGACCCTGGATGATGCGGTTATGCCGGTAGCTATAGTGGCCTGTGATATCGACAGCGGAAGGGAAGTTATTTTTACCAATCGGGATTTGAAAGGCGCAGATAAAGGGGTAACCGTAATAAGAAAAGCATATCTCAGTGAAGCGGTGAGGGCCAGCATATCTATACCGGTAACCTTTGTTCCGGCAAAATTTAATGGCATACAGATGGTAGACGGAGGAATCCGGGAAATAGTCCCATGTGCAGCGCTAAAACAGATGGGGGCAGAATATGTTTTATCCGTAAATTTGGGGCATGCACTGTATGATACACCGGTTAAAGGCATTGAGCAGATAATAAAGAGGACTTTAAGCATCCTGGTTTATGAGACTTCCGGTGATGTTCTGGAGTATTATTCTGACCTGGTATTATCTCCCCCGCTTCCGGAAATAGGCTTAGGGGATATAGATAAGGCAGGGAAAATAATACGCACAGGAAGAAGAACCATGCAGGGAAAGCTGGCTGAACTTAAGGCAAATCTTGCAGGATAGGGACAGTAACAGAAAAGGCATTATTTACATATAATATCCACAAAGCATAGATTTTGCCGGAGGGTAGAAAGAGGGGAGGTTAAAATGGCCACCGACAAATTCGAACATGCCACTTTCTATTTGACCAAAAAGCAGGTTGAGGATATAAAGCGTCTGGCCCGGGAAAAACAGATTTCCCGCAGTGCCCTGGTAAGGATGATAATAAGGGAATATATAAGCCGTGAGGAGGAAAAAGAAAAGTAGCCTTTTTTAAAAACTGCTGTGGATAAAAACAGCCTGGGGGGTGATAAATCTTCGGGCTGTTTTTGTTTTAAAATGGGAGGATATTTTAGATAAGTTAACTTGGATTGACAAAAAAAAATACAGCAGCATTACCATAAAAATTAAGTAATGGGAAAAAAGGGGGAGGAGGTATGTGAACCAGGCTGAATATGAAAATTTATCATGTATTTTTGACCGGGATGTTTATTTTTTCGTTGATGCTGGGAACGGGATGTGGCAAGAAAACGGAGCAGGTTAATAGAGAGAAAAAGGACGAACCTGAAGGGATAGAAATAGTTATTGGAGAACATCCTTCATCTTCTTTTATTCTGCATTCAAAGGACCTGGAGATACTGGAAGATGAGCTTAAAGAAAGGGATGCTGTGGATATAACTATGGAAGTAAAGGTGGACAATAAATGGATAAAACTGAAAAAACCAGAAGATTTATGTGCTAAAAACTATCTCGGTCCAGTAAGGGTGACAGCAAAAGGAGATTATGAAAAATTGAGCCGGGATTTAGAAAAGGATGCTCTTCAAATAAAGAATGCAGGTTTTCCGGTAGAGATTAATCCTCTTTATTAATTAGCTTTAGGTAAGATATTAAGTAAAAAATTACAGCAGCAGCCTGAAAGGAGCTGTTGCTTTTTTTAACAAAAACAGGTGACTGATTTGAGGTATTGTTTGAAACAGGATAAATAGGTTTTAAAAGCATTAAATTTTGAAAATGCGGGGAAGAAACACAAACCGCGTTAATTTATCATCTTTGATTTTAAATTGCAGAACCAGCGATAGATGAGGATGTCAGTGAAAAAAGAAAGGTTTGCGATACAGGCAATGAAGCAGGAAAACCCGGAGCGCGTAAAGGAGGCGATACTTTTGACTGCTCACCGGCGCAGGTTTTTGGGGTAATTTTAATCTTTAAAGAACAGAGGTTTTAATAGGTATAAGGGCTTTTAAAGCTTCTTATATCTTTTTTTGTAAACAGATGAGAACTTGACAATATTATATACCTAGTGTACTATAAAACTAGTACACTAGGTAGGAGGTGAAGAGATGCCGTTTGCTGCTGACCGGCCGATATACCTGCAGATTATTGAAGATTTTAAACGCAGGATGATAAGAGGAGAGCTGAAAGCAGGGGATAAAATTCCTTCCCAAAGGGAATATGCCCAGATGACGAAGGTAAATCCCAATACTGTGCAGAGGGCTTACCGGGAGATGGAAAATATGGGCCTGGTGGAGACTTTGAGAGGGCAGGGGACTTTTGTTAAGGCAGGTGAGGAGATGCTGACAGCTGTGAAGGAAGAAATGGCAAAAGAGCTTATAGAGAACTTTATCCGGGAAATGGGAGAACTGGGTTTTGGCGATAATGAAATAAGGCTGCTGGTCGAGAGATTTCTGGAAAGAGGAGGGGAACAAGCGTGATTCAGTTTAACCAGGTCAGCAAACAGTATGGAAAGATTACAGCTCTGGATAATGTTACGGTAAGTTTTCAGAAAGGCAGGATAATAGGGATTTTTGGGCCCAATGGAGCAGGCAAGTCAACCACCCTTAAAATGATAGCTGGCATCAGCCGGCCGGACAGGGGGAAGGTAGAAGTAGATGGGAAAAAACCTCAGGAGGTTAAGGATAAAATAGCTTATCTGCCGGAAGTCGACTATCTTTATCCCTGGATGACAATAGGGGAAGCGGCGGGTTTTATAAGAGGGTTTTACGCGGATTGGGATGATAATAAATACCAGGAGCTTCTCCGGTTTTTAAACCTGGAACCGGATATGAAGGTGAGCAAGATTTCTAAAGGCCAGAGGGCTAAAGCCAAGCTGCTGCTGGCGGTAGCCAGGAACTCTTCTTATCTTCTGCTGGATGAACCGCTTTCCGGCATAGATATTTTAAGCCGGGAAGAGATAATTAATACCCTCATTCGGGACTATCGGGAAGGAGAACAGACTATTATCATTTCTACCCATGAGATCGGGGAGGTTGAGAATCTGGTAGATGAGGTTGCTTTTATAAAGAGAGGGAAGATAGTGTTAAAGCAGGACGCAGAAGAAGCGAGACAGGAGCGGGGGATGTCGCTGGCAGAAATAATGAAGGAGTTGATGAAGGGTGACTAAGGCAGGGATGCTTAAAAGTCTCTACATAAAAGAAATGAGGTGTCTGGCTACTGATACAGGGGTTACCCTGGGGCTTGTCGTTTTATCAAGTATATTTGTTTTCAGCCGCAGCGGAGATGCTGCTTCTTTTGGATATATCTTTTTCCCAGTTGTGCTGATGGGGGGCCTGGCAATGCTTATGCCGGTTATATCTTCTTTTCGCATTTTAAACGGGGAGTGGCAAAACAATACTATATATTTAACCCTTTCTCTGCCTGTTAAAGGGGGGATGGTACTGGGAAGCAAGCTGCTGGCTCTGCTTACCCAGTATGTGGTGGGCACCCTGGCGGTAGGGATAAGCGGGATTTTCCTGGGATTTCATATGATGCCAGATTTTGGGGAAATGTTAAAACTGGGGGAAAAGTGGCTGCCCTGGGATTTTTATGTGTGCATCTATCTGATAGGCTTGGCTTTTCTGGCTTATGTGATAAGCTTGAGTTTCTTGAGCCAGCTGATAGGAAGCCTTTTTACCCGTTTAAAAGGAGGGGTTACTGCTCTGGTGTTTGTAGCCCTGTGGTGGCTTTTTAAGAAGGTGGATATGGTCATAGTGGACATTTTTTCCTTAAGGGGGATAGGATTTTTGGAGCCTGGCCAGATATTGATTAACCTTTTTTCCTGGGCTTTTACTATTATAGCGGCAGAAGCTTTAATCGTTTTTGTTCTGGCAGTTCTGGTATACAACAATAAGGTGGAATTATAACAAAAAGCGGGGCATCCCCGCTTTTTGGCTATTTGTTCAGCATACGGCAGGCAAAATCTATCTCCAGGCCCAGTAAAGCCCCGCTGAAAAAGAGCCTGTGGAAAAAGTCGTAGTGTTTTTTCTTTTTCAAAAAGCCGCTTATGTTAAGTTCCCCGGTAATAAAAGGTTCAATATATTCTTTATAAAAGGCGTCAAATATTTTGCCTGGCATTTTGCGTACCCCGATATTGTACTGTTTTAACACCCGGTCGGTTCTTAAAATCCTTTTTGACCATTCTTTTTCTACTTCTTCCATGTTTATGGAAGAAAAGTTTTTTTCCCGGCAGGGTTCAGCTACCAGGAACAGATGGACGATAAGGCCTAAAGCGGCAGTTTGTTCCAGCATGGTTCTTATTTTTTCCTTTTTTTCTGGAGAGAGAGGCTTGTCTTTTTTGGTTTTAAGGTAGCGTTCAGGATAGCACATGTAAAGTTTTACCTGAGAAAAATGGGGCAAATCTTTTTCCCCCATAAGGACATCTATATAATTGTTCAGGGTTTTTTCCCCGGTTTGCCCTACTTCTTTTACCATGGAGCGCAGGGTGGCGTATCTGGAAGTAAAGAAAAAATTTTTGGGATTAGTTGCTTTATGGCACATATCCTGGTAGATTTTTTCCATGGTATCGAATTCAGTTTTAAACTCCATCGTCTACTCCTCGCTTTGCCTTGTATTAGCCTGGTTGTTTTTTGGTATAGATGGTTATAAAATTGTTGAGCATCTGGTGCCCGGCCTGGGAAAGGATAGATTCGGGATGAAACTGTACCCCTTCTACCGGCAGGCTTTTATGCCTTATTCCCATAATTTCCCCTTCTTCGGTGCGGGCGGTTACAATAAGGTCTTCCGGTACGCTTTCCGGGTCTATGACCAGGGAGTGGTAGCGTACCACGGTTAGGGGATTGGGAAGGCCCGTAAAAACCCCTTTGCCGTCATGGTATACGGGGGAAGTTTTGCCGTGCATCTGCCTCCAGTTGACGACTATTTTGGCTCCGAAAACCTGGCCGATAGCCTGATGCCCCAGACATATACCGAAAATGGGAATCTTCCCGGAGAGTTCCTGTATCACTTTAAGGCTTACCCCTGATTCATTGGGGGTACAGGGGCCGGGAGATATAAATATATGGTCAGGGTCCAGCTCTATTATTTCTTCCAGGGTTATTTCATCATTGCGCTTGACGATTACTTCCTGTTTAAGTTCCTGTAGATATTGTACCAGGTTATAGGTAAATGAGTCATAATTATCAATCATGAGTATCATAAAAAATTTCCCTCCTTTGCTTACTTGTAAGATACCTTAAAAAACAATATAATTGTAGTGAAAAATTAAAAAAGTATCAATGGACGCTAATAGCTGGGATGCGAACCAGCACATACTTAGTATGTGCTGGTTTTTTATTTCCGAATAAAATTTAGAAGGAGGAATTCTCTTGTATCTGAGAAGGCTTAACCTCAAATGTGATTTATGGGGGCTTTATGCCCGTTTGAACAGAAAGGACAGCTTTTTTTTGGACAGCAGCCTGCGGGACGATGATGTGGGAAGATACTCTTTTATGGGCTATAATCCGTGCATGATGGTGCGCAGCAAGGGGGAGGTTATCGAATACAGTGAAGGAGGCTCTTTTAAAAAGGTTAAGGGAAATCCGCTTTGCTTTGTGGATAAGGTTTTAGCTGCCAATAAACATTTGCGTGCGGAAAGTTCCCCTTTTCCTTTTGCTGGAGGAATAGTAGGGTATTTTTCCTATGACCTCAAGAACATGATAGAAAGGCTGCCAGTCAAGAATATTGATGATGTAGGGGTTTATGACCAGTACTGGGGGGTTTATGATACTTTTTTGGTGGAAGACCACCGGAATAAAAGTTTGTGGATAGCCGGATATGATGTAAAAAAGCTGAATCGCATGCAGGAGGAGGTAGAAGAGCTGGACGGGATAGAAAATCCTTTTGCCGAAGGGGCTTATATAGGGGAGCTTATAGCCAATTTTTCAAGGGAAGATTATGTTAAGGCTATTGAAAAGGTGCGCGATTATATAAGGCAGGGGGATATTTACCAGGTAAACTTGAGTCAGCGCTTCCAGTTTGAAGTAAAAGGGAACACCCGCTATATATATGATGTAATAAGAAGGATAAGCCCGGCTCCTTTTGCCGCTTTTTTAAGCTATGAAGAATTTGAGGTGCTGTCTATATCTCCGGAAAGGTTTATCCTGATTAAGGATGACTATATAGAAACCAGGCCTATAAAAGGGACCCGGCCGCGCGGCAGGAATACGGAAGAAGATATGAGGATGAGAAAAGAACTGGAAGAAAGCATAAAAGACAGGGCTGAACTTTTGATGATAGTTGATCTGGAACGCAATGACCTGGGCAGGATAAGCCGTCCGGGGACGGTAAAGGTTCCGGAATTGTTCCGCATAAAAGATTATGCGACCATTTTCCACCTGGATTCCATAGTTACCGGCAGGTTAAAGCCGGGGATAACTTATGAGGAGATTCTGCGGGCCACTTTTCCGGGCGGTTCTATAACGGGTGCTCCCAAGATAAGGTCTATGGAGATAATTGAAGAGCTGGAACCGGTATGCCGGGGAGTTTATACTGGCTCTATAGGTTATATAGATTACCGGGGCAACTGCGACCTTAATATAGCGATAAGGACTATGGTGATAAAAAACGGCCAGGGGTATTATCAGGCAGGAGGCGGACTTACCATTGATTCTGATCCGGAAATGGAATATGAAGAAACCTGGCACAAGACCAAGTCGCTGGTTTTGACCAGAGAGGAGGTAAACCGGAGTGTTTGTCTGGTTTAACGGCAAGGTGATGCCGGAAGAGGAAGCGGTCTTCAATATAAATACCCCTGCTTTTCGTTATGGACAGGGATTTTTTACTACTACCCGCATAGAGGAAGGGGTTCCCTTATGGCTGGATGAGCATATAGAAAGGCTTAAAAGCTTTGCGAATACTTTTTCTTTTCCCGCATTTCCCGAAGAACCGGTAGTCAAGGCATCCCGGCTTATACCTTTTATGAACGGGATAAGCCGGGGAGTTTTGCGGATAGTAGTTTTCCAGGAAGGAGAAGATTCTAGAGTCTTTATTGCTGGAGAAAAGATGGCTCTTGAAGAAGTGCCTCCGGTAAGGATAGCTCTGGCTTCTTTTGGCCGGCATTCCGGAAATCCTTTGTTAAAGATAAAAAGCCTTAATTACTGGGAGAATATCCTGGCTCATGAAGAGGCTGCAAAGAAAGGCTGTTATGATGCCCTTTTCCTCAATGAAAAAGGGGAGGTGTGCGAGACTTCGCGCTGCAATATCTTCTGGGTAAAGGGAGATACTGTTTACACTCCCTCTGTGGAATGCGGCCTTTTGCCAGGGATAGGCAGAAAAAAAGTCCTTGCTATCATAAGCCGGGAAAATATCAGGATAGAGAAAGGAAAATTCGGGCTGGAAGAATTAAAAAAAGCCGATGAGGTGTTCCTCACCAACAGCCTGCGGGGAATAGTCGCGGTTGGCGAACTGGAAGGGGCACAGTATAAAAAAGAGGGAATGGTTTTCCTGCTTAAAGAGAAGCTTATGCAGGACATCAGGGAATATATAGGAGCTAATCGCCTGTAGCCGGCAAATAAAAAAAATAACAGACACCACTTATCCGCTCAAGTGATGTCTGATCTCGGGGGGGGGGAATTAGAAAGTGTATATGGTTGAATGCATGTGGGGAAAAGCCACTGCAAACCTTACAATTGATATTGTAATAACTTTCACAATAGATGTCAACAAACAGATTTAAATTTTAGCAAATTTTGCAATTAGATATTTTTTTAACGCTCATGAATATTACTTATGGGTTAATATTAAGGATTGTATATTATAAAGAATTAAATTTAAAAATATTTAGAATACGGCTGCCTGGGGAGCTGGTTTTTCAAATCCAGGAAAATTTCTGGCGAGTGATTTTGGTTTTTGTGCTGGATAAAAAATAAAGAATACCTTATCTCTTATGTACCAGAAAGGAGTCAAAAATATCTCCATGCCCTTTCTTTGTTATCTTTTTTCTGCATTTTTGCCAGGTGCTTTTTTGGTAAATGCTTTATCTCTGGAGGAAACAGGCAGTCAACCTGCTGGCAGAATGAAGAATTACGTTTGTGAGAATATTACATCTGTGGTAAGATGAACCTATACTTGAAAACTGCCTGATTAACTTGGGCAGTATAAGGAGGATATTTATTATGAAAAAAAGCAGGGTATTTTTGTGGACATCTGTTTTGTTCTGGATGGTAATAGCAGCTGCAGGAATGTTCAAACCCCCTTCAGTGCAGGCTGCTGATCTGGCTCAGCTTGATACCAGCATTCAGTTTATAAAACCCAGCGGAAGCGGGGTAGCTTTGCTTGGAGGACAGCAGTACACTATAAAATGGGATGCTGCTGGCTCTATTGCCCAGGTTGCTGTTTATTATTCAGATGATGGAGGCGTTTCCTGGAATTTAATCGATAAAGTTTCAGGCAATCCAGGGACCTATCTCTGGCAGGTGCCGATGCCGACAGGACAGTATGTTGACGCTGCCTTGAAACTGGTAATATGCAGGTCTTCCTGGGAAGGGATTCCCCCTGCTCTGGTCCTTCGCTACTACTACAATATTTCAGATTCCGTTCGCATTGCAAACCCCTATTATATTTTCCCTCCTGGCAATCTTACAGCCCAGCCCCTGTCCAGCACTTCTATCAAGCTTGCCTGGAATGACAACTCCAGCAAAGAGACCGGATTTGCCATTTTGCAGGTGGGAAGCGGCGGAACATTGACGGAGATTGCCCGGGTAGGGGCTGATACTACCTCTTATGTTGTGGAGGGCCTGAGCCCTAATACAGAATATTTTTTCAAAGTTTATGGATTTAATGATCACTACTCATCAAGCACCAGCAATACAGCCGGGGCTACCACTTTAAGCGAGATGGTTCTCCCTGTCCCTCCTCAAGGACCTTCTCATCTTGTGGCCACTCCTTATGGGAAAGATGCTATTTATCTTGACTGGCTGGATAATGCATCAGATGAAACATCATTTATAGTGGAACGTTCCCTTTATCCGGACCGGGGTTTTGCGGAAATAGAAGTTTTATCTGCCGATACGGTCGCTTATAAGAATACCGGGCTAAACCCGGGAACCGGGTATTATTTCCGGGTTAAGGCAAGGAACAGTGCTGGAGATTCTGGATATTCCAATATTGCCGGGGCCAAAACTCTTTCTGAGACAAATACTCCTGGCGATGCAGAGATAAAAGAGGATGAAGAAGGCAAAAAACCTTCATCAGTAAAAAAGGCCATTGTTATGCGTTTTTATATTGACAGCCGGAGGTATTATGTGGATGATTTGGAATCAACCCTGGATACAGCTCCCGTAATACTGAACAGTCGAACCCTCCTGCCTATTCGCTATGTTGCTGAGCCTTTAGGGGCCAGGGTGAGCTGGGACCCTGGTGAGAAGAAGGTTGCCATCAAAAGGGGGGAAGAGCTGCTGGAACTGTGGATAGATAGGAATACTGCCCGGGTAAACGGGGTTAATAAATTGATAGACCCGGAAAATCCCCGGGTAACTCCTGTAATTATGCCTCCCGGGCGCACCATGATGCCGCTGCGTTTTATTGCTGAAAGCCTGGGGTGTGAGGTAGGCTGGGATAGCCGCACCAGAGAGGTGTGCATAACTTATAAGGGGATGGAATAAGGGATAGAAAGGCAGCGGGTAGTTTTCTTGCTCCCTGTGTTGTTACAGCCACGATTTTTAGTACGTATTTTTTAGCGGAAAAGTTTATTAATATTTTATTGCTTTTTAATGTATAAGCAGGCAGGAATTAGATGCCTGCTGTTTTTTTTATTAAAATTTTTGCTTATCGTTATGGAAATGCTGGCTATTTTTAACTGGCAAAAAAATTATTTAAAAATATAGGATTTGTTTACTATTAAAAAAACTTGCTAAAATTATAAAATTTAAAAATAATTATTTCTAGTTATAATAAAAATTCTTTAATGTATTCATGAATACACGAAATTTAGACATAAAAGGAGAAAAAATTAAGTATATGAAATAAAAGCGATAACTATAAGTTATTTAATTGAACCAGGAGGATTTTGCAATGAAAAATTATCGTCTTACAGCAATTATTGCCTTAAATTTGATGGTTTTGTTTTTGTTAGTGCTGCCTGTTCGAGCGGTAGAATTGAATGGAGTAAGCTTGGGGCCTACTATAGTTGATAAGACTGTCAAGCCCGGAGAGTATTTTGAGCAGGAATTTGAAGTAAGAAATAATAGTTCTGATGAAATGGGACTGGAAGTTTATGTTCAGGATTATAGATTGAAAGATAATAAATGGGAGAGAATAACAAATCCGGATATCCGCTGGTCGCCTATGAAATGGGCAACAGTTGTCAGCACTCCGGAAAAGGTTGCTCCAGGAGGAGAAGGAAAGGTAAAGGTCCGTTTTGATATACCGGAAAATGCTGAACAAGGTGAACATGTAACATATTTTAGTGCTAAATTTATACCGGTTTTAAAGCAGCAGAAAAAACAGGCTACCGGGATAAATATTGCTTCTGAGATCCGCGCTTTAGTTTATGTCAAGGTTACCGACCCGCAGGGCAATCTCAACCTTCAAAAAGGCTGGCGGATAGAAAAGGCAGGCACAAAATTTTGTCATTTCTCCGCACCTGTTTTTACGATTGTTTTAACCAATACCGGAAATGTCCATCTGGAAGTGACAGGGGATGTTGTTATCAAAGATGTCTTGAGAAACCAAAAAACGAAGCTTGACATCCCCAGGTTTAATGTACTGCCAGGACAAAACAGGACCATGCTTGTGAAATGGGAGGAGGCCCCTGTAATAGGTTATTTCGAAGGAGAAATGAAATTAACCCACGATGGGGAGAATTTTGAAAAAAACAGATTTTCCTTTATAGTAATTCCTCTTCTCACATTGCTGGGAGTTTTGTTTGTTGTGGCGGGAATTGTCGTAGCACTATTCCTTTATATTGGCAACCTGAAAAGACGGCTTAGAGAGGCGGAAGAGAAGATTAAATACCGGGATTAAAGATTTTTTATAGATTATAACCAGAGGGAAGGGGGTGAAAAAGGGGTGAAGAAGATGAAGCAAATAGTTGCTGTTTTTATGGTTCTGGGTTTGCTTTTATCAACGGCGGGAATAGTGCAGGCTGCTACTCTGGCGGTAACCGCCAATGTGCAGTCGGTATTAAACCTGGTACTTAGCCCAACCACTATGAATTTTGACAATGTAGTTCCTGGGGTTGCGACTGACCCGCAAACCCTTACTGCGACTACCAGCGGTAATGGTAGTTATCAGCTTACTTTAACCGGAGCAGCTTTTACAGGCCCTACAAGCCAGCCTGCATCTGTTCTGCAATTCAAAGAGACCAGCTCTTCTACATATGTATCAGCAGGTACTACTGCTATAAACATGCTGGCCAGTCCTTCTACTGCTACCGCTGAGGGAGACCAAAAAACCTTCCATATACGGCTTAACTTCCCGGCTAGTGCACCAAATGGCA